>JAKOUY010000023.1 GCA_029782355.1 Actinomycetes bacterium
GTCGTGGTGGTGGGTGGCTCGGTGGTCGTGGTGGTCGTCGTGGTCGGCGGTTCGGTCGTCGTCGTGGGTGGCTCGGTGGTCGTCGTGGTCGTGGTGGGGGGTTCAGTGGGCGGCAGGGGCGCTGCGTCCCAGGTGGCGGTGGTCGTCGTCGTGGTGGTGGGTGGCTCGGTGGTCGTCGTGGTGGTGGTTGGTGGCTCGGTCGTCGTCGTCGTGGTGGTGGTAGGTGGCTCGGTGGTCGTCGTGGTGGTGGGTGGCTCGGTGGTCGTGGTGGTCGTCGTGGTCGGCGGTTCGGTCGTCGTCGTGGGTGGCTCGGTGGTCGTCGTGGTCGTGGTGGGGGGTTCAGTGGGCGGCAGGGGCGCTGCGTCCCAGGTGGCGGTGGCGGTGGCGGCGCCGGGATTCGTGCTCACGACGGTGAAGGCCTCGGTGGGGGCACCTGTCGCGGTCGCGCCGAAGCTGGCCAGCGACACGGCCGGAGCGGTGGCGGTGATGGTGACCGAACCGGCCGGAGCGTCGGGGGCGACGGCGACGAAGAATGGTGTGTTGGGTGGGATCGGCTGGGTCAGCTCGGCTCCCTGGGCATCGACGAAGCGGACGGTCGGGTTGTCGGCGGTCAGGGTGACGGCACCGTCGGCGACGACCGTGTAGGGACCGATGCTGGTGCCGGCCACGCCGGTGGTGGCCTCCGGCGCGGTGATCGTCGGAGCGGAGCTCGCCGTGGTCTGGTCGAAGGGGTCCTGGGCGTTGGCAACGATCCACTGGGCGACCGCGGCCGCATCCAGTTGGGTGTTCTTCAACCCGTCCGTGGACGCGAGCGAGACGTTGCCCTCGGCCAGCTTCCAGATTGCGGCCTGCGTGCCGGCGATGGCCTCTTCGGCACTCAAGCCCTTGTGGAACGCCAGCCCGGCATCGACCAAGCGCTGACGGAACCCGTCGAGGTTGACGCCGGTGAACCCGTTCAACAGCGCCCAGCGGACCCGTGACTGATCGGCGACCGCCTCCGGCGAGGTGACCGTGGCGAACGCTGCGGCCACGTCGGTCTGGGTGTACGCCGTGCCGGGCACAGCGGGGACGTCGATGTCCAGCGAGTAGCCGACCACGGTGTTCAGGCCGTCGACCTCGGGCACCTTCTTGGCCCGGAACCTGCCGGTGGTCAGGGCGCTGGACTGCACCGTCACGGTCTTCACGGAGCCGTCCGCCATGGTGAAGGGCAGGTCGATCCCGCCCAACGCACCACCGTCGACCAGCGGCTGGTCGCTGGCGTCGTTCTCGGCGTGGGCGCTCGCCGCGGCGAAGCCGGCGAGGAGCACCGCGACCGCCGTCAGCCGACGGAACCGGTGGGTGAGCACGGGCGCGGTCACGTCCCGAAACCTACCCCTCCGGCCTGTCGACGCGATCGCGCCCGGCAGTGACCGTCGACCGCCGTGCGGCGAACAGTTCGGCGAACGCTGCCGACTCCCGCTGGCGGGCCTCGACCGCGCCGGGTCCCCGGCCCACCAGCATCAGCTGCTTGATCCGGCGGGTCGCCCACGGGTCGCGCCCGGCGATCTCGACCGCCAACCTGGTGGCCTCGGCCAGCGCCGAGCCCGCCGGCACGCAGCCCCAGGCCAGCCCGATGCGGGCGGCCTCGGCACCGTCGATCCAGCGCGACGTGAGCAGCAACTCGGCGGCGCGCTGCCAACCGATCCGCTCGGCCAAGAGCACGCTGGACCCGGCTTCGGGCGGCACGCCCATCTCGCTGAACGGCGTGCGCAGGCGGGCCGTGTCGGCCACCACGACCACATCGGCGTGCAGGAGCATGGTGAGCCCGATTCCCACGGCGGCGCCCTCGACCGCAGCGATCAGCGGCTTGGGAAACGCTTCGAGGGCCTCCAGCAGGTGGGTGAACCCGTCGCCGGAGCCGACAAAGGTGCCGGCAGCCAGGGCGGCCATCTCCTTCAGGTCGGTGCCAGCCGAGAAGTTGGTGGTGCCCGTGACGACGACCACGCGGACCGAGTCGTCCGCCGCAGCATCGACCAGTGCCGCGGCCAGCGCTCGGTACAGCGACTGGCTGAAGGCGTTGCGCGCCTCGGGTCGATCGAGGGTCAGCGTCCGGACATGGGAGTCGTCGGCGGTCAGCAGCACGGCCCGCACCGTACCGGCAGGCCCCGGCAGGGCTCGACCCGTCCGCCGCACCGGCCGTACCATGCCGCCATGAGCGAGTTGGGGTACGCGCCCTTCGACTGTGACAACCACTACTACGAGGCGCTCGATGCCTTCACCCGGCACCTCGACCCCAAGCACGGCGAGCGCTGCGTGCAGTGGGCCACGGTGGGCAAGCGGTCGTACCCGGTCATCGGCGGCATGGTGTACCGCGGGGTGAAGAACCCGACCTTCGACCCGGTCGCCCCGGCCGGGGTGATGCACGAGTACTTCCGCGGCAACCCCGAGGGGAAGAACCCGCTGGAGTTCCTGTCCGTCCACGAGCCGATCCGCCCGGAGTATCGCGATCGCGATGCCCGCATCGAACGCCTCGACGACCACGGGCTGAGCGCGGTGTGGCTGTTCCCCACGCTCGGGATGCTCTACGAACAAGTCCTGCGCAACGACCCGGAGGCCGTCACGCTGACGTTCGCCGCGTTCAACCGCTGGCTGGACGAGGACTGGGGGTTCGCCTACCGCGAGCGGATCTTCGCGGCGCCCTACCTCAGCCTGGCCGACGTCGACTGGGCCTGCGCCGAGCTCGAGTGGGCCCTCGATCGTGGCGCCCGCGTCATCGTCATGCGCCCGGCCGCCCCGACCACGCGCGACGGCCAGTGCTCACCGTTCGATCGGCGCTTCGACCCCTTCTGGGCCCGGGTCAACGAGGCCGGGATCACGACCGTGGTGCACGCCGGCGACAGTGGATACTCGTCGAACGGGTACGCCAACGACTCGTTCAGCGCCCAGTTCTCCGGCGGCTGGCAGCCGACCATCCGGGCCTTCGCCATCGAGCGGGCTGCGGCCGACTTCGTGGTCACGTCGGTGTTCGCCAAGGTCTTCGACCGCTTCCCGAACCTGCGGATGGCGTCGGTGGAGAACGGCTCGGACTACCTGCGCGACGCGGTGAAGAAGTTGGACGGCACGCACCACAAGATGCCCGGCTACTTCACCACCCATCCCGTCGAGACCTTCCGCCAGCATTGGTGGATCAACCCGTTCTGGGAGGACGACGTGGCCGAGGTGGTCGACGTGATGGGAGCCGATCGGGTGCTGTTCGGCAGCGACTGGCCGCACATCGAGGGCATGCCCCGGCCCCTCGACTACCTGCCGGAGCTGAAGCAGTTCGACGACGCCACCCGGCGGCGGATCCTGCTCGACAACGTCACCGACCTCAACACGCCGAAGGTCGGCTGAGATGTACACCGTTGGCCACGGTCGGCGCATCGTCGGCCTGCAACTGCCGATCCAGGCCCACACGGTGACCACCGCCGAGCCATGGGAGCGCACCGCCGGTCCCGCCGACATGGCCCACGTCGCCGGCGTGGCCGACCGGGCCGGGTACGACTACCTCGGCGTGTGCGACCACGTCAGCCTGCCCGAGTCCGTGGCGGCGACGATGAGCACGTTCTGGGTCGACCCGGTGTCGACGCTGGGCTGGCTGGCGGCGAACACCGAGCGGATCATGCTGCTGACCCACGTGTACGTGCTGCCGTACCGCAACCCATTGATGGCGGCCAAGCAGTTCGCCACCCTCGACTGGCTCTCCGGTGGGCGGCTGATCTGTGGCATCGGCGCCGGTCACGTCGAGGCCGAGTTCGCCCACCTCGGCGTCGACTTCGCCGGGCGCGGCCGGGCGGTCGCCGACGGCGTCGGGGTGCTGGCCGACCTGCTCGAGCACGAGTTCGTCGACGGCTTCGGCGCCGCGCCGCGCCCCGTGCAGACTCCCCGCCCGCCGATCTGGATCGCCGGCTCGACCAACGCGGCCATTCGCCGGGCCGCCACCCTGGCCGACGGTTGGCTCCCGCAGAGCCCGGCGTCGCAGGAGATGGTCGACCTGCTGCTCTCGGCCCGCGCCGCGGCAGGCCGGACCGAGCCGATCGTCATCGGCCACCTCACCGCCCCGCTGCACGTCGGCCCGCCCAGCTGGGACGTCGGCCCGCACACCATCACCGGGTCACCGGCCGAGATCGCCGAGCGGCTGCTGGCCGGGGCTCCGCCGGCGGTCAACCAGATCCAGGTGCGCTTCCGCGCCCGGGACCGCGACGAGCTGTGCGACCAGCTCGACGCGTTCGCCGCCGAGGGCCTTCCGCTGCTGCGTGGCGGCTGACCGCTCGGTACTCTGCCGGGCCATGTCCCGCCCCCTGAACCTGGCCGACGTGCTGGAGGTGTTGGCCGACGCCATCGGCCAACGGCCGGCGATCATCACCAACGACGCCGAGCACAGCTTTGCCCGGCTCGACGAGCGTGCCACCCGCCTGGCCAACCACCTGACCAGCATCGGGGTCCGCCACGGCGACCATGTCGGCATCCATGCGCCGAATCGGATCGAGTGGGTCGAGGCGTTCTTCGCCTGCTTCAAGATCGGCGCGGCGCCGATCAACGTCAACTACCGCTACGTGCTCAACGAGCTGCGCTACCTGTACGACAACGCCGACTGCGTGGCCATCATCGTCGCCCCGGAGTACCGAGATGCCGTCGCCGCGGTCGAGCCGGAGCTCACCGGCCTGCGCCACGTGTTGACGATGGGCGAGGAGTACGAGGCTGCCCTGGCTGCAGCCTCCGCCGATCGCCCTCCGTCCGAGGCTCGCAGTGCCGACGATCTCTACGTCCTCTACACCGGGGGGACCACGGGCATGCCCAAGGGCGTCCTGTGGCGCAACGAGGACATCATCCTCGCTGCCCTCAACGCGGCCCGCGGCAACCGGCCGATCGACCGGGTCGAGCAGTTGGCCGACGAAGCCCTGGCCGCCCCGATGCAGCTGCGGATGATGGGCATGGGGCCGATGATGCACGGGGGCGCGCAGTGGACCATGGGCAACGCGGTGGTCAGCGGAGGCTGCTACATCATGTACTGCGGCAGCTTCGACGCCCACCGGGTGTGGGAGCTGGCGTCCCGGGCGAAGGCCAACAGCATCAGCACCATGGGCGATGCCATGGCTCGTCCACTGGCCGAGGCGCTGGCCGACGGCACGGCCACCTACGACCTGTCCAACCTGTACGGCTTCGGCAACGGCGGGGCACCGCTGACGCCGCACGTCAAGGCGCAGCTGCGCACCGTGCTCCCCAACGTGTTCCTGTCCGACAGCTACGGCGCCTCCGAGACCGGTGCCGCAGGGGCTCGCCCCGATGACGGCCAGCAGGGTCCGCCACGGTTCAACACCGGTCCGGACACCACGGTGCTCAGCGAGGACCTGCGGGTCTGCGCGGTGGGCGAGGTCGGCAAGCTGGCCCGCAGCGGGCACATCCCGCTCGGCTACTACAAGGACCCGGAGAAGACCGCGGCGACGTTCCCGGTCATCGACGGTCAGCGTTGGGTGATCCCCGGCGACTTCGCCCGGATCGAGGAGGACGGTTCCATCGCCGTGCTCGGCCGTGGCTCGGTGAGCATCAACTCGGGTGGCGAGAAGATCTATCCGGAGGAGGTCGAGGCAGCGCTGAAGTCGCATCCCGCGGTGTACGACGTGGCCGTCGTCGGCACGCCCAGCGAGCGGTGGGGCGAGCAGGTCACCGCCCTGGTAGCCATCCGCCCGGGCATGGAGGCTGGCTTCGACGAGCTGGTCGCCCACGCCCGGACCCTGGTGGCCGACTACAAGTCGCCGAAGTCGATCCTGGTCGTCGACGAGGTGCCGCGCACCCCGGTGGGCAAGGTCGACTACCAGGCCTGCAAGCAGGACGCGCTCCGCCGCCTCGACCGGGCATGACCGGACCGGCGCGACCTCCCGGCGACAGCGGGTCAGCCGGGCGCCGGGTCAGGTGACGAGGAGCCGACCGAGGTCGCGCAGCGACGGGGTGGCCGAGCCCCACAGCAGCTCGAGCTGCTTGTGGATCAGGAAGTGGCGGTGCAACGGGTAGTCACGGTCGACGCCGAACCCGCCGTGGAGGTGATGGGCGGCGTGCATGACCCGCCAGCCGCCCTCGGCCGCCCAGAACTTGGCGGTCAGCAGGGCCGCGTCCGCCGGGTAGCCGTTGGCCAACCGCCACGCCGCCTGCCAGGCAGTGAGGCGAACGGCCTCGGTGTCGATGTAGGCGTCCCCGGCGCGCTGGCTGACCGCTTGGAAGGCGGCGATCGGCCGGTCGAACTGGACGCGGGTCTTGGTGTAGTCGGCCGTCAACGCCAGGGCCGTCTGGCACGAGCCGGAGACGATCACCGCCGCGGCGGACATCGCCCGGCGCAGCAGGTCGGCGGACGCCTCGACCCCGCCGAGGCGGACGGCCGGGGCGCCAGCGAACTCGACCATGGCGTCCGGGACCCCGCTGGTGGTCTCCTGGCGGGTGACCGCGACCCCCGGCGCGTCGGCCTCCACGGCGTACAGCCCGTCGGCCGCGGTGACGACGAATCGAGCGGCCAGGGTTCCCGCCGGCACGCAGACCTTGGTTCCGGTCAGCACGCCGTCGGCGACGGTCGCGGCTGGGGCGTGGACGTCGCCGACCTGCTCGTGGGTTGCCGGGGCGACGATGGTGGAACCGTCGGCGACGCCGGCCAGCAGGTCGGCGTGCTCGACCACGGACGGGGCGCTGACCAGGACGGCGAGCGCCGGGACGGGAGCGGCGTGGCGGCCGACCTCCTCGAGCACGATGGCCGTCTCCAACCAGCCGAGCCCGCCGCCAGCCGCGGCCTCGGGCAGGCCGATGCCCACCACCCCGGCCGCCCCGAGGGAGCGCCACAGGTCGAGGTCGGTGCCGGACTCGGTGGTGGCGGTCGCCGTGAGATGGGCTGGGGTGCAGGCGTCGGCGAGGATCCGCCGGGTCAGGGACTGCAGCTCGACCTGGTCGGGGGAGAAGGAGAAGTCCATCAGCGTGACGCCCTCGGGAAGCCCAGCGAGAACATGGTGATCAGGTCGCGCTGCATCTCGTTGACCCCGCCGCCGAAGGTCAGGATCAGCATGCCGCGGTACGACGCCTCCAGCCGGCTGCGCAGGATCCCGCCGGGTGTGTCCGGTTTCAGGTACCCGGGCGGGCCGAGGATCTCGAACAGGAGCCGGAACGCCTCGAGGTAGAACTCGGTGCCGTAGACCTTGATGGCCGAGCAGTGCCCGATGTCCAGCTTGCCCTGGGTCTGCTCCCAGGCGACCTGCCAGTTCATCAACCGCAGCACGTCGAGCTTGGCGTGGACCCGGGCCAGGTTGATCTGCACCCACTCCTGGTCGGCGACACGCCCCCCGCCGGGCAGGTGCGTGTCGCAGGCCCAGGCGGTGATGTCGTCGAGCGCCCGCTCCACCACGCCGCTGCTGCACAGCGTGACCCGCTCGTGGTTGAGCTGGTTGGTGATCAGCGTCCAGCCGCGGTTGACGCCACCGACGCAGTTCTCCACCGGCACGTGGACGTCGTCGAGGTACACGGCGTTGATGTCGTGCTCACCGATCAGGCGCAGCGGGTGGCGGGTGATGCCGGGGGTGTCCATCGGCACGACGATGATGCTGATGCCCTTGTGCTTCGGGGCGTCCGGGTCGGTGCGCACCGCCAGCCACATGTAGTCGGCGTCGCTGGACAGCGAGGTCCACATCTTCTGGCCGTTGATCACCCACTGGTCGCCGTCCCGCTCGGCGCGTGTCCGCAGGGCGGCGAGGTCGGTGCCGGCCCCCGGCTCGCTGTAGCCGATGCAGAAGTGGATCTCGCCGGCCAGCACCTTGGGCAGGAAGAAGGCCTTCTGCTCCTCGGTGCCGAAGGCGGCGATCGTCGGCCCGACCGTGTTGATCGTCAGCATCGGCACCGGGGCGCCGGCGCGCATCGACTCGTCGAAGAAGATGAACTGCTCGATGGCACTGCGGCCCTGACCGCCGTACTCGGTGGGCCACCCGATGCCCGCCCAGCCGTCGGCGCACATCTGCTTCCAGACCCGGCGCATCGGTGCCCCGATGCCGTGCCCCCCGGCCAACTCGGCCACCACCTCCGGCGTCAGCAGCTGGTCGTAGTAGGCGCGCAGCTCGGCCCGCATCGCCTCGTGCTCGGGGGTGTAGGCCAACTCCATCGAGCGCCAGTCTGGCAGCCACCCTGCCGTCGTGACGGAGCGGAGCGGCGCCACCGATCGCGTTCCTCGCCCACGATACGCTGACACGGGTGATGCCCGAAGACGTCCTCGCCGGGATGACCGTGCATGCCCTGGTGGTCGGATGCGACGGCGTCGTCACCGGTGCCTACGGTGGCGCCGGTCATCTGGCCGGGTGGCCCTACGGCGAGCTGGTCGGCCGCAGCGTGCTCGATGTGCTCGGGCATGCCACCCGGGCCGAGCTCTCCGGGTTGTTCGCCCCCGGCGCGGCCACGCCCATCGCCGCCAGGGCGCTGTCCTTCCCCGCGGTGGTCGTCGGGCCGGACGGCCAAGAGGAGGAGTTCGACGTGTCCCCGGCGGGCTTCGACCGCGACGGGTGCCGCGGCTGGGTCGTCACCATCTCGTCGCGCTCCGATCTCTCGCCGGTCGGTGACGTCCTGCGGCGGATGATCCGCGGCGACGCCCTGGCCGACGTCGGTGCCGCCGTCGCCCGCCGGCTGACCTACGACACCGCCGACTCCACCCACCTGTCGTTGGTCATCACCTGGCCCGGCACGGTACGGATGACCCTGGCTGCCGGCCGACCCGGCTCGGCGCTCGAACCGGCGGTGCGCGCCACGGTCGAGTCCGGCGAGGCCTGCCTGTGGCCGGCGCCCGACAGCGGCGAGATCGTCGACGTCCCGCTGGACACGCTGCCGGCCGAGGTGGTCACGGCGATGGAGGCCGACGGGTTCGCCCAGCTGCTGGCGATGCGCATCGAGATCGGTCAACGCAATGCCCTGGTGCTGTTGCACTTCGCCCGGGACCTCAACGTCGGCGGGTTGCTCGGCAACACCCGGTTGGCCTACCGCGAGCTGGGCATGGCGTTGACCCGCGCCGTCGAACGCGAGGAGGGCGAGCGGCTCCTGCGCGAGGCGGCCATGCGCGATCCACTGACCGGGTTGTACAACCGCGCCGGCTTCGGGGAGCTCACCGGCAACGCCGATCTGGGTTCGGCGGTGGTCTTCGTCGATCTCGACCACTTCAAGGAGGTCAACGACCGCTACGGGCACGCCGTCGGCGATGCCGTGCTGGTGGAGATCGCGGCGCGGATGCGCGCCGTGCTGCGGCCCAACGACCATGTCGCCCGGCTGGGTGGCGACGAGTTCGCCGCCATCGTCGACGGGGTCACCGACGCGGCCGCCGCCGACATCGCCGAGCGCCTGCTGATGGCCGTCACCGACCCGCTGCCCCAGCACCTCGGCCCGGCGCGCGTCGGTGCCAGCATCGGCGTGGCCCACGTCGGCGACGGCGTGACCATCACCGACGCGCTGAAGTCGGCCGACCTGGCCATGCTCGACGCCAAGCGCGCCGGGCGCTGCCGGTTCGTCGTCTCCCGCTGATCCGGGCGGCGCCGGCGATCAGCGGCGGGTCCACACGGGCGGCCGCTTCTCGGCGAACGCTCGCGGGCCCTCCTTGGCATCGGCCGTGGCGAAGATCGGCCAACCGATCTCCAGCTCCTTGGCCAGGGCCTCCTCCTCCGGCAGGGTGGCGGTCTCACGCACGGAGCGGAGGATCGCCTCGACGGCGAGCGGGCCGTTGGCCGCGATCATCTCGGCGATCTCCAGCGACGTCGCCAGGGCCTGACCGTCGGGTACCACTCGGCCGATCAGTCCGATGGCCAGTGCCTCGGCGGCCGGATAGGCCCGAGCCGTCAGCAGCATCTCCAGGGCCGCGGTGTAACCGATCTGGCGTTGCAGACGGACCGTGGATCCACCCACCGGGAACAGGCCGCGGCGGGCCTCGAAGACGCCGAAGGTGGCACCCTCGCCGGCGACTCGGATGTGCGTGGCCTGGAGAATCTCGGTTCCGCCGGCCACGGCGTAGCCCTCGACCGCGGCGATCAGCGGCTTGTGGACCCGGTAGTGGCGCAGCAGCGCCTTCCAGTGGAGGTCTGGATCGTCCTTCCAGCGTGCGGCGTGGTCGGTGACCGGGCCACCGCCCGCCGCAGCAGCCTTCAGATCCATGCCGGTGCAGAAGTTCCCTCCCGCACCGGTGAGGATCGCGCAGCGCAGGTCGTCGTTGGTGTTCAGCTCGACCCAGGCGTCGTACATGCCGGCCAACATCGCCTGGCTCAAGGCGTTCTTGGCCTCGGGCCGGTTCATGGTGACCACCAGGGTGTGGCCGACCTGTTCGACGGTGAGGTGTTCGGTGCCGTTCACGCCGCCGACAGTACGGTCTTGGCCACGGCATCCAGCAGTTGGCGATTGTCGAACCCGCCGGGAACGATGGCCTGCGTCCACGCCACCGCGATGGTCAGGTCGAGGTCCGGGCAGCTCAGGGCGGCGACACCCCAGAAGGCGTCGTGATACCAGCATGGAGGCGCATCGCTGAGTCGGTACACGCCGAGACCGCCGTGCACCTGGTCGGCGGCCGAGTCGATGGTCGTCATCATGGTCAACGTCGTCGGATCGTTGAACACCCGACCGCCGAACAGCGCGGCGTAGAAGGTCGCCAGATCACGCATGGTGGTCACGATCCCGCCGCCGCCGTACAGGTCGACGGAGGGGTCGAGGCGATCGACGTCCACCTCGCCGACGTACTGATGGGCCGGGGAGCGCTCCGCCACGGGGCGCTCGACACCGTCGTCGACGTAGGTGCTGTCCAACCCCAGGCGGTCGAAGCGGAGCAGCCGACGCAGCGCTTGCCCGAACGACGCACCGGTGTGGCTCTCCAGGATGGATCCCAGCAGCACGTAGCCGGTGTCGCTGTAGTGGTACTCCGTGCCGGGGCGAGCGAGCGGATCGTCGTGCTCGACCGCGAAGCGGACCTGATCACCTCGGGTCCAACGACGGCCCGGGTCAGCCAGTACGGCCGCGGCGTACGGACCCCCGGCCACCCCGCCGGCGTTGCCGGCGAAGTCGGCGATCCCGCTGGTGTGGTTCAGCAGCTGGCGAACGGTGATCGCGTCGACGTCGTACCCGTCGCCGCGGAGCAACTCGACGAGATCCGGCTCGACGCCGGCCTCGACGAGCGTGGCCGAGAGGTTCAGGCGGTGTTGCTCGACCAGCCGGAGCGTTGCCGCCGCGGTGAACGTCTTGGTGACCGACGCGATGCGAACGGAGCTGTCCGTCGACATCGGGGTGTGTGCGTCGAGGTCGTCGGTCCCGGCAGCTGCGGCGATGTCCAGGTGACGAGTGGCCGAGATCACCTGGACGACGATCCCCGGAATCGACGGGTACCGGCTCAGCTCCCGATCGAGCAGCGACTGCAGGCGGTCGTGCGGCGCTGCGTCGGTTGCCGTGGGCGGCACGGTGCCAGCTCGCGCCGAGGCGGGCGCGGACGTGATCGAGGTGGCGCCGGCGACGGCGGTGAGCACGGCGAACGTTGTGCAGCGGAGGTTCATGGCGTCGAGGATCGACGTTCGCCGCCGCCCGCGCATCGTCGGTCGCGCTGATTGCAGATCCGTCTGCAGGTGGAGGGCGCGTCGTCGGGAGATCGGTACGGTTCGGGCGTGGGCATCCAACGGATCCGCGTGCTCTGGGGGCGTCACCCGCTCCGGACCGACGCCGTCGTGGCGGCCCTGTTGGGTGCGATGGGCACGCTTCGGGTTCTCGGCCAATACCGGATCAATCAGCAGGCGGGTGTGCCCATCGCCACGGACCGACTGACGGCGATCGTGTTGGTCTGGTGCTGCGCAGCGCCGCTCGCCCTTCGCCGCGGCGCGCCCGAGGTGTCGTTCGTCGCATGTATCGGGGTGTTCATCGCCACGCGACTGGTGGAGGTGCCGGAACCGACCGTCACCGTCGTGGTGTTGGCCACCTCCTTCGTGAGCATCGGTGTCCACGGTTCGCCACGCTGGAGGACTGCGATCAGATTGGCTGGGGCAATTGCGTTGGCGGTCATGTACGTGGTCGTCGCGGTGCGGACCGCACGGCGGGCCGACCTCGGCGGCGCGTTCAACGTGATCCTCGGCTTCGACGCCGCGCTGAGTGTGCTGATCATCGTGACAGCCTGGACGCTCGGCGAGGTGTGGCGGAGCCGGACCGAGCATGCCAACGACCTGGCCGAGCGAACCGCGGAGTTGGACGAGGAGCGCCACGCCAACGCGGAACGCGCCGTCATCGAGGAACGGCTGCGGATCGCTCGTGAACTCCACGACGTGCTGGCCCACCACGTCAGCCTCATGGGCGTGCAAGCGGCCGCAGCCGGCCGGGTCATCGGGCGCGATCCGCAACGGGCTCGAGCCTCGCTCGATGTCATCGAGACGTCGAGCCGGGACGCGGTCGACGAGTTCCGACGGTTGGTCGGGTTCCTCCGGGCTGGGTCGCACGCCGACGAAGCAGGCCCGCAACCGGGGTTGGGACGTGGTCAGGAGTTGATCGCCGACGCCAGACGCAGCGGGCTCGATGTCGGCTGGCGGGTGCTGGGTGACCCCGTCGCACTGCCGCCCGGAGTCGACCTGTCGGCGTTCCGGATCGTTCAGGAGGCGCTGACGAACACGCGCAAACACGCCGATGCGCGTCGGGCGGAGGTCACGATCGATTTCCAGCCGACTCGGCTCGACGTGACGGTCACCGACGACGGGATGGCGCGTCCGACCAGCGAGCAAGGCGGTCTCGGCCTGCTCGGAATGCGCGAACGCCTTCGGCTCCACGAGGGTCGCTTGGAGGCCGGCCCACGGCCGGAGGGTGGATACCGGGTTCACGCCGAGTTTCCCCTGCGGGGCCACCGATGATCCGTGTGCTGATCGTCGACGACCAGGCCCTCGTTCGGTCCGGCTTCGCGATGATCCTCGGCACCGAGGATGACCTCACCGTGGTGGGCGAGGCTGCGGACGGCCGAGAGGCACTCGAGTTGCTGGAGCGAGCCCGGCCCGATGTGGTGTTGATGGACATCGAGATGCCACGTTTGAACGGGGTGGAAGCGACGCGGGCCATCGTGGCCGGTCCGAGCGGTGCGAGGGTGATCATGCTGACCACCTTCGACCGCGACGACTACGTCTTCGAGGCGCTGCGCGCCGGCGCCGCCGGATTCGTCCTCAAGAACGCCCCGCCCGACCGCCTGATCGAGGCGATCCGGATCGTCGCCGACGGCGCCGCGCTCCTGTCTCCCGAAGTGACTCGCCGGGTGATCGAGCGGTTCGCCATGCTGGAACCAGCACCGGACCTCGCCCACCTCCTGGCCCGGCTGACCGCGCGCGAGCGCGAGGTCCTGGTTGAAGTGGCCCGTGGTCGCAACAACGCGGAGATCGCCACGGTCCTGTACCTCGGCGAAGCCACGGTCAAGACGCATGTCTCGTCGATCCTGTCCAAGCTCGGTCTGCGTGATCGGGTGCAGGCGGTGGTGTTCGCCTATGACGCCGGCGTGGCCCAGCGAGGCGGTCGAGGCTGACTTCCCTCGGTGGACGGACGCGCGCTCATCCCGGTGTCGGATGCGAGCGCAGCGGACGATCCCTACGTTCGGGGTATGACTCCCTCCACCACCACGGGGCGGCGATCGCTCGGCCAGCTTGCACTGGCGCTCGGCATCGCCGGCCTCCTTCCCGTTCCGGGCATCCTCGCATCGCTCGCGGCGATCGTCTGCGGGCGTACCGCCCTGCGCGATTCGGGCGACGACAGCGGTTCGGCCCGACTCGGCCTGGGTCTCGGCATCCTCGGCGCGCTCGCCTCGTTCCTCGTCCTGTTCGTCTATTGCGTCGTCCTCGGCTACCCGTTCCCGATCCACCGATATCGCGCTCGATGACACCCCGGGCCGCCGGCGAGTCGGCAGGGCTGATCTAATGGGCCGGATGCCCGCTGCGACGTTCAACATCGCCGATCTCTTCGAGCAGGCCGTCGACGAGTGGCCCGACCGGCCGTACCTCGCCGACGAGCGCGCCCGGCGGACGTACGCCGAGATGGACCGGCGGGCCAACCGCTTGGCCCACCACCTGGCGTCGACCGGGATCGGCCCCGGCGATCGGGTGGGGATCTACGCCCTCAACCGGGTCGAGTGGGTCGAGGCGCTGTGGGCGGTGTTCAAGCTGCGTGCCGTCTGGATCAACATCAACTACCGCTACGTCGAGGACGAACTGCGCTACCTCTTCGACCAAGCCGGGCTGCGGGCCCTGATCGTCGAGGAGCAGTACGCCGAGCGTGCCGCAGCCGTCGCTCCCGAGGTGCCCCGCCTGGTGTTCGGTGCGGAGTACGAGGCCGCCCTCGCCGCCCAGTCCGACGACCGTGACTTCGGCCCGCGCTCGGGTGACGATCACTACATCCTGTTCACCGGCGGCACCACCGGCATGCCGAAGGGGGTCGTCTGGCGCCACGAGGACGTGGTCATGGCGCTCGGCGGCGGCGTCGACATCCGCACCGGCGAGATCCTCGACGATCCCAGCGGGTTCGTCGCCAAGGGCAACGCCGGCTTCACCATGGTTAGCTTCCCGCTGCCGCCGCTGATGCACGGAGCCAGCCAGTGGAGCGTCATGGGCCAGGCGTTCATCGGCGGGTCGATGGTGCTGCGTGCCCGGTTCGATCCGGCCGAGGTGTGGCGCACGGTCGAGGCCGAGCGGGTCAACAGCTTGTTCATCACCGGCGACGCCATGGCCCGACCACTGCTCGACACCTACGACGAGCTCGTCGCCGGTGGCCGGCCGCCGGATGCGTCGTCGCTGTTCTTCGTCGGCTCGAGCGCCGTGCTGTTCTCCCAGCACGCCAAGGACCGGTTCCTCGACCGGTTCCCCAACCTGATCATCAGCGACTCGGTCGGCTCCAGCGAGGGCGGGGCCAACGGCTTCTCCGTGATCGGCAAGGGCACGGCGATGAAGGGCGGGCCGACGGTGAAGGCCGCCCCGCAGTCGGTCGTGCTCGACGATCAGTTGCGCCCGCTGCCACCGGGCTCCGGCGTCGTCGGCCGGCTGGCCCGCTTCGGGAACATCCCCGTCGGCTACCTGAACGACCCGGAGAAGACCGCCGAGGTGTTCGTCACGGGTGCCGACGGACGACGGTACGTGATCCCCGGAGACCACGCCATGCTGGAGGCCGACGGCAGCATCACCCTGCTCGGACGGGGCTCGGTCAGCATCAACTCGGGCGGGGAGAAGATCTTCCCCGAGGAGGTCGAGAACGCCCTGAAGTCGCACCCTGGTGTGTACGACGCAGTGGTCGTCGGGGTGCCCGACGATCGCTGGGGTCAGCGGGTCGTGGCCGTCATCGCCGCCGCCCCCGGCACCCAACCCGAGCTCGGTGACGTGCAGACCCACTGCCGCCAGCACATCGCCGGCTACAAGGTGCCGCGCGCCCTGGTGGTGGTCGACGAGATCCTCCGCTCGCCGGCCGGCAAGCTCGACTATCGCTGGGCCAAGCGGGTGGCGATGGGCGAGGAGCCTGCGTGACGGCCGCGCTCGGCGGTCCGCTGGCCGGGCTGCGCGTGGTGGAGATGGTCGGTCTCGGTCCGGCGCCCTACGCCACCGCGGTGCTGGCCGACTTCGGCTGCGACGTGGTCTGCGTGGAGCGCAGTGCCCCGCCCGTGCCGGACCGCCCGGCGACCAGCCCGATGCTGCGCGGCAAGCGCAGCGTGGTCCTCGACGTCAAGACGCCCACCGGGCTCGACGGCGTCCTCGCCCTGACCGACGCCGCCGACGTGTTCGTCGACCCGTACCGGCCGGGGGTGTGCGAGCGTCTCGGCCTCGGGCCGGACGTGCTGACGGCGCGCAACCCGCGGCTGATCTATGCCCGGATGACCGGCTATGGCCAGGACGGGCCGTTGGCCCACGCCGCCGGGCACGACATCAACTACATCGCCCTGTCCGGAGCGCTGGAGATGATCGGCCCCGATGGCGGTGCGCCGGTGTTCCCGGTGAACCTGCTCGGCGACTTCGCCGGCGGGTCGATGCTGCTGGCCTTCGGCGTGGCCTGTGCGGCCTACGAGCGCGAGCGCAGCGGTCTCGGCCAGACCATCGACGTGGCGATGGTCGACGGCGCGGCGCAGATCGCCGGGCCGATGTTCACGGCGAAGACGTCCGGCCACTGGGGGCGCCGGGGCACCAACGTCCTCGACGGCGGTGCGCCCTACTACAACGTCTACGAGACCGCCGACGGCCAGTGGATCTCCATCGGGGCCTTGGAACCGCAGTTCCACGCCGAGCTGTACGCCCGGCTCGGCCTCGACGAGCCCGAGGGGTGGGCGACGCGCGGCTGGGCCGAGGAGCGGGCCCGCCTGACCGAGCTGTTCCGCAGCCGGACCCGCGACGAGTGGTGCGCGCTCCTCGACGGGTCGGACAGCTGCTTCGCCCCCGTGCTCAGCGTGGCCGAGGTGGCCCGGCATCCGCACACCCGCCACCGGGGGATCGCCGTCGACGTCCACGGGTCGACCCATGCCGCCCCGGCGCCGCGCCTGTCGCGCACCCCGGCGACGACCACCGTTCCCTGCCACCCCGGCCAGCACCGCCTGACCGACGTCCTGGCCGACTGGACCACCTGAAAGGCGCCCGCCATGGCTCACCCGCTCGACGAGTACCCGATCCACCAGACCCCGCTGTCGATGGCCTTTCCCGGGACCAGCGACCGCGACTTCTACGACCGCAACATCTTCCACGTCATCCCCCACGGTCACGAGGACATGCAGCTGATCGCCGGGTTCGGCGTCTACCCCAACCTCGGCGTGATGGACGCCTACGCCTGCCTGCGGGTCGGCTCGGTGCACCACGTCGTGCGGGCCAGCGATGCGATGAGCGACGACCGGATGCGCATGGAGGTCGGCCCGATCCGCATCGAGGTGATCGAACCGCTGCACACCGTGCGGGTCGTGGTCGACGACGACGCCGTGGCGATGGACGCCACCTGGACGCGGTTCGTGCCCGTGCACGACGAGGCCTACCACACGCTGCGAACCGGCACGAAGCAGATCCTCGAGGCCAGCCGGTTCCTCGGCATCGGCACCTGGTCGGGCACGGTGTCGGGCGGGGGCAGGACGTGGACGCTGGATGCCGAGCAGTGGACCGGCACCCGCGACCGCTCGTGGGGCATCCGCCCGGTCGGTGAGGCCGTGCCAGCGGGGCGCTGGTCCGCCGAGCTGGAGCCCAAGCTGCACTGGTTCTGGATCCCGATGCGCTTCCCCGAGTTCACCACCGTGACGATCCTGCAGGAGGATCCCGACGGGTTCCGGACCCTGAACGACGCCGTCCGCCAGTGGCCGGCAGGGTCCGGGCGGGGCATCGAGCAGCTCGGCTGGCCGCAGGTGGACGTGCGGTATCGCTCGGGCACGCGGCTCCCACTGGGTGCCACCGTGCACCTCCGCCAGCGCAACGGCGAGCCAATCGCCATGGAGGTCGAGGTGCTCGGCTCGATGCCGCTGCACATCGGCTGCGGGTACGGCGGCGACCCCGACTGGGGCCACGGCCAGTGGCGAGGCCGTGGCTGGGTCGACCACGCCACCTACGACCTGACCGCGCCCGAGGTCGCCGGTCGGATCCCGTGGGGCGTCATCGACCACGTCGCCCGGGCCACCTGGCACGACGCGTCCGGCACCGACCACGTCGGCTACGGCATCTTCGAGCACGGCACCATCGGCCGCCACGACCCGAGCGGCTTCACCGACCTGTTCTCCGTCGCCCCATGACCCCGACCCCATCGCCCCCCACCCCATCGCCCCCCACCCCATCGCCCCCCACCCCAGCCGCTCGCGTGCGCAAACCGTCGCCTGCGTGGGTTTGCGCACGCAATCGGCCGGCGTGCGTGCGCAGACCGTCGCCTGCGTGGGTTTGCGCACGCAATCGGCCGGCATGCGTGCGCAGACCGTCGGATGCGTGGGTTTGCGCACGCAATCACCTGGGTCGCGTGCGCAGACGTTCGCAGGCGGCGGTTTGCGCACGCGAGGGATGGTGGGGGTGAGCGGCGGCGTGGGGGTGAGCGGCGGCGTGGGGGAGAGCGGCGCTGCGGCAGTGAGGGGTGGGGCGGGGGAGCGGGGCGGGGCGGTGGTGATCCGGCCGCGGTTCGATCCGGTGGCCCGGGGGTTCGACGAGATCAGCGACGACGACTTCCAGGCCGCGTTCGAGGCGCCACTGCAGGACACCATCCAGGCGATGCAGCGGGCCGTCGCCGCCGGGGTCACCCGCATCGTCGTCGTCGTGCCGACCACGGGCATGTCCGGCGGCGACCACTACGCCCACACGGCGATGGCAGCCGAGGCGGTGCGCGTCCTGGTCAAGAGCGCCGCCCGGCAGTGGGGGGCGCTCGGGGTGACGGTCAATGCCGTCGCCGTCGACCCGGCCATGGTGATCGACGATCCGACCCTGGCCGGGCCGGTCTCCCTGGCGCCGGCGGCGCTGGACCGCGCCGACCCGCAGGCCGTCATCGACTTCCTGGCCAGCGAGGCGTCCGGCGACGTGACCGGCCAGACCATCGTCGTGGACGGTGGGCTGTGGATGTGACCGACAGCCGCCTGGCCGGGCGGGTCGCCGTGGTGACCGGCGCCGGGCAGGGCGTGGGGGAGGGCATCGCCCGGCGGCTGGCCCAGGCCGGGGCTACCGTCGTCGTGGCCGCCCGGCGGGCCGAGACCGGCCAGCCGGTGGTCGAGGCGATCCTCGAGGCGGGCGGCGCCGCCACGTGCATCGAGACCGACGTCACCAGCCGGGACAGCGTCCGCCACTGCGTGGCCGCCACCCGCGAGCAGTTCGGCCGGCTCGACGTCATGGTGCACAACGCCTTCACCAGCAACGGTCGCCACCGGTTGGAGGACTGCGATCTCGACCGGCACTGGACGCCGATGAGCCGCACCGCGGTCTGGGGCAGCCTGTACTGCGCCCAGGAGGCCCACCAGGCGTTGCGTGCCGCCCGTCCTCACGGCCGGCTGATCCTGATCACCTCGCCGAGCGGGGTGGAGGGCAGTGCCAACATGCCGCTGTACTCGCCGGTCAAGGCCGCCCAGCGTGCCCTGGCCAAGAGCCTGGCGCGGGAGTGGGGGCCGGAGGGGATCACGGTCAACTGCGTGGCCCCGGTGGCCGGCAGCCCGGCGCTGGTCCGGACCTTCGAGACCAACCCGGCCCTCCGAGCCGCCATGGAAGCGCGCACCCCACTGCGCCGGGTCGGCGACATCACCACCGACGTCGGATCGGTGGCCCTGTTCCTGGCCAGCGACGATGCCGCCTACGTCACCGGCCAGACCGTGGTCTGCGACGGCGGCTCGTTCCTCGGCCTCTGACCGGTGGCCCGGGGCAGCGCCGCTCGGACCCCGCCCCCGGCGGACCGTCTTGGTACGGTCGCCCCGTGATCCCGCCCATCCGCCTCGGCACCGTCCTGTTCACGATGGTCGAGCCGCACCGTGGCCACGAGCTGGCCTACAACCGGTGGTACGAGTCCGACCACTTCTACTCCGGCTGCATGATCGCCGAGTGGAACTTCTGCGGTGACCGATTCGTCGCCACCAAGCGGCTGAAGGACCTGCGCTACCCAGCGCAGTCGCCGATGACGCCCGACCCGTCGATCGGCTCGTACCTGGCGATCTACGGCGTCATCGCTGGCAAGCATGACGAGTGGAACCGCTGGAGCGTCGACCAGGTCAACAACCTCCATCGCCAGGGCCGGATGTTCACCGAGCGCGACCACATCCACACGTTGCTCTACGACTACCGCTCGTCGTGGCAGGCCGACCCGAACGGCACCGCCATCGAGCAGGCCCTCGACCGCAACTACCCGGGGCTGGTGGTCAACGTCGGCGAGTTCACCGGCGACAACGACTGGGACGGGCTCGCGCGCTGGACGGCCGAGTGGGCCGAGGGCCATCGCGGTGCGGCGTGGGCGCCGGATCTCGTGTCGACCAACTCGCCGATCCCGCTGCTGCCCGACGCACCGCCGGACGTGGTCCGCATCCCGAACATCGAGCGCCGGTTCCTGCAACTGCACTTCGTCGACCACGACCCGGCCGAGGGGTGGGACGGCGGCTGGTCGACGTTCGGCGCCGAGCTCGACGCCAGCGGCGTCGCCCGCCACCTGTGGACCGCGCCGTTCCAGCAGACCGTGTTCGGCACCGACCGATTCGTCGACGAGCTGTGGTGAGCGAGGCCGAGATGGAACCGATCGTGGGCAAGCGAATCCTGGTGACCGGTGTGACCGGGTGGGTGGGGGGTCCCGTCGCCCGCCAGCTGGCCGCCGCCGGCAACGAGGTCTACGGTGCGGCGCGCCTGCGCGACCCGGCCCAGCGCCAGCCGCTGCTCGACGCCGGCGTCACCCCGGTGGCGATCGACTTCGAGACCTCGGCGTTCGACGACGTCCCGTCCGAGCTCGACCTGGTGCTGCACTTCGCCGTGTCCAAGTCGAACGACTTCGCCGTCGCCCTGCGCTCGACGGCCGAGGGCGTGGCCGACCTGATGGACACCGCGGCGTCGCGCAGTGACCGCCTGGCCGCCTTCCTGCACTGCTCGTCGACGGCCGTGTACCAGCCCAAGGGCCACGAGCCGCTGGTCGAGACCGACCCGCTCGGGGACAGCCACCGGGCGATGGGCATGGTGACCTACTCGATCAGCAAGATCGCCGCCGAGGCCACCGTGTCCCAGGCCTGCCGGCGGCTCGGGGTCCCCACGGTGATCGCCCGGTTGAACGTGCCCTACGGCGACACGTACGGGTGGATGCTGTTCCACCTGATGATGATGGAGCACGGCATGGCCATCCCGGTCCACGAGGACCAGCCGAACTCCTACAACCCGATCCACGCCGACGATCAGGTGCGGGCGCTGCCATACCTGCTGTCGGTGGCCTCGACACCGGCGACGGCCATCAACTGGTGCGGCCCCGACGTGGTCTCCGTCGAGGACTGGTGCGCCGAGTTCACCGACCTGACCGGACTGGCGGCCACGTTCCAGCCCACCTCGGCGGCGATCCCGTCGGTGGTCTGCGACACCACCAAGCTGGATGCCACCGGGTTCCGCTGCACCGTGCCGTGGCGCGACGGCCTGCGCCGAATGGTGGCGACCAGCCGCCCCGACCTGCTGCGCGCCTGACCCGTCGGGTCAGCGGTCGGGGACCGTCCAGCCGTACCGCTCGTCCAGCCCGGTGGCCCGGACCATGGCCAGGCCGGCCGCCAGGGCCGCCGGCTCCAAGGGACGCAGCGGTTTGCGCAGGGGACCGGCGGGCAGGCCGACGGCGTTCATCAACGACTTGACCGGGATCGGGTTGACCGCCGAGTAGGTGAAGTCCAGCGTGGGCAGCATGGCCAGGTAGGTCTCCCGGAAGGTGACCGACTGCTCGGGGGAGGTCCACGGCGTCGACAGGGTGGCCATCCCGACCGGGTCGATGTTGCCGGACATGTTGGCCGTGCCGTGACCACCGAGCGACATGGTCGGCACCACCAGGCCGAGGTTCGGGCTGTCGCAGCACATGACCGCGCAGTCCGGCCGGCGGGCCAGGACCTGGGCCACCTGCCCGACGCGGGCGGTGCTCTCCTTCAGGACGACCATGTTCGGGTGGGCCATCACCCGGGCGATGGCGTCCCAGTGCAGGTCGGTGGCCACTCGCGGCGGGTTGTTGTACAGCCCCATCGGCAGGTCGACGGCGTCGGCGCACTCCAGCAGGTAGGCCTCGATGTCGTCCGGAGGGGCGCAGATGTAGGAGGGGGCGGCCAGGATCGCCCCGCCGGCGCCGGCGTCCCGGGCCAGGCGCAGGGTGTCGATGGTCGCCGCCGTGCTGGCGCCCGTGCAGCCGAACCACACCGCGAGCCGCGATCCGCCCATCGGGGCCGTGCGGCGGATGATCTCGGCCCGCTCGTCGGCGGTCAGCATCGACACCTCGCCGGTCGAGCCCATGATCAGCACGGCCGAGGTGCCGTGCTCGGCGTGCCAGTCGATCAGCGTGCGGAACCCGCCGAAGTCGACCCGCCCGGCCTGGTCGAACGGGGTGATCAGGGCGACGAAGGACCCGGTGAGACGTGGGCGCATCGACGCATGGTAGAGCGGTGCGACTGAGCCTCGCGTATTTTGCGCGCAATATGCACGGTGGTCAGCCGTGTGCCAGACTGGCGACGTGTCGGTGTCGGCTGCGGCCCATCTCGCCTGCGCCGCGGCGGCGGTGGGGGCCGGCGCGGTGAACGCCATCGCCGGCGGCGGCACGCTGATCTCCTTCCCGGTGATGACCGCCGTCGGCGTGCCGTCCGTGCGGGCCAACGCGACCAACACCGTGTCGCTGTGTCCCGGCTACATCGGCGGGACGCTCGCCCAGCGCGACGACCTGCGCCGGCTCGGCGGATCCGTTCGGCCGGCGCTGGTCGTCGCCTCGATCGGCGGGCTGCTCGGCTCGATCCTGCTGGTGCTGTCCAGCGAGGCGATGTTCCGGGCCCTGGTCCCGTACCTGATCATCGCCGCCTGCATCCTGTTGGCGGTGCAGGTTCCGCTGCGCCGCTACCTGTTCGGTCGCCAGCGCGCCTCGCATCGCCTGATCGAGCTCGGCGCCGTCGGGCTCTCCGCCGTCTACGGCGGGTACTTCGGGGCCGGTCTCGGGATCATGCTGATCGCCGTGCTCGGCCTGTTCAGCGACGCTCCGCTGACCCAGGTCAACGCCCTCAAGCAGCTGCTGTCGATCGCCATCAACGTCTGCGCCGCGGCGTTCCTGGCGTTCTCCGGCAAGGTCGAGTGGTCGCTGGTCGCCGTGATGGCCCCGATGAGCCTGATCGGCGGGCACGTCGGCGGCCGGTTGGTCACGGTCATCAAGCCGGCTGTGCTGCGCACCGTCGTCGTGTGCTACGGGCTCATCGTCGCCGGGGTCTACCTGGCGCGCTGAGCGGGCTTTGTAGGGTGAGCGGGTGACGATTGGCCAGAAGTATCGGACGTTGCGCGAGATCGTGGCCGACGAGATCCACGGGATGATCTCCCGCGGCGAGCTCAAGCAGGGCGATCGGCTGTACGAGGATCGCCTGGCCGAGCAGCTCGGTGTGTCGCGCAACCCGATCCGCGAGGCGATCAGGGCCCTCGAGGGAACCGGCCTGGTCGAGGTCATCCCTCGCCGGGGGGCGTACGTGACGCGTATCGACCCCGACCAGGCCAGCCAGCTGCTGGAGCTGCGCGCCGTGCTCGAGGCCTACGCCGCGCAGCGGGCTGCGCTGCGGCGCACGGCCGATGACCTGCGTGCCCTGCAGCACTGCATCGATGCCGGGCGGCGGGCGTCCGAGCGCGGCGACCTGGTCAAGGCGGCGTCGTTCCACCGTGAGTTCCACCTGGTCATCGAGCGCTCCGCGGCCAACGAGTACCTCGACGGTGCCGTGGGCCCCCTGCGCCACCAGACCGAGATGATCTTCAGCATGCTGAGCGACCGCCGGGCGATGACCAGCTGGGACGAGCACCAGGCGATCTACGACGCGCTCGCCGCCGGCGACGCCGACCTGGCCCGCCAGGCCACCCAGCGGCACATGGACAACGTCGCCCTCGGCCTGGTCATGCGCGCCCCGGTCCCCACCGTGTCGTGACCAGCATCGCCGGGCTGCCGGACCGGGCCGACGTGGTCGTGGTCGGCGCCGGCATCGCCGGCGCCAGCGCCGGGTGGGCACTGAGCGAGCAGGCCACGGTCGTGGTGATCGAGCAGGAGGAGGTTGCCGGGCACCACGCCACGGGACGCTCGGCCAGCGTGCTGTCGGAGACGTCGGGTCGGCTGGAGGTCTGCCGATTGGTCAGCGCCTCGCGGCCGTTCTTCGAGCATCCGCCGGCCGGGTTCGCCGAGACCGCGCTGCTGAGCCGGCGCGGACTGTGGTGGGTGGGTCGGGCGGGTGAGGCCGCGGCCCTCGACGAGGTGGCCGAGCGAGGCCGCCTGGTCTCCCCGACCGTGCAGCGTTGCGACCGAGCGGCCACCGTCGAGCGGCTCCCGGGAATCCGTCCGGAGGCCGTCGCCGCCGGGTCGGTGGCCGAGCCCGGCGCCATGGCCATCGACACCGCCGCCCTGCTGCAGGCCTACGTGGGCGGCGTCCGCCGGCGGGGTGGGGTGGTGGCCACGTCGGCGGCGATGCGCAGCTGCCGGCGGGTCGGCGGGGCGTGGGAGGTGCAGACCACGGCCGGCGTCGTGCGGGCCGCGCACCTGATCGACGCGGCCGGGGCGTGGGCCGACGTCGTCGCCGAGCGAGCCGGCGTCGTCCCGCTGGGGTTCACGGCGATGCGCCGCACGGCGGCGCTGGCCAGTGCCCCGGTTCAGGCGGCGAGTTGGCCGTTGGTGATGGACGTCGCCGGGCGGTGGTATGCCGAGCCCGAGGCAGGCGGCCTGCTGATCTCCCCGGCGGACGAGACTCCGTCGCCGCCGCTCGACGCCCGGCCCGAGGAGGTCGACGTCGCCTGGGCCCTCGACCAGCTCAACCAGGCGACCACCTTCGAGTTGCGTTCGGTGCGCCGGGCCTGGGCCGGGTTGCGCACCTTCGCCCCGGATCGGTTGCCGGTGGTCGGCGAGGATCCCGACGCCCCCGGGTTCTGGTGGCTGGCCGGGCAGGGTGGGGCGGGCATCAAGACCGCCCCGGCCCTCGCCGAGCTGGTGGCCGCGGCCGTGTTCCAGCGGCCGGTCGCCGATGTCGGTCTCGACCCGGCAGCGCTGGCCCCCGAGCGGCTGCGCGGCTGATCAGCTCAGCCAGCACGCCGCCCAATGCCCGGGAGCCTTCTCCTCCAGCGGAGGCGCCTGCTCCCGGCACCGTGCCTCGGCCATCGGGCAACGGGTCTGGAACCGGCACCCGGGAGGCGGATCGACCGGGTTCGGCACTTCGCCGGCCAGCACGATCCGCGTGCGGCTGCGCTGCAGCGGCGGGTCGGGGATCGGCACGCTGGACAGCAGCGCGGTCGTGTACGGGTGCTTGGTGCGGTCGTAGATGTCGGCCGTCGGACCGAGCTCGACCAGCTTGCCGCAGTACAGGATGGCGATCCGGTGGCTGATGTGGCGGACCACGGACAGGTCGTGGGCGATGAACAGGTAGGTCAGGTTGCGCTCACGCTGGAGGTCCTGGAGCAGGTTGACCACCTGGGCGCGGATCGACACGTCGAGCGCCGAGACCGGCTCGTCGGCGACGATGAACGCCGGTTCCAGCGCCAGCGCCCGGGCGATGCCGACCCGCTGGCGCTGGCCGCCGGAGAAGGCGTGGGGGTAGCGGTCGGCGGCGTCGGCGGGGAGCCCGCACCGCTCGAGCAGGGCGGAGACCACCGGCCGAGCGCCCTCGACGGAATCGGCCATGCCGTGGACCCGCAGCGGCTCGCTCACCAGCTCGGCCACGGTCATCCGCGGGTTGAGGCTGGCATAGGGGTCCTGGAAGACCAGTTGCATGTGCCGGCGCAGCCGGCGCAGGGGTTCGCCGCGCACGTGGGTGATGTCCTGGCCGTCGAAGGTGATCGTCCCGCTGGCGACGGGCGTGCGCCGCAGCAGCGCCCGGCCGATGGTCGACTTGCCCGAGCCGCTCTCGCCGACCAGCCCGAGGGTCTCGCCGCGCCCGATCGTGAAGCTGACGTCGTCGACGGCGCGCAGCTGCTTGGGATGCCGGCCCCAGAAGCCGTCCCGGCCGACGTCGAAGGTGACCGTCACGCCGTCGAGGCGGACGAGGGTGTCGGCCTCGCTCATCGCCCACCCTCCCCGGCAGTCACGGGCGCCGGGCCCTCGGCCTCGAACGGGCGCCAGCAGGCCACCTTGCGGCCGTCGTCCTGGAAGTGCAGACCGGGCATCGACTCGCGGCACTCCTCGGTGGCCAGGTGGCAGCGCTCGGCGAAGGCGCAGCCGACCGGTGGGCTGACCAGGTCGGGCGGGGAACCCTCGATCGAGACGAGCCGGGGAATGACCACGTCGAGGCGCGGGGTACTGCGCAGCAGGCCGGCGGAGTACGGATGGGCCGGACGGTGGAACAGGTCGTCGGCGGTCGCCAGCTCGACGATCTTGCCGGAGTACATCACCGCGACCCGGTCGCACAGCCCGGCGACGACGCCGAGGTCGTGGGTGATCATCAGCACGGCCAGGCCGAGGCGCTGCTGGAGGTCGGCGATCAGCTCGAGGATCTGGGCCTGGATGGTCACGTCCAGCGCCGTCGTCGGCTCGTCGGCGATCAGCAGCTGGGGCTCGCAGGCCAGGGCCATGGCGATGAGCACCCGCTGGCGCATCCCGCCCGACAGCTCGTGCGGGTACTGGTCGACGCGCTGGCCGGGGTTGGACAGCCCGACCAGATCGAGCAGCTCGATCACCCGCGTGCGGGCCGCGGCGCGAGTCATCTTGCGGTGCCGGCGGAGCACCTCGCCGAT
Organism: Actinomycetes bacterium; assembly: GCA_029782355.1. GTDB lineage: Bacteria > Actinomycetota > Acidimicrobiia > Acidimicrobiales > Ilumatobacteraceae > JAKOUY01. Next base: position 26,355 of record JAKOUY010000023.1, read on the forward strand.
CTGGGTCCCGACGGTGAACAGCGGGTTGAGCGAGGTCATCGGATCCTGGAACACCATGGCGATCTCCTGGCCGCGCACCCGGCGCAGCAGGCTGCCGTCGCCCTCCAGCAGCGACTGGCCGTGCCACCGCACGTCGCCTCCGGTGATCCGACCCGGCAGGTCGATCAGTCCCATGAGCGCCTGGGCGGTCACGCTCTTGCCCGAGCCGCTCTCGCCCACCAGACCGAGGGTCTCGCCGCGGGCGATGTCGAAGCTGACGTCGCGCACCGCATGGACGGTGCCGCGGCGGGTGAAGAACTTGACGAACAGGTGCTTGACCTGCAGCAGGGGGGCGTCGGCGTCGGTCATGTCCCGGGCTCCGCGGCCGCCCCACCACGGATCGCCCGCCCGGCGAATCGCTTCTCCCGCTCCTGCGGGTCGAGGGCGACGCGCATCCAGCTGCTGAGCAGGTTGGCCGACAGCACGGTGATGCTGAGCAGGATGCCGGGGTAGAGGATCAACCACTGGTTGCCGAACAGCTCGTGGTCCTGGGCCCGCGCGACGTCCAGGCCCCACGACACGCCCGGGTACTGGATGCCGAGCCCGAGGTAGGAGAGCGCCGCCTCGGCCAGGATGATCCGGGCGAACTCCAACACCGACAGGGTGGCCAGCGGGGTGATCAGGTTGGGCAGGATGTGGGTGAAGACGACCCGACGCGGCGTGCACCCGACGATCTCGGCGGCCTCGACGTACGGCCGTTCCTTGGCGGCCAGCACCACCCCGCGGGTCAGCCGGGCGAAGACCATCCAGCCGTTGACGGCCAGGATCGCCGTCACCGACAGCACGCTGCCGCCCACCAGGGCGATCAGCAACATCGCCAGCAGCAGGCCGGGGAACGAGACCTGGACGTCGACCCAACCCATCAGCCAGCGATCGGCCCGCCCACCCCGGTAGCCGGCGTACAGGCCGTAGAGCACGCCGGCGGTGCCGGCCACGAGGACGACCACGGTGCCGATGAACAGCGAGGTGCGGGCCCCGTAGAGCAGCCGGGACAGGACGTCGTAGCCCTGCCAGTCGGTGCCGAGCGGGTGGCTCCACGTCCCGCCGTGCCACACCGGCGGGCGCATGCGGATCCGTGGGCCGATCTTGTTCGGATCGGACGGCGCCAGCCACGGGGCCAGGATGGCCGCCAGCACCAGGACCACCAGGACGACGAGCGCGGTCATGCCCAGCTTGTCGCGCACCAGCTCGCGGAATGGGCCACCGTGGGTCGCCGCCTCGATCTCGAACGGGCGGCCGCTGCGGGCCTCCTCGGTCTCCTCGGCGTGCTCGGCCTCGGCTCGCCCGGCGCTGTACTGATCGGGGTGCTGGTAGCTCATCAGCGCCTACCGCAGCGTGACCCGCGGGTCGAGCAGCTTGTAGCTGACGTCGATCAGGATGTTGAGGACCACCACCATCACGGCGACGACGAAGACGATCGCCTGGATCAGGTAGAAGTCCTGCTGGGCGATCGCCTGCTTGGCCATGAAGCCGATGCCCGGCCAGGCGAAGACGCTCTCGACCACCACGGTGAACCCGGCCAGGGCACGGATGATCTCCCAGCCGAGCAGGGTGACGTAGGGGATGCCGGCGTTGCGCAGGGCGTGGACGGCCAGGATCCGCCGGGCCGGCATGCCCTTGGCCTTCAGCACCTTGACGTACTGGCTGTTCAGCTCGTCGATCATCGACGAGCGCACCAGCATGGCCAGGCGTCCGACCGCCGGCAGCGCCAGGCAGACGGCCGGCAGGACGAGATGGCGATGCAGCGGACCGACGCCGGTCTGGAACCACTGCAACTTGACCGTGAAGGCGATGACCAGCACGCTGCCGAGAAAGAACTGCGGCATCGACAGCCCGACGAGCGACAGCGAGGTCAGCGCCCGGTCGAGGGCTCCGCCTGGCTTGCGCGAGGCGAGCAAGCCGAGCGGGATGCTCAGCACGACGGCCAGCACCATGCCGGCGGCCACCAGTTGCAGCGTGCGTGGGAGGTAGTCGAAGACGACCGACAGCGCCGCCTTGCCGCGCACGTAGGTGCTCGTGCCGAAGTCCAGATGGATCACGTCACCGAGGAACGACCAGAACTGCGCCAGGATCGGGCGGTCCAGGCCCATGACGTGGCGCTGGGCGGCACGCTGCTCGGCGGTGGCCGAGAGCGGCAGCATGAACTTGACGGGATCCCCGACCACCCGGGTGACGATGAACACGAACACCGTCACACCGAAGATCACGACCATCCCTTGCGGGAGCCGCTTGAGGAGATACCGGCCCATGCTGCCGCTCGTCGACCGCCGGGTCAGGCCTTGACCGACATGTCCTTGACCAGCAGCTTGCTGTCCACCCGAGGCGTGAACACCAGCCGGGTGCTGGTCCCGTAGACGTCCTGGTTGCTGACCAGCCAGACGAAGTAGGCCTGGTCGTAGGCCATCTTGACGGCGTCCTGGTACACCTTGGCCCGGGCGTCGGCGTTGAGCTCCTGGCGGCCCTGGTCGATCAGCGCGGCCAGGTCCTTGTTGCTGTTCGAGGAGCCGATGCCGCCGGCCTGGTAGTACGTGCTCAGCTGGCGATCCGGATCGAGCAGGTCGTTGGAGCTGGACACGAAGATGGCGTCGGCCCGCTGGTTGCGGTCGAACAGGACGTCGAGGTACTTGCCGAACTCGGGCGTCTGCAGGTCGACGGTCAGGCCGATCTCCTGCCAGTACCCGGCGATGGTCTCGAGCAGGTCCTTGTCGTTCAGCCACCGACCGGACGACTCGCCGACCAGCGTGATGGTCTTGCCCTCGGCGCCGGCAGCCTTGATCAGCTGCTTGGCCTGCTCGGGGTCGTACGGGTAGGCCTTGATCGTGTCGTTGTAGCCGACGATCGACGGGCTGAGCAGCTGCCCCTCGTCGATCGTGGCGAACCCGCTGTAAACCCCGTCGATCAGCGCCTGCTTGTCGACGGCGAGGTTCAGCGCCTTGCGGACGTTCGGGTCGGCGGTGATGCCGCCGTCGGCGTTGAGGATCAGGATCGGGTGCTCCTGGGCCTGCTTGGCCTGGTACGCCGGGGCCTCCTTGACGTTGTTCGGCGCCAGGTTGGTGATCAGGTCGTACTTGCCGCTCTTCAGTCCGGCCAGGCGGGTCCCGGCCTCGGAGACGAACTCGTAGGTCACCTTGCTGATGCTGGGCGCCCCGCCCCAGTACGTCGGGTTGGCGGTCAGCACGATGTTCACGCCGGTCTCCCGGCTGGTGAAGGTGTACGGCCCGGTGCCGTTGGGGGCATCGCTCAGGTCGTCCTTGGTCTCCGAGCCCGGCGCGACGATCTTCAGCCAGTAGGCCCGGGCCGGCAGGACGCCGTCGGGCTTGGTGGTGACGATGTCGACCGTGAGGTCGTCGACCTTCTTGGCCGAGGCCAGCGTGCTGTAGAAGCCGTCGTTGTCGGTCTTCTTCTCCTGGATCAGGCGGATCATCCGGTTGACCGTGGCCACCACGGCGTCGGCGGTGAACGTGGTGCCGTCGTGGAAGGTGACCCCGTCGCGCAGCGTGAAGCGCCAGGTGGTCGGGTCGACCTGGGTCGGCAGAGCCGTGGCCAGACCGGGCTGGAGCTTGCCGTCGGCGTCGCGGGTGAGCAGCGTCTCGTAGATGTTGTCGTTGATCGCCCGCTCGCCGCCGTCGTCGACGGTGTGCGGGTCGAGGCTGGTCGGCTCCGACCCGAGCGCGACGGTGATCGCGGCGCCGGACGCCGCCGCCGAGGCGGTGGTGCCCGGCGTGGTCGCCGGTGCGGCAGCATGGGCGCCGCCGAGCGTGGTCGCAACCAGCGCCACCCCGGCGAGGGCCCCGACCACGGAGCGGTGGAATGACTTCATCGAACCCCCAATGAACAGTTCGCCGCACGGAGATCCCGTGCCGCAGTCTCGACGCCAGGCTTGACGTCCACGCATACTGTATACAGCAGACAAAGGAGGGGTCAATGCCGACTCCCGTGACACCGAATCCGGCTCGCTCGGCCGCTCACCCCGCTCCGACCCTGATCCAGCGACCACCGCTGCGCGGACCGGTCGCCGACGAGCTCCGCCGGCGGATCATCGCCGGCGAGCTGCGCCAGGGTGAGCGGCTGTTCGAGGACCAGGCTGCCGCCGAGCTCGGCGTCAGCCGCAACCCGGTGCGCGAGGCCCTCCAGCAGCTGGCCCACGAGGGCTTCGTCCACCTCGCCCCGCGGCGCGGCGCGTGGGTGGCGGAGTACAGCGACGAGCGGGCCCGCCACGTGTTCGAGGTCCGTGGGGCGCTGGAGGTGCTGGTGGCCGGCCTCGCCGCCCGGCACCGCACCCCGCGCCACCTGGGCGAGCTGGACGAGGTGCTGGCCGGCGGGCGCGACGCCTTGGCCGCCGACCGGATGGGCGAACTGCCGGCGCTGAACGCCCGGTTCCACGCCCTGCTGGTCGACGCCGCGGCCAACCCGCTGCTGGCCGACATGGTCGACGGGCTGATCCACCAGATCCAGTGGCTGTACAGCCGGCGGGTGCGCGAACGCGCCGCGTGGTCGTGGGAGGAGCACGAGCAGATCGCCGCGGCGGTGGCCGCCCAGGACGTGCCCCTGGCCGAGCGGCTCAGCCGGGAGCACATCGACAAGGCCCGCGCCGGCTACTTCGCCGCGCCGCCTGCCGAGCCCGGCCGCGCCACCGATCCGGTGCGAGCGGTGGGGTCAGAAGCCACGCACTGAGCCGCCGTCGATCCGCACCGCCGCTCCGGTCACGTAGGACGCCCGGGCGCTGCACAGGAAGGTGACGACGTCGGCGAACTCGGCCGCCGTACCGAGGCGGCCCATCGGGATGTGGGCCAGGTGCTCGTCGCGGATCGCCTCGGCGGAGCGGCCCTCGTGGCGGGCCCGGGCCGACTCGAAGCGGGCCAGGGCCGGCGTGTCGAACTGCCCGGTGATCACCACGTTGACGGTGCAGTCCGGAGCCAGCTCCTCGGCCAGCGATCGGGCCATGGCGTGGACGCCGCTGCGGAACACCGAGCTGAGCGCCAGGGCCGGCGAGGCCTCGACCACGGAGCGGGCCGTCAGGTAGACCAGCCGGCCAGCCCGGCCGGCGCACACCAGCGGTGCCGCAGCCCGGCTGATCTCCAGCGCCGGACGGAGCATCGATCGGTAGGCGGCGTCGTCGGCGCCGGCGGTGGCCATGATCGGGCCTGGCGTCCCCCCTCCCGTGTTGACCACGCAGATGTCCAGACCGCCGAGCAGCTCCGCCGCCTCGGCCACGGCCGCGGATCCGGCGCCGTCCTCGGTGAGATCGACACGCACCGAGCCGCGGGCCGACGTCGCCGCCACCGCCGCGGCGTTGCGGTCGGCGTCGCGCCCGGCCACCACCACTGCGGCACCCTCGGCGGCCAGCGTCGCCGCCACCGCCCGGCCCAGCCCGCTGCTGGACCCGAAGACCAGCGCCCGCCGGCCGACCAGACCGAGATCCATCAGGTCCCCATCCAGACCGTGCGCAGCTGGGTGTAGAAGTCCATCACCGTCGGGCCGAGCTGCTCGCGGTGCAGGCCGGTGCCCGACTGCTTGGTCCCGCCGAACGGGGCGTTGAACGCCGCGCCGACCGTCGGTCGGTTGACCCGCACCATGCCGGCCTGGATCTCCGCGGCGAAGCGCTGCGCAGCCGCCAGGTCGCGGGTGCAGATCGCCGCCGACAGCCCGTACTCGACGCCGTTGGCCGAGGCCAGGGCCTCGTCGAGGCCGCTGACCCGCTCGATGCCGATGACCGGTCCGAAGATCTCGCGCGTGGCCAGCGGGGTGCCCGGGCGGACGTCGGTGAGCACGGTCGGGGGGAAGAAGTTGCCGGCGGCGAGATCGCCGGCGGTCGCCGGTCGACCGCCGCAGCACAGCGTGGCGCCGTCGCGGACGGCCTGGTCCGTCGCCTCGACCATCGACTGCACGGCCCGTTCGTCGACCAGCGGACCCTGGGTCACCTCCGGGCGGTCGCCGGCGCCCAATACGTGGGCACCGGCGAGGCGGACGATCCGTTCGACCAGGGCGTCGTGCACGGACTCGTCGACCAGGATCCGGCCGGCCCCGGTGCAGGCCTGGCCGCTCAGGCTGAAGCTGCTCCGGGCCACCACCGCCGCGGCGGTGTCGAGGTCGGCGTCGGCCAGCACGACGATCGGGTTCTTGCCGCCCAGCTCCAGCTGGACCCGCCGGCCGAGGCCGATGTTGGCGTGGATCGCCCGCCCGGTGGCCGTCGAGCCGGTGAAGGTGATCGCCGCCACCCGCTCGTCGGCCACCAGCATCGCCCCCGCACCCACACCGTGGACCACGTTGAGCACGCCGTCGGGGAGGCCGGCCTCGGCGAACGCCTCGGCCAGCCGGTCGCCCATCAGCGGCGTCATCGGCGAGGGCTTGAACACCACGGTGTTGCCCGCCGCCAGCGCTGGACCGATCTTGCGGCTGGCCATGTTCAACGGGAAGTTCCACGGGGTGATCACCCCGACCACGCCAACCGGGTCGAGCGTCGAGTACACCAGCGGGGTGTCGTCGCTGGGGAACGTCGCCCCGGTCAGCCGGTAGGCCTCGCCCGCGTACAGGTCCAGGTTGCGTGGGGTCCGCGAGGCCTCGTTGGTGGCGTCGGCCAGCGGCTTGCCCTCCTCGGCCACCATCTCGGCGGCCAGTTCGCCAACCCGCCGATCGAGGATGCGGGCGGCCGCGCCGAGCACCTCGGCCCGGCGGGTGGGCGTGCTCCGCCGCCAGGCAGTGGTGGCGTCCATCGCCGCATCCACGGCGGCGGCGACGTCCTCGGCGGTCGACTCGGGCGCGGTGGAGACCACCTGGCGCCGATCGGCGGGATTGCGCCGCTCGAATCGGGCTCCGTCGGCGGCCTCGACCAGCTGGCCACCGATGCGGTTGCGAACCTCGACGGTCATCATCGCTCCACGGGCTCGCTCAGTGCTCCACCGGCGGCGGGGTCCAGCTGTCCCACTTGGAGAAGTCGGCCGTCCGGCCGAGGTGGGCGAGGACGGCGGTGACTCCCGCTTTGCAGCAGGCGATGTCCTCCTTGGTGTGACCCCCGCTCACCCCGATGCCGCCGACGACCTCGCCGTCGACCTCGATCGGCCACCCGCCGACGAAGATGGCGAACCGGCCACCGTGCATGTTCATGATCCCGAAGGCCTCACCGCCGGACTGGGCGTTGGTGTAGGTGTGCGTCGGCCGCCGGTGGCACGCCGCGGTGAACGCCTTGTTGATGGCGATCTCGACGCTGGTGGCCTTGGCGTTGTCCGGGCGCTTGACCACGATCGGCCAGCCGGCGTTGTCGCACACGGCAATGACCGAGCCGACCCCCAGCGTGGCGGCCTCGGCCAGCGCTGCATCGGCAGCGACCTCGGCCTCTTCGAGCGTGAGACGGTGGTGTTCGAGCATCGTGGATCCTTTCGAGGTGGGGTCAGTCTGGTCGGGTGGGTCGGCCGGCCGCGCAGTAGCGCTCCCAGGCCAGCCCGGCGGCGGCGACGTCCTGGATGGCGACGCCCTGGGTCTCGAACAGCGCCGGCGCCGTGCCGGCGCGCCGGACCTCGACGGTGCCGGCGAGCACGGCGTGCAGTTCGACGGCGCGATCCCAGTCGAACCGCCCGGCGGATGCGGCGCGGATCAGGTCACCGCACTCGGTCCGGCTGCCGGCGACGTCGTCGCACACCACCGTGGCACAGGCATCGACCACGTCGGCGCCGATCTCGCAGCGGTCGTACTTGGTCGCCCCGACGGCGCAGATCGTCGCTCGCGGCGACACGGCGGAGGCGGGGAACAGCGGCTCTACGGCCTGGGTGACGGTGACGATCACCTCGGCGCCGTCCACCGCATCGGCCGGGTGGTCGGCGATCACCGCGGGGATCCCGGCGTGGCGGGCCCGCTCGACCATCGCCGTGGCGGCGGCCGGGACGAGGTCGGTGACCCGCACCTCGGTCAGCCCGGGCAGCTCGGCGGCCAGCATGGTCAGGTGCAGCCAGCCCTGCCGGCCGGCGCCCACCAGAGCGGCCGTCGTCACGTCCGGGACGGCCAGGCGGCGCAGCGCCAGGGCGCAGGCGGCCGGCGTGCGCAGGCGGGTCAGGGCATCACCGGCGAGGGTGCACAGCAGGGTTCCGTGCAGATCGAACAGGACGTTCAGGAAGGTGAAGCGACCCTCGTGGGTGGCGTAGACCTTGCCGCCGGTGTACGGCGGGGCGACCGCGGCCATCGCGCTGGCCATCGCCCCGCCGGCCTGGCTGCGGACCCGCTGGGTGGTCGCCGCCTCCCCCCGGCCCCAGGCGGCGAAGGCCGCCCCGACCACGTCGGTGACCGCAGCGAGGTCGAGCAAGGCGTCGATCGTCGGGTCGTCGAGGTGGGCGGGCGCACTCGGCGGGGACATAGTGCATACTGTATACGAGACCGATGAGCGACTCGCCACCCCTTCCGACTGCCGCCGAGGATCCGGCGCACCCCGCTGAGCCGGCTGGGCTGCGGTGGGCACCGTTCCTGTTGGTCTGCCTGACCTACGGCTCGGCGACCGTCGGCGAGCAGCTGCTGTCGCCACTGTTCCCAGCGGCGCGCACCGACCTCGGTCTGTCGAAGGGGCAGGGCGGCATCGCCTTCGGCGTCCTCGCCGTGGGCATCGCCGTGTTCAACATGGTCGGTGGGCTGGCGTTGCGGCGGTGGACGGCTGCCACGCTGATGCGCGCCAGCATGACCCTCACCGTGGCCGGCTCGGTCGTTGCCGCGCTGGCCAACAGCTTCGCCCCGCTCGTCGCCTCCCAGGTGCTCCTCGGTGCGGCCGCCGGCACGTTCTTCCCAGCCGGGCTGCAGGGTGTCGCGGCCTTCGGCGGGCGGGCTCGACGCGGCTTCGCCATGGGTCTGTACGGGGTGGCGTTCTCTGCCGGGCTCACCGTGGCTGCGTTGCTGGGCAGCCTCGGCGCGGCGCAGGGATGGCGGATCCCGTTCTGGGTCTCGGCAGGCCTGGCCGCCGTCACCATCGTCAGCATCGGCCGGCTGCGCACCCCGGCCGCCGACGCCACCCAACCGCGCTCGGTCCCGTGGCGGCTGGTGCTCGGCCTGCCGACGGTGGTCGGCACCGTCGGCGCCACGTTGCAGTACGGCGTCCTGGCGTTCTTCACCACCTTCGCCGTCGACGTCTGGCATCTCACCGAGGCCCGTGCGGCCGCCGTGCTGGCCGTTGGTCGGGTGGTGTCCATCGTGGCCAAGGTGGTGGGTGGTCGATCCACCGATCGGATCGGTCCGCGGGCCAGCGTGCTGCGCACGGGCGTGCTGCTCAGCGTGCTGGGGGTCGCCTGGGTGCTGCTGCCCGCCGGGTTGGTCACCTACGGCATCGCCGCGGTGTTCGCCGGAACGGTGAGCTCGATCTTCCCGGCGGCCAACGTCATGGCGGTGGAGCGCTTCGGTGGTCATGGCCTGGCACTCGGCGCCTATCGCAGCGTGCAGATCGCCATCGGGGCGCTGGCCGGGGTGATCATCGGCAACAGCCCGATCGCCTTGCGGCCGACGGTGCTGATCGCCGTGGTGACACCGTTCAGCCTGCTGTGGTTCTGCCGGCCGCGGCGCGCCACCGGCGGCTGAGCGATCACACGCCGAGTGCCGCGCCCTGGGTGCGCGGGTCGGCCGCCCCGGCGAACAGGGATCCTGCGGCCGGCCGGCGGATCACCTGGATGGCGCTCTTGGCCCCCCAGCGCGGCGCGTCGCGCCACGCTCCGCCGACCGCGGCGAGTTGGGCACGCTCGTCGTCGGCGAGCCCGCGCTCGACGCGCAGGCCCCCGCCCGCCTGGGCCTCCCACAGCGCGGCGGTGACCAGGACGCCCGGATCGTGCACGCCGGCCAGGAGCCGTCCGAGCACCTGGGCGTTCCACGGCACCTGGTTGGCGCCGCCCGGGGTGCCCCCCAGCCACTCGACCGGGCCGCCCGGCGCGCCCGTCGCCCAGGCGTGCAGGGTGGTGGCCGGTCGTCGTCCACGGACCGGGAAGTTGGGGTGGTCGGGATCGGGGTCGAAGCCGCGCCCGGCGCGATTGGCCAGCACGAGGTCGTAGCCGGGGACGATCAGCCCGCTGCCGAAGCGGGGGTACGAGTTGCTGTGCACGACGACCACGGCGTTGCCATCGGCGTCGGCGGCGCTGACCATCGAGGTCCCGCTGGGGTCGTGCAGGGTGGCCGCGTGGCGGCGCACCGCCTCGGTGATCGCGGTGTACCGGTGCCCGGCGTCGGGATCGGTGGAGAGCGCATCGAGCAGGACCGGCCCGTGGGTCGGTGCGGCGGTGGCCCACACCCGCAGCCCACCGAGGTCGCGGGCGGCGCAGGCGGTGAACTCGGCGCGGGCCGAGGCCACCTCGTCGGCCGCCAGCACGCCACCGTGCTGCTGCACCGTGGCGACGATCGCCGTTCCCAGCGGTCCGTCGAGCACCGCTGCCCCCCGGTCGATCCACGCCTCGAGAACCTGGGCCAGCCCGGGCAGGACGGTCAGCGTGCCGGGCGCGATCGGTTGCCCGCCCGGATAGAAGCGCGTCCCGTCCGGCTGGAACTCGGCCACCAGCTCGGCAGCCTGCTCGGCCAGGCGGGTGCACACCGCGGCCCACGGGAACCCGTTCGCCGCCAGGTCCCGCGCCGCGCCGGCCAGGGTTGCCCGGTCGCAGGTCCCCATCGCGGCCAGCGCGGCGTACCCGGCCGGCGCGCCGGGCGGGCCCACCGAGGTCGGCCCGACGTCACGCCACACCCCGTGCCGGGCGACGTCGGCCAAGCCGGCGGGGGCGCCACCGATGGCCAGGAGGGACCTCGGCGTCGGGTCGTCGGCGGTGACGGCGAGGGCCACCAGGTCGCCACCGAACCCGCACTTCGGCGGGAGCAGGACGGTCTCGCACAATGCCGCGGCGACGGCGGCGTCGAAGGCGTTGGCCCCCTCAGCCAGCAAGCGGGCGCCGGCCAGGGCCGCCAGGGGAGCGGCGGCGCAGACCACGCCGCGCCGGCCGCGCCCGGTGCACTGCTCGGCCATCACCGCCTGTTCGTGGTCGAGCCGCATGTTCCTCCCGTCGCTTGCCACTGCTCCGGCATCTGGTATACAGTATACGCAATGCCGGATCGCAGACCAGCCGACGAGCCAGTCTCGCAGGCCACCACGACCCGGCGACCCACCCCTCTCGACACCACCCAACCGACGGACACCCGTCGATCCGCACTCACGATCCGCACTCACGATTCGAAGGACATCGCCATGGCCGAGCTGCTGAACACCACCGACTTCCGTGCCGCCCTCGAGGACGCCATCAAGGGCCGTGAGGCCAAGAACGCCTCGTTCTCCAAGGCCTGGGCCAACGGCGAGCTGAGCCGCGAGCACCTGGCCCGCTGGGCGGAGAACCACTACCACTACGTCGGCCCGTTCGCCGACTACCTGGCGTACATCTACGCCAACGCCCCGGACACCGCCACCGATGCCAAGGACTTCCTGCTGCAGAACATGTACGAGGAGGAGATCAGCGACGTCCGCCACACCGACCTGCTCATCCGCTTCGCCGAGGCCTGCGGCACCACCCGCGAGCGAGTGATGGACATCGACAACGCCACCGCGGTGACCCGTGCCTTCCAGGGCTGGTGCTACGCCGTCGCCTTCCGTGAGCACTTCGCCGTTGCCACGGCGGCCCTGGTGGTCGGGCTGGAGTCACAGGTGCCCTCGATCTACCGCCGCCAGTACCCGGTGCTGATCGAGCGCTACGGGTTCACGGAGGAGGAGGCCGAGTTCTTCGACCTGCACATCACCAGCGACGAGATCCACGGCGAGCGCGGCTACCAGATCGTGCTCGACCACGCCACGACGCCTGAGCTCCAGCAGCGCTGCCTGCAGCTGGTCCGCCATGGCGCCGACATGCGCTTCGCCTACACCAAGGCGCTGTACGACACCTACGTGGCCCCGGACGCCCCGGTGGCCGATCCCGAGCCGGCCCTGGCCTGAGGCGCATGCCACGGATCCGCTTCGAGACCGCCGATCGGGAGGTCACCTTCCCCGAGGGCGACGAGGTCAACCTGCTGCGGGTGGCGATCCGCCACGAGTGCGGGATCCCGTTCCGCTGCGCCAGCGGCAACTGCGGCACCGACCGGGTGCGCGTGCTCCACGGTGCCGATCAGCTGCTACCGGCCCGTCGACGGGAGCGTGACCGGCTCGGAGAGCTGTACGAGCAGGGCTACCGGCTGGCCTGCCAGACCTACGTTGCCGGCGACGTGACCGTGGCCTGGGATCCCGACCAGCGCGAGATGGAGGCCAGCGGGAAGGTCTACGACCGGCTGCGCCAGGTGTGGCTGGCCAAGGACGACACTGCCGGTTCGCCCGGGAGCGACGGGTGAGCACCTGGGTGGCGGTCGGCTCGGTGGCCGACGTCCGCCGGCGGCGAAAGGTCGTGGTTCCGGTGGGCGAGGACGAGTCGGTCCTCGTGGTCGCCCACGACGAGACGTTCAGCGCGTTCAGCAACGTGTGCATCCACCGCCGCAAGCTCCTCGAACGTGGGGTGCTGCTGAACGGTCGGCTGGTCTGCCCCGGGCACCAGTGGGCCTTCGACCTGGCGACCGGATGGGAGTCCAAGATGGAACGCTGCCAGCCGATGTACGACGTGCGCGTCGCCGCCGAGACCGTCGAGGTCGACCTCGACAGCCGTGCGACGCGGGTCGAGGAGCCGGGTCCGGCCTGATCGCCGGGTCAGCGCCCCGGGGCGACGATCCCGAAGCGTTGCAGGCTGTCGGCGCTGTCGATGACGGTCTCGGTCGCCGGCCGGGCCGTCCAGCCCAGCTCGGTGCGGGCCTTGGCCGTGCTCATCTCGTGGCGCACCCCGACGTAGTCGAGGGCCAGGCGGATGGTGGGGTCGAACCGGGCGATCAGCCACATGGCCGCGTACGGCAGGCGGCGGGTCGGGATGCGGTAGCCGGACGGGTTGTACCGGGTGGCCAGCAGACCAGCCAGCTCGCCCATCCAGAGGTGCTCCCCGGCGACGAGATAGCGCTGCCCGGCGGCCCCGGGGTGCTCCATCGCCAGGCGGTGGGCCGCAGCCACATCTCGGGCATCGACCAGCGGATAGTCCATGTGCGGCACGGCGGGCAGCTCGCGGGCCATCAGCTTGCGGATCGTCTCCAGCGAGGTCGGGTGGCCGGGATGCAGCAGCGGCCCGAGCACCAGGCTGGGATTGATCCGCACCAGCTCCAGACCGTGCTCGCCGGCCAGGTCGAGGGCGGTCCGCTCGGCCAGCAGCTTGCTCATCGGGTACGGCCCGGCGGTGGACTGATCGGCCCAGTCGGACTCCGTCCACACCTTGCCCGGTTGGGCGCGGTGACCGCCGCAGATGGCATCGGTCGAGGAGGTCATCACCACCCGGCGGACCGTGCCGCTGGCGGCAGCGGCACGCATGACCCGTGCCGTGCCGTCGACGGCCGGGCGGATCAGCACCTCGGGATCCTTGGGGATCGACGCCGGAACCGGTGAGGCCACGTGCCACACCGCCCGGCAGCCGTCGACCGCCGCCGCCCAGCCGTCGTCGGATCCGAGGTCGGCCTGCACCAGCTGCAGCGTGCCGTGGTACTGCTCGGCGTCGGCGCGCAGGTGGTCGACCTCGGCGTGGGCCAGGTCGCGCACCGTGCCGCGCACGTCGTAGCCGTGGGCGAGGAGCTCGTGGACGCAGTGCCCGGCGATGAAGCCGGTGGCGCCGGTGATCAGCACGGGGCCGTCGGTCATGGGTCGATCATCGCGCCGGCGGCGAGGGTTGCCGGTCACGGCCGGTCACGTGGCAACGTGTGCCATGGACTTCGGTGCCACCATCTTCTTCACCCAGCAGTCGATCGGCGTGGCCGAGCTGGCCCGGGAGCTCGAGTCCCGTGGCTACGCCAGCCTGTACCTGCCGGAGCACAGCCACATCCCGGCGTCGCGCGAAACCCCGTTCCCCGGCGGCGAGCCGCTGCCCGAGCAGTACCGCCGGGTGTTCGACTCGCTCGTGGCCCTGTCCACCGCGGCGGCGGTCACCCAACACCTGGCCGTCGGCACGGGCATCTCCCTGGCCATGCAGCACCACCCGATCGAGCACGCCAAGGCCCTCGCCACCCTCGACGTGATCTCCGGTGGGCGGGCCCGCTTCGGTGTCGGGTACGGCTGGAACAAGGAGGAGATGCGCGACCACGGGGTGCACTACGCCAGCCGCCGGGCCCAGGTGCGCGAGCACGTCCTGGCCATCCACCGCCTGTGGGCCGACGAGGTCGCCGAGTTCCACGGCGAGTTCGTCGACTTCGGCCCGGCCTGGCAGTGGCCCAAGCCGGTCCAGCAGCCGCGCATCCCCACCTACATCGGCGGGAGCCCCGGTCCCAAGCTGTTCGCCGCGGTCGGCGAGTTCGCCGACGGGTGGATGCCCATCGGCGGCGCCGGCATCCGCGAGGCCCTACCGTCGTTGCGCGACGCGTGGGCCTCCGCCGGCCGGGCGGGCGCCCCCGCGGTCATTCCCTTCGGCACGTACCCGTCGGCCACGAAGCTCGACTACTACCGCGAGCTGGGCTGCTCGTCGGTGGTGTTCAACCTGCCGTCGGCGGACCGCGACGCGGTGCTCGCCACCCTCGACCAGTACCAGACGTTCGTCGGTTGACCGCTCAGCGCAGGTACAACATCGCCTCGTAGCGGTTGGCGATGCGCCAGCCCGCTGCGGTACGGGCATGGGTGTCGCGGTAGTACCCGCAGGCCTCGAGGTAGGTCGGCGTCTCGCCCGGGATGCGCATCGTCATCCGGTAGATCGAGCGGACCTGCGCGGCGTCGGGGCCGTCGAAGTCGATGACGACGTTGCCGCCGTGGCTGATCATCACGTCGAAGCCGGCACCGATCTGACCGAGCCAGGCGGCGGCGTCGCCCGCCGAGCCGACCGGGCCGCCGGCCGTCGAATAATCCACCTGCCCGTCGTCGGTGAAGCACGCCAGGTAGGCGTCCCAGTCGCGGTCGCAGATCGCCCAGGAGTAGCGGCTGAGGATCTCGGAGATGGCCAGTCGGTCGGCGCTGCGGTCGTCGCTCATCGTCCCGACCGTAGCGAACGGTGGATGCCGTCAGCGGGGCGCAGCGCCGTCCATCAACACGTCGATCATCGCCGCGACGCGCTGGTCGATCGGCGGTCCGGGCATGTTGGGCTTGGCGACGGCGAGCGCCACCAGTCCGTGCAGCCCGGCCCACAGCGCCCAGGTCAGGGCGGCGACGTCGAGGTCGCCGCGCAGTTGACCGGTGGCCACCCCGCGCTGCACCAGCGCCGCCGTCGAACCGAACGAGCCGGTCTCCACCACCCGGTCGTCGGCGTACTGCTCGGGGGTGTGGTCGTGGTGGAGCATGAACATGATCCGGTAGTGCTCGGGGTGGTGCAGCCCGAAGCGGACGTAGCCCTCGGCGATCCGCCGCAGTGCTTCGATGACGTCGTCCGTGGTGCGCAGCACCGGGTTGATCACCTCGTCCTCGAAGTCGTCGAAGTACTGCCCGCAGGCCTCGAACAGCAGGTGGTCCTTGTCGGAGAAGTAGCGGTAGATGGCCGGTGGCGTCAGCCCGACCCGTTCGGCTACGGCGCGGATGTTGACCTGCTCCTGCGAGCCGGATTCGATGAGCAGCTCCTCGGCGGCGCGCAGGATCGCCTGACGGGTCCGGTCGCCCTCACCGCGACGTGCCCGGCTCGGCTGGGGCGCCGCGGCGAGGTCGGACAGTCCGGTCACACGCCCACTCTGTCACGGTCGGGGGCGGCGATGTCGGACGGGATGATGCCCGCCGGCGGGTCCAGCTCGACGTGCTCGTGGATGCCGAAGCGCTCGTACAGCCGGCGGAGCGGGGCCGGGGCCCACCAGTTCGCCGCCCCGGCCAGACGCATGAACGCCGGGACCAGCGTGCCGCGGATGACGAAGGCATCGAGCAGGACCGCCAGCGTCAGGCCGACCCCGAACAGCTTGATGAAGCTGACCTCGGAGGTGGCGAAGGCCAGGAAGATCACCGACATCAGCAGTGCTGCAGCCGTGACGATGCGTCCGGTCCGTTCCAGTCCGTGGGCCACGGCGTCGACGTTGTCGGCGCCGTGATCGTGCTCCTCCTTGATCCGCGAGAGCAGGAAGACCTCGTAGTCCATCGACAACCCGAACGCCACGCAGAACATCAGCACCGGGATCACCGCCGACAGGGATCCGGTCGCCGAGAAGTTCAGCAGCGAGCTGCCGTGGCCGTCCTGGAACATCCACACCATCGCTCCGAACGTTGCCGACAGGCTGAGCACGTTCAGCACCAGCGCCTTGACGGGCACCAGGATGCTGCCGAACATCAGGAACAGCAGGACGAAGGTGATCACCGCGATGATCGCGACGGCCAGCGGGATCCGTCCGGTCAGCGAGTCCTTGGCGTCGACCAACGTCGCCGACGGCCCACCAACCACGGCCGGGACGCCACTGTCGTGGACCGCCCGGCGGACCTCGCCGGCGAAGCGCTCGCCCGCGGCCGACAGTGGTTCGAGAGCCGGGACGACGTTGAGGTACGTGGCGTTCGGTCGATCGAAGCGGTCGGCCAGTGCCGGGCTGGCCGCCGCCGGGACGACGAGGGCGCCGGGCTGGCAGGGCACCCCGGCGACCGAGCCGGTGGTCCCGCAGAAGATCCCGATCTCCGTGTCGACGCGGGTGACGTGGTCCAGTCGACCCAGGCGGGTGGCCAGCGATTGCACGGCGCCGGCTCGCGCGGCCTTCGGTCCGGCGTCGGTCAGCACCACGCTGGCCGCGCCCGCCTCCTCCGAGGGGAAGTGGGCACGGATGGCGTCGTGCACCTGGCGGCTCGCCGCCGACGGCGGCAGGACGCGGTCGTCGGGCAACCCGAGGCGCAGGTTGCGCGAGGGTGCGCCGAGGACGAGCAGGACGACCAGCACGCCGGTGATCACCGGCACCGGCCGGCGCATGACGAACACGGCGACGCGATGCCAGACCCCGGTCCCCGGGGCGACCACGGCCGCGGCGCGGCGCCGGCGGCCGATGGGCAGGGCGTCGACACGCCGGCCGAGCACGGCCAGCAGGGCCGGGAGGACGACGACGGCGAACAGGCCGCACAGCACGGACACGGCAACGCCGGCGTAGGCGAAGCTGCGCAGGAAGCCGAGCTGGAACACCAGCAACGCCAGGAGCGACGCGGCGACGGTCCCGGCGCTGAAGGCCACGGTGCGCCCGGCGGTCTGCACGGTGCGGCGCACGGCCGTGAGCGGATCGTGACCGGCCAGCTCCTCTCGGTACCGGCTGACGATGAACAGCGAGTAGTCGATCGCCAGGCCCAGCCCCATGGCGGTGGTCAGGTTGAGGGCGAACACCGACACCGGGGTGAACGAGTTGACCACGAGCAGGACCAGGAACGTGCCCACCACGGCCAGCGCCCCGACCGCCAGCGGGAGCAACGCGGCGACGACGCCACGGAAGATGAACAGCAGCAGGATCAACGTGATCGGGATGGCGATCAGCTCGGCGCGCAGGAGGTCGCGCTCGACGGTGCGGTTGACCTCGGCGAACAGCGGGCCGTTGCCGCCGAGGGCCACGGTCACCGATGAGCCGGCCGCGGCGGCGCCGATCGTGTACTCGTCGACCAGCCGCTTGGACAGGTCGACCAGCGCAGCATCGTCGTTGGTGAACCGGGCCAGGATCAGGGCCTGGCGGTGATCGCTGGAGGCCAGCGGGTTGCCGGCGGGCAGATCCCAGTAGGACGTCACCGAGGCCACCGAATCGGTGCCGGCACGCTCACCGGCCAGGCGCCGCGCCAGGTCGCGCCCGGCGGCCGCCACCGCCGGGTCGTCCACCGTGGCCTGCCGGGCACCGACCAGCAGGATGACGTTCGGCGTACCGGCACCGAACTGCTGGTCGAGCACGGCCCGGGCGCGGAACGAGGGGGAGTCGCTGGCGTCGAACCCACCGGACGACAGCCTGGCGGCGACCCCGCCGCCCAGCGCGCCGGAGACGACGAAGAACAGCACCGCGCCGATCAGCACGAGGCGCCGGTGGCGGGTGGCCAGGCGGGCGATGGCATCGAACATGGGGGCTCCTCCATCCGTGAACACTGTTCAGCTAACGCTGTTCAGTTAACACGGTTAGCCCCCGGTTGGCAAGCCCCGCGGCCGGACGTGGTGCGCGACGGGCCGCCCCGTCAGCCGAGCTGGCGACCGAGCACGGCGACGAAGCTGACCATCTCGCCCGGATAGCCACCGAGGTTGTGGGTCAGGGCCAACGCGCCGTGGCGATCGGCCAGCCCGGGGATCTGGCGCTCGCCGGCCTCACC
Source organism: Actinomycetes bacterium (assembly GCA_029782355.1). Classification (GTDB taxonomy): domain Bacteria; phylum Actinomycetota; class Acidimicrobiia; order Acidimicrobiales; family Ilumatobacteraceae; genus JAKOUY01. Next base: position 44,641 of record JAKOUY010000023.1, read on the forward strand.
GCGCAGCTGCAGCCAGGCCTCGAACATCATCCGCAGCCCGCTGGCGCCGGTGGGGTGGCCGAACGACTTCAGCCCCCCGTCGGGATTGACCGGGAGCTCGCCGTCGAGGTCGAAGCGACCGTCCAGCTCATCTCGCCAGGCCGTGCCCCGGGCACTGAAGCCGAGGTCCTCCATCAGGACCAGCTCGGTGATCGTGAAGCAGTCGTGGACCTCGGCCAGGGCGATCTGGCGGGCCGGGTCGGTGACGCCGGCCTGCCGGTAGGCATCGGCCGCGCAGGCGGCGATCTCCGGGAAGGTGGTGTAGTCGTAGCCGGGGTCGGAGACGCCCGAGCCGTTGCCGGCCACGAACGACAGCGCTTTGACGTACAGCGGTCGGTCGGTGTAGCGGTGGGCGTCCTCGGCCCGGCAGACGATGGCGGCTGCGGCACCGTCTGCCACCCCGGCGCAGTCGAACACCCCGAGGTCGCCGGCCAGCTTCGGCGAGTTGATGATCGTCTCCACCGACACCGGCTTGCGGAACTGGGCGCGCGGGTTCTTCGCCCCGTTCTGGTGGTTCTTCCAGGCCACGTGGGCCATCGCCTGGCGCATCGTCGCCGGGTCGACGCCGTATCGCTGGGCGTAGGCCGGGGCGACCATGCTGAACATGGCGGCGGCGGTGAGGGTCCGCCCGGTGCCGTCGTTCGGCACGGGGTGGGCGTTGAGCCCCTGGAACCCGCTGTCCTTGACCTTCTCGACGCCCACGGCCATGGCCGTGTCGTAGGCCCCGCTGGCCACGGCGTAGCACGCCTGGCGCAACGCCTCGCTGCCGGTGGCGCAGTAGTTCTCCACCCGGGTGACCGGCTTGCCGTGGAGCTGCAGCGGGCGGGCCAGGGTGATGCCGCTCATGCCGCCCTGGGCGGTGCCCAACCAGTAGGCGTCGACGTCGTCCTTGCCGATGCCGGCCGAGGCGAAGCACTGCTCGGAGGCCTCGACCACCAGATCGTCGAGGCCCTGGTCCCAGTGCTCGACGAAGTTGGTGCACCCCATCCCGACGATGGCGATGCGGTCCTTGATGCCGTGACTAGCCACGAACCGGCCTCGCTTTCCAGAAGTAGTTGGGGATGCCGTCCTGGACGAACAGGCGGCGGAAGGTCGGCTCGACGCGCATCCCGATGGCCACGTCGGCGGCATCCACGTCGCACAGCTCGATCGGCAGGCGGCCGCCGCCGTCGAAGTCGACCACGGCGAAGACGATGGGCGGGCTCGGGCTGTAGGCCATGCGGTCGACGGTGAACGTGGCCACCGTGCCCTGGACGCCGCTCATCGGCTGGGGTTCCATCTGGTCGGTGCGCTGGCCGTCGGCCGACACCCGCTGCGGTGGCATGTGCACCGCACCGGTCTGCGGGTCTCGGGCGGCGACGAAGCCGAACTTCCAGGCGTCATTGCGCGCCGCTGCCGTGGCCGAGACTCGGGCCGGTTCCGGACGTCGCGGTGGCTCGACGTGCAGGTTGCCCCGCCAGGCCAGGAACTTGCCGTAGGGGAGTGGCCCACCGGCCGCTAGCTGCCGGGCGAGGGTCTCGCCGCGCCGCTCGGTGACGGCCGGCGTGGTCCGCAGGATCAGCACGTCGGCACCGTCGGCCAGGCTCACCAGGGCCACCGTCTGGTTCGGTGCGGCCTGCTCGAGCAAGGCGGCCAGGAGCAGTGCCGGTTGGGCGGCACCGGCGTTGCCCACCGTGGCGGCGAGGTCGTCGACCACGGTGGCCGCGCCCAGCCGGGCGGCGAGCGAGGCGGCGATCCGGGCGGTCGGGGCAGCGACGGCGACCGCCCCGACGTCTCCGGCCTGGATGCCGGCCGCAGCCAGGGCGTCGGCCCAGGCCCGCCGGCCGAGGGCTGCATACGTGGTCTCGGCGAACTTGTCGTCCCAGGTCTTGGTCCGGGTCTCGCCGGGGCTGCGCCAGCGGTCGACGAACTCGTCGGTCACGCTGGCGGTGGCCACGATCTCGGCCAGCACAGGCGCGCCTGCGCCGTCGTCGGCGATCAGGAACGCGGCCGCGGCGTCGCCCCCGGCGGCTTCATCGGCGGACCCCGCCAGCCCGCCACGCACATCGGCGGCCGTGACCAGCACCCGCCCGCTCGACCGGGCGGCCAGCAGCAGTCCGCCCATCGCCGATCGGGCGCTGGCCCCGAGATCGAAGGCCGGGACCGTGGCCGGCAGCTGCAGGGCGGCGTGGATCGCCGTGGCGTTGGTCTTGTCGGCGTAGGCCGGGAAGGCGGTGGCGAACAGCAGCAGGTCCGGGGCTCCGGCGGCGATCCGTCGCCCGGCGGCGACGGCCATCGTGGTCGGGTCCTCGTCGTAGCTGGCCACGGTGCGCGTCCCCCGGCCACCCCCCTGGCCGACGAACGCGGCGATCTGGCTGCGGTCGAGGCGGCGGTACGGCAGGTAGGTCGACCAGGCGGTGATCCCTCGCATCAGCTGCACGTTACCCGTGGCCCCCCACGATCTGACGACCCGTCAGATCGTGCCGAGCGCTGCCCGCCACAGCGCCCGCCGACCGCTGTCCTCGATCACCAGGTACAGATCGGCGTCGACGATCTCGGCATCGAGGACCCGCCCGGGTGGCCGCGCGGTCACCGTCCAGCGCCGGTCGCGCAGCAGGTGGAGCACCGGGTCGGTGCCCGACAGCACGGCCACGGCGGTCTCGGACACGGCGAGGCGCGGCTGGTCGGCGCCGATGACGAACGGGATCTCCGGCATCGTCAGCGCGGTGACGCGGCCGGCGGCGTCGACGCGGTCGAGCGTCAGGTGCCAGCCGGACGGTCCGGTGCGGGTCTCGCCGCCGACCGCCAGGCAGGTGTCGGCCAGGCAGCCGATGTCGGTCAGCACGCCGTTCGACGACGGCCCGGTGGGGCGCGGCTGCACCGCCCGCCATGCGCCCGCACCGTCCTGCACCCACACGACCTGCTGGGACATCGGGTTCCCGCCGACGTCGAACCGGGCGATCGTGCCGACGATCACCAGCCGCCCACCGAGCAGGCCCACCCGGGCGGGGAGCTGCTGGAGGTCGTCCGTGCTGGCGAGTGCCGGTTCGGCGTCACGCTGCCAGTCAGGGGCGCGCAGCGACCACAGCGCGGTCCCGTACCAGCTGCTGTTCGGTGCCCAGATCCCCAGGATGCGGACGCCGTCCGGGGTGGCGATCAGATCGGTGAGCCCACCGGCGCTCGGCCCGCCGAAGGTCTCGAAGGACTGCGGCTGCTCGACCAGGTGGTGGGTGACCGGGTCCTGTGCCCAGAGGGTCCAGCGCGGCAGGAGGTGCTGGCCTCCCGTGGCGATGCCGATGGCGTGCGGTCCGTCGGGCGCTTCCACCACGTGGACCAGATCAGCCTCCTCGCCGTAGACCGTGGAGGGCTGCACCGTGACCGCGGTCCACCGCGCCGCCCCGCCGTGAGCGATCGCCGGGCGAGCGTCCGCCGTCTGCCGCCCACCGACCCACAGTTCCCCACCGGCGGCCGTCAGGCTCGCCGGCGACAGACCGCCCGGCAGCTCGATGCGGACCCACGGTGTTGAGGCCGGTGTTGAGGCCGGTGTCGTCGGGGGCGTCGTCGCGGCGGCCGGAGGTGCCCAGCCGGCGAACACGGCGACGAGCCCGAGCGCCGCCCGGCGGATCACTGCCGGTCCACTCGCAGGCGGGTCAGGCGCAGCGAGGCGATCCGCCACCCGTCGGGCGTGCGCCGGTAGGTCTCGTGGTAGTGCCCGAAGCCGTGCAGGTGGCGGATCGGCCCGCCGTCGGGGAACCACAGCTCGTCCTCCATCGCCCACACGCCCGTCGCCGAGTCCGGCCCGGTCAGCTCGATCTCGGGCATGTGCCCGTGGTGGACGGTGACGGCGTGCTCGATGAACCGACGGATCATCGCCAGGAAGCGGTCGGCACCGTCGATCTCCGGCGCGCCGTCCGCCGTCGTGTCGAAGTGGCAGTCGTCGGTGAACACCGAGCGCATCTCGTCCCACTGCTTGGTGTCCATCAGCCGGAAGTAGCGGGCCTTCAGGCGGCGGATGGCGTCGACGTCGTCGGAGGTCGCGGCGGGTCGCCGGTCCGTGGGATCGGTCACCCCATCAGCGTAGACACGGCCCGACGCCCGGGATGCCGCCCCTCGCCAGGCACCTCGACCTAGCGTGGTGCGGTGGTCACTCGGCAATACGCACAGCGGCGGGCGTGGATTCTGTTGGTCTCGGTGATGGTGCTGGCTGCGGCCGGAGCCGTGGTGTGGTGGGGGACCCGGTCACCGTCGCTCGCCGGCGAGGCCCCCGGCGGGTCGGGTCCGGTGGTCACCGTGGCGGAGCGGACGACGACCGGCGGGTCCACCGGGTCGAGCGGTCGGCCGGGCGCGACGTCGCCGACAGGCTCCGGCACGGTGACCCCGGAGACGGCGTCGACGGGCGCCTCCGGGACGAGCGCGTCGACCTCGGCCCGCCCGACCACGGCCAGGCCGGCGACCTCGCCCACCACCGGCGCCTCCACCGGTTCCTCCCCCGGTTCGTCCACGGAGGCCACCACTGGAGCGACGGTCGGGCGCGACACCGCGCCCAGCTCCCCGCCGGCGGTCACGACCGCCGGCACGAGCGCGAGCTCCACCGTCGGCAGCGCCCCTGCCGGGACGGCGACCGACGGATCGACGCCGTCAGTTGGCAAGCCGTCGTCGCAGCGGACGCTGAAGCCGGCGTTCCAGATCGGAGATCGCCAGCTCCAGCCGCGCAGCATCGTCGGCACCGACGGGCTGTTCTTCGCCCAGAACATGATGTACTACCACCACGTCCAGGTGTTCAGCGCCACCGGCAAGAAGCTGGCGACGATCGACGACCAGGTCGACCTGGCCGCCTTCGGCGTCGCCCCTCCGCCTCAGTCGGCCGACACGGCCGACACGGCCGCCGCGGCCAACACGGCCAACACGGCTGACACGGCCGACACCCAGGCGAGCACCGCGGCCACCACCCCCGGCACCGGGAGTGGGAGCGAGGACGGGTCGGCGGCACCGACCGGGACCTCGGTCACGGCCCCCAGCGGGAGCTCACCGAGCGCGCCCCGCCTCGTCGTCCAGGGATCACCGGCCGAGGCCGCGGTGTCGCCCGATGGCGCCGACGTGTACGTCTCCAACTACAAGATGTACGGCCCGGGTTACCGGTCGACGGTCAACGACAACTGCAAGACCGGCACCGAGGACGCCAGCTTCGTCTACCGGATCGATGTCACCAGCCTGCGGATCGACCAGGTGATCCCGGTCGGGCAGGTGCCCACGGTGCTGACCGTCACGCCCGACGGCGAGCACCTACTGGTGGCCAACTGGTGCAGCGACGACCTCTCGGTGATCGACACGGCCAGCGGCCGAGCGATTCAGCGGATCCCCCTCGGCCGGCACCCGCAGGGCATCGCCGTCACCGCCGATTCGGCCACCGCCTACGTGGCGCTCACGGGCGACGGTGCCATCGCCGTGGTCGACCTGCAGTCCGGCAGCGTGACCAAGCGGCTCGACGTGGGCGGTGCACCCAATCGCCTGGCCATCGCGCCGGACGGGTCGGCGCTCTACGCCACGATCGGCCAGCGCAACGTGCTCGCCAAGATCGACCTCACCGATGGCACGGTGCTCGCCAGCCTGGACACGGGGCGCGAGCCACGCGGCCTGACGCTGAGCCCCGACGGCACCGCCGTGTTCGTCGCCAACTACCAGGGCAACACGGTCGTCAAGGTCGACGCGGCGACCATGAAGCTGCTGCAGACCGTCGGGACCCCGTCCCGGCCGATCAGCGTCTTCTTCGACGACGCCACCCAACGTCTGTGGGTGGCCAACTACACCGGGTCGATCTCGGTGTACACCGACGCCTGAGGCGGCCGGCGCCGCGTCAGATCAGCGGGCGGTTGGTCCAGCGCGGTGCGGTGCCGTCGGCGCCACTGGTCAGGTACCAGCCACCGGCGGCGACCGTGCCGCCGTCGACCGGCACGGTGAGGCCGGGGATCATCCGGCTGAGGTCGCTCGCCAAGTACAGCGCCGTCATCGCCTGATCGGTGGCGGTGGCCATCCGCCCCGCCGGAACCCAGCTCGGCCAGAGGTGCTCCTGCTCGGGCGGGATCCAGCGGGCGTAGTCGACCTGCAGGGACTGGGTCACGTCGGGTGCGATGCCGTTGACCCGTACGCCCCGCCCGGCCACCTGCACGCCGAGCGAACGGGTGAACTGCACAGCGGCCGCCTTCATCGCCCCGTACACCGGGTCAGGTGGGTAGCCGCGCAGACCCTCCACGGAGGAGACGTTGATGATCGTACCCGAACCCCGGGCCAGCATGCCGGGCAGGAACTCGTGGGTCATCCGCAGGATGTGCCCGACGTTGAGCTGGAAGAGCGCATCCCAGTTGGCCGGGTCGGAGGTGGCGAACTCGCCGGCGCGCGGCCGGTAGTCACCGACGTTGTTGACCAGCACGTCGAGCGGGCCGAAGCGGCGCTCCACGTCGGCGCGAGCCGCGGCCGGCACCGCCGGATCGGTCACGTCGGCCGCGAGGACCGCGGCAGCCCCACCAGCGGCGTTGATCGACTCGGTCACTTGGGCGGCACGCTCGCCGTCGACCTCGACGATCAGCACCCGGGCGCCCTGGGCGGCGAAGAGCTCGGCGATGCCCTCACCGATCCCTCCACCCCCGCCGGTGACCAGGGCCACCTTGCCATCGAGCAGCCGGGCCTCGCTCAACGCCACGTCGCCTCCCAGGCGTCGCTCAGCCGACCGATCCACGGTTCGACCTCGTCCATGGTGCGCACGAACACCGACATGGGCAGCGAGACCTCGGTGGCGCCGGCCTCGGCGAACGTTCTCGCGCCGGCCAGCGTGGCGTCCAGGTCGACGCCGTCCTCGCCGCGGACCAGCGGCAGGGGAGCGCGGACCAGGAGCCCGTCCGGCTCCCGGCCGGCGTCGTCGAGGGCGGTGCGCAGGGTGGCGATGCCGGCGGTGATCTCCGCAGCGGTGGCTCCCATGATGGGAATCCAGCCGCGACCCATGGTGGCGATCCGGCGGACGTTGCGGGCGTGGAGGACACCGCTGAACCAGATCGGCGGGCCGCCGGGCTGCACCGGCTTCGGGTCGCACCAGGTCCGGTCGAGCTCGCCGGACGCCGACGGCAGCCGGGCCGGGCCGGGCGCCCACAACCGTTGGCAGGCCGCGACGGTCTCGTCCATCAGGGGCCCGCGGCGGGCGAAGTCGAGGTCCATCGCCTCGTACTCCTCGGGCTGCCAGCCGACCCCGACTCCCAGGTCGATGCGGCCCTGCGAGACGCGGTCGAGGGTGGCCACGGTCTTGGCCAGCAGCGCCGGCCGGCGCAGTGCGGCGATGAGGATGCCCGTGGCGAAGCGGATCCGCTGCGTCGCCCCGGCCATGGCGGCGATCATCGTCAACGGCTCGGGCCAGGGGGCTCCGTTGGCGAAGGCGAAGCGGCCCCACTCGTAGCGATCGTGGCGCTCGCCCATGATCACGTGGTCGACCACCACCAGCGTGTCCACCGCCCCGGCCTCGCAGATCCGGGCGATGTCGACCATCCGGTGCAGGTCGTCGCCGATCACCTGCCCACCGACGGGTGGAGTCACTGCCAGTCGTACCCGGGCCATGCGCCGAACCTACCCAGTCCGCTCACCCTCCCGTCCACCCCTCCCTCCCCCGACCCCCTCCCGCCCGGCCCCCGCTCCCTCCCGCCCGGCCCCCTCCCGCCCGGCCCCCTCCCGCCCGGACCCCGCTCCCGCCGCGTCCCTCGCGTGCGCAGACCGTCGCATGCGGCGGTTTGCGCACGCGACACCCGTGCATGCGTGCGCAGACCCACGCAACCGGCGGTTTGCGCACGCATGCGGGGGAGGGGTGAGGCGGTCGGCAGGGGAGGGGCAGGCGGGGGCGACACCCGTGCATGCGTGCGCAGACCCACGCAAGCGGCGGTTTGCGCACGCATGCGGTGGAGGGGCGCGGGGCGGGGGGAGGGGTGGGGTGGGTGGGAGCGGGGGACGGGGTTCGCCTGGGTGGGGGGCTGGGGGTGTCGGGTACGGTTCGGCCATGCGCGTCGGACCGCAACCCCTCGACCCGACCGCCCCCCGCCACGGGCCGCTGGCCGGGGTGCGTGTCCTGGCCATGGAGCAGATGCAGGCCCTGCCGTTCGGCACCCAGCTGCTGGCTCGACTGGGAGCCGACGTCGTCAAGGTCGAGCACCCGGGCACGGGCGATCTCGGGCGCGGCTCGCTGCCGGCGATGACCGATCAGGCCGGCCGGCGCGCCGGGGCGACGTTCCTGCGCAACAACCTCGGCAAGCGCTCCATCTGCGTCGACCTGAAGGCTCCCGCCGGGCGCGACTTGATCCTCCGGCTGGCCCCGCACTTCGACATCGTCGGCGAGAACTTCAAGGGCGGGGCGGCCGCGAAGATGGGCCTCGGCTACGACGACGTCCGGGCCGTCCACCCGGCCGTCATCTACGTCTCGGTGTCCGGGTTCGGCAACTCGGTGCCCAGCCCGTACGCCGGTTGGCCGGCCTACGCCGCCATCGCCGAGGCGATGAGCGGGATGTACGACTGGAAGCGTCCGAGCGACGTGCCGCCGAACCCGTCTCCCGTGGGTGCCCTCGGCGACATCGGGACCTCGCTGTTCGGAGTCATCGGCGTACTTGCCGCCCTGCACCACCGCGACCGCACCGGCGAGGGCGGCTACGTCGACGTCGCCATGTTCGATGCGATGACCGCCTTCGCCGACGTCGTCGCCAACTACTGGTCGATGGGCGAGCGCCCCGACCCGCGGGCCGGGTTGAGCATGATCCTCGACGGCTTCCAGGCCGGCACCGGCTGGTTCATCGTCCAGGTCGGCCGGGAGCACGAGTTCGAGCGCCTGGCCCGCCTGGTCGGCCGACCGGAGTGGCTGGACGATCCACGCTTCGCCACCCGCCAGGGCTGGCGGGCGAACATCGACGTGCTCCGCCAGGGCGTGTCCGAGTGGGCCCGGCCGATGACCAACGTCGAGGCCTGCCATGCGCTGGCCACGGCCGGCATCGCCGCCGGCCCGGTGCTGAGCGCGGCCCAGGTGATCGACGACCCGCACCTGCGCGCCCGGGACATGATCGTCGAGGTGGAGCGCACCGACGGTGTCGCCGACCCCGTCGTGGTGCCCGGCAACCCCGTCCGCCTGGTGGGCGTGGAGCCGCAGCCCGATACCCGCCCGCCGTTGCAGGGCGAGCACACCGATGCGGTGCTGTCCACCGAGCTCGGCCTGTCGGTCGAGGAGCTCGCCGACCTGCGTGCCGGCGGGGTGATCGGGTGAGCGGGTCGGCCGGCGCGGCGGCGCCCGATTGGTCGATGCAGGACGCCCTCGATCGTGACCTGTACCGCGACGACCCGCATCCCTACTTCACCTGGCTGCGGGCCAACCGCCCGGTGCACCGCGACCCGAACGGCGTATGGCTGGTGACCAAGCTCGAGGACGTCAAGTGGTGCGAGCGCCAGCCGGCGATCTTCAGCAGCGCCAAGGGTTCGCGTCCCAACGGCACCGCCCAGCCGTCGCTCATCGACAGCGACGACCCATGGCACGCCGCCCAGCGGCGGCTGGTGGCGGAGGGCTTCACCCACCGGCAGATGCGTGCCTACGAGGAGCACGTCCGCGTCGTGGCCACCGAACTGGTCGATCGGATCGCCGGGACCGGGTCGTGCGATGTCGTCGCCGACATCGCCCGGCCCCTGCCGATGACCCTGATCGGGGAGATGCTCGGGGCCCCGGAGGCGGACTACGACCGCCTGCAGCACTGGAGCGACGTGATGATCGCCGGCTCGGACAAGCCGGAGTACGTCACCGACGAGATCATGGCCGCGGCGCTCGCGTACCACGAGTACATCAGCAGGGTCATCGAGGACCGCCGCGCCCACCCGGCCGACGACCTGATCAGCGCGCTGGTCCACGGCGATGCCGACGGCGTGCCACTGGATCACGCCCATCTGGTCGGCAACTCGTTGCTGCTGCTGGTGGGTGGCAACGAGACCACCCGCAACGTCATCGCCGGTGGGCTGCACGCCATGCTGGCCCATCCCGAACAGCTGGCCATCGCCCGGGCCTCGCTGGAGGCCGGCGACCTGGCCCCGGCGGTGCTGGAGGAATGCTTGCGCTGGGTGAGCCCGATCAACCACATGAACCGGGTGACGACGACCGAGGTCGAGGTGCGCGGCACCACCATCCCGGCCGACTCGCAGGTGCTGATGGTGTACGCCTCGGCGAACCGTGACGAGGAGGTCTTCGATCGCCCGTTCGCCTTCGACGTCACCCGGCACCCCAACCCGCACCTGGCCTTCGGCTTCGGCCCGCACCTGTGCCTGGGCAACCAGCTGGCCCGCCTCGAGCTGCGCGTCGTGCTGTCCGAGGTCCTCGGCCGGCTGCACCACCTGCGCCTGGCCGACCCGGACGTGCCCCCGACCTACACCCATTCGTCGTTCGTCCGCGGCATCACGGCGCTGCCCGTGCAGTTCGACGCCTGACCGATCGGAGCAGCAGTCGTGGCCCAGTACGTCCCTCGCCTGGAGTGGAGCGAGCGAGCCCTCCAGGCCCGCCAGTTCATCTTCGACTTCTGGGCCGAGCACGGCCGCGGCCCGAACCTCCGCCAGGCGCACGAGGGGACCGGCCTGTCCCGGCGCGACCTGGTCCAGGCCTACAAGGAGCTGCAGACCGGCATCGTCATGGTGGTCGACCAGGACTCGCCCAACTGCGACATCATCAAGATCCCGCCGTACTCGTCGTTCCCCAGCCAGGTCGAGATGTACCTCGACGACCGCTTCCACAGCTTCATCGGCTGCGCTCACGAGGCCGTGGCCGTGTCGAAGATGCCGCACTTCGCCGGCAGGGAGCTGCGCCTGGAGACCTACTGCGCTTGCTGCCTGGAGCCGATGTCGTTCCGCTCACGGGAGTTCGAGGTCATCCAGACCAGCCACGCCAACCCGCTCGTGCACTGGTCGTCGCCGCTGTGGGACTGGGTGCACGAGGACATGAAGTCGATGTGCGATCACGTCAACATGGTGATCGACGCCGACCACGCCCTGGCCTTCGAGCGACAGATCGGCCGGCGTGGCATCCTGTTCACGCTGGAGCAGGTGCGCACGTTCGTCGAGCCGTCGATCGGGGTGCGCGGGTGGGACTACCACTGGCCGAGCATCACGATGAACCCGGAGGGGCTGATCGCCCACTTCCGCCATCTGGGCATCGACTTGTCGCCCTGGGGGCTGTAGGGCTTCAGGACGAGATCGTCGAGGTCAGCGCGTCGCGTGCCGCCCGGTAGTCGTCCGGGCTGATCTCGCCGCGAGCCAGCCGCTCGGCCAGGATCGACTCGGCCGAAGCCGTGGGCGATGGTGGCGCCGCCGCGGGGGCGCCGGGAGCGGCGGCCGTCGTCGGTCGCCGGCGAGCCAGCCACCAGGTCAGCAGGATCGCGCCCACCAGGATGACCAGGAAGATGGCGAGGCGCAGCCAGCCACGGTGGCCGCCCATCCGCCCGCCAAAGCGCCCGCGGCCGAAGTCGCCGTCTCCGGGCCCACCCATGCCCTGCGCCAGGGCCGACCCACCGCTGAGCAGGGCCAGCCCACAGCCCACCGTGATCGCTGTCGTCATCCGTCGGGTCATGACATCACCGTAGGGCGGGGGACACCCGAGCGTGGTGAGAATCCGGTGTGAACCGTCCGAGGACCCGCAGCGCGCCACGCTGGACGAGGATCACGGCGGCCACCAGCATCAGCGCCCCGGCCAGGATGACGGCGACGCGCATGCCGAGCACGTCCCCGGTCCAGCCGAGGACGAACGAGCCCAGCTGGATCCCGGCGAGGATGGCCAGCAGGTAGAAGCTCATCACCCGGCCGCGCAGTTCGTCGGGGACGTACGACTGGATGAAGCTGTTCACCGACACCGCGTTCAGCACGTGGGCGATGCCAGCAAGGAAGTACCCGACCACGCCCACGGCGACGTGGTGGGTGCTGGCGATCAGCAACGGGGCGACCGTGTACAGGCCGAGTACGGCGGACATGATGGCCGGCAGGCGGCGTCGGTCGGCGATCAGCCGCCGGGCGAAGCCGGCCGACACCAGCCCGCCGACTCCGAGGGCGACGAGGAGGACGGCGCTGTCGTTCGACGGGCGGCCGAGGATCCGCTTGGCGATGGCCGGGGCGACGAACTGGAAGCTCTGCCCGAGCGTGGCCGTCAGCAGGGAGAAGAGCACGATCAGTCGCAGCCCGCGCTCGCGCCACACGTACGCCGCGCCACCACGCACGGCCTCCCGCGCCGTGGTGCCGGCGGCGACGACCGCGTTGCGCGGCGTGCGGATCACCGCCAGGACGGCGACGGGGAGGACGAAGGTGAGGGCGTTGATGGCAATCGCCCAGCCGACGCCGAAGTGGCTGACGACGAAGGCCGCGGCCGCCGGACCGGCAGCTCGGGCGAGGGTGAACTGCAGGGTGTTCAGCCGGACGGCGTCGAGCAGCGCCTCGGGCGGCGCCAGGCTGGGCACGAACGCCTGCCAGGTCGGGCTCTGGAAGCCGGTGGCCACCCCGCCGACGAAGCCCACGGCGAGGATCGCCCCCGGGGTGAGGCGGTGGGTGTGGTAGAGCCACCAGAGCACGCCCGCCGCCAGGAGCTGCACGGTCTGTGTGGCCAGCAGGATGTGGCGCCGATCGATCCGGTCGCACAGCACGCCGGCCGGCACCGCCAGGGCCACCGCCGGCGCCATGCTGGCGACGGTCGACAGGCCGAGCCAGGTCGACTGGTGGGTCAGGTCGAACAGCACGATCGGCACGGCGACGAGCTGCATCCAGCCGGCGGCGTTGGAGATCGACGCAGCCACGAAGAAGGCGGCGAAGCGCGGCGAGCGCAACGCCGATTCCCGCCCGCCGCGACGTTCTTGTCGTGACCAGAACCTCACAGTGGCGAATCGGTCACGACAGGAATGGTGAGGGGTGGGGGGCGGTGCCGGGTCACCCCGCCAGCCACCTCGACAGGGACTCGATGACGCACGCCGGCTTGGGGTTGCCGTCGACCTCGATGGTGATCCGCACGAGGGTCTGCACGCCGCCCGGTACGTCGGTGACCTCGACCAGTTCGCCGCCGCCGCGGATGCGGTCACCCACCCGGACGGGGCTCATGAACCGGACCTTGTTGGTCCCGTAGTTGAGACCCATGCCGACGCCGTCGACCTGCAGGATCTGGGGCAGGAACAGGTTGGAGAGCGACAGGGTCAGGTAGCCGTGGGCGATGGGAGCGCCGAACGGGCCGGCGGTGGCGCGCTCGACATCGACGTGGATCCACTGGTGGTCCCCGGTGGCGTCGGCGAAGCGGTTGACCCGCTCCTGATCCATCGTCAGCCAGTCGCTGTAGCCGAGGTGCCGCCCGGCGGCGCCGCGGATCTCGTCGATCCCATGGAGGACGGTGGCCATCACGGTTCCTTTCCGGCCAGGCCGGCCAACGTGGCCTCGGCCTCGGCGATGATCCGCTCGATCAGTTCCCGGCACGATGGCAGATCGTCGATCACCCCGACGACCTGGCCGCTGGCCATCACCCCGCTGTCGACCTTGCCGTCGACCAGCGCCGCCTTCAGGAGCATCGGCGTGTTCGCCGCCATCAGCGTCTGGGTCCAGCTCAGCTCGCCGGCGGCCCGCATCGCCAGGCCCTCGCGCAGCATCTGGCGCAGCGGGATGCCGGTCAGGTTGCGGAAGCGCAGGGCGTTGGCCGCCGCCCGGGGCAGCGCCAGGAGCTTGCCTCGTCCCGACTCGAGCTGGTCGATGAGCGCGGTGTTCAGCACCCGGTGGGGGACTCCGTCGACCTGGGTGGTCACGGTGGTCTCGGTCACTGACGTGCCCAGGTAGACGTCCTTGACGGCCTGGGGCACCGCTGAGTCGCTGGTCAGGAGGAACCGGGTACCCATGGCGATGCCGGCGGCGCCGTAGGCCAGGGCGGCCACCAGGCCACGCCCGTCGAAGAACCCGCCGGCGGCGATGACCGGCACGCGTCCGGCGACGGCGTCGACGACCTGGGGAAGCAGGATCGTGGTCGGCACGCTGCCGGTGTGCCCACCGCCCTCACCGCCCTGCACCAGGACGGCGTCGACGCCCCAGGCCAGGACCTTCTCGGCATGGCGCTTGGCCCCGATCGACGGAATCACCTTGACGCCGGCCTGCTGCAGCCGGGCGATCAGCGCTTCCTTCGGCGCCTGGGCGAACGAGGCGACGCGCACCCCCTGGTCGATCACGAGGGCGATGCGCTCGTCGATGTCGTGGGCGTCGGCGCGCAGGTTGACGCCGAAGGGTCGGGTGGTGCGCGACGTGACCTCGGCCACCGCGGCACGAAGCTGGGCGAAGTCCATGGTCGCGCTGGCGAGGATGCCGAGCGCGCCGGCGTTCGCCGTGGCGGACACGAGGCGTGGACCGGCCACCCAGCCCATGCCGGTCTGGACGATGGGGACCTCGATGCCGGCCAGGTCGCACAGCGACGTGTGCAGGCGGGGGTTCACGGGTTGGGGACCTCGCGCAACCGCACCCCGCGGGGATCGAGGCGGGCGATGACGGCCAGCTGCTCGTCCGACGGCAGTGGCGTGCCGGGCACCTCGGCCGGTACGTCGAGCTCGAAGCCGGTGGCGGCGACCACGTCGTCGACGGCGACGCCGGGATGCACGCTGCGCAGCCGCATCCGCCGCTCGTCGTTGGCGAAGTCGAGCACCGCCAGGTTGGTGATCACCCGGCGCAACTCGTGCATGCCGGCCACCGTCGGTCCCAGCGCCGCAGCCCGGTCGTAGCCCAGCCCGCTGACCATGTCGACCTGGCTGCGGAAGACCTTCGGGTTGTGCCCGGGGATCCAGAAGCTGACGGTGTGGTTGATGGTGTTGCCCGGGCCGCCGCGCACGCCGAGCAGCTGGGCCGTTGGCCTGGCCCACGGCCCGATGTTGGCGATGTTCGTGTTGCCCCGGGCGTCGATCTGGGAGGCGCCCATCATCACGTGGCGACGCCCGCCCCACAGGGTGTCGAACACGCTGCGGAACGGGATCCACCCCTCGATCAGCTTGTCGGTCCCGCCGATCGGCAGCTCGTTGGCGACGAAGAACGCTTCACCGTCGCTGACCAGGAGGTCGGGCTCGGTGGTGCTCCGTGCCAGGCGAGCGCCCAGCATCGGGATGGTGCCCATGCCGGAGGCGAAGATCTCGCCGTCGCCGCGGAACGCCTCGGCGGCGGCGCAGATGACGATGTCGGCGAGGTTCACGACTGCTCGTTCCTCCATGCGGCCACCGCCGCCTGATAGTCGGCCTCCGAGCCACCGAGGAACCGGCCGGCGAACGCCTGCCACTGCTCGGGGTCGGCGGCCGCCGCGGCGTAGGCCTTCTGGAACCGCTCGTCGCGCTCGTAGTCCGGTTGGCAGTTGGTGAAGTGGGCGCCGTTGGGGGCCTCGATGACCCCGTCGACCATCGAGCGGTTGATCCGCAAGGTGTGGAAGCTGCCTTCGGCCAGCAGGTCCGCCGTGTCGACCACCCGCTCGCAGGACACGAAGCGGTGACCGGGTCGGGCGGCCCCGAGGAACAGATCGTCGAAGTACAGATCCGGGCCGAGGAACTGGGCATTGCCGCGGGCGTCGGCCCGGTTCAGGTGGACGAAGGCGGCGTCGAGCGGCAGCGCCGGCACGGCCAGCAGCTCCTCGCCATCGGCGTACGGCGAGCGCACCGTGCGCAGCGACGGGTTGGTCTCCATCACCCCGGAGCCGAGCCCGGCTCGGGTCGGCAGGAACGGCAGGCGCAGCGAGGCGGCGTACAGCGCCCACTGCAGCATGCCCTCGTCGTACTCGACGCACTCGGGGATCGTCCCGGTCTGGCGAGCGATGCGGAAGTGCGGTTCGAGGGCGATCGAGTCCAGCGAGACGAAGCCGTACACCAGCTTGCGGATCTTGCCGGCGGCGGCCAGCAGGCCGACGTCCGGGCCGCCGTAGGCGACGATCGTCAGGTCGGCCAGGTCGCTGCGCAGCAGGGCACGCACCAGGGACATCGGCTTGCGCCGGCTGCCCCACCCACCGATGCCGATGGTCATCCCGCTGGACAGGGTGGCGACGGCGTCGTCCTCGGTCATCCGCTTGTCGGTCACGTGCGTTCCGCCTTGGTGGTCCCGGCGAAGTCGTCGCGCAGCTCGTCACTGACCCCGCTGAGGTTGAGCTCGAAGGTGAAGCCCTGCTCGTAGCGGTAGCTGCGCTTGACGTCCCACAGGTCGATCCCGTTGAGGCTCTGCTTGGCGGCCCGGATCACCACCGGCGACTTGTCGGCGATGGTCGTCGCCACCGCCAGGGCGGCCTCGACCAACTCGGCGCGGGGTACGACCCGCAGCACGCTGCCCCAGGCGTGCAATTGGGCGGCGGTGGCGGTCTGGCTGGTGTACACCATCGCCCGCATCTGGTGCTGGGGGACCAGTCGGGCCAGGTGGGTGGCCGCGCCGAGCGCGCCGCGATCCACCTCGGGCAGTCCGAAGTAGGCGTCGTCGCTGGCGATGATGACGTCGGCGTTGCCGCACAGCCCGATGCCACCGCCCACGCAGAAGCCGTGCACCGCGGCGATCACCGGGACCGCGCAGTCGTAGACCGCGGCGAAGGCGGCGAAGCAGCCCTTGTTGGCTCCGATCAGGGCGTCGAAACCAGTCGTGTGCTGCATCTCCTTGATGTCCACGCCGGCGTTGAAGCCGCGCCCCTCGGCGCGCAGCACCACGGCGCGGGTCGCCGGGTCGGCACCGGCGGCGGCGACCACCTCGGCCAGCTCGAACCACTGGGCCACGGTCAGGGCGTTGACGGGCGGGCAGTCCATGACGATCTGGGCGATGCCGCGATCGTCGGTGGTCGAGGTGATCGGCACGTTCCGAGACTACGGGTTTCTGACGTCACGTCAGAAACGGTGCGCGTCGTAGGCTGCGGACCCATGGGAACGGCGCAGTTCGACTTCACCGCCGCGGCAGTGCTGGTCACCGGTGGCACCAAGGGGCTCGGCCGGGGACTGGCGACGCGCTTTGCCGCCGCCGGGGCTCGCGTCGCGGTGTGCGCCCGGCGCGATCCCGGCGATCTCCCGCCCGGGTGGGTGTTCCTGCCTGCCGACCTGCGCGACGGCGAGGCCGCCTTCCGGATGGTCGACGACGCCGTCGAGCACCTCGGCCGTCTCGACGTGGTGATCAACAACGCCGGGGGAGGCCTGCCGGTGGAGACCACCTCGGCACCCGCCAAGCTGACCGACAAGGTCATCGCCCTGAACCTCAACGCGGCGATGTTCGTCAGCCAGCGGGCCAACCGGCACATGCAGGCCCAGCCCGAGGGTGGCGTGATCGTCAACATCGGCAGCGTCGTCGCCCACCGCCCATCCGTGGGTGCGGCGGCCTACGGGGCGGCCAAGGCCGGGCTGGCCAACTTCACCCGCACCGTCGGTCAGGAGTGGGCGCCGAAGGTCCGCACCAACGTGATCACCGTCGGCATGATCCGCACCGAGAACGTCCATCTGGCCTACGGCGACGAGGCGGCCGTGGCCCGGGTGGAGGCCACCATCCCCATCGGCCGGCTGGTCGTGCCCGACGACGTGGCCGACGCCTGCCTGTTCCTGGCCAGCCGCCAGGCGTCGTACATCACCGGTGCCGACCTGGTCCTCGACGGCGGTGGTGACCGGCCGACGTGGCTCGACGCCGTGGCCGGCCCGGCATGACCGTCGTCTCGCTGGGCCGGGCGTTCACCGCAGCCGCCGAACGCGATCCCGATCGGGCGGCGGTGTCGGCCGACGGTCGGACCGTCACACGCGCCGAGCTGGAGCAACTGGCCAATCGCATGGCCCGAGCCTTCGCCGAACTGGGCGTGACCGAGGGGCGCTACGTCACCATCGGCCTGCCCAACTCGCCCGAGTTCTACGCCGCCGTGCTGGCGACATGGCGGCTCGGGGCCGTGCCCCAACCGGTGTCACCACGCCTGCCCGACCGGGAGCGCCAGGAGATCGTCGACCTGGCCGATTCGGCACTGGTCGTCGGGGCCGACGCCGACACCCATCCGGGCCGGATCTGTCTGCCCGTCACGTGGCGCCCGGACGGTGCGTTGTCCGGCGAGCCGCTGGCGCAGGACCGGGTGTCACCAGCGTGGAAGGCACCCACATCCGGCGGCTCGACGGGCCGGCCGAAGTTGATCGTCGCCGCCGAGCCCGGGGTGATCGACCTCGACCTGCCCGCCGGCATGGGCGTGCGCCACGACGGGGTGATGATGGTCCCCGGTCCGATGTACCACAACGCGCCGTTTAGCTACAGCACGCGCGGGCTGGTCCTCGGGAACCACGTGGTGACCATGGCCCGCTTCGATGCCGAGGCCACGCTGGCGGCCATCGCCCGGTCCCGCCCGGACTGGATGCTGGTCGTCCCGACGATGATGCTGCGGATGAGCCGCCTGGCCAACCGTCACGAGTACGACCTGTCCTCGTTGCAGGTGGTCTGGCACATGGCCGCGCCCTGCCCGCCGTGGCTGAAGCAGGACTGGATCGACTGGATCGGTGCCGAGCACCTCTACGAGCTGTACGCCGGGACCGAAGCCCAGGCGGTGACGGTGATCCGTGGCGACGAGTGGTTGTCCCACCGCGGTTCGGTGGGCCGGCCGATCTTCGGCGAGATGCGCGTCCAGGACGCCGATGGGCGAGTGCTGCCGGCCGGTCAGCCCGGCGAGATCTACATGCGCCCACCGCCCGGCAAGGTCACCTACCGCTACGTCGGCGCCGAGGCCAAGACCAGCGTCGACGGCTGGGAGTCGCTCGGCGACATGGGTTGGATCGACGAGGACGGGTTCGTCTACCTGACCGACCGGCTCGGCGACATGATCCTGTCCGGCGGCGCCAACATCTACCCGGCGGAGGTCGAGCACGCCATCGACGAGCACCCGGCCGTGCAGTCCAGCGCGGTGATCGGCCTGCCCGACGAGGACCTCGGCAACCGGGTCCATGCCATCGTCCACCTGCGCCCCGGCGAGACCGCCGGCGACGACGAGTTGCGCGCCCACCTGCTGGAGCGACTGGTCCGGTACAAGGTGCCGCGCACGTTCGAGTTCAGCGACGAGCCGCTGCGCGACGACGCCGGCAAGGTCCGCCGCAGTGCCCTACGCGCCGAGCGCCTCCAGCGCTGAGGTCCGGCCCACCAGGCGGCGGCGGCCGCGCAGGCACAGCACGGCGGCGACGATCCGGTCGTCCTCCAGGGCGCGCCGGGCGCGCAGCTCGCCATGGTCGAGGGCCCGCTCGATCTCGCCGTCGGTGAGCTCACCGACCGCGGTGGTCACGAGTCGTGACCCGAGATCGGAGTCGTCGCGCAGCTCGGTGGCTGGGCGCCGGGCAATGGCCGGGTGGCCGGGTAGGTCGACGGCGTTGGCCACCAGGGTGGCGACCACGTCGGCCGCGGCGGCGGTGGCCGCCAGGACCGTGACCGCATCGGCGATCCCCAGCGACAGGCTGCGCCCTGGTGAGCCGCTGGTGGCCACCCCGCCGATGCCCGAGTCGGCGGCGAGATGCAGCCGGCCGGCGAGGTGCCCGCTGGCCAGGTCGTCGACCACCCCGACGGTGGTCGAGCCGCGACGCTGGCGCACGGCGATGTCCCCGCCGTTGTTGACCACGAGCCGGTCGAGCGTCGTGGACGCCCAGCCGGCGTCGGCGATCTCGTCGGCCACCGCCCCGGCCACGGCGATCATCGGCGTGGCGAAGTCGCCACCAGCGTGGCGAGTGGCCGCGGCGATCATCCGGCGGGCCACCGATGTGCGTCCGGGTGCCTCGCCGGTGACGTCGGCGCGCAGCGCGGCGAGGTCGCTCACCAGCTCGTCGAGCAGCGGCACGAACCGTTCGGTCATGGCCCGCTCGGCGTCCGCCACGGCATGATCCGGGCCGTTCGCCCCGACGAGCAGGTCGATCGGGCCGTGCTGCAGATGCAGGCGTCCGTCGGCCAGGCGGGCGACGGCGATGCCGGGCACGGCTAGGTCGTGCCGCCGTAGCGGTCCTGCTCGGCCACGTAGCGGACCCGCTCGCTGGCCAGCACGTCGGCCACGCTGCGGATCGAGCGATCGTGACCGCCCATGGCCAGGTAGCGGTCGCGGCGGACGGTGAACTCCAGCGGGGCGACGATGGCCGGGGTGGGAACGTGACCGAACGACCCGGGCGGTACCCGCTCGACGTCGACCATCACGGTGATGCCGCCTCCCGGCCAGAGGTAGACGGGTGCCCCGCCGATGGTGACCACGGTCTCACCGGCGTGGATCGATCGGGTCAGCGCCACCGGGGCCCGTGTCGTCCCGGCGCGCAGGCTGCCGCCCGCACCGGCCATGAACACCACGCTGCAGCGCGCCGACTCGCAGTTGGCCCCGATCTGCTCGACCGACTCGACGACGGCGGTCGGTGCCGTGGCCGGCACCGGATGCAAGCGCTCGTCGAGCTCGTAGTAGGCCCAGTCCTCGCCGGTGGTGCTGGTCATCAGCAGGCGAAGGCCGGGCCAGGCGTGCTTCGGGCTGAACGGGAGGAGGATCTCGGCCGGGTCGTCGATGGTGGTACCGCCCCACCCGGTTCCGGGGCCGGCGACGTTGAAGATCCGCCCGGGCGTCGAACGTCGACCGCGGATCTTCACCCCGGTCGGGCGCATGCCCAGCACCGCCCCGGCCTGGTGCTCGGACAGCACCCCGGTGATGTGCTCGTCCACGACGACGACCTCGTCGACCAACTCGTGCCAGGTCCCGGCGAACATGCCGACGGTGGCCGACCCGCAGCCGACGCGCATCCGCTGCTCCTCGACGCCGTTGATGACGGGCGCCGAGCCGGCGCGGACCACGACCTGGGCTCCGCCGTCGACGGTCAGTTCCACGGCATCCTTCTCGCAGAGCCGCTCGAGGGCCCGCATGGTGGCCAACCCGGCATGCTTGGACAGCCCGGTGAGATGGTGGACGCCGCCGATCGACAGCATCTGTGAGCCGTACTCGGTGGTGGTCACGTGTCCCACCGGCTGGCCGTCGTAGCTGATCGTCGCGGTCTCGTCGCCGAGGTGACGATCGGTGTCGATCTTCACCTTGACGCCGCAGTAGGAGAAGATCCCCTCGGTGACCACCGTGATGGTGTCGACGCCGTCGACCTGGCTGGAGACGATGAACGGCGCCGGCTTGTAGTCGGGGTAGGTGGTTCCGGCTCCGGAGGCGATCAGGCGGACCTCGGGCTCCTCGTCCCCGCCGCCGAACGGGACCACGGCCTCGCCCCGGTCGATGGCCCGGGTCAGGACCACCACGGGATCGACGCGCATCAGGATGCCGTCGACGTTGCCATAGCGGTCGCACGAGCCGGTCTGGCCAGGACGGATGAAGCAGCGGATCGGGCAGGCCTCGCAGCGGACCTTGTCGTCGCCCGGGTGTCCCATGTCGGCGTCGTCGGGAGCGACGTTGGGGAGGTCGTCGACGGTCGGGCGCTCGCCGTTCATCGAGCCCCTCCGTGGTGGTGGCGGATGGCGGCCAGCACCCGTTCGGGGGTGGCGGGGACGTCGGTCACCAGAGCGCCGGTGGCGTCGCGGATCGCGTTGAGGATGGCCGGGGCGGTGGGGATGAGCGTGTGCTCGCCGACGCCCTTCAGCCCGTACGCCCCGTGGGCGTCACCCGACTCGACAAGGATCGAGGTGATCGGCGGGACGTCGCCGATGGTGGGGATCAGGTAGTCGTGGAGGTTGTCGCTGCGGCCGGGGACGTACTCCTCCATCAGCGCCAGGCCGATGCCCTGGGCGATGCCCCCGGCGATCTGGCCCTCGACCAGTGTCGGGTTCACCGCCCGCCCGACGTCGTAGGCGGCGACGATGCGGTCGAGCCTTACCCGCCCCGTCGCCGTGTCGACGTGCAGGTCGACCAGTTGGGCGCCAAAGCCGTACACGGCGTAGGGCTGGCCCTGACCGTCGGCGTCGAGGGCGACGGTGGGCGGGTCGTACGTCGCCTCGGCGGCGACGACGTACCCGTGCCGATCGGTGGGCAGGCCGGTCAGCAGCCCGGCGGGGACGCGGCCGGTGTCGTCGAGCTGGATGTCGGCCTCGGCGGTGTCGCCGGACGCGCCGGACCGTGCCAGCAGCTGCTCGCGCAGGCGCGTCGCGGCCAGGACGACGGCGTTGCCGGTGACGAACGTCTGGCGGGAGGCCGACGTCTTGCCGGCGTCGGGCGTGACGGCGGTGTCGGCGCCGAGCAGGGACACCGCATCGATGGGCACGCCGAGGGTCTGGCAGAACAGCTGGGTCATGACGGTGTTCGAGCCCTGTCCGATGTCCACCGCGCCCTGGTGGAGCACGATGCGCCCGTCCGCCCGCACCCCGCACCGGATGGTCGACGGGTTGGGCAGCGCCGTGTTGCCGCACCCGTACCAGATGCCGGCCACGCCCACCCCGCGGCGAACTCGGCCATCGCCCGGTTGCCGGGTGGTGCGTGCCTCGTCCCAGTACGGGCGCAGGGCTTCGAGGCAGTCGACGAAGCCGACGCCGCGGTCGAAGACCTGTCCGGTCACCGTGGGCTGGCCGGCGCGCAGCGCGTTGTCGATGCGGAACTGGAGGCGATCGCGGCCGCAGGCATCGGCCAGCAGGTCGTAGACGCACTCCTGGGCGATGGCCGCCTGCGGAACACCGAACCCGCGGAACGCCCCGGAGGGGACGGTGTGGGTGTGCACGGCCACGGTGTCCGCTCGATAGTTCGGCACCTGGTACGGCCCGGAGCCGTGGACCGGGACGCGGTTGGCCACCGTCGGACCCCACGATGCGTAGGCGCCGGTGTTGAACGTGGCGTCCAGGGTCACGCTGGTCAGCCGGCCGTCGTCGTCCGCCGCGGCGGCCACGGTGATGCGCGACGGGTGGCGCTTGGTGGTGGTGCGCATCGACTCGGGGCGGGTGTAGCGGATCCGCGCCGGGCGGCCGAAGCGCAGCGCAGCGAGGGCGACGAACGGTTGGACCGACAGGTCGAGCTTGCTGCCGAAGCCGCCGCCCACCGCCGTCGGCACCACACGCACCCGCTCGGCGGGGAGATCGAGGACGGCCATCAGCTCCTCGCGGTCCATCTGCGGTGCCTGGGTGGTGGCTTCGACGACCAGGCAGTCGCCGTCCAGCCAGGCCCATCCGGCCTCCGGTTCCAGGTAGGCGTGCTCGACGAAGCGGGTGGTGAACGTCCGCTCGACTCGCTGGGTGCCGAGTGCATCGGGGTGGTCGACGTCACCGCGCCGGACCCGCCCGCGCACCAGCACGTTGCCGGCGCGCTGGTCGTGCAGCGCCGCGGCTCCATCGATGGTGGCCCGGTCGGTGTCCAGCACCGCGGGGAGCTCGTGCCAGGTGATCGGGAAGTCGCGGACATCCACCGGCGTCTCGCTGACGACGGCAGCGACGGCTTCGCCGAGGTGGCGAGCCTCGCCGCCGGCGAACACCGGCTGATCGACGAACGCCGGGATCACGCCGAACGCGTTGCGCCCCGGAACGTCGGCGGCGGTGAGCACCCCGACCACGCTGGCGTGCTCGGCGACGTAGGCGTCGAGGTCTCCGAACGCAAAGCCGGCCCGGTGGTGCGGGGAGCGGATCACCGTCACGATCAGCGCGTCGACGGGCGGTGCATCATCCCCGAACACGTCCGTCCCGCGCAGCTTGGCGTCGCCGTCCACCCGGCGGATGCGGGCCCCGACCAGCTTGGCCGGTGGTGCCGGCGCCTCGTCGATCACCTCGTCGTTGGCCGCGACGACGGCGTCGACGATCGAGCGGTAGCCGGTGCACCGGCACAGCACCCCGGCCAGCGCGTCCGTAACCCGTTCGGCCGACGGATGCGGGTCGGCGTCGAGGAGTGCCGTCGCGGCCAGGAGCATGCCGGGGGTGCAGAACCCGCACTGCGCCGCGCCGTGGCGGGCGAACGAGTCCTGCAGGCGCCGGCCCGTTGGGATGTGGGCGAGGTGTTCGACCGTGGTCACCTGTGCCCCGTCGAGGCGGCCGATGGGGATCAGGCAGGAGCACATCGGCCGCCCGTCGACCAGGACGGTGCAGGCCCCGCAGTCGCCCGCGTCGCAGCCGACCTTCGTGCCGCGCAGACCGACGGTGGTGCGCAGCCAGCCGGACAATCGCTCGGCGCTGGGCACGAGTCGGTGCGCCGTGCCGTTGACGGTGACGGTGATCTCATCCACGGCGATCCACCCCGCACTGGGCCAGTGCGTCGTCGATCAGCGTCGGCACCACGTCCAGGCGGTACGCAGCCGTGGCGCGGATGTCGTCGATGGGGGAGAGCTCGCCGAGGTCGGCGGCGGTCCACGGCCGAGCAGCGCCGTCGAGGATGGCGCGTTCGACGGTCCGGAGGCGCACGGCGACCGGGCTGCAGGCGCCGACGGCCATGCGTGCGCGGATGATCCGGCCGGTGCCGTCGCGACCGATGCTGGCAGCGACCATCGCCAACGAGATCACCAGCGACGATCGCGTCGCGCACTTGACGAAGGCCGAGCGGTGGTCGCCGGGCGGGAGCGGCAGCCAGACGGCGACGACCAGCTCGTCATCGGCCAGCGCGGTCCGCCGGTAGCCGGTAATGAACTGGTCGACGGGCAGCCGCCGGCTGCCGCGCTCGGAGCGCAGCTCGACTTCGGCGTCGAGCGCCAGCAGCACCGGGATGCCGTCCCCCGCTGGGGACGCGGTGCAGAGGTTGCCGGCGAGCGTCCCGGCATGCTGGATCTGTGCCGCGCCCACCTGGCGCGCCGCGTCCGCCAATGCGGCGAAGCCCGGCGGGAGCGGGCCGTCGATCAGGTCGGTCCACGTCGTCGTGGCCCCGATCCGCAGCCATCGGCCGTCGATCCCGTCGACCGTGTCGACGCCGCGCAGCCCGCCGACCGAGGTGATGTCGAGCACCGCGTCCGGCACCGGTTGGCCGACCAGCGCCGGGTAGACGTCGGTGCCGCCGGCGACGACGAGGTGGTCGCGCCCGGCGAGGATGCGGAGTGCCGACTCGATCGTGCGCGGTCGGAGATACGAGGCAGTGGCCGTCACGAGTGTGTCCCCGGCCCTTCCTATCACTCGTATACGAGCAGGTCAATGGCGGGATACGATGCGCGGATGCGCCGAGCCCTGGTGATCGTGGACATCCAGAACGACTTCTGCGAGGGTGGCTCGCTGGCCGTGCAGGGCGGTGCCGCCGTGGCCGAACGGGTCTCGGAGTACCTCCGTGACCACGGTGACGACTATGCGGCCGTCGTCGCCACCCGCGACTGGCACATCGATCCCGCCGGCCACTTCGCCGCCGAACCCGACTACGTCGACACCTGGCCGCACCACTGCGTCGCCGGCACGCCGGGGGCCGAGTTCCACCCCAACCTCGATGCTGCCGTCGACTTCGGTGCCACGCTCGATGCCGTCGTGTCGAAGGGCAACTACACGCCGGCCTACAGCGGGTTCGAGGGCAGCACGGACGCCGGCCAGACGCTGGCCGACCTGCTGCGCCAGCGCGGCGTCACCGACGTCGACGTCGTCGGTCTGGCCACCGACCACTGCGACCGGGCCACCGCGCTCGACGCCCGCCGCGAGGGGTTCAACGTCCGCCTGCTGCTTCCCATGTGCGCCGGCGTCGCCCCCGACACCACCGACGCCGCCCTCGACCAGATGCGCGCCGCCGGCGTCGAGGTCGTCAGCGCGCTCGCCTGATGTGACCGGATCGCCGGCCGGGTCGCTGATCGCCTAGCTCCGCCGGGCGAGCACCATGGTCTGGGTGTGCGGGCGGAACCCGACGCTGGCGTAGAGGTCGCGTGCCGGCTGGTTGTGCGGGTCGTAGCTGATCTTGATCCGCTGGGCGCCGGCTTCGGCGAGGAGTCGAACCCCCGCGGTGATCACGTGGCGGGCCACGCCGCGGCGCTGATGGTCCTCCTCCGTGCGCATCGGTTCGACCATCCCGGTGCGCGTCACCGGATCCATCCAGAACAGCCCGTAGCCCGCGACCGGTCCGTCGTCCGCCAGCACCACCAGGTCGAACTCGGGGCGGTACAGCGAGGCCTGACGAAGTCGCGCCTCCACCTCCGGACCCGACCGCGTCACCATGTGGTGTGGTGCCGGCATCGTGTCCAGACGAGTCCTGAGCCGGTACCCGTCGGCCAGCGGGCTGACCGCCGGCCGGGCTGGCGTGGCCAGCCATGCGGATTGCACGGCGGGCGCGGCGGAGTGGTCGGCGGTGGCGAAGCCGCGAGCGGTCAGCAGCTCCCGGGACACCTCGTCGTCGACGTCGACGACAACCTCGAGCGAGTCGAATCCGCAGGCCGCAGCGTGGTCGAGCCCACGGTCGATCACCGTGGCGAGCGAAGCTGGCGAGGCGTCGGGGAGGAGCAGCGGATCCAGGGGCACGGCGTCGCCGCAGTCCGTAGCGATCACCGCGGCCACCGGTCTGCCGGCATCGTCGAACCAGAACACCTTGGGGACGTCGTCGGTGCGCACCGGCGTGCGCCACCACCACTGGACGTCTGCGGCGTCGATCAACCCGGCCGTCGGGTGCATCAGCCGGGCCCGCTGCAGCAGCGCCGTCGCCGCGCCGAGGGCGTCCAGCCCCGCCAGCATCCGTTCGTCCACCGCCGCAGCGTACGGCGCAGGAGCGTCAGGCCCGGGCCACCACCAGCGGCCGCAGCCGGGCGGCGACCACGGCGATCAGGAGCATGATCATCTGCCCCGACACCGTGGACATGTGGAACTGCATGATGCCGAGCGAGCCCCCCAGCACCGCGGCGGCGATGACCAGGCCCTTCATCGAGCCGGGCTTGCCGAGGATCACCACCAGGAACGAGTTGACCAGGAAGCGGAGGCCGTACTGCGGGGTCAGGGTGTTCAGCGGGGCGAGCAGCGCTCCGGCCAGGCCGGCGACCCCGCAGCCGACGGCGAACAGCGCGGTGCGCGCCCGGCTGACGCTGTAGCCCATCGACTCCGCCAGGTCCGGGTTGACCACGGCAGCCCGCCAGCGGATCCCCAGCGAGGTGCGGTCGAGCAGCAGCCAGGCACCCACCAGGACGACGGCGGCGACCACGATCACCAGGCGCCACCACGGGACGTTGTAGCCGAACAGGTGGCCGGCCCCGCCGATGGGGTCGCGCACCCGTCGTGGGTTGGGGCTGAAGCGCAGCTGGGTTCCCTGGCGGATCAGCAGCGACAGCCCGAAGGTGACCATCAGCGTGTCCAGCGGCCGCCGGTACAGGCGCCGCAGCAGCGTCCACTCGCACAGCGCTCCGACGGCCGCGGCGACGAACGGGGCGATCAACATGCCCCACACCGGCGATCCCAGCCAATCCTGGAACTGGAACGCGGCGTACCCGCCGACGAGGATGAACTCGCCGTGGACCATGTTGACCACGCCGAGGAGCCCGAAGCTGAAGTGCAGTCCCAGGGCGACCAGGACGAACGTCGCCACCAGGGCGACGACCGAGAACGAGTCCACCGGGAGAAGCGTCGCCAGCACGCCGCTCACACGGACAACCTCGACTCGATCACGCCGGAGGCGGCCAGCTCGGTGATCTGGCCGGACTCGACGATCATGCCGCGCTCGACCACCAGACAGCGCCCACCGACGGCCAGGGCCGTGTCGAGGTTCTGCTCGACGAGCAGCACCGACGCCCGCTCGGTCACCTGGTGCAGGGCCTCGACCAACTGCTGGCGGACCACCGGGGCGACGCCCTCGGTGGGCTCGTCGAGCAGGACGAGGGTCGGCTCGCACGACAGCGCCATCACG
Organism: Actinomycetes bacterium; assembly: GCA_029782355.1. Classification (GTDB taxonomy): domain Bacteria; phylum Actinomycetota; class Acidimicrobiia; order Acidimicrobiales; family Ilumatobacteraceae; genus JAKOUY01. Next base: position 72,365 of record JAKOUY010000023.1, read on the forward strand.
AAGCTGAGCATCTTGCGCTGGCCGCCGCTGAGGGTCTGGGCGTCCTGGCCGAGTCGCTCGCCGAGCACGGGGAACCAGGCCAGGATCTCGTCCTGGAGGCCGCGACGGTCGGCACGGAAGTGGCGGGCCAGCTCGAGGTGGTCGGCCACGGTCAGCCCGGCGAACACGCCGTTGACCTGGGGCACATAGGCCAGCCCGGCGCGGTTGATCCGGGCGCCGCGCCACCGGCTGACGTCGTTGCCGTCGAACTCGACCCGCCCACTGCTGGGCAGCAGTCCGGCGATCGCCTTGAGCAGGGTCGACTTTCCCGCACCGTTCAGCCCGATCAGCGTGAGCACCTCGCCGCGCTCGACGGAGAGGTCGATGCCGTGGATGATCTCGGTCGGTCCGTAGCTGACCCGCAGGTCGTGCACCGTGAGCAGACTCACGCCTGCCGCCCGAGGAATGCGTCGCGCACCGCCTGGTCGTGCTGCACCTCGTCGATCGTCCCGGCGGCGATGATGGTGCCGCGGTGCATCACCAGGACGTGGTTGCTGATGTGGCGGATGAAGTCGATGTTGTGCTCGACGACCATCATCGAGCGGACCGCCTGCTGCTCGATCAGCGTCCGGCACAGATCGGCCATGCGCGCCGCCTCGGCCTTGGTCATGCCCGACGTGGGCTCGTCCAGCAGCACCACGGTGGGCTTGGCCAGCAGGACCATGCCGATCTCCAACCACTGCTGCTCGCCGTGGCTCAGCGTGGCCGCTTCGACGTCGCCCTGCTCGGCCAGGCCGACCCGCTCGAGCATCGCCTCGATCTCGTCCGGGGAGGACGGATCCGCACCAGGATGCTTGCGCAGCGCGCCGAGACGCAGGTTCTCGCGCACGCCCATGGTCGGGAAGATCGTCGTGTGCTGGAAGACCATGCCGAGTCCGCGGCGAACCCGGCGGAACGCCGGTTGGCGGGTCACGTCGGTGCCGTCCAGCAGCAGGCGGCCGTCGGTGATCGAGTTGCGCCCGTAGATCAGGTTCAGCAGCGTGGTCTTGCCGGCCCCGTTGGAACCGACGAGGCCGGTGATCTCGTGCTCGTGGAGCTCGAAGGACACGTCGTGGACGGCGCGGAACCCGCCGAACGACTTGGACAGCCCGCGGGCCTCGACCACCGCGGTGCGCACGGCGGTGGCGGTCATCGCGACGGCCCCCGGTCCAGCCAGCCCAGGACGCCGGCGGGGAACAGCATGACCACGACGATGAGCAGGGCGCCGATCACCAGGATCCAGGTGTCCAGCAACCTGCCCGACAGGGTTGCCGTCAAGTGCTGGAGCACGATGGTCCCGACGATCGGGCCGATCAGGGTGGCCCGGCCGCCCAGGGCCACCCACAGCAGCACCTGCGTCGACGCGGCGACGCCCACCGCGCCGGGCGTGATGATCCCCTCGTGGACGTAGAAGAGCGCGCCGGCCAGCGCGGCCAGGGTGGCCGAGAGCACGAACACGGCGATCTTCATGTTCGGCACGTGGTACCCGAGGAGGTCGACGCGTGGCTCGTTGTCGCGGATGCCGCGCACCACCAGCCCGGCGCGCGACGACACGAACCAGCGGGCGACGACGTAACAGACGATCAGCGTGGCCGCGGCCAGGAGGTAGAAGTTGCGGCCGCGGTGGACGTTGATGCCGAAGACGGTCAGGCGCGGCCCGATGAGGATCCCGTTCTGCCCACCGGTCAGCCGCCCACCGGCGCGGGCGTACTGCTCCAGCAGGTAGGCGACGGCCAGGGTGATCACCGCCAGCTCCACGCCGCGCATCGGGAACGGGCCGCGGAAGGCCAACCCGGACAGCAACACGGCGAACATCGCCACGCAGGCCACGGCCAGAGCGATGGCCGGCCAGAGCGGCAGCGGCAGGAACCATCCGCCGCGCTCCATGAAGATGGCGGCCAGGTACCCGCCGGCCCCGAAGAACGCGGCGTGGCCGAAGGTGAGCACGCCGCCCACGCCCCAGATCAGGTCGACGGAGATGGCGAACACCGCGTACAGCAGGTACCGACCGAAGCGGTCGATGGTGAACGCGTCGTGGACGACGAGCGGGGCGACGATCAGCGCGGCCAGCAGGACCAGCTCGGCGATGCGCACCCGGGTCGAGCGCGCCACGCCGGCCAACCCCCGCCGACCTCGGTCGGGGGAGTTGGCCGGCGTCTCCGGCGAGGAACTCAGGACGTGCAGGTTTCCTCCGACGCCTGGTTCTCGAAGGCCTGGACGAACTCGTGCTTCATGTCCGGGCCGACCTTGACCAGCTGGATCGTCTGGGTCAGGTGATGGCTCGGCTCCATGGTGACGGCGCCCGTCGGGCTGGTGTAGGTCTGGCCCACCATGGCCGCCGACACCGCGGCAGGGTCGGTGCTGCCGGCCTTGGCCACCGCCTGGGCGTACAGGTGGATGGCGTTGTAGGCGCCGAGGCTCTCCCCGCCGGACGGGATCTCGTTGGCCCCGAACTTCTGGTGGAAGGCGTCGAGGAACGCGGCGACCCCATCACCCTTGGCGACGGTGAAGAACGGCAGTGCGGTGTACGTCCCGACGGCGGCGGTGCTCAGGCCGGCCAGGCCCGGATCTCCGAGGAACGTCGTGCCGACGCCCACGCCCTTCAGCACGCCGGCATCGTCGAGGGCCTTCAGGGCTGCCCCCCACGCCGCCGGGTACAGCGTGTAGATGTAGTTCGGCTTGGTGTCGCGGACCTTCTGCACCAGCTCGGTGAAGTCGTCGGCGATGAGCGGCAGGTAGACCTCGCCCACCAGTTCCCCGCCGATCTCCTTGATGATCGGCTTGGCGATCTCGAAGCTGCGCCGCGGCCACACGTAATCGGCGCCGAACAGCAGCACCTTCGGACCGAACTCCTTCTGCAGCACCGGCAACATCGGGCGGATCTGCTGGGCCGGCACCGCACCGGTGGAGAAGAACATCGGGTCGCACTTGCCGCCCTCGTAGGTCTCCGGGTACATCAGGATGGTCTTGGCGTCCTGGGCCACGGTCTTGTACAGGGCGTCGGCGGCGTCGGAGCCGATCGGGCCCAGCACCATGCCGACCTTGTCCTGCTCGACCAGCTTGCGGGCCTTGTCGGTGGTGACGGCGACGTCGGTCTGGGTGTCCTCGACCACCAGCTGCAGCGGGCGACCGAGCACCCCTCCGCTGGCGTTGATCTCGTCGACGGCCAGCTCGGCGCTGCGCTCCATGCTGGTGCCGTAGATGGTGAACGGCCCGGTCAGGTCGGCCGTGACGCCGATCTTGATCGGATCGCCGCTCGGCGCCGCAGCAGCGCTGCCGGCCGGTGGCGTCGTGGCCGGTGTGGTTGCCGAGGCGGTGCCCGTGGTGAGGGCGGCGCCGATCAGCGCGGTGGCGGTCAGGCCGACCGCCACCCGCCGGACACCGTGTCTGCGTTGTGCCATGTTTGTCCCCTTGTTGTGTTCGGAGGCGCCGTGCCTCAGATGGTTCCGGTGAAGGCCGGGTCGATGGGTTTGTGCTGCACCAGATCGCCGTGCCAGGTCGACACGATGACCTTCTTGTCGGTGTAGAAGTCGACGGCGTCGTTGGCCCGGCCGCGCAGGTCGCCGTAGAAGGACGCTCGCCGGCCACCGACGGCGTAGAAGGCGATGGGGGCCGGCGTGCCGACGTTGACGCCGATCTGACCGACGTCGCACCGCTGGCGGAACTCGCGAGCCACCCCGCCGGACTCGGTGTAGACCACCGCGCTGTGCCCGAAGTCGCTGGCGTTGACGATCTCGACCGCCTCGTCCAGCCCGGCCACCCGGGCGATGCAGCGCACCGGGCCGAACAGCTCGTCGCGGAAGATCGCCGAGTCCGTGGGGGCTTCGACCAAGGTCGGTCCCAACCAGAACCCGCCCTCGAAGCCGTCCACCGTGGCCCGCCGGCCGTCGCGGATCAGCGTGGCCCCGCCGGACTCGGCGGCGTCGACGGCGGCCACGAAGCGGTCGCGGGCCGCAGCCGAGATCACCGGCCCAAGGGTGGTGGCCGGATCCAGCGGATCACCGAGGCGCAGCTCGTCGACGGCGGCCAGGAAGGCATCGACGAACCGGTCGTATACCGAGTCGTAGACCAGCAGGTTGGAGCCGGCGAAGCAGCGCTGCGAGGCGTTGCCGTACATCGACGAGACGATGTTGGCCAGGCAGGCATCGATGCTGGCGCTGTCGGTGACCAGCAGGTGGTTCTTCGCCCCACCCTGGGCCTGGCAGCGCTTCCCGGCGCCGGTGGCCATCCGGTAGACGAGCTCGGCGATGTGCGACGAGCCGACGAAGGACAACCCGGCGACGTCGGGATGGGTGGCCAGGCGCTCGACGACCCGCTTGTCGCCGAGGACCACGTTCAGCACCCCGGCGGGCAGCCCGGCTTCGGCGGCCAGCTCGGCCATCCGGATGGTCGTCAGCGGGCACAGCTCGCTGGGCTTGATCACCACGGTGTTGCCGGTGGCTACCGCCCAGGTGAAGTACAGCGGGATCATCGCCGGGAAGTTGAACGGGGCGACGATGGCGAACACGCCGAGCGGCTCGCGGATGTACTCGATGTCCACGCCGGTGCCGATGTTTTCGGTGACCGATCCCTTCATCGTCTCCGGCGCCGCGGCTGCGTGCTCGACGTACTGGATCGCTCGCAGCAGCTCGCCCTTGGCCTCCTCGGTGGTCTTGCCGTTCTCGGCGGTGATCAGCGCGGCGAGCTCGTCGGCGTGGGCGGTCAGCACGTGGCGGTAGCGGAACATGAACGCCGCCCGGGTCGGGACCGGGGTGCGCCGCCAGGCGGGGAACGCGGCCACTGCCGCGGCGACGGCGGCGTCGATCTCGTCGGCGGTGGACCACGGGTGGTCGGCCAGGGCCTCTCCGGTCGCCGGGTTGCGCACGGCCGACGACTCGCCGGCCGTGCTGGTGGTCCAGTGACCGCCGATCAGGTTCTGCAACGTGCGCATCAGCGGGCCGTGTAGGAGATGGTCCGGGTGGCGGGCGGGGTGTTGCGGCTCTTGACGAAGGCGACGGCCCCGTCGATCACGGCGATGGCCACGGCGGGGGTGTCGCCGATGGCGAGGGCGCCGAGCGCGTCGGCGGCCCGCGATCCGAGCGGGGCGTCGCTGACCAGCAGGTCGGCCTCGGCGCCGACGCGGATCACGCCGCGATCGAGGCCGTGCAGGGCTGCGGTGTTCCCGGTGGCCGCGGCAACGGCCAGCTCGGGGGCGATGCCGCCGGTGGAGGCCATGGTCGCCATCACCCGGAGGATGCCGAGCGGCTGCACACCGGATCCGGCCGGGCAGTCCGTGCCCACCACCACCCGGTGCAGCTCGTTGCGTTCCCGAGCCAGGTTGGTCATCGCTCCCAGCGTGGTCATGTTGCCGTTGTGCACGAACTCGATGCGCGCCGTGGTCCGCTCGAGGATGTCGGCGACGTCCTCGACCGCCAGGCTGGTGGGGCCGCCGTTGACGTGACCGGCCACGTCCGGCTGGACCTCGGCCACGAAGTCCGGGCCGATCACCCCGCTGCCGGGGATCGACGCGCCGCCGGTGTGGACCATGACCCTCATCTGCCGGGCCTGGGCCCAGCGGGTCATCTGCGCCGCCTCCGCCGGGTCCTTGACCCCGGAGATGCCGATCTCGCCCACCAGCGTGCAGCCCGCCGCGGCGAGGTCGTCGAAGTCGGCCTCGGTCAGCCCGTGCTCCAGCAGCACCGCGCCGGCGTGGACCTTGACCCGGGACGGTCGCAGGGCGGCGAAGGCCCGGTGGGCCAGGATCGCCAGGGCCTTGGTGCCTGCCGGATCGGTGGGACGCCCGGGCACGTGCGGCTCACCGGCCGACAGCATGGTGGTGACCCCGCCGTGCAGGCACGAGTCGATCCAGTCGCTCTGCTTCTGGCGCGGTGTCCAGTCGCCGATCACCGGGTGGACGTGGTTGTCGTGCAGGCCAGGCATCACCGTTGCCCCGCCCACGTCGATCACCGCTGCGCCGTCTGGCACGGGGGCGTCGGCGGCCCGGCCGACGAAGCGGATCCGCCCGTCGGCCACGATCACCGTGTCGGCGTCGGCCAGGGGCGCGGCGAGATCGCCGGACACCAGCGTGCCGATGTTGCGCAGCACCAGCGGCGCCGCAGCGGCGGAGGTCGAGACGGGATCCATCAGCGCAGCCCGTCCTGGCCGACGATCTCGTCGACGGTCAACCCGCCCACCCGCGGCAACGGCCGCCCGCCGGAGGTGACCGCCAGGGCGACGAGGATCTCGTCGTCGAAGGGGGCGTCGGTGAGGCGGAACTCGACGGCGTCGAAGTGGCTGCGGACGAAGGCGGCGTCCTTGTGGTGCAGCGGGATGTCGATCGCCGTGCCCGCCGGCCCGCGCTTCTTGGCCGACGGGATGATCGACTTGCCACCGCCGACGGCGTCGCGCAGCGGCTGGCCGAACGTCGGGTGGAGGATGGCCGCGGCGTGCTCCAGCTCACCGGCGAGGCCGACGATGGCGGCCTTGCCGTAGCTGTGCGCCGGCTGCCCGTCGAGGGCGGACACCGCCCGGGCGGCCAGTTCGCCCGAGAGCTGGGTGCCGATCTCGGTCAGCTCGGCGAGGTCCTCCACGTACCGCCCGGCGAAGGGGTTGGTGATCACCGCGGCGGCGACGACCTTGCGAACCACGGGCTGCACGGCACGCCCGGCCTCGCGCTGCAGGTCGAGGACGGTCAGTGCCGATTGCCGGATCTCCACGCGCCACCCCCATCGGTCGTGTCGGACGGCAGAGTACCGAGCCAGATCACTCGTATGCAAGCGGTCCTAGGCGTCGACGTCGTTGGCGATCGGCGCGCCGCCGAGCAGGGCCTCGACCACCGCCGCCGAGGTGGTGACCACCCCGAAGTGGGTGCCGATGTCGTACAGCGAGGACTCCTGCTCACGCGGTCCGGTCGCGGCCACACAGTCGCTCGGCACCACCACCTGGTAGCCGAGGAAGAAGGCATCGTGCACCGTCGAACGCACGCAGATGTTGGTCACCACGCCCATCACCACGACGCGGTCGATGCGCAGGTCCTTCAGCGTCAGGTCGAGATCGGTCTGGAAGAACCCGGAGAAGCGGCGCTTCAGCACCACGTGATCGGCGTCGATCGGGGACAGCTCGTCGACCACCTGCGAGCCCCACGTGTCGGCCATGCAGTGCGGATCGCGCTTGGTGAACTCCCGCTCGCAGCGCATGCCGTGGCGATGGTTGTCGTTGACGTACACGACCACCGCTCCCGCCGAGCGAGCCGCGTCCATCACCGCCCGCTGCGGTGCGTACAGCGCGGCGCTGCCCGGGAGCACCATCAACCCGCCGGGGGTGCAGAAGTCGTTGAGCATGTCGACCACGAGCACGGCGGTCGACGCCGGATCGAGCCGAGCGGTGGCGGCCTGGCGGTGGCTGGAGAAGCTGTCCATGCCGCGGGCACAGTACGGCACCGCTCCGCCCCCGGTCTACGCTGCGGCGCGGATGGCCAGCTACCGGTTGGACGAGCAGATCGGCTTCCTGCTGCGCAAGGCCCACCAGCGCCATCGCTCGATCTTCTCCCAGGGGATCGGCGTCAAGCTGGCGCCGACGCAGTTCGCCGTGCTCGCCCGGTTGCGCGACGACGGCCCGACCTCCCAGAACGAGCTCGGCCGGCGCACGGCCATGGACTCGGCGACCACCGCCGGGGTCATCGACCGGCTGGTCCGCCGGCGGCTGCTCGCCATCACCACCTCGCCCCACGACGACCGCCTCAGCATCGTCGATCTCACCGCTGCGGGGCGGGCGCTGATCGACGAGCTGATCCCGCGTGCCGCGCAGATCTCCGCGGCGACGGTCGCCGGGCTGAGCGCGGCGGAGGTGACCACGCTGCTCGGCCTGCTCGGGCGCATCGCCGACGCCGAGGGCGAGGCGTCGTAGCCTCCCGATCATGAGCGACAAGCCCGGAGGGTGGCCCACCGACGACGACTTCACCGCCGCGCTGCGGGTGCGCAGCGACGTCATCGGCCAGGAGTACGTGACCCGGGCCACGGCCGACTCCTCGGCCGCCAACGTCGCCTACCAGCGGTTGGTCACCGAGACGGCGTGGGGCCAGTGGACGGATCCCCGCCTCGGTCGCCGCGAGCGCAGCATGATCACCCTGGCCATGTTGGCGGCCGCCGGGCGGATGGACGAGTTCGAACTGCACACCCGTGGTGCCGTGCGCAACGGGGTGACCGTCGACGAGCTGGAGGCCCTGGTGCTGCACGTCGGGGCCTACGCCGGCGTGCCCGCGGCCGTCGCCGCTCGCCGCCACCTGCACCGCGCCCTGGCCGACGGCCGATGAGTCTCAGGCCCGCTGGCTGCTCACGCTGACGACCTCGCCGGTCATGTAGGTCGAGTAGTCGCTGGCCAGGAAGACCATGACCGTGGCGATCTCCCACGGCTCGGCGGCCCGGCCGAAGGCCTCGCGGGAGGTCAGCTCGGCCAGCAGATCGTCGCTGGTCACCTTGGCCAGGTTGGCGTGCATGGCCAGGCTCGGTGCCACGGCGTTGACGCGCACGCCACGAGGCGCCGCCTCGATCGCGGTGCAGCGGGTCAGCGCCATCACGCCGGCCTTGGCCGCGGCGTAGTGGGCCTGACCGGCCTGGGCCCGCCAGCCCAGCACCGAGGCGTTGTTGACGATGACACCAGCGCCCTGCTCGTACATCCGCCGCAGCATCGCCCGGGTCACTCGGAAGGTCCCGGTCAGGGTGACGTCGAGGACCACGGCCCACTGCTCGTCGGTCATCTCGTGGACCTCGGCGGTCCCGCCGAGACCGGCGTTGTTGATCAGCACGTCGATCCCGCCCAGCTCGGTCCAGGCCTGCTCGACCATTGCCTGCACGCTGGCCTCGTCGGTCACGTCGCAGACGATCCCGGTCACGCCCAGCTGGGCGGCCGTCTCACCCAGGCGGCGCTCGTGCTTGTCGGCGATGACCACCCGGGCGCCCTCGTCCAGGCAGCGCGCCGCGGTGGTCGAGCCGATGCCGCTCCCGGCGGCGGCGGTCACCAAGACCCGCTTGCCGGCCAGGAGTCCGTGGGCGGGCGGGGGAGTGGGGGCGCGGCTCACGGCTCGACTGTACGACCGCGCCCGGCGCCCGATCACAATGGGCCGATGATCACCTTGACCGACCACGTCGCCATCGTCACCGGTGCCGCCCAGGGCCTCGGCGAGGCCACGGCTCGCGGGCTGGTCTCGGCCGGCGCCGCCGTCGCCGTGTGCGACCGCCAGGGCGAGCGGCTCGACCGGGTCGCCGCCGAACTGCAGGGCGCTGGCGGCGACGTGCTGGCCGTGACCCTCGACGTGCGCGACCCCGCCACGGTGGAGTCGTTCGTCACGGCAGTCGGCGAACGGTGGGGCCACGTCGACACGCTGGTCAACAACGCCGGCGGCGGCTTCGTCGCCAGCTTCACCGAGATCTCCGCCAAGGGGGAAGCGGCGCTGATCGCCGAGAACTTCACCAGCGCCACGGCCTTCATCCGCCATGCCGTCCCGCTGATGAGCCGCGGTGGGTCGATCATCAACGTCACCTCGGTCGAGGCCTACCGGGCCTCACCCGGCTTCGGGATCTACGGAGCGATGAAGGCCGCGCTCGAACACCTCACCAAGACCCTCGCCCTCGAGCTGGCACCGCGGGGCATCCGGGTCAACTGCATCGCCCCCGACGCCATCCCGACCGCCGGCGAGGAGGTCCTGTCCGGCAACTTCGGTGGCGGGTTCTACGAGTCCTACGTCAACCGCCTGCCGCTGGGCGCCGGCGAGCCATCGGCGTTCGCCGACGTCGCCGTGTTCCTGGCCAGCCCGCTGTCGCGCTACCTCACGGGCGACTCCCTGCACGTCGACGGCGGGAGCTTCGCCGCCGGTGGCTGGTCCAAGCAGCCCGACGGCACCTACCTGCCCTAACGGGGGAGGCCGAGGACTCGTTCGCCGAGGATGTTGCGCTGGATCTCGTTGGAGCCGCCGTAGATGGTGTCCGCCCGGCTGTACAGGAACACCTTCTGCTCGAGGCTCAGCTCGTACGGTGCGGCACCGGTCCACGGTTCCGGGCCGACCAGGCCGGCGGCACCCTGCAGGTCGATCATCAGCTCGCCCAGGTCACGGTGCCAGGTGCCCCAGAACAGCTTGCTGATGCTCGCCTCCGGGCCGGGCACGCCCGATCCCATCGACCGCTCGGCGTTCCACTGCATCAGCCGCAGGCCGGTGTGGGCGCGCATCAGCCGCTGGCGCACCACCGGGTCGTCGAGCCGCCCGTGACGGCGGGCCAGCTCGACGGTGCGCTGCAACTCGCGGGCGAAGCCGACCTGCTGGGCCAGGGTGGAGATGCCCCGCTCGAAGCCCAGCAGGGCCATGGCGACCTGCCAGCCCTTGCCCACCTCGCCGACCACCAAGCCGGCCTCGGTGCGCGCCCCGTCGAAGAAGGTCTCGTTGAACTCGCCGCCACCGGTGGGCTGGATGATCGGGCGGACGTCGATCCCCGGCTGGTCCATCGGGACGAGCAGGAAGGTCAACCCCTGGTGCCGGACGGAATCGGGCTCGGAGCGGGTCAGGACGAAGCACCAGTGACTGACGTGGGCCAGCGAGGTCCACACCTTCTGGCCGTCGATGATCCACTCGTCGCCGTCGAGGCGGGCCTTGGTCTGGACGTTGGCCAGGTCACTGCCGGCACTCGGCTCGCTGTACCCCTGGCACCACCGCTCGGTGCCGTTGCGGATCCCGGGCAGGAACCGGGCGCACTGCTCGGGCGTCCCGTAGGCGATGAGCGTCGGGGCCAGCAGCTGCTCGCCGACGTGGTTGACCCGCGCCGGCGCCTCGGCCCGGCTGTACTCCTCGGCCCAGATGATCTGCTGGGCGATGGTCGCTCCGTGACCGCCGTGCGACGCCGGCCAGCCGAGGCCGATCCACCCGGCCTCGCCGAGGACCTGCTCCCAGGCGACGCGCACGTCGAAGCCGACGTCCTCGTCGCCCGGCCCACCGCGACCGCGCAGCTCGGCAAACTCGCCGACGACGTGGTCGGCCAGCCAGCCGGTGACGAGGGCGCGGAACGCCTCGTCGTCGATGGTCGACAGATCGTCGGGGACCACGCGGCTCGCGGTCATCCGTTCGGCGTCTCCCTGGCCGCCGCGGCCCGCTTCATCTCCTCGACCATGTCGAGGAAGGGCAGGCGCTCGAACTTCACCGTCGACATCAGCCGCTCGTCGATGACCTCGGGCGTCCAGCGGCTGTCGGTGTACATCGCCCGAACCTCCTTGGGCTGGCTCCACACGGCGATCTTGTTGCCGACCACGGAGTAGACCTGCCCGGTGAGGTGCCGGGCCCGGTCGCTCAACAGGTAGACGGCCATCGGGGAGATGTCCTCCGGGTCGCCGTTCTCGGCCAGCTGCATGGGCACCCCGGCGCTCATCCGGGTCCGAGCCACGGGGGCGATGACGTTGGCGCGCACGCCGTAGCGCTCCAGGCCGACCGCGGCGGAGTAGGTCAGCGAGACGATCCCACCCTTGGCTGCGGCGTAGTTGGCCTGGGCCACGGAGCCGAGGGCCCACACCCCGCTGGTGAAGCCGATCAGCGATCCGCCGCCCTCCTGCTTGCGCATGATCGCCGACGCAGCCCGGTACACCGTGAAGGTCCCCTTGAGGTGGACGCGCACGACGGCGTCGAACTCGTCCTCGCTCATGTTGAACAGCATCCGCTCGCGCAGGATGCCGGCCACGCACACGGCTCCGTCGATGCGGCCCCAGGTGTCCATCGCCGCGGCGACCACCGCATCCCCGCCCGACATGGTGCCGACGTCGCTCGCTGCCGCGACGGCCTGGCCCCCGGCAGCGGTGATCTCGGCCACCACCGAGTCGGCGATGTCGGAGGACGGCTCGCTGCCATCGGTGGTCACGCCGTAGTCGGCGACCACCACTCGTGCCCCGGCCGCCGCGGCGTCGAGGGCGATGGACCGGCCGATGCCACGTCCGGCTCCGGTGATGGCGACGACCTTGCCGTCGAGGAATGCGCTCATGGGGGGAGTCCGTCCTGGTCAGTCTGACGCGGCGCCAAGATCTGACGCCGCGTCAGAAACTACCAGTCGGCGTGGAGCGGCCGGCGATCCGGAGGGCTGTGACCTTGGGCTGCCCGCCGAGCGCGCCCCGGACGGCTTCCTACACTGGCGGCGTGATCGAAGCCGCGGAGCTGGCCCGCTTCGAGCTGTTCGACCGAGTCGACCCGCACGCCCTCGGACATCTGGCCGCCCGCTTCGCCGAGGCCGACCTCGGCGCCGGCGCGGTGGTCTTCCACCAGGGCGACACCGACGACCGCTTCGTCATCGTCCTGGCCGGCACGCTCGAGGTGGTCCGCGGCATCGGGGACCAGCAACGCCGCCTGGCGGTCTGCGGACCGGGCTCGATCCTCGGTGAGCTGTCGCTGCTGCGCCACCGGCCGCGGGTCGCCTCGGTCAGCGCCCTCAGCGCGGTCCGCCTGGCCGTCGGCGACCACCAGGCCTTCGACGAGCTGCTCTCGATCGCCGTCGTCCACGATCGCCTGGCCGACACGACGGCGCGCCGCCTGGCCGAGGTCGCCCGCCCGCTGCCACTGGTGCTGGGCGACGGGACCGGCGCGTTCGTCCGCCCGCTGGTGCGCTCGGACCGAACCCGGTTCGCCGCCGAGGTTCGCGCCCTGCTGCCCGAGTCCCGCCGCCGGCGGTTCTTCACCTCGGGCACCCCCTCGGACCGGCTGATCGACTACCTGGTCAACATCGACTACGTCGATCACTTCGCCTGGACGATCGGCTCCACCGACGGGCGCGGCCTGGGGACCGGCCGCTACGTGCGCGACGACGCCCACCCGGAGCGGGCCGAGGTGGCCTTCGGTGTGGCCGACGACATGCAGGGCAAGGGGCTCGGCACGCTGCTGCTCGGGGCGCTCGGGGCAGCGGCGACGCAGACGGGCATCACCACCTTCGTCGCCGACGTGCTGGAGGAGAACCTGCCGATGCGCAAGGTCTTCGACAAGGCGGGCGCCACGTGGCGGCGCACCGATGCGGGCGTGGTCAGCGCGACCATGGACGTCGACGCCACCCGGCCGCTGATCACGGCGGAGCAGTGGGACATGTTCACCGCGGCGTCGGCCGAGATCGTCACCGGAGCGACGTTGGCCCACCATGCCGGGGCAGCGGGCGAGCGCCCGGATCAGCGATCCGGCCAGGACGCCGGGTCCTGAGCGAAGTACCGGCGGAGCAACTCGTACACCGCCGGATGGTGGTGGCGCAGCGGGCCGGGACGGGTGAAGAACGTCTCGCAGGCCACGGCGAAGAACTCGCCCGGGTCGGTCCCGGCGTAGGCCCGCAGCGCGCCCGGGTCGCCGCGGCGGACACCCTGGTACTCGGCCTCGAAGACGCGCGCCCACCGGGCGTGCAGTGACGGGTCGAGCCCGGCGGGGGTCCCGTTGATGAACCCGCCGTCCATGTCCAGCTGGTGGGCGAACTCGTGGATCACCACGTTGCGCCCGCCGAGCGGGTGGCGCGCCTCGTGCACGACCGCCGGCCACGACAGGCTGACCGCGCCCCGGAACTCGGCGTGCCCGTCGAGATGCTGGGATTCGTCGGTCATCACCCCGCCGGCACCCACCCGGTGCGTACCGGTCATGACCATCGTCCCGCCGTGGACGACCACCGAGGTGACCCGTCCGTAGCGGTCGAGGTCGAGGTGGGCCACCGGCAGGCAGGCGAGCGTGCCGATCAGCGCGGGCATCGCACCGGTCAGCTCGATGCCCTTGGCGGCCTCCCAGTGCAGCTGGCCGACGAGCCGGGGGACGAGCTCGGCCAGTCGCCCGGCGAGGTCCGGCGGCAGGCGGCGGGCGGTGGGCCAGGCCTCGGCCACCGCCTCCCACCAGCCCGCCGGCAGTTCCGGGCGTTCCCGTCCCAGCCAGCGACCGAGGACCATCCGCCCACCCTAGAGTCGTCCGCCCGGCGTCGTCCGGCGCGCCGGTGACATACTGATCGGATGCGCTGCCGAGCGGCCCTGACCCGCGTGATGCTGGTGGTCGGGCTGACGGTCGGCGCCACGGCGGTGGCGGTGACCGGCGGGGCGCAACCGGCCGCAGCGGTCACCTGCACCATCGCCACGACCCAACGTGCCGGTTCGGTGGGCCCGGCCGTGGTGTGCGTGCAGTCGCGCCTGGTGGAGCTGGGGTTCCGGCCCGGCCCGCTCGACGGTGCGTTCGGGTCGATGACCAAGTCGGCCGTGATCGCGTTCCAGCGCTCCCGGCGCCTGTACGCCGACGGCATCGTCGGACCGAAGACCGGGACGGCCATGGGCATCTGGTCGACGGTGGCGTCCAGCCCGGCCTGTGCCCCGCCGGCCGGCGTACCCGACAGCGCCGGCCAGGTGGTCGTGGTCACGGCGTCGGGCAGCACCGCCCGGGTCGACCTGCTGGTGCGTGGCGCCGCCGGCTGGACGTGCGCTCGCACCGCCATGCCCGGCCGGGTCGGTCGCAACGGCGTGCGCCCGCTGGCCGTGCGCCGCTCCGGCGATGGCACCACGCCCGGCGGCGTGTTCCCGTTGGCCACCATGACCGCGCCGAACGGGACCCTGTTCCAGTTCTTCGGCAACGGCACCAACCCTGGCGTGCGCGGTCGCTGGCACCAGGTGGCGTGGGGTGACTGCTGGGTGGCCACGCCGCACGTTGCCCAGTACAACACCCTGGTCCGGCGAGCACCGACGTCGTGCACCGGTGACGACGAGTACCTGGCGCACGTCACCGGGGCGTACTCCGCCGCCGCGGTGATCGGCGCCAACACCGGTCCGGACCGCTCGGGCGACCGTCCCGACGAGCCGGCCCTGGCGGCGGCGATCTTCCTGCACCGGTTCTCCTACACCAGCACCGGCGCCACCAAGCCGACGTCGGGGTGCGTGTCACTGTCGCAGACCAACCTCAACGCCGTGCTCCGGGCGCTCGTGCCCGGCCAGGCGTGGTTCGTCATCCGCTGAGCGGGGCGCCGGCACCCCTGGCGAGCCTGGAGGGCTTGGTCCGCCGAGCGGTGCTCGGCGCCGATCAGCCGGCCCTGTCCGACGACCACCAGCTGGTGACCCACGGCGAGCTGGAGCGGGCGACGCGCTGCCGCGCTGCGGCGCTGCTGGCCGGCGGGTTGGCGCCCGGCGACCGGGTGGCGCTTGCCCTGCCCAACGGAGTCGACGCCGCGCTGGCACTGCTGGCGGTGATCCGGGCCGGGCTGGTGTGGGTCGGCCTGTCGCCATCGCTGCCCGCCGCCGCCCGCCGGCGGATCGTCGAGCACGCCGACGTGGCGCTGGTCGTCGACGACCCGGCGCAACTGGCCGGTGGCGCCGACGACCGTCCCCTCCCGCCCCACGACCCCCGTGCCCTGGCGGCGATCTCCTACACCAGTGGGTCGACCGGCTCACCGAAGGGGGTCATGCACAGCCAGCACAACCTGGCCGTGGCGGCGCTGGCCGCAGCCCGCACCGGTCGCGGTGGCACGCGTGGGATGTACCTGCCGATGAGCAGTGTCAACATGCAGATCCTCGGCCCGCTCGCCGCCGTGGCCGGCCGGCACTGCTGCGTGATCACCGACGACCGTGGCGCCGACGCCGTCGCCGCCTGGGTCCGCCGCCGGGCGGTCGGCTCGCTCCCGCTGGCCCGCCCGACCGTGGTCGACTGGGTGGCCGATGCGTCGATGCCCGCGGCGACGCTCGATTCGCTTCGTGCCCCGGTGGTGGGCGGCGGTGCGGTGCCCGACGACCTGCTGGCGGCGTACGAGCGTCGCTTCGGTCACCGCCTCACGGCCGGGTACGGATTGACCGAGGGGCCCACCAGCGTGTGCCGCGAACCGCTCGATCGGCCGCACCGTCCGGGCAGCAGCGGCGTGGCCCTCGAACACCTCGACGTCGAAGTGCTCGACCCGTCGGGCGTCGTGCTCAGTCCCGGCGAGATCGGCGAGATCTGCGTCGGAGCGCGCCGCGTCGGCCCACACACCGGCGAGTACCGGACCATGCTGGGGTACTGGCGCGACCCGGCGCGCAGCGAACAGGCCCTGGCCGGGGGCCGGCTGCACACCGGCGACCTGGGTCGGCTGGATCCGGACGGATTCCTCACGGTCCTCGGCCGGCTCGACGACGTGATCGTGCGCGGCGGCAGCAACGTCTCGCCGGCCGAGATCGAGGCAGTCGTCCGCACCGTCGACGGCGTGACCGATGTCGCCGTCCTCGGCCGCGCCGACCCACGGTTCGGGCAGGTCCCCGTCGTCCTGTACACGGGGCGGGCCCAGCCGGGAGATGTTGCCGCCCGGTGCCGTCAGCAGCTGGCCGCCCACCAGCAGCCGGCGGCCTGCGTTGCGGTGGCGGCCATCCCCCGCCCGGCGCCGGGCAAGCTCGATCGCCGGGCGGCGGCAGCGCTCGTCGAGCGGCTCAGCGCTGCGGACTGACCGGCAGCCGCCGGGCGGCCGGGGCGAAGCGGGCCACGTTGGCCCAGCCGAGCACCGAGGCCACGACGAACACCCCGAACAGCAGTGCCAGCTCGCTGACCCGGCCGCCCAGGAGCCCGACGATCAGCGCGGCAGCGACGCTGACGAACACGCCGAGACGGATCGAGGACTGCCACATGGAGCACTGCATACCGCACAGACGTCCGAACCCGGCGGGCAGATCCCAGAAGTCGCGAACTGTCGTCGAACTGTCATCCACCGGCCATCTCGGGGCGACGGTCGGCCCACGGAGCGGCCCGCTCCACCTGGCCGGCCAGGCGCACCAGGACGTCTTCCCGACCGTACGCGGCCACCAGTTGGACGCCGATCGGCAGGCCGTCCGCCGACCAGTGCAGGGGCAGGCTGATGGCCGGTTGCCCGCTCATGTTGAACGCCGGGGTGAACGGCACGAAGCCGCCGGCGACCACCAGCGGGGCGAACGGGTGCTCGGCGTCGTTGTCCATCGATCCGAGTGGGAGCGGCGGACTGGCCAGCGTGGGGGTCAGCAGCAGGTCCCACCCGTCGGCCCACCACTGCTGGACGGCACGGCGGAACGAGGTGGCCGCCGCCAGTGCCGCGGCATAGTCGACGCCGGTGGCGTGGCGGGCCTGGTCGGCCTGGGCCCGGTTCATCAGCTCGACGTCGTCGGGCCCCAGCTCCCGACCGAGCTGCTCGGCGATCCGGCGGATGCTCATGGCCATGTTGGTGGCCCACATCGTCCCGAAGCTGGCTGCTGCGGCGCCGTCGTCGAGCACGGCGGGGTACCCGGGCTCGACGTGGTGGCCGAGCGACTCGAGCAGGCCGGCCGCAGCATGCACGGCGTCGCGGCACGCCGGGTCGAGCTGGCCGCCGCGGGGGACGTGGTCGAGCATTCCGATGCGCAACCGTCCCGGGTCACGGTCGACCTCGGCACGGTACGGACCGGTAGGCGGCGGGGCGATGACGGTGTCGCCGACGCCCGGACCGTGTACCGCGTCGAGCAGCGCCGCGGTGTCGCGCACGGTCCGGCTGACGCACAGCTCGACGCCGAGGGCGGTCTCGTCGCGGAACGGGCCGAGGCTGATCCGGCCCTGTGACGGTTTCAGGCCGACCAACCCGCAGGCCGAGGCGGGGATGCGGATCGAGCCGCCACCGTCGCTGGCGTGGGCGATCGGGACCATCCCGGCGGCCACGGCCGCCGCCGAGCCACCGCTGGACCCGCCGGGCGTGCGCGTCGGGTCCCACGGGTTGCGCGTCCGACCCCAGGCCAGCGGCTCGGTCGTCGGGACGGTGCCGAACTCCGGGCTGTTGGTGCGTCCGAGGGTGACCAGCCCGGCAGCCCGGAACCGGCCGACCAGCACGGTGTCCTGCGTCGACACCGGCGCTGCGGTGGCCAGGGCCTGGTTGCCGTTGCTCAGCGTCTGCCCGGCGTAGTGGGCCCACAGGTCCTTCAGCAGGAACGGCACGCCGCGGAACGGCCCGTCCGGCAGCGGACCGGCGGCGACCGCGCGGGCGTGGTCGAACCAGCGCATGGTCACGGCGTTGATCTGCCCGTCGAGGGCCTCGATCCGTTCGATCGCCGCCTCGGTCAGTTCCAGCGCAGAAACCTGACCGCTGGCCACCAGCGCGGCCTGATCGGTGGCGTCCATCCAACGGGTCTGCTCGGCCAGTGGTGTCATGCACCGGTTGTAGCACCGGCCGCTAGCGTCGCTGACGCTGTGTCCGAGCCTGCCGCGCCGTCCTACCACGAGGTGACCACCCGGCAAGCCTGGGCTCACCCGCCGCTGCGCAACTTCCTGCTGGCCGAGTTCGTCGTCGAGATGGGCTACTTCCTGCAGGCCGCGGCGCTCGGCAAGTTGGTCTTCGACACGTCGGGGCGAGAGCTCGACATCGCCTTCATCGGCCTCGCCGAGTTCGTCCCGGCGTTCGCCCTGGTGCTGGTGACCGGCTGGGTCGTCGACCACGTCGACCGCAAGCGGGTGGCGATGGTGGCGGTCACCATGGAGTTGATCCTGGCCGGGTTCCTGGCGTGGTACGCGTCGACCCGCCCGACGCAGATCTGGCCGTACTTGATCATCGCCGGGCTGTTCGGCGCGGCCCGCTCCTTCAGCCGGCCGGCGCTGCGCGCCATGCCGCCCATGGTGGCGCCGCCCGGTGGGGTGCCCAAGGCGGTCACGCTGATGTCGGTGGCGTGGACCAGCGCCAGCATCGTCGGCCCGGCGGTCAGCGGGATGCTCTACGCCCTGCGCCCGGCGGTGGCCTTCGCCACGGCGGCCGCGGTGTTCGGCCTCGGCGTCGCCTGGCTGGCGCGCGTCGAGTTCCACGCCAGCTTCGCCCGGACCGAACCGGCCCAGCGCCCGTCGCTGCATGCCGCGGTCGAGGGACTGCGGTTCATCCGCCGCACGCCGCTGTTGCTGGCGGCGATCTCCCTCGACCTGTTCGCCGTGCTGTTCGGAGGTGCCGTCGCCCTGCTGCCGGCCATCGCCGAGAATCGCCTGCACGTCGGCGATGTGGCCTACGGCTGGCTGCGTGCCGCCCCGGGCATCGGGGCCGCGGCCATGGGTCTGGTCCTGGCTACCGTCCCGCTGCGACGCCACGTCGGGCGGCGCCTGCTGGCGGCGGTCGGGATCTTCGGCGCGGCCACCGTGGTGCTCGGCCTGACCCGTTCGTACGCCGTCGCCTTCGTCATGCTGATCGTCCTCGCCGCGGCGGACATGATCAGTGTCGTGGTCCGCGGCACCCTGGTCCCGCTCGTCACCCCCAACGACACCCGCGGCCGAGTGCTGGCCGTGGAGAGCGTGTTCATCGGGGCCTCCAACGAGCTCGGGGCCTTCGAGAGCGGCGTGGCCGCCCAGGCCTTCGGGGTCCCCGCGGCCGTGGTGGGTGGTGGTGTGGCCACCGTGGGTGTCGTCGCACTGTGGGCGATGGCGTTCCCCACCCTGCGCCGACTGGACCGCTACGAGGACCTCGGCGAGCCGCGCTGACCGACGAGCCGACTCACCCAGCGTCGCCGAGTGCGCCTCGGGGATCCACGGTGCGTGGTCGGCCTCATGGTTAGATGGGAGCCCACCCCATCCAGGAGGCACTCAACCCCATGCGCAACTTCATGAAGGAATTCAAGGAGTTCATCCTCACCGGCAACCTCATCGAGATCGCCGTCGGCCTGATCCTGGCCACGTTCATCGGCGCGGTCATCAAGGCATTCGTCGAGGGCGTGGTCCTCAACCTCGTCGCCGCCATCGTCGGCAAGCCGAACTTCGACCAGGTCGCTCGCATCAAGCTCAACGACAAGGTCACCACGCTGGACGACGGCACCAAGGTGGTGGGCACCTACCTGGAGTTCGGCAAGGTCATCACGGCGTTCATCACCCTGGTCATCGTCGGCCTGGTGCTGTTCATGATCCTCAAGGCGTACAACAAGATGCGCAAGAAGACCGAGGACGTCGCCGGCCCGACCGAGCTCGACCTGCTGACCGAGATCCGCGACGAGCTGCGGCGCGGCCGCGCCTGACTTGCAACACGCCGCCCGGCTGACTGAACTGATCCGATGGTCGGGCGGCGATGGGTGTTCGTGGTGGCCGTGTCGGTGCTGGTCTCCTGCGCCGACACGGCTGCCGACGACGGACGCTCCGCCACCCGGGTGAGCCACCCGCTGGCGGCAGGGCGGATGCCGGCGATCTCCGACCCGCCGGCGGTGTCCGACCCGGTTCCCACCGAGCCACCCCCGGTGACGGAGGTGGCCTCCCAGCCGTCCGGACCGGCCGCCGGCGTCACCCGCGCTGCGTCGGACGTGCCGGGCAGTGCTCCGGCTGAGCCCGAGGCCGTCGGGCGGCGCTCCCGAGGGAGTCGACTGCTGGGCCTCGGCGACTCGATCATGGCGTCGGTGTCGTCGCGCTACACCGACGACCTGTGCCGGGCACTGGTCCCGCTGGGCTGGGACGTCGAGGTCGAGGCGGAGTCCGGTCGGTTCGTCGACTTCGGTTCCACGGTCGTGTCCAAGCTGACCAAGCCACCGCTCCCGCCGGCGCCGTGGGACGTGGTGCTGGTCGGCTTGGGGTCGAACTATCGCGGCAACCCGGTGGCCTACCGGGCATCGCTGGAGTCCCTGATCGCCTCCGTCGCACCCGCTCAGGTGGTGCTGGTGTCGGTGACGCCGTTCGAGCCCAACCGCCGTGACGTCGACGACGTGATCGCCGCCATCGCCGCCGCCCAGCCGGGACGGGTGACCGTCATGGACTGGGCAACGGCGTCGCAGGCCGACGGCCTGCTCGGCGGGGACGGGCTGCACCTCACCGATCCCGGCCGCCAGGCCTACGCCGCCCTGGCGGCCACCGTGCTCGGCGCAGCACCGCCGCCCGCACCGCCGGACGCGCTCGGCTCGGTCCCACCCACGCCCACCGTCAAGACGGTGGCCGGGACCTACACGGCGGGCACCGGGCCCGCCGGCCTGGGGCGCTGCCGGGCGTCGGCGTTCGTCGACGACTCGGCCGGTCCGGTCACCGGCTCGCCCACGGTCCGGCCACGGTCGACATCATCGTCGGTTCCTCGCTCGACCGTGACACAGACCACCCGCCGGGTGACGACCACCACCAAGCCGCGCAAGCCGCGGCCGCGCCCGACTTCGCCGCCCACCACCGCCGCCCCGAGCACCACCGCACCACCCTCCGGCACCTGAGCAGGGCCTGCCCGGTTCAGGGGGCCAGCGCCCGGCCCCACGGCAGGTTGCGGGCCACGGCGAACGCCGCGGCGAGCACCCACGTGGCGCGGTGGTTCAGCACCGCGGCCGCGCTGCGCAGCACCACCGAGTCGCCCGGCGGGCGGTCGGCCCAGGCCGTGCGGGCCCACGCCACCCAGCAGGCGGCGATGGCGAGGACGACCAGCGGGGTCAGCGGGTGCATGCCCACGGCGCCGGCCAGATCGCCGTGCAGCAGCAGGCGGGTGCCACGGGTCAGCCCGCACAGTGGGCACCACCAGCCGGTGACGGCGTGGAACAGGCACGGCACCGTGGGCACGGCCGTGGCCCGCGGACCGGCCACCGCCAGCGCCCCGCCCACGGTGGCCAGGGCCGCGCCGGTGGCGGCCGCGGCCCACCTCGCCCGGCGGAACCCGCCGACCGTCAGGCTGGGCACGACTGCGGACACGACGCGATCGTAGGTCCGCCGCGGTTGGAAGCCGCGCTGCCACCCGCCAGCCTTGATCGACGTGCTCCAGGTGCAGGCGTTGTCGGTCGAGGTCGGGGGGCGGCTGATCGTCGACCGGGCCTCGTTCACCGTCATGGCCAAGGACAAGGTCGGCCTCGTCGGGCGCAACGGGGCCGGCAAGACCTCGCTGTTCAAGGTGCTCGGCGGTGCGGCCGAGCCGGCCGGCGGGGCCGTGGTGCGCCGCGGTGGATTCGGCTACCTACCCCAGGACCCGCGCATCGACGTGGCCATCGAGCACCGCTCGGCCATCACCCACGTCCTGTCCGGCCGGCACATCGACGCCCAGCTGGAGCGCATCGAGCGATTGCACCAGGCGATGGACGCCGACCCGTCGGAGCGCAACGTCGCCCGCTTCAGCCGGGCCCAGGAGGAGTTCGCCGCGGGCGGTGGGTACGCCGCCGACAGCGAGGCGCGCAGCATCGCCGCCGGGCTGGGCCTCGGCACCTCCCGCCTCGAACTGCCGATCCACGTCCTGAGCGGTGGGGAGCGCCGGCGCGTCGAGCTGGCCAGGATCCTGTTCGCCGGCAGCGACGTGCTGCTGCTGGACGAGCCGACCAACCACCTGGACGTCGACGCCAAGTCGTGGCTGCTCTCGTTCATGCGTGCCTATCGCGGGGCGATGCTGGTGATCAGCCACGACCTCGATCTGCTGGACGAGGCGATCACCCGGGTCCTGCACCTCGATCGCCCGGCGGAGGACGCCGTCGGCACCCTGGTGGAGTACCGCGGCACCTACACCCAGTACCGGACGGCCCGGGCGCTGGACGAGGAGCGTCAGGCCCGCCAGGCGGCGTTGCAGAGCAAGGAGATCGCCCGCCTGCAGGCCATCGTCGACCGCTTCGGGGCCAAGGCGACCAAGGCGGCGATGGCCCACAGCAAGGAGAAGCAGATCGCCCGCCTGGAAGCCAAGCGGGTTCACGTCGGCCCCGGTGACCGCCGCCTGCACGTCCGCTTCCCCGACCCACCGCCGGCCGGCACCACCGTGATCACCGCTGAGCGGCTGTCCAAGGCCTACGGCGGTCCGCCCGTGTTCGAGGACGTCGGCTTCGACCTCGGCCGTGGCGAGCGGATGCTGGTGCTCGGCCTGAACGGCGCCGGCAAGACCAGCCTGCTGCGCATCCTCGCCGGGCAGACCGGCGCCTCGCTCGGCGACTTCCGTCTCGGCCACCAGGTGACGGTCGGCTACTACGCCCAGGAGCACGACAACCTGCGCGTCGACGACTCGCTGCTCGACAACATGCGCGCCGAGGTCCCGTCCGGGCGGGTGCTGACCGAGACCGAGCTGCGTGGCCTGCTGGGCATGATGGGCCTCAGCGGCGACAAGGTCCACCAGCCGGCCGGCACGCTGTCCGGCGGGGAGAAGACCAAGCTGGCCCTGGCGATGCTGATGGTCGGACGCAACAACCTGCTGCTGCTCGACGAACCGACCAACAACCTCGACCCGCCCAGCCGCCAGTCGGTGGCCGATGCACTGTCGGCGTGGAAGGGGTCGATCATCTTCGTCAGCCACGACACCGACTTCGTCGAGCAACTCGAACCGACCAAGGTGCTGCTCATGCCCGACGGGCAGGTCGACTACTTCAGCGACGACTGGCTCGACCTCGTGTCCCTGGCCTGACGCTGCGGTTGTTACGGTCGGCCCATGCGACTGGGGACGATGAGCAACGCCGTCAACGACGGCTCGATCGACGACGTGCTGGCGGAGGCCCGCCAGGCCAAGGAACTGGGGGCCCACACCTTCTGGGCCCCGCAGATCTTCGGCCACGACACGCTGACCGTCCTGGCCGTGGTGGCCCGCGAGGTGCCCGGCCTCGAGTACGGCACCGCGGTCGTGCCCACCTACCCCCGCTTCCCGGTGTCGCTGGCCCAGCAAGCCCTGACGGTGTCCCAAGCCACCGGCGGCCAGCTGGCCCTCGGCATCGGCCTGTCGCACCGGGTCGTCGTCGAGCAGATGTGGGGGATGTCGTACGACACGCCGGTCCGGCACATGCGTGAGTACCTGTCGGTGCTGATGCCCCTGCTGGAGGGCAAGCCGGCCATGCACGAGGGCACCGAGTTCAATGTGCATGTCGGGCTGTCGGTCAGCGGCATCGCCCGGCCCTCCGTCGTCGTGGCTGCACTGGGCTCGCAGATGCTGCGCGTCGCCGGGCAGCTGGCCGACGGCACCTCGACGTGGTGCGTCGGTCCACGCACGCTCGCCGATCACATCGTGCCGACGATCCGCCAGGCCGCCGCTGATGCCGGGCGGCCCGAGCCGCGCATCGTCTGTGCCCTGCCGGTGTGCGTCACCGACGACGTCGATGCCGCCCGGGCGCGCGCCGCCAAGGTCTTCGCCGTGTACACCAACCTGCCGAGCTACCGGGCGATGATGGACAAGGAGGGCGTCGCCGACGCCTCCGGCCTGGCCATCGTCGGCAGCGAGGACGAGGTCCGCCAGCAGATCGCCGAGCTGGCCGACATCGGGGTCACCGACTTCAACGCCGGCGTGTTCGCCAGCGACCCGGAGCTGGTCGCCCGGACGGCTGCGGTGCTCGCTGAGTGGGCCGAGTGAGGGATCTGCTGGTCCGCGGCGGCACCGTCGTCGACGGCAGCGGCGCGGCGCCGCAGCGCGCCGACGTGCGCGTCCGCAACGGGGTGATCGCCGAGGTCGGACCGGACCTGCAGCCCGACGGCGAGCGGCTCCTCGATGCTGGCGGGGCCCTGGTCACCCCGGGGATCATCGAGACCCACACCCACCTCGACGGGGCGATGTGGTGGAACCCGGGGCTCGACCCGCTGCCGGCCTACGGCAACACCTCGCTCGTGTTCGGGTACTGCGGCAACTCGCTGGCCCCGCTGGCCGGCCCGCAGCGCGACGAGATCCTCGACCTGCTCGGATTCCTCGAGGACCTCCCGGTGCGGGCCCTGGCCGAGTTGCCGCCGTGGAACTGGGAGCGCTGGCCGGAGTACCTCGACGCCGTCGCCACCCAGCCCACCGCCGTGCACGTCGGCGGATACCTCGGGCACCTCTCGCTGCGCACCTATGTGATGGGTCCGGCAGCGTGGGAGCGGGAAGCCACGGCCGACGAGATCGGCCGGATGGTGGCGGTGCTCGACGAGGGTCTCGCTGCCGGGGCTCTCGGGTTGTCGATCAACCACTTCGACCGCGACCGCACCCTGCGTCCCGTTCCCGGCTTCTTCGCCGCAGACGACGAGTACGGCGCGCTGATCGACGTGGTGGCTCGCCACCCGCGCCGCACCGTGCAGGTCATCACCCGGTTCACCGACCTCGACCACGCCCTGGCCGACACCGAGCGCTTCGCCCGGCTGTGCGCTGCCCGCGGCGTGCGCTGCCAGTGGCCGGGGATCCCGACGGCCCTCGAGCAGGCCGGTCACGCCGAGCCCACCGCCGCGCTCCAGCAGCGGCTGCGCGCCGAGGGCGCCGACCTGTGGCCGAACATCGTCTTCAAGCCGCTGGAGCCGTTCTTCGGCTTCGAGCGCTCGATCGCCTTCCAGCGCGTCCCGGCCTGGAACGAGGTGCTGAACGGCCCCCCGGACGCCAAGCTGGCCACCCTGGCCGACCCGGCCTGGCGCGCTCGCGCCCGCCACGACTGGGACCACCGGGTCCGCGCCGCCACCTCGCGCCTCGACCGGCCCCACGAGCTGATGCTGGCGATCTCCGAGACCGGCGCCGGGCCGCTCGGCATCAGCTTGGCGGACTACGCCGCGCAGACCGGCCGGCACCTGTCGGACGCCCTGGCCGACTGGGTGGTGGCCAACGGCATCGGCTCGTCGCTGGTCGGCGCGCCCGGCGCCCTGGACGAGGAGGCGGTCGTCCGCCATCTGCGTGACCCGCACTCGCTGACCAACATCAACGACAGCGGCGCCCACCTCCAGCTGTTCTGCGGGGCCGGGCAGAACGTCTACCTGTACACCCACTACGTGCGCGACACGGGCCAGCTCGCCATCGAAGAGGCCGTCCACCTGCTCACCGGGCGCACGGCCGACTTCTTCGGCATGGCCGATCGGGGGCGCATCGCCCCCGGGCTGCTCGGCGATCTGAACGTCTTCGCCCTCGACGAGATCGAGCTGCGCCAGGAGACCCGCGTCCACGACGTGCCCTTCGGCACCTGGCGGTTCACCCGCCCGCCCGCCGGCTTCCGCGCCACGATCGTCGCCGGCGAACCAACCTGGCTCGACGGCGCCCCCACCGGCGCCCTCCCAGCCACCCCCATCCGCCCGTAACCCCACCCGCCCGCGCCGGCCCGCCCGGGCCGTCCCGCCCCGCCCCGCCCCGGCCGGCCGGGCCGGCCCCCTACGCCGTTCTGTGGAGGGACAGAACGCGACGTGCGGTTCTGTCCCTCGCCGATTGGGCGGCCAGCGCTTCGCGGACGGTGGCGATCACCGCACTCGGGCGCTCGACGACGTCGAGGTAGGTGAACTGCACGACCACGAAGCCGTCGAGCTGCATGCGGGTCAGCCGTTCGGCGTCGACCTGCATCTGCATCACGGTTCGGTGGAAGCGGTAGCCCAGCAGCTCCACGACGAGCTGGGTTCCGGCGAACCGGCAATCGACCCGGATGATGCTGCGGCCGCGACGACCGAGCACCTGCTGGCGCTGCGGCTCGGGGAGCCGGTGCGCTCGGAGAAGGCGAAGGAATTCGCGCTCCAGCCAGGACTCGGTCCCACGATCCAGCTCCACGCCGGCCAGTGCTTCGAGCACCCGTGGGATCCCCGCTCGGCCACGTGTGCGGAGTGCGACCAGCCGACGGTGGAGGAAGCCGACGCTGGCATCGCCCGATGCGGTCGCAGAGTACAGCAGCTCGCGGAGGTACTGAGAGGAGACCGACGGGGCCAGATCGATGATCGTCCTCGTCGGGGTCGTCGCCAGCACTCCTTCGAGCTCGCACAGATCGACGCGATCGAGCGCGGCCGTGGCGTGGACCACGTGGCCGACCCGGCTGACTCGCCGGCCCCGGTCCACCAACACGTGGAACGGCGGCCGAAGGGTGTAGCCGTCGAAGCCGTGCAGCGCTGCAGCCGTGTCCCGACAGGCGACGACTCGCCCGCCGATGTCGTCGAGCAGCGCGGCGAGCGCGTCCCACTGGCGGGCGGTCTGGCGGAGTGGCGGCTGGCGGGTCACGCTCTCAAGAGGTCACCGTCCGGCGGACATCGGCATCCGACGCGATTCTGTGGAGGGACAGAACCGCACGTCGCCTTCCGTCCCTCCACAGAACGGCGGGGGGCGGGGGGTCGGGGGTCGGGGGTCGGCGGGGGTCGGGGAGAAACGGCGGCGGCGGGGGGAAAGGCGGGCGGGTTGGGGCGGTGCGGGTTAGCGGAGGGTGACGGGGGTTGGGGGTGTCGGCGGGGGCGGGGGTGTCGGCGTGGCGGGGCGGCTGACGGCTTCGAAGAAGTCGTTGCCCTTGTCGTCGACGACGATGAAGGCCGGGAAGTCCTCGACCTCGATCCGCCAGACGGCTTCCATGCCGAGCTCGGGCATCTCCAGGACTTCGACCTTGGTGATGCAGTCCTGGGCCAGCCGGGCGGCCGGGCCACCGATCGAGCCGAGGTAGAAGCCGCCGTGGGTGGCGCACGCATCGGTGACCGCCTTGGAGCGATTGCCCTTGGCCAGCATCACGTAGCTGCCGCCGGCCGCCTGGAACTGGTCGACGTAGCTGTCCATCCGCCCGGCGGTGGTGGGCCCGAACGAGCCGCTGGCCATGCCGGGCGGGGTCTTGGCCGGCCCGGCGTAGTAGACGCAGTGGTCACGCAGGTACTGGGGCATCGGCTCACCGGCGTCGAGGCGCTCCTTGATCTTGGCGTGGGCGATGTCCCGGGCCACCACCATCGGACCGGTCAGCATCACCCGGGTCTTCACCGGGTACTTGGAGAGCTCGGCGCGGATCTCGTCCATCGGCCGGTTGAGGTCGATGCGCACGACATCGCCCGAGTCATCGAGATGCTCGTCGGTGACGTCGGGCAGGAAGCGGGCCGGGTCGGTCTCCAGTTGTTCGAGGAACACGCCCTCGGCGGTGATCTTGCCGAGCATCTGGCGGTCGGCACTGCACGACACCGCCATGGCCACCGGGCACGAGGCGCCGTGGCGGGGGAGGCGGATGACCCGTACGTCGTGGCAGAAGTACTTGCCGCCGAACTGCGCACCGATCCCGGTCTGGCGGGACAGCTCCAGCACCTTGCCCTCCAGATCGACGTCGCGGAACGCGTGACCCGAGCGCGACCCCGCGGTCGGCAGGGTGTCCAGGTAGCGGGCGCTGGCCAGCTTGGCGGTCTCCACCGCCAGCTCGGCCGAGGTCCCGCCGATCACCACCGCCAGGTGGTACGGCGGGCAGGCGGCGGTGCCCAGCGTCTTCATCTTCTCGAAGAGCCAGGGGAGCAGGGTCTTGTCGTTGAGCAGCGCCTTGGTCTCCTGGAACAGGTAGCTCTTGTTCGCCGAGCCACCCCCCTTGGCCATGAACAGGAACTTGTACGCGTCGCCGTCGATCGCCGCGATCTTGATCTCCGCCGGCAGGTTGTTCCCGGTGTTGACCTCGTCGTACATGGTCAAAGGGGCCATCTGGCTGAAGCGCAGGTTGCTGGTCTGGTACGTCTCGAACACGCCGCGGGCGATGGCCGCTTCGTCGCCTCCGCCGGTGAACACCAGCTGGCCCTTCTTGGCCTTGACGATGGCGGTGCCGGTGTCCTGGCACATCGGCAGCACGCCGCCGGCGGCGATGACCGCGTTCTTCAGCAGGTCGAGGGCGACGAAGCGGTCGTTGTCGCTGGCCTCCGGATCGTCGAGGATGGTGCGCAGCTGCTGGAGGTGCCCGGGTCGTAGGAAGTGGGCGATGTCGCGCATCGCCTCGCGGGTGATCCGGGTCAGTGCCTCCGGCTCGACCCGCAGCATGGTGCCGAGCGGGGTCTCCACGGTGGAGACGCCCTCGGTGGTGACCAGGCGGTAGGCGGTGTCGTCGTGGGCGAGGGGGAGCAGCTCGGTGAAATCGAACTCGGCCATGGGGCCAGGTTAGGTCCGGGTCCCCGGAGCCTCCATGCCGGCGAGGGCCCGGGCGACCTTTGCCGTGCTGACGCCCTTGGCGGGGCCGATCGGCTGGGCGAAGCCGGCCAGGCGTAGCTCCTCGAGCTGCCAACCGAGCGCGACCACCTCGGCCGGGACGGGTCGGCGGCCGAAGCGATCGAGCACGGCTCGGTAGCGGGCCTCCAATCCCTGCAGCTCCGCCATCTGGCGCAGGTCCCGGGCGGGGTGCTCGCCGACGCGCGCCAGGCGATGATCGATGCCGCGCAGGTATCGGTCGAGATCGGCCAGCCGGGCGGTGCCGGCCGTGGCGACGATGCCCGGACGGACTAGCCGGGCCAGCTGGGTGCGGACGTCGGCCACCACCGGCGCCAGGCTGGGGGCCACCAGCTCGTCGAGCCGGCGCCGGATGGCGGCGTGTCGAGCGGCGAGCCCGGCCACGGCTCGCACCGCGGCGGTGGTGGCCGACGGCAGCTGCCGGCGGGCGGTGCCGGACAGGGCGGCGAAGGCGGCCTCGTCCCGGGGCACGCCGGCGTCGGCGAGGAGTGCGTCCGCCGCGGCCGAGGCGCACTCGCCCACCAGGGCGCCGAGCTCGAAGCCGGCTGCAGCCAGGTCGAGGCGCTGGCGGTTGCCGAGGGCGCGCTCCACGGTCGAACGCGCCGGGGCGGCGTGCACCAGCAGGAGGCGGCGGACGCCGCCGTGCATCACCCGGCGGGCGACGTCGGCCGTGCTGAAGATCCGCAGGGAGACGCCGTCTCCGTCGTCGACGAGGGCCGGGTACCCGACGACCTCGCGGCCGTCGACGACGGATCGGATCTCCGGATCCAGCGTGCCGACCTCCCAGGTGGTCATGCCGTGACGCTCGTCCACCGGGGCCGCGGCGGCCACCGCCCGGCGGGTCGCCCCGGACAGACGCCGGCGCAGCTCGGCGAGGTCCTTGCCGAACGCCAGCTGCCGGCCGCGCCCGTCGTCGATGCTGAACCCCAGCCGCAGATGGGTGGGGGCCTCGGCGAGGCGGACCTCCCACGGCTCGACGCGCACGCCGCGTTCGGCCAGCAGGGCGGCGCTGATCGCCGCGTCGAGCGGGCCGTCGGCGGGGCCGCGGCGCAGCCGCCGGGCAACCGCCTCGGCGGTGGCGCCCAACGGCGACAGCTCGACGCGAGCATCCTTGGGCAGGTTGCGGATCACGTGGCCGACCAGGTGGTCGAACAACCCGGGGATCGACCAGGTGAAGGGCGCCGGGTCGATCCGGTTGAGCACATCCACCGGAACGTGGACGGTGGGCCCGTCGTCGGGTGCCCCGGGATCGAAGCGGTAGGTCACGGTCAGCGCCAGATCGCCGACGGGCCAGGTGGTGGGGAACTCGACGGCGTCGGCCATGGCGTCGGCGCCGAGGGCCTCGGCGGTCATGGTCAGCAGATCGGGCGCCACCTGGCCCACCCAGCGGTCGAAGTGGCGGGTGCTGACCACGCCGTCGCCGACCCGCTGGTGGTAGAAGGCCACCATCGTGTCCTCGTCGACGGGCACGGCTCGGCGGTGGCGTTGCTGGGCGGCCGCCAGCTCGGTGAGGAACGCGGCGTTGGCAGCCAGGAACGGGTGGCGAGCCGCCCAGGCCTCGTCGACCTCGCCGCGCACGAGCGCGTGGCGGAGGAACAGCTCGCGGGCCAGGGGGGCGTCGATCCGGTCCAGCGCGACGGCTCGCCCGGCCACGATGGGCAGGCCGAACAGGCTGACCCGCTCGGTGACCACCGCTGCGCCGCGTCCGGCTTCCCATCGAGGTTCGCCGTAGGACCGCTTGGCCAGATCGCCGGCGAGCGACTCGGCCCACTCCGGTCGGATGGGCGCGCACCGCCGGGCCCACAGCCGGGTCGTCTCGACCAGTTCGCCGGCCATCACCCACCGCGGCATCGCCGTGCCGAGCGCGGATCCCGGGGCGATGGCGAACCGTGAGCCGTGGGCACCGCGGTACTCACGACGCTCGCCGTCGCGCAGGCCGAGGTGGGAGAGCAACCCGGCCAGGACCGCCCGGTGGACGTGGTCGGGGTGTGCCGCGGTGGTGCGGTGGCGGATGCCGAGCTCGCCGGCGGCCTGGCGCAGCTGGCTGTAGAGGTCCTGCCACTCGCGCACCCGCAGGTCGTTCAGGAACTCGGCCCGGCAGCGCTTGCGGAACTGGCTGTTGCTCAGCTCGGCCTGCAGGGCGCGCAGGTGATCCCACAGCCGGACCAGGGCCAGCAGGTCGCTGCCGTCGGTGGCGAAGCGGCGGTGCGACTCGTCGGCCGCCTGGCGGCGGTCGCTGGGGCGCTCGCGCGGATCGGGGATCGACATCGCTGCGGTGATCACCAGCACCTCGCGCACGCATCCCTGGCGGTGGGACTCGACGATCATCCGCGCCAGGCGTGGATCGATGGGGAGCCGGGCCAGCTGGCGCCCCACCGGGGTGAGTCGCCGCGGCCGTCCCGGGTCGTCGTCGGGGCGCAACGCCCCGAGCTCGTCCAGCACGGCGTAGCCATCGCGCACGGCACGGCGATCCGGCGGCTCGAGGAACGGGAAGTCGGCCACGTCGCCCAGGCGGAGCGCGGTCATCTGCAGGATGACCGCGGCGAGGTTGGTCCGCAGGATCTCCGGTTCGGTGAACGTCGACCGGCCGGCGAAGTCGGCCTCGTCGTACAACCGCACGCAGATGCCCGGCCCGAGCCGTCCGCAGCGCCCGGCTCGCTGGTTGGCCGAGGCCTGCGAGACCGGTTCGATGGGCAACCGCTGGACCTTCAGGCGCAGGCTGTAGCGGGAGATCCGGGCCGTGCCGGCGTCGACCACGTAGCGCACGCCTGGGACGGTGATCGACGTCTCGGCCACGTTGGTGGCCAGCACGATCCGCCGTCCGGTGTGCGCCTGGAAGATCCGGTGCTGTTCCACGGTGGACAGCCGGGCGTACAGCGCCAGGACCTCGGTGTGCGCCAGGTCGAGACGGCGCAGGGCGTCGGCGGTGTCGTGGATCTCGCGCTCGCCACTCAGGAACACGAGGACGTCGCCAGGGCCCTCGTCCTGCAGCTCCTGCACGGCGTCGCAGACAGCGGCGACCTGGTCGCGGTCGTCGTCGGCGTCGACACCGTAGGGCCGGTAGCGGATCTCGACCGGGTGTGACCGCCCGCTGACCTCCACGACCGGCGCGCCGCCGAAGTGGGCGGCGAAGCGCTCCGTGTCGATGGTGGCCGAGGTGATGATCAGCTTGAGGTCCGGTCGGCGGGGGAGCAGGCGGTGCAGGTAGCCGAGCAGGAAATCGACGTTCAGCGAGCGCTCGTGGGCCTCGTCGATGATGATCACCTGGTAGCGGCGCAGCATCCGATCGCGCTGGATCTCGGCCAGGAGCAGGCCGTCGGTCATCACCTTGACCAGCGTGTTCGGCCCGACCCGGTCGGTGAAGCGCACGGCGTAGCCGACCTCCGCACCCACCTCGGTGCCCGTCTCCTCGGCGATCCGGGCGGCGATGGTCCGCGCCGCCACCCGCCGCGGCTGGGTGTGGCCGATCAGGCCGTCGACACCCAGCCCGAGAGCCAGGCACAGCTTGGGGAGCTGAGTGCTCTTTCCGGACCCGGTCTCGCCGGCCACGACCACCACCTGGTGGTCGCGGATCGCCCCGAGCAGTTCGTCGACCGACGCGGCGACGGGCAGGTCGCCGGGCACGCCCAGCGCTCCCCGATCGGCGAGACGTTGGCGGGCCGCGGCGCGGGCGGCAGCGCCCTCCGGGTCAGTTGCTGCCGCACCCATCGGCACGACAGTAGAAGACGCTCAGCGGATCAGCCGGTGGTCGTCGTCGTGCCCGGGGTGGTGCCGGCCGTCGTGCCCGGGGTGGTGCCGGCGGGCGCGCTGCCGAGGATCTTCTGCACGGTCGGCAGCAGCGTCGGTGGCACGAGCACCGCCTTGATCACGTAGACGTTGCCGTTGGTGGCCTCCACCGGGCCGGCAGCGATCTCGTTGCCGTTGACCAGCACCTTGTCGCCTTGGTGGGTGATGGTCAGCTTCTCGCCCTGCGCAGTGGTCAGCTCGCCATCCTTCAGGTCGGCGAGGGCCAGTTTGCCGGGGACGACGTGGTAGGTCAGCACCCCCTGCAGCAGCTTGAGGTTCTCCGGCTGGTGCAGGGCGTCGAGGACCGGGGTCAGCGCTTCGGGGAAGGCGTCGTCGGTGGGGGCGAACACGGTGAAGGGCCCGGGGCTGCGCAGCGTGTCGACCAGGCCGGAGTCGACCACCAGGCCGGCGAGTTGGGTGAACACGCCGCTCTTCAGCGCCGTGCCGACGATGTCGGCCATCGGCAGCGGCACGTTGGTGGCCGGTGTGGTGGGCGGCGTGGTGGCGTTGGCCGCTGCCGGATTGTTGTTGACGGCGTCGTTCTTGTCGTCCGAACACGAGGCGGCCCCGACGGACAGGGCGGCAGCGGAGACGAGCGCGAGCAGCTTCACGGAGCGATGGGTCCTAGACACGGCTGCAACGGTAGGTCATCGGCCTGCCGATCTAAAAGTGCGCCGGAGGCGAGTGGTCTACGGTGAGCCCGGTGGAGGGTGTCGATCCGGCGCTGGACCGGGCCTACTCGCCCAGTTCGATGGTCGGCGGGTCGGCCCAACCGTTCGTCGATCAGTACGCGGCGCGCAGCGCGCAGGCTGCTCGGACGCTGGCCGGTCGGGTCCGGGCCCTGCCCGGTGGCTCGCTGCTGGTGGCGCCGTCGGGTGGTCCGACGATGGTCTTCGTCCACGGCGGGTATTGGCAGGCCCTGTCCGCGGCCGACTCCATGTACCTGGCGCCACCGTTCGCCGCCGCCGGGTGGGGCTTCGCCGCCGTGGAGTACACGCTGGCCCCGGCGGCGACGATCGACGTCATGGTGGCCGAGGTGCGCGCCGCAGTGGCCGCCGTGCTGGAAGTCGTGCCGGGCCCGGTCGTCCTCGCCGGGCACTCGGCCGGCGCCCAACTGGTGGCGATGATCGCCATCGCCGACTCACCGCCGCCCGCGGTGGAGCGGATCGTGCTGATCAGCGGGGTCCTCGATCTCCGCGAGCTGCCGCGAACCTCGATGAACGCCACGCTCGGCCTGGACGCGGCCGCCGCGCAACGGCTCAGCCCGCAGCTGGCCCGGGTGCGATGCAGGGTGCCGGTGGAGGTGTGGTGGGCCGAGCGCGACACCGCACGGTTCGCCGAAATGAGCCGGGACTACCTGGCCCACCTGCGCGCCGGCGGCTGCCCGGCCACCGGCCGAGCGTTCGCCGGCCTGCACCACTTCGACGTCGTCGACCGCCTGGCGGACCTCACATCGACCCGGTGATCGCATCGAGCAGGTCGTCGTAGTGGTCGGTCGCCGGGAACTGGGGGAACTGGGCGGCGATGGCGGGCGGGGCGTGGAACCAGAAGCCGGCATCGGCCGCGCCCAGCATGGCCGCATCGTTGTAGGAGTCGCCCGCGGCGATCACCCGATAGTTCAACCCGCGCAGTGCCTCGACGGCGTGGCGCTTCTGGTCGGGCATCCGAAGCCGGTAGTCGGCGATCCGCCCGCCGTCCACCACCAGCTGGTGGCACAGGATGGTCGGCATCCCCAGCTGACGCATCAGCGGGGCGGCGAACTGCTCGAAGGTGTCGCTGAGGATGATCACCTGGGTCCGCCGGCGGAGCTCGTCGAGGAAGGCCCGGGCGCCATCCAGCGGGGCAAGGCCACCGATGACCTCCTCGATCAGCGGCATCGTCAAGCCGTGCTGGTCGAGCAGTGCCAACCGGCCGCGCATCAGCACGTCGTAGTCGGGCTCGTCGCGAGTGGTTCGCCGCAGGTCGTCGATGCCGGTCCGCTCGGCGACGGCGATCCAGATCTCCGGGACCAGGACGCCCTCCAGGTCGAGGGTGACGATGGTCTGACGAGGGACGTCCGGCAAGCTCACCGCAGCATTGTGGACCGCCGGAGCACGGCCGCCAAACGGCCACCGAGCGGCCGGTCGCCCGCTGCGCCCGGCGCGGGGTACCGTTCGGCCATGGACATCGGCGCGCTGCCCACCAGCACGATGCAGGACGATTACCAGCTGACGATCCGGCCGCTGTTCGAGCACGGCCGCCGCCAGCATGCGTCCAGCAAGGTGATCACCTTCACCGGCGACGGCTACACCGAGGCCAGCTTCGCCGAGGTCGCCGAGCGGGCCGACCGGCTGGCGGCGGCACTGACCCGCCTCGGGATCCGCCCCGGCGATCGGGTCGGCACGTTCATGTGGAACAACCAGACCCACCTGGAGGCCTACCTGGCCGTGCCGTGCATGGGCGCGGTCCTGCACACGCTCAACATCCGCCTGTTCCCCGAGCAGCTCGACTACGTCATCAACCACGCCGAGGACCGGGTGATCATCGTCGACGCGTCGATCGCCCCGCTGCTGGGCCGGGTGCGCGACACGCTGCCGACGGTGCAGCACATCATCACCGTCGGTCAGGGCGACACGTCGAGCCTCGGCGAGACCCTCGACTACGACGCCCTGCTGGCGGCCGAGCAGGCCGGGTTCGCCTACCCGGAGGTGCCCGAGCACGCCGGCGCGGCCATGTGCTACACGAGCGGAACCACCGGCAACCCCAAGGGGGTCATGTACAGCCATCGCAGCACGTACCTGCACTCGCTGATGGCCACCAGCACGGCCTCGCTGGCACTGGCGGAGACCGACCGGATGCTGGTGATCGTGCCGATGTTCCACGCCAACGCCTGGGGCGTGCCGTACGCGGCGTGGCTGATCGGCGCCGACCTGGTGTTCCCCCAGCAGTACCTGCAGGCGGCGCCGCTGGCCCGGATCATCGAGGACACCCGCCCGACGTTGACGGGTGCGGTGCCGACGGTGCTGAACGACCTGCTGCACAACGCCCCCACCGCCGACCTGTCCTCGCTGCGGATGGTGATGTGCGGGGGAGCGGCCGTGCCGCGGGCGCTGATCGAGGGCTACCAGCAGACCTTCGGGGTGTGGATCACCCAGGGGTGGGGGATGACCGAGACCAGCCCGGTGTGCGCCTTCGGCACCCCGCCGAAGGACCGGGCCGACCGCTCCGAGGTCGACTGGCGGGTCAGGACCGGCCGGGTCATGCCGGGCGTCGAGCTGCGCCTGGTGGACGACAACGGCGCCGTCCAGCCGTGGGACGGCGAATCCCTCGGGGAGATCGAGGTCCGCGGCCCATGGATCACCGGCTCCTACTACCACGTCGACGCGCCCGACCGCTTCGACGACGGGTGGTTGCGCACCGGTGACGTCGCCTCGGTGTCGGCGAACGGGTTCGTGATGATCAGCGACCGCGCCAAGGACGTGATCAAGTCCGGCGGCGAGTGGGTCTCATCGGTCGACCTGGAGAACACGATCATGGGTCATCCGGCGGTTGCCGAAGCGGCGGTGATCGGCGTGCCCGACGAGCGCTGGGACGAACGTCCGCTGGCCTGCGTGGTGCTGAAGGACGGCACCCAGGCCTCGGCCGACGACCTGCGCCACTGGCTGGCCGGTCGAACCGCCAAGTTCTGGGTGCCAGAGCACTGGTCGTTCATCGAGGCCGTGCCGAAGACCAGCGTCGGCAAGTTCGACAAGAAGGTCCTGCGCGCCCAGTTCGCCGGTGGTGACCTCGACGTGGAGACGCTCGACTAGGTCCAGCCGCCGGCTGCCGGCTACTCGCCCGTCTGCCCGTCGATCGCCTCTCGCAACAGGTCGGCGTGGCCGTTGTGCCGGGCGTACTCCTCGATCATGTGCGTCAGGATCCAACGGAGGCTGGGTGCCCGACCGTCGGGCCACGGCCGCTTGGCGAGCTGATCGAGCCCGCCGTTGCCGAGCGCCTCGGCCAGGTCCTGGCGGGCTCGCTCGACACACCGGTCCCACAGCGCCAGCAGCTCGTCGGGGGTGTCGTCGGCCGCGCTGTGCCACTCCCAATCTCGGTCGGCCGCCCAGTCCACCGCGGCCCACGGTTCGCCCAACTCCCGACCGTGCAGCGACTGGGAGAACCATCCCTCCTCGACGACCGCCAGGTGCTTGAGGATCCCGCCCAGCGTCATGGTCGAGGCAGCCGTGGTGGCCGACAGCCCGGCCGCATCGAGGCCGGCGCACTTCCAGCGCAGCGTGGCCCGCTGGAAGTCGAGGAATCCGGTGAGCGTGGCGAGTTCGTCGCCCGCCGCGGGCGGCTCCGGGCGTCCCTGGTCGTCGATCGTCGGCTCGGACATCGGCTCGTAGACTACGGAACCCGAGGAGGTCGCCATGACTGAATTGCCCCCGGCGGACATCCCCCAGACCGACGACGAGTGGCGAGGTCGGCTGACCCCGTTCCAGTACCAGGTGCTGCGCCAGGCGGGGACCGAGCGAGCGTGGACCGGGAAGTACGTCGACGAGCACGCCGACGGCACCTACCACTGTGCCGGGTGCGACGCCATGCTGTTCGACGCCTCAGCCAAGTTCGAGTCCGGCTCCGGCTGGCCGAGCTTCTTCCAGACCGCGGCGCCCGACGCCGTCGAACTGATCGAGGATCGCAGCCATGGCATGGTTCGCACCGAGGTCCGCTGCCGGCGGTGTGGATCGCATCTCGGCCACCTGTTCGACGACGGTCCGGCGCCCACCGGCCACCGGTACTGCATGAACAGCGTCGCCCTCGACCTGCATCGTGCCGATGACTGACCGGACGGCCGCGCAGCGAGCTGCGAACATGGGTCGCGTGACCTCCCCCCTCACGCTCTGGAAGGCCGGCGCGCTCAGCGTGCTGGCCGTGACCGCCGCCGCCTGCACCGACTCCACCAGCCGCGTCGCCCCGGCCACCAACCCGCCCGGCCAGACCCTCCCGGCGCCGACGGACGTGCTGTCGTCGATCGCCGTCGGCACCCTTCCGGCCGTCACCGTGGTGCTCCCGCAGCAGCCCGCTCAGCCGGTCTCGTCCACCAAGCCACGCCCGTCGAGCTCG
Source organism: Actinomycetes bacterium (assembly GCA_029782355.1). GTDB lineage: Bacteria > Actinomycetota > Acidimicrobiia > Acidimicrobiales > Ilumatobacteraceae > JAKOUY01. The sequence goes on from JAKOUY010000023.1 coordinate 109,942, forward strand.
TCCACCGCCGCCACGAAGCCGGCCAAGCACTCGACCACGACGACCACTGCTGCGGCCACGACGACCACCGCCCCGGCTCCCGCCAGCGCCTGGACGCCGATGTCGCTCGACTCGATCCAGGGTCCGGTCGCCGTGCCGTGCTGCGCCGAGAACTATCACGGCACCGCATCGCCCCCGCTGCCGGCCGCTGGCGCCGCGCTCGCCGACGGCACCTACGTGGTCGAGGGGCGGTTCCGCAAGGTGCCGTCCAAGCCCCTCCAGTTGACGGTGTTCCGGTTGGAGGAGTGCGCCAAGATCCCCACGTCGTGTGAGGACTTCGGCAGCGACGCCACCGCCCTGGGCATCGACCGCAGCGCGTCACTGGCACTGACCCTCCCGCTGGACAAGAAGCTGCACGTCGTCTTCACCGGCTTCGACGGCACGAGCAACAGCGCCGTGGCCGTGTCGGGCACCGGCGCCGATCTGGCGGCGTTGGCCACAGCGCTGCACGACAGCTATCAGAAGGTCATCGGCAACCGGATCGCCAAGGGCGAGAATCCGGACAAGGTCCTGGCCGACGTCGCCGCCCACCCTCGCGGCGGCTGGAGCGCCGCACCCGAGGGATCCGGCGTGCTGATGTTCTCGTCCGGGTCGCTGCCCAAGGTGCTGCTCCAGGTCGCCCCGCAGACCAACAACGGCACCGACCTGCTCGGTTTGATCGCCGTGCACGTCGAGGGCGGCGTGATCACCCTCAACACCTACGCCGGCTTCTACAGCTGACCGGCTCGGTGGCTGCCGGCCACGCCCGGGGAGCCGGCTCGACTCAGCTCGGCGAGCCCAGCGCTCCACCCAGGCGCTCGTGCTCCCGGGCGTACAGGGCGGCGTTGACGCGTTGGCGCTCCAGCGTCTGGTCCAACGACTTGGCGGCCTGCGGGATGGGATGCTCGGCGAAGAAGGCTTGGACGTCGGCGACCGCGGCCGGCTCGACGAGGAGCTTGACGGACTCGACCATCCGCCCGATGGTGTTGCTCGGGAAGCGACGGTTGGCGTCGTCCCATCGCCGGCGGACCGCCTCCCAGACCTGGGTGCCGCGAGCCGGGTTGCCGATCGCCCGGCCGAGCACGAACGGTGCGTCCTGGGTCCGCACCGAGCCGAACGCCAGGTCGATGACCCGCGCCATCTGAGCCTCGGTCGGGAAGTCGGCCAGGGCGTAGAGGTAGCGGCGCTCCTCCTGCGGGGTGGCAGGGGAGCGGTAGCGGGCGATGAACCGGTCCAGGTCGGCGTCGGTGCCGTTGGCGGCGACCACCGCGGTGGATGCCGCCACCAGTTCCGGATCGGCGTCGGCGTCGTCCAACCACCGGCGAGCGGCGTCGACGACCTCGGCGTCGCCACCGACCGTGCCGAGCAGGGTCACGAGCGTGCCGCGCAGCTTGCCGGTCAGGTCGTCCTCGCCGGCGGCCGGCGACCAGCCGAGATCGTCGAGCACCGGTCGCACCAGGCGACGGATCCGCTCGGCCAGTCGGGTCCGGACGTCGCCATCGGCGAGGCGCCACACGCCGCGCAGTCCACCGGCGATCGCCTGCCACACGGCCAGGGCCCGCTCGTCGCCGAACCCCTCGGCGAATCGCACGAACGCCGCGGCCTCGAGCCGCCCGGCGACCACCTCGTTCCAGGCGTCGTCCACCAGGTTGTAGCGCTCCACGACGGTCAGCGCCGACAACGCCTCGCCGACCAGGCGGCTGCGCAGGGTCTCGTCGTAGGCGACGCGGTAGAAGCCGTGCCCGCCGGCATTGACCACCACGGCCGCTTCGGCCGAGGGCAGCTCGACGGTCGCCTCCGCCGCATCGAGCAGCACCTTGCGGGGCACGCCGTCGATCGACAGGTGCACCGGGACGACGAACAGCGTGGCGTCGTCGGTGTCGCCGAAGCCGAACCGTTGCTGGCGCAGCACGATCCGGGTGCCGTCGAGCGAGGCCGACACCAGCGGATAGCCGGCCTGCCAGATCCACGAGTCCATCAACCGCCGCACCGGGGTCTGCGGGTTGGCCTCCTCGATGGCGTCCCACAGGTCGCCGGTCTCGGTGTTCCCGTACTCGTGTGTCGTCAGGTAGTGGCTGACGCCGGCGCGGAACTGCTCCTCGCCCAGGTACTGCTCCAGCATGCGCAGCAACGAGCCGCCCTTCTGGTAGGTCAGCAGATCGAACATGCCCTCGCAGTCCTCGGGCGCTCCGACGGGGAACTCGACGGTCCGGGTGGAGGCCAGCGAGTCGACCTCGAAGGCCATCGAGCGCTCCAGGGCGAAGCTGGCCCAGCGCTGCCATTCGGGGCGGAAAGCGTCGCAGCAGGCCACCTCCATGAAGGTGGCGAACGCTTCGTTCAGCCAGATGCCGTTCCACCACCGCATCGTCACCAGATCCCCGAACCACATGTGGGCCAATTCGTGGGTGATCACGTCGCCGAGGTTCTGCAACTCCTGCTGGGTCGCCTGGGCCGGGTCGGCCAGCAGCAGCGTCTCCCGGTAGGTGATGCACCCGAGGTTCTCCATCGCTCCGGCGGCAAAGTCGGGCAGGGCGATCATGTCGCACTTGTCGGTCGGGTAGGGGATGCCGTAGTAGTCCTGGTACCAACCGAGGGCGAACGCCCCGGCTTCCAGCCCGAAGGCGGTGAGGTGACCCTTGCCCGGCAGGTGGATGATCCGTAGCGGGATCGACCCGCCACCGAGGCGGGGCACGTCGACGGCCTCGGTGGCCTCGAGCTTGCCGACCACGAAGGCGACCAGGTAGGTGCTCATCGGCATCGTCCGTCCGAAGCGGACCACGTCCTTGCCGTCGTGGCGGGTCCGTTCGATCTCCGGCCCGTTGGAGACCGCCAGCAGGCCGGGCTCGACGATCAGGGTGACGTCGAAGGTCGCCTTGAAGTCCGGCTCGTCGAAGCAGGGGAATGCCCGACGGCAATCGGTGGCCTGCATCTGACTGGTGGCGATGACCTGCTCGACCCCGTGGTCATCGGTGTAGGTGCTGCGGTACCAGCCGCGCAACTTGTCGTTCAGCGTCCCGGTGAAGTCGATGGCCAGCACCACGCCCGCCGGGTCGGCGGCGTGGACGACGGTCAACCGCTGGGTGGCTTCGTCGAGGCGGAACTCGGCATCGTGACCGTCGACCTGGACCCGGGCGATGTCCAGCTCGGCGGCGTTGAGGACGATCTCCGCGATCGGCTCGTTGATCACCGCGTCGATCACCACGTGGCCGGTGAAGGTGGCCGCGGTGAGATCCGGTTCGAGCGCCAGGGTGTACGCCTGGGGGACCACGGAGCGCGCCAAACGATGGGGGTTGGTGTGCATGGCGGCCAGCGTACCCGTCCTCCCCGGAGCGTCGAGGCGCTCCCGGTAGCCTGCATGGGTCCCGGGAAGAGTGGTTGGATGAGCGGGTTCGTCGACGAGGCCCAATTGAACGTGCGAGGCGGCGATGGCGGTGCGGGCTGCGTGGCGTTCCGTCGCGAGGGGCCGGTCGTGCTCGGTGGGCCGAACGGCGGCGACGGTGGCCGCGGCGGTGACGTCTGGCTGGTAGCCGACCGCAACGTCGCCTCCCTGCTGGCCTTCCGCGACCACCCCCACCGCCGGGCCACGAACGGCGTCCATGGGCGGGGCAAGGACCTCCACGGCAAGCGTGGCGAGTCGATCGACGTCGCCGTGCCGGAGGGCACGGTGATCACCGACCTGTACAGCGGCGAGCTCCTGGCCGATCTCGCCGGCCACGGGGATCGGTGGCGCGCCGCGGCGGGCGGGCGCGGCGGGCGGGGCAACGCCAAGTTCCTGTCGAACAAGCGGCGGGCGCCGTCGTTCGCCGAGCAGGGCGAGCACGGCGAGGAGCGTTGGCTGAAGCTCGAGCTGAAGCTGATGGCCGACGTCGCCCTGGTGGGCTTCCCCAACGTCGGCAAGAGCACGCTGATCTCGGTGATCAGCGCGGCCAAGCCGAAGATCGCCGACTACCCGTTCACCACGCTGGAGCCCAACCTCGGCGTGGTCCGCCTCGACGAGCACACCGAGTTCGTCGTGGCCGACATCCCCGGACTGATCGAGGGCGCCGCCGAGGGGCGCGGCCTCGGTCACCGCTTCCTGCGGCACATCGAACGGGCCCGGGTGCTGTGCTTGCTCGTCGACCTGTCGGCCGCTGCCGAGGTGGCCCCGACCGAGCAGCAGCGCGTACTGCTGGCCGAGCTCGAACAGTACGAACCGGCGTTGCTCGACCGTCCCCGCCTGGTGGTCGGCACGAAAGCCGACGCCGCTGCCGAGGCGGACTGGGGCGGCGAGCGGATCTCGGCGGCGACCGGCCAGGGCGTGCGCGAGCTGGTCGGGCGGATGGCATCGCTGGTCCACGAGGCCCGCCAGGCCGAGCCGGAGCACGACGGCGTGGTGATCATCCGTCCGGAGGTCGAGGGCGCGGCGGTCGAGCGGGTCGGTGCCAACGAGTTCCGGGTCACCGGCCGTCAGGTCGAGCGGGCCGTGGCGTTGAACGACGTCACCACGCCCGACGCGCTGTCCTACATCGATCACCAGCTCGGCCGCCTCGGCGTGCCCAAGCTCCTGGCCCGCGCCGGGGCCACCGACGGCGACGTGGTGTGGGTCGGCGACTTCAGCTTCGAGTACCGCCAGGACGGGTGACGTGCGCATCGTCGTCAAGGTCGGAACGTCGTCGCTCACCGACGCGCTCGGGGTGATCAACGAGCAGGCCATCGCCCAGGTCTGCGCCCAGGTGGCCGAGCTGCGCCGCACCGGGCACCAGGTGCTCCTGGTCAGCAGTGGGGCGGTCTCGGCCGGGGTCGCCGCGTTGGGCATGGACAGCCGCCCGACCGACATCCCCACCCTGCAAGCCATCGCTGCCGCCGGGCAGAGCCGGCTGATGGAGGTCTACAACCGGGTGTTCGCCGGCCACGGTCTGGTTGCCGCCCAGGTCCTGCTCGTGCCGCACGACTTCGTCGATCGTCGTCAGTACCTGCACGCCCGGCGCACCGTCACCCGGCTGCTCGAGTTGGGCTGCGTGCCCGTGGTCAACGAGAACGACGCCATCGCCAGCCACGACGTGCGCTACGGCGACAACGACCGGATCGCCGCGCTGCTCTCGCACAACGTGGCGGCCGACCTGCTGGTGCTGCTGACCGACACCGACGGTCTCTACACCGCCGATCCGCGTCTCGACCCGGCGGCCCGCCTGATCGCCGAGGTTCCGGCCGACGATCCGCTGCTGGCGGTGTCCGCCACCAGCCGCGGCTCGGCGCGCGGCAGCGGAGGCATGGCGTCGAAGCTGACCGCGGCCCGGATGGCGTCGTGGTCGGGGATCACCAGCGTCATCGCCGCCGCCCACCGACCGAACGTCCTCGTCGATGCTGCCGCGGGGGAACTGGTCGGCACCACCTTCCGGCCCGGGCGGCGCAAGCTGCCGGCACGCAAGCTGTGGATCGGGTTCGCCACCCACCTGCACGGGGCGGTGGTGGTCGACGACGGGGCCCGCCGGGCGCTGTTGCGCAACACCTCGCTGCTCCCGGCCGGGGTCGTCGACGTCGTCGGCTCGTTCCACGAGGGTGACGTCGTCGAGATCCGTGATCAGACGGGCGCCACCGTGGCCCGGGGGATGGCGCTGGTCGATGCCGGGGTGCTGCGCACCATCGCCGGCCGACGCACCGCTGACCTGCCCTCGCACGTCGCCCACGAGGTCATCCACCGCGACGACCTCGTCGTCCTCGCCTGACCACCGACGCCTCCCCCGCCACCCACCGACGCCCCACCCGCCACCCACCGACGCCCCGCCCCACCATCCCCACCCACCGACGCCCCACCCGCCGACTCCCCCCACCCACCGACGCCCCACCCGCCGGCCCCCGCATGCCCGCCCACGGCCCCATGGGCGCGGAAACGTGCAGGAGTGCGAGGTTCCGCGCCCACGTGCGCAGGATCGCCCAGTTCTCCACCGCCAGCGGTTGGCAGCGCGTGCATCGGGCGATACGGTCCGCTGCGCTTCCCCCAACGCGACTGCACGGAATCACTCGGAGGGCACGTGTCGCCTCGTCTCTGGAAGCCTGCGGTGGACGCCTGGTTCGCCGCCCACCATGGAGCCATCACCACCCAGACCATGCGGAACCTCGGCGCCTCGGCGTCGACCATCGCCCGGATGGCCCAGCGCGGTGATCTGGCGAGAATCGCCGGCGGTGTCTATCGCCACCCGGCCACCCCACTGACCGACCTGCCGTTGATGTCGGCGGCCTGCCAGCGCTTCGCCGATGTCATGGTCGGGTTCACGTCGGCGTGTTCGGAGTGGGGACTGCGCGGGATCCCGGATTGTGGCGTCCGCATGCTGGCGCCCCACGGGGTGACGCCGGAGATCGAGGGGGTCATCGTCCATCGCAGTCGGCGGATCGATCCCGTCGATCGGGTCGAGCGGGTCGACGGGATCCGCCTCACGAGCCCGCCGCGCAGCCTGTGCGACGCCGCCGACCTGCTCGGGATCGCCGCATGTTCGTCCGCGCTGGAGCAGCTGATCGGCAACTACTGCACGCTGGCGACGGTCGTCGACACCTTCGTGCGCCTGGCGCACCCGCAGCGCCCCGGCACCCGGACCATGCAGGCCGTGCTGCGGAGCCGGCAGGCGTGGCGGTCGGCCTTGCAGAGCGACCTCGAGCGGCGGGTGCTCGACGAGATCCGCCGGCAGCACCTACCAATGCCGGTACCACAGTTTCGGCTGCGGCTGCCCGACGGAGCCGACATCCACCTCGACTTCGCCTGGCCCGAGGCGCGGGTGGCCGTCGAGGTCGACCACCCGGCGTGGCACGCCGGCGCGACGCAGTCCCATCGCGACAAGCACCGAGACCGCAAGGCGGCGACGGTGGGCTGGTTGACGGCGCGGGTCACCGACCTGGACGTCCGCAGTGGCCTTCCCGAGGCCATCGCCGACCTCGCAGCGATCCTGGCGCTCCGCTCCGCCGCCTGACGCCCCTCGAGCCCATGGGCGCGGAACCGTGCACGTGCGGAAGTCTGCGCGCCCATGGGACTCGGGTGGCTCGGGGTAGCTGGGTGCGGGCGAGGTCCGGCCGGGACGTCGGGACACGCCTTGGCCCGGACCCGGTTCGATCGGCCGGGAGAAGCCGGGACCCGCCTGACACGGTCGCCTGACGCCCCTCGTGCCCATGGGCGCGGCAGCGTGCACGAGCGGGAGTTTGCGCGCCCATGGGGCCGCGGTGGGCCGGGTGAGCTTGGTGGGGAGGGGCTGCGGTGGGCCGGGTGAGCTTGGTGGGAGGCCGCGGTGGGGCCGCCGTGGGCCGGAGTTGTGGGCGCGGGTGGCGCGCGACTGGTGGCGGCGGGTGGGGGCGTGGGTCAGCCGGGCTGGGGCTGGTCGGAGGGGGCGGTGGCCGGCTGCTCGACGGCGGCCGGGGCGGCCTGGCCGACGGCCGGCGCGGCGGCGGTGTCCCCGTCGAGTCCGAGCTCGGCGCGCAGTTGGCTCAGGCGACTCTGGGCCTCGACGTTGGCGGTGGCCTGCTCGACCTCCAGGACGCGGGCCTCGACCGAGCTCTCGTTCAGCTCGCTGGCGGCCTTGGCCCGGGCGTAGCGGGCCTCGATCTTCTGCTGGACCTCGTTGAACGTGGGCACGTCGTCGCCGACGGTCTCGTTCAGCTGGGTCATCGCCGTGTTCATCTCCTCCTGCATCTTGGCCTGGTCGAGCTGGGAGAGCAGCTTGGACTTCTCGGCCAGCTTCTGCTGCATCATCCGGCTGTTCTGCTGGACGGCGGCCTTGGCGGAGTCGGCGGCCTCGGTGGCGTCGAGCACCATGGTCTTCAGCCCCTCGACGTCCTTTTCGACCTGGATCAGCTGGTTGGCGATGGTCTCGGCGGCGGTGTTGTACTGGGCGGCCTTGTCGGCGTTGCCGGCCTTGGTGGCATCGGCGGCCATGATCAGCGCCTGGCGGGCGGTGGCGTTGAGCTTCTCCAGCTCGCTCATCTTGTCGTTGAGCCGCATCTGAGCGGTCTTCTGGTTGGCGATGACGTTGGCCGCCTGCTGGGTCAGCCGACGGTGCTGGGTCTGGGCCTCGGCGATGGCCTGCTCGATCTGCACCGCTGGATCGGCGTTCTCGTCGAAGCTGCGATTGAACTTGGCGGTGACGTACTTCCACCACTTCTTGAAGACCTTGAACATGGCGACAGGCTAACGCGCCCCGTCCGCCCTCCGACCGAGGCGCTGACCGAGGTCGGTGAGCTCCGGCAGGCCGAGCACGGTGAGCACGCCGAGGTAGACGATCACACCGACCAGCGACCCGACCGTGGCCCGGACCACCGCGCCACCCCCGGAGACGTCGCCGACCCGCTCGCTGATCAGCCAGGCGACCTCGGCCATCACGACCGATGCCAGCACGATGCGCCACAGCGCGTCCCACACCGGTTGCAGCGGGTAGGCCGGCAGCTTGATGCGCAACACTCGCAGGGCGACGACCGAGGCGACCACGTAGGCCAGGGCGAAGGACAGCCCGAGCCCGAGGACCCCGTAGCGCTGGTACAGGGCGATCGCCAGGACGATGTTGATCAGGTTCTCGAGGACGTTGACGACGAACGGCGTGCGCGCGTCGTGGTGGGCGTAGAAGGCTCGCAGGATGATCAGGTACAGGCTGAAGGCGCCGAGGCCGAGGGCGAAACCGGCGAGGGCTCGGCTGGTGCGCAGCGTGTCCAGGCGGTCGAAGTGGCCGTACTGGAAGCAGGCGGCGATGATCGAGCGGCGCAGGGCGAACAGTCCGAAGCCGGCCGGGATGGTCAGCATGCCCACCAGGCGGATGGCCGTCGAGCTGGAGTCGACGAACCGGGCGCGGTTGCGCGACAGCACGGCGCGGGTCATCTCCGGCATGAAGGTGGTGGCGATCGACATGGCCAGGAGGCCGTGGGGGAGCACGAACAGGGTGTAGGCCTTGGTGTAGGCGTCCTGGTTGCCGGTGCCGGCGCGGGTCAGGTTCTGGACGACGAGGATGGCCACCTGGTTGGCGATCACGTAGCCGAGCGCCCAACCCGACAGCGTGCGCAGCCGGCGCACGGCGGGGCTGCGCAGGTCGAAGCGCGGGCGCATCGGTGCGCCGACCTGGACCATCGACGGGATCAACGCCACGGCCATGACGGCGATGCCGAGGGTGGCGCCGAGGCCCAACGTCCAGCGCAGCGAGGTGTTGGTGAGCACGTCGGCCAGCACCGGGACCTTGCCGTGGACCGTGTGCGGGACCCACCACAGCGAGGCGATGATGACCACGTTGGACAGCGCCGGCACCCACGCGGCGGCGAAGTAGCGGCCGCGAGCGTTGAGGTAGGCACTGCACAGCGCGTTCATCCCGTAGAAGAAGACCTGCAGCAGGAAGATCCGCGACAGCAGCGTGCCGACCCGGTGGTACTGGTCGGCGTCGATGTCCGCCGAGGTCATCCACGAGTACATCCGGAAGATCAGCGGGGCGGCGGCCACGGAGACCACGGTCAGCGCGGCGAGTGCCGTGGTGGTCACGGTGAACACCGCCGAGGTCCCGTCGCGGTCGTCCTCCTGGTGCAGGCGGGTGAACAGGGGCACGAGGCTGGCCGACAGCACGCCGCCGAGCAGCAGCTCGTAGATCAGGTTCGGCGTGCTGTTGGCCTGGTTGTAGGCGTCGGTCAGGCCGCCCTGGCCGATGACCACGCCGAGCATCGCGGCACGGATCATGCCGGTCAGCCGGGACATGGCCGTCCCGCTGGCGACAGCCAGGTTGGACTTGATCAGGCTCACAGCGTGTCGGGCGGGACCGGCCGGCGGTCAGGTGGACGGGAGCTGGCGGGGGGCGGCGATCTGGTTGACGTCGTCGACGGCCTGGCGCAGGGCCTGCAGCTGGCGGACGACGTCGTCGACGCCCGTGCCGAGCTCGACGCTGGCGTCCGAGCCGACCTGGACCTCGGCGGCCTCGGAGATCAACTCACCCATCTTGGTGGTGGCCAGCCGGAGTTGGCGGTCGGTGTCGTCGCGTGTCGCCCGGATCCGGGACGCACTGTCGAGCTGCGACTGCAGCGAGGCGCGCACGCCGTCGTCGGCGGCACGCTCGTGGCGTGCCCGCAGGCTCGGAGCGTCGAGCTGGCGCAGGGCGCCGTCGAGTTGGAAGCCGCGGCGAGCGACCTCGTAGCACTCGTCGACGGCCCGATCGACCTCCCGTCCGATCGTCTGCATCCGGGCGCGCAGCGGGCCGTCGGGCGTCCCGGCAACCAGCTCGCGGTACCCCCGCTGCACCGTTTGGGCCTGGGCGACGTGACGGCGCCACGGTTCGCCGAGGGTGAACGGGTCGATGGCAGCCGGACGGGGCCCCCGCTTGATCAGTGCCACGCCGCCGGCGCTGGCTGCGACGACGATGGCGGCGAGGATCGCCCAGATCATGCCGACAGGGTACCCCGGCCCTACGCGTCGACGGGGGCGATGTCATCGGCCACCAGCGTGGCCAGCTGTTCGTTGGACGGATCGGACATCGGGGCGATGCGCATCGCCTGGTGGGCGATGGCCGTCTCGAACAGGTTGCGGACGTAGCGGGCGTTGCCGAAGCCGCGAGTGCGCGGTTCGGCCCCGATCATCTGGCGAACCTTGGCCAGACCGTCGTCGCTCAGGTCGTAGCCGTTCTTCGCCGCCAGGTTGACGAAGATCGTCACCAGTTCGTCGTCGGTGTAGTCGGGGAAGAAGATGGTCCGGGTGAATCGGCTCTTCAGCCCGGGGTTGGTGTCGATGAACGACTGCATCTCCGTCGGGTAGCCGGCGGCGACGATGGCGATGTCGTCGCGGTGGTCCTCCATGAACTTGACCAGCGTGTCGATCGCTTCGCGGCCGAAGTCGTTGTCACCGCCGCGGGCCAGCGCGTAGGCCTCGTCGATCAGCAGCATGCCGCCGAGCGCCGACGCGAGTGCCTGCTCGGTCTTCAGCGCCGTCTGCCCCACGTAGCCGGCCACCAGCTTGGACCGGTCGGTCTCCACCAGATGGCCGCGGGTGACCACGCCGATGGAGTGGTAGATCTGCGAGAGGAGGCGGGCCACCGTGGTCTTGCCCGTTCCCGGGTTGCCGGTGAACACCAGGTGATGGCTGGTCTCGATGACCGGGAGGCCGCGCTCGGCCCGCAGTTGTTGCACTTGCAACAGACTGGTCAACCGGCGAACCTCGGCCTTGACGTTGGCCAGCCCGGTCAGGGCGTCGAGCTCGGCGAGGAGCTCGGCGATCGGGCGGGCGGGCTCGGGTGCCGGCGCGTCGGGCGTGACGGTGGCCGGGGCCGCCCCGGCCGCGGCGACGGGCGGGCCTGCGGGACCACCGTCACCGGTGGACGGCCGCCCGGGTGGGGCCGGCGGGGTCGCCGTCGCCGGGCCGGCCGGCTGGCCCGGTCGGGGCACCCCGTTGGCATCGAGGCAGGACAGCATCGTCGTGCGGAACTGGTCGATGGCGGTGATCTCGTCGAGAGACGGCACCAGGTCGATGGCGGCGGCCACGTGGGCCAGGCGCAGGGCGCGCTCGTAGTACACGTGGGCCCGGGTGGTGCCGGCCTTGGCATCGGAGCGGACCAGCAGATCGAACAGCACGCTGGGCTGGGCGAGCGTGGCCCGCTTGCCGACCAGCAGCCCGGTCTCGCGCAGATTGGCGGCGGTGGTGACGAGCGGTGGGTCGAGCAACGGACCGATGGCGTCGAGGTAGGCGTCGAGCTCGGCCTCGGCGAATCGACCGTCGGCATCGAACGTCCCACCGACGATGTTGGACGCCTCGATCCCGGCCTCCTGCAGGTAGCTGTCGGCCCGCTTGCCGGTGAGCCCGCCCAGCTCGGCGCTCACCGCGCTGATGAACGCGGCCACCGCCGTGCTGAGCGGGGCGGAGGGGGCGTCGGATGGCCGCGGCACGGCGGGTAACCGTACCGCGGTGCCGGATTGATCGGTGGTGCGGCCTCCCCGGTAGCGTCGAACGGCATGTCCGACCGTTTCGAGAGCGTCCAGCAGGTTCGTGAGGGGTTGCGCTCCGTCAACTATCTGGCCGACGACGGTATCGCCGGTGTCGCCTTCCTGGCCGACCGGTTGGGCAAGCCCGTGCTGATCGAAGGCCCGGCCGGCACCGGGAAGACCCAGCTGGCCAAGAGCATCGCCGAGATGACCGGTGCCCGGCTGATCCGCCTGCAGTGCTACGAGGGGCTGGACGAGTCCAAGGCGCTGTACGAGTGGAACTACAAGAAGCAGCTGCTGCGCATCCAGGCCGACAAGAACAGCGATTCGTGGAGCGAGGTCCACGACGACATCTTCTCCAGCGAGTTCCTGCTGACCCGGCCGCTGCTGGAGGCGATCAGCGCCGAGGACCCGGTGGTGCTGCTGATCGACGAGGTCGACCGGGTCGAGGTCGAGACCGAGGCCCTGCTGCTGGAGATCCTGTCCGAGTACCAGGTCAGCATCCCCGAGCTGGGCACGATCACCGCCAAGCAGATCCCACTCGTGTTCCTGACTTCGAACAACACCCGCGAGCTGAGCGAGGCGTTGAAGCGCCGCTGCCTGTTCCTCCACGTCGACTATCCCGACCTCGATCGGGAGAAGCAGATCGTGCTCACCAAGGTCCCCGGCGTGACCGAGAACCTGGCCGACCAGATCGCCCGGATCGTGCGCAGCATCCGCCAGCTGGACCTGAAGAAGGCGCCGTCGGTCAGCGAGACGCTGGACTGGGCGCGCACCCTGGTGCTGCTCGGCATCGAGCACATCGATGCCCAGCAGGCCAAGGACACGCTGCACATCCTGCTGAAGTACCAGAGCGACATCGCCAAGGCGGCCAAGGAGCTCAGCGTCGACAAGTAGCCGTCGCCGGGGCGCGACGACTGTCAGCCGGCGAGCGCGGCGGCCACCACCAGGCGAGCGGCGGCCTGAACCTCGGCGAGGTGGTCGGGCCCGCGGAACGACTCGGCGTAGATCTTGTAGACGTCCTCGGTGCCCGACGGGCGGGCGGCGAACCAGGCGTGCTCGGTGGTCACCTTCAACCCGCCGATGGGCGCCCCGTTGCCCGGCGCCGCGGTGATCTTGGCGAGCACCTGCTCGCCGGCCAGTTCGGTCGCGCCGACCGCGGCCGGCGAGAGCTTGCCCAGCCTGGCCTTCTCCTCGCGGGTGGCCGGGGCGTCGACCCGGGCGTAGGCCGGGTCACCGTGCCGGGCGACCAGCGAGGCGTAGCGCTGGCTGGGGGTCTCGCCGGTGGTCGCCAGGATCTCCGACGCCAGCAGGCACAGGACGATGCCGTCCTTGTCGGTGGTCCAGGTCGAGCCGTCGCGCCGCAGGAACGAGGCGCCGGCGGACTCCTCGCCGCCGAAGCCCAGCGTGGCGTCGATCAACCCGGGGACGAACCACTTGAATCCCACCGGGACCTCGACCAGCTCCGTTCCCAGCTCGGCCGCCACCCGGTCGACCATCGACGAGGACACCACCGTCTTGCCGATCCGGGCGCCCGCCAGCCAGCCGGGCCGGTTGCCGCCGAACAGGTAGTGGATGGCGACCGCCAGGAAGTGGTTGGGGTTCATCAACCCGCCGTCGGGGGTGACGATCCCGTGGCGGTCGGCGTCGGCGTCGTTGCCCGTCGCCAGGTCGTAGCGGTCGCGGCGCTCGATCAGCGAGGCCATCGCGCTCGGGCTCGAGCAGTCCATGCGGATCTTGCCGTCCCAGTCGAGGGTCATGAACCGCCAGGTCGGATCGACCAACGGGTTGACGACGGTGAGGTCGAGTCGGTGGCGCTCGGCAATGGCCGCCCAGTACTCGACGCTCGCCCCACCGAGCGGGTCGGCGCCGATGCGCACGCCGGCATGGCGCACCGCATCGAGGTCGACGACCGCCGGCAGGTCGTCGACGTAGGTGGTCACGAAGTCGTACGACCGGCAGGCCCGGCGGGCCCGGGCGAACGGGATGCGCCGCACGCCGTCGAGCCCGGCGCGGATCAGCTCGTTGGCCCGGGCGGCGATGACCGAGGTGGCATCGGTGTCGGCGGGCCCGCCGTGCGGCGGGTTGTACTTGAACCCGCCGTCGCTGGGTGGGTTGTGCGATGGGGTGACGACGATGCCATCGGCGAGCCCCGGCCCGGTCTGGCGCCCGCCGTTGGCCCGGATGATCGCGTGGGACACGGCGGGCGTCGGCGTGTACCCGTCGGCGGAGTCCACCAGGACGGTGACGTCGTTGGCCACCAGTACCTCGATGGCCGTCGCCCAGGCCGGCTCGGACAGCCCGTGGGTGTCGCGACCGAGGAACAGTGGTCCGTCGAATCCCTGGGCCGCCCGGTAGTCGCAGATCGCCTGGGTGGTCGCGGCGATGTGCGACTCGTTGAACGACGTCGACAGGCTGCTGCCGCGATGTCCGCTGGTGCCGAAGGACACCTGTTGGGCGATCTCGTCCGGGTCGGGCCGCAACGTGTAGTAGGCCGTCACCAGGTGGGCGACGTCCACCAGGTCGGACGGCTGGGCGAGGGTGCCGGCGCGCGGATCAGCCATGTCGCCATCCTGGCGCGTCCGACGACCCGGCGTCACGCCCGCTCCGGCCGGGCCCGTGGATCGTCGCCACCACGTCGGCCCGGGTGACGTGGTGGCGGCGGTGCCGGGCGCCCCGGGTTCGTACCGTGACGAGCGCCGCCTGGGAGCGCGGGCAATCCCGGAAGCGGGGGTGGTGCGCCGGTCGCCGGCCGGTCCGGCGGGGCGGCCATCCCCGCTGCGGCACCTCAGCGGTCGGCCAGCGGCAGGCGGACGGTGAAGCTGGCACCGTCGATGACCTGGTCGGCGTCGAGCGACCCGCCGGCGTGCATCAGCGCGCTGCGGGAGATGGCCAGACCCAGGCCACTGCCGCCCTCGTCCAGCGAGCGGGCCTCGTCCAGGCGGTAGAACGGCTCGAAGATCCGCTCTCGCTCGGTCTCCGGGATCGGCTCGCCGTCGTTGGCCACGACCAGCGTGACGGTCTGGGTGGCGCGGCGCATGGCCACGGTGACCGTCGATCGGGCGTGGCGCTCGGCGTTGTCCAGCAAGTTGCGGATCGCCTGGACGAGCCGCTCCCCACTGATCCGGACCGGGGCCGTGCAGGTCTGACAGCGATAGGTGACGCCGCTGGGGGCCACCCGCCGGGCGACCTCGTCGGCTACCACGGCGCCGACGTCCACGGTGTCCGCCGGATCGACCGTGGCGGGTGGTTGGGTGAGGGCGCGCAGGTCGCGGGCCAGACGCTCCAAGCGCTCGATCTCCACCAGGGAGTCGGCGGCGATCGCCGGCCAATCGGCATGGTCCGGGTACGCCAGACCGACCTCCAGCTCGGTGCGGATCGCCGACAGCGGGCTGCGCAGCTCGTGCGATGCCGCGGCACCGAACAGTTGCTGGCGCTTGGCGTCGTCCTCCAGCCGGGCGAGCATCCGGTTCAGGGTGGTGCCGAGGTGGCTGAGCTCACCGTCGCGCTCGGTCACCCGCAACCGTCCGGACAGGTCCTGGGCCTCGATCCGGTCGACCTCGGCGCGCATCCGCTCGACCGGGGCCAGGGCGCGGCCGACGAGCACGAAGATCCCGAGGGCGGTGATCGCGGCGAGGACGGGCAGGGCGAAGAGCAGGCCGTTGCGCAGGTAGCGCTCGGCCCGGCCGGCTGCGTCGAGCGAGGTCACCCCGTAGATCGTCGCCCGGCCGCCGGCGCCGGCCACGGTGCGGGCGACGACGTGGTACTGCTCACCGGGCTCGCCGTCGATCACCCCGCCGTCGACGGTGGCGCTGACCTCGGTCCCCGCCGGGGGCGCAGCAATCACCGACAGGCGGGTCGTGGTGGCCAGGCCGGGCGTGCGGGCCAGCACGTGACCGTCGGCCGTGACCACCTGGATCTGGCCGACGTCACGCCCGACGGCGTCGAGCACGGGTCGTAGCGTCCCGTCGACGATCGACTGCTCCACCGCGGCAACCCGGTTGTCGAGGATCGTGGCCTGGTCCCGCTCCAGGCTGCGGCGCAGCAGCGCCGAGGTGGCCAGGGCGGCGACGGCGAAGGCCAGCGACAGGACGAGGACCGCGCCCAGGGTGATCCGGTAGCGCAGCGAGGTCCGGCGCTCGGTCCTCACCGTTCGCTCACCCGGTATCCGCCCCCGCGGACGGTCTCGATGGACGACGCGCCGAGCTTGCGGCGCAGGGCGGAGACGTGCACCTCGACGACGTTGGCGTCGCCGTCGAAGGCGAAGTCCCAGACGTGGTCGAGGATCTCGGCCTTGGGCACCACTTCGCCCTTGCGTCGCAGGAGGTACTCGAGGATCGAGGCCTCCCGCCCGGTCAGTTCGACGGCCGCGCCTCCGAGGGTGCACGTCCGTGCTGCCGGGTCGAACTCGACCCGACCGGCCCGGAGGCGCGCGGGACGTGGCGCTCCGCCGCGGCGGAGCAGGGCGCGCAGCCGGGCGACGAGGACGACGTAGGAGAACGGCTTGGACAAGAAGTCGTCGGCGCCGGTGTCGAGGGCCTCGGCCTCGTCGAGCTCGCCGTCCTTGGCGGTGAGCATCAGCACCGGCGTCCAGATCTCCTTGGCGCGCAGCTCGGCGCACACCTTGAAGCCGTTCTTCCCCGGCAACATGACGTCGAGGACGATCACGTCATAGGGCTGCTCGGTGGCCAGCCACAGCCCGTCGGGGCCGGTGGTGGCGACGTCCACGGCGAAGCCCTCGGCCTCCAGGCCGCGCTTGAGCGCTGCCGCCTGACGGACCTCGTCTTCGACCACCAGGACTCGCACGGCCGCCAGTCAACCAGGGGCAACCTGAAGACCGCTTCAGCTCGCTTCAGCTTCCCTGCAGGCCCACGTCCGCACACTGCAACCCGTTCCGATCCCCCGATTCTCAGGAGCGACCCGATGTCCACGATGTTCCAGGAGCGCACCCACGCCACCGACACCCGCCCCAGCCGTCCGGCCAACCCGGTCGCTCGCGCCGTGGAGATCCTCGGCTGCCTGACGCTGGCGGCGGTGGCCGTGATCCACCTCGCCGACGTGTCCAGCAAGTTCGAGGAGGTGCCGTACCTCGGCTGGGCCTACGTCGGGCTGATCGCCGGCTGTGGCCTGGCGGTGATCCTCCTGCTGATGCGCGACCGCCGAGGGTGGATCCTCGGTGGCGGGCTGGCCCTGGCCACGATGATCGGCTTCGTCCTCAGCCGGACGACCGGGCTGCCGAGGTCCACCGACGACATCGGCAACTGGAGCGAGGCACTCGGCACCTACTCGCTGGTCGCCGAAGGTGTCATGGTGGTCCTGGCGGCCTCCGCCCTGGCCCGCCACCGCGACGCCTGACCGTCCAGGGCGCCGGCCGACCCCGTTGCGGTCCGGGGGTCGATCTACACTCCGCCGCCGATGTCTGCGACCTGGCCGTTCGTCGCTCGCCAGGCGGAGACGGCGCACGTTCGCGCACTGCTCGATCGTGGACCGGTGGTGGTGCTGCGCGGCGGCCCCGGGCTGGGCAAGTCTCGCTTGGCGGCACGCCTGGCCGAAGACCTCGCCGCTGAGGGCGTGGTGGTCCGGCGCATCGTCGCCAGCGCGGCCGGAGCGCAGATGCCGCTGGCGCCGTTCGCCGCGCTGGCCGCCGATGCCACGGGCGCCGCGGCGGTCAACGCTGTCCTCGGAGCGCTCGGCGTCGAGCGCGGCAGGCCACGTCCCGGACCCGGAGACCCACTCCTGGTGGTCGACGACCTCAACCTGCTCGACGATGCCAGCGTGGTCGTCCTCCAACAACTGATCGCCACCGGTTCGATCCGGGTCCTGGCGACCATGCGCAGCCAGGTCCCGCTCAGCGCCTCGGTGACCGCGGTGCTCGGTGGACTGGACGCGCTGGGCCGTCCGGTCGAGGTCGTCGAGGTCGCGCCGCTGGCAGACCCCGACATCCTCGACGCCGTGGCTGGTGCGCTCGGCTGCCCGTTGGACGCTCCATCGGCGAGGCTGTTGACCGAGATCGCACACGGCAACCCGCTGTACGCCCGCGAGGTCATCGTCGCCGCCGAGGCCGCCGGCACGCTGCGCGAGGAGGGAGGGGTCATCCGCCTCAGCGGCGAGGTCCAGGCCACGGCGCTGCTGGAGGAGTTGATCCTGGCCCGCCTCGACGGCTTGGCCGGTGCCGAACGCGAGGTGATGGAGATGTTGGCCATGGGCGGGCGGCTCCCGCTGGCGATGCTCCTCGGTACCGCCGGGGAAGCGGCCCTGGAGCGCCTCGAACGCGTCGGCCTGGTCACCACGATGCTCGGCTCCACCGGCACGACCTGGTGGGTCGACGCCGCCCATCCCTTGCAGCGCGAGCTGCTGCGTGCCCGGCTCGGCCCCGTTGCACGGATGCGCGTCTGCCGGGCGCTGGCCCAGTCGGCGGCGCACACCCCGCCACCGTCGATCTCCCCGGCCAACTGGAACCTGCAGCGCCGGGCGTGGGAGGTGCGCGGCGGGGTCGAGGTACCCGAGGACGACCTGCTCGCCGCCGCCGCCCATGCCGTTCTGGCCGGCGACTCCGGACTGGGCGCCGAGCTGGCCGGATCGGCCTTCCGTGCCTCGGGCAGCGCCCGCGCCGCGCTGACGTCGTCGTGGTGCCTGATCGAGCGTGGCGAGCACGACGCGGGGATCGCCGTCCTGCGCCAGGCTCACGAGCGCACGCTCGACCCCTGGGAGCGGGCGGCGATCCGCCTGAACGTCGCCGAGGCCTACTGGTGGAGTGGACGAGTCGTCGCGGGTGCCGACGAGCTCCACGGCTCCAGCGATCCGCCGGGTCCGTGGCACGACCTGTGCGCCGCCCAGGAGGGCGTCTTCGCCATGCTGTCCGGCGACCTCGACCGAGCCACCCGCCACTGCGCCGCGTACGCCGATCACGCCCACATCTGGGTCCGGGCCGTCGCCGCCGTCGGCAGCGCCCTCGCTGCGGTCTATGGCGACCGGATCGACGAGGCCGTCCCGACCTGCCAGCGCGTCCTGGACGATGCGGCCACGTCGACGACCGCCCTGCTCGGCGATCCCAGCCAGCTGCTGGCCATCCAACTGATCGGGTTGTTGCTGGAGGGCGAGGTGATCGCCGCCCAGGCCTTCGCCGACCAAGCCCTGGCCGACTCGGCCTTCCAACCGTCGGTCCAGCGCCGGGCATGGTCGACGATGATCGCCGGTCAGGTGTCGGCCCACGCCGGCCGGCTGGAGCGAGCGATCCGCGAGCTGACCGAGGCCAGGCAGTCGTGGGCCGCCTGCCACGTGCCCGGGTTCGCCGCGTGGTGCGGCGCCGGTGCGGCCCGAGCGCTGGTGGAGGTCGGGCGGCTCAGCGAGGCGGAGGCCGAGTTGGCCGTGGTCGACGAGCTCCCGCTGGACGGGTTCGGGTTGAACGAGTTCCTCGTCGACCTGGCCCACGCGTGGGTGGCGCACGGCCGCGGCGATCGTGTCGAGGCCGTCCGTCGCTGCGTCGCGGCCGTCGAGCGCTCGACGGCGGGCGCCCAGTGGACGAACGTCGCCATCGCCTGGCATGACGTCGCCCGGCTGGGCCTGCTGGACGAGGTCGGCGCCGCGGTCGACATCGATCGGTGGCCACCGCCCCGGGCCCGCCTGGCAGCGGCGCGTTCCGGCCTGGTCCGCGGGCTGGTCGACGGCGACTGGATGTCCGTCGCCACTGCCGCGGAGGCGTTCGCGGAGATGGGCTGCGCGGTGTACGCCGCCGAGGCCGCCGCCCTGGGCGGGGTGGTGGCACGACGCCGTGGGGCAACGGCCGAGGCGGCACGCCTGACCGCCCGGGGCACGAGCCAGCTCGCCGCCCTCGGGCGGATCCTTCCGCCCGAGTCGACCGGCGCGAGGCGACGACCGGGCTCGAACGGGCTGAGCGCTCGAGAGTTGGAGATCGCTCGGATGGCCGCGGCCGGGATGACCAACCGGATGATCGCCGAGCGGCTGGTGGTCAGCGAACGGACCGTCGAGAATCATCTGTACCGGGCCTCGACCAAGCTCGGGGTGGGCGGACGCCGCCAGCTGGCCGAGGCGCTGTCGGCCACCGATTGAGGGGCGGGCCACGTCGCTGAGTACCCGGTACTCATGACGTCCGTGGCGAGGTGCGCTTCGATCAACACATGACCGAGGAGCATCGAGGCGGGGGGCTGGCTGATGTGTTCGCCCGGCTCACTGCGGATCCACACTTCGCCGACGAGATCCGCCGGCAACCGGCGGACGCCCTGCGTGGTTACCAGCTGTCCAGTGACGACCTCCGCCGGATCAGCGCAGCGGTGGACGTCCAGCCGCTGCGGTGGGCGCGATTCGGCCGTGGCGCCGGTGCGCTCCTCGGCGTCGCCGGGCTGGTGGCCGGTCTGACGGGCGTGGCGCTGCGGGGCCCGCAGCCCTCCGCTGCCGTGGGCAGCGTGATCCCGCTCCTGCCCGCCGACACGGCAACCTACCGGGACTGCAGCGACGACGAACGAGCCGGCACGCCGCTTGGCCGATTCGAACGCGGCGACCGGGTTCTGGTGATCGGACGATCCGGTCGGCAGTGGCTGGTCGTCCGCTCACCGCTGGACCCGGGCATCCCGGTGTGGGTCCGGGCGAGCGACCTCCGTCCGGATGCCGCCGTCGATCGCCTCCCCGACCTGTCCTGCACGGAGGCCGACGACCAGGCCACCGTCACGCTCCCGCCGTTGCCGGAGACCACGGTCACCACCACCACCACCGTCGCCGTCACCACCACGACTACCACGACGGCGGCGGCGCCGGCGCCGACGACGACCACCACCAAGCCGAAGCCGACGACGACCACCACCAAGCCGAAGCCGACCGACACCGAGGGTCCCAAGGTGGGCATCGACGTGGCCCGTGACTACTTCTTCGACGGCACGGCGAGCTGCCCCTCGCAGACCCTGCCGTTCACCGTGCAAGCGAGCGACCCGAGCGGCGGGATCCGGCTGCGTGTCCGCTACCGGCGGGCGGGCGTCAGCCGCACCGCAGTCCACGTGGGCGGCAACAACTACCTGATCCCCCAGCAGAACACGTCCCCCAGCTCGGAGCAGATCGTCACAATCCGGGTCATCGCCAGCGACGCGCTCGGCAACACGAGCGACGTGACCACCACCGTCCGCTACCTGCCCGTCGAGGTCCCGCCATGCATGCCCCTGTGAGCTCCCGCCTGCCCCGCTCCGCCCTGCTGGCGGTTGCCGTGAGCTCGTTGCTGGCCGTGTCGTGCAGTGACCGCGCCACGCCGGCGGCAACGCCGACCTCGCCGGTGCCCTCCTCGGCGACCTCGCCCGTGCTCTCCTCGGCGACATCGCCGGTGGGCGCCGCGACGCCGCCGCGGGTCTCGACCGTCGAGCCGGAGACGCCGGCCGACCTGGCCGGCACACGGCCCGCGCCGCCGTCGTCCCCGCCGGCCGGGACGTCGGCAGCGACGCCGGTCGCCGGTCCCAGCGCCTCGCCTGCCGGTTCCGGAGCGAGCCCGGCCACGACGCCGGGCACCGGGCCGGGCGGCGACCTGCGCTCGGTGGCCGCGCCGCCGGTGGAGGCCGGCTCGGTCATCGGGGAGCCGGCCATCCACGCCGGGGCGCTGACCCCGAATCCCGGCGGAGCCCCCGACCTGCATCCAGATCCGGGTGCCGGGATCACGGGCGATCCGCCCCACCTCGACCTTCCGCCGGCGGATCCGGCGTTGCGGATGCCCGACGACGCCAGCGAGTCGCGCCGGATCGCCGGTGCCTATGCCGACGCCACCAACCTCGCCGGCATGGTGCGCGGCGAGCGGTCCTCGGACGGGATGGCGGTGGTTCCACAGGGTGTCGATCCGTCGCCAGCGCGGTTCGCCGACCCGTGCGCGGCCGGTGGCGCCGACGGGTGCCCGGCCGGCGTCGGCGCCGACGTCCTCGGTCCGCTGCGCAGCGCCGTCCGGGACAGCCGGATCCGTCCGCCCCTCTCGCTGTTCGAGTTCAAGCGGATCACCGCCGGAGACCCGCTCGTCGGCGAGTGCCGCCGGCAGCTGCCGGGTCTCGACGTCAGTGCCTCGCTGGTGCTCGCCGCCGTCCTGAACGTGCCCGTCCCCCAGGCCGACCTGCAGCTCCACCAGCATCGCTTCCAGACCGGCTTCGACACGGGCA
Source organism: Actinomycetes bacterium (assembly GCA_029782355.1). Classification (GTDB taxonomy): domain Bacteria; phylum Actinomycetota; class Acidimicrobiia; order Acidimicrobiales; family Ilumatobacteraceae; genus JAKOUY01. Next base: position 131,994 of record JAKOUY010000023.1, read on the forward strand.
CCGGGCCGGTCGTGCGCAGCTTCGGCGGGCGGACCTCCCCATCCGCCGACCTGGCCGGGGCTTGGGCGACGCGCTTCGACCTCGGCGGGCTCACCCCGCGCATCCCGCTGTGCATGCAGGTTCCCTACGTCGCGCTCGACCAGGGCCTCCCGATCTGCCTGGTCCGGTGCTACAGCGCACTGACCACCGAGGTCAGCGGCCAGCTCGAGGACGGCACACCCTTCGCCTTCAGCGGGTCCGTCCCCAGCTACGACCCCGATCCGGCGCACGACCTCTTCCGCCACGACGTCGGGGCGGTGATCGTGCCGATCACTCGAAGTACGGTCGAGGTGCGAGCCAGCTACGACCCGGTGGTGGCCGACACCGCCAACCGGGACACCGTCGCCATGGTCGCCGCAGCCGGGTACCCGGGAGGGACGGACTGCCGGGCGGCGGACCCCGCTGCCGGGCTGGTGCTCAACCCGCTGCCGATCAGCCGGCAACCGAGCGCGACGCGCTACGCGACCGATGGGCCGACGCCGACGCAACGCACGGCGGTCATCCCACTCACGTTGCCCACCGTCCTGGCACCGGACGAATCGATCTCGATCTGCGTGTGGTGGTACGCCTTCGGAGAGCAGAGCTGGTCACGTCCGATCGTCAGGAAGATCGAGCGGCACACCCTCGTTCCGCCGACCAGCGCGGCGACCCAGGTCCGGTTCCTGGCCCGGTACTCCCCGAACATCCCGGGCGAGCGGTCCGCCCCGGTGACGCCCGCAGCGCTGGCCGACCTCCAGTTCGCCTTCTTGACCAGCCCGGAGCTCAACCGGATCTGTGGGTTCTCGGCCAGGAGGAGCCCGGACGACCCGGTCGTGCTGCGTCCGGCCGACGACCCCGGGCTGCTGTGCGAGATCAGCGATCAGCGGTACGCGGAGACGCCCGGGGACGAAACGCTCTACGTCGGCTACTACCCACCGGGCCTGCCCGAGGGCGAGTCGGGCGTGGTCGTCGAGGGCCGGGCCCAGGTTCCCCTCGACAACCGTGGCTGCGTGCCGTCCGGTTGTGGCTCGCCGCGGGTGATCACGGTCCCGATGCGTGACGGGACGATGGTCGACGTCCTGCTGACCAAGGTGCCGGCGGCGCACGGCTCGGTCGTCGGCGGGGCGACGGTGAACGGCGGCGGGCCGGACCGGTGGCTGATCGACCCAGCCGGGGCGGACAGCCAGGCGCCGACCCTGCGCACGGATCCGACCAGTGCCGCCCCCCAACTGGACACGGCCTCGCTGCGGGTCACGCAGAACGCGGCCGACCCGCAAACTGCCCTGGACGTGACCTGGTGGTCGGACCGTCCGGTTCGGGCCACGGTGATGGCCGACGCGGCGAGCCCTGGCTCGCAGTCGGCGTGCCCGCACACGTGGCGCGAGGGCTCCACGCTGCAGTCCGGGGATGCACCGGTCACCACCACCATCAGGCTTCTCTGTGCGGACACGAACTACGTCATCTCCCTGGTCCTCACCGCCGAGCCGGACGGCTCCGGCGTGGCCCACACCGCGACGTTCCGCTGGAACGCCGGACCGCTCAACGCCCTGCGCGGCCGCACCGCAGCCCGACCGGCACCGCCCGACTTCGACTACGCCTATCGGCTCGCCGTGGTCCGGGTCGGGTCGAGCGGTCCACCGACCGGTGAGATCCGCACGGCCGAACTGGACCTCAACGGGCTGACCCTCGGTCGCCAGGTTCGATCGGGTGGCTGCGTGGTGCTCGGACCGGACCAGACCGTGCTCGCCGGTGACCGTGGCGCCGACCCGATCCTGGGCGACGTGCGAGTGCTGATCGACGTGACCGTGGGACCGGCCTCTGCCGGCGGCTGCCCGGACGGCGCAGCACTGGGCGAGGTCCACCGGTTCCTGCTGACGACGTTCATCCGCTGGGACGGTCTTGCCGAGCGGGTCTTCCCGATCACCGCACCGGACGGCTCCGAGTTCCGGCTGACCCTGCGGCCCCTGCGCGACTGACCTGGTGCGGCCACGGCCGGCACCGGTGCCCGCCGGTGCCGGCCGGTACAGTGAGCGTCCATGCTCGACCTCCTGGCCGGCTTCGTGGTCGAACTGCGCAACGCCGGTCTGCCGGTCTCGTTGACCGAGAACCTCGACGCGATGGAGGCCGTCCAGCACATCCCGATCGAGGACCGCCAGGCCTTCAAGTACGCGCTCGGCGCCACCCTGGTGAAGAACAACGCCCACTGGCGCAGCTTCGAGACCGTGTTCGAGGTGTACTTCAGCCTGCGCGGGCCGGAGTACCGCCTGACCGACGGCGACACCGACATCGACGAGATGTGGCGAGAGATGCAGCAGCAGCTCGACGAGCAGGGCCGCGGCGCCCAGGGTGGGTCGATGGACTCGCTGACCCCCGAGGAGATCGCCCAGCTGCTGATGCAGGCACTGCTGAACGGCGATCAGGCGATGATGCGAGCCCTGGCCCGCCAGGCGGTGCAGCGCTTCGCCGGCATGGAGCCCGGCCGGCCCGTGGGTGGCACCTACTACCTGTACCGGACCCTGCGCAACCTGAACCTCGACGGCATGCTTGAGCAGCTGATGGACGCCAGCCGCCAGGAGGTGGGCGGCGAGCTGACCCAGCTGGAGGAGCGCCTCGAGCGTGACGAGTACGAGTCGCGCATCGAGCAGTTCAAGAAGGAGATCGAGGCCGAGATCCGCCGGCGCTTGGTGGCCGACCGGGGTGCCGAGGCGATGGCCAAGACCCTGCGCAAGCCGTTGCCCGAGGACGTCGAGTTCATGCACGCCTCGCGCGACGAGATGGTCGCCCTGCGCAAGGCGCTGCAGCCGCTGACCCGCAAGCTGGCGGCGCGCCTGGCGCGCAAGCGCAAGCACGGCCGCAAGGGGCCGCTGGACTTCCGCAACACCGTGCGCCACAGCCTGAGCTACGGCGGCGTCCCCGCCGAGCCGAAGTTCAAGTACCCCCGCCCGGCCAAGCCGGAGCTGATGGTGGTGGCCGACATCAGTGGCTCGGTGGCGGCCTTCGCCCGCTTCACCCTGATGCTCGTCTACGCCATCCAGAACCAGTTCTCCAAGGTGCGCAGCTACGTGTTCATCGACGGGATCGACGAGGTCACCGACTACTTCCGGACCACCGAGGACATCCAGGAGGCGATCCACCGGGTCAACACCGAGGCCGATGTGGTGTGGGTCGACGGGCACAGCGACTACGGCCACGCCTTCGAGGTGTTCTGGGAGCGCTACGGCCGCGACGTCGGGCCGAAGACCACCGTGCTGCTGCTGGGCGACGCCCGCAACAACTACCACGCCTCCCAGTCGTGGGTGGTCAAGGAGATGCGCGCCAAGGCCCGCCACGTCTACTGGCTGAACCCCGAGCCACGCAGCTACTGGAACACGGGGGACTCGATCGTCGGCGACTACGGCACGCACTGCGACGGGGTCTACGAATGTCGCAACCTGCGCCAGCTCGAGTCCTTCGTCGAGAAGCTGGCCTGAGGTGGCTCGCATCGTCCTGGTGCGCCACGGCGAGTCGCAGGCCACCATCGATCGGGTCATCGGCGGGCCGCGCACCTGCGCCGGGCTCACCGACCTGGGCCGCCGGCAGAGCGCGGCCCTGGCCGAGCGCTGGCGGGCCGAGGGGATGCGCTGCGCGGAGTTGATCGCCAGCCAGTACGACCGCGCCCAGCAGACCGCCGAGGTCCTCGCTCCGGTGCTCGGCGTTGCGATGACCGTCGACCCGGCGTTCGGTGAGATCGACCCCGGACCGGACGACGACGGGCTGGCCTACGACACGTTCTTCGCCACCCGCCATCGCACGGCCACCGATTGGGACGCGATGGGCCCATTCGGCCACTACTTCGCCGGCGGGGAGACCGTCTCCGACCTGTTCAACCGGGTCGGCAAGGGCTTGGAGGTCGTCGTCGGGCGCCTCGACCGGATCGGCCCGCAGGCAACCGCGGTGATCTGCTGCCACGGCGGGGTCATCGACGCGGCCCTGCGCCGGGCGATGCAAGCCCCGCTGATGGGCAGTTTCGCCCTGTTCACCACGAACTGCTCGATCACCGAGGTGTGGAGCGGGCCGACCTGGCGGGTGGTCCGCTACAACGACGCCGCCCACCTCAGCGGGCTGAAGGGCGACTCCCCGTAGGGCGACCAGCGGCGGCCGGCTTCGCCGGCTGGCGCGCGGCGGCCTTGGCCGGCTTGCGCGCGGCGGCCTTGGCCGGCTTGGCCGGCTTGCGCGCGGCTGGCTTGGTTGGCTTGGCCGGCGCTGGCTCGACGGCGGTCAGCAGCTCGTCCATCGAGTCGTGCAGCATCGGGATCATGTCCCACAGGTCGGGGACCAGCTCGCGGCAGGCCAGGAACCCGAAGTCGAGCCGCCCGTCGTAGCTCTGCACGGTCATGTTCAGGCCCTGGCCGTCGGTGATCGCGCTGACCGGGTAGTAGTGCCGCAGCCGTGCGCCGGAGGCGTACAGGGCATGGGCCGGGCCGGGCACGTTGGAGATGATCAGGTTGAACGGCGGGTTCATCCGGTCGGCGATGCGCAGCCGGCTGACCATCCGCACGGCGCGGGTGGCGATGGCCGGCGGAGCGAAGGCGGCGACGTCCTGGAGCAGGTCGGCGCTGATCGGGTCGAACTGCGACTTGGCCGTGTCCATCGCCTGGCGGATGCGCCCCAGGCGGGCCAGCGGGTCGGCCTCGTCGGTGGCCAGGTCGGTGAACAGTGCCGACACCCGGTTCCCGTACGGGGTGTCCTCCTCGCCGGTGCGCACGCTGATGGGCACCATCGCCACGAGCGGCTCGTCGGGGAGGCAGTCGTGGGCCAGCAGGTAGCGGCGCAGGGTGCCGCTGCACACGGCCATGACCACGTCGTTGAACGTGCAGCCCACCGCTCGGCGGACCTGCTTGGCTCGCTCGAGATCCACGGTGGTGTAGGCGAAGCGACGGTGCCGGGAGATCGGGGCATTGAACGGGGTCTTCGGCGCCTGGGTCACCGGCAGGGCCGGCGGGTGGTCTTCGGCCGCGGCGGAGCGGTTGCGGCGCTCGCGGATCAGCTCGCCGACCTTGCCGGGGATCGGCTGGGCGACGATGTCGGCCAGACTGTGCAGCGCACCCGAGCGGCTGGCCTCGGCCATCGTGCGGATGGTCCGCACGGTTGCCCGGGCGACCTTCTCCGGGCTGCGGGTCAGCTCCCACATCGCCTTGCGGACCATCTCGTTCGGGGACGGCTGACGTTCCGGCGTCCACGGGTGGGGTCGGCCGGGGCGGGCGTCGGGGTCGGTGTCCAGCAGGACGGCCAACATGGTCGCCCCGCCGACCCCATCGATCGCCGCGTGGTGGACCTTGGTGAGCTGGGCGATCAGCCGTCCGTTGTCGACGCCTTCGATGACGTACAGCTCCCACAGGGGGTGGGCCCGATCGAGCGGGCGAGCGACGATCCGGCTGACCACGTCGGCCAGCTGCTCGGGGTCGCCGGGCGGCGGGACGGCATGGTGGCGGAGGTGGAACTCGATGTCGAACTCGGGGTCGTCGACCCAGTACGGACGGTCGATGCCGAACGGCACCTCGACCAGCTTCTGGCGGAACGGCGGGATGAGGTGGACCCGTTCGAGGAGCATCCGCTTGGTGGCTTCGAATCCGGCACCTCCGGGGGCACCGGTGGGGTCGTAGATGCTCAGTGAGGAGACGTGGCCGAACGTCGTCGGGGTCTCCATGCTCAAGAAGGCCACGTCGACGCCGCTCAGCTGCCGCATGGCACCACGGTAGTCATCGTGTCAGTGCTTGGCGGCCGAGAGCTCCTCGTCGATGGGCGGGGGGCCCCGGCGACGGCGGCCCTCGGCCGGGGTGGCCGAGCGGCGCACGGCCAGCACCCAGCCGACCGCCGCGCAGGCCGTGAAGATGAACCACTGGATGGCGTAGCTGAGGTGCGGGCCCTCATCGGTGAGGTCGGGCAGCGGCATGGGCGCCAGCGCGGCGGCGTCGGGGGGATCGGTCTGCAGCGCTTGGAGGTAGACGGGCGCCACGGTCGGGGCGAACTGCCGGCCGACCACGCGCAGGTCGACCCGGCGGACCTGCGTCAGGACGGCGTTCGGATCGTCGGTGTTCTGCCCGAGGTGACGGACCTCGGAGGTCCGCACTCGGCCGACCACCGTCACCGATCCGGTCGGCGCGGGCGGGATCGCCACCGTGACGGGCAGGAAGCCGCGATCGATCACCACCACCGTCCCGCCGGCGGTGCGCACGGCTCCGAGGATCTGCCGTCCCTGCTGGCCGTCGACCGAGCGGTTGACGACCTCGATCGGCGGGTGATCGACGTACGTGCCGGTCACGCTGACCCGCCGCCACTCCCAGGGACGCTCGTCGGTCGCCGCGGCGAGGGCCTCGTCGTCCGACGTCACCGGCGCGGCGAGGCGCTCGGAGACGGTGCGGTTGAAGTGCTGGCGCTCGTGCAGGCGTCGCACCTGCCACAGCCCGAGGTTGACCATCGTGACCATCAGGACCAGGACCAGCAGGTGGACGGCGATCCAGCGCGGCTTCAGCAGGAACCGGTACATGACCACCTCGACGGTAGCGTCGGCCTGGCGTGACCGACCTGCCCGACTTCCACATCCCCCACGCCGAGAAGATCGCCTGGATGATCGACACCCACGGCTACGCCGTCGAACCGGTCGCCGCCCGGGTCGACGTCGATCCGCCGCAACCCGGCTACCTCTACTCGATCGGGTTTCCCGAGGCCTTCGGGTTTCCCGAGGTCGTCGTCGTCGGGCTGACGCCGGCCGAGGCGGGCGGGCTGGTCGACCTGGTCGCCGGTCACCTGCGCAGCGGGACGCAGATCCCGCTGGACGTCGAGCTCACCGGCCTGTTCGACGGCGAGCTGCGCGCCCGGTTCGCCTCGATCGCCGAGGACGAGATCGAGGCCTGGCTGCCGTCGTCGGTGACCTGGCGCAACGGGCGATGTGCCGCGGTCCAGCTCCTCTGGCCGGACCGTGACGGCTTCCTGCCCCACGAGGCGGGCTTCGCCCACCGGCTGCGCTTCGCCCAACCGGTGATCGGTCGCGTCTGATCGACGCCGGGCCGGTTCAGGCGATGGCCCGGCGGGGCGACCCTGCGGTCTGGTGGTGCTCCTCGATGGCCCACGGAGCTCCGTGCTGATCGAGCAGATCGAGGAACGGTCCGGCGTCGAACGCCTCCGGGCCGCGCACGCCGGCACCGGACCACACCCCCTCGGCCAGCAGCTCGAGGGCGACCACCGGGTGCACCGCGGTCTGCCAGACCACGGCCTGGTGGCCGAAGTCGGTCATCGTCCACTCGTTGTCGACCACCTGGTACAGGTAGGTCTGGCGAGGGTGCCCGTCGACGCCGAGCCCGGTCACCAGGCTGCCGGCGCAGGTTCGGCCGCGCATCCGCTCCCCGAGCTCGGCGGGGTTGGGCAGGAGCGCGGCGACCAGATCGCGCGGGGCCACCTCCACGGCACCGACCCGAACCGGCCGGGTGCCGTCCAGACCGAGCTTGTGCAGGAAGCCGAGGACCTCGAGGAACTCGTCGCCGAGTCCGTACTTGAAGGTCACCCGGCCGACGTCGATCCACCGCGGCATCAGCACCACTTCCTCGTGCTCGACGTTGACGCAGCTCAGCGCGCCGATCCCGTCGGGGAAGACGAAGGTCTCCGGCTCGCTGAACGGGGTGGTGGTGAACCAGCCACGCTCGCGCTCGTAGATCAGCGGGGGATTGAGGCACTCCTCGATGGTGGTCCAGATGCTGAACGTGGGGGCGAAGGCGAAGCCGTCGATGACCAGGTCGCTGCCATCGCGCACGCCGATCTCGTCGACCCGGCTGAACAGGTGATCGGCGGCGTAGCGGGCGGCGACATCGCTGAAGCCGGGCTCGACCCCCATCCCGCACAGCGCCAGCCGGCCGCGCTCGCTCCACGCCGCATCGGCGTCGAGTTGGGCCTGCCCCAGCATGGTGCCGGGCAGGCGGTACGGGTCGGTCGGATGCGGTGTGGACATGTGCATGGCCATGTCCAGGTAGTGGACACCGGCCTCGAACGCGGCCTCGAAGATCGGCGGGTTGAACCGCGGATCACAGGCGTTGACCACCACGTCGGCGCCCGCCCAGCGGATCAGTTCGACCAGCGCGGCTCGGTCACCAGCGTCGACCGCAGCCGGGTCGACCCGCCGGTCGGCGGTCCGTGCCGCAGCCCGCTGGGCCCGGGCGAGATCGACGTCGGCCACCACGATCCGCTCGAACACGGGCCGGCGCGCCGCGATGCTGACCAGTGCCGACCCCACACCGCCGGCCCCGACGACCACCACTCTCATGACCTGCTCATCCCTGCTGGCGTCGTGGCGGGGTCAGCGGTGACTGCATGGCGGGTCAGCGTAGCTGACTCACTGGTCAGTGGTGGTGATCCGCGGATCAGCGCGGCACCGGGTCAGTGGGCGAAGATCCGCCGGCTCGCTCGGGGCGCCCCCGGCCCGTCGACGGCTGTCGCCGACCGGCCCGCGACCGTGGCGAATGCCTGCTCCAGGCGGCGGGCGGGGCCGAGGTCGTGGGTCCGGGCCTGGCTCGCCCGGCGGTGGTGCAGCAGCGGGACGACCGGACCGTTCACCCCACCGAGTCTCGACGGTCGCCGGCGAGCCGTCGACTCGCTGATCGATCAGTTCCACTGACCGGCGAGCCAGTCAGGGCCGCCGGATGTCGGCGGCGAGCCGGGAGTGCCGGGCGCTAGAGTTGCCCCGTTCGCATCTCGAGTGAGCGGTTCGCCGCTCCGGCAACCGGGGAGGAAGCCCCACGGTGCCTGCCCGCTCCGGCGGGGATGTGGCCCGGTGCCGGGCAACGTGCTTCCCGGGTTTGCGACACGGACATCATCACCCGTTCCAACGCATCCGGAGGTCGACCGCCATGGCACCAGTCCCGCTCCCCGTCACCGGGGCGTGGATGCCGGGCGACGCGCCCGGGCCGCGGCGGTTCTTCGGGCTCGGGCGGCCGTTGGCCCTGGACGGCGGCGGGGTTCTCGACGAGGTCGCCCTGGCCTACGAGACCTGGGGGCGGCTGGCGGATGATGCATCGAACGCCCTGCTGGTGTGCCACGCCTGGACCGGAGACAGCCACGCCGCCGGCAACGACTCGCACCCGGGCTGGTGGGAGGGGATGATCGGCCCCGGGCTGCACCTCGACACCGATCGGTGGTACGTGGTCTGCGTCAACGTCCTCGGCGGCTGCCAGGGCAGCACCGGCCCGGCCAGCCCGCACCCCGCCGACGGCCGGCCGTACGGGAGCCGCTTCCCCGTGGTCACCATCCGCGACATGGTCCGAGCCCAGGCTCGCCTCGCCGACCACCTTGGGGTGCGGAGGTGGGCCGCGGTCCTGGGGGGCTCGATGGGTGGGATGCAAGTGCTGGAGTGGGCGGCCACGTTTCCCGACCGGGTCGGGGCGGTGGTCCCGATCGCCACCTGCGCCCAGTCGACCGCCCAACAGATCGCCTGGGGGGCGATCGGGCGGCGGGCCATCCGCCTCGATCCGCGCTGGCGGGGTGGCGACTACTACGACGCTGCGCCCGGTGAGGGTCCGACCGAGGGGTTGGCCATCGCCCGGATGGTCGCCCAGGTGACCTTTCGGAGCGACAACGTGTTCACCGACCGCTTCGGCCGAGACGTCGCCGACGGCGCCTCGCTGCGTGACCGTCTCGACCTGTGGCAGCGCTTCGAGGTCGAGCGCTACCTCGACTACCACGGCGACAAGTTGGCCCGGCGCTTCGACACGAACAGCTACCTGACCATCGGCAAGGCGATGGACCTCCACGACGTCGGGCGCGGTCGCGGCGGGCTGGAGGCGGCCATGCGCCGGATCGCCGTCCCATCGCTGGTCCTCGGGATCTGGAGCGACATGCTCTACCCGGAGTACCAGCAGCGCCAGATCCACCACCTGCTGGGGCGGGCCGCCGGCCGCAGCCGCTACGTGCCCATCGACTCACCGCACGGCCACGACGCCTTCTTGATCGAGGTCGAGCAGGTCGGGTCGGCGATCGAGCAGTTCCTGTCAGGTCTCTGACGCGGCGTCGCCTGGCGCGGGATCCGTGGCGTCGCCACCGGGTGGTGCGGCGGTGGTCGCACCGCTCGGCTCCGATGCGGCGGCGTGCTGGCGGGCGATCACGGCCTCCAGGGCGGCGATGGCTCGGCTGCCCTCGCGGAAGCGCAGCACGACGTCCAGCCGGTCGGGTCCCCGGTCGACGGGGCGGATCAGGAACTGGCGCTTGCCTGCCGGGGCGGTGGAGACCGGCCCGATGATGTGGTAGTCGGTGTGGTCCCGGCGGACGCCCTTGCGGTTGAGCAGGCTGAGGATCCCGTCGGGATGGATCGAGCCGCGCATCTCCTTCATCCGCCCGGCGGGCGCCAGGCCACGCGCCTGGATCTCCTGTCCGACGCACAGGAACCGGTGCCCGTCCTTCGACGCCCAGCTCGGCTCGATGCGGTACGAGAGCCACAGCATCGCCGCGCAGACGAGAAAGGCGGCGATGACGATCAGCGTGTCGCGCACGTTGCACAGCATGGCGCATGCGAGACTGGTCGACGTGCTCTGCTCCGAGATCACCGACCCGAAGAACGCCCGGGTCATCCTCCTGGCGGCGGCCGGACTCGGGTTGCTGGCGGTCCTCCTGGCCGTCGTGACGGTGTGGTGGTGGCGGCGAACCCGGGGCGACCACCCAGCGCTCGGACCGCTGACGACGATGGGCGAACCGCGCTGGCGGCAAGCCGACGACGCCCAGCGCAAGCGGATCCTCGACGCCGTCCGACCCTCGCCCGACGCCGCCGACCAGGTCGATGTGGTCGAGGCCCCCGAGCCCGCCGCGACCGGGGTCGTGGCCGGCGAGCCAGCGGCGGATGCGGCCGGCCTCGAGCAATCGGCCGGCGATCCTGCTGGGTAGGGTGGTGCCGTGGCTGAGGGACTCGACGTCGATGCGATGATCCAGCGGTTCCGGGATCGTGCCGCGGCGGTGAAGAGCCGCCCGCTGCCGCCGGTCGCCGGCGAGGAGCGCCGCCGCTTCGTCCAGCAGGCGCAGGTCGACTACCGCGACTTCGCCATCATCGGCGATGCCGAGGCGGCGCTGGAGGATGGCGTCCTCGTGCTCCGAGTGGACCTGCGTCCCGCCGACCAGCGTTCGTGACCACCCGCCCGCCGCGGGTCCTGACGCTCTCGGCCTGCTGCCTGGCGGTGTTCGCCTGGGGCACCGGGGCGCTGCTCGTCCACGCCATCTCCGTCGACACCTACGCCATCGTGTTCTGGCGGATGTGGCTGGCCCAGCCGGTGATGATCGGACTGGCCGCGGCGAACGAGCGGGCCTTCGCCTGGCGCAAGGTGCTGTCTGCCTGGCCGGCGGGCGTGCTGTTCGCCGGTTCGACCCTGTGCAGCTTTTCCGCCTTCCGCACGACCTCCATCGCCAACGCCACGCTGATCTCCTCGCTCACCCCGCTGGCCGTGATGCTGGTTGCGCCCCGGTTGTTCGGTGAGCGGCTGACCGTCCGGACGGTAACGCTGGCGGCCATTGCCCTCGGTGGGACGGCGATCGTGGTGTTCGGCGCCGGCGGCGGTTCGGGAGCCGGATTGACCGGCGACCTGCTGGCCGTCGGGTCGCTGGTGCTGTTCTCGGTGTACTTCATCCGCGCCAAGCAGATGCGTGACGCCGGTCTCGGCGCCAGCACCTTCCTGGCCGGCGTGTTCCTGGTGTCGGCGGTGGTGATGACGCCGGTGGCCCTGATCTTCAGCCACGACCTCGGCAACCTGACCGGCAAGGACGTGGTGCTGCTGGTGTGCATGGTGTTCGGCCCCGGGCTGACCGGCCACGGGTTGATGACCTGGTCGCAGCGCTACCTGGCGGTGACGACGGCTTCGCTGCTCACCCTGGCCAGCCCGGTGGTCTCCGCCGTCGGAGCCTGGCTGATCGAGCACCAGCGCCTGTCCGGTGTCCAGGTGGCCGGGATCGCCGTCGTCCTCGCCGCCCTGGCCGGCGTCGTCCACTCCCGTCGCGCCTGACCCCACCCCCGCCAGCCCGCCGCCCCCCGCCAGCCCGCCGCCCCCGCCGGCCCTCCGCCCCCTGCCGGCCCGCCGCCCCCCGGCCGGCCCGCCGCCCCCCGCCAGCCCGCCGCCAGGTGACGCCTGCCGATCCCATGGGCGCGCAACCGTGCAGTCCTGCAACATTCCGCGCCCATGGGCCCGGGGAGGGTCGCCCGTCGGCACCGGGTGGATCGCCATGGGCCCGGGGTGGGTCGCCGTGGGCTGGAGTTGGTCGGCCGTGGGCTGGAAGTGGGTCGTGCGGTCGGGGTGACGCCTGCCGATCCCATGGGCGCGGAACCGTGCAGTTCTGCAACGTTCCGCGCCCATGGGCCCGGGGATGGTCGCCCGTCGGCACCGGGTGGGTCGCCATGGGCTGGAGGTGGGTCGCCGTGGGCTGGAGGTGGGTCGTGCGGTCGGGGTGACGCCTGCCGATCCCATGGGCGCAGAACCGTGCAGTTCTGCAACGTTCCGCGCCCATGGGCCCGGGGATGGTCGCCCGTCGGCACCGGGTGGATCGCCATGGGCTTGGGGTGGGTCGCCGGTGAAGGGTGGTCGGGGGACCTGGGTGGCTGAGCCGGGCGTGGGGGTCGGTGGAATCTCGCCCGGCTCGGCGGTAGATTCGGTGTCCGCAAGATGCGGACGTGGCTCAGCTGGTAGAGCATCACCTTGCCAAGGTGAGGGTCGCGGGTTCGAATCCCGTCGTCCGCTCCACGAGGCCTCTGGTCCGCGCTGCGCTGATCGGAGGGCCGCTCCGGTCGGTGGGTCCGGGCCGCGCTCGACATCGCCGAGGCACACCGGGCGGCAGGGCTACGGTGAGCGCATGAGCGAGAACCTGCGCAACTACACCAAGGCGATCTACGCCTTCGAGCACGTCCTGCGGAACGCCAAGGACAAGGCCTACAGCGCCAAGTCTCCGTGCAACGGCTGGAAGGGCTCCGATGTCTTCGAGCACTGCCTCGGGAACCTGAAGATGATCGAGTCCTTCGCCCGCACCGGTAAGGGCCCGAAGAGCACGGCCAAGATGGGCAAGGACCCCTTGGCCCAGTGGGCCAAGCAGCGTGACCTGACGCTCGAGGCGCTCGACCACGCCGGCGCCCTGCAAACCATCGCCCATGAGCCGTTCGGACCGGACATGGGCTCGTTCCCGGTCGAGCAGCTCGTTGCCTTCATGGCCGCCGACTTCGTGCCGCACGTCTGGGACATGGCTCGCACCGCCAAGGTCGACGAACGGATCGACCCGAGCCTGGTCAAGTACGCCATGTCGGTGTGGAAGCCGTTGCCGGACTCGGTGCTGCGGATGCCGGGCATGATGGGCCCGGCCGTCAAGCCCGCACCGGGCGCCGACGCCCAGACCCGCATGCTGAACTTCCTCGGCCGCACCGTCTGAGCATCACTCCTCGACGAACAGCAGGGCGGGCACTTCCAGCAGCGCCTTGATGCGCTGGACGAAGGTGGCCGCATCCCACCCGTCGACGATGCGGTGATCGAAGCTCGACGACAGGTTGAACATCTGTCGCGGCTCGAACCGGCCGTGGCGCCACACCGGACGGGTCTCCAGCTTGTTGACGCCCACGATGCACACCTCGGGCGCGTTGATCAGCGGCGTGGTCACCAGCCCGCCGAGCGCCCCGAGTGAGGTGATCGTGATGGTCGACCCGCTCAGCTCGGCACGAGACGCCGAGCCGTCCCGTGCCGCCCCGCTGACGCGTGCGATCTCCGCGGCGATGTTCCACACGTCGCGACGCTGGGCGTTGCGGACCACGGGCACGATCAGGCCGTCGTCGGTCTGCGTGGCAATGCCCACGTGGACGGCATCGAAGGTCGACAGCGTGCCGGCGTCGGCGTCGAAGGTGGCGTTCAGCGTCGGCTGCTCGGCGCAGGCGATGACCATGGCGCGGATCAGGAAGGGGAGCAGGGTCAGGCGGACGCCCCGTGCCTGATGCTGGCGGTTCAGCTCGGCGCGCAGCACCTCGAGGTCGGTGGCGTCGATGGCGTCGACGTAGGTGATGTGCGGGATGGTGGTCCACGAGGCGGTGAGCCGCTCGGCGATCCGTCGGCGCAGGCCGCGAACCGCCTCGGTGTGCGGCGGCGCATCGGCGGCGGCCGGTGCCGGACGCTCCGTGGCGCCGGCCAGGAGCCGGCGGTCGAGATCCGCGTGGGTGACCCGCCCGTCCGGCCCGCTTCCCGCGACCTGACCGAGGTCGATCCCCAACGTCGCCGCCCGGGCGCGCACCGCCGGCGCGGCGAGGGCCCGACCCGAGCGAGCCGGGGCAGCCCGCCCGGGCGAGGGAGTCGCAGGTGTCGCGTCGGGCGGATCCGGCGTGAGGTCGGCATCGCCCGGTGTGCCGCCGGGTGGCGGCTGGGCTGGGGCGTCGGCATCGACCGGTGTGCGGACGGCTGCCGGCTGGGCCGGGCCGTCGTCGGGGGTGCCCGGCGGGACGGCGGCGTCGGGCTGGTCGACGTCGACCAGCGGAGCGCCGACGGCCAGCGTGTCACCCGGCGTGCCGTGCAGCGCGCCGACGGTGCCGGCCACGGGCGAGACGATCTCCACGGTGGCCTTGTCGGTCATCACCTCGGCCAGTGGGGTGGACGCGGTGATCTCGTCGCCCACGGCCACCAGCCACTCGACCAGCTCGGCCTCGGCGACGCCTTCGCCCACGTCGGGCAGCTTGACGACGAACGTGCTCACCGGCCCATCACCTCCAGCATCGCCTGGCCGACGCGCGCCGGGCCGGGGAAGTACGACCACTCGTGGGCGTGCGGGTACGGGGTGTCCCATCCACACACCCGGACGATGGGCGCTTCGAGGTGGTGGAAGGCGCGTTCCTGGACGGTGGCGCTGAGCTCGGCGCCGAAGCCGGACGTCAGCGTGGCCTCGTGAACCACCAGGCACCGCCCGGTCTTGACCACCGACTCGACGATCGTGTCGACGTCGAGCGGCAGCAGCGTGCGCAGGTCGATGATCTCGGCGTCGATCCCGGTCTCCTCGGCGGCGGTCTGGGCGACGTGGACCAGCGTGCCATAGGCCAGGACGGTCAGGTCGCCGCCGGGCCGGTGGATGCGGGCCTCGCCGAGCGGGATGGTGTAATGACCCTCGGGTACCTCCGACAACGGGTGCTTCGACCACGGCACGATCGGCCGGTCGTGATGCCCGTCGAACGGGCCGTTGTAGACCCGCTTCGGCTCCAGGAAGATCACCGGGTCGTCGTCCTCGATGGCCGCCAGCAGCAGCCCCTTGGCGTCGTAGGGGTTGGACACCACCACGGTCTTCAGCCCGGCGACGTGGGTGAACAACGCCTCCGGGCTCTGCGAGTGGGTCTGCCCCCCGAAGATCCCGCCGCCGGTGGGCATGCGGATGGTCAGCGGGGCGGTGAAGTCGCCGGCGGAGCGATGCCGCAGGCGGGCGGCCTCGGAGACGATCTGGTCGTACGCCGGGTAGACGTAGTCGGCGAACTGGATCTCCACGCACGGGCGCAGCCCGTACGCGGCCATCCCGATGGCGGTGCCGACGATGCCGGCCTCGCTGATGGGTGAATCGAAGCAGCGATGCGATCCGAAGCGCTGCTGCAGGCCCTGGGTGCAGCGGAACACGCCGCCGAAGTAGCCGACATCCTCGCCGAACACGACCACCCGCTCGTCGCGCTCCATGGCGACGGCATGGGCGTCGCGGATCGCCTCGATCATCGTCATCGTCGCCACGTCAGCGGCCCACCTGGTCGCGCTGCTCGCGCAGGTGGCGGGGCAGCTCGGCGTAGACGTCGTCGAACATGGTGCGCGGGTCGGCGGTGTGGCCGCTCTTCACCGACCCGTGGGCGTCGGCCTCGGCGAAGGCCGCGGCGACCTCGGCGTCGAGCTCGTTCGACAGCGCGGCGTGGCGGTCGTCGTCCCACTGGCCGAGCGTCACCAGGTGGCGCTGCAGGTTGGCGATCGGGTCGCCGAGCGGGAAGTGGCTGGCCTCGCCGGCCGGGCGGTACACCGACGGGTCGTCGGACGTCGAGTGCGCCCCACGGCGCAGCGTGACCCACTCGACGAGGGTCGGCCCGAGGTTGCCGCGGGCCCGTGCCGCGGCCCAGCGGGTGGCGGCGTAGACCGCCAGGTAGTCGTTCCCGTCGACG
This sequence comes from Actinomycetes bacterium, assembly GCA_029782355.1. GTDB lineage: Bacteria > Actinomycetota > Acidimicrobiia > Acidimicrobiales > Ilumatobacteraceae > JAKOUY01. The sequence goes on from JAKOUY010000023.1 coordinate 148,153, forward strand.
CGCAGCGCCGGGATGCTGTAGCCGAAGCCGCGGTCGGCGAAGGTGGCCGAGGCGCCGCGGGCGAAGTCCTCCGGTGTCGAGATGGCCCACTGGTTGTTGACGATGTTCAGGATCACCGGCGCCCGGTAGGTCGAGGCGAACAGCAGGGCGGCATGGAAGTCGGACTCCGCCGTGGCCCCCTCGCCGATCCACGCCGAGGCGATGCGCGTGTCGCCGCTGAGCGCCGAGGCCATCGCCCAGCCGACGCCCTGGACGTACTGCGTAGCCAGGTTGCCGGAGATGGTGAAGAAGCCGTACTCCTTGGAGGAGTACATGATCGGCAGCTGGCGCCCCTTCAACGGATCGGCCTCGTTGGACAGGACCTGGTTCATCATCTGCACGATCGGATAGCCACCGGCGATCAGCAGACCTTGCTGGCGGTAGGTCGGGAAGTGCATGTCCGCCGGATGGAGGGCCCGCTTGTGGGCGCAGGCGATGGCCTCCTCGCCGAGGCACTGCATGTAGAAGGAGATCTTGCCCTGGCGGTGGGCCTGCAGCAGGCGGGCGTCGAAGGCTCGGACCAGCATCATGTCGCGCAGCCCGGTGCGCAGCTGATCCGCCGTCAGCTGTGGGTCCCACGGCCCGGTGGCCGCACCGTCGTCGTCGAGCACGCGGACCATCTGCTTGCGCATCAGGGCGATGCGCTCGACCGGTTCGTCCAGCTCCGGCCGGCGCATCTCACCGGCGGCGCTGATGAAGCGCACCTCGGGCGGCTCGGCGCCCGGACCGCGCTCGGTGTCGGGGATGTGCAGGCGCAGCGCCTGCTGACCCACCTGCTCCCCATCCATGCGGCGCGAACCTTGCCGTCCGGGCCGGGATGTTGTCAAGGGCGGTCAGCTCGGGCCGTCGAGCGACCCGGCCGTTCCCACCCGGACGGCCCGCCCGACCCATTCGCCGGCCGCCAGGGAACCGACGAGATCCGGGTCGGCGGTCGTGGCCACGGTGCGGACCCCGTCGAGGTCCACGACGGCGATGCCGATCGGGGAACTCCCGCCGGTGATCGTGTAGCCGACCACCGCGCCGACCCCGGTGATCGACCCGTCGACCCGCCGGGTGGTGGTGCGCGGACCGGCCTCGGCCGTCACGTCGACGGACACGTGCCCACGGCCGGCGCCGCCGGCGGTCCACAGGGCCACGCCTGGCTTGGTCAGCAGACCGCTGACGGCCGTGGTCAGTCCGATGGCTCCCGGTCGGCGGCGCAGCTCCTCGACGACGGCCACCAGCGACTGCAGGACGTAGTGGTTGAACGGTCCACCGCCGAAGGTCATCCCGCCGAAGACGGTGAGGGACGCATCTAGCCCGAGACCGAGCTCGACGGCGGCCACCTCCACGGCGGACGGGAAGCACGAGTAGATCTCGACCACCTCGGCGCTGGCCGGGTCGACGCCGGTTGCCTCGCCCAATCGTTCGCCGGCGACCCGCAGTGCCGGCCAGCGATGGAGCTCGTCCCGGCCCGGGAGCGGGACGATCAGGTCGGAGGTGGCGACGCCGAGCGGGGTGACCCAGCGATCGGTGGCGATGGCGGTCCGGCGGGCGTGCTCGGTCGAGGTGATCAGGATCGCCGCGGCCATGTCGACGTTCCACTGCGAGCACAGCAGGCGGGTGTAGGGCTCGGCGATCAGCCGGTTGGCGGGGGACTCCTGGACGATGTGTTCGGCGCTCGGGCAGGACGGATCCCAGGTGTCGCTGCGCCCGGCGGCCACGATGGCGAAGCGGTGCCACAGCCGGCCGAGATGAGCACGATGCTCGTCGATCGAACGGCCCGCCGCGGCTCGCACGGCCGACTCGATCACCGCATACTGGTGGGCCGGCACGGTCAGGTCGCGGGCGATCTCCGGTTCCGTCAACAGGTTGCCGGCGGGCCGGATGGTCTCGTGCGGTTCACCGGGCGACAGGCCACTCGGCGGCTCGGGGTGTCCGGCCCGCCGGGCGAGCGCGGCGCCGTGGCGTGCCTCGCCGCCCACGACCAGGACCGTGCCCGCCTGGCCGGCAGCCACCAGGCCGAGCGCACGATCGACGAGGGACAGCTGCAGCACACCGATCTCGCTGCACACGGTCCTGGCGTGGGGTACCCCGAGCCGTGCCGCCACGGCTGCGGCCCCGTCGCCGGCGCCCCACGATCCACGGGGGACCAGCACGGCGTCGATCGTGGTGGCCGCCAACCCGGCATCGTCGAGCGCCCGGCGTGCCGCGGCCGTCATCAGCCCGACCACGTCCGGCCGGTCCAGCGAGTCCTCGCGGTGGACGACGCTCCCGACCCCGACCACGAGCGGAGGATGCGGCACGGGCCGACCCTACCGAGCCGCCGGATCCCGGCCGGGACCGAGCCGCCGGATCCCGGCCGGGACCGAGCCGCCGGATCCTGGCCGGGACCGGCCGCCGGATCTCCGGGTACCATCGAGCCGTGGCCACGTTGGTGTTGACCGTGATCGGCGACGATCGGGCCGGGCTGGTCAGTGCCCTGGCCGAGGTGATCGCCGCCCACGGCGGCAACTGGGAGGCCAGCCAGATGGCCGAGCTGGCCGGCAAGTTCGCCGGCATCGTCACCGTGTCCGTCGACGATGCCGGCGCCGACGGGCTCACCGCCGCCCTGGCGCCGCTCGACGGCCTGCTCGACGTCAGCGCCCACCGGGCCGGAACGCTCCCCGGTGCGGAGCCGGCAGGGCGGGAGATCCATCTCGACCTGGTCGGCGACGATCGCCCCGGCATCGTCCAGGAGATCTCCGCCGTGCTGGCCCGCCACCAGGTCAACGTGGTCCGCCTGACCACCGAGACGGCCGAGGCGCCGATGAGCGGTGGCCGGCTGTTTCGTGCCTGGGCCACGCTGGTCGCGCCCGACGGCCTCGACCTCGACGCCGTGCAGGCCGACCTGGAGCGGGTGGCCAACGAGCTGATGGTCGAGCTGCAGCTCGGTCGGGAGGCCGACCGGCCGACGCCGTAGGGTTCGGGCATGGTCGAACCGGCACCTCCTTGGCGCGCCGCGGCGCATCTCTCCTGGTCCGGGCCCGGGGGTCTGACCCCCGAGCAGCTGGCGCCGGTGATGGGTCCGGGCGCACCCTTCGAGATGCGCCGGGAGCTCGTCCTCGGCACGGAGATGGACGTCTTCGCCAACCGGCGGCGCTCCCTGCTCGACACGTTCGCCGACGCCGTGCGTCAGTGGCCGGATCGGCCGTACGTCGTCTTCCCCGACCGGACCTGCACCTTCGCCGACATCCGCACGCCCATCGCCGCGGCCGCGGCCGCGCTGCGCGATCGGTTCGGGATCCGGCGTGGTGATCGGGTGGCCATCGCCTCGGCCAACTGTCTCGAGTTCGTGGTCACCACCTGGGCGGCGATGTCGCTCGGCGCGATCACCGTGGCGCTCAATGGGTGGTGGACCGCCGCCGAGCTGGCTTCGGGGATCCGGCTGACGACGCCCACGGTGGTGCTGGCCGACCCGCGCCGTGCCGAGCGGCTGGCCGGCGTCGACCTCGTCGGCGCCGACCTGGTGGTGTTCGACGGCCAGTGGTGGGGTGCCGAGGACCCGGCCGCACCGATGCCGACCATCGAGCTGGACGAGGACGACGGGTACCTGATCCTGTTCACCAGCGGGACCACCGGGCGGGCCAAGGGGGCCCTGCTCAGCCATCGCGGCAACATCCACTTCAACATGGCGATGACCCTCCACGCCACCCTCGGCCTGCTGCGCGCCGGCGTGGCACCCCCGTCGCAGCACCCCGTCAGTCTCGGCGTGTCGCCGATGTTCCACGTCTCCGGGATGACTGCCGGGGTGATCATGTCCGTGGCCAGCGGGCAGACGGTGGTGTACCCGGCGCCCGGTCGGTGGGACGAGGTCGAGCACATGCGCCTGACCGAGCAGCACCGGGTCAACCGGTGGTCGTTGGTGCCCACCCAGCTGTGGCGGATCGTCGACCATCCGGACCTGCATCGCTACGACCTGACCTCGGTGACCACGGTCGGCGGTGGCGGGGCGGTGTGGCCGCCGGAACTGATCCGCACCGTGGGGGAGCGGCTTCCGCACCTCAAGTTCGGCTTCGGTCTGGGATACGGCATGACCGAGTCGACCGGCATCGGCACCTCGCTCGGCTCGTCGTCCCTGCTCGGCCACCTGACCAGCATCGGTGCCCCGGTGCCCGGCGGTGAGGTCGAGATCCGTGATCCGTCGAGCCGCGCCGTGCTGGCCGAGGGCGAGGTCGGCGAGATCGCCATGCGCACCCCGTGCATCTTCCTCGGCTACTGGAACGATGCGGACGCCACGGCCGCAGTGGTCGACGCCGACCGCTGGTACCACACCGGTGACTACGGCTCGATCCGCGACGGGCTGGTCTATCTCGACGGCCGGCGCAGTGACCTGATCATCCGCGGCGGGGAGAACATCTACCCGGCCGAGATCGAGAACCGCCTGGTGGAGCACCCCGGGGTGGCCGACGCCGCCGTGGTCGGCGCCGCCCACCACACGCTCGGCCAGGAGGTCGTCGCCGTCGTCCAGCTCGATCCGGGCGCAACGGTGTCGGCGGAGGAGCTGCGCGCCTTCGTCGGCGAGCGACTGGCGGCGTTCAAGGTGCCGGCGCGCATCGAGTTCGTCGCCGAGCTGCCGCGCAACGCCACGGGCAAGGTGGTCAAGACCGAGTTGCTCGACCCGACCACCTCGCCGCGGTTCGTCGCCGAGTGATCAGTGGCCGCCGGCCCCGGGGGGCAGCGGTGCCCCGCCGACCTGCCACAGCCCGGCAGCGCCCTTGACGACGTTGGCGAACTTGTGGGTGACCATCGTGTAGATCCCCGGCTCGGCGAACGTCCACTCGACGAACCCGCCCTGCGCCGGCATCAGGTCGAGCGCCTGTGAACCACCGTGGAGCTCGTTGCCCGACTTCAGCAGGTAGCCACCCTCCTTGTACACCGTGTCGAAGATCGTGCCGACGATGTGGAACGAGCTGTTCTCGCTGGGGCCGTCGTCGATGACCCACGCCCGGTAGCGCTTGCCCGGCTCGGCCTGGATCGGCGCATGGACGTACTGGTTGCGGTAGCCGTTGAAGACCACGGCGTCCCACGCCTCGTTCTTCATCTTGGCGTAGTCCCCGGGTTGGCCCTGCGGGCCGAAGTACAGCTCGTGCTGGACGAAGATGAACTCCTTGTCGACCGGTGCCAGGTTCGGGGGATCGATGATCACCGCTCCGAACATGCCGTTGCCGATGTGGTGCAGGGCCGGAGCGGTCCCGCAGTGGTACATCCAGATGCCCGAGTACTCCGCCTTGAACTGGTAGGTCAGCGACTCGCCCGGGTTGATCGCCTTCATCAGCCGGTTCGGTGCCACCTGGCTGGCGTGGAAGTCGATCGAGTGGGTCATCGAGCCCTTGTTGGTGACCGTCACGTTGAAGACGTCGCCGACCTTGCCGCGCAGCACCGGGCCGGGGACGGTGTCCCCGAAGGTCCACATCTGCTGGGTGACGCCCGGGGCGACCTCCATGACCTTCTCGGTCATGTCCAGCTTGATGTCGTGGGTGGTGCCACCCTCGGCCGGCTTCAGCGTCGGGTCGAAGGCCTTCCAGTCGGCCGACGGTTGGGCCTGCGGGTCGAGCACGGCGTTGTTGCCGGTGGATGCAGAACCGCTCGCCGGGGCAGCACCGGGCGATGCTGCCGGCGCACCACCGCCACTGGACGAGGTGCCGTTGTTGGTGGGCAGCACCAGGCCCAGCACGGACAGCGCCAGGGCCAGCACGGCGGCCGCGGCGGTCAGTGCCCAGAAGAACCCGCCGCCGCCCGAACCGGCCGGTCGGGTGGCGACCTGGTCGCCGCTGTCGTCGGTCGTGTGCATTGTCATGTGCCCTCCACCTCGACTTCGTGGCATTCAACCGATTTTGGCACGGACCCCGCCAGGGTGGAAGGTCACTGGCCGGCGATCACCTGGCGGCCGAACTCGGCCAACGTCGTCGGCGGGGCGAAGTCGGTGAACCACACGTACCACCGCTCGACGCCGTGGGCCGCCAGGTCGGCGGCGCGCTGGCGGACGGCCGCCGCATCGCCCACCAGGAGGTCGCGCTGGTAGCCGAACCGCTTGGCCGACAAGGCGGCGACCTCCTCGTGGCGATCCGGGGACGCGACGAAGCCGACCATCTGCTGGACGGACACTCGTGCTGCACCCGCCGCGGCGCGCTGCGTGGTCAGCCGGTCGAGGCGGTGCACGGGGACGTTCCACCAGTGGGCATGGCGGTCGACCAGCTCCATGGTCCGCGGCCCGGTTCCCCCGATGACGACCGGGATCGGCGGACTCGGCACCGGGAGCTGCTGGGCGCCGCGCAGCGAGTGGAACCGGCCGTCGATGTCGACCGTCTCCCCGGACCACAGTGCCCCCAACACCTCGAGGGTCTCGCCCAGGCGGGTGGTGCGGTCGGCCGGCCGATCGGGACGCACTCCGAACGCCTCGTACTCCCGGTCCCACGACCCCGAACCGATGCCCAGCTCGAACCGCCCGCCGGAGAGATCCTGCAACGAGGCGCACTGCCGGGCGAGCACGGCCGGATGGCGGAACGTGTCGCACAGCACCAGATGGCTGACGTGCAGGGTGTGGGTGTGGGCAGCGACCCAGGTGGCGATGGCGAAGGCCTCGTACATCGGCTGCTCGGCCGCCAGGGGTGGCTCGAGGTGGTCCATGAAGGCGATGCCGTGGAACCCGGCCGCTTCGGCTGCCTGGGCGCGGCTGACGATGGCGGCGGCGTCGAGGCGCATCTGGGGGAGGAACAGGACGTACTGCATGGCCCGGCGACGTTACCCATGTGACACCGAGCACGTCCTGGTCGGGAACTCATCGATCGTCGCCGGCGACCAGCATGGTTGAGAGCGCCGTCGGCGCGAAGGAGGACGACGTGAACAGGAAGGTGCTGGCGGCGATGGCCGCCGGGCTGATGATGACCGGCATCGTGGCCTGCGGAGACACGGACAGCGACTCGAGTGCCGCCAAGATCACCGTCGACAAGGCCTGGGCGCGTACCAGCCCGGTGATGGCGGAGACGGGCGCGGTGTACATGACGCTGACGGCGTCGGCGGCGGACCAGCTGACCAAGGCCGCCGTCGACCCCTCGGTGGCTGCCACCGTCGAGATCCACGAGACCGTGACGATGACGCCGGGCGCCGGGACGGCGATGACTGCCGGGACGGCGATGACTGCCGGGACGGCGATGACTGCCGGGACGGCGATGACTGCCGGCACGGGTGGAGCGATGCCCGGGGCGATGACGATGAAGCCGGTCGCCTCGATCGCCCTGCCCGCCGGGACGGCGGTCGAGCTGAAGCCCGGTGGCTACCACATCATGCTGTTGAAGCTGGCCAAGCCGCTGGCCACGGGTTCGACCATCAAGGTCACCCTGACGTTCGCCAAGGCGGGCACGATGACCGTCGACGTCCCGGTGCGCGACGACGCCCCGTGATCTGACGATGGTGATGCCCGCCGCCGCACGGTGGTGCGGGGCGGGCGTTGCCGGTCACGGCTCGACGATCAGGACGAACTGCCCGCCGTAATGCGTGGTGCACACCCCCTGGAACGTGCCCGGGCGGCGCAGGACCTGCTCCATCGTCTGGTGGGCGCCGATCGAGAACGGGCCGACGGTGTAGGCGATGCGATCCTCGTTGATGATCCGCACCGTCTGGCCGACCTTGGCGTACATGACGGGCGGGAAGATCTGGTCGTGGGTGACGATGTTGACCCGCTCGGCGGTCCCGGCCGGGATCACCCACTGGAAGTCGGCCCGCCCCGGGATGCTGGTCCGTCCGGCCAGCGGGCCGTTGTCGGCGGCGGTCGAGGCGTCCGACCCGCCGCACGACGTCACCGCCAGCGCCAGCGCGGCCCCGGCCACCCACCGGCGGCGGGCTCGGCTCACGTGGGCGTCCTCGACAGCAGGATCGACAGGTCGTTGGCGATGTCGGCCGGCGTGACGCCAAAGGCCAGGACGTCGGCCACCTCACCCCGGTCGTCGACGATGAACATCGACCCGGTGTGGACCACCTCGACCTTGCCGTCGGCGCCGGTGCTGACGTTGTACTCGACGCCGAACCGGTTGGCGACGGCGCGCAACGCGGCGTCGTCGGTGGTCCGCAGGGCGACCGAGCCGGCGACGAACCCGTTGACGTACGCCGTCAGGCCCTCGGGTGTGTCGCGCGCCGGATCGACGGTGGCCATGGCCAGCTGGATGCGCGCCGCCTTGGCGTCACCCAAGCGATGCAGGGCGTTCTTCAGCGCTGCCAGGCTGGTGGGGCAGACGTCGGGGCAGTTGGTGTAGCCGAAGTAGGCGACGATCAGGTGACCGGAGGGCGGCTGGTACTCGAACGGCTTGCCGTCGGTCGCCTCCGGCAGGGACAGATCGCCCACCTTGCTGGGTGGCTGCAGGGCGTAGCCGATCAGCTGCTTGGGCTCGTCCGAGCCACAGGCGGGCAGCCCGACCAGCACGGCCATCAGGATCAGCAGGGCGCGCCACGGCCTCATCACCAGTGGGGTCGTCCGTCGGCCGGCAGCAGTTCCCGTGGCGCTGGTCACTGCGCCTCGCTGGCTCGCAGGGTGTGGATCAGGTCGGCTCGGGCCCGAGCGACGCGTGAGCGAACCGTGCCGATCGGGCAGCCGATGGCCCTCGCCGCCTCGTCGTAGGACAGCCCGAGCAACTGGGTGAGGGCGAACGCCTCGCGCCGGTCGGGGTCCAACCCGGCCAGCAGCTCCTCGATCCCTGTCGGCCCGGGGGCCTCGGCGGTCCGGGCGATCTGGCGAAGCCGTTCGCCGAGGCGCCGGCGGCGGGTGGCGGTGCGGACGTGATCGGCGCAGACCCGGCGGGCGATGCTGAGCAGCCACGGCAGGACCGGGGCATCACCCCGGTAGCTCGGGAGCGAGCGCAGGGCTCGCAGGTAGGTCTCCTGGGCCAGGTCGTCGGCAACCGCCGGACCGCCCAACACCCGGCACAGCCGCCACACCGCCGGCTGGGTCCGCCGGACCAACTCGGCCGTCGCACCACCGTCGCCCTCGACCGATGCGGCCACGAGCGCAGCGAGCGGATCGATCGAACGCATCACCCTCAGTATGCCGCTGAGCCGGCCAGGTCCCCGGGTGGGAACTGGCGGCCGGGCCGGAGCGACCTGACTCTCGTGCAGTGCGTTGCCTACCAGGAAGCGATCTCGGCGGTGGCCGATGGCGAGGCGGCCCCGATCGACGAGCGTCTGGTGGCCGCCCACCTGCTGCGGTGCCCGGCCTGCACCGAGTACCGCGACGGCATCGAGCGAACCCGGCGTCCGATGCGCCTCGGGGTGGCCGTGTCGCCGCCGGATCTGTCGGCGCGGGTGAGCGCCCGCCAGGCGGTCGACGAGCGCCGCGCCGTGGCCCGGGTGGCGCGGTGGGGACTGCTGGCGGTCGCCGGGCAGATCCTGGTGTTCTCCGTGCCGTCGTTGCTGGGCGCCGAGCAGGGTGCCTCGGCCCACGCCGCCCGCCACCTCGGTGCCTTTACCGCGGCGTTCGCCGTCGGCTTGCTGGCGGTCGTGGTCCGCCCGGCTCGGGCCAGAGCGATGTTGCCGGTCGCCGGGGTGCTGTCCGGAGCGCTGTTGATCACCGCCGTCGTCGACCTGGTGGGCGGGCACGTGCCCTTCGCCGGGGAGATCACCCACCTGCCGGAGATGGCCAGTTGGGTGCTGCTGTGGGTGCTGCAGCGCCCCCTCCGGCCGTTGCCGGCTGCCGGTGCCGACCAGATCGAACGGTCGCGCGCCGCCCTGCGCGCCGTCGACGGATCGGGGCGGCGGTCGGAGACCGCCTGAGGCCCGATAGCGTCTGTCGCGCACCGGACCCGTCCGGTGGTGGCGACGTGGCCGAGTGGCTGAGGCAAGGGACTGCAAATCCCTCCACATGGGTTCGATTCCCATCGTCGCCTCGAACATCGCCCCCGGGCGCGGTGTCGCCGAGCCGGGCGTGGTGGTGATCGTCGGGACGGCGGGCATAGCCTCGCCGGGTGCATCCGTTGTTCGATCCCCGCACCAATCGAGTGAGTCGCGATCTCGGGGTGGACATCCCCATCGTCCAGGCGCCGATGGGCTGGATCGCCCGCAGCCCGTTGGCCAGTGCGGTCTCGGCGGCCGGCGCCTGCGGGATCATCGAGACGTCGTCGGGTGAGCTGGACGTCATCCGCGAGGAGATCGCCGCGATGCGCCGGCTGACCGATCGGCCCTTCGGCGTCAACATCGCCCAGGCATTCGTGCGCGATCCCGGCATCGTCGACTTCGTGGTCGAGCAGGGTGTCCGCTTCGTGACCACGTCGGCCGGCTCTCCCACCCGGTACACCGCGCCCTTGAAGGCGGCCGGGCTGACCGTCTATCACGTGGTGCCCACGCTGGCCGCGGCGCGCAAGGCGGTGGACGCCGGCGTCGACGGCCTGGTCGTGGAGGGCGGCGAGGGCGGGGGGTTCAAGAGCCCGACCCCGGTGTCGACGATGGTCCTGCTGCCCCTGGTGCGCGAGCACGTCGACGTGCCGCTCATCGCCGCCGGCGGCATCACCGACGGGGCGACGATGGCCGCGGCCTTCGCCCTCGGCGCCGAGGGGGTCCAGATGGGCACGCGGATGGTGGCCTGTGCCGAGTCGCCGATCCACCGCAACTGGAAGGCGGCGATCGTCGAGGCGGCCGAGACCGACACGCTGTTCCTCAACGAGCGGCACTCGCCGGCCCTGCGGGCGTTGCGCACGGCGCGCACCGAGTCGCTGCGCGACCGGACCGACAACGTGTTCGCCGACTTCGGCGACCGCGCCGGCCTGTACGAGCGCGGCGAGATGGAGGCGGCCATCCCGCTGTGCGGTCAGGTTGCCGGGCGGATCACCTCGGTCGAGCCGGTGGCCGAGGTCGTCGCCCGCACGGTTGGCGAGTTCGCCGCGACGATCGCCCGGCTCAGCGGGCGGTGACGCCGCACCGCACCCGGAGGTTGGTCAGGCGTTGGCCTTGGTGACCAGCTCGCCCTTGATGGTGATGACCGGCTGCGGCGCGGTGCCCGAGTCGAGCAGGGCGACGATGGCATCGAGGGCGGCCTTGGCGATGCCCTTCCAGTCCTGGCTGACCGTGGCCACCCAGGTCTTGCCCTCCTTGATGGCCGCCCGGGCGAAGTCCTGCCCGTCGACGCCCACGACGAACACGTCGTTGCGCTTGGCCTCCTGGGTGGCCTGGTAGGCCCCATCGGCCGAGGCGTCCCACGCCGCGTACACGCCGGTGATCTTCCCGGCCGGGTACTTGTTCAGCCAGTCGAGCACGGTCTTCTTGGCGAACCCGGTGGAGTCCTGCGGGTCGCCCTGGACGTCCTCCAGCACGGTGATGCCCTTGTCCTTGAACAGCTTGCGGGCCGCCGCGCCACGGAGCCGGACCGGCTCGAACGGGTCGAAGTTGATGATGCCCACCGAACCCGTCCCGCCCATGGCGTCGATCAGCGCCTGAGCGCTGGTGGTCCCGAGGAAGTCGTTGTCGGAGGTGACGTTGGCGGTGACCCCGTCGGCGGTGCCGGCGTCGAGGCCGAACACCGGGATCTTCGCCGCCTTGGCCTTGGCCAGCCCGGCGCTGTAGTTCTTCGGGTCGCCCATCCCGAGGACGATGACGTTGACCTTCTGGGAGACGGCGGCCTCCATCTCGGTGTTCACCGCGGCGTCGTCGTTCTTGGTGTCCTTCATCGTCACGGCGAAGCCGGCGGCCTTGGCGTCGGCCATGAAGGCATCGACCACCTCCTTGGTGGCCGGCTGGGCCGAGTAGTACGGCGAGATGATCGCGATCGTCCGGCCGGAGGCGCTCGACGACGCCGCCGTGCCCGATGCGGCCGTCGTTCCCGACGAGGCCGACGTCGACGGAGTGGTTGCTGCGGTCTTCTTCTTGTCGTCGCCGCAGGCGGCGAGGATGATCGAGCCGAGGACACCGGCACCGCCGGTGATCAGCAGCTGACGGCGACTGACCGGGCGGAGCGGGGTGGACGGCTGGTGATCGGGGGTGGTCATCGGGATCCCTCCTGCGGTTTCCGGGCGAGCTGGTCGTCCTGTTGTAGCTGGTCGGCACGCAGCTGTCCCAGTCGAATAAAGGTTGCGGCGAGGTCGCCGGTCAACGAGTCGACGATCGGCGCCAGGCGACGGTGGGCGGTGTGGTGGTCGTGGCGCGGCCGGTGGACTTCTGGAGACGGGTTGCGGCCGGCGTCGGCGACGGTGTGGCCGTCGACGCTCGACCACGCGCCGAGCAGGGCGGCGTGGTGGTCGTCCACGGCCGACACCGGCACGCCGAGGACGTCGGCGAGGATCTGCAGGCAGACGGGCGAGGCGCTGAGGCCACCGCTCGCCAGCATGGCCGGCGGTCGCTCGGCCACCACGGTGCCGGCGGCGCGCACCGCGTGGGCGATCCCTTCGTACACCGCCGCGGCGATGGTGGCCGGCCCGGTCGAGCGGCGGACCCCGATCAGCACACCGGTGGCCATCGGGTCGGCGTGGGGGGCCCGGCGCCCGTCGAGGTGCGGCAGGAAGGCGACGCCGTCGGCCGCGGCGCAGGTCGACGCCGCCAGCGAGTCGAGGGTGGCGTGGTCGGCGCCGCCCAACAGGGCCCGTCGAGCCCAGTCGGCGGCGGCGCCGGCGGTCAGCAGAGGAGCGGCGGCGACCCAGTGCCGCGGCGAGCGACCCGGCAGCCAGATGGCGGGCGTGGCCCGCCGCTCCGAACTGGCCGCGGCGACCCAGCCGGAGGTGCCCAGGTAGACGTACGGCTGGTCGAGCGCCGGCCCGACCACGCCGAGCGTCGTCGCCACGGCATCGCCCGGGCCGTGGACCACCGGGATCCCGGGGGGTAGCCCCAACTCGCCCGCCGGTCCCCCGAGCAGGGTGCCGACCGGCTGCCCTGGATCGATCAGCTGCGGGACGGGGATGCCGACCGTGTCGACGATCGGCGTCCACCATCGCCCGGCACGGACGTCGTACAGGCCGGTGGTCGCCGCCGTACTGGGGTCGCACACCGCCCGGCCGGTGAGCCGGTGGACCAGCGCCGAGTGCCCGCCGAACAGCACGACCTCGGTCGCCGCGGCCCGACGGGGATCATGGGCGGTCAGCCACCGCCACTTGGCAGCCAGGTTGGTGGCGTCGGGATCGCTGCCGATGGCCTCCGACCACCCGCCCACCGCAGCCGCCAGTTCGTCGTGCTCGGCGGCGGCGCGCTGGTCGCTGTACAGGATCGCCGCGCCGAGCGCACCGCCGCGACCAATCGGGACGAGGTCCTGCATCTGACCGGTGAGGGCGATCCCGGCCGGCTGCGCCGGGCCGAGCTGGCGGACCGCCTCGACCAGCGCCGACCACCACGTCGTCGGGTCCTGCTCGGCCCAGCCCGGCTCCGGCGTCGCCGTCGGATAGCCGGCGCTGGCGACCCGGTCGATCCGCCCGCCAGGGCCGACGAGGGCGACCTTGAGCGCCGTCGACCCGGCGTCGACGGCCAACCATGGCCCGGCCGCGCTCCCGGTCATCGGGATTGGCGGACGCGCGAGATGGCGGTGGGCAGGACGATGACGATGACCACGATCCAGGTGATCACGGTCTGCAGGTAGTCGTCGATCGAGGTCTGGTTGAGCCCGGTCTCGAGCACCCGGAAGAGGACCACGCCGATCATCGTCCCGGGCAGGTTCGGCCGGCCGTCACGCAGGAAGGCCATGCCGATGAACACCGCGGCGATCGACTGCAGCATCAGCGGGGCCGGGGCGGTCAGGTTCGCGGTGCCCAGGTAGGCGGCCTGGGTCAGCCCGGCGATCGCCGAGCCGAACCCGCAGATCACGAAGGCGATCCACTTGACCCGCCGGACGTTGATGCCGCTGTTGCGGGCGGCGTCGATGTTGCCGCCCACGGCGTACATCCGCCGCCCGAGCGGGGTGTGGTCGAGGAGGACCAGCACGGCGAGGGCGACGCCGGCGGCGACGAACAGCCGGTTGGGGATGCCCCACACCTCGCCCTGGCCGGGCGCCACGAAGTTGTTCTTCACCAGGCTGTACACCGGCTTGCCCTTGGTCCGGTAGGCGGCCAGGTTCTGGTAGACCTCGTTCATCGCCAGCGTGGCGACGAACGCCAGGATGCCGGCGAAGCTGACCAGCAGTCCGTTGGCGGCCCCGCAGGCCAGGCCGACCGCCAGGCACAGCAGCACGGCGACCAGCAGTGACCCCGGTGCCTTGGGTTGGCCGTCGATGGTCTGGGTGTTGATGATCGTCGCCGCCGCGCCGGTGGCCAGGGCCGCCATCCCGCCGACGGAGAGGTCGAACTCGCCGATCACCATGACCACGGTCTGCACGCTGGCGACGATGGCCAGGAAGGTGACCTGGCCGAGGATGTTCGACAGCACGTTGGTGCGGGTCAGGTAGGTGCTCGGATAGAGCGCGCCGAACAGGCCGAACACGGCCAGCAGGGCGATCATCCCGGCCAGCGGCCGAGCCCGGTGCCCGACCCGGACCAGCACGCTGCCCGGCGCAGCCCCGTCGGCGGCGGTGCTCACGCGGCCGTCCGGTAGCAGGCCAGCAGCAGGTCGTGCTCGGTGGTCGACGCCGGGTCGTGCCAGCTGACCGCCCGGCCGTCGTGCATGACCAGGATCCGGTCGCACAGGCCGAGCAGTTCGGGCAGCTCGCTGGACACCACGATCACCGCCGAGCCGGCGTCGGCGCGCCGGCGGATCAGGTGGTAGATCTCGCGCTTCGTTCCCACGTCGACGCCGCGGGTCGGCTCGTCCAGCAGCAACACCGTCGGATGGGTTGCCAGGGTCTTGGCCAGGACGACCTTCTGCTGGTTGCCGCCCGACAGGGTCAGCACCGGCTGGTCGATCGACCGGCGGCGCACGCCGATGTCGTCGGCGGCGCCCGTGGCGTGGCGCCGGGCCGGGCGCCGGGCGATCAGCACCCGGCCGTGGGTGAAGCGCGACAGGGTGGTCAGGTTGACGTTGCGCTCGATGCTGTCGGGCACCAGCCCGTCGGCGCGCCGCTCCTGGGGAACGAAGCCGACGCCGGCAGCCTGAGCCTCGGCCACCGAGCGCGGCCGGTAGGTCTGCCCGCCGACGGTCATCGTCCCGTGGCGTGGGCGCTGCGCCCCTCCGATCATCCGGATCAGCTCGCTGCGCCCGCTGCCGGCCAGGCCGGCGATGCCGACGATCTCGCCGCGACCGACCTCGAGGTCGACCTCGATCGCCCGCCGGCCGGTCAGCCCGCGGATCGCCAGGGCGGCGGCCGGCGCACCCGCCGAGGCGGGCCGGTCGGGGAACATCGCGTCCATCGCCCGGCCGACCATCGCCCGGACCAGTTCGGGGATGGTCGCCTCACCGACCAGCCCGCCGGCCACCACCCGACCATTGCGCAGCATCGTGTAGTCGTCGGCGATCGCCTTGACCTCCTCCAGGCGGTGGCTGACGTAGAGCACGGCGACCCCGTCGGCCACCAGCCGGCGGATCACCTCGAACAGGCGGGACGTCTCGGCGTCGGTCAGCGCCGCGGTCGGTTCGTCGAGGATCAGGACGGTGGCGTCCGTCGACAGCGCCCGGGCGATCGCCGTCATCGTCATCTCCACCGGGCTGAGCCGGGACGCGTCGCGGCCGACGTCGACGTGCTGTCCGAGCCGCTCCAGCAGCACCGCGGCCCGCCGGTCGAGCTCGGCGAAGTGCACCAACCCGGCGCGGGTGGGCAGCGGGCGGCCGAGAAAGATGTTCTCGGCCACCGACAGCCCGGGCACGATCGCCAGCTCCTGGTACAGCGTGGCGATGCCGTGGTGCAGGGCCACGGCCGGCGTGGTCAGCTCCACCGGCTCGCCGTCGAGGGACACGGTGCCGTCGTCGGGCTGCAGCACGCCGCTCAGGATCTTGATGAGCGTCGACTTGCCGGCCCCGTTCTCGCCGAGCAGGGCGTGGACCCGTCCGGGGCGCAACGCCAGGTCGACGCCGTCCAGCACGGTCACCCCGCCGAAGCGCTTGGTGGCCTGGCGGACGGTCAGGCGCTCGGCCGCCGGCGCGTCGTCGCTCTGGCCGTCGCTCCCCACGGCCGCTTATCTTGACGAACCATGGAGTCGAGGGGCAAGCACGCCCGGCTGTACTGCGGCGTCGACGTGGGCACGCAGGGATCCAAGGCCGGGATCTACGACGCCGACGGCGCCTGCCTGGCCAGCGGCTACGCCGAGCACGCCTTCGACCATCTCCGTCCCGGATGGGTGGAGATGGATCCGGCGCAGGTGCTCGACGCCGCCGTTGCGGCCATTCGCACGGCGACCAGCGCCCTCGGTGCCCGCGCCGCCGACGTCGCCGCCATCGCCCTGTCCGGCATCCTCTGCGGTCCCGTGTTCGTCGACCGGGACTGGGTGCCGGTGCGACCGATCATCCCGTTCCTCGACACCCGGGCCCAGGACGAGCTGACCTGGTTGCGCACCGAGGTCGAGCCGCTGTGGGAGACCGAGTCGGCCAACGCCTCGCTGGACACCTACGTGATGGCGACGACCTACGAGTGGGTCCGCCGCCACGAGCCGGAGCGCTTCGCCCGCATCGCCAAGATCCTCTCCCTGGCGCCGTATGTGGCCGGTTGCCTCGGTGGACTCGAGGCGCGGGACGCGTTCACCGACCCGTCGCACCTGTCGGGATGGATCGTCGGGT
The DNA here is from genome assembly GCA_029782355.1 of Actinomycetes bacterium. Taxonomy (GTDB): domain Bacteria; phylum Actinomycetota; class Acidimicrobiia; order Acidimicrobiales; family Ilumatobacteraceae; genus JAKOUY01. The sequence continues at coordinate 164,809 of JAKOUY010000023.1, forward strand.
GGGATGCGGCCACCGGTCGGGTCAGCGAGCGCCAGATCGCCGCCCTCGGTATCCACCCCGAGCACTGCCCGCGTGTGGTGGCCCCGACCGAGATCGTCGCCACGCTGACCGAGGCGATGGCCGAGCGCTGCGGGCTGCGTCCCGGCATCGCCATCGGTGCCGGGGCCGGCGACGTCATGCAGAGCAACCTGTCGGCCGGCCTGACCCGATCGGGGTTGGCCACCGACGTCGCCGGGACCGCCAGCATCCTCACCGTCGGGGTCGACGCGCCGATCCCGGCCGTCACCGCCGTCCCGGGCATGCTGTACTCGCTCGGCACGCTGCCCGGCCAGGCGCTGTACTGGGGTTACGTCAAGGCCGGCGGCCTGTCGCTGCGCTGGCTGCGTGATCAGGTGCTGGGACGTCCCGGCGACGACGCCGCCTACGCCCACTACGACGGGCTCGCCGAGCGCGCCGAGCCGGGGTCCGGTGGCGTGCTGTTCGCCCCCTACCTGTCGGGCGGCAACCCGGACAACCCGGATGCCTCGGGGACCTGGCTGGGCATGACCCTGGCCACCGGCCTGCCCGAGCTGTGGCGCTCGATGCTGGAGGCGATCGCCTTCGAGTACGCCGACTTCCTCGGCGCCTTCGCCGCCAACGGGGTCTCCGTCGACGCCGTGCTCGCCGTCGGCGGCGGTGCCCGGTCGGGGTTGTGGAACCAGATCAAGGCCGACGCCACCGGCGTGCCGTGGCGGGTGCCCGGCCGCCAGGACGGGGCGGTGCTGGCCGACGCCGCCCTCGCCGCCGTGGCCGTGGGCGACCTCGACGACCTGGCGGCGACCGTCGAGGCCTGGGTCCACGGCGGCTCGGAGCGCGCGCCACGCCCCGAGGTGGTCCAGCAGTACGCGGCGATCCGGGCTCGTCGGGCGGCGTTGCTCGACGGGCCGCTGCGCTCGGTATTTTCGACAGTGGCCGGCCGGCCCAGCGCATGAGGCGCGGTCGCCACCCGAGAGGAGTCCGACGATGACCAAGCTGCGGATCACCACCACCGACGACCCGGCCACGCCGATCGCCGAGTACTGCGATCCGGGGCAGATCGCCGCTGCGCTCGGTGCGGTCGGCGTCGACTACGGGCGTTGGGAGGCCAGCGCCGATCTGCCCGCCGATGCCGGCCAGGACGAGGTGTTGGCGGCCTATGCCGCCGACGTCGCCCGGCTGGCCGAGCGCGGCTACGCCACCGTCGACGTCGCCCGGATGTCACTCGATCCATCCGCGCCCGGCGCTGCCGAGCAGATCGCCGCGGCCCGCGGCAAGTTCCTGGCCGAGCACACCCATGCCGACGACGAGATCCGCTTCTTCGTCGAGGGGGCCGGCGCGTTCTACCTGCACCTCGGCGAGCAGGTGCACACCGTGCTGTGCCAGCAGGGCGACTACCTGTCGGTCCCCGCCGGGACGACCCATTGGTTCGACATGGGCAGCTCCCCGCGGTTCACCGCGATCCGCTTCTTCCAGTCGCCCGACGGGTGGGTGGGTGAGTTCACCGGCAGCGACATCGCCACCCGGTTCCCGAGCTACGACGAGCTGGCCGCCTCGTGATCCGCTGCGTGGTCGTCGACATCGAGGGCACGACCTCGTCGACGTGGTTCGTCCAGGACACCCTGTACCCGTACTCCCGGCGGCACTTCGCCCGCTACCTGGCCGAGCACCACCAGCGCCCCGACGTGGCGGCGATGATCGATCACGTCCGCCGGCTGGCCGGCGAGCCGGATGCCGATCTGGGCCGGGTCGAGTGGTGGTTGAACCAGTGGCTGGACGGGGACCAGAAGGTGACCCCGCTGAAGGCCTTCCAGGGGTGGATCTGGTCCGAGGGATTCGCCGCCGGCGAGCTGACCTCGCACTTCTTCGACGACGCGCTGCCGGCCATGCGCCGCTGGCATGCCGCCGGCCTGGAGCTGGATATCTTCTCCTCCGGATCGGTGAACGCCCAGCGGGCCTGGTTCGGCAACACGCCGGAGGGGTCGATCCTCGACCTGATCACCCACCACTTCGACACCGAGAACACCGGCCCGAAGCGGGAGGCCGAGAGCTACCGGACGATCGCCGCGGCCGTCGGGCAACCGCCGGCCGCGATCGTGTTCCTCAGCGATCTGGTCGCCGAGCTGGACGCCGCGCGGGAGGCCGGCCTGCAGACCGTCGGTGTCCGCCGGGCCGGCGACGAGCACTACGACCGTGGCGTCGGCGACCATCCGTCGATCACCTCGTTCGACCAGCTCGACCTGACCGGCGCGGTGGTGAGCGCCCGATGACTCGCATCGAGCGCAACCTGGCCTGGCTCGACGAGGCCTACGACGTGGTGGTCATCGGCGGCGGGATCACCGGCGTCAACGTGGCGCGGGAACTCGCCGGGCGCGGTGTGGGCGTCCTGCTGGTCGACAAGGGCGATGTCGGCCACGGCACCAGCTCGGCCACCACCAAGTACATCCACGGCGGGATCCGCTACCTGGAGAGCTACGAGTTCGCCGTCGTGCGCGAGAGCCTGCGCGAGCGCCGGTTCCTGACGCTGGCTGCCCCGCACCTGATCAGCCAGCGCCGCTTCCTGATGCCGGCGTGGTCGTGGAGCAAGCCGCCGGCCACCCTGATCGGCGCCGGTGTCGGGCTGTACACCGCGCTGGGCTTCGATCGCAACCGGGACGTGCCCGAACGGTACGAGACCCCCCTGCCGCGCTGGTTGTCGAAGAAGCGTCTGCTGGCCGCCGTGCCGTGGCTGGACCCCAGCGGGCTGCGCGGTGCCTTCGCCTATCACGACACGCTGAACATCCATCCGGAGCGGCTGTTGCTGGCGCTGGTCAACTCGGCCGTCGCCAGTGGCGCCCGGGTGCTGACCTACGTCGAGGCCATCGGCTTCGTCACCGAACCCGTCGGCGACGGCGGGGACGTGGAGGTGACGGGCGTCGAGCTGACCGATCGGCTGGGCGGCGGGCACCACGTCGTGCGCGCCAAGGCGGTGGTCAACGCCGGCGGGCCGTGGATGGACGTCGTGCTGCGCGCCCTGGGGCGCGACCTCGGCGTCGGCGTGCGCCGCAGCAAGGGTGTCCACCTGCTGACCACGCCGATCGGCGGGACGGCGGGGGAGGACACGGTGTTCGCCCGGGCTCGCGACGGCCGCCACGTCATCGTCTCGCCGTGGGAGGGCCACCACTTCATCGGGCCGACGGACACCCCGGTCGACACCGACCCGGACGAGACCCGGGCGGTGGCCGACGACGTCGCCGAGATCCTCGGGACGGTGAACGACACGATCGGTGACCCGCAGCGCCGGTTGACGGTGGACGACGTCCGCCACGTCACCGTGGGCATCCGCCCGCTGATCGTCGAGCAGGGCAAGGACTCCTACGCCACCAGCCGGCGCCACGAGCTGTACGACCACCGCAAGTCCGGCGTCCACCGGCTGTGGTCGATCGGTGGAGGCAAGTGGACCACCGGCCGGGCTCTCGGCGTCGAGACCGCCGAGGCGCTGCTGGAGTCCGACGCCCTCGACGGCGTCGCCCACCATCCCTTCGACTCCCGCCGGGTCGGCGTGGTCAACGGCTTCGGGTGGGCGGTGGACCCCGAGCCGTTCCTGGAGGCCAGCGTGCGCGGCCGGGCCGAGTTGCCCCTCGACGAGGCGACGCGTGACCACCTCGCCCGGCTGTACGGCACCGACGCCGACCGGGTGCTCGACCTGATCGGTGCCGACCCCCGCTTGGCCGAGCCGGTGACGGCGCGCCCCGGGTGCCGCGACATCAAGGCCCAGGCCCTGTTCGCCGTGACCGACGAGGGCGCCCAGACGCTGGCCGATGTGGTCGATCGGCGCCTGGTGCTCGGCACCCTCGGGCAGGTCCGCGGCGACGAGCTGGCCACGGTGGCCGAGGTCATCGGACCCGTGCTCGGCTGGGACGCCACTCGCCGGGCCGCCGAGGTCGACGCCGAGCTGGCCGTCCGCGAGGCCCGCCGGGCCCTATGGTGCCAGCCGGCCGCCGGCTCGACGCCGACCGTGGAGCGATGAGCGAGGGGCCCGGCCATGCCCACGGGCACGGCCACCACCACGGGGGTGCGGCCCGGGCCGGATCACGCCATGCCGGCCGGCTGCGCTGGGCGTTGCTGCTGATCGTCGCCTTCATGGTCGTCCAGGTGGTCGTCGGCCTGGTCACCCGATCGCTGGCCGTGCTGTCCGATGCCGGGCACATGGCCACCGATGCCTTCGGGCTGGGCATGTCGCTGGCGGCGATCTCGGCGGCGAACCGGGCGCGCACCGACGGCCACCGCACCTTCGGGCTGTACCGCCTGGAGATCCTGGCGGCGCTGGTCAACGCCTGCCTGCTGGTCGGCGTGGGGGTGTTCGTGCTGATCGAGGCGGTGCACCGCCTGCGAGGTGGTGGCCACGAGGTCGCCTCCGCACCGGTGCTGGTGATCGGCGTGATCGGCCTGGCGGTCAACCTGGCGGCGTTCGCCCTGCTGCGCGAGGGCGCGGCGGAGAGCATGAACGTGCGCGGCGCCTCGTTGGAGGTGATGAGCGACGCGCTCGGATCGCTCGGGGTGATCCTGTCGGCGGTGCTCACGGCCGTCGGCGGGTGGACGTGGGTGGATCCGCTGGTGGGGGCGGCGATCGGGTTGTTCATCCTGCCGCGGGCCGCGGCGCTGGGCCGGGACGCGCTGCGGGTGCTGGTCCAGGCCGCCCCGCACGGCATCGACGTGGCCGAGGTGCGCGCCACCCTGGCGGGCATCGACGGGGTCGAGGACGTCCACGACCTGCACGTCTGGACGCTGACCAGCGAGATGGACGTGTTGTCGGCGCACCTGGTGGTCGCCGATGCGGGGACCGGCCAGCGGGTCCTCGCCGACGGGCGCCGGGCCCTGGCCGAGCGGTTCCACCTCGACCATGCCACGCTGCAGGTCGAGGTCGGCCCGACCCACGAGTGTGAGGAGCTGACCTGGTGACCCGCCCGGCCGGCGCGGTCACGACCGCCCTCGCCACTCCGCCGGCTCGGGTGCGTCCGCCGGCTCGGGTGCGTCCGCCCCGGCTCGTCGCCGACTCATCACCTACAGTCGGCGGTCGGGTGACCGGACGTCGCAAGGAGGCACGATGGGGACCAAGAACTGGGGCCGGTGGGGCGAGGACGACCAGCGCGGTGCGCTGAACCTGGTGACCCCCGACGTCGTCAAGGCCGCGGTCGACAGCGTGTCCACCGGCCGGGTGTACAGCCTCGGCATCCCCATCCAGGGCCACGGCGTGCCGTTGCTCGACTACCGCGGCACCCCGATGCGCCTCACGCTGCAGGACGGCACCGACGACGGCATCTTCGCCATGTACGGCTGCCAGGAGGGCACCGGCGCCCACGAGGACGTGCTGGTCATGGCGTCGCACACCACGTCGCACATGGATGCCTTGATCCACGTCTACGGCGGCTACCACCACTACAACGGCGTGCCGTTCGGCGAGATGCGCGCCCTCGGCGGGGCGGCCAAGCTGGGCATCGAGCAGGTCGGTGGGTTCGCCACCCGCGGGGTGCTGCTCGACATGGTTCGCCACTTCGGCGGCGACGGGAACGGCAACGACTGGGTGACCCTCGGGCGGATCATCACCGGCGACGACCTGGCCGCGGCTGCGTCGTCGCAGGGCGTCGAGGTCCGCGCCGGCGATGCGGTGATGATCCGCACCGGCTACCTGCAGTTCTGGTGGGACAACGCCGCCAAGGGCCAGCCGGCTCCGTTCGAGCAGCCGGGCATCGGTCTCGACGCCGCCGAATGGCTGGCGTCGCGCGACGTCGTCGCGGTGGTGTCGGACAACGCCGCCGTCGAGTCGATCCCCTTCGACAACAACGACTTCCTCTGCGTCCACCGCGCCCTGCTGGTCGACGCCGGGATCTACCTGATCGAGTTCAACAACCTCGCCGGACCCGCTGCCGACGAGGCGTGGGAGGGCGTCCTGGCCGTCGCCCCACTGAAGGTCACCGGCGCCACCGGCAGTCCGGTGAACCCGATCTACATCGCCTGAGCTGGCCGCCGCCTCAGGCCCGGTGCCGGGTGGCGTAGGCCCGCATGTACTCAGTCACCTCGTCGGTGGCCATCGCCAGCATCTGGGTGCGGTTCTCCATGGCGATGGCCGCGGCGAGGTTGTTGGTGTCCAGGCTGTGCCAGATGACCTCCTTGGTGTTGCGCAGGCCGACGTTGGTGTACCCGGCGATCGCCGTGGCCGTCTCCAGCACGCTGGCCGCCAGCGCGTCGTCCTCGACCACCCGGCTGACCAGGCCCATCCGCTCGGCCTCGTCGGCGTCGATGGTCCGCCCGGTGATCATCAGGTCGAAGGCCCGGGCGGCACCGATCAGCCGCGGCAGGAGGTAGGTGATCCCGGCGTCGGCTCCGGAGAGGCCGGTCTTGATGAACGCCGAGCAGAACCGCGCCGAGCGGGCCGCGACCCGCAGGTCGCAGGCGGCGGCGAGCGACAGCCCGCCACCGACCGCCGGACCGTTGACCGCGGCGATCACCACCTGCGGAGTGGCCCGGATGTGCGGCATCAGGTCGGACAGGAAGGCCTGGCCACTGTGCCCGGCGGGGAAGTGCCGATGCTGGCCGGGCTCGGGGATCGTCCCCCAGTCACGCAGGTCGAGTCCGGCGCAGAACGCCCGGCCGGCCCCGGTCAGGATGGCCACCTTGCAGTCGTCGTCGGCAGCCACCCGGTCCAGGGCGTCGTGCAGGTCGCCCACGAGATCGAAGTTGATGGCATTGAGCCGCTCCGGCCGGTTGAGCCGGATGGTGGTCACGTGCGGGGCGGTGGCGACGAGCTCGACGGTCACCGGCCCATCCTCTCAGGCCGGGCGGCCGAGTCCCCGACGCTGCGGCGCGGCCGACTCCGGGGCGAACAGGCTGAGCTGCTCCCAGGTGATCGCCACGTCGCTGACCAGCTGCCAGGTCAACCGGCCGCGTGGCCCCGGCCGGCGGACCTCGACCCGCTCGGGGCGGATGCTGCGCGCTGCGCCGTTGGCGTCGTGCAGCGTCAGGCTGCCGTCGACGGCGACCGCCGACATCCGCCCGTGGAACCACTTGCCGGCGTCGCCCTTGCGGAAGCGAACCGGTTCCCCCGGCCGGAGTCCGATCTGATGGAGGATCTGCGGGTCCACGTCAGCTCGAGCGGGCCTGCAGGCGGCGCATCCCGGCCAGCCAGCGCTCCTCGTCGGCGCCCTTGCGACGGACGTACTCGGCCACCTCCGGGTGCGGCAGGATCAGGAACCGCTCCTCGGCGATCGCCGCGGCGGCGACCTCGGCGACCTGCTCCGGCTCGAGCAGGGCACCCGACGACAGCACCGCGCCCGCCGCGGCCGACCCGGCGGCCGAGGCCTCGCCGGGGACGACGAGCATGGCCGTGTTGACGCCCTGCGGGCACAGGCAGGACACCCGCAGGCCGCGGTCCCCGTAGGTCACGCTGAGCCACTCGGCGAAGGCGACCGCGGCGTGCTTGGTGAGGCTGTAGGGAGCCGAGCCGATCTGGGTCAGCAACCCGGCGGCCGAGGCGGTGCAGCAGAAGTAGCCCTCGCCGCGCCCCAGCCAGTCGTCGAGCAGGTACTTGGCGGCCCAGCGGTGGGCGTGGACGTTGACGTCGAACGACGTCTGCCACTGGTCCTCGGTGGTGTCCAGTGGTGTGGCGCCGAGGAACACGCCGGCGTTGGCGAAGAACAGATCGATGGGGCCGAAGCGGGCCCGAGCGGCGGCGATCAGCTCGGCGTTGCCGGCCTCGGTGGCGACATCGGCCGCCAGTCCGACGGCCCGCTCACCGAGCGCCGCAGCCGGCGCCGTGGGCGCCTTGAGGTCCGCCAGCACCACCCGCGCCCCGGCCCGGTGGAAGCGCTGGGCCAACGCCAAGCCGATGCCCCGGCCGGCTCCGGTGACCACGACGTGGCGGTCGGTGAGATCCATGGCCGGCATGGTAGGCGCCACGGGGCGCTCCGGCCGGAAGCCCGATACCATGCACGGGCACGTCCGCACCGGGTTGTACGTTGACCGGTGGGGACAGGAGGACACCGATGACCGAGACCACCGACGACGTGATCACCGAAGCAGTCGCCGTCATCGACAAGGCGCTGTCGAAGATGCTGACGCGCGAGCTGGTCTCCTCGGTCGAAGTCACCGACGTCTTGCTGGACGTCCGCTCCCTGCTGACCGTGCCTCACGCCGAGAACTGACCGGCGTCGTCCCCCGCGCCCGGCGAGTCGTCGTCGGCCGCCCGGCGGCGATCACCTCGGCGAAGGCCGCCTGCAGACTGGTCCCCAGCAGCCCCGGGTCGGTGACCGCAGCCGTGTCACAGTTGACCCCGACGTACAGCTGCCCGTGGTAGCTCATCAGCGTGGCGTTGAACGCCACCCCGAGCAGCGGCCCCACCGGGTAGTTGGCTTCGATGGCCCCGCCGGCGATGTACACCTTCACCGGCGCGGCGCGCACGTTCGACGTGGCGAAGTCGACCGACTGCGACTGCTGGCGGGCGACGCGGGCCAGGACGGGCGTGGGGATGGCCGCCACCAGGGCAGCCAGACCGTCGAGCCCGGTGGTCGCCGACTTCGCCACCGACGTCCGCTCGACGATCGTGCCGAAGCGCTCGCCGACGGGCATCTCGCCGGTGGGCACCTCGAACCGGGCCAGGCTGAAGGCGTTGCCACCCGAACCGCTGGTGCGGGTGCTCACCGCCATGCTGGCGAACAGCGACTCGACCGGCTCACCCATGGCCCGGTGGTAGCGCCCGGCGGCATCGGCGGCGGCGGTGAGGAAGGCGGTGTTGAGCGTGCCGCCCAATGCCGTGGCGGCGGCCTTGGTCTCGTCCAGGCCGACCTGGAGGACCTCCATCCGCCGGCGCAGTGAGCGCTCGGTCCACAGCGCCGAGGCGGTGCGCGGCGGTCTGCGCAGCGCCCCGATCAGCTCGCGCAACTCGTCGCCGGCGTTGGGCAGGCTGCCTGGATGGGTGAGCAGGTCGCGCAGCTGCTTGGCGATCCCCAACGGGACCTTCCATCCGGCTGCGGCCAGATCCTGCAGGACGTTCGACGGGCGACCGGACGACTCGGCCTCGTCGGCGGCATCGCCGAGCATCCCCGGATCGAGGGGCGCCGGCTGGGGCGCGTCGCGCTCGAAGTCGAGGTACTGCAACGACATCGCCAGGCTGGCCTCGCCGTCGGCGATGGTGTGGTGCATCTTCTGGACGAGCGCACCCTTGCCGCCCTGGAGACCGTCGACCACGTAGAACTGCCACAGCGGGCGGGTGCGGTCGAACGGGTCGCCGGCCAGCAGCGTGGCCAGGTCGAGCAGCTGGCGCAGCGTCCCCGGCGACGGGAGTGCCAGGTGACGGACGTGCAGGTCGATGTCGAAGTCCGGGTCCTCCTCCCACACCGGCCCCTGCAGCGGCCCACTGCCCGGGTGCACTCGCTGGCGCAGCCGGCGGATGACCCACGAGGCCCGCTCCATCCGCCGGCGAAGGGCGCCGTAGTCGGCCGGCCGGTCGAGCACCGTGACGCTGGCGAACGTGGAGGAGAGGTGCGGGTCCTGCTCCATTCGCCACATCAGTGCTTCGGCGTCGGTCATCTGGGTGTCGAACACCGGCACGTTCACCATGGGCCCGACCCTACGCCGTGAGCCGACAGGGCTACACGCCGATGCGGCGCAGCACGGCTCGGCCGGCAACCCCGAGCGCCGTGCCGAGCACCGCCCCGGCCACGACATCGGAGGCGTGATGGATGCGCACGTAGGCCCGGCTGGTGCCGACGATGGCGGCGAGCGCACCCCACAGCGGGATCGACGCCGGCCCGTCCCAGCCGATCAGCACGGTGGCGGCACACGCCGCCGAGGAGGCGTGCCCGCTGGGGAAGCTCGACGTCGACGGTCGCCGCTGGGGGAAGCGCGGATCGCCCGCCTCGGTGGGTCGCGCCCGGCGGAACAACCGCTTGATGCCCTGGTTGACGATCACACTCTCCGCCCCGAGCACGGCGGACAGGCCGACGGCCTGGGCGACCGGCCGGCGCATCAGGAGCACCCGGCCGACGCCGGCGACGTGCCAGATCAGGCTGAAGTCGCCGAGCTTGCTGGCCGCCTGGAACACCGCGTCGGGCAGGGCGTGACCGCGCACCCGCTCGAGGGCGGCGTCGGCCTGCGCGTCGAGGCGCTCGATCGCCGGCGTCACGCGGCGTACCCGAAGCGCACCGGAGCCTCGGTGGCGGCCAGGTCCGGATCGCCACCGAAGGCCGGGCACCACGGCTGGAACGAGCACGAGCCGCACAGCAGGCTCTGGCGTGGCCGGAAGTCGCCCGTCTGGCAGGCTCGCTCGACGGCCTTCCACACCGCGCTGGCCCGGGTGGTGACGAAGCGGACGGACCGGTCCGTCGGCGTGGCCGTGATGGTCTCGCCGGTGCGCAGGTACATCAGCCGGATGGCGGCCGGGCGCTTGCCGAGGACGGCCTCGCACAGGAACGAGTAGAAGTGGACGCCCCCGAGCTTGCCCTGCTCGAAGTTGATGCCCGGGGGTCGCCCCGTCTTGTAGTCGGTGACCACCAGGTCGCCGGTCTCGTTGAGCTCCAACCGGTCGATGATGCCGCGCAGGGTCAGGTCGCCCACGGGTGCTTCGAGGTACAGCTCCAGGCCGATGTCCTGGATCCGGTCGGGCTGCTCCATCGAGAAGTAGTTGTCGATCAGCCGCTCGGCGTCGGCGTAGAACGCGGTGAGCTCCTCTGGGCCGAGGTGCAGCAGCGTCAGATCGGGGTGCTCGGCGTACTCGGCGCGGGTCAGCTCGAGGGCATCGGACGCCGCCTGGCGGGAGCGCCCCCCGGCTGGGCGGGTGAACAGGTGCTCGAGGACGCGGTGGACGAACGAACCCTTGGTGGTGTGCACCGACGGTGGCTCGACGAGCTTCTCGATGCTGGCGAAGCGGAAGGCCATCGGGCAGGTGGTGAAGGCCTCGACCCGGCTGGGCGACATGGTGACGGGGACCGGATACATCGGTTCCATCGTAGGGACGGGGTGTGTCACGGTTGCCGGACCACGCTCACCAGCCGAGCTCCACGGCCACGACCGCGGCGAAGCGATCCGGATCGGTCATCGGCCCGAAGTGGTCGAACTCGTCGAGGCGCACGAACCGGCCGGCACGGAGCCCGGCGGCCACGCCCTCGGCGAACGCCGGCGGTGGTGTCCCGTCGAGCCGGCCGGCCAGCACCACGACCGGCAGACCGATGGTGCCGAGGATGTCCGACACGCCGTTGCCGGCGGCGGCCTCGAACGTGGCGGCCTCGATCTCCGGCGTGCACTTCAGCGTCACCCCGTCCGGGCTCGGGCGGACCCCGTGGTGGACGTAGGCGTGCAGCGCGTCGGCGCGGAACCGGTTGAGCGGCGGCTTGGAGGCGTAGTTGTCCAACGCCGCCTCGACGGTGGGGAACGACGCCCGCCGCCGCCGGGCAGCGCCGGCCATCGGGTTGTCCGCCGCGGCCACCGCGCCAGGGGGAGGCACGATCGGCTCGAACACGGCGATCCGGTCGAACAGCGCCGGCTCGCGGGCCGCGGCCAGCAGCAGGCAGGCACCGCCCATCGAGTGCCCGAAGCCCGTCACCGGCCCTCCGGCCTGGTCCGCCAGATGGCGGGCGACGGCCAGGCAGTCGTCGGCGTTGGCCCGCCAGTCGACCATGCCCGGTGGGTGCGGAGTGTCCCCGTGACCGCGGTAGTCGAACCCGACCGAGCGGGCCGACCGGCCGAGCGCGGTGGCCATCGGCCGGTAGCAGTGGGCGTGGAACCCGGTGGCGTGGCTGATCAGCAGGGTGTGCCCGTGCGCTCCACCGAAGTCGTGGACGGCGACCTCGACGCCGTCGCTGGAGGGCAGCCGCACGTCACTGGCGGCGGCGGCGCCACCAGATGCCGAACAGCCGGTCGATCAGGATCCCGAGCAGGATGGCGATGAAGATCGACCAGCGCACCGTGGTGGTCTTGGTGAACAGCAGGAAGTTGAGGTGGGTGGCCTGACTGTTCTTGAGGAAGAAGATCAGCGTCAGCAGCACGACCAGCGCCCCGAGGATCAGGGCGATGTTGGGTCCGTTGCGTCCGCTCTGGGGAGCGTTGGCGGGCTCGTTGCGTTCGACTTGATACGACACCGGTCCTCCTTGGTCGGCCCTCAGTGTGCCACGCCGGTCAGGACAGGGCGCGGAGGAAGATCGCCGACTCCTCGCCGAGGTTGGCCGGCACGGTGTAGCCGGACTGGTCGGTGAGCTGGTCCCAGTGGTCGCGGATGTCCTCGGCGGACAGCGCCGGGTTGACATAGCCGACCGTCTCGCCGAGGAAGATCTCGGCCACCCGCCCGCCGCCGACGGTGAAGATCCGCCCGGTCGCCGGGCAGTCCTGGTGGGCCAGGAAGGCCACCAGCGGGGAGATCAACGTGGGGTCGAGCTTGTCGCCGAGCCCGCCGAGGATGTTCTCGGTCATCCGGGTGAGCGCCAGCGGGGCGATGGCGTTGGCCCGGATGTTGTACTTGGCCCCCTCGACGGCCAGGACGCGGGTCAGGCCGACCAGGCCCATCTTCGCCGCCCCGTAGTTGGTCTGGCCGAAGTTGCCGAACAGTCCGGCGGCCGACGACGTGCTGACGATGCGTCCGTAGCCCTGCTCGCGCATGTGCACGAAGGCCGGCTGGGTGACGTGGAAGGCGCCGCGCAGGTGGACGTCGATGACCGGATCGAGCAGGTCGGCGGTGAGGTTGTGGAACGACTTGTCGCGCAGGATGCCGGCGTTGTTGACGACGATGTCGACCCGCCCGAAGGCGTCGATGGCGGTCTGGACGATGGCCGCCCCACCCTCGACCGTGGCCACCGAGTTGGTGTCGGCCACGGCCTCGCCGCCGGCGGCCCTGATCTCGTCGACCACCCGTTCGGCGGCACCCTTGTCGCTGCCGGTCCCGTCGACCGCGCCGCCGAGATCGTTGACCACCACCAGCGCGCCGCGAGCAGCCAGGAGGAGGGCGTGGCTGCGGCCGAGCCCGCCCCCCGCACCGGTGATGATGGCGACCTTGCCGTCGTAGCCGAGCTGATCAGTCATGCAACCGACGGTAGCGGGGGACCGGCCGATGTCCCCAGACGCCCACTCACCCGAGCGGTGGCCGGGTATCCGCTCGCTCCCTGGCCACCTCGCCGAGGCGGCGGTAGTCGAGCTTGCCGTTGGCGGCGCGGCCCAGGCTGTCGACGACGAGCACCCGCTTGGGGACCTTGTAGCGGGCGAGGTGCTCGCCGACGTGGCCGCGCAGCGCGTCCTCGTCGACCTCCTGACCGGGTTCGGGCTCGACCAGGGCGGTGACCGCCTCCCCGAAGCGCTCGTCCGGTACCCCCACCACCGCGGCATCGTGGACGGTCGGATGGGTCTTGAGGGCCTCCTCGACCTCCTCGGGAAAGACCTTCTCGCCGCCGGTGTTGATGCACTGGCTGCCTCGCCCGATCAGCTTCAGCGTGCCGTCGGCGTCGACCTCGGCCCAGTCGCCCGGGATGCTCCAGCGCTGCCCGTCGTGGATGACGAACGTGGCCGCGCTCTTGGCCTCGTCCTTGTAGTAGCCGATCGGGGTGTGGCCGCGCAGTGCCACTCGGCCACGCTCGCCGCTGCCCGGCACCACCTCGCGGCCGTCCTCGGTGAGCACGCGAGTGTCCGGGCCGACGGTGAACGTGGCGGTCTGGCTGACCGAGCCGGCGGTGGTGAGCGAGCTGGCCATCCCGATGGCCTCGCTGGAACCGAGGGCGTCGATCAGGATCAGCCGCGGGTTGTGGCGCAGCAGGCCCTGCTTGGTGGCCGGGGCCCAGACCACACCGCTGGACAGCACGACGCGCAGGCTGGACACGTCCCAACGTTCCGGTTCGGCGTCGAGCGCCCGCAGGACCGGCTTGGCGAAGGCGTCGCCGACGATCGACATCGAGTTGACCCGGTGGCGCTGCACGGTGTCCAGCAGCTCCACCGGATCGAAGTGGCGCGAGCGCAGGGTGACCACCGACCCGCCCAGGGCCAGGTTCCACATGGCGTTGAACGCTCCCGTACCGTGCATCAACGGCGCCGCCGGCAGGTTGCGCGGCCCCGGCTTGGTGACCCGCTCGTCCCACGCCGACCACCCCGGTTGATCGGGCAGGCGAACCTTGGAGCTGGCGTCGAGGCTGCCGATCACGTCGTCCTGGCGCCACATCACCCCCTTCGGCATCCCGGTGGTCCCACCCGTGTACAGCAGGTAGAGGTCGTCGGGGCTGCGGCCCCACGGCGGGACCACCCGCCCGTGGCCCGCCGGACTGGTCGCAGCGGCCTCGTAGTCCGTGGCCCATGGCGGGCATGGCCCGCTGCCGTCGTCGACCCACAACCAGGTGTGGATCAGGGGGCAGCGGGCACGCATCGATGCGCAGGCCTCGGCGAAGGTTCCGTGGAAGACCACGGCGACGACGTCGGCGTTGGTCCACAGGTACTCGAGCTCGTCGGCGGTGTACCGGTAGTTGGTGTTCACCGGAACGAGTGCCGCCTTGAACAGGGCGAAGGTCGTTTCCAGGAACTCCGGGCAGTTGTACAGGTAGTGGGCCACCTTGTCCTGGTGGCGGGCGCCGTTGCCCAGCAGGGTGGCGGCGATGCCGTCAGCCCGGCGGTCGACCTCGGCCCACGAGCGAACCAGGTCGCCGGCAATCTGCGCCGGCGAATCAGGGAACCGATCGGCGACCCGCTCCCACACGTCGGCGAAGTTCCACCCGCCGCTCATCGCACCGTTCGACACGTCCACGCCCCGATCCTCGCACGCCACCCGCCCACCCCCGCCGCCCGGCCCCGCCGCCCGCCCCCGCCCTCGCCCCCGCGAGCACGCGTGCGCAAACCGACGGAAGCGTCGGTTTCCGCACACGACCAGCCCGCATGCGTGCGGAGACTTGCGCAAGCGTCGGTTTGCGGACGCAATCAGCCCGCATGGGTGCGGAAACCGACGCTTGCGTCGGTTTGCGCACGCGAGCAGCCGAGCGCAATCAGCCGAGCGCAATCAGCCCGCATGCGTGCGGAAACCTGCGGATGCGGCGGTTTGCGCACGCAATCAGCCCGCATGGGTGCGGAAACTTGCGGATGCGTCGGTTTGCGCACGCGACCAGCCCGGGGCGGGGAGGCGAGGGGGTCGGGCGGCCGCGGGGCGGGCGGCGCGGGCGGGGCGCGGTGGGCAATAGCCTCGGCGGGGTGACCGGGGTGGGCGAGTTGGACGGCGAGTTGGCGGGCAAGCTCGACGCGCTGCATGCCGAGCTCGACCGCCTCGGCCGGGTCGTGGTGGCGTTCAGCGGCGGGGCCGACAGTGCCCTGCTGGCCGCGGTCGCTCATCGCCGCCTCGGCCCCGGCGCCCTCGCGGTGACGGCGGTGTCGCCCTCGCTCGCCGGCAGCGAGGCCGAGGACTGCCGCGCCCTGGCCGGCGAGTGGGGTCTCGCGTGGACCGCCGTCACCACCCAGGAGATGGAGCGGGCCGCCTACCGGCGCAACGACCTCGACCGATGCGGCCACTGCAAGTCCGAGCTGATGGCGGTCCTCGCCCCGCTGGCCGACGGGCGAGGAGCGACGGTGGTCCTCGGTGTCAACCTCGACGACCTCACCGACCACCGCCCCGGCCAGGAGGCGGCCCGGGCGGCCGGCGCCGAGTTCCCCCTGGTCGTCGCCGGGTTCACCAAGCGCGACGTCCGAGCCGTGTCCCGCCACCTCGGTCTGCGCACCTGGGACAAGCCGGCGATGGCCTGCCTGGCCAGCCGGATCCCGTATGGCACCGAGGTCAGCGTCAGCCTGCTGGGGCAGGTGGAGCGAGCCGAACGTGCCGTGCGCGCCCTGGGCTTCCCTGACCTACGCGTCCGCCATCACGGCGACCTGGCCCGGGTCGAAGTCCCCGTCGCCCGGTTCGCCGATGCCATCGCACGCCACGACCAGTTGGTGGGCGCGGTCAGCGCTGCGGGCTACCACTTCGTCACCCTCGACCTGGCCGGGCTGCGCTCGGGCAGCTTCAACCCGGCCGGCTCAGCCCACCAGGCTGGCCATGATGTTGATCACCATGCCCACGATGACCGCCCCGAACAGGTACGACAGCAAGGCATGATGGGTGACCATCCGGCGCATCTTGGCGGTTGACGGTGGGGTCTCGGCCAGGGTGAACGACATCCCCACCGTGAAGGCCACGTAGGCGAAGTCGCGGTAGTCCGGGTGGACGTCCTCGTCGTCGGGCGGGAACTCGATGCCGCCGGCGTTGTGGTGGTAGTAGACGTGGGCGTAGCGGAGCGTGTAGGTGCTGTGCACGAGCAGCCAGGCCAGCGCCACGCTGAGCACGGACAGGGCGATGAGCACGCCGCTCATCGGCGGCTGCAGCGTCTTGGCGTGGCCGAGGCCCAGCACGACACCCACGAAGCTCGCCAGGCTGGCCAGCACCATGACCACCCGGACGGCCGCCGGACTGTCATCCTCGTCCTCCGCCAGGCGACGGGTCTCGGCAGGTGTGCATCGGCCGATCTGGCTCCAGATCCAGGCCAGTTGGACGAGGGCGTTGACGTCGAAGCCGATCAGCGCAGCCATCTGCCACGGTGTCCACCACGCCGCCAGGAC
Source organism: Actinomycetes bacterium (assembly GCA_029782355.1). Taxonomy (GTDB): domain Bacteria; phylum Actinomycetota; class Acidimicrobiia; order Acidimicrobiales; family Ilumatobacteraceae; genus JAKOUY01. The sequence continues at coordinate 181,399 of JAKOUY010000023.1, forward strand.
GCCTGCCGCCAGACCGGCGCCGAGGCTGACGAGCACCCGCACCTTCTCCGAGTGCACGAGACGGCCGGCCACGGCGGCCACTGTACGGCGAGGTCCTGGGCACTAGCGTCGACCCGGTGAAGATCAGCATGGGGATCAACTACGTCGGCGACTTCCCGGCGACCGTCGACCAGGTCGTCGCCCTCGAATCGGCCGGGCTCGACCAGGTGTGGGTGGCCGAGGCCTACAGCTACGACGCGATCAGCCAGATCGGCTTCCTGGCCGCCCGGACCAAGCGGATCGAGATCGCCTCGGGGATCCTCAACGTCTACTCGCGCACCGCGGCGCTGGTCGCCATGACGGCCGCCGGCTGCGACTACGTCAGCGGCGGTCGGTTCATCCTCGGCCTCGGCGCCAGCGGCCCGCAGGTCGTCGAGGGGTTCCACGGGGTGCGCTACGACAAGCCGATGCAGCGGATCCGCGAGTACATCGAGGCCTGCCGGATGATCTGGAAGCGCGAGGCCAAGTTCGAGTACCACGGCCAGGTCGTCGACGTCCCGCTGCCCCCCGACGCGGGCACCGGGCTGGGCAAACCGCTGAAGCTGATCAACCATCCGGTGCGCAGCGAGATCCCCGTGTGGTGGGCCAGCCTGATGGGCCTCAGCGTCACCGCCACCGCCGAGCTGGCCAACGGCTGGCTGCCGATCTTCTTCATCCCCGAGCGGTTCCGCAGCGTGTGGGGGACCCAGCTCGACGCCGGTCTGGCCAAGCGTGATCCGGCGCTGGGGCCGCTGGACATCGCCGCCGGCGGGCTGCTGGCGATCGACGAGTCGTTGGTCGGCGAGGCGCGCACCAAGCTCCTCGATCTCATGCGCCCGCAGCTGGCGCTCTACGTGGGCGGGATGGGCGCTCGCGGCAAGAACTTCTACAACGACATCGCCCGGGCGTACGGCTACGAGCGAGAGGCGGCCGAGGTTCAGGACCTCTACCTCGCCGGCCGCAAGGAGGAGGCCGCCGCGGCCCTCCCGGCCGAGTGGCTGGAGCTGGGCAACCTGGTCGGCCCGCCGGGCCACGTCGCCGAGCGCATCGCCGCCTACCGGGAGGCCGGGGTGACCGTGCTGTCGGTGACCCCGGTCGGGGCGAACCCGGTGGCCGAGATCGAGACGTTGCGCGCCCTCGTCGACGCCTGATCCGAGGGCGGCCGGCGGGGTTTCCCGGCGCCCCGTCCGGTGTGGGTTATGGTTGCCCGCACATGTTGGGGGACGACGGGGGAGTGCAGGGTTCCGACCTGCTCGACGTGCGCGACATCACCGTGCGCTTCGGGGGCGTCGTCGCGCTCGACGGGCTGACCTTCACGATCGGCCAGGGCCAGATCTGCGGGCTGATCGGTCCGAACGGCGCCGGCAAGACGACCATGTTCAACGTCGTCAGCCGGATCTACCAACCGTCGGGCGGCACGCTGACCTACCGGGGGACCGACCTGTTGGCCGTGCCGGCCCACGGCATCGCCAAGCTGGGCATTGCCCGGACCTTCCAGAACCTGGCCCTGTTCCCCACCATGACCCTGCTCGAGAACGTGATGGTCGGCGCCCACCATCGCGGAACGGTCGGGTTCGGCCGAGCCGTCCTGCGACTCGGCGCCCATGCCGAGAACCGCCGGACGCGCGACTTCGCCGGAGACCTGCTGGCCCGCCTCGGCCTGGCCGAGTTGGCCTTCCGCCCGGCGGCCGGCCTGCCCTTCGGCACCCTCAAGCGCCTGGAGATCGCCCGGGCACTGGCTGCCGAGCCGTCGTTCCTGCTGATGGACGAACCGGCCAGCGGGCTGACGCACGGCGAGGTCGACGAACTGGGCGAGACCATCGCCCACATCCGCAACGAGTTCCACCTCACCGTCCTGCTGGTCGAGCACCACATGGCCATGGTCATGGGCATCAGCGACAAGGTCGTGGCGATGGAGTTCGGCCGCAAGATCGCCGAGGGCACGCCGGCCGAGGTCCAGCAGGACCCCAAGGTGATCGAGGCCTACCTGGGGGCCGACACATGAGCGATCCGTTGCTCACCGTCACCGGGCTGCGCGCCGGCTACGGGCCGGTCCAGGTCCTCGACGACATCCACCTGGAGGTCAACGAGGGCGAGGTCGTGGTCATCCTCGGGGCCAACGGCGCCGGCAAGACCACCACGATGCGCGCCGTCAGCGGCACCATCCCGCGCCGGGGCTCGATCGTCTTCCGTGGCCAGGACATCACCTCGGTCGGGCCGGAGGTCATCGTCCGGGCCGGCATCGCCCTGGTCCCGCAAGGACGCGGCACGTTCCCCGAGCTGTCCGTCGAGGACAACCTGCGCGCCGGCGCCTACACCCGGCGGGACAACATCGCCGCCGACATCACCCGCTGGTTCGACGTCTTCCCCCGGTTGGCCGAGCGCCGCCAGCAGAAGGCCGGGCAGATGAGCGGTGGCGAGCAGCAGATGCTGGCCATCGCCCGGGCGCTAATGAGCCGCCCGAAGCTGCTGCTGTGCGACGAGCCCAGCCTCGGGTTGGCGCCCCTGATCACCAAGGAGCTGTTCCGCCACCTCGAGGACCTCAACCGCGAGGAGGGCCTGTCGATCCTGCTCGTCGAGCAGAACGCCAACCTCGCCATCCACATGGCCGACCGGGTCTACCTGCTGGAGACCGGGCGGGTGGTGGGCAGCGGCACCGGCGCGACCCTGCAGAACGACGAGTCCGTCCGCAAGGCATACCTGGGGTTCTGATGGCGAGATTCCTGCAGTACCTGTTCGACGGAGTCGGCAACGGCAGCGTCTACGCCCTGCTGGCGCTCGGCCTGGTGATCATCTACCGCGGCACCGGCCACCTCAACTTCGCCCACGGCGAGATGGCCCTGCTGTGCACCTACGTCATCCTGCAGATCCACCAGTGGGGTCTGCCGGTGGGGCTGGCGCTGCCCCTCGGCATGGTCTTCGGCTTCGGCCTCGGTGCGGTCACCGAGGTCGCCCTGGTCCGCCCGATCGGCAAGAAGAGCCCGTTCGCCGTCTTCATCGTCACCATCGCCCTGTTCACCGGACTGAACTGGCTGTGCGGGGCCATCTGGGGCAGCGTCGCCCTGCCCACCGCGGCGCCCGGCAAGGCGGTCAGCTACCCGAAGCTGTGGGAGGTGGGTGATCGCTTCGTGCGCATCGGCGGGGCGACGTGGCGGTACAAGTACATCACCCTGCTGGCGGTCGTGCTGGTGCTGGCCGTCCTGCTGTGGCTGCTGTTCAGCTACACCCGCCTCGGCTTGGCGATGCGGGCGGTGGCCAGCAATGCCGGATCGGCGGAACTGGTGGGAATCAAGACCAGCCGGGTGCTGATGATCAGCTGGGGTCTGGCCGTGGCCATCGGCGCCCTCGGCGGGTTCATGATCGCCGGGCTGGTCAACCAGGTCAACCTGACCCTGATGCTCACGCCGTTCCTCTACGCCTCGGCCGCCGCCACGCTGGGCGGGTTCGACAGCCCCGGCGGCGCCGTCTTCGCCGGGTTGTTCCTCGGGGTGGTCGAGAGCATGGTCAGCCAGTACCAGCCGACCTGGGTGGGCAACGAGATGAAGCAAGCCGTGGCCCTGCTGATCATCCTGGTCGTCCTGCTCGTCCGGCCGTCCGGCTTGTTCGGCACCTCCAAGGTGGAGCGGGTGTGATGGCCGTCCAACCGATGCAGATCCGCGAGGGTTCGCCGCAGCACTGGGTGCTGCGCGGCCTCGGGACGGTGCTGGTGGTGGGCGGCCTGCTGCTGGTCGCCACCAAGGCATCGGACGGGTTCATCTCCGACGTCACCCAGGCCCTGATCCTGGCGGTGGCGGCGATGTCGCTGAACCTGGTGCTCGGGTACACGGGGATGATCTCGATCGGGCACTCGGCGTTCTTCGGCATCGGTGCCTACACCTCGGCGATCTGCGTCAGCCGCTACCACTGGAACCCGTGGCTGACGTTCGTTGCCGGGTTCGTGGTCGCCTTCGTCATCGGCATGGTCGTGTCGCTGCCGGCGCTGCGGATCAAGGGCATCTACCTGGCGCTGGTCACCCTGTCGCTCGCCCTGGTGTTCCCGGCGTTCATCAAGTGGAAGCGCCTCGAGTGGTTCACCGGCGGAACGGCCGGGCTGCAGAAGACGACGTTCAACCCGAAGATGCGCCGCTTCGAGATCCTCGGTCACGACTTCTTCGGCAACCTGCGCAGCGTGGGCGGCAAGACCGTCTTCTACTACTGGATCGCCGTGGTCCTGGCCGTCGTCGGGTACGTGATCTGCCGCGGCATCGTCAAGAGCCGGGTCGGGCGGAGCCTGGTCGCCATTCGCGACAACGAGACGGCTGCGGCGGTGATGGGCGTGCCGCTGGCCCGGACCCGGGCGCTCGTGTTCGGCGTGTCGGCCGGCGTGTGCTCGCTCGGCGGGGCCTGGACCGCGCTGTTCCTCGGCAACATCCGCCCGGCCGACACGGGCGTGATGGCCCTCGAGGGCGCGATCACCTTCCTGATCATCATGGTCATCGGCGGCGCCGGCCATCTGTGGGGACCGATCGTCGGCGCCTTCGCCTACGTCATGGTGTCGAGTTCGATGTCCGACTGGGACAACGACAGCAAGATCCCCGGGCTGTTGCGCCCGTTCCTGGCGTGGAGCAAGGTGCCCCCGGCGACGGGCGTGTTCGCCGTGGCCCTCGTGGTGCTCATGTTCGTCGCCCCGTTCGGCCTGGTCGGGCTGTGGAACCGGATGGCCCGCCGCCTGGTTGCTATCGTGCCCACACCAGCCGGGTCGGCGGCGCCCACCGTGGCCGAGGAGCTTCCGGGACCGTTCGAGCCGACCGACACGACAACTCCAGAGGGGGACGAATGACCAACAAGCGAGCCTCGTTCATGGCCATCGGCGGTGCCTGCGCGGCGCTGCTGCTGGGTGGGACCATCACCGCGTCGGCGACCACGCCGCCCACCACACCGGCAGGCGGCAGTGCCGCTGGCGGTGCGGCGGGCTCGGGTTGGGCGGTGACCACCGACGACTGCGTCGACCCCGCCGCGGCCACCGAGAAGATCACCGGTGACGTCATGGTCGGATCGATCATGCCGCTCAGCGGCGGCGGCCCGGCCATCCTGTTCGCTCCGGTCAAGGACGGGTTCGCCGCTGCCATCGAGTACGCCGACGAGACGAAGGTCCTGGGCGATCAGAAGATCGGTCTGCAGATCCAGGACGACCAGTACAAGGCCGAGCTGACCCCGGGAGCGCTCACCAAGCTGCTCGATGCCAAGGTCCACGTCATTTCCGGTGTGATCGGCACGCCGAACAACGAGGCCATCCGCCAGACGTTGAACGACAACTGCATCCCGCAGCTGAACAACCTGACGGGATCGCCACAGTGGGGCGAGAGCAAGGACTTCCCCTGGACCACCGGCGCCCTGGTGCCCTACGACATCGAGACCAAGGCGTACGTCGCCGATCTGGTCAAGCAGTTCCCCAACGGCGCCAAGGTCGCCCTGTACTACGTGGACACCGACTTCGGCAAGGTCTACGCCGACACGTTGAAGGCCATTGCGGCTGACAACAAGATCGAGATCGTCGACGAGCAGACCGTCGGCCCGGAGGACAACACTCCGCCGACCTCGCAGGCGACGTCGATCGCCTCGAAGAAGCCGGACGCCATCATCGCCGCTCCCCTCGGCCTCGGGTGCGGGACGTTCTTGAAGGAGATCGCCGCCAAGACCGCGGCGGACACGTCGTGGAAGCCGCGCACCTACGTCACCGCCACCTGCGCCAGCCCGTTGCTGATGGCCGCAGCCGGTGCCGCGGCGGACGGCATGATCACCTCGACCAACCTGCTGAACGTCGCCGATCCGGCCAATGCGTCCAACCCGGCGGTCAAGACGTACCTGGACTACATGAAGAAGATCAACTTCCAGGGCGACGTCACCGTGGCCTCCACGGGATGGACCGTCGGTGAGGTGACCGTGGCCATCCTGGCCCAGGCGGCGAAGTCACCCGACGGGCTGACCCGGGCCTCGATCCTCAACGCCGCCCGGAACCTGCACTACCACGCCTCGCTGGCCCGTCCCGGCATCGACTACGTCACCAACGGCGACGCCGATCCGTACCCGGCACAGTCGCTGGTGCTCCAGCAGTTCTCCTCGGCATCGGGGACCTTCACCGACCTCGGCCCGGTGGTCACCCAGTTCGAGACGAAGTAACCCCGTCCACGGACGCGACACGGGCCCGCTCCCTCCCGGGGGCGGGCCCGTGTCGCGTGGTCGGCAGGCTCAGGTGCCGGGCGTCGCCGTGGTGCCGCCGGTCGGGGTGGTCTCACCCGTCGGGGTCGACCCACCGTTGGCACCGACCTTCTCGGCCGAGGTGACCAGGAACGACTTCGAACCGGTGATCTCCACGCCGAAGGTGTAGGCCACCCCGTTGGCGTCCTTGCCCGTGCAGGTGAAGGTCTGTCCCTTCTCGACCTTGGCCGGCTTCTCGCACGACGACTCGACGATCTTGACGCCCAGCTTCTGCTCGACCTCCTTGCCGCGGAGGAAGGAGGCGGCCGTCTTCTGGAAGTCGGTCGTGTCGGCGCCGCAGGCGGTGAGTCCGAGGGTGCCGAGGGCGGCAATGGTCAACAGTTTCTTCACGTGGAGGAGTCCTTTCCGGTCAGGAGGCCGTCCCAGCGTAGCCAGCGGTGAGGGAACCGTGGCGGCGAACCTCGCCGGCGCGGCGAAGGACGTCCCAGCTCATCAGGCCCAGGCCGCACCACACGAGGGAGAAGCCGACGACCTTGGCCCACGACAGGCCCTCGTCATAGGCCAGCCAGCCGAGCAGGAAGTTGATGGTCGGGACGATGTACTGCATCGGCCCCAGCACGGTCAGCGGCAGGCGCTTGGCGGCGTAGGCGAAGCACATGAGCGGAACCACCGTGGCCGGACCGGTCAGCGCGACGAGGACCAGCTGGATCCCCGTGGCGGTGTGCGGGATGCTGTCGGACCGGGCGGCGAGGGCCACGGCCAGGAGCGCCGCGGGGACGGTCAGGACGAACGTCTCGGCGGCCATGCTCTGCACCGGTGACAGCGGGACCTGCCGCTTCAGGTAGCCGTAGGAGGTCCAGCTGGCGGCGATGAACAGCGCCAACCAGGGCACCCGCCCGTACGACGCCGTCAGCACGGCGATGGCCGCGACGGCCAGGACGACGGCGGCCACCTGTGCCCGGCGGATCCGCTCGTGGAGGACCAGCACGCCGACGGCCATCGTGCCGAGCGGGGCCATGAAGTACCCGAGCGCAGTCTCCAGGACGTGGTCGTGGACCACGGCCCACACGTAGGAGGTCCAGTTGACGGTGAGCAGCAGCGAGGCGAGAACCACCCGCCGGCGAGTCGATGGCACGGCCATTGCGGAGCGCAGCGGGCTCCAGCCACGCACCAACGCCACCACGATCGCCATGACCACACCCGAGCAGACCACCCGCCAACCGATCAGCTCGAACGCCTGGAAGTGATGCAGCTGTTTCCAGAAGACGGTCAGCAACCCCCACACGACGTAGGTCAGCAGGCCGACGGTCAGACCCTGACGGAACTGCTGGTTCACGACGGTCCACCCTACGGTCACCTCCGGCGGACCGCGGGCTACATTGCCGGCGGTGGAGCTGCACGTCACCGACTCCGCCGAGGCCGCCGCCTCGGTGGCCGCCGATCTCGTCGCCCGAACGCTGGCCGGTGCCGTGGCCCGCCGGGGGAGGGCGTCGGTGGCGTTCAGCGGGGGGACGACCCCGGCGGCGATGCTGGCCGACCTCGCCGGCCGCGACCTGCCGTGGGCGGCCATCGACGTGTTCCAAGTCGACGAGCGGATCGTCCCCGACGGTGATCCGCGGCGCAACGCCGGCCTGCTCGATGTGCTCCCGGTGCCGCCGGCGCGACGGCACCTGATGCCCGTGACTGCCGCTCGCCTGGCCGCAGCGGCCCGCCGGTACGCCGCTCGCCTACCCGAGCGACTCGATGTCGTCCACCTCGGCCTCGGCGACGACGGGCACACCGCCTCGTGGCCACCCGGCGATCCGGTGGTCGAGGAGTCCGAGGGCGTGGCCCTGTGCGGTGAGTTCAACGGAACCCGGCGGATGACCATCACACCCGGTGTGGTGAACCGGGCACGCCGCCGCCTGGTGCTGGCCGCCGGGCCGGCCAAGGCCGACCCGTTGGCCGGCTGGTTGCTGCACCGCACCGCGCTGCCCATCTGCCGCGTCCACCGCACCGGCACGGTGGTGGTGGTCGATCGGGCGGCCGCGTCCGCCCTGCCGGCCCCGCAGTAGCGTCGGCACCGTGGATCTGACCCAGCATCCGGCGTGGCGGGCGATGGCCGCCCTGACGCCCCCCGCTCACCTGCGCCAGCTGTTCGCCGACGACCCGGGACGTGCCGGCCGCTACCGGGTCGACGCTGCCGGCCTGCGAATCGACTACTCCAAGCACCAGATCGACGACCGGATCCTGGCGGCGCTGGTCGAGGTGGCCCGTGCCGCCGAGGTCGAGGCACGGCGCGAGGCGATGTTCTCCGGCCAGCCGATCAACGTCACCGAACGCCGCGCCGTGCTGCACACGGCCCTGCGCGCCCGCCCGGACGCCGACATCCGCGTCGACGGACAGCCGGTGATGCCGGAGGTGACCGAGACCCTCTCCGCCATGTCCCGCTTCGCCGACGCGGTTCGCTCCGGCCAGTGGACCGGGGCCACCGGCCAGCGGATCCGCACGGTGGTGAACATCGGCATCGGCGGCAGCGACCTCGGGCCGGCGATGGCCTACCTCGCCACCGAAGCGTTCGGCCGGACCGACCTGGCCTGCCGCTTCGTCAGCAACGTCGATGGGGCCGACATCGCCACCAACCTCGCCGATCTCGACCCGGCGACGACGCTGTTCGTGATCAGCTCGAAGACCTTCACCACCATCGAGACCCTGACCAACGCCCACCAGGCTCGCCGCTGGCTGGTCGGCTCGCTCGGCGACGACGCCGTCGGCAAGCACTTCGTCGCCGTCAGCACCAATGCGGCCAAGGTGGCCGAGTTCGGCATCGACACCGCCAACATGTTCGGCTTCTGGGACTGGGTCGGTGGGCGCTACTCGGTCGACTCGGCCATCGGTCTGTCGCTGATGGTCAGCATCGGACCGGACGGCTTCGCCGAGTTCCTGTCCGGGTTTCGGGCCCTCGACGACCACTTCCGCCACGCCCCGCTGGAGGTCAACGCCCCGGTCATCGTGGCCATGCTCGGCGTGTGGTACGCCAACGTGCTCGGCGCCGAGAGCAAGGCGATCCTGCCCTACGCCCACGAGCTGCGCCGCTTCCCGGCCTACCTGCAGCAGCTCGACATGGAGTCCAACGGCAAGAGCGTCCGCCTCGACGGCGAGCCGGTGCGGACCACCACCGGGCCGATCATCTGGGGCGAACCGGGCACCAACGGCCAGCACGCCTTCTACCAGCTGCTCCACCAGGGCACCCGCCTGGTGCCGATCGACTTCATCGGCTTCGCCCAGCCGAACCACGACCTGTTCGACCAGCACGACCTGCTGATGGCCAACCTGTTCGCCCAGGGCGAGGCCCTGGCCTTCGGCAAGACCCTCGATGAGGTGGTCGCCGAGGGCATCTCCGCCGACCAGCAGCCGCACCGGGTGTTCCCCGGCAACCGGCCGAGCACCACGATCCTGGCTCGCCGGCTGACCCCCGCTGTGCTCGGGCAGCTCATCGCCCTGTACGAGCACGTCGTGTTCGTCCAGGGCTGCGTGTGGGGCGTGAACAGCTTCGACCAGTGGGGGGTCGAGCTGGGCAAGGCCCTGGCCAACCGGATCACCCCGGAACTGACCACCGACGCCGCCCCGGCGCACGACTCGTCGACCAACGGGCTGATCGAGTGGTACCGCGCCGAGCGGCACGGGTCAGCCTGACCGACGCCGCCGCTGGGGGGCGGTCCACACCGCCTGGAGGTACTCGCCCTCCGGGAAGCCCACCGGATGGTCCTCGGCGTGGCCGGTCACGCCGGTGATCCCCAGCTCCCAGCCGGCCAGCTGCGCCCCCCGGGTCATCGCCGCCACCAGCTGCTGGCCGTCGATCCGGCTGGAGCACGACGCCTGCACCAGGCGGCCGCCCTCGGCCAGCACGCCGAGTCCGAGCGCGGTGAGCTCGGCGTAGGCCCGTTGGGCCTGGGGGACATCGGCCGCTCGGCGGGCGAACGAGGGCGGGTCGAGGATCACCACGTCGAACCGGCGTCGCTCGCCGCCGAGGCCGCGCAGCACGTCGAAGGCATCGCCGACCCGCACCGTGTGCCGGCAGGCGCGCACTGCGGCCAGCGTGGCGTTGTGTCCGATGTTGCGCTGCGCGGCGGCCAGGGTCGGGGCGCTGAGGTCGACGCTGGTCACCTGGCTGGCTCCACCGGCGGCGGCGTACACGCTGAACCCGCCCGTGGCGGCGAACACGTCGAGCACGGTGGCGTCGCGCGACAGCGAGCGCACCCGCTGGCGGTTCTCCCGCTGGTCGAGGAACGCTCCGGTCTTCTGCCCGTGGACCACGTCGGCCTCGAACACCAGCCCGTGCTCGCGGTACAGCAGCGGGGCGGTGGGTGCCTCGCCGAGGAGGGCCGCGCCGTCGAACAGCGGGCCGGCGCCGGCCTTGCGCACCGCTCGGGCCAGCCGGCACACGACCGTGTCGACGCCGCCCAGTTGGACCAGCAGCGGGACGACCTCGGCCAGGTAGGCCGGCCAGGCCGTGCTGTACAGCTTGACCACGGCGGTGGCGTCGTAGACGTCGACGACGAGACCGGGCAGCCCGTCGTTCTCCCCGTGGACCCAGCGGAACGCGGTGGTGTCCCCGGCGGCTCGCAACGGCTGGCGCAGGTCCCACGCCGATGCCAGCCGACCGGCGAAGAACTCGGCGTCGATCGGGCGGGGCGAACCGCGGTGCAAGACCTTGATGCGGATCGCCGAGGCCGGGTCCCACAGCCCGATGGCGGCGAAGCGTCGCTGGTCGTCGAAGATCACCGCCAGGTCGCCGGGATGCCCATCGCCCGTGGCCGACACGATCGAGCGCTCGAACACCCACGGATGCCCGGCCCGCACGTGGCGCAGGCCGTCGGGTGTCAGCCGCACGGCCATGCGCCGCGGTGACGGACGGCGCAACCGGTCGAGCACGGACATCGGCCACAGGGTAGGGCCGACGCCGGCCGCTCGGCGGCGAGTGCGGTCGATCACCTCGGTACGCTGCACGCGTGACGGACGCCTTGGAGCGGATCACCAACCTGTTGGCGCTCCTCCTGGAGACCCGCCGCCCGCTCACCGCCGAGCAGATCGCCAACGAACTGGCCGGGCAGTACCCCACCAACCCGGCGGCACTGCGCGGGGCGTTCGAGCGGGACAAGGCGGTGCTCCGTGATGTCGGGGTGCCGATCCGCACCGAGGTGCTGAGCGGCGCCGACGCCGGCAAGACCGGCTACACCATCGATCGGGCGCACTACGAGCTCGCCGACCTCCGCCTGACCGACGACGAGCAGCACGCCCTGCAGCTGGCGGTGGCGATGACCCGCCAGAGCCAGGCCGAGTACGGCCTGTTCAAGCTCGGCGGCGCCCCGGAAGCCGACACCCTGGTCAACTCCTACGTCCCGGAGCTGGCCGAGCTCCCGGCGTTGCGTGAAGCGGTGGCGGAGCGCTGCGAGATCCGCTTCGTGTACCACGACACCCCTCGCCGGCTGTGGCCCTACGGCCTGCTGCTGCGCACCGGCAACTGGTACGTCGTCGGCCACGACGTCGACCACGGCGCCCAGCGCACGTACCGCGTGGACCGGATCCAGGGAGCGGTCGAGGTCGGCGCGCCGCAGCAGTTCCGGCGCCCTCCCGGCTTCACCGCCGCGGCGGCGTTCCCGGCGGACCCCAAGGCGATCGGTGCCGACGCCGACGCCACGGCGCTGGTGCGCTTCGACGCCAGCCGCGCCGGGTTCGTCCGTCACAGCCTCGGCCCGGACGCCGTGGTCGCCCACGGGGACGACGGGTCGGTGGTGGTCGAGGTGGCCTGCGCCAATCTCGACGCCTTTCGCGCCTGGTTGTTCGCCTGGGGGACGCACGCCGTCGTGGTCGGCCCACCGGCCGTGAGGGACGGGGTGGTCCAGTGGCTCACCGACCTGGCGGCCGCGCCGTGAGCGCCAAGCCGGGACCGCGCCGCTCGGCCGACCGCCTCCGCCGCCTGCTGGTGATGCTGCCATGGCTGATGGAGCGCGGCGAGGCGCCGGTGGCCGAGATGGCCGAGCACTTCGACGTCAGCGAGTCCGAGCTGGTCCGTGATCTCGAACTGGCGGCGGTGTGCGGGCTGCCACCGTTCATCGACGAGATGATCGACGTGTTCATCGACGAGGGCGTGGTCTACGCCGGCGTGCCCCGGCTGTTCACCCGGCCGTTGCGGTTGACCGCGCCGGAGGGGTTCGCCCTGGTGGCCGCCGGGCGGGCCGCCCTGCAGCTGCCCGGCGCCGACCGCCGTGGCGCCCTGGCCCGCGCCCTGGACAAGTTGGCCGCGGTGCTCGGCGACGACGGGCTGATCGTCGATCAGCCGGCGCCGCCGCTGGTCGGCGAGCTGGCCGCCGCGGCCGAGCGCGGCGAGCGACTGCGCATCGAACACTGGTCACCGACGCGCGCCGGGGCCAGCACCCGCGAGATCACGCCGCGAGCCGTCTTCGCCGACCGTGGATCGTGGTACGTCGTGGCCGACGATCACGAGCGCGGCGAGCAGCGCACCTTTCGCATCGATCGGATCGAGCACGTCGAGCACACCGGCCGGACCGGGGAGCTCCGCCCCGTGGCGGTGCCCGATTCGCCGCGCTGGTTCGCCGACTCCGACCTGCCGGTCGCCGTCCTCGAGTTGGATGTCGCCGACGAACGCCTCGTCGAGCAGTTCCCGGTGGAGCACCGCCACCTCGACGGCGAGCGCCTGACGATCACCCTGCGGGTGACGACCGAGGAGTGGCTGGCCGCCCTGCTGCTGCGGCTCGGGAGGCGGGCCGTGGTGCGCCGGCCGGAGGCATGGGTCGGGTTGCGCCAGCGCGCCGCCGCCGACCTGCTGGCGGGCTACGCCCGACCGACCGGCTGACGCACGCCGGCCAGCTGATCGGTCGAGGTGATCCCGGCAGCGGCGAGCAGATGGGGGAGGATCGCCGCCGTGGCATCGGCGTCGGCCATGGCGTCGTGTGGGCGAACCAGCTCGACGCCGTAGCGCCGGCACAGCTCACCGAGGCGGTGGGAGAGCTGCCGATCGGGATCCAGCCGGCGGGAGAGTTGCAGCGTGCACACCGCCGTGTCCACCGGCAGGGCCACGTTCGCCCGCCGCGCTGCCTTGGCGAGGAAGGCGATGTCGAAGGGAGCGTTGTGGGCGACGAACTGGGCACCGTCGAGTCGCCGGGCGACCTCGACCAGGACATCGGCGGCTGCCGGGGCTCGCCGCAGCTGGCGGCGGGAGATCCCATGGATGTGCCGGGGACCGACCCGGAACCACCACCGGGAACGGGGCCGGACCAGGCTGGCGTAGCGGTCGACCGGCCTGCCGTCGCCGGTGACCACCACGACGCCCACCTGCAACAAGTGGTCACGGCGGATGGACAGGCCGGACGTCTCGACGTCGACGATGGCGAACGTGGTGCTGGCCAGGTCGCTCGACACGTTCGCCATGGTATGCCGGGGGTCTCACGCGGTTGATCCGGGACGGCGGACCCGGTGGTGGCACACTGGTGGTGTGACCACGAGCTTCTCCGAGCGGTCGGTGACGTTGCACGGGCGGCAGGTCACCTATCGCCGTGGCGGCGCCGGGCCGGCGGTGGTCCTGATCCACGGCCTGGCCGGCAACTCGGCCACCTGGCGGCTGGTCATGCCGGCCCTGACCGAGCACTTCGACGTGATCGCCCCCGACCTGCTGGGTCACGGGCACTCCGCCCACCCGCTCGGCGACTACTCGTTGGGCGCGCATGCCAGCGGCGTGCGCGACCTGCTGGCGGTGCTCGGCGTCCGCAGCGCCACCATCGTCGGGCACTCGTTCGGCGGTGGGGTGGCCATGCAGCTGGCGTACCAGCACCCGGAGCTCTGTGATCGGCTGGTCCTGGTGGGGTCGGGGGGCCTGGGCAGGGAGGTCAGCCTGTTGCTGCGGCTGTGCACCCTGCCGATCGCCGACCGGTTGATGCCGCTGGTGTTCTCGCCGACCCTCGCCGCCGGCGGTCGTTCGGCGTCGAAGTACCTGCGCCGCCGCGGACTGTCGTCGCCCATGGTCGGCGAGTACCTGCGGGCCTACAGCTCACTGGCCGCGGCCCAGAACCGCAAGGGGTTCGTGCGCACGATGCGCACCGTGATCGACCCTCGCGGCCAGACGGTGTCGGCGCTCGATCGGCTCTACCTGGCCGCCCACCTCCCGGCCCTGATCGTGTGGGGCGAGCGTGACGGCATCATCCCGGTCCGCCATGCCGACGCCGCCCACGAGGCCATCCCGGGCAGCCGGTTGGAGATCCTGGCCGGCAGCGGCCACTTCCCGCACATCGACCAGCCGGCCGTGTTCGTCGCCGCGCTCGAGGACTTCATCGCCACCACGGTCGCCGGCGGGGCGCAGCGTCGTTCGCTGAGCGACGCCCTGCGTCACGCGTCGTAAGCGCCGCCGCCGGCCTACAGCAGTTCGGCGGCCAGGCTGGCCACCTCGCTGCGTTCGCACGCCGTGAGGGTGACGTGGCCGAAGCAGGGCTGCCCAGCGAAGGCCTGGATCAGGATCGCCAGGGCGTTGTTCGACTCGCCGAGGTATGGCGCGTCGATCTGGGTCGTGTCGCCGGTGAACACCACCTTGGTGTCCTCGCCGACCCGGGTCAGCACGGTCTTCAGCGTCGTCGGTTCCAGGTTCTGGGCCTCGTCCACGACGACGAACTGGCGGTGCAGGCTGCGGCCACGCAGGAACGTCACCGACTCGAGCGACAACTGGTTGCGACCGACGAGTTCGTCGACCAAGCGGTGGGCGTCGACCGCGCTGCGACGGTCGGTCAGGGCGACGATGGCGTCGTGGATGGCCGACATCCACGGGTCGAGCTTCTCGTCCAAGCCGCCGGGGAGGAAGCCGACGTCGGCCCGGCCGACCGGAACGAGCGGGCGGTACACGGCGAGGCGCTCGAACATCCGCCGCTCGACGACCTGCTCGAGTCCGGCGGCGATGGCCAGCAGGGTCTTGCCCGTACCAGCCCGCCCGTCGAGGGCGACGACGCTGACGGTCGGGTCCATCAGCAGGTCGAGGGCGAAGCGCTGCTCCTTGGACCTCGGTCGCAGTCCCCAGGCCTCGGGGGCGCTGTGCCCGAGGGTGACCAGGTCGGGCCCTCGCCGGCGGGCCAGGGCGGACTGCGACCCGTTGCGCAGCACCGCGTATCCGTTCTCCTGCGGAGCGAGCGCGCCGAGCCGCGTCGCGGTGATCCGGCCGGCGGCGTAGATCTCGTCGACGACGGTCTCGTCGGTCTCGACGGTGGTCCACCCGGGATCGCCGAGGTGGCTCGGTGCCCCGCTGGGTCGGTGCTCGCGGGCCTGCAGCCCCAGATGGGCTGCCTTGATCCGCAGGGCGGCGTCGTTGGAGACCACCTCGACCAGGTGCCGGTGGAGGGCCTGGCCGAGGGCCGCGCCGATGATCCGGTTGTCCTCCTTGTCCGGGTCGAGGCCGTGCTCGATGAGCAGGTGCCGCTGCACCCCGTTGATCTCGATGCGCACCGTGGCACCGCCGACGTCGACCCCCACCGGGGTCGGATCGGCCAGTGATCCACCGGCGCGGATCCGCAGCTCCTCCAGCGTCCGCAGGGCCTGGCGAGCGGCTCGGCCGACGTCGTCGAGGCGGGCCTTCAGTCCGTCGAGCTCCTCGATCACGGTCAGCGGGATGACCACGTCGCTGCGGTCGAATCCGGTCACGCACCCGGGGTCGGCGATCAGCACCGACGTGTCCAGCACCAACGTGCACCGCAGTGAGGACTTGGCACCACCTCGCAGGTCGCCCGCAGGCGTGGGGCGGGCAGGTGCGGGCAGCAGCTCGGTCACGGGCGCTCCAATCAGTGGGTGCGTCGGGTGGTTCCGTCGTGGCGCAACGCCCCCGTTGTAGTTCGCCGGGCCGGCCGGGCGGTGGATCCCTCGGGCATCCGTCCGGGACGCGCCGCCCGGGTCTCGGCGGGCCTGGCGCGCTCTGGCATCCTGAGCAGGTGACCGACCTGGAGACCTTGGACTCGATCCAGCGGCGGGTGCTGTGGCTGGCCGTGCGGATGATCGACCATGCCAACCATGGACGCCCGCCGGGGGAGATCAAGGTCGGCGGCCACCAGGCGTCGTCGGCGTCGATGGTCTCGATCATGACCGCGCTGTGGTTCGGTCATCTCACCGGTCAGGACAAGGTGGCGGTCAAGCCGCACGCCTCGCCCGTCTACCACGCCATCAAGTACCTGACGGGCGAGCTGGACCGCTCGTACCTGACCCGCCTGCGCCAGGCCGGCGGGCTGCAGGCCTATCCCAGTCGGACCAAGGACCCTGACGTCGCCGACTTCTCCACCGGATCCGTGGGGCTCGGCGTCGTCGCCCCGCTGTTCGCCGCGGCCGCCCGCCGGTACGTGGACTCGCACCGCGGCGGCTCCACCGGCGTCCCGGCCCGGTTCATCGCCCTGGCCGGCGACGCCGAGCTGGACGAGGGCAACATCTGGGAGGCGATCACCGACCCGGCCCTGCAGGGGCTCGGCAACGTGATGTGGGTGGTGGACACCAACCGCCAGAGCCTCGACCGCGTCGTGCCCGAGCAGAAGATCAAGAAGTTGATGGAGGTCTTCGCCGGCGTCGGCTGGCACGTGGTCGAGGCCAAGTACGGCTCGCTGCTCCAGGCGGCCTTCGCCCGACCAGGCGGCGAGGCGCTGCGCCGACATCTCGACGGCATGTCCAACGAGGCCTACCAGTCGCTGTTCGCCGTGGACGGTCCGGCGTTGCGCCAGCGGCTGCTCGACGGTGCCGATGCCGCGCTGCTCCGACTCACCGGCGAGTACGACGACGCCGGGCTGGCCGCGCTGGTCCAGAACCTCGGTGGTCACGACCTCGGCCTGCTGATCGATGCCTATCGAGCCTGCGACCGGGTCGTCGATCGTCCCAGCGTGGTCTTCGCCTACACGGTGAAGGGGTGGGGCCTGCCCATCGCCGGTGACCCGCTGAACCATGCCGCGCTGCTGTCGGCAGCCCAGGTCGACGAGCTGCGTGACCGGCTCGGGCTGCCGGTCGACGGCGAGTGGGACCGCTTCGACCCGACCACGCCCGAGGGGCGGCGCTGCGCCGGCCTCGGGGGCGAGTTGAACAACCGGCCGGTGACGTCGCGACCGGTCGTGGCCGTGCCGGTGGGGGTCGGTGGGGACCCGGGAAGCCGGCCGGTGAGCACGCAGGAGACCTTCGGCCGGCTGCTCGTGCGCCTCGGCGAGCGCCCGGAGGTGGCCGAGCGTCTGGTCACCACGTCGCCCGACGTCAGCGTCAGCACCGGCCTGGGCGGATGGATCAACAAGATGGGAGTGTTCCACCCGGAGCAGCAGCCCGACTTCCTGGGCGAGGACCGCCTGCTGCGCTGGAAGCAGTCGGCCGCAGGTCGGCACGTCGAGCTGGGGATCAGCGAGATGAACCTGTTCCTGCTGCTGCACGCGCTGGGCGTGGCCCACGAGTTGCACGGCCACCACCTCCTGCCGGTGGGCACGGTGTACGACCCGTTCGTCTGCCGCGGTCTCGATGCGTTGATCTATGCCCTGTACAACGGTGCCCGTTTCGTCGTCGCCGGCACGCCGGCCGGTGTGACGCTGGCACCGGAGGGTGGTGCCCACCAGAGCACGATCACCCCGTCGATCGGCCTCGAGCTGCCCGGGCTGACCTATGCCGAGCCGGCGTACGCCACGGCGCTGGACTGGCTGCTGTGCGACGGGTTGCGCCGGCTGTCCGACGCCGATGGCACCAGCCTGTACCTCCGGCTGTCGACTCGCCCGATCGACCAATCGCCGTTCGCCGCGGCGCGCGACCGGTTGGGGGAGGATCGGTTGCGTGCCGACGTGCTGGCCGGTGCCTACCGCCTCGGGGAGCCGCCGGGTGGCGCGGCCGATGTCGTGCTGGCCACCTGCGGGCCGGTGGTGCCCGAGGTGCTGGCCGCCGCCCGCCAGCTCGACGACGAGGGAGTCGGCGCGCTGGTGCTCGACCTGACCAGTCCGGACCGGCTCTACCGGGGCTGGCGCGGCGACCTGCGCGACGCCAGCCGATCGGCTCGCCGAGCCGTGGGCGACCACCACCTGGCCGCAGTTCTGGCTCCCTCCGAGCGCAAGCTGCCCATCGTCACGATCCATGATGCGGCCAGCCATCACCTGGCTTGGCTCGGCGGGGTGTTCGGCGCTCCGGTCCTGCCGGTCGGCGTGGACGAGTTCGGTCAGTCGGGGACGATTGCCGATCTCTACCGGATCTTCGATCTCTCCGCCGACCAGATCGTCAACGCCGCGCTGGTCGCCCTCGCGTGACACGGGGTGCGAGGGCCGAGCCGACCGGTTGTTGCATTTGCAACAACGAGGATGCTTGAAAACGATGCGTCGAACCTGTTCGCTTATGTCCCGTAACGACTCGTTACTCGACAACAGGTGCCTGGAGGTACATCGTCACAATGACCAAAGCAGAACTGATTGAAGCAGTAGCCAAGTCGGCCGGGGTTTCCAAGGCCGACGCCGATCGCACGATCGGTGCCTTCTTCGACACCGTCGTGGCGACGGCGAAGAAGGGTGGCAAGGTGGCGTGGCCCGGGTTCGGCTCCTTCTCGACCTCGAAGTCCAAGGCTCGCACCGGTCGCAACCCGCAGACCGGCGCGGCGGTGAAGATCGCCGCCTCGACCCGGATGAAGTTCACCTCGAGCACCACGCTCAAGGCCGCGCTCAACAAGAAGAAGAAGTAACCACAAGGAATCCACGAAAGGACACATGATCATGGCAACGAAGAAGGCCGCTCCGGCCAAGAAGGCCGCTCCGGCCAAGAAGGCTGCCCCGGCGAAGAAGGCTGCCCCGGCGAAGAAGGCCGCTCCGGCCAAGAAGGCTGCCCCGGCCAAGAAGGCTGCCCCGGCGAAGAAGGCTGCTCCGGCGAAGAAGGCTGCTCCGGCGAAGAAGGCTGCCCCGGCGAAGAAGGCTGCCCCGGCCAAGAAGGCTGCTCCGGCCAAGAAGGCTGCCCCGGCCAAGAAGGCTGCTCCGGCCAAGAAGAAGTAGTCGACGCTCGTCGACCGTACGGCATGGTGGGGCGGGGTCGACCCCGCCCCACCGTCGCGTCCGGCGCCGGGTAAGGTCCGCCCATGGAGACCATCTGCCGGGATCTCGCAGCCGAAACCGCGGAACTGGATCGGCTGGTGGCCGGGCTCGACGAGAGCGCCTGGCGCACGCCCACCCCGGCGGATGGATGGGACGTGGCCGACCAGATCAGCCATCTGTGGTTCTTCGATCAACGCGCCGCCCAGGCCCTCACCGACCCGGACGCCTTCCGCAACGAGGCCGACCGGTTGCTGGCGACCGGGAGGACGACGGAGGTCTCGGTCGAACCCGGCCGGGCGATGTCGGGCAGCGAGCTGCTCGCCAGCTGGCGCGCCGGCCGCCAGCAGCTCATCGACGCGGCGCGCCCCGTCGACCCGAAGCGGCGCGTCCCGTGGTACGGGCCGACGATGTCGGCGATGTCCTGCCTGACCGCCCGGCTGATGGAGACCTGGGCGCACGGCATCGACGTGGCCGACGCCCTGGGCGACACCGTGCCGGCGACGGCGCGGCTCCGTCACGTCGCCCACCTCGGCGTCCACGCCCGACCGTTCTCCTACATGCTCCACGGGCTGGAAGTTCCCACCGATCCGGTGTTCGTCGACCTCGACGGGCCCGACGGCGAGGTCTGGACCTGGGGGGAGCCTGGTCCGGATCGGGTCGTCGGACCGGCGCTCGACTTCTGCCTCGTGGTCACCCAGCGGCGCAACGTCGCCGACACCGCCCTGGAGGTCACCGGCGACGCCGTCCAATGGATGCAGATCGCCCAGGCCTTCGCCGGCGGCCCGGGGACGGGCCGGCCACCCGCCGGTGGCTCGCGGCCGGCTACAGATCCGTCATGAGGTGGAAGGCCTCCGCCGCGGCCAGTCCGTAGGGGGCCCCGAGGACGGCCAGCCCGTCGCTGATCCGCCGATCGAAGTCGGCGAGCTGGGCTTCGTCGCTGGCCAGCATCGTGCTCTCGAACTGGCTGCGGTGGGCATGCAGCGCGGCGAGCTTGGCGGCGAGGTCGTCGGCGGACACCGCTTCGACGTGGTTGACCTGGTCGGCCTCGAACAGGAGGAGGGCGCCGGGACGGTGGTGGGCGACGCCCAGATCGGGGAAGAAGTGCGGATCGCGCGCCGCGACGACGGCGTCGCACAGCAACTGCCCGGCGGCGCGATGGTCCGGGTGCAGGCGGTACCGCTTCCACGGGTCGTGGCCCAGCACGACAGCCGGGCGCAGCCGTCGGATCACCTCGACCACCCGGCGACACAGATCCGGGGTGACGCGCAGCTCGCCGTCGACCTGGTCGAGGAACTCGACGGACCCGGCGCTCGGGCCACACAGCACTCGGGCGGCCGCCTGCTGCTCGGCGCGGCGGGTCGCCGCCAGGGAGACGAGATCGGCCGTCGGATCCCACGTGCCCTTCGATCCGTCCGTGCAGATGAGGTGGTGGACGGCGCATCCCTGGCGGGCCCACTTGGCCAGCGTGCCCCCGGCACCGAACTCGATGTCGTCGGGGTGGGCGCCGACGGCCAGCGCCGAGGGCGGGCAGGGGAACGAGGAGCCGACCTCGCCCGTCGCCGTGGGCGGCTGGCCGGGTGTGTTGGCGCTCACGGGAGCGTGACCGAGCCGAGCAGCGGATGGGCCAGGTCGGCCGGGCGGTCGACGTCGAGTGCCAGGCGCCGGTCACGGCGCACGTGCACCGAGCAGTTCGAGGCGATCGCCGCCGCAAGGTGATGGTGGAAGCTCGCCGGCCCGTAGGCCACGGCGATCGGCGACGGCAGGGGCACGGCGAGGACGTTGGTGCCGTCGTCGAAGCGGTCGGGGACGAGGGTGACCGCGCCGGGTCGTGCCAGGCCGGCGAGGCCGTTGGCCAGGGGGAGGTCGCTGTGGGCCACCACGGCGTGGTCGTAGCCGTGACCGGCGAGATCGGTCAGGGCGGCCTGGACGGCACCGTTCAGCCCGGCGCCCGGCATCCAGACCACCTTGGCCCCGTTCGCCGTGGCGAAGTGGGCGACCTCGTCGTCGTCGCACACGACGTAGCGGTCCAGCGGGTCGGCGGCATCCAGGACCCGCCCGGCCATCCAGCGGGCCAGCGCAGCGCGCCGTTGCGGGTCGATGGTGCCGGCCAGGCGAGCCTTTGCCGCCCGGAAGGCCTTGATCGGCACGACGAGCGCAGACTGCACGAGGTGCATCGTAGGCACCTACGCTCGCACCGTGACGGTGATCGGGATCCTCGGCGGGACCTGCCGCGCCGAGGTCGACGGCTGCGGCAACGTGCAGCGCGCCGACCGCAGCCGCCTCGGCTGGTACGTCGCCGCAGAGGATCGCTGGCACCGCCCGGCGGACGAGCCGACGGTGCGTCAACGGCGAGTCCAGGGCACGCCTGTGGTGGAGACCAAGCTGCGCATCCCCGGCGGTGACGCCGTCCAGCGGGTGTGGTGCACCGCCGACGGCGGCGGCCTCGTCATGGTCGACGTGCACAACGGATCCCCCGTGGCGATGGCGGTGGCGTTCGACCGGGGCGACATCTGGCTGCCGCGTGGCGGTGGCGCGCCGGTTGCCGGCATCGCCCTGCCCGCCGACGCCGTGGCCGTCCCGGTCGGGCACGCCGCCAGCGGGCGGATCGCCTGGCCACTCGATCCCCGACGCCGGGGTTCCGGCTCCGTCCCCGCCGACGCCACGGCGGACGCCGCGGTGCGCGGCTGGCTGCGCTTCGCCGAACGTGGTTCACGCCTCGAGCTGGCGGATCCGGCGTTGGTCGATGCGGTGGTCGCTGCCCGCTGCGACCTGGCCCTGGCCGACGACCCCGGCTCCGCCGACGACGGCGAGGCACTCGTGGCCGCCGGCCAGCTCGCCGCGCTCGGCCTGGTCGATCGGCTCGATGTCGCGGACATCGCCGGGCGGGTCGAGCGAGTGCTGCGCGCCGGCGCTCCGACCTGGCTCGGGCGAACCGGTCTCGACGGTGCCGCCGTCGCGCTTGCTGCGCTCGGCGAGCGGCGGGCGCTGGCCGACCTGGCCGCCGCCGTGGGGCACCTGGGACGGCCGCCCTCCGCCCCCGAACGGGCTCCGACCGGCATCGCCGTGGTCCCGTGGGCGGAGCGCCGGCTGGTGGGCACCGACGGGTCGCTGCTCCCGGGCGGGTTCGACCCGGCCTGGCTCGGTGCACCGATCGAGGCCCACGGCGTCCCCGTCGGGGCGAGCCGGGTGTCGGTGGCCGTGCGCTGGCACGGTGCCCGCCCGGCCGTGCTCTGGGAGGTCGACGGGCCGCCCGTGCGCCTCAGTTCGCCGGTCGTCGCTCCGGGTTGGAGCACCACCGAGGCCCGTGGCGAAACCCTGTGGCCGGCGCCACCCGCCGGTGTGTGACTGCCTGGTCGCCCTGCCGCCGGCCACGGGTGGGGCGACGCTCTTCGCCAAGAACAGCGACCGTCCGCCGGACGAGACGATGGTGACGGAACGGCTCGGTCCGCGGTCCGCCGAGCGATGGACGCGCACCACCCACCTCGACGTGTCCGGCCACGACCGAGCGACGATCCCGTGCTGGCTGACCCGCCCGGCGTGGTCGTGGGGTGCCGAGCACGGGGTCAACGCGGCCGGCGTGGCCGCCGGCAACGAGGCGATCTACACCACCCTCGATCCACGATCGGCCGCCCCGGCGCTGACCGGGCTGGACCTCGTCCGCCTGGTGCTCGAGCGCGCCGAGCGCGCCGAGGACGCCGTCGCCCTGGTGGTCGACCTGCTCGACCGCTACGGGCAGGGTGGCACCGGCCACGATCCGGCCGGTCGGCGAGGCCCCAAGGCGTACTGGAGCAGCCTGCTGGTCGCCGATCCGCAGCGGGCCTACGTGATCGAGACGTCGGGACGAGACCTCGCCGTCGAGCAGGTCGCCGAGGTCCGGGCGATCAGCAACCGGACAACCATCCCGGACTTCGATGCCCGCCACCGCCATCCGCGCCAGCCCGTCGAGCGGCTGGTGGACCCGCGCTGGCACGCCTCCCAGCGGGTGCTCGCCGAGCGGCCGGTGACCGTCGAGGGTCTGGCCGACCACCTCCGCACCCACGAGGCCGCCGAACCAGGGTGGAGCGTGTGCATGCACGTCGACGGGATCGAGGTGACCACCGCCTCGATGATCGCCGAGCTGCGCGGCGATGGCCCGCAGCGGATCCACTGGCTGCTCGGTTCCCCGTGCCAGGCGAGCTACTCGACCATCGAGCTTCCCGGTTCGGCGGGCCCCGTCGCGCCGGTCGGCGGGCGGCCGTAACCTGGCGGGCGATGAGCGGTCCGACGATGGAGGGTGCGCCGCTGCGGCTGACGGAATGGACGTCCTGCGGTGGCTGCGCCGCCAAGTTCGGGGCCTCGCTGCTGACGGGCCTGCTCGGCGAGTTCCCGGGCGGTGCCGATCCGGCGCTGCTGGTCGGCTTGGCTCCCTTCGACGACGCCGCCATCTACCGGTTGACCGACGATCTGGCACTGGTCTCCACCACCGACTTCTTCCCCCCACTGGTCGACGATCCGGCCGACTTCGGCGCCATTGCCGCGGCCAACGCGTGCAGTGACGTGTTCGCCATGGGCGGACGGGTGGCGGTGGCGATCAACGTCGCGGCGTTCCCCGAACACTTCCCGCACCACGCCATCGCCACCATCTTCGCCAGCGCCGCCGACGTGGTGGCCGAGGCGGGTGGGTCGGTGGCAGGAGGCCACACCATCCGCAACCCGGAGCCGATCTTCGGGCTCGCCGTGCAGGGTCTGGTTCACCCGGACCGGGTGTTACGCAAGGGCGGTGCCCGGCCGGGCGACATCGCCGTGCTGGGCAAGCCGCTCGGGACCGGCCTGGTGCTGGCCGGGGGTACGGATGCCGAGCGCCGGGCCGCCGTGAGCGGGATGCGCCAGCTCAACCGCGTACCGGCCGAGCAGCTCGCCGCCGTCGGTGCCGCGGCCCACGCGGTCACCGACGTGACCGGCTTCGGCCTGGCCGGGCACGGCTGGGAGATGGCCGAGCGCAGCGGCCTCCAGCTGCACCTCGCCACGGAGACGTTGCCGGCCTATCCGGGCGCCCGCCAGGCGGCAGGACGCGGGGTGCGCACCGGTGGTGACGCCCGCAACCGTGACTACCTGGCCGGACACCTCCGCTCGACCGCCGAGCCGACGGGCGAGGCGCTGTGCTTCGATCCGCAGACATCCGGTGGGCTGCTGGCCGCCGTCGAGCCGGCCGCCGTGGCGGACCTCGACGGGTTCACCGTGGTCGGCGAGTTCGTCGCCGGCCCGCCGGGCCTCGTCCTGCGCTGATGGTCAGCGCGGCCCGACGTCCGCCCAACCGCTCGCTCGAGCGGGAGCTGCTGGCCGACGGTCACCAGTGCGTCGTCGGCATCGACGAGGTCGGCCGCGGGGCGTGGGCCGGTCCGCTGGTGGTCGGCGCCGCTGTGCTCCCGCTGGACCGCCGGGTCAACGGGGTGCGCGACTCCAAGCTGCTCACCGAGGGGGCCCGCGAGCACCTGTTCCAGCGGATCGCCAGTTGGTGCACCACCTGGGCGGTGGGCGAGGCCAGCCAGGCGGAGTGCGACGAACTGGGCATGGCCGAGGCCCAGCGGGTGGCAGCCCGGCGGGCGATCCAGGCCCTCGCCGTGCGTCCGGACGTGGCGGTGGTGGACGGCACGTGGGACTTCGTCGGCGACGCCGTCGAGCGTGTCGTCACCCGGGTCAAGGCCGATCGCACCTGCCTGCCGGTGGCCGCGGCAAGCGTGCTGGCCAAGGTCAGCCGCGATCGGTGGATGCGCCAGATGGCCGAGCACTACCCGTTGTGGGGGTTCGAGGCCAACAAGGGCTACCCGTGCCACCATCATCGGGCGGCGCTCTGCGCCCATGGCCCGTCGGCCATCCACCGCCGCACCTGGGTGTTCATGGACCACTACGTCCCGTGGGCGGGCGTTCCGCGGCTGCCACCCGCCGGCAGCCAGATCGCCCTGTTCTGACCGATCCGCCGAGGGCCTGCTCGAGGTCGGCGACCAGGTCGTCGGGGTGCTCGATCCCGACCGACAGCCGGATCAGGTTGTCCGGGACCTCCAGCGGCGAGCCGGCCGCCGAGGCGTGGGTCATCCGTGCCGGGTGCTCGATCAGGCTCTCCACCGCCCCGAGCGACTCGGCGAGGGTGAACAGCTCCGTGCGCGCCACGATGTCCATGGCCCGCGCCGCCCCGCCGCGAACGGTGAAGCTGACCATGCCACCGAAGTCGTTCATCTGCTTGGCTGCCGCAGCGTGGCCCGGGTGATCGGGGAGCTGCGGGTAGTAGACCCGCTCGACCGACGGGTGCCCGACCAGCAGATCGACGACCGCCCGGGCGTTGCTGCAGTGTCGCTCCATGCGCAGCGCCAGGGTCTTCACCCCGCGCAGGGTGAGGTAGCAGTCGAAGGGCGCCGGCACCGCCCCGGCCGCGTTCTGGGTGAAGCGCAACCGCTCGGCCAGCGAGTCGTCGTCGACGGCGACGAACCCGCCGACCACGTCGCTGTGCCCGCCCAGGTACTTGGTCGCCGAGTGCACCACCACGTCGGCGCCGAGGGTGAGCGGCTGCTGGAGCGCCGGGGTGGCGAAGGTGTTGTCGACCACGACCAGCGCCCCGTGCCGGTGGGCCAGTGCGGCGACGGCCTCGATGTCGACGCAACGGAGCAGGGGGTTGGTGGGCGTCTCCAGCCAGACCATCGCCGTGTCCGCCGGCCAGTCGGCCGCGAGGGCATCGACGTCGAGCAGATCGACGGCGCTCCAGGGCAGAGCGGTGTGCACCCGGGAGATCAACCGGAACGTGCCACCGTAGGCATCGTTGCCCAGCAGCACCCGCCCGCCGGGCGCCAGCAGGCGGAGGATGTTGTCCTCGGCCGCCAACCCGCTGGCGAACGACAGCCCGTGGCCGGCCCGCTCCAGCGCGGCGACGCACGTCTCCAGGGCCGTGCGCGTCGGGTTGCCGCTGCGGCTGTACTCGTAGCCCTGGTGCTGGCCGACGGCGTGCTGGCGGAAGGTGGTGGACAGGGAGATCGGGGTCACCACGGCGCCGGTGGCGGGGTCGGCCTCCTGGCCGACGTGGATCGCCTGGGTCTCGAACGCCCAGCCGAGTTGTGCGGCGCGCTCACCCACGGGCAGCCTCCTCGAAGTAGCGCAGCAGGTCGCTGCGGGTCAGCACGCTGAGCGGGCGGCCGCCGGACAGCACCAGCAGG
Source organism: Actinomycetes bacterium (assembly GCA_029782355.1). Taxonomy (GTDB): domain Bacteria; phylum Actinomycetota; class Acidimicrobiia; order Acidimicrobiales; family Ilumatobacteraceae; genus JAKOUY01. Next base: position 207,842 of record JAKOUY010000023.1, read on the forward strand.
GCCGGCGCCGAGGCCAGCCGTTCGACGGCCAACGTCATCGGCTGGCCGGCCCCGATGGTGGGCAGCTTCGGACCCATGATCTGCTCCACCGGGGCGTCGAGCAGGTGCGGATCGGCGGCGATCGCCGCCATCAGGTGGAGTTCGTCGACCGCCCCGCTCACCTCGGCGGCGGCGAACGGTGGGGTGTTCTTGCACACCGGGAGCTGGCTGATGCCGTTGGCCTGCATCAGGTCCACCGCCCGGCGGACGGAGTCCGCCGGGTTGACGTAGAGCAGCGACGGCGTCGTCCGGCTGGCGGCGAGGACGGCGGACACGCACTCCGAGCACTCCTGGAGGAACCCGTAGCCCGCCATCCAGCCGTCGTCGAACACCCGCGACAGGTAGCCGCGCCCGGAGTCCGGGTTGAGCACCACGACGATGTCCTCCGGCTGGGCCCGCTGGGCCACCTGGATGGCTGCCGCCACCGCCAGGCCGCCCGACCCGCCGATCAGGATGCCCTCCACCTGGCTGACCTGGCGAGCCGTCAGGAAGCTCTGCTCGTCGCTGATCGGGATGACCTCGTCGTACACCGTCGGATCCCATGCGGCCGGGAAGAAGTCCTCGCCGACGCCCTCGACGAGGTACGGCCGGCCGGCACCGCCGGAGAACACCGAGGCGTCCGGGTCGGCGGCGATCACCCGCACCGCCGGGTTGCGCGACTTCAGGTACCGGGCCGTCCCGGTGATGGTGCCGCACGTCCCCGCGCCGGCGACGAAGTGGGTGATCCGTCCACCCGTCTGCTCCCACAGCTCCGGTCCGGTGGTCTGCTGGTGGGCCAGCGGGTTGTTCGGATTGGCGTACTGGTTGGGGCGAAAGGCGTTGCGCTCACGGGTCAGGCGCTCGGCGACGCGGTAGTAGCTCTGGGGATCCTCCGGGGCGACGGCGACCGGGCAGACCACGACCTCGGCACCGTAGGCCCGCAACAGGCTGACCTTCTCCGGAGCGACCTTGTCGGTCATGACGAACACGCAGCGGTAGCCGCGTTGGGCGGCCACGATGGCCAGGCCGACCCCGGTGTTCCCGCTGGTGGGCTCGACGATCGTCCCGCCCGGTTGCAGCGACCCGTCGCGTTCGGCGGCCAGGATCATCTCCAGAGCCGGGCGGTCCTTGGACGAGCCGCCCGGGTTGGTGGTCTCCATCTTCATCGCCAGCACGCACGCCAGGCCGTAGCGCTCGCTGATCTGGCGCAATCGGACCAGCGGCGTGTTGCCGATGGTGTCGAGGACGCTGTCGGCGATCTGCGTGCCGTGCAGCCGGGTGTCGGTCGAGTCGTCGCCCCAGGGCATAGGGCGCGAGGGTAGATCAGCTGACGGTGATGTCCACCGTCTGGCCGCGCGCCGCGTGACTGTTCGGCCCGGCGCCGAGGTTGCAGATCAGCACGTACTTGCCAGGCTTGAGGTCGATCGTCAGGGAGGCGGTCTGCCCGCTGTCGAGCCGGCTGGTCCGCCCGATGATGTTCGCCGCGCCCAACTTGGTCTCGTCCACGGCCCCGTTGGACTGGTGGGGGAGCGAGGCGTAGGAGTCGCCCCGGAAGACGGCGAACTCGTGGATCCGCTGGCCGGCGTTGGTCACGTTGAACGTCACCGTTCCGGCCCGAACGGTGGCATCCGGTGTGATCGTGAACTCGGCCAGCTTGATCCCGACCGTCTCCGCGGCATTCCCTCCGGCCGTCGCAGTGGCGCCGGTGGTGGCAGCTGCCCCGGTGGTCGCCGCAACGGTGATCGGTGCCACCTGGGTGCCCGCCGCGGTGGTGGACTGCGACGCGGTCCCCGGCCCGGGTGTGGTCGCCGTCCGGGCCGTGGTGCCGGCCGACGACGTCGTGTCGTCCGAACATGCCACGGCGAGCGAACCGAGCGAGACGAGCACGGCAATCGAGGACACGAGGCGGCGACCCATCCGGGAGAGCGTAGTCGGCGCGGCGCGCCAGGTGAGTCGCTACATTCCCCACCGTGGAGACCGTCTTCAACCTGCCGGCGCACGTGTTCTTCGTGCACGCCCCGCTCGTGCTCGTCCCCCTCGTCGCCGTCGGCTGCATCGTCCTGGCGGTCCGTCCGCGCTGGCAGGAGCGGGCCAACCCGTGGCTGCTCGGTGCGGCGGTGGTCGCCTTCGGCACCGTGCTGGCTGCCACCCAGAGTGGGGAGGCCTTCGACAGAGCGCTGCGGCGCAACCCCAACTTCGACGTCAGCGTCCGGCGCCACGCCGATCTGGCCGACACCACCCAGGTGATCACCTTCGTGATGGTCGCGCTGCTCGCCGTGGCGGTGGGGTCGGTGTGGTGGTCTCGCCGCAGCGAGCGACCGGTCTCGCCGGCCGTGCTGCGCGGCCTGTCGGCGGCTGCAGCGCTGGTCGGCGTGCTGGCCACCATCTGGATGGTCCGCACCGGCCACGAGGGTGCCCACCTAGTCTGGCAGGGAGTGCTCAAGTAGAAGGGGGCGCCAGGAGATCGCGTCGCACCCCTCCGCTACGGTCGGGCGGGTGAGCGGTCCGGTGGTGTGGCAGGTCGAGCAGATCGCCGCGGTGGCTCCCTCGGCGGCGGCCTACGCCGCCGCCCAGCCCCTGGCGGTGGCGTCGCGGTGGTCCGGGACCGGGGTCGACGATCAGGCGCTGTGGGGTCGCTGCGGTGGGTCGGGGGCCGAGCCGTACGACGTGTTCGTCGACCACGTCGCTGCCCGCTTCGCCTGCTCGTGCCCCAGCCGGCAGGTGCCCTGCAAGCACGCCGTCGCCCTGCTGCTGGTGTGGGCACGCGGTGGCGTCGCCGCAGGGGTTCGCTCGGCAGCCGTCGACGAGTGGGTCCGCCGTGGCACGGCCGTTGTCGCCCGCCCGGACGAGGTCCGCCCGGCGCTCCCGGATCCGCAGGGATTGGTGGCCGTCACGGCCGATCCACCTGCTCCGCAGCGCGGTGACCGCGACGAGCGCGTCGCCCGGATGCGCGCCGGATTGGTCGAGCTGCGCCGCTGGCTCGGCGACCGGATGCGCACCGGGCTGTCCGACCCGGCGATGGCCCGCTTCGACACGTGGGATCGCCTCGCCGCCCGGCTGGTCGATGCGCAGGTCGGCGGACTGGCCAACCGGGTCCGGCGGGTCGCCGGATTGGCCGGGGCCTCCGCCGACTGGCACCAGCAGGTCCTCGCCGAGTTGGGGATCCTCGACCTGCTGGCCGAAGCCGGGTTGCGGTTGGGTGAGCTCCCCGACGACCTCGCCGATTCGGTCGCCGTCGCGCTCGGGTGGCAGATCCGCCAGGCCAGCATCCTCGCCGGCGTTCCGGACACCGACCGGTGGCAGGTGCTCGGGCGCAGCGACACCCGGGAGGACCGCATCGAGGTCCGCCGGCTGTGGCTGCGCGGCGTGCAGTCCGGCGCGTGGGCCATGCTGCTGTCCTTCGCCGCCTACGGCCAGTCGCTGGACGGCTCCCTGCCGGTCGGTGCCGTGATCGATGGGGACCTGTACCGCTATCCGGGCCGATTGCGGTTGCGGGCCCTGCTCGGGTTGAGTTGCGGGGCACCGCAGTGGGGCGGTCCGCCGTCGGCCGTCACCGTCGCTCACGCCGTCGAGGAGGTCGGCCGCCAGGTCGCCGCCGAGCCGTGGATCGACCGGGTGCCGGTGTGCGTCGTGGCGGCCGTCGCCCCGGCTGCGGGGCGCTGGTGGCTCGTCGACGATCGCTCGATGGTGCCGCTCGATGCGCCCGGCGCCGTGGTGGCCACCCTCGCTGCGGCGGGGTCCGGTGAGATGGTCCCGACCACCTGCGAGTGGACGGCCAACGGGTTCGTCCCGCTCACCGTGCACCTCGCCGACCGGCACATCGACGTCGGTCGAGTGGCCGACGCCTCGTTCGTGGGGGCGGCATGATCCAGCAGCACTGGGAGGAGCTGACCGCCGTCGCCCTGCTGGGAACGGACCGTCGCCCGCCACCGCCGGTGCCGGCGGGCCATCTGGCCGATCTCCTCGCCGACCTTGCCGCCCGGCACCCCGCGGCCGACCGCGCCGAGGTCCTGCTGCACCAGGTTGCCGCCACGACGGTGCTGCGCCGGGCAGCGCGCCTGCCCCGTCCGGCCACCGTCGCCCCGGCCGTTGTGGACCACGACTCGCGCCCGCCGACACCACCCGGTGCCGAGGGCGACTTCCGGCGGATCACCGCCGAGTTCCCGGCCATCGTCGGGGAGTGGCTGGAGGCCGTAGCGGCCGGCGGCTGGCGGCTCGGCGCCGAGCTGGTCGTGCCCGTCCTCGTGCACACGCGCCGCGATCCGACCCTGGCCGAGCTCGCCCACCGCGTCGCCGGGCCGGTGGCCGCCTGGCTCGTCCAGACCTGGCCCGGACTGGCGCCGCGGCCCGCCGGGCGCCGACCTGCTCCAACGGACGATCCGCTGCCGGTCACGCCGGAGCTCGCCGTGGTGTGTGGCCGCCCACCGGGGGACTGCGCCGCGGCGCTGGCGGCCATGTTCCGGGCCGGCACCGTCAGCACCGCCCAGCGAGCCATGCTGATCAACCTCGTGGCCCGGTTGCCACGGCCGTCCCTGCTGCCCGTGGCTAGGGCCCTCGACACGGTCGACGGCTCGCCGGCCGTCCTCGGGTTGGCCGCCCACCTCGCCGCGCTGGCCCGGCTGCGTCAGCGGGCCCTCACCGAACTGGACCCCCGATGATCGATCCGCCTGAGCCCACCTCCCCCGCGGTGCTGCGCCCGCACGCCGAGCAGCAGTACGCCGCCGAGTTGGCCGCCCTGGCCGCAGCGGACACCCGCCCCCGTCCGACCACCTGGCGGCTCTCACCGTGGGCCGTGGTCACCTATGTCCTCGGCGGCACGCTGGCGGACGGGACGGTGATCACCCCGAAGTACGTCGGCCAGCGGCGCCTGGTGGAGATCGCCGTGGCCACCCTGGTCACCGATCGAGCCCTGCTCCTGCTCGGCGTGCCCGGCACGGCCAAGACGTGGCTCAGCGAGCACCTCGCTGCGGCCATCAGCGGTGACTCCACGCTGCTGGTCCAGGGGACGGCGGGGACTGCCGAGGAGGCGCTGCGCTACGGCTGGAACTACGCCCGGCTGCTGGCCGAGGGACCGTCACCGGCGGCGCTGGTCGAGAGCCCGGTGCTGCGAGCCATGCGCCGCGGCTCGATCGTGCGCGTCGAGGAGCTGACCCGTATGCCGGGCGACGTGCAGGACGCCCTCGTCACGGTGCTCAGCGAGAAGACGCTGCCGATCCACGAGCTGGGCAGCGAGGTCCAGGCTGCGCCGGGCTTCAACCTGATCGCCACTGCCAACGACCGCGATCGCGGCGTCAACGATCTCTCCGCCGCCCTGCGGCGGCGGTTCAACACGGTCGTGCTCCCCCTGCCGGCCGATGCCGACGAGGAGGTCGGCATCGTCGCCCGGCGGGTGGCCGAGCTCGGCGAGTCGCTGCACTGGCCCGTGGCCCCTGCCGGCAGCGAGGAGATCCGCCGGGTGGTCACCGTGTTCCGGGAACTGCGCGCCGGGCGCACCGCCGACGGGATGACCGCCCTGAAGGTGCCGAGCGGTTCGCTGAGCACGGCCGAGGCCATCTCGGTGGTGTCCAGCGGGCTGGCGCTCGCCGCCCACTTCGGGTCCGGCCGGCTGACCGACGACGACCTCGCCGCCGGCGTGGTCGGGGCGGTCGTCAAGGATCCGGTCCAGGACCGCATCGCCTGGAACGAGTACCTCGAGGCCGTCGTCCGCCACCGTGCCGAGTGGGGAGCGTTCTACGACGCCTGCCGGGCGCTGGACGGGGGCAGCGGCGGGTGATCCACCGGTTCGGCATCCGCCATCACGGGCCGGGTTCGGCTCGTTCGGTGGTCGCCGCGCTGGACGAGGTCCAGCCCGACGTGGTCGCCGTGGAGTTGCCGGCGGACACGGAGCGAGCCCTGGCGTGGGTGGCGGCCGCCGACCTCGAGCCACCGGTGGCATTGCTCGGCCACGTCGTCGGGCAGCCCCATCGGGCGGCCTTCCTGCCCCTGGCCGAGTTCAGCCCGGAATGGCAGGCCATGCGCTGGGCCGCGGCGCATCAGCGCCGGGTGATCCCCATCGATCTGTCGCTCGCCCACCTGCTGGCCGGTGACGAGCCGGCGCTGCTCGACGAGCAGGCCCCCGTCGACCCGCTGGGCGAGTTGGCCGCCGCGGCGGGCGACGCCGATGCCGAGCGGTGGTGGGACGACGTCGTCGAGCATCGCGGTGGCGGGCTGGCGGCCTTCGATGCGGTGGCCGAGGCGATGACGGCGGTGCGCGCCGGCCGAGACATCGGCTGGCTGGACGCCCGCCGGGAGGCCGCCATGCGCCAGGCGCTGCGGGCGGTGTGCACCGAGGCGCCGACGGTGGCGGTGGTCTGCGGAGCGTGGCACGTTCCCGCGCTGGGTGAGCCGTGGCCGCCGGCCAGGCAGGACGCCGCGCTGCTGCGCGGCCTCCCGAAGGTCAAGGTGGGCATCAGCTGGGTGCCGTGGAGCCATCGTCGCCTGGCGGCCGCGTCCGGGTACGGAGCCGGTGTGGTCAGCCCAGGGTGGTACGCCCACGTCTTCGCCCATCCCGGCGATCACGGGCGGGCCCGATGGTTCGTCCAGGCCGCCCGACTGCTGCGCTCGAGAGGCATGCAGGCGTCGCCCGACCACCTCATCGCCGCCACTCGCGCCGCGGTGTCGCTGGCTGCGCTGCGCGCCCGGCCGGCACCGGGGCTGGCCGAGGTGCTCGATGCAGCGGAGGCGGTGATGGCCGGGAGCGGGGGGATCGGCCTGATCGTCGACCAGTTGGTCGTCGGCGATGCCATCGGCTCGGTCCCGGCCGACGCTCCGCAGGTGCCGCTGGCCGCCGACATCAACGCCACGATGCGCACGCTGCGGCTGAAACCGGGCAGCGGCCCGACCGTCGAGCTGGATCTCCGCACCGCGTCCGGGCGCGGTCGCTCCGTGTTCCTCCATCGGTTGCGGGCGCTCGGGGTGCGCTGGGGCACGGTCGCCGAGGGCCGTGGCTCGTCGGGGACGTTCCGCGAGACGTGGACGCTGTCGTGGCATCCCGAGTTCGCCATCCAGGTGGTCGAGGCCGCCGCGGCCGGCACCACGGTGGCCGCCGCGGCCGCCGCCCGGCTCACCGAGGCGGTGGCGGCCGCCACGGCCCCGGCCGACCTGATCGCCTGCCTGGAGGACGCGCTGCTGGCGGATCTGCCCGGTGTCGTCGAGCCGGCGGTGGCCCGCCTCGCCGACGCCGCCGCCGGGGACCCCGACGTGAACCAGGTGATGGACGCAGTGGTGCCGCTGGCCCGCACGCTGCGCTACGGCGATGTGCGCGCCACGCAGGTCGCGTCGCTGCGCGTCGCCTTCGACGGGCTGGTCGTGCGAGTCCTGGCCGGCGCGGTTGCCGCCTGTCGCGGCCTCGACGAGGACCACGCTGCGGCGATGGTCGAGCGGCTCGCTGCGGTGCAGGGCGCCCTGGCCTTGATCGACCATCCCGCCCGCGGCCTGGCCTGGCCGGCCGTGCTGGCCGAGCTGGCTGGGCGCAGCGACGCGCACGGGCTGATCGCCGGGCGGGCGACGCGCTTGCTGCACGATGCCGACACCTGGGTGGCCGACGAGGTGCGCGGGTCGTTCTCCCGGGCGCTGTCCGTCGGCACCGCCCCGTCGCGTGGCGCGGCGTTCGTCGAGGGGTTCCTCGCTGGCAGTGGCACGGTGCTGCTGCATGACCGAGCCCTGCTGGAGCTGATCGACGACTGGCTGTGCGGGCTGACGGCCGATGCCTTCCAGAACACCGTCGCCTTGCTGCGCCGGACGTTCGGCGGGTTCGCCCCGGCCGAACGCCGCCAGCTCGGCGAGTTGCTCCGCCGGGGTTCGCTGGAGCGCGCCGACGCGTTCGCCGACGACCTCGACCCCGTCACGGCAACCCGGGCGATGGAGACCGTGCGATGGATGCTGGGCGCCACGCCGGCGGATCGCTCATGAGCCGGGTCAGCGAGTGGGAGCGTGACCGCCGCTGGCGACTGGTCCTCGGCGCCGAGGCGGAGGACGCCGACGGCCAGCGCGCCGCGGCGGCCGGGTTGTCGGTCGACGACCGTCGGCTGGACGGTGCTCTCGGAGCGCTCTACGACCAGCGCCCCGCCGGCAGCGGGCGATCGCGCGGCGGGGGGCTGGGTGCCTCGAAGCCAGCCGTGGCCCGCTGGTTGGGCGACATCCGCCGCTACTTCCCGGCGTCGGTGGTCCAGGTGTTGCAGCGCGACGCGATCGAGCGTCTCGACCTCCGCCAGTTGCTGTTCGAGCCGGAGCTGCTCGCCGGCGTGCAGCCCGACGTGCACCTCGCCGCCCTGCTGGTCGAGCTCAACCGGCTGTTGCCCGACGAGACCCGGGCGACCGCTCGCCAGGTGGTCCGCACGGTCGTCGACCAGCTCACCGAGCGCCTGGCCGAGCGCACCCGCCAGGCCACGTTGGGCGCGCTGGCCCGGTCGCAGCGATCGCGCCGGCCACGCCCGGCCGACATCGACTGGTTGCACACGGTGCAGGCCAACCTGGCCCACTATCAGCCGCAGTACCGCACGGTGATCCCGGAGCGCCTGGTCGGGTACGGCCGCCGGCAGCGCAGCCTGGCCCGTGATGTGGTGGTGGCCATCGACCAGAGCGGGAGCATGGCCGACTCGGTGGTCTACGCCGGCGTGTTCGGCTCGGTGCTCGCCGCACTGCCCGCCCTGCGAACCGCCGTGATCGGCTTCGACACCGAGGTCACCGACCTCACGGCGCTGGCGGCCGATCCGGTGGACGTCCTGTTCGGGGTGCAGCTCGGCGGAGGCACCGACATCGCCCGCGCCCTCGGCTACTGCCAGCAGCTGGTCACCCGGCCCACCGAGACCGTCGTGGTCCTGGTCTCCGACCTGTTCGAGGGTGGCGATGTCCGGCTGCTCGAGGCCCGCGCCGCCGCGCTGGTGCGCGCCGGCGTGACCGTCGTGGCCCTGGTGACGCTGAGCGACGACGGTGCGCCGGCGTACGACCACGGCCAGGTCCAGCGCTTCGCCGCGCTGGGCATCCCCAGCCTGGCGTGCACGCCGGATGCCTTCCCGGACCTGTTCGCCGCGGCGCTCGAGCGGCGGGAGCTGATCGGGTGGGCGGACGCTCGACCAGGCGTCGTCGCCGTGCACTGACCGGATCTCGCCCCGGCTCAGGATGCCCGGTCGGGCCGCCGGTCAGGGCAGCTGAGCCAGGAAGGTCTCGACCCGATCGACCACGATCAAGCGGTCCAGGGCGAGCGAGGCCGCCCGCTGGCGGGCTTCGGGCGTCTCGCCGATGGCGAAGGCGCTGACCTCGAACGGGCCGGGCGCGGCCTGTCGAGCCGTGTCCAGCAGTTCGGCGGCGCGCGGGTGGTCGAGGCGGACGTTGAGACCGTCGGCGTGCCGCCCGGCCAACTCGGCCAGCGCGGTGGAGTTGGCCCCGACGATCACGGGCACCGTGGTGGCGGCGCGCAGGGCCTCGATCTGGGCGATGACGGCGCGGTGTCGATCGGCCGGGTCGGCGGCCAGGGGGATGCCGGCGGACTCGTGCTCGGCGGCCCAGCGGGTCCCGGGGGCCGCGCCGGCGCCGAGCCCGGCGATGACCCGCCCGCCGCTGATCTGCTGGGCGGTGGCCACCGACAGCGCCAAGACGGCTGCGTGGCGATTGGCCACGTTGGCCACCAGCGTGCCCAGACCGATGGTGGTCGTCGCCGCGGCCAGCGCACCGAGCGTGGTGCACAGCTCGAGCATCGGGGCGTCGGCGTTCAGCGTGGCGGCCTGCAGGTGATCGAAGAGCCAGATGGTGCCGAACCCGCGCTGCTCGGCGGCGCGCCCGGCCTCCACCAGCCCAGCCCAGCCGCGCCCCGACGGCAGGAACTGGACGTCGATCAGCACCCGTCGAGGCTACGCCGGTTGCAGACCGCGGAGCAGCGCGTCGTTGGGATGCTCGGGCAACGTCGTCAGCGGCTCGGCCAGTTCCTCGACGGTCGGCCCGATCCGTGCCGCCAGGGGCGCCAGCTTGTCGAGGTCGAAGCGGTACAGCGAGGCGGCGTTCTCGGCCAGCAGCTTGCGCAGGTCGGCCTCGCTCCACCCGGGGAACACCTGGCGGAGGTGCTCGCGGGTGAACGGGAAGGTGCCCTCGTCGTGCGGGTAGTCGCTGCCCCACATGAACCGGTCACGGTCCATCGAGGCGATCACCGCGGCGTCGGCCGGACCGGGCTGGCTGACGCCCATCCACACGTTCTGGGCGAAGTAGTCGCTGGCGTCCTGGCGCAGCTTGTTGCCCTCGGTGTAGCGGATCTCGCCCGTGGCGCCGGTGTCACGGATCTGGCGGATGACCTTGTCGAGCCGCTCGAGCAGTTCCGGCACCCAGTGGCAGCCGGTCTCGGTGATCACCAGGCGCAGCTTGGGGAACCGCTCGAGAACCCCGCCGAGGATCAGGTGGGTGAGCGGTCGTTGCGAGTACCAGCCGACCTCGGTGATGTACAGGAGCATGCTGAACGGGTAGCTGCCGTAGTCCGGTGCGCCCGTGCCCCCGTGGATGTTGATCGGGACCTCGTTGTCCTCGAGCAGCTTCCACAGCGGGTCGTAGCCGGGGTCGTACAGCGGCTTGACGTAGCCCAGCTCCGGGCCGACGTTGGGCAGCAGGACCCCGCCGCGCAGGTCGTGGTCGATGATCCACTGGGCGTCGGCGAGGGCGTCGTCGACGTCGTTCAGGAAGATCTGGCCGATCCCGGCGCGCCGCTCCGGACACTCGGCCACGAAGTCGACCAGCCAGCGGTTGTGGGCGCGGATGCCTGCCAGGCGATGGGCGTAGTCCTCCGGCTTGGGTGGGCCGGCGAACAACACGAAGCTGGGGAAGAACGGCGGCACCGTGTTGGGAAAGACCACTTCGCCGACGACGCCGTCGGCCTCCTGCTCGCGCCACCGCTGCTCGCTGTCCCAGTTGCGGGTCCGCCGGTCGTCCTTGAGGTCCTTGAACGGGTTGCGGTACCGGCCGCGCCAGGTGTCGAAGTCCTCGACGTACCGGGGGTCGAGGTAGCTGCGGTAGTCGGCATGGCTCCCGCCGGCGTGCGAGTCGGCGGTGATGATCGTGTAGTGGCTACTCACTGGTGGTCTCCCGGCTGTGCGTGGTGCGGTAGTCGCCGAAGGGGGCATCGCGCTCCTGCAGGGCGGCGGTCAGGCCCTTGGTGCGCGAGGTCTCGACGAAGTCCTGGAGCGATGGCAGCATCGTGCCCAGCGCGCACAGCTCGGTGCCGACGCGCACGCCCGTGCGGATGCCCATCACCTCCATCTGGCGATGGACGACGCGCTTGTTCAGCTGCACCAGGTCGGTGGGCAGCGAGGCGATGGCCGCAGCCACCTTCAGCACCTCGTCCTCCAGCTGGTCGGCGGGGAAGGCCCGGTTGGCCCAGCCCTTCTCGACGCACTCGGTCCCGCTCAACGAGACGCCGGTCAGCATCATCTCCATCGCCGTGCGCATGCCCACCGTCCACGGATGGAAGTGCTGGTCGGCCACGCCGAAGCGCACGGCCGGATAGCCCATCTGGGCGTCCTCGGCCATGTACACCAGGTCGCAGCAGTTGGCCAGTTCGCTGCCGCCGGCCAGGCAATACCCGTGGACCTGGGCGATCACCGGTTTGCCGAGATCCCAGATGCGCGTCCACCCGTCGACGACGTGGCGCGGCCAGTGGCCCATGCCGGCCGAGGTGTGCCACGGCTCCTCCATCCCGACGTTGCCGCCGCCGAGCTCGTAGCCGGCGCAGAACGTCGGCCCGGCACCGCGCAGGATCATGACGCGCACCTCGTCGTCGCGGTCGCCGTCGACGAGCGCCTGCATGATCTCGCCGCGCAGTTCGTGGTTGAGGGCGTTGCGTTTCTCCGGCCGGTTCAGCGTCACCCGGCGCACGCCCGGGCTGGGGTCGTCGATCAGGGTCCACCTGCGTTCCATGAGGCCCATTGTTGATGCGTCGGGCACCCCGGCGACGAACCGGCCGTGGGAGACTGTGCCCATGGCCAACCGTTCGACCCCCCGAATCCTGTTCGCCACCGCCGAACTGGCACCGCTCGCCCGAGTCGGTGGCCTCGCCGCCGCCTCGGCCGGCATCGTCGGGGAGCTGCGCCGCCAGGGTGTGGAGGTCGAGTTGGTGGTCCCGGACTACTTCGGGACCCCGCTGGAGGACGAGGAGGTCCGCCCGATCACCCACATCCCCCAGTGGTTCCAGCCGGCGTACGCCCGGCGAGGCACGCTGCCGGGCGTCGGACAGATCACCCTGGTGGAGACGTTGGGCATCCGCAAGCCGCACCCGTACACCGACCAGTGGGGCAACGGCTGGTTCGACAACGACGCCCGGTTCATCGGCTTCGGCGCGGCGGTCGCCGCTCTGTGCGAAGCCTCGTCGCCCGACATCCTGCACCTCAACGACTGGCACACCAGCGCGGCCCCGGCGTATCTGTGGCCGGCGCCGCCCACCGTGCTCACCATCCACACCCTCGGCTATCAGGGGCGAACGAACTCCAACTGGACCTTCGGGTTCTGGCACTGGTGGGAGCGCTACCTGCACGGCGGCGACTGCAACCTGCTGGCCGGCGGCATCCGCTCGGCCGACCTGGTGGTCGCCGTCAGCCCGAACTACGCCCGGGAGATCCTCGAACCGGACATGGGCTTCGGCCTCGACGGGATCCTGCGCGACAAGGGCGACCGCCTCGTCGGCATCCTCAACGGCATCGACACGGCCGAGTGGGACCCGTCGACCGATGCCCACCTGCCGCGCCGCTTCGACGTCGACTCGCTCGCCGATCGAGCCGCCAGCCGGGCCGAGGTGTTCCGCCGATTCGAGCTGTCGCCGACCGATGGTGCCCTGGTGACGGTGGTGAGCCGCCTGGTCCACCAGAAGGGCATCGACCTGCTGCTGCCGCTCGCCGGCCAGCTCGCCGAGCGCGGTGCCCGCCTGGCCATCCTCGGGAGCGGCGAGCGTGGCCTGGTCGACGCCATCCAGTCGACGGCAACCGGGCACGCCGGCGTCGTCGGCTTCGTCGACGGCTACGACGAGACCCTGGCCCACCAGCTGTTCGCCGGTGCCGATCTGTTCGCCATGCCCAGCCGGTTCGAGCCATGCGGCCTGGCCCAGATGCAGGCGATGCGCTACGGCGCCCTGCCGCTGGTGACCGACGTCGGCGGGTTGCGCGACACCGTCGTGGATGCCGCCCTGGCCGCGTCCACCGGGTTCGTCGCCCCCGCCGTCTCGACCGAGGCGTTGGCGGCGACGCTCGATCGGGCCCTCGGGGTGGTCGCCGACGAGCGCCGGCGGACGGCCATGCAACGACGCGGCATGGCGATCGACTGGTCGTGGTCGGCGCCGGTCGCCGAGCACCTGGCGTGGTACGAACGGCTGATGTCCGCGACGGGCACCAGCGCGTAACGTCGGGGGCATGGCTCAACCGAACATCCTCGTCATCGTCCTGGCCGGCGGGGAGGGTCGCCGCTTGGCCCCGCTCACCACCGATCGGGCCAAACCCGCGGTGCCCTTCGGTGGCGCCTACCGCATCATCGACTTCGTGTTGTCCAACTTCGCCAACTCGCGGATGCTGAAGATCGTCGTGCTCACCCAGTACAAGAGCCACAGCCTCGACCGGCACATCAGCCAGACCTGGCGATTCTCCACGTTGCTCGGGAACTACGTGACGCCCGTGCCGGCGCAGATGCGCCGTGGCCCGCAGTGGTTCAGCGGTTCCGCCGACGCCATCTACCAGAACCTCAACCTGATCGCCGACGAGAAGCCCGACCTGGTGTGCGTCTTCGGGGCCGACCACATCTACCACATGGACGTCAACCAGATGGTCCAGGCCCACCTCGACGCCAAGGCGGGGGTGACCGTCGCGGCCATCCCGGTGCCGATCGAGGAGGCGTCGGCCTTCGGCATCATCAAAGCCGGAACCGATGGGAAGATCCTCGAGTTCCTGGAGAAGCCGGCCGCACCGCCGGCCATGCCCGGCGATCCCACCAAGGCGCTGGCCTCGATGGGCAACTACGTGTTCAACACCCAGACGTTGATCGACGTGGTCACCCCGGGCGGGCTCGACGACGTGCCGACCGACATCGGCGGCCACGTCATCCCGGCGCTGACGCTGGCCGGCGAGGCGCACATGTACGACTTTTCGACGAACGTCGTGCCCGGCCAGAACCCCCACGAACGCGGCTACTGGCGCGACGTCGGCTCGCTCGACGCGTACTACGACGCCAACATGGACCTGCTGGCTCCCGTCCCGCTGTTCAGCCTGTACAACACGCAGTGGCCGGTGTACTCGATCCCGTTGCCGCTGCCGCCGGCCAAGGTGGCCTACAGCTATGGCGGCGACGTCTCGATGGTCAACAACAGCCTGCTGTGCTCGGGGTCGATCGTGGCCGGCGGTCGGGTGGATCACAGCGTGGTCAGCTCGGACGTGTTCATCGACGGCACTGCCGAGGTCACCGAGTCGATCCTGTTTCCCGGCGTGCGGGTCGGGCACGGAGCCCGGCTGCGGCGATGTGTGATCGACAAGAACGTGGTGATCCCGCCCGGGTACCGCATCGGTCATGACCCGGGCAGCGACGCCCAGTTCACCCGCAGCGATCGGGGCGTGGTGGTGGTCGACAAGGGGCGGATCCTGCAGTAGGAAAATCCTCAAAGTTGAGTTGATAACGCTCAACTAATCATGTAGAACTTCAGTCAGAGAACTTCCTCACCACACCACAAGGAGGTCGAACGATGGCTGTCGTTCGGTACACCCGCAACCCTGATTCCCTGGATCGGATCTTCGATCAGCTGACGTCGAACTGGTTCGCCTCGGCGGCCCCCGTTCGCCGGACTGCCGCTCCCAGCGTGTCCGCCGACGTTCGCGACGGCAACCTGGAGATCTCCGTCGATCTGCCCGGCGTCCCGCAGGATGCCGTGTCGATCGAAGTCATCGACCGAGCCCTGACCATCCGGGTCGAGCACCACACCGATCGCAGCCAGCTGAGCTGGGCCCGTTCGGTGCGTTTGGACCGCTCGCTCGATGCCGAGCGGACCACCGCCCGCTACGACCACGGCCGCCTGACGGTGACGGTGCCCGCGGCCCCGAAGCCCGAGCCGAAGGTGGTCAAGGTGGAGATCGTCGGCCCAGCCGGCGAGCCGTCCACCCCGGCCATCGACACCTCGTCGGCCGAGGCCGGATCGGCCAGTGCGACCCCCGCCGCCAAGGCGGCCAAGGCCCCGAAGGCCAAGGCGGCGGCGAAGGTGGCGAGCAAGGCCGACAGCAAGTCCACGCCAGCCGACTCGGCCCCCACCGCCTGATCAGCGTGTCAGGCGCGCCGTCCCGGCGCATCCGTCCCCAACCCTGAGGGCCCCGGCACCATCCCCGGGGCCCTCACCGCGCCCCCGCACCAAGCCCGACGCGCCACCGCACCAACCCCACCCCACCCCACCCCACCCCGTCGCACCCCGACCCCCCACCGTCCGACCCCGGACCCCGACCCCGGACCCCCGCCTCGAGCCCTCCGGGCAGGCATCTCGTGCAAGATTCAGCGCCCATGGGCGCGCAAAGTGCCCGGTGCGCACGTTTCCGCTCCCATGTGACCGCCAGCGGTCACGTCGCATGACTCGCCGTGCAACGTTCTGTACCCATGGGCGCGCAAACTGTCCGGTGCGGATGTTTGCGCACCCATGGGCGCGTGAGCGGTCACGCGTCGTCGTCGCACTGCGGTGTCAGCCTTCGCGCCCATGGTCTGTCGTGGGCGGTTGCCGTGATGCACGCTGACGCGCCAGCCCTCCGCTCCGGTTCGCAGCAAATGAAACCAACGGGTCGGTCGCCGAGCCCGCCTACACGTTGAAGCGGAACTCCATGACGTCGCCGTCGGTGGGGTGGTAGTCCTTGCCTTCGATGCGGATCTTGCCGAGCTCCTTGGCCTTGGTCCACGACCCGATGTCGAGCAGTTCGTCCCAGTGGATCACCTCGGCCTTGATGAAGCCGCGCTGGAAGTCGGTGTGGATCCGCCCGGCGCACTCGGGGGCCGACGAGCCGGCGTAGAACGTCCATGCCCGGCTCTCCTTGTCGCCGGTGGTCAGGAAGGTGCGGAGGCCCAGCAGGTGGTAGGCGCTACGCACCATGCGGAACAGTGCGCCCTCGCCGAGCCCGAAGCCGTCGAGCATCTCGGCGCGCTCCGCCGGATCCTCGATGGCCGCGGCCTCGGCCTCCAACTGCACGCACATCCCGATGACCTCGACGTTGTCGCCGGCCGACTGGAACTCGGCGCGCACTCGTTCCTCGACGTCGGTGATGCGATCGAGCTCGGCCTCGCCGACGTTCACCACCGCCAGCACTAGCCGGTTGGTCAGCAGGAAGTACGGGCGCAGCGTGGCGCGGAAGTCCGCGCTGAGTCCGGCGCGATACAGCGGGGTTCCGGCGCTGAGCGCGTCGTACGCGGCCTGCAGTGCGTCAAGTTCACCGGCGGCGGCCTTGTCCAACTTGGCCTGACGGGTGGCCTGGTTGTACCGCTTCTCCACCGTCTCCAGATCGGCGAGGGCCAGCTCCAATTCGACGATGCGCAGGTGTTCGAGCGGATCGTCGGGGCCGGGCACGTCGTCGTCGGCGAAGGCCCGCAGCACGAACACGATGGCGTCGACCTCACGGATGTTGGCCAGGAACTTGTTGCCCAGTCCCTCTCCCTTGGAGGCTCCCTCGACCAGTCCGCCGATGTCGACCACCTGTACGGCGGCGTGGACCACGTTGCGCGACTTGCTCATGGCGGCCAGGCGGTCGAGGCGCTCGTCGGGCACCTTGGCCACGCCGATGTTCGGATCCTTCGTGGCGAAGGCGTACGGCGCGGCCAGGGCCCCACCTCCCGTGAGCGCGTTGTACAGCGAGCTCTTGCCCGCGTTGGGGAGGCCGACGAGACCGAAGCGTTCCATACCGAGTGGTCGAGGCTACCCGGGCCCTGCCGTCTAGGCTGCGCCGCCGTCCTCTGGGCGGGCATGAAGTTCGTGTTCGGGACGGTGCTCGCCGTCGTCTGGCCGGTGGTGCCGGCCGCGGCCAATCGCCCGGTGGCGGTGCCGCCGGGTTGCGTCGCCTACGTCAGCTCGCCGGACGTCCCCGGCGACTATCGCTGCGGCGGGCTGTTCCTGCGCTACCACACCGGTGGCACGGCCCGGGCGAACGGCAGGCTGTGGGCCGGGCGGTGGCTGTACCGAGGTGTCGACGGCGCGCTGCGCGTGGGCAGTTGCACCTTCAACCGGGGCATCCACCCGACGATCAACAGCCCGGCCCGGCCGGTGGGTCAGGATCTCCCGAACGATCCCGGGGGCTGGAAGTCGGGCTACCTGGCGTGGCGCTATCAGCACGCCAACGCCCTGACGTACGCCGGGTTGTGGGCCGTGTTCCACTACTACGCGTTGGACGCTGCCGGATCGGGCGTGTCCGATGATCCGGGTGCGCCGCTGGTGCCCTCGCTGTCGCGCATCGCCGAACTCGGCGGACGCAGCGATGTCGAGCAGCGCGCCAAGCAGCTCGATGCCGAGGCTCGACGCCTGGCCGGGCCGTGGGTGCTGTCGGTGGAGGTGGCCGACGGGTCGGTAACGGTCGAGGTCCGGGTGGCGGATCGAGGCGTGCCCGGGGTTCGGGTCGACCTGCACGGCGACGGATGGCGGACGGCGGCAACCACGGGACCCGACGGACGGGCGACGGTGGCGGCCGGGGGCGCCGGCACGGTCACAGCCACCGCCCAGTCACCTGGACCGGCAGCGTTCGTCCGTGGACGGCCGGCGTGGGGCGAGTTGGCTCAGACGCTCCTGACCGTCGGGCCGACGATCCCGTTGTCCGCCACCGGGGAAGGGCCGGCGCCAACGACGACGGAGGCACCGACGACGACGACGGAGGCACCCACGACGACGACGGAGGCACCGACGACCACGGAGGCACCCACCACCACGACCGATGCACCGACCACCACGACGACCGAGGCGCCGACGACCACCGATGCACCGACGACCACCACGACCGGGGCACCGACGACCACGACCGAGGCCGCGACGACGACTGCGGCCCCGACGACCACAACCGATGCCCCGACGACCACCACCGATGCCCCGACCACGACGACGACAACTGCGACCGGACCTGCCACCACCACGACCGCCCCGACGACCACCACCACGACCGCAGCGCCATCGACGACGACCACCACCCTCGTGCCGGGCAACCCGGCCACCACCGCTCCGGTCCCGCCGGTCGTCGTGGTCGGCGGCGGGCCGGTGCTGCCGCGAACGGGCGGCGATCTCCGACTGGCGTACTGGGCCACTGGCGTACTGGTGGGTGGCATCGGGTTGGTCGGTTCGCTGCGCCGGCGGCTCCGGCCCGCCCGTCGACCCTGGTCGTAGACTGGCCGGATGACCCCGGTCGAGGCGCTGGAACGTGTGGTCCACTGCCTCGACCGAGCCCACGAGACCGGTTTCAAGGCCAAGGCATTCGTCCGGGCGCTGGAGGTGGTCCGGGCCACGCCGATCGAGGAGCTCCAACGGTTGGCCCGTCGGGACGAGCTGACCACGCTGGATGGCATCGGCGACTCCACCGCGGCGATCATCGAGGGCGCGTTGCGCGGCGAGCGCCCGGCCTATCTCGACGGGCTGGAGGCCGCCACCCAGGTTCCGCTCACCGACGACGGCGCCCGGTACCGCCAGGCCTTGCGCGGCGATCTCCACCTGCACAGCCGGTGGAGCGACGGCAGCGCGACGATCGAGTCGATGGCTCGCACGGCGGCCGACCTCGGCCATGAGTACATGGTGCTCACCGACCACTCCCCGCGCCTGACCGTGGCCCACGGGTTGAGCGCCGAGCGGCTCGCTCGCCAGGTGGAGGACGTGGCCGAGCTGAACGTCCGCCTGGCACCGTTCCGGATCCTGACCGGCATCGAAGTCGACATCCTCGAGGACGGGACGCTCGACCACGGCGATGCGGTTCTCGCCGAACTCGACCTGGTGGTGGCCAGCGTGCACTCCAAGTTGCGCATGGATCGCCAGCCGATGACCGAGCGGATGGTCCGGGCCGTGGCCTCGCCGCACGTCGACGTCCTCGGGCACTGCACCGGGCGGATGATCGGCAAGCGGGATCCGTCGGCCTTCGACCCCGACTACGTGTTCGCCGCCTGCGCCACCTTCCACACCGCGGTCGAGATCAACTGCCGCCCGGAGCGACTGGATCCGCCGCGCCCGCTGCTGCAACTGGCCGTCGACCACGGCTGCTGGTTCTCGATCGACTCCGATGCCCATTCCACCGGTCAGCTGGAGTGGCAACCGCACGGCTGCAACCGAGCCGCCGAGGTGGGCGTGCCCCTCGAACGAGTGCTCAACACCATGCCGGCTGCGGAACTGCTCCGGTGGGTCGGACGATCCTGACCGCTAGCCTGGATGCCCTATGTCGAAGAAGACCAAGAAGCGCAAGGCCCGCATGCGCCGCTCGAAGGCCAACCACGGCAAGCGCCCGAACATGGGCCGGGGCTGACCCGACCGTTCGGTCCGATTGGTCCGAGGTCACTCGACCTCGTCGACATCGCCGCCGTCCAGGTACTGGCGGCCCTCGGCGCAGTCACTCGCCAGCTGGCACCACCGGCACGTCGGCCCGGCGCGGCGCCCTGGCTGGTGACCCTCTCGGCGAAGCTGGACGATGCGGTGGATGCCGTCCAGGGTGCGCTGCACGGCGGCGCGCAGGACTCCTTCGGTGACCTCCTCGACCATCGGCTCGGCCGAATCGAGGTAGAAGGTCGCCAGCTTCCGTGGCGGCACGTGCCAGACCAGTGACTCGACGAGGGCGTAGAAGCGCAGATCCTCGCGATGACGTGGGGTCACCCGGCCGGTCTTCAGGTCGACGATCACCCGCCGACTCTCCTGACCCTCGATCTTGCCGAGCGTCAGGTCGACGCGGGCGCGCAGCAGGATCGGGCCGTCGACGGGGAACTGGGCGGCGGCCTCGGTCTTCGGATTCGAGCGCCAGTCCAGCGGCGGGAACGCCTCGGAGAAGTTGGTGACCCGCTCGACGGCGAAGCCACGCAGCTCTGCCTCGTCGCCGGGGCTCAGGCCGGCGATCCACCGCCCGAAGTGGTCGTCGCCATCGGCCAGGCGGGCCAGGGCGTCGTCCACGAGCGCCCGCGGCGTGGGCTCGCCACGCCAGTTGAGCATCAGCTGGATGGCCTTGTGAGCCACCTGGCCACGAGCGGCCGCCGGCGACCAGGCGAAGTCGTCCGGGACCATGAAGTTGGCCTCGCACCCATGGACGGAGGCGAGGGTGTGCTTGGTGACGAAGAGCGTGTCGCCGTCGAGGCGGTCGGCGAAGTGGGCCAGCGCCTCCAGCATCGTCTCGCGCAGCTCGACGACGAGCTCAGGGTCGAAGACGAGCGGATCGGCGGAGCGACGGAGCAGGTCGAGGGTGCGCAGCTGCGCCGGGTTCAACGTCGGGCCGTCGGCCATCGCCAGGAGCCTACGGGGAGCGGCCGGAGGCCAGCCGTAGACTGGCGCAGATGTCCTCCCGCTCGCGTGCCGTGGCGGCCGTCCTGGCCGTCCTGGCTGCGGTCGTGCCGTTGCTGGTGTCGCTCGTCCACGCCGGCTCGGCGGCCGGGCCGGCCCCGACGGTGAGCACCACCACCACCACGACGAGCTCGACCACGTCCACCACGCGTGCCCCCTTCACCAAACTCTCCGTGCCGGCGGCCACCTCCCCCTCCGAGCCACGCATGACACCGTCGAGCGAACCGGACACCGTGAGCACGAAGGCCACCACGCTCGAACCCGCCGCGTCCGGAACGCTCGACCCGCACTGCGCGGCGCACGGCCACTCGGCGCTGGTCGATCGCAAGCGGCAGCGGACCTGGCTGTGCACCGACGGGCGGCGCGGCCCGGAGATGCCGGCGACGACGGCGTGGAGCATGCCCGATCCGGGCACCTACCACGTCTACGCCAAGGATCTCAATGCCACCAGCACGTTCGGCGGCCACTTCAGCCGGATGACCCACTTCGTGGCCTTCAGCTACGGCAAGCGCACCAAGGCGCGCGTCGCCTTCCACTCCTTGCCGGTCCTGAACAACGGGCAGTTCGTGCAGCCGCTCGACTCGGTGGGCGATCTTCGCCAGCGCGGCGAGTCCAACGGGTGCATCCGTGTCCGTCCCGACGACGCGGTGGCGATCTGGGATCACCTCGCCATCGGCGACGCGGTGATCGTGCTCAACTAGCGCGAGGGAGCTGGGCCAGCTCGGCGACCTGGGTCAGGAAGGTGCGGATCAGCTGCTCACCGCTGCTGGCGGCCACCGTGCTGGCCAGGACGGTGACGGTGTACCCGTTGGGCATGGTGAGCACGAAGTTGCGGGCGCTCTCGATCGTTCCGGTGTGCCCCCAGGCGGCGTTGAAGATCATCAGCCCCAGCCCGTACCGCCAGTCCGGCGTGCGGGTGTCCAGGCCGCTGGGGGTC
The DNA here is from genome assembly GCA_029782355.1 of Actinomycetes bacterium. Taxonomy (GTDB): domain Bacteria; phylum Actinomycetota; class Acidimicrobiia; order Acidimicrobiales; family Ilumatobacteraceae; genus JAKOUY01. The sequence continues at coordinate 229,312 of JAKOUY010000023.1, forward strand.
CGCCGGCGCTTGGCAGATTCCGCCGACAGCAGGTCGGTGCCGGCCGGGGTGCGCAACGAGGCCAGCCGGGCCAAGTCGTCGGCGGACATCGCCCACCCGCCCGCCGGACCGAGTGCCTCCATGTACCAGCGGTCCTGGCCGACCTGGTAGATGGCATCGCCGGGATCCATCTCCGTGGTCTTCATGAACTTGGCGGTGGTGATGCCCATCGGTTGGAGCACCAGCCGGTGGATGGCCGCCTGGTAGTCCTCGCCCGTGACCTTCTCGATCAGTCGGCCGAGCAGGGTGAAGTTGGCGTTGCTGTAGGCGAACACGGTGCCGGGTGGGGTCATCAGGGCCGCGCCAGCGGCCCGCTCGGCAGTGGAGCGCCAGTCGATGTCGGTCCCGAAGAACGTGTCGCGCAGCTTCTGCACACCCGAGCTGTGGTTGAGCAACTCGCGGATGGTGACGGTGGCGAACTGCGCGTCGGCGGGCTGCTCGGCAGGGGTCCAGTAGTGAACGAGCGGCAGGTCGATGTCGATGACCCCGTCGTCCGCCAGGCGCATGACGGCGATGGCGGTGATCAGCTTGCTGATGCTGGCCAGGCGGAAGCGGGACGTCTCCGTGAGCGTGGTGCCGTTGACGTCCTTGCCGTGGACGTAGGACCCGACGAGTTGGCCGTTCTTGGCGATGGCCACGCTGATGCCGTCGGCGGCGCCGTAGCGCTCGGCGGCTCGCTTGGCGAAGTCGTCGAGGACCTGCTGTTCGGCGTCGGTGATGCCCGGCGCGGTGCGGACCCCGTCGCGCGCCGGACCGGGGAGCCCGATGCTCGGCGTGGTGACCTGCGTTGTGGTCGTCGGGTTGGTGGTCGAGGTCGACGTCGACGTCGACGTGCTCGCCGCGGCTGCGGAGCCAGCCGGGGTGCTGTTCGACGATGACGTGCTGGTCGGGGATGGCGCCGACGAGCCCGCGGGTGACGAGGTGGTGGTACTCGTGGAGCTGCCTGACCCGCCCGATCCGGCGGTCGGCGCGTTGGTGCCGGGCGTTGCGGTTCCCGTCGGTGTCGGGACCGTGCCGGTGATGGACGAGATGGTCCCGGCACCGGACGTGGGGAACGCGGCGGTCGGCTGACTGGGTGCCGACAGCGGGGTGAGGGTGCTCGGCGAACCCGAGGTGACGGTGGGGCCGTCGATGGCCGACGATCCGGACTGGCCCGTTCTCGGTGGACCGGAGGTGGCCCGTTCGGTCGTGCAGCCGGCAGCGATCAGGGCGAGGGCGAGCCACGCGGCTCGTCGCCCGCTGCGACTCACAACACGACGACCGGCGTCCCGACCGTTGCCCACGCCCAGGTGAAATCGGCATCGAGCGGGGCTTGGCGCTGGCAGCCACCCGAGAGGCGAGTGCCCAGCTCGTCCTCGGACTGGTAGACCGAGCCGTCCGATCGGTGGCGGGGGATCTGATGGAAGCCGATGGCGCCCTTCACGGTGTCCAGCCAGCGGACCATCTTGTAGAGGAACGCCTTGCCGTTCCAGGCGGTGGTGACCGCCGAGCGGCTGTAGACCTTGTGCACGCCGGGTGTCTCGTTGTTGTACTTGCTGCCCGAGACCAGCCACGAGCGGACGGTGCGACCCTTGGCATCGATGGCCCAGACCCGCTGCTGGGCCCGGCTGTAGACCAGCCGGCGGCCGGAGCCGCTGTTGTCCGGCACGGGCGGGGCGCTGGCTCCGGCGCTCGCCACCGAGGAGAGCGGGAACCCGGCGAGGTCCTTGGCGCCGGCCTTGGGCTTGGGCGTGCGGACCACCTGGGAGGCCTCGTCCGGCCAGATGCCCAGCTTGAGCCCGGTCTCCCGGCCGGCGATCCCGTCGACGAACATGTCCTTGTCGGTCTGCAGCTTGCGAACGGCGGCGACGGTGGATCCGCCGTAGACCCCGTCGAGCGGACCGGTGTAGTACCCGGCGTGGGTCAGCGCCTTCTGCAGGCAGCTGACGTTGGAGCCCTTCGAGCCGGGCCCGATCGACCGCTCGGTGAGCACGCAGCCTTCCTCGTTCCCGGCGGACGCTGCACTGGTGTCGTTCGTGCCACCGGTGCCGGCCGTGGCCGGGTCGGCGGGGTCGGCCACGGTGGGGCTGGTGTTGCCGGACGCGAGGGCATCCGTGGCGTCGTTGCCCGCCTCGGACAGATCCGCCGAGTCGATGACCGTCTCGCGGGTCACCTGGGCGCCCGACGCGCCCGACTTCCCACCGGTGGCGAAGAGGAACCCGCCGCCCAGCAAAGCGACGGCCAGGGCGGCGACCAGTCCGACTTGACGAGTTTCGTGGTGCTTCATCGCGTCCAGGGAACGACGCCGGCGGGCGTCTGGGGTGGGGGAGGTGACCGCTCAACCCTACCAGTGGGGTGTGGCGCGATCCCGGCACCCTCCGGCCCCGGGAACCGTGTCACACCGTTCCGCGAAGCTCGAGACATGCGTTCCCACTCGTCCGCCGTCGACTTTGCTCAGGTCGCCCGACTGCTGGCGTCCACGGCCCGCCAGCACGGGTTCGTGGCGCCGTCCTTCCGCTCCCCACCACGCCTGGTGGGCGTCGATCGCACGGTGCGACGATTCGCCGGAGGCACAGCCACGGTGGCGGTGGCGGTTCGGGGCCGCCCGTGGGCCGCCGTGGTCGCCGACATGGTCGAGGGTGTGGTGGTCGCCAACCGGCTGACTCCGCCGGTGGCCGATCGGCTGCGCGCCGACTTGTGGTCCGCAGTCGCCCCGACCGCCGGTCAGATCCCCCACGTGGCCTGAGCCGTGCGTCGTATGCTCGCTCGACTGGCCCGGGTGGTGGAATTGGCAGACACGGGGGGCTTAAACCCCCCTTCCCGCGAGGGAGTGCGGGTTCGAGTCCCGCCCCGGGCACACGCGCTGAGTAGGGACCATCGGGGTCGGCGGAGCGTCCCACGCCTCGAGAACGCCAACCCGGTGTGTGAGGACACGAGTAGTCGGTCCCGCAGCAGGCCCGGCGCACCTACCAGTGCAGCGTCGGCCAAGCGGGTGGGAAGCCGAACCCGGTCACGATTTCGTTCTCGCCGACGTGCATCCGACTCAGTCGGTCGAAAGGGTTCGCGTAGTACGAGACCTCGCTGCGGGGATATCACGCGGACCGCGCGTGCGCGTGATCGAAACGACGTCAGCTGTCCACGGCTTGCTCTGGTCGGCGAACTCGCGCTCCCACTGTTCGACCAGGGTGATGTCATTCGGTCGGATCGTCTGCTCGTAGCGATCGGCGAGAAGGAGTAGGCGGTCGAGAAGATGATGCTCCAGAACTGTCCTCGTCACGGCCAGTGCGGGTGGGAACAAGCGAGACTCCGACAGCAGCAGTGCAGCGCGAAGATGCGCAGTGAGATCCTCGGAGCGGTCAGCGAACTGCATGTGCTGCATCCAGACACTCCCTCCCTGAGCAGGCTGCAAGAGGCTCGAGGCGGCCCCGACGAGCTCGAGCATGTCGAACGCCACGCTGGCGAGCGTTCGATGCTCCCTCCGGAGACACTGGTCCGTCATTCGTCCAGCATGACGCTCTCAGCGACCTACTCCGCAGTACTGCCTTCGCTTGTCGGGACGGCGATGACCGTGCCGTAGCGGTCTCGGGTGAATCGAGGTATGTGGACTCCTTCCCAGGCGCCTCAACACCCCTCACGTTCGGTGTCCGTCTACCAGAGGACGCTCCAACTTCCTCTCCGCGTGGAGGTGGGGTTCGACCCCTGGGAACCGGTCGAGCCGGAAGACCCCCTTGGGTCGGATCTAAGTTGGGCGCGTGCAACCGTGTGCGCTTCGTCCGAGTGCGGACTTCGAGGACGTACCGATCGAGTGGAGGGCCCTTCCCGGCCAACGGATGCCGAACGGTCAACCCGCTGTCTTCCGATCAATCCCGCACGCCAATATGGCACTCCGGCTGGCATATCAGCTCCACGTCGAGGCCAATCCCCGCCGCCCAGTGGAACTGCTGATCGACATCTACCAGCAGAGCTTCGATCGCTTCGTACAGCACGGCGAGGACATGCGCCAAGTTGTCGAAGCGCTAGATGACAGTGCCGTCGCCGCCTCGGCTCGATGGAATCAGATTGATCAGCACGCGGTGGACGCAGCCTTTCGTGACGTGATCTGCGAGCGTGAGCCGATCCACGGGATCAATGTCGCGACGCTCGCCCTCACGCACTATGCGCCACAATGGAACACGGCCAGGCGCAGCCCAGCCGAGGACCGTGATCGGCCGCTGCGACCGTCAGATAACAACGCTGCTTGGGATCGGTCCGGTGGTCGCTGCAGCGGGTGCGGGACGCGCACGATCCGGCACTCGCAACGTGAGCGACTGCATCGGGTGATGATGGCCCATCAACATCTCTTTCGCCGTGAGCCGGTTTACCGCCAGTACAACGGGGTCGAAGCTCCGCTGTGGCCACAGGTGACCATTGCCGCCAAGGGCGTGGCCGATCACGTCGAGGCTCGCTCCCACGGAGGTCGCACCACTGAGGCCAATCTGGTCAACGTGTGCGCTGGATGCAACTATGGACGGAACCACGTTGCGCTGGAGTTCTTCGGCGCCCCGGCGTACGAGTGCCGGGCCCGATGAGCGTCGGCGACACCATTGCCACCGCGGCCAACGTGGCTACCGCTGCAGGCGTGCTCGCCGCCGGATGGCAGTTGCGCCTCACTCGTCGGCAGATGAAACTGGCGTTCGAACGTACCTTTGTCGATCGGTACGAGGGCATCGCGGCGCGGATTCCTCTTTCGCTGCTGCTGGGGTCCGTCGACGCCGTTACCGACTCTGGCGCAACCGAACGAGCCTTGTTCGACTACTTCGAACTCTGCGAAGAGGAGTGCTACTACCGACTCACCGGCCGTGTGTCGAAGGAATCATGGTGCGACTGGTGGGAAGGGATTTCCCTCAACATGCGACGGCCGGGGATCCGCAGTGCCTGGGAGTCGCTGAACGAGCAGATGACGATAACGAAGGGATCGAACGAAGTCCGTCGCGAGCAGTTCACGCTGCTACGTGACGGAGTCGCCGCACTCGATGCAGGACGTAAGTACGACCCCTCGGAGTCGTGACGCGGCGGGGGTCGCTCAGAATGTTGTGGACCGAAGCCTTCAGCGTTCACATCTCCTTGTTCGGACACGACACAACCCTCGACCGACAACTGAGCGAGAGGGAAGCTGAGTCGGCGGGTTAGACCCGTACGTCAGAACTGCCGGGACGGCGAAGACCCCGAGGGCATGCGGATGCTCGGACCGCATGATGAGCGTCGTCATCAGCCCGCTGGCGACGAATTGACGCGTCTGCGACCCGAAGCCAACTCGGCTTCATTGAGCCGGAAAGTGAGGTCTCCTCGGCGGCGGGTTCGTCCGGAGCACCCTTCTCTTCGATCAACAGGTGGGTGCCACCCAGCTCTGCTTCGACGTCGACTCCGTGCTCTCGGGCCGCCGTGTCAGCGACACGACGAACCTTCCACCGCAGACCTGCGAGGTGGGCACCAACCGCTGCTTGGGCAGTGCCCCGGGAGAGGCCGAGACCAATTCGTTCAAGGTTGGGAACGCGCCGTCCCTGGGGTCGAAGCATGTGGCTCGTTTGGCCATCGTCGCAACGGTCGACGGCGCGTACGCCCACTCACGTTGGGTGAGCCGCTCGACGACATCCGATGGGCAGACGTCCACGCGGCCGGAACGTTCCATCTCCGCAATGATGGACAGGATCTCCTCGCGGGCGGTCACCACCGGCAACCTTCTGTGACACGCAGCGACATCGGGCCGGCTGACGATCGACCGCAATGGCTTCGCAGATCAGTTGCACAGAGCCGGGCGGTAGTCCTGGTGGCCTCGGCCCGGCTGGCAGGCGTTCGACCACTCGATCCGCTGCACCCGGAATCCCGGCTGGTCGACCGCGAGGTGCACCACGAGTCGCCTGCCGTAGACCGAATCGTCGAGCAGACCCTCGGTCGTGACGGTGACGACGGTGGACGTGCCCTCGGGCGGGCCTTGCTCGATCGTTCGTAGTTCGGCGGGTGACGACGGCGTGCCGGCCACAGCGTTGGCCACGGCGACTGGGCTCGTGCCCCACGGCCAGACGTCGGCCTGGCCTGACGACGGCCAGGTGATGCGGTCGAGGAAGTCGTCGAGACCGACCGCCGTGGCCGTCCCCGATGCCAAGTCGATGCGCAGCCGGCCATCCCAGCCGTTTGGATGAGTGTCGAACGGAGCCAGGCGAGCGAACGAGTCGCCGTTCGGCACCAACACGGTGCCCTGCGGTTCGAGCACCAGCGACCCGTCGAGATCAGGCCAACGCAACGGCAGCTCGACGCTGACCACCGAGCCGTCTCGCCACCCGCGGAACAGCTCGGTGCGCATCCGACCGGTTGTCTCCGAGTACGCAGCGATGAACCCACCGTCGAACGTGGGGAGCACGGCACTGCTCCCCGGCTGTTCGGCGACAACGCGCCGATGGATGAGGGTCCACTGCCCATTGCCTGCGCGAACCACGCTCTGCGCATCGTCGAAGGAGCCCGCCGCCATCGGGGAGGGCGTCGAGCCGGCGCGGTCGACCCACGGGACTGCCGGCGCGTGAGCCGGTTCAGGTCGCGGCCCCAGGTCGTGCCATCCGCTGACGAGCAGGCCGGTCGGGCCGGTCAAGACGTCGGCGTCGGCCGTCGCCAGCGCTGTGGGAAAGCGCCGGATGACCCGGCCCACGTCATCCGGTGACAACGAGACGGCGAGGACATCGGAGGCGGTCGGGACGGGGTTGTCGAGCGCCAGGTAGACGACGTCGTCGGGGCCGGCGGCGAGCAACGAGGCGTCGACGTACTGGGTCGGCAGCACGAAGGTCACGGTTCCGGCGTCCTCACGCCGCTCGCGGGTGATGCGGCGGGACAACGGGTCATAGCTGACCGGGATCCCGTCGGGACCGATGGCCAGCTCGGTGCAGCGGCGCTGGCTCATCTGCTGCTGCTGCCACCACACGTCGCCGCACGACCGACGGATGCCCGCTCCCTCCCAGGCCCATCCGGCAAGTGCACTGGCGGTGTCCGGTCCGCTGTTCGGCGTCGGAACCGTCGAGTCCGTCGCTGGCGCGCTCGTGGCCCCCGCCCACCGTTCGCCGTTGAGCAGTGCCACCAGCCCTGCGGTCAGCAGCAGGCGCCGCACAACCCGACCACCCACGAGCGAGGTCATCGCTCCATTCTGATTCGGATCCCCGACCCAGTCCGGTCAGGTCACGGATGCGAGTCCATCGCCCACGCCTCCTGGCGTGGGTTGCGGGCCATATCCTCAGGCGCCGCACCAGCGGCGTGTCACACTTCCGGACCCTGGATCGTCTGGGATCGCATGACGACTCCTCCTGTCTATGTGGTCGGTGGTGGATTGGCCGGGTTGGCGGCAGCGGCGACGTCGGCCCGAGCAGGCCAGCGTGTGGTGCTGCTGGAGGCGGCGAGCGCGACCGGAGGGAGGGCGCGGTCGCGGGTGGTCGACGGGTACTCGCTCAACATCGGGCCGCACGCGCTCTACCGCGGCGGGGCAGCATGGCCGCTCCTGCGCTCACTGGGAGTCGAGCTGCGGTACGGCCGGCCGCGACTGGCGGCAACGAAGGTGCGGGTCGACGGCGAGGTCCGTCGCCTCGCCGACCTCGTCGCCATGCGGGTCCGCCAGCGCGGCCGCCTCCTGCGGCTCCTCGCCGGCCACGTTCCGCCCCCGGCGTCCGGGGCGAGCGCCGCGGAGTGGATCGCCGACCTTCTCGCGGACCCGGTCGCCCGCCGGATCGCAGCCGTCGTCGTGCGAACGGCGACGTACAGCGCCGACCTGGACGCGCTGGCGGCCGGAGCAGCCCACGGCCAGCTGGCTGCAGCCGGCCGCGGCGTGTGCTATCTCGCCGGAGGCTGGCAGTCGCTGGTCGACGCGCTCGCCGCCCGGCTGGGCGAGACCGGTGGCGAGGTGCGCTGTGGCGTGCCGGTGGCGGCCGTCGACCACGACGAGGGCGGCGTCGGCGTGGTGCGCCTCGTCGACGGGACCGAGTTGCCCGCGAACCGGGTGATCGTCGCCCTGGGAGACCCTCGGCAGACGTTGCGCATCCTCGGTGGCCCGGCAGCGGCACGGTTGGCGCCGGCAGTGGCGGCGATGACGCCGGTGCGCATGGCCCACCTCGACGTGGCCCTCCGGCCGGATCAGCCACGGCTCGCCAACGTCTTCTCGCTCGATGATCCGGTCTTCATCTCCGTGCCGAGCGATGTCGCCGCCGTCGCGCCGCACCACGGCATGGTCATCCAGGCCGGGCGGTACCTGCGCGCCGACGACGAGCGCGCCGACCACCGCGGCGAGCTGGAGGCAGCGCTCGACGCGGCGCGGCCCGGCTGGCGAGACGACGTGGTCGATGTTCGCTACGTCCCGTCGTCGATGGTGGCCGGGGACCAGGCCAGGACGGCGACCGACGGGGCCCGCCGCCGAGTGGCCGCTGGCGAAGCCGGTGTCCCCGGTCTGGCCCTCGCCGGTGACTGGGTCGGACCGGTCGGCCTGCTGGCCGACGCCTCGATCGCCTCCGGCGTCGCTGCCGCTGCGGCGGTGCTGGCGGCCCCGGTCCGGGCGCGAGCATGACGAGCGTGACCGTCGGAGTGGATCGAGCACTCGACGACTTCGCCGCGGCCCGCCCCCGGCTCCTGGGCATCGCCTACCGCATGCTGGGAACCATGGTCGAAGCGGAGGACGTCGTCGGCGACGTCGCCGAGCGATGGTGGTCGACGGACCGGGCTGCGGTGAGCCAGCCGGAGGCCTGGCTGGTGGCCGTCACCGCCCGGCGGGCGATGGACGTGCTCCGCTCGGCACGCCGCCAACGCGAGCGCTATCGCGGCGAGTGGCTGCCCGAACCGGTCGCCGACGACGACCTCCCGCCCGTCGAGTCCGAACGACGCGACACGCTCGGTCTCGGGTTCCTGGTGCTGGTGGAGCGGCTGACGCCACTGGAGCGAGCGGTCCTCGTGCTCCACGACGGATTCGGCTACCGCCACCGGGAGATCGCCGAGGCACTCGGCCGCACCCCCTCGGCCTGCCGGCAGACGCTGAGCCGGGCGCGTCGTCAGGTGGCCGGTGCCCCCCAGCCGACGCGCGCTGCCGACAGCACTGCCCGGGCCGTCGTCGAGCGCTTCCTCGACGCCGTCGCCGCCGGGGACGTCAGCGTTGCACTGGCCTCGCTGTCGCCGGACGTGGTGCTGCGCAGCGACGGCGGCGGGGTCGTGCACGCGGCCATGCGCCCGGTTCGAGGGGCACGGGCGGTGTCCCGGCTGCTGATCAACCTGGCCAAGCGAACGCCAGCCGATCGGGTCATCCCGCTGGCGGTCAACGGGGTGCCGGGGATCCTGCTCGCCTCCGGCGCGCGGCGGGCCGTGCTGGCCTTCGACGTGGTCGGCGAGACCATCGCCGGGGCGTACGTCATCGTCGCCCCGGCCAAGCTGGCCGGGATCACCGGCCGCCACCTCGGCGACCAGCAGTAGGCGGTGACCCGCCCGGTCCCGGCCGCGGGAGCTGACAAGCTGGTCCCATGCCCGACAGCGTGGCTCTCCCCGCCTCCGATCGCGTCCGGCTTCGCCGCGGTGCCCACCTCGGCCACTACGGACACGACGACGTGCTCGCCGTGCTCGACGCCGGGCTGGTGGCCCACGTTGGCGTCACCACGCCCGACGGACCGATGGTGCTGCCGACGGCGTATGGGCACGATGGGAGCCGGCTCTACGTGCACGGCGCCGTCGCCAACGCCGCGCTGCGCGCCGCGGTCGGTCACGACGTGTGCGTCACGGTGACCATCCTCGACGGCGTGATCTTCGGCCGCTCTGCCTTCCACAACTCCATGCAGTACCGCTCGGCGGTGATCCGCGGCACCGCCCGACCGATCACGGATCCCGCCGAGCAGCGACGGGCGCTGCAACTGATCTCCGATCACGTGGCGGCCAGCTGGGACTCCGCCCGCTCCGCCCACGACGCCGAGATCCGCCGGACGATGGTGGTGGCGGTCGAGCTGCTCGAGGCATCGGTCAAGATCCGCACCGGCGGCCCGATGGACGAACCCGAGGATGTCGACGGCCCGCACTGGGGCGGGCACGTGCCGATCCGCACCACCTTCGGTCACCTGGAGCCATCGCCCGATCTCCCCGACGGCATCGCCGCCCCCTGCTCGATCGCCGCGCTCGCGGGCAGCGACGTGCACCCGCGTGGGCCTCGCCCGGGACGCGGCTGATCGCGGCGTCTACGGCGTCGGCGTCTCGGCTGCGCTGGGACGCATCGGGTCGCCGGCACCGACCACGGCCTGATCGATGTCCAGGCAGTTGCCGGTCATCATCCCGGAGTCGTCGGACAGCAGGAAGGCCACCGCATTGGCCACCTCCCACGGTTTGACCAGCCGGCCGAGGGGCATGGTTGCCTCCGCCGTCGCCAGCCAGTCCTCCGGCGAGCCGTCGTACACGGTCTGGGTGAGGTGCTCGGACTCGGTGTCCATCCACCCCGGGTTGACCTGGTTGACCCGGATCCGGTGGCGCATCAGGGCGAACGCCAGGTTCTTGGTCAGGATGGTCAGGGCGCCCTTGGTCATGCAGTAGGCGGTCAGCTTGGTCTGCCCGCCGTGCCCGGACGTGGAACCGATGTTGACGATCGAGCCGGGCGTGCCCTGGCGGACCATGGCTCGCGCCGCCGCCTGGATGAGCAGGTAGGGGGCCTTGGCGTTCAGGGCGAAGTGGGCGTCGATGTGCTCGGACGTGTCCTCCCAGATGGTCGCCCGCGACGTGCGCGCCGCCACGTTGACCACGCCGTGGACGCTGCCGAAGCGGGCCAGGCAGGCGTCCACCACCCGGGCCGGCGCCTCGGCCTCGGCCATGTCGGCCAGGACGAACACGGCAGGCGTGCCGGCCGCGGTCAACTCGCCGGCGAGTGACTCGCCGCGGTCGGCGGATCGTCCGGCCAGGACCAGGCCGGTGGACCGCCCGTCGGCGGCCAGTTTGCGGGCGACGGCCTCGCCGACCCCCTGGGTCCCGCCGTTGATGATCGTCACGCTCACGGGCGACCACCGACCTGGCCCGACCCGCCGGTCAGCGCGGCGCGCATCACCTCGTGGACGGCATTGATCGCCTGCAGCGGGCGGATCATCACCCGGAACTCGATGATCCGCCCCTCGGCGTTGGCCGTGATGATGTCCACACCGTTGACGTACAGGCCGCCGATCACGGTCTCGAACTCGAGGACGGCGTGGGGCTCGGCCAGGACCTGCTTGGTGTAGCGGAACCGGGCGTCGCCCTCGCCGCCGGCGAGGGCGACGAGCGCAGCGCTCAGGTAGGCGGTGGTCAGGGCCTTGCCGCGCTGCGGAGTGAACACCACCGGCGAGACGAAGACGACCTCGTCGTCGAGCAGGCTGTCCAGTCCTCCGTCCAGCTCCCCGGCGAGGTGGCGGTGCCAGCGGGCGATGACGTCGTCGATCATCCGACCATCCTGGCAGTTCGGCGGCCGGGGATGGAGTGGGTCCAGCGACCGATCGTCGGCCGCACTGTCCGGCCGGCGCAGTCCTGGACGAGCCGGATCTCGTCTGACATAGTGACTACTATGAGTCGGACCGCCCCCTCGGGCTCGGTCGATCGGCTGATCTCCGCCGACGACCACGTCAACATCTCCCACGAGTCCGTCAAGGCCCACCTGGCGAGCTCGTTGCACGGCGAGTACGACGCCGCCCTGGCGCGCTTCGCCGCCTCGATGGGTGCCACCCGCTCCGTGGCCGCCAACCAGCGGTGGCGCGCCCAGCAGGGCGAGGACCCGGACGCCCCGATCCGCGGCATGGGCCAGCAGGCCGGGGCCAACCGGGCCTTCGGCCGCCCGGGGCACACCGACCCGGTAGCCCGCCTGGCGGACATGGACCTCGACGGGGTGCAGATCTCCTCCAGCTACTGCGAGGTCAGCGCCTTTCGATACCTCTACCTGCTGGAGCGGGGGGCGGCGGAAGCCACCCGGGCGTTCAACACCGCCCTGGCCGAGTTCGCCGCCACGGACCCGGCCCGGCTGGTCGTCTCCTCCCAGATCCCGATCGACGACATCGACGCGGCCTGCGCCGAGGTTCGCTGGGCGGCCGACAGCGGAGGCAAGTCGCTGCAACTCCCGGTGTTCCCGGCCGAGCTCGGCCAGGCCGACTACTGGGACGCCCGCTACGACCCGCTGTGGGCGACGATCCAGGAGACCGGCCTGCCGATCTGCTGCCACATCGGCCTGAACACCCGGCTGGAGGACCTGGCGGTGCGCGACCCGACCCCGCAGAAGGGCGTCTTCGTCCCGATGGTCGGGCTGTCGAGCGGTGAGGCCCTCGGTATGTGGGTGCTGACCGGCATCTTCGAACGGTTCCCCGGGTTGCGTGTCGTGTTCGTCGAACCGGGCCTCGGCTGGGTGTCGTGGTGGCTGTACCTGGTGGACGACATGGCCACCCGTCAGGGCTACGAGTTCCCCGGTCTGCGCGGCCTGCCGTCGGAGTACTTCCGCCGCAACGTCGCCCTGACCTTCATCGACGAGCCCGACGCGGTGCGCCACGGTCGCGAGCGGCTGGGGATCGAGAACATCCTGTGGTCGAGCGACTATCCGCACCCGGTCACCAGCTGGCCGCGCAGCCGGGAGGTGGTCGCCGAGATGTTCGCCGACGCCACCGACGAGGAACGCCGGCTGATCACCTCCGGCAATGCGGCGCGCATCTGGAACCTCTGAGCAGACGAGGGTCGGCCGGGCGGCGCGCAATAGGGTGCTCCCGGTGAGTCACCAACCCGGCCTCGGCCCGCGCACGACCGAGCTGCTCCCCACCCTGACGCTGACCGAGAAGGCCGCCCTCAGCGCCGGCTCCGGGCTGTTCACCCTGGCCGGCGTTCCCCGCCTCGGCCTGCCGCCGTGGGGCAGCACCGACGGACCCAACGGGGCGCGCGGCTCGGCCATGCTGGGATCCGGTGAAGCCCAGGCCACCTGTGTGCCCTGCGGCTCGGCGCTCGGCGCCACGTGGGACGTCGACCTGGTCGAGTCGGTCGGCCGGCTGCTCGGAGCCGAGACGCGCACCAAGGCCTGCCGGGTGCTCCTGGCCCCGACGGTGAACCTGCACCGCGCCCCCCAGGCCGGGCGCAACTTCGAGTGCTTCTCCGAGGACCCGTTGCTGTCCGGGTTGCTGGCCGCGGCCTACGTGCGCGGCGTGCAGTCCCAGGGTGTGATCACGACGGTGAAGCACTTCGTCGGCAACGAGACCGAGCTGAACCGGTACACCAGCAACTCGGTGATCGACGAGCGAGCCCTGCGCGAGCTGTACCTGGTGCCCTTCGAGCTGGCCGTGACCCGCGGCGGGGCACTCGGCATCATGACCTCGTACAACCGGCTCAACGGCCGCTACTGCACCGAGCAACGCTGGTTGCTCACCGACCTGCTGCGCGGCGAGTGGGGCTTCGAGGGGTTCGTCGTCACCGACTGGTTCGGCGCCCTGGACACGGTCGACTCGGCGAACGCCGGGCTCGACCTGGAGATGCCCTTCGGCGACCGGGCGTTCGGGACCAAGCTGGCTGCCGCGGTCGGCGACGGACGGGTCGACGAGGCCGTGCTCGACGGCCAGGCCGGACGGGTGCTGTCGACGTTCGAACGGATCGGGGCGTGGCACGACGAGCCGGTCGTGGAACGCTCGATCGACCTTCCCGAGCATCGCGACACCGCCCGCCGAGCGGCCGTGGCGGCGACGGTGCTGCTGCGCAACGAGTCCGTCGACGGCATGCCGGCGCTGCCACTCGACATCGCCTCGCTTTCCTCGATCGCCGTGATCGGACCGAACGCCGGCCGGGCACAGATCATGGGTGGCGGCTCGGCCAACCTGCGACCGTTCCATCGCACCACGCCGATCGACGCGATCCGCGCCAGGCTGGGCGATCGGGTCACCCTGAGCGTGGCCGAGGGCTGCTCGATCGCCAAGCTGGCGCCGTTGCTCAGCGGCGCGCAGACCGTTGCGCCGTCCGGCTTGGCGGGCTTCGACGTCGCCGTCTACGACAACCTCGAGTGGACCGGTGAACCGCTCGGTCACACCACCCGTGACACCAGCCGCCTGCTGTTCCTCGACGAGCCGTTGACCGGGGTCAAGCGAGCCGGGTTCACGGCCACGGCCACCACGGAGTACCGCCCGCAGACCAGCGGTGAGCACACCTTCGAGTTCACCCAGATCTCGCCGTGCCGCGCCCGCCTGGACGGTGAGGTGTTGTACGACGGCGTCGCCGAGCCGCCACACCGCGGCGGGACGGCCTTCTTCGGACTGGCCGGGCTCCCGGTCACCGCCACCCGCCGCCTGGAGGCCGGCCGTGGCTACCGACTCGAGGTCGACATCCTGGCCGTCGCCGGGGCACCGCTGCAGGGGCTCGACGTGCGCGTCACCCCACCCGGCTCGGCCGATCCGATGGCCGAGGCGGTGCGCGCCGCGGCGTCCGCCGACGTGGCCGTGGTCATCGTCGGCACCGACGAGGACTGGGAGACCGAGGGCGAGGATCGGGCCTCGTTGTCGCTGCCCGGCGAGCAGGACGCGCTGATCGAGGCCGTCGCCGCGGCCAACCGGCGCACCGTGGTGGTGGTCAACACCGGTGCACCCGTGCTGATGCCGTGGGCCGGGCGGGTCGCCGCCGTGCTGCAGACCTGGTTCGGCGGCCAGGAGATGGCCGACGCCCTCGTCGACGTGCTGATCGGCGAGGCCGATCCCGGCGGCCGGCTGCCGACCACGGTGCCGACCTGCGTCGAGCACACCCCGGCGTTCGGCAACTTCCCCGGCGACAACGACACGGTCACCTACGCCGAGAGCGTGCTCATGGGTTACCGCTGGTACGACACCCGCCGGCTGGCGGTGACCTACCCGTTCGGCCACGGCCTGTCGTACACCACCTTCGACATCGGCCCGGTGTCGGTGTCATCCGCCGAGCTGACCCTCGACGAGCTCGCCGCGGGCTCGACGATCCGTGTCGAGGTGCCGGTGACCAACACCGGCCGGCGTGCCGGCAGCCAGGTGGTCCAGCTCTACGTCCGACCGCACCAGGCTGGCCTGGTCCGCCCCGTCCAGGAGCTCAAGGCGTTCGCCAAGGTCCACCTGCAGCCCGGCGAGCGTGGCGTCGTCCACCTGGAGCTCGACCGCCGGTCCTTCGCCTACTGGGACCCGGCGCAGCCGGACTGGCCGGCGTTGCAGTCGCGGACAGCCCAGACGGTGCCCATGCTGCAGGCCGCGGCCCGGCGCACCGAACCCGGATGGACGGTCGATCCGGGCACCTACGACGCCGTCGTCGCCACCAGCTCCGCCGCGGCCCACGCGACGGTCACGCTGACCCTGACGTGAGCGACGACGCCGGGCCCGGCGAGCGGTCGCTGACCGCCGCCTACGTGGCCTACGCCTCGGTCGGCTGGTTCCTGTCGGGCATCGGTGCAGCACTCCCGGACCTGCGTCAGGCCCTCGGCGGGTGGGCCTCGGCCTATCCGGTCCTGCCCGGAGCGGTGATCCTGGCCAGCGCCCTGGTCGCCGTGCGCCGCCATCGCCGGGCCGAACCGCATCGGGCCCATGCCGAGGTGCTGCGCATCGGTGCGGGTGGGCTGGCCGCCGGCGCGGTGGTCATGGGGGTGACGCGGTGGCCGGCCATCGGCGTGCTCGGGGCCCTCGGGGCCAGCCTCGGTGGGGCGCTGCTGGTCCGCTACCTGCCGGGCGTGCTGGCCACCGCTGCACCCGACCGGCCGGCGCGGGCGATCATGCGGGCCAACGCCTGGTCCAGCCTGGGCGGGATCGCCTCGCCGGCGGTGATCGGCCTGACCATCGCGGTGGGCATCGGGTGGATGCCGGGCATGGCCGGACCGCTCGCCCTCGGTGCCGCCGTGGTCGTGGCGTCGCTCCGGCGCCACCGCCCGGACGGACCGGGACGGGAGGGAAGTCCTGCCGAGGGGAACCGCCCGGCGATCGGCTCGCCCGGCGACGGCGGGATCGGGGTCCTCCCGCCGCTGGCCACCTGGTGGCGGGCCTGGGCGGTGCTGTGCGTGGGCATCGTCGTCGAGTTCTGCTTCGCCTACTTCGCCGCCACCTACCTGCACGACGACATCGGGCTGTCGACCGCGATGGCTGCGGCCTGCGCCGCCGTGTGGGGGATCGGCATGACCGCCGGGCGCTTCGTCGTCTCCCTGCGACGGCCACCGGCGACACTCGCCGTGCCCATCGCCGTGCTGGCTGCCGGGTTCGTGCTGTTCTGGGGTTTCGCCACTCCCGCGGTCGCCGTGACCGGGGTGCTGGTCGCCGGGCTCGGCGCGGCGCCGATGTACCCGATGCGCGTCGATGCCCTGCTGCGCCACTTCCCGCACTCCCCGGACCAGGGCTCGGCACGTGCCGGCCTGGCCTCCGGCGCTGCGCTGGTGGGCGCCCCGGCGCTGATGATCGGCCTGCGCGCCGCGCTCGGGGTGCGCCGCGCCTACCTGGCCGTCCCGGTGCTGCTCGCCGTGCTGGCCGTGCTGGCCGGGGTGCAGCGGGACCCGGCGCGGTGAGCCACACTGGCGCGATGACCGCTGCCGGACGCCCTGTGGTGTTCGTCGACCACCGCTTCCCGGCCGAGTACGCCGACCTGGTGGAGGGTCGGGCCGACCTGGTCGGGCTGGGCGGGGACGATGGCCTCGCCCGGGCCGACGGGTTGCTGGTGGGTGCGGCCCGGCGCTGGGACGGCCCGGCCCTCGACGCCGCGGCACGGGCTCGGGTGGTCTCCCGGATCGGCGTCGGCTACGACAATGTCGACGTGGGCGCGGCGAACGCCCGGCGGATCACGGTGTGCACCACCCCGTGGGCTCCGGCGGTGTCCACCGCCGAGCACGCCCTGGCACTGATCCTGGCGGTCACCAAGCGCCTGCCGGCACAGATCGAGCGGGCTCGTCGCGCCGAGCGCGCCGAGCCGGTGGGCCGGGCTCTCGAGCTCGACGGACGAACGCTCGGTCTGGTGGGACTCGGCCGGATCGCCAGCCGGGTGGCGGTGGCCGCCCAGGCCCTGGGCATGCGGGTCATCGCCCATGACCCGCTGCTGGACGCCTCGGCGGTGCCGGGCGTGGAGCTGGTCGATCTGGCCGCGCTGCTGGCCGGCGCCGACGTCGTCTCGCTGCACGCCCCGGCCCTGCCCGAGACCCACCACCTGATCGGCGCGCCAGCCCTGGCAGCGATGCGCACCGGGAGCTACCTGGTGAACTGCGCCCGCGGCAGCCTGGTGGACACCGACGCGCTGCTGGCAGCCCTGCAGTCCGGGCACCTCGCCGGAGCCGGCCTCGACGTGACCGAGCCCGAGCCGCTCCCGGCCGACCACCCGCTGCTGGCCCGCGCCGACGTGGTGGTCACCCCGCACGTCGCATCGAGCACGGTCGCCGGGCGGCGTCGCCTGTACCAGCACTCGATCGACAACCTGCTGGCCGTGCTCGCCGGCGGGCCGGCCGACGTGGTCGGCGAGCGGTTCCCGGCGCCGATCGACGAGATCCCCGACGAGAGGAGCATGCCGTGAGCAACCTGCGCGAGGTGTGGGCAGGGGGTGGTGAGACCCTCGGGCTGTGGCTGGCGAGCCCGAGCTTCGCCGTCGCCGAGATCGCCGCCCGCCAGCCGGTGGACTACGTGTGCGTCGACACCCAGCATGGGGTGATCGACTACCCCGACGTGGTCCGGATGGTCCAGACCATCGAGCTGGCGGGTGGGACGCCGCTGGTCCGAGTGGCGTGGAACGAGCCGGGGGTCATCGGCAAGGTGCTGGACGCCGGTGCGCACGGCGTCGTCGTCCCGATGGTCAACGACCCGAGCCAGGCCGCGGCGGTCGTCGCCGCGGCTCGGTATCCACCGGACGGGGCGCGCAGCTGGGGGCCGGTGATGGCCGGGATGCGCCACGACGACAACCGGGCCTGGGCCGACGCGCACGTCGCCGTGATCCCGATGATCGAGACGGCCGAGGCGATCGCCCACCTGGACGAGATCCTGGCCGTGCCGGGGATCGACGCGGTGTACGTCGGTCCGGCCGACCTCGGTATCAGCCTGGGGCTCGGACCCTCCGGCAACGACGGGACGTCCGTGTTCGACGAGGCCCTGGCCGCGGTGGTGGCCGGCTGTGCCCGCCACGGCGTGGTCCCCGGCATCCACGCCACCGGCCCGTTGGTCGCTCGCCGCCGGGAGCAGGGCTTCCGGATGATCACGGTCACCAGCGACCTGCTGGCCGTTCGAGCCGGGTTCGCCGCCGAGCTCGGCGCGGCCCGCGCCACGCCGAGCAGCGCCGGCGGTGCTCCCGTCTACTGAGCCGCGCCGAGTCGGTGGGCCTACCATCGGGTCATGACCGCCCAACCGTTCACCCTTGATGCGCCGGACGGCACCCGTCTGGCCGCAACCCGCTACGACGTCGACTCGCCGACCGCTGCCGTCATCGTCTGCCATGGCATGGGCGAGCACCAGGCGCGCTACGCCCGCTTCGCCGCGGCGCTGAACGACGCCGGGTACGCGGTGTACACCTTCGACCAGCGCGGCCACGGTGACACGGCCGGCTCGGCGGAGCGCTTCGGCGACCTCGGCGACGCAGGCTGGCCGGGCCTGGTGAGCGACATCGGGACGGCGATCGCCACGGCGCGCGCCGAGCACCCGGGCGGACCGGTGGCGGTGTTCGGCCACAGCATGGGTTCGTTCGGCCTGCAGCAGTTCCTCCTCGATCACAGCGCCGATCTCGATGCCGCGGCGCTGTCGGGGACCACGGCGCTGGATCTCGTGGGTGCCGGCATCGACCCCTCCGCCGAGATGGACCTGAGCATGTTCAACGCCGCCTTCACGCCGGCCCGCACCGACTACGACTGGCTGAGCCGCGACGAGGCCGAGGTCGACGCCTACGTCGCCGATCCGCGCTGCGGCTTCGGGCTGAACCCCGCCGGGGTCGGCTCGATGGTCGCCAGGGCCGCCGACTTCGGCGATCCGGCGGCGCTGGCGGCGATCCGCCACGATCTGCCGATCTACGTGTGCTCCGGCGATGCCGACCCGCTGGCCGGCGGGGGCGATCTCGTCCAGCTCGTCGGCCAGCGGTACCGCGACGCGGGGGTGACCGACGTCGAGGTCAAGCTGTACCCGGGCGGGCGCCACGAGGTGCTCAACGAGACCAACCGCGACGAGGTCACCGCCGACCTGATCGCCTGGCTGGACCGGGTGGTCGGCAGCTGACGCCGACCATCGGTCGACGCGCCGTTCAGTCGCCGGCGAAGGCGGCGCGCACCGCGTCGGCGGCGTCGGGGCCGGCGGCCGGATTGCCGCTGCGCATCTCGACGCGGTGCAACGTGCCGGCGAACGGGAACGGGCAGGTGTAGTCGGCGCTGACGCTCAGGCCCTGATCGCGGCCGACGAACATCCCCAGCCCGGACGTCGACAGGTTCGGCAGGAACAGCACCGCCGGCTGGGGGGCCTCGGCGACGTCGGCGCCGTCCACCGACAGCACCACCCGGGCAGCCCGCCCAGGCTCGTAGCGCAGGCCGAGGGTGTGCGCCCCGGCGCGCAGCGGCTCGCCGGCCACCCGGACGGTCGCGCCGAACAGGGCGAAGGTGGCCACCGGGGCGCCGTCGAGGAGGTACCAGGCCCAGCCGCCGTGGTGGTCGCCGATCGCCGTGATCACGCCACCGGCACCCTCGCCGATCTCGACCTCGGCGGTCATCGAGAACCCGCCGAAGGTCACCGGCAGCTGGCTCTCGACCACGGCCGAGCCACCGGGGCGCAGCACCACGGAGTCGGGCGGGGCCAGCTCGCCGGGGTGCAGGTGGGCCAGCGAGGCGGGGAACTCGTAGAGCGGCAGGACCTGGTTGCGTCCGGCCTCGGCCCACCACAGCCGCTCCAGCTCGGCCACCTTCCCCGGCTGCTCGGCGGCCAGATCGTGGGCCTCGGAGAAGTCGGCGTCGAGGTCGTACAGCGACCACCGATCCGTGTCGAAGTCGTGGCTGCCGACGATGAACGACCGCTCGTCGAACTGGTTGGCGACGTGATCGGTCACCGCCTTCCAGCCGTCGTGGTAGATGGCCCGCGACCCGCACATCTCGAAGTACTGGACATGGCGGTGAGCGCCGGCGTCGGGATCGGTGAAGCTGGTCAGCATGGAGCGCCCGTCGACGGGCTGCTGGGTGACCCCGTCGACCGAGTCCGGCGGAGCGATGCCCAGCGCGTCCAGCACGGTCGGGTACAGGTCGATGGCGTGGCAGAACTGCTGGCGGATCGCACCGTGGTCGGTGATCCGCGCCGGCCAGCGGATCATCAGCGGGGTCCGCACCCCGCCCAGCCAGGCGTAGCGCTTCCACAGCTTGAACGGCGTGTTGCCGGCCCACGCCCAGCCGGAGGGGTAGTGGTTGTAGGAGTCGTGGGTGCCGATGACGTCGAGGCGCTGGACCATTTCGCTGACCGGCTGGCGCACGCCCATCCACGCCGCGGCCTCGTTGTTCGTCCCGTCCCGGCCGCCCTCGGCGCTGGCCCCGTTGTCCGACAGCACCATCACCAACGTGTCGTCGCTGAGGCCGCCCCGGTCGAGGTGGTCGAACAGCCGGCCGAGATGGTGGTCGGTGTGGGTGACGAACCCGGCGAACACCTCCATGTAGCGGGCGTAGAGGCGCCGTTCGTCGGTGGACAGCGACGACCACTCGGGCACCCATGGCGGACGCTCGGTGAGCTCGGTCCCAGCCGGCACGATGCCCTCGGCCAGCTGGCGATCGAAGGCCCGCTGCCGGAAGGCCTCCCATCCGTCGTCGAATGCCCCGTGGTAGGGCGCGACCCACTCCTCGGTGACGTGGTGTGGGGCATGGGCCGCTCCCGGAGCGAGGTAGCAGAAGAACGGCTTGCGCCCGGCGCTGGCCTGCTGCTGGTCCTGGATCATCCGGATCGCCTCGTCGACGAGATCCTCGGTGAGGTGGTAGCCCTGCTGTGGGGTGCGCGGCGGGGCGACCGGCGTGTTGTCGCGGACCAGCTGCGGCGCCCACTGGCTGGTCTCGGCCCCGAGGAAGCCGTAGTAGCGCTCGAACCCCAACCCGAGCGGCCATCTGCGAAACGGCCCCGCCGCCGAGTACTCGCCGCGGGCGGTGAGGTGCCACTTGCCCACGGCCATGGTGTTGTAGCCGTGGTCGGTCAGCACCCGAGCCATGGTCGCCGCCGAGCGGGGGATCCGCCCGGTGTAGCCGGGGAAGCCCAGCACGGTCTCCTGGGTCACGCCCATGCCGACGGCGTGATGGTTGCGCCCGGTGAGCAGCGCGGCCCGGGTCGACGAGCAGATCGAGGTGACGTGGAAGCGCCGGTAGCGCAGCCCGCCGGCGGCGAGGCGGTCGATGTTCGGGGTGCGGATCAGCCCGCCGAAGGCACCGAGCTGGGCGAAGCCGACGTCGTCGAGCACCACGATCAGCACGTTGGGTGCACCCGCCGGCGGCGCCGGATACGGCACGAACCGGGCCTCGGAGTCGGCCAGTCGGGCGGCCAGTCGGGGGGCGGTGGGCGGCGGCGTCATGGGCGCCCACGGTATCCAGGGCGGCGCGGCGCGCCGGTAGCGGGGCGGTGACGCGAGCCCGGCTACATCGCCAGGCGGTCGAGCAGTCCGGGCGGGCCGGTGCGCACGTACCACTCATAGCCGTAGACCGCGGCGAAGGTGGCCGGGTCCAGCCCGAGGACGGCTGAGTCCGGCGGGATCTGGCTGGCGTGGGCGGCCATCGCCGCTCGCTTGGTGGCGAGGTGGGCGGTGACGTCGATGGTGGTGGTGAGCAACACCGTGGGCACACCGGTGGGGGCTGGCTCGGGCAGCGACAGGGCGGCGAGGCTGACCAGGTGGGTCTCGACGAAGTGCAGGTACTCGCGGTCGACGGTGGCCTCGTAGACGGTGGCGATCCCGGCGAGCTCGGCGGCGCGCCGTCCGATGCGGTGCACGGCGAGGTGGTCGGCGTGGCCGTAGATCCCACCCTCGTCGTCGTGCACCAGGGCGCCAGCTCGCTCGTCGGCCAGGATCGCCGCCAGCCGGCGCGCCGCGGTCTCGACGTCGGCCAGGGCGAAGCTGTCGACGGCCAGTGGCTCGCCCGGCGCGGCGATCCCCGAATCGCGGTACCCGAGGAACTCGACCCGGGCAACGCCGAGGTGGGCGCAGGCGGCGCGGGTCTCGGCGGCACGATGCCGGCCGAGCGAGGCGGTCCCGTCCACCGGTGTGCCACCTTCGCCGCCCGTTGCCACCACGACCACGACGTGGTGCCCCTGCGTGGCCAGCGCGGCGATGGTCCCGCCGGTGAAGATCGCCTCGTCGTCGGGGTGGGCGTGGAAGAACACGACCGACTCCCGGGTCGGTCGGTCGACGGACGCAGCCGCGGTCACGTCCGCTCGTTCGCGATTGCTCAGGACAGCAGCGGGGCGACCCGCTCGGCGATCAGGTCGAGGTGGTCGAGGTCGTCGAGGTCGAGGATCTGCAGATAGATCCGCCGGGCACCGGCCTCGCTCCAGCGACGGAGGGTGGCGGCGACCTCGTCGACGGTCCCGGCCGCGCCGTTGGCCCGCAATTCGTCGGGTTGGCGGCCGATGGCCGCGGCCCGCCGCCCGACCTCGGCCTCGGTCTCGCCGGCACACACCACCAGCGCCGCACTGGGCAGCGGCGGGTCGGATCGGCCGATGGCCGCGCAGGCTGCGTCGACGCGCTCCACGGCGGTGACGAACTCCTCCACACCGGCGAACGGGAGGTTGAACTCGGCGGCGTAGGTGGCGGCCAGCTGCGGGGTGCGCCGCTGGCCGCGCCCGCCGAGCACGATAGGCAGCGGCTGCTGAACGGGCTTGGGCAGGCCCGGCGAGTCGACCACGCCGTGGGCCCGGCCGCGGTAGGTGAACGTCTCGCCGGGCGGGGTCGACCACAGCCCGCGCAGGATCGCCAGCTGGTCGGTCAGCATGTCGAAGCGTTCACCCGTCGACGGGAAGGCGAAGCCGTAGGCCAGGTGCTCGGCCTCGAACCAGCCGGCACCGAGGCCCAGTTCGACCCGCCCCCCACTCATCTGATCGACCTGGGCGGCGCTGATGGCCAGCAGGCCCGGGCTGCGGAAGGTGACCGGCGAGACGAGGGTGCCGAGGCGGATCGTCGAGGTGTCCCGGGCCAGGCCGGCCAGGGTGATCCAGGCGTCGGTCGGCCCGGGCAGACCGTCGTGGTCGCCCATCACCAGGTAGTGGTCGCTGCGGAAGAAGGCTCCGAACCCCAGCGACTCGGCCCGCCGAGCCACCGCCAGCAAGGTGTCGTAGGTGGCACCCTGCTGGGGCTCGGTGAAGATCCGCAGGTCGGTGAGGGAGATCAACGGTTGCACGTCCCGGCGTCGACCTTCATCTGCAGGCCGGTGACGCAGCGCGACTCGTCGCTGGCCAGGTAGATGATCGCGTTCGACGTCTCGTCGGGGACCATCATCTCGTAGGGCAGGGTGTTCATGAACACCGGGCCCATCGTGGCGGCGTGCTTGCCGATGATGGTCATCAGCCCGGGTGCCTCGCCCATCGGCGTGAGGATGCCGGCCGGGTGCAGGGTGTTGACCCGGATGCGGTGCTGACCGAGTTCGTTGGCCAAGCCGTTGGCCAGGCCGACCACGCCGTGCTTGGCGGCGGTGTAGCCGGGGGTGAACGGTTGTCCCTTGAGCCCGGCCGAGGAGCTGACCAGGATGACCGAGCCCCCGTTGCCGGCCCGGATCATGTGCGGGATCGTCGCCTTGCAGGTGTTGAAGACGCCGGTGAGGCAGACGTCGATGCAGGCCTGGAACTGCTCGAGGGTGTAGTCCTCGAACTCGGCGTAGTTGAGGATCCCGGCGTTGGCCACGACCACGTCGAGCTTGCCCAGTTCGGCGACGGCCTCGTCGGCCAGCTCGCCGAGCGCGCCCGGATCGCGCACGTCGGCCGGGCGGGCGATGATCCGGGTGTCGCTGCGCACCGCCTTGACCGCGGCCAGGGTGTCCTGCAGGTCCTCCGGCGTCGAGGGCCGGATCATGTTCTCCGGCACCGCCGCGCAGATGTCGGAGAGCACCAGGTCGGCGCCTTCCTGCGCCAGGCGCACGGCGTGATTGCGGCCCTGGCCGCGTGCCGCACCGGTGATGAAGGCCACCTTGCCCTGCAGTCGCATGGAACGCTCCTTGTCGGTCGGTCGGTCGGTCGGTCGGTCGGTGGTTCGGCCGTGATCGTCGCGCCGAGACTACGCAGCGACGCTGGGGAGCGGGCGAGTCAGCGGCGTGGTCCCCGCCCGCTGGGGCCGGCCGGGCGCGCCGGCCGTTCCGGGCGATGCTCGACGTACCGGCGCACCGTGGCCTTGCGGCCGCGGATCACGGTCTGACGCAGGGCGGCGAGGACCTCGTCCACCGCCGCCGGGGGCACCCCGACGATGGCGAACTTCGGGCCGATCTTGATCGGGCCGATCTGCTTGCCGGACAGGCCGGTCTCGTTGGCGATGGCGCCGACCAGATCGCCCGGGGAGATGCCGGCGTCACGGCCCAGTCCGACGAACACCCGGGCCCGCTCGCCGTCGTCGCGCCCGGTGTGCCGACCGGCGTCGCGGGCGTGGTCGCCGCCGCGCCGGTCCCGCCCCGTGCCGCGGCGGTCGTCGCGGTCGCGCTCGGGACGCGGCGGTCGAGCGGCATCGGGGATCTCCACCTCGTCGGACACGTTGCCGGCGGCGCGGTGGTACAGCGCCACGGCGGCGCGGGCCACGTCGGCGAGGTCGAACTCGCCGGCCAACTCGTCGATCAGGTCACCGAAGGACTCGTCGTCGCCGGCGGTCAGCGCCTCGCGCAGCGCGTCGGCGGTCAGCTCTTGCTGGCGGGCGCGCAGCTGGGCCACCGAGGGGACGGTGCCGGGGGCGATGGTCAGCCGGGCGATCCGCTCGATGTTGGCCAGCAGTCGCTGCTCGCGGGGTTCTGCGAGGGTGATGGCCGTCCCCGAACGTCCGGCGCGCCCCACCCGACCGACGCGGTGGACGTAGATCTCCGGCGACGACGGGGTGTCGAAGTTGACGACATGGGTGAGCTGGTCGAGGTCGAGGCCACGGGCGGCGACATCGGTGGCGATCAGCAACTCGGCCGTGCCGGCGCGCATCCGGCCCATCACCCGGTCGCGCTGCTCCTGGTCCATCCCGCCGTGCAGCGCCTCGGCGCGGTAGCCGCGACCGTTGAGCGTCTCGGTGAGCTGGTCGACCTCGGTGCGCGTCCGGCAGAAGACGATGGTGGCCGCCGGGGCCTCGACGTCGAGGATCCGCCCGAGGGCCGCGGCCTTGTGCGGGCGGGCGACGACGTAGGCGGTGTGGGTCACCTGCGCCGACTCGGCGGTGGCCGCCGGGCGCTGGATGCGGATGTGCTCGGGGTCGCGCAGGTGGGCGTTGGCGATCGAGGCGATCCGCGGCGGCATCGTCGCCGAGAACAGCACGGTCTGGTGCGGTTGGGGGACCGCATCGAGCAACGTCTCGATGTCCTCGGCGAAGCCCATGTCGAGCATCTCGTCGGCCTCGTCGAGCACGACGTGGCGGACCCCGGTGAGGTCGATCGAGCCGCGCTGCAGGTGGTCGATGGCTCGCCCCGGGGTGGCCACGACGACGTCCACGCCACGCTCCAGCGCCTTCAGCTGGCGGTAGATCGGCTGGCCGCCGTACACCGGCACGACCTGGGCGCCGACGCCGCGGCCGTAGCGGTACATCGCCTCGCACACCTGCATGGCCAGCTCGCGGGTGGGCACCAGCACCAGGGCCATCGGCCCGCCATGACGGCCGCCGCGCTCGCCGCCCGCACTGCCGGCCAGTCCGGCGACGATGGGCAGGGCGAAGGCCGCCGTCTTCCCCGTCCCGGTGGCGGCCTGGCCGAGGACGTCGCGCCCGGCCAGCATCGCCGGGATGGCCGCCTCCTGGATGGGCGTCGGTTCCTCGTAGCCGAGCTCGGCCAGCGTGGTGATCACCGCCGCCGGAAGCCCGAGGTCGGCGAACCCGGCCGGATCGGTCGAGGCACGGTCGGCGGGCGGGTCGGCGGACGAGGCGGCGGTCATAGCGACGTTCCAGGGTATCCCCGGCAACGGCCGCCCGGCTGGGTAGCGTGCCGCGCCGTGCACGACCCCGCCGACCGGCCCGACACCGGGCCCGACCCGGGGACGGACAGCGGGTTCGGCGGCGCGACGGGCGGAGACGGCCCGGCCGAGCACGACGGGCCGTTGACGACGGCCGACGAGCGGGCGGCGATGCGCGCCTTCCTGCAGCGATGCGAGGTCCGCCTGTCCACCATGCACCGCACCGCCACGGCCCTCCTGTCCGGCGCCGGCATCCTCGTGCTCCTGCCGGCGGTCGAGCGCGACTCGGTGCTGTCGGTGCTGCGCGCCCTGCTGGTCGGACCGCTGCGCTGGTCCCGGGTGCTGCTGGCCCTCGGCGTGATCACGTCGATCGTCCTGGCGCTGGTCGTGCTGTGGTACGTGCTCGTCGAGCTGACCCGCTTCTACTTCCACGCCAACCACGTCGAGCATGCCGAGGGCACGTCGTTCACCCCGCGGTTCACGCTCACCAGCCTGCGATTGCCGAGCGACGAGCTCGGCGCGCCGGCCGGCGCCGACTACGACCAGGCCCACACCGCGGCGCACAACGTCCGCCTGCTGGTCCCGGCCAACCCCCGCGCCCGCCAGCGGATCGACCGCCAACTCGCGGCCTATCCCACGTTGCTGGAAGCCGGACGGGCCAACAGCGATCTGGCCCGCGCCGAGGGCCTGTTCGAGCTGGCCGCGGCCCGCCGGCGGACGCTCATCGACGAGGTCGCCAAGGTCGAGTACGGCATGGCCCGGCACATGCTCCGCCTGCAGGTCATCGTCCTGCGCTACGTCAAGGCGCTGCTCGTGGTCATCACCACGGCGCTGTCCACCTTCGCCTGCGCCGCGGCGATCAACAGCGCCACGGTGGCCTCGGCCCCCGACCAGCGCTGGATCGCCGGGGCCCTGTTGGCCTGGGCCCCGCTGGCGATGTTCACCGTGTCGGCGCCGGTGCTGTGGCTGGAGACCCTGCTGCGCAGCGAGGGCGCCGGGCACACCGCCCTGCGCCGTGACCGCGAGCTGGTCCGCCTGGAGGACACCACGGCCAAGATCGCCACGGTCACGTGGGGTGGGGCGGTGGTGGCCATGATCGTGCTGCTCGTGCACCATCCGGTGACCACCGCCGGGCGGGTGGCCTGCCTGGTCACGCTGTCGGTGTCGGCGCTGAGCTGCGGGCTGCTGGCGGTGCGCCGCTGGCGGGCGACCCGCCTCGACTGAGCGCCCGGCGGCCTCGGCGATCAGCCGAGTGGCTGCGCGTCGGCGATCAGCCGAGTGGCTGCGCGTCGGCGATCAGCGGCTCGAGGGTCAGCTCCGGCTCGTCGCTCAGCAGGCGGGCCAACCGGTAGCGGTTCTCGAACAGGGCGACCAGCTCGCCGTCGGCCCGGCTGAGGATGCGGATCCCGCCGATCTCGCGCAGCCGCCCCGCCGAGCGTGGGTCGGTGCGACGGATCGCCTGGTACGGCGTGGACACGATCTCCGTCGGGGCGCCGAACTCGCTGCCGAGGCGGTGGGCGAAGACCTCGAACTGCAGCTGGCCGACGGCGGCGAGGACGTTCTCCGTCTCGCCGAGGTCGGGGTCGCGCAGCACCTGGACGACGCCCTCCTCGTCGAGCTGGGCCAGTCCCTTGCGGAACTGCTTGAACTTGCCGTTGTCCAGCGGGCGGGCCCGGGCGAAGACCTCCGGGGCGAAGCGCGGGATGGGTGGGAACGCCACCGCCCCGCCGTCGTGCAGGGTGTCCCCGAGCTGTACGCCGGTGGCGTTGACCAGGCCGACGACATCGCCGGGGAAGGCTTCCTCCACGGTCTCCCGGTCGGGGCCGAAGGCGGTGGTGGCGTACTTGGTGGTCATGTCCCGACCGGTGCGGGTGTTGGTCACCGACATGCCGCGCTCGAACCGACCCGAGCAGATCCGGGCGAAGGCGATGCGGTCGCGGTGCGCCGGGTCCATGTTGGCCTGGACCTTGAAGACGAAGGCGGAGAACGGACCGTGGAGCGGATGCGGGTCGCCGTCGACATCGAGACGTGGCGACGGCGACGGGGCCAGCTCGACGACGGCGTCGAGCAGCATGCCCACGCCGAAGTTGGTCAGCGCCGACCCGACGAACAGTGGGGTCGAGGTCCCGGCCAGGAACGAAGGCGGGTCGACGTCGGCACCGACGGCATCGAGCAGGCTGCACTCGTCGAGGGCCGTCTGCCACGCCCGCCCGCCCTCGGCGCGAGCTTCGGCCACGGGGAGCCGCTCCTCGCCGGCCAGCGAGGCGCCGCGAGCGGTGCGGGTGAAGCGGACGTAGGTGTCCGTGCGCCGGTCGATCAGGCCGCGGAAGTCCTCGCCGTTGCCCACCGGCCAGGTCACGGGCGTCGGCCGGAGGTCGATCTGGGCCTCGATCTCGTCGAGCAGCTCCAACGGCTCGCGCCCCGGCCGGTCGTACTTGTTCAGGAAGGTGATCACCGGCAGGTTGCGGTTGCGGCACACCTGGAACAGCTTCAACGTCTGGCTCTCGATGCCCTTGGCGGCGTCGAGCACCATGACCACGGCGTCCACCGCGGCCAGCACCCGGTAGGTGTCCTCGCTGAAGTCGCGGTGACCCGGCGTGTCGAGCAGGTTCATCACGTGATCGCCGTAGGGGAACTGCATCACCGTGGAGGAGATGGAGATGCCGCGCTGCTGCTCGAGCTCCATCCAGTCGCTGCGCGCGCTGCGCCGGCCCTCGCGGGCGTGGACCGCGCCGGCCACCTGGACCGCCCCGCTGTACAGCAGGAACTTCTCGGTGAGGGTGGTCTTGCCCGCGTCGGGGTGGCTGATGATCGCAAACGTCCGCCGGCGCTGGGCTTGCATGACGGGATCGGCGTTGGCTACCTCGGCCATGGTCCGACCAGGGTACGGCTGGTCCGGCCGATCTACGCTCGTCCGGTCCGACGCGAGGGCCGGACCCGAACCGACGAGGGGATTCGAGATGGGGATGCTGGACGGCAAGGTGGCCTTGATCACCGGGGCGGGTCATGGTCAGGGACGGGCCCACGCGGTCCGCCTGGCGAAGGAAGGCGCCGACATCATCGCCGTCGACGTGTGCGCCGACATCGCCGGCATCGACTACCCGATGGCCACCGAGGCGGAGCTGGACGAGACGGTCGAGCTGGTCAAGCAAGCCGGCACGCGTGCCGTGAAGGTGGTGGCCGACGTGCGCAGCCTGGCGGCGATGCGTGCCGCGGTGGCCACGGGCGTCGGTCAGCTCGGCCGGCTGGACATCGTCGTGGCCAACGCCGGCGTCACCGGCCTCGGCCTCGGGCACCTGGACGACGAGCAGATCGAGCGGAGCTGGGACGCGGTGGTCGACACCAACCTGAAGGGCGTGTGGAACACCGTGCTGGCCGCCGGGCCGGTGCTGATCGAGGGTGGCCAGGGCGGCTCGATCATCCTGACGTCGTCGTCGGCCGGGCTGAAGGGACTCACCGCGCCCGGCGCCTTCGGCAACGAGGCCTACGGTGCGTCCAAGCACGGGGTGGTCGGGCTGATGCGCCAGTTCGCCGTCGAGTTCTCGCCGCACAGCATCCGGGTCAACAGCGTCCACCCCACCGGGGTCAACACGATGATGATCAACAACCCGGCGATGGCCGCGTTCTTCGCCGAGTTCCCGGACGCGGCCAACTCGATCAGCAACCTTCTTCCCATCCAGGTGTTGGAACCGGAGGACGTGTCCGACTCGGTGCTGTACCTGGCGTCGGACATGTCCCGCTACGTGACCGGCGTGACCCTGTCGGTCGACGCCGGCTTCAACGTCAAGTAGCGCCACTCACCGCGGGCTCATGGAGCCCGGCTGGTCCGCCACTGCTCGACCGCGGCGTCGATGTCGACCGGCATCATCGACGACGGCGGCCCGGACGCCCCGTACTTGTTCAGCTTGCGGATCTTGGCGTTGAGGTCGTCCAGGAGCTGGCGGACGCGCTGCTCGCTGCGTGCCGCGGCCACCGCCTCCAGCACCAGCTCACGCTCGCGGCGCAGGCGCAGCGCCGGTGGGAGCGCGTCGACCTGCTCCTCGGCCAGCTTCTTGCGCACCCACCACAGCTCGTCGTGGGGGCGATCGAGACCCTCGATGGGCCGGCCGTGTCCGGGCAGCCCGTCGAACTCGCCGCGCTCCAGGCTCTGGCGGATGGCGGCCTCGGTGGCCGCCTCCCAGTTCGACGTCGGGCGGGGGACGTTCACCGGGTCAGCCTGGCAGCTCAGGCGATCGGCCGCCAAGCAGCCAGACGAGCCGCGGAGTCGTCGCCGGGCACGGGCAGCTGGCAGACGACGCGCAGGCCGGGCCACTCGCTGGGAGTCAGCTGCTGGTACTCGAAGGCCAGCTCGCCCGCCCACGGGTGCGAGTAGCGGCGCAGGCGGGTCTGGAAGCTGGCGACGTCCTGCTGGGGCCACCAGGCAGCGAACTCCGGGCTGACGGTCTGCAGGCGGTCGACGAGATCGGCCACCTCGGGGTGGTGACCCAACCGGGCCGTGCCGGCGCGGAACTCGGCCAGGGTGCGCCGGGCGTGATCCTCCCAGTCGGTGATCAACGAGCGCGTCGCCGGGTCGGCGAAGATCACCCACAGCAGGTTGCGGTCGGCGCCGTCGAGATGCTCGATGGCCGGGTAGAG
The DNA here is from genome assembly GCA_029782355.1 of Actinomycetes bacterium. Classification (GTDB taxonomy): domain Bacteria; phylum Actinomycetota; class Acidimicrobiia; order Acidimicrobiales; family Ilumatobacteraceae; genus JAKOUY01. Next base: position 259,986 of record JAKOUY010000023.1, read on the forward strand.
CCGGCTCTCGGCACGGTTCCAGGCCAGGAAGCGCCACGTCGGGCCGAGCACGTAGGCCGGAGCCGGCTCCATCGCGGTGATCAGGCGCACCAGCGCGTCGGGCGCCTCGTCCAGCGCCTCGGCGACGGCGCCACCTCCGGCTGCGCTGCGGTCGGCGAGGGTGTGCAGGTGGCGGTGCCCGGCCTCGTCCAGGCGCAGGCCGCGGGCCAGCGCGCTGAGCACGTCGGCGGAGGCGTTGATCCGCCTGCCCTGCTCCAGCCAGGTGTACCAGGTGGTCGAGACGCCGGCCAGGAAGGCGACCTCCTCGCGGCGCAGCCCCGGGGTGCGCCGGCGGCGGTCCGCCGGCAGGCCGACGTCCTGGGGGCGCAGCGCCTCACGGCGGGCCCGCAGGAAGCGGGCCAGTTCGTCGCGCTGGTCCATGCATCCAGTTCACCACGCCCGCCGGCGGGGGCGCAGCGGGAAGCCGGGTGCTCGTGGTACCGGTCAGCCGCCGTTGCCGGCCGGCTGGTACGGGCGGCACGGCTGCAGGCGCAGGCTGCCACACGCCGGCGGTGCTGGTGGCAGTGCCACACCGGGCACGACGGCCAGGACCAGCGCTGACGGGTGGGCGGCGTCGTGGGCGATCGTGACCGTCTCACCGCGGCTGAGCGTGTCGAAGGCCCACACGGCGCGGGCGTCGCCCGGGGCGTCGATCGTCAGGCGGATCCGGCTGCCGGCGCGGAACGGATGGACGACCGGATACAGCTCGACGCGCACGGGTGTCAGGGTGCCCGCCGGCAGCGGCGCGGCATCGGCCTGGCGGTGGGTCTGCACCGGCCGCAGCTCGGTGGAGGCCGCCGGGTCCAGCGCCCGCTGGCTGGCGCGCAGCCAGCCGCTCTGGACGTAGATCTCCGTGCCGTCGGGGCGGATCTCGCTGATGGTCGCCTCCAGGTCGGTGTCGGTGGCGGTGCTGGAGATCCACAGGTCGACCGAGCCCGATCCGGCCACGACGGTGTCGGTGGGCAGCGGATCGGTTGCGTAGCCGGCGCCGTCGCCGGCGGGGATCGGCTTCCAATCGAAGTGCACGTCGTGGCGCCACACGCCGTTGCCGTCGCCCGAGTAGTACGTCGCCGGCAGTGCGGTCGGGTCGGCGACGTAGTTGCTCGACCCACTGGTGGACGACCCGTCGGTCACGAGCTTCCCGCCGGCGTCGAGCAGCCAGCGGGTGGTCACGGCGGTCGGCGGCGGCCACGACGGGAACGAGATCACCGTGTTCGGCAGCGGCGCTCCGGGTGTCGCGCCGGGCTTGCCGCCGCTCTCCACCAGCACTCGGACCCGTGGCTCGGACTCGAACGCCGCCCGTGCTTGGTCCAGGGTCTTGCCGGCGAAGCGGTTGGTGTACTCGGGCAGGTCGGTGGTGCCGTACAGCACCGGGTCGAGCGCCGCGCCGATCAGCTTCAGGGCGCCGAGATCGGGCACCCGATCGGCCACGTACAGGTTGAGGAACTCGGCGTAGCGGGCCATCGTCGTCGGGTTCAGCGAATCGGTGTGGCCCCCGTTGGTCAGGTCGACGAACAGCTTGGCGCCCGGTGCGAAGCGGTTCAGCATGGTGGCGAAGCGGGCGCCCGTCTGCTCGTCCTGCCAGGCCCCGGCGAGGAAGATCGGCACGGTGATGTCCTTGACGAACTCCGCTGGCACGAGCTTGGCGGCACTGCCCTGCGGGCCGGGGAAGAACGGCTCCGAGCGGTTCAGGGCGACGATGTCGTACTGCTGCAGGCGGGCGAGCTGGTTGAAGGCGCACACGAAGTCGCCGGCGTCGGCCCGGGTCTTGGTCCATCCCTGACCGTACGGCTTGGACTGGTCGGAGCGATCCTTCAGCCACTGCTCGGTGAACCCCGTGTTGAGCAGGCCGCCCGGGTAGCTCAGCGAGCGGAAGGCGTCGTCGTACACCGACAGCGGCGTGATCGCCTTCAGCGACGGCGGTCGCCGGGCGGCGACGAACAGCTGGGAGATCCCCCCGTAGGAGATGCCGACCAACCCGACACCGTGGTGGGCGACCCACGGCTGGGCGGCCACGGTCTCGACGACGTCGTAGCCGTCGAGGGCGTTGTTCGTGTCGAACAAGCCGTAGCTGCCGCCGCTGCAGCCGGTGCCACGCATGTTCACGCCGACGTAGGCGAACCCCTGGCTGGTGTACAGGCGGGCGAAGGCCGCGCCGCCCGGGTCGCTGGGGGAGTAGCCGTTGTATTCGATGACGGTCGGGTACGGCCCCTGATCGATCGGGCCGGGCAGGACGACGTTGGCGCTCAGCGTCGTTCCGTCGCGGGTGGTGATGTAGCCGAACCCCTCCCCGAGGCGCTGCCCGTCGTACAGGCTCTGGGGCGGATGGTCGTTCTCGCCCAGCACGGTGACCGTGAACTCCTGGTCGCCGACCCCGATCCCGTACGGACCACCTGGCGCCAGGTTGCGGAACAGGAACGCGCCCTGGGCGTCGGTCGTGCCGGTGCCGGAGGTGCCGTCCGGACCGTGGAAGCTGACGGCGGTGGCCGGTGCGGCACCGATGATCTCGATCTGCTCGGTCCCGCCGCGCACGATCGCGCCGCCCGAGGCGCCTGGCGCCGTCCCGCCGGTGGACGTCGCCGGCGGTTGGGCAGGCGGGGCGGTGGCGGCCGCCGGGTGGGTCAGCAGCGGGGTGGACAGGACCGTCACCAGGAGCAACCAGCGTCGCATCGTCCGAGTCTGGCAGACGCCGCGCCGGGCACAATGTGCAGGTGACCCGTGACGAGATGACCGACCGAGGGGTGGCCCTCGACCAGATGCTGGCCGACCTGGAGGAGCTGGTGAACGTCGAGTCGCCGTCGCGTCAGGTCGAGCCGATCACCCGCAGCGCCCACGCAGTCGATGCCCTCTTGCGCCGGCGGACCGGGCACCACGCCACGCTGATCGACGGGCCCAACGGTCCGCACGTGTCCTGGACGATGCCGGGCGTCGACCCGACGGTGCTCATCGTCGGCCATCACGACACGGTGTTCCCGCTCGGGACCCTGGACCAGCGGCCGTTCACCGTGGCCGACGGGAGAGCCACCGGCCCGGGCGTGTTCGACATGAAGTCGGGCATCGTCGTGGCCGTGCATGCCGTGGCCGAGCTGATCGGTGCCGGGATCCCACTCGGGGTCGAGATCCTGATGACGTCCGACGAGGAGGTCGGGTCGACCACCTCGCGAGCCTTGATCGAGGAACGCGCCCTGGCCTGCGGGACGGCGCTGGTGTTCGAGCCGGCCGGCGACGGCGGGGCGCTGAAGGTGGCCCGCAAGGGGATGGGGACCTTCGAGGTGGTGGTCCGCGGCCGGGCGGCCCACGCCGGCCTCGAGCCGGAGAAGGGGATCAACAGCCTGCTGGCGGCGGCCGAGCTGATCCAGGAGATCGCCACCTTCGGCGACCCGGCGCACGGCACGACGGTCACCCCGACGATGGCGTCGAGCGGGACCGCCGACAACGTCATCCCGGCGCTCACCCGAGTGGCCGTCGACGCCCGGGTGACGATGATGGACGAGCACCGCCGGGTCGAGGCGGCCATGCGCGCCCTGCGCTCGACCGTGCCGGGCGCCGTGGTCGAGGTCAACGGGGGGATCAACCGCCCGCCGATGCCGGCCGAGTCCTCGGCCACGCTGGTGCCCATCGCCCTGGCGGCGGCGGCGGCGGTGGGCTCACACCAGCTCGACACGGTGGCGGTGGGTGGGGGCAGCGACGGCAACCTCACCGCGGCGGTCGGGGTGCCGACCCTGGACGGGCTCGGCGCCCTCGGCGGCGGGGCCCACGCCGACCACGAGTTCGTCGAGGTCGACGCCCTGGTGCCGCGAGCCCGGCTGGTGGCCGAGCTGCTTCGCCGGCTGCTGGCCCGCCAGTCGTGAGCGGTCCGCCGGCGCAGCGAGGGCCCGGACGACGGGTGGCCGGCTGACGTGCGGCCCGAGTTGTCCCTAGTGGCCTTCGAGCTCCAGCAGGCCGCCGGCGCCGAGGGTGCCGGCTGAGCGGTAGACGTCCAGCTTGGCCCGGCTGTCGTCGATGTCCAGGTTGCGCATCGTCAGCTGGCCGATGCGGTCGAGGGGCCCGAAGGCGGCGTCCTCGACCCGCTCCATGCTCAGCCGCTCGGGCGCGTAGGTCAGGTGCGGGCCGGTGGTGTCGAGGATCGTGTAGTCGTCGCCGCGGCGCAGGCGCACGGTGACCTCACCGGTGATCGCCGAACCGACCCAGCGCAGCAGCGGCTCACGCAGCATCAGGCTCTGCGGGTCGAACCAGCGGCCCTCGTAGAGCAGCCGGCCGAGCCGCCGACCCATGGTCCGGTAGTTCTCGATCGTCCCCTCGTTGTGGATCGCCGTGACCAGCCGCTCGTAGGCCAGGTGCAGCAGGGCCAGCCCGGGCCCCTCGTAGATCCCACGGCTCTTGGCCTCGATGATCCGGTTCTCGATCTGGTCGCTCATCCCCAGGCCGTGACGTCCGCCGATCCGGTTGGCCTCCTCGACCAGCTCGACCTGGGTGGCGAACTCGGCACCGTTCAGGGCCACCGGCCAGCCTTCGTGGAAGCGGACGGTCACCACCTCGGCGGCAATGGCGACGTCGTCGCGGTAGTGGGCCACGCCCATGATCGGCTCGACGATCTCCATGCCGGTGCCCAGCTCCTCCAGCGACTTGGCCTCGTGGGTGGCGCCCCAGATGTTGGCGTCGGTCGAGTAGGCCTTCTCCTTGCTGGCCCGGTACGGCAGGTCACGGCTGGTCAGGAACTCGCTCATCTCCGCCCGCCCACCGAGCTCGCCGACGAAGTCGGGGTCCAGCCACGGCTTGTAGATCCGCAGGGCCGGGTTGACCAACAGGCCGTAGCGGTAGAAGCGCTCGATGTCGTTGCCCTTGTAGGTGCTGCCGTCGCCCCAGATGTCGACAGCGTCCTCCTGCATCGCCCGGACCAGCAACGTGCCCGTCACCGCCCGGCCGAGCGGGGTGGTGTTGAAGTACGTCTTGCCGGCCGTGGTGATGTGGAACGCTCCGCACTGCAGGGCGACGAGGCCCTCGTGGACCAGCTCGGTCCGGCAGTCGACGAGCCGAGCCTGCTCGGCCCCGTACTGCCGGGCACGGTCGGGCACACCGGCCAGATCGGGCTCGTCGGGCTGGCCGAGATCGGCGGTGTAGCAGAAGGGGATGGCCCCCTTGGCGCACATCCAGGCGACCGCGGCCGAGGTGTCCAGCCCGCCGGAGAAGGCGATCCCGACCCGCTCGCCCACCGGGAGCGAGACCAGCACCCGGCCGAGCGACTGGGCCGCTGCGCTGCTGGTGGGGCGGGACTGCTCGGACGGTGACGGCTCGGACTGCGCTGGCATACGTCCCGCGACGCTACCGGCCGGGCTCGGGCGCGGCCTGGTAGCGGCCGAACAGCGACAGCACGCTGATCAGCAGCCCGCCAGCGGCCAGACCGGCCTCGATCGCCGCGTAGCCGCGGACGTAGTCGCGGTCGATCAGCGCCAGGGCGCCGAGCGCCAGGGCGGCCAGCATGCCGACCCACGGCACGTAGGGCGACCAGCCGAGGACGAGCACGAGCATCAGGATCGGCAGGGCGAACGGGAGGGCGATGATCAGCATGTGGTGCTGATGGCCGGCCGGACCGATCCACCACGTTCCGAGCCCGGTGGTGATCGACGAACGCACCACCAGGCCCAGGCCGAGGGCGATGCCGGCCCACACCAGCAGGTGGGCGAGGCGACTCCACGGCACCAGCGCCCCCGGTCGGGGAGAATGGGTGGGGAACGGCGGGACGGCGACGACGGGCGGCGGTGGGGGCAGCGGGCCGGTCTGCGGCGTCGACCACGGCGACGGCGATCCGGGCGGTGCGGGGATCGGCGTCGGCTCGGGCATCGGCGTCGAACGCTACCGGCCGGTGTGCCGCGGGCGCCCGCGACCGGCCGGGCGGTAGCGTGTGGCGGGTGCCAGCCCGGACGGCGCCGACGCTCAGCGTGTTCTTCCCGATGTGGAACGAGCAGGAGTACATCCACCGCGCCGTCGAGACCGCCAAGACGGAGTGCGAGATCGCCGTGGCCAGGGGGACGATCGCCGACTACGAGCTGATCGTCGTCGACGACGCCTCCACCGACGACACGCCCAAGCTGGCCGACGAGTTGGCGGCCGTCGACCCGCACGTGCGCGTCGTCCACCACCCGGTGAATCGCAAGCTGGGCGGGTCGATGAAGACCGGGTTCGCCACGGCGACCGGTGATCTGGTGCTGTACAGCGACGCCGATCTGCCCTGGGACATGGCCGAGATGCATCGAGCCCTGCGCCTCCTGGACTACTACGACGCCGACGTGGTCAGCGCCTACCGCCTCGATCGGACCACCGAGGGAGCGACCCGAGCGGTCTACACGTTCTCCTACAACGTGCTGATCCGCCGGCTGTTCGGCGTGCGCATGCGGGACATCAACTTCGCCTTCAAGCTGTGCCGGCGGAGCATCTTCGAGCAGGTCGTCCTGCACAGCGAAGGCTCGTTCATCGACGCCGAGCTGATCATCCGCGCCCGCAAGCTGGGGTACCAGGTCATCCAGTTCGGGGTCGACTACTTCCCACGCACCCGGGGCACCAGCACCCTGGCCTCGCTGGGGGTGATCCGCACGGTGGTCAGCGAGATGTTCCGGTTGCGCCACGATCTGCGCAACCTGGTGCCGGCGGACCGGCGCAGTGGCATCGGTCCTGCTCCGAGCGCCTGAGCGTGCCCGGCGCGCGCCCCTGCGACACGGGTAGAATCGGCTCGTCCGCCGGCCGGGTGCCCGCTCCCCGAGCCTCGAACCAGCCACCTGACCAGGAGCCACGTTGCCGTCCCAGCCTCCCGAATCGTTCGACCCGCTCGTCGGTCGCCGGTTCACTGCGGAGTCGCCGACAGGTGGGCAGCCTCGCCGTGGCCCCCGTCCGGCGGGTGACCGCACGGGTGGCACGACACGTGGGACCCCGCGGAGCACGGCGCGCCCTCGCCCGGACGGCACGGGCGGCACGCCTCGCCCACGCCGGGACACCACCGGCGGGACCCCTCGGGGCATCACCCGCGGGACGTCCCGACCGGGTCGGGACACCACCGGCGGAACCCCGCGGGGCATTCCCCGCGGGGCGGCGCGGCCGGTGCGGCGCACGCCGTACGACCGGACCGAGCCGATGGAACGCGACGAGTGGGACAACCCGGTGGCGCCGGCCTCGCGGTCGTCGCGCGACGGCACCTCTCGGGGGATGGCCCGACCGGTGGCGCGTTCCGGTGGGCGGCCGCCGATGCGGCCGTTCGCCCGCCGGTGGCTGCCTGCCGGGGCGGCCGCGGCGGTGCTGGTCGCCGCCGTCGCCGCCAGCACCTCCAGCGGGGCGGGCGGAAACAGCGGGGATGCCACCCCGAAGGCCACCTCGCCGGCCACGGTGGTCGACGACACCTTCGATCCCGGTGTCGACGACCTCCCGGTGACCCAACCCCCGGCCGTCATCGTCACCACCCCCGCCAAAGAGAAGACCCGGTTGACGCGCACGCTGCGGGTCGGCTCGAAGGGTCCGCAGGTCTCGGCGCTGCAGAACCGCCTGCACGAGATGGGCTTCTGGCCCACCCCGGACGGCAAGCCCACCGGGCAGTTCGGTCCGCTGACCCGGATGGCCGTGTGGGCCTACGAGAAGCTGGTGCTGGGGACCCCGTCGACCAAGGTCAAAGGTGTCGTCACCAATGCCATCTGGCAGGAGATGCAGAACGACACCACCATCCGGCCGCGCCGCCCGAACAGCACGCCCACCCATCTGGAGATCTACCTCGATCTGCAGGTGGCCATCGTCTTCCAGGGCCAGACCCCGGCGTTCATCAGTCACATCTCCTCCGGCAAGCTCAACCCGGACGGCACCCCGGCCACCTACCACGAGACCGAGGTCATCGACACCAACGACAACGGCGACGCCCTGGCCGCGCCCATCGTCCGCTACGTCGTCGGGGTGTCGAAGACCCCGATCGGCGTGTTCAAAGTCAGCCGCAAGATCGCCGGGCACCGCAAGAGCCGCCTCGGCGGCATGCTCAACCCGGTCTACTTCAACGGCGGCATCGCCATCCATGGCGGGTTCAACGTGCCCATCGCCCCGGCCTCGCACGGCTGCGTCCGGGTGCCCAACGCGATCAGCCAGATCCCCAACAGCCTGCTCAACGTCGGCGATCGGGTCTACGTGTTCAACGGCATCAAGCCACCGGAGAAGGCCACGCCGTTCGAGAAGGCAATGGCCTACGACCGGGCCGACCCGGCGATGAACTCGACGGTGCCGCCCACCACCCGGGCCCCGAAGCCGCCGACCACAACCAAGCCACCCGCCCCCAAGCCCCCGGTCAGCACCACCAAGCCGCGGGCGACCACCACGACCACCAAGCCGCGCCCGACCACCACCACCAAGCCGCGCTCGACGAGCACGTCGAAGCCACCGACGACCACCGCCCCGCCGGCCGGGACGTAGACCAGCTGCGGCGCGGTCGCCGCCGCGTGGCGGGCCGTCGCCGGCCGCTTACTGCAGGACGCTGCAGGCCGCCGCCCCGTTCAGCACGCCGCTGCGGAACGAGGCGATCTTCTCGAAGGCGCTGCCCCGGACGTTGGTGCCCGTGGAGGCATCGCTGCGCTGGATGGCCATGATGACCGCCTCGTCGAGGTCGCCGGCAGCGAGGCTGATGACCGGCGTGCCGTCCGGGTTGGTGGTCGGGGTGGCGCTGCTCTGGTCGGGGATCATCGCCTGGGTCCACACACCCGTCAGGCAGTCGTTCATCAGCGCTCGCGGCTCACCCTTCAGCGGGCTCTTCAGGGCCCGCTGGACCGATTCGCTGAAGCCCTGGGAGATCAGGTAGCCGATGGCCATGTCACCGATGTTGTTGATCAACTGGCTGCCGAACGTCTCGTCGACCATCACCGTGTTGGTGGCCGCGCAGTAGAAGACGTTGCGCCGGAAGGTGCCCGGCTTGGCGCCGGGGCAGTCGGGGAACGGCCCGGACGTCGGGTACAGCCGGATCGTCGGCGGGGTGAAGTCGACGCCCTTGGCCGTCAGCAGGGCGACCCAGAACTGGTCGAGGTTCTTCGGGATCGCCGTGGCCACGTCGCTGCCACCGCCGCTGGGGTCGTGCATCGGGAAGTTGCCGTTGTTGTCCGAGGCGATGAACGGCACGTTCACCAGCTGACGGTGCTCGGTGAAGAACGGCTTGCACCGTTCGACCCCCCCGGTGAAGCCGTCCTGGAAGGCGCCGACGCGGTCGAAGCCGGTGCCGTGGGCGTCGCCGTCGTTGCTGCCGGCGAGCTGGATCGGGTCGGCCACCTGGATCATGGCGATCAACCCGGAGCGGACGTCGGTGTCGTCGAACTGGAAGGCGTCGCTCTCGCCGCGCACGATGTGGGCCGTCCACGCCCCGGCGAAGCAGTCGGCCTGCTGCTCTTTCAGCACGGTGGGCTGGTCGATGTTGCCGGTGCGCTGCTGGATGGCGTGGCCGAACTCGTGGGCCAGGACGATGCCGATGGCCGAGCGGCCCAGCTCCTGGACCAGGTTGGGTACCAGCTCGTCGTCGTCGTAGACCATGAAGTCGCCGTCGGCGCAGTAGAACGCGTTGCCCTGGACGTCGCGGTAGCGGGTGGTCCGGTTGCCGCAGCCGGGGATCCGGCTGGTGCGGTCGCGGTAGGCGGCGTGGACCCCGCCGGCCAAGGGCTCGAAGGACGTGCCGTACACCGCCGGCAGGTTGGCGGCCCAGAAGGTCTCCAGATCCTTGACCACGGCAACGAGGAACCCGTCGTAGTCCCGCGCCGTCTTGTCGTTGCCGAAGTCGACCACGCCGTCCTCCACGGGGATGGCCCGGTTGGGGTCGCGGTTCGCCGGCACGCTGGCGACGGATGGGGTGGAGTCCGCCGGGGCGATCGACGAGCCGCCCACCGGCTCCTCGGTGGCCGGCGGGGGCACCGGCTCGGTCGGGGCTCCCGGCCCCGTCGGGGCTGGCGGCGACGTGATGGGCGCATCGACGGTCACCGGGGTGGTGGACGAGCCGGCCGGTCGTGGGGCGCCCTCGGGTCGGGCGTCGACGGCCCGCAGACCCGGATCGGTCGAGACGCAGGCGGCGACGAGCAGTCCTGCGGCAGTGACGACGGCCAGCAGTCGGGGGCGCACGCTCCGACTCTACGATCTCCGGCGCCGGTGGGTTCGCCGGGCGCGGGTGAGAAGTCGGCGAGAATCGCCGGTCGCCGGTCGCCGGTCGGCGATGTCCGGTCAGGTCGAGCGCTGGAGCAGCGCGGCCATCTCGGCGATTTCTTCGCGCTGACCACCGGCCATCTGGCGCGCCAGGTCACCGACCTCGGCGATGTCGGCGCGAGCGGCGGCGGCCTCGGCCATGTGGATGCCGCCCTGGTGGTGGGCGGTCATCAGCGTGACGAAGATCGTGTCGGCGTCGTGCCCGGTCGACGCGGCCAACTTGGCCAGGTCGGCATCCGTCGCCAGGCCCGGCATGCGCGCCAGCGCCACTGGCTCGCCCATCCACCCCATGGCCACGTCGGTCTCGTTGATCTCCGGGCGCCCCCAGCTGCGCAGCAGCTGGACCATCATCCCGATCTCCTGGCTCTGCCCGACGACGATCTCGGTGGCGATGGTCCGCAGCTCGGGCTGGATGCCCGGACGCGACAGGTAGGTCAGGGCGATCTCCACCGCCTGGTCGTGGTGCCAGTGCATGTCCTGCAGGAAGCCGATGTCGGCCGGGTTGGGATCGGGGATGTTGGTGTTGTTGCCGTTGACGAAGCCGAGCATCCCGGAGACCACCGCCAGCAGGATCCCGAGCACCGCGAGGTTCAGCTTGCTGTGCCACCACGGCAGCACGGTCACGTCGTCGGTGACGCCGGCGGGGGTGGCGTTCTCGGCGCGCTCGCCGGGTTCGGTCCCGGGTGGCTGGCCCGATGCGGTGGTCTCGGCGTCGCGGGTCACCTCGCCAGTGTTCCAGACCCCGCCCGGAAAACGGCAGACTGGCTCGATGCACGCCCCGCCGTCCACCGCTGTCCTCGCCGCGCGCCTCGAGCGAGCCCGGGCGGCAATGGCCGAGCACGGCACCGATGTCCTGGCGGTGTCGGTGGGCAGTGACCTGCCCTACCTGACCGGGTACGAGGCCATGCCGCTGGAGCGCCTGACCATGCTGGTGGTGCCGTCCGGCGGCGAGGCCACGCTGGTGGTGCCCCGGCTGGAAGCGCCCCGGGTGACCACGGCCGAGGGCCTGGTGACCGTCCGGCCGTGGGACGAGCTGGAGGATCCGGTGGCGATCGTCGCCGATCTGGTCCGCCGCCCTGGACGCGCCGCGGTGGGTGACACGATGTGGGCCCGGTTCCTGGTGGACCTGCTCGACCACTGGCCGACGACCCGCTTCCAGCGCGCCAGCGAGGTGCTCGGGCCGTTGCGGATGCGCAAGGACCCGGCCGAGGTCGCCGCGCTGCGCGCCGCCGCCGCCGCCGTCGACCGGATCGCCGCCGCCCTGCAGGCCGGCGAGATCGCCCTGGTCGGACGGACCGAGGCGCAGGTCTCGGCGGACATCGGCCGGCGGATCCTCGACGAGGGCCACGAGCGGGTCAACTTCGCCATCGTCGCCGCCGGGGCCAACGCCGCCTCGCCCCACCACGAGGCCGGGGAGCGGGTGATCGGCCCCGACGAGCTGGTGCTGTGCGACTTCGGGGGCACGATGGCCGGCTACTGCAGCGACATCACCCGCTGCGTGGTCACCGGCGACGTCCCGGCCGACATCGCCGAGGCCTACGACGTCCTCCAGGCCGCCCAGGCCGCCGGTGTCGCCGCCGGGCAGATCGGCGCGACCTGCCAGGAGGTCGACCGGGCCTGCCGGGCGATCATCGCCGACGCCGGGTACGGCGCGGCGTTCATCCATCGCACCGGGCACGGCATCGGCATGGAGGCCCACGAGGACCCCTACATCATCGAGGGCAACGCCGCGCCGATCGAGGCCGGCTTCGCCTACAGCGTCGAGCCGGGCATCTACCTGCCCGGTCGGTGGGGGATGCGCCTGGAGGACATCGTCGTGGCCGCCGCCGACGGGCCCGACGCGCTGAATCGCGCCGACCACGGTCTGGTGCCGGTGGGTTGAGGCCGGGTCGCCGGCCAACTCGGCCGCTGCCTATGTTGAGGTGATGTTCGACCTGACGATCACCGGCGGCCTGGTGGTCGACGGCACGGGCAGCGCCCCTCGCCACGCCGACGTCGGCATCGTCGACGGGCGGGTGGCGGCCATCGGCCGGCTCGACGGCGCGGCGCGACGGACCATCGACGCGTCCGGGCAGGTGCTCAGCCCGGGGTGGGTCGACGTGCACACCCACTACGACGCCCAGGCCTTCTGGGATCCGACGCTCAGCCCGTCACCGCTGCACGGGGTGACCACGGTCTTCGGTGGCAACTGCGGGTTCACCATCGCCCCGCTGGGGATCGACCGGGTCGACCCGGCCGATGCCGACTACTTGATGCGCATGCTCGCCCGCGTCGAGGGCATGCCGCTGGAGAGCTTGCGCGATGGCGTGCCGTGGGACTGGGTGTCCACCGCCGACTACCTCGACCGCTTGGACGGGACGTTGATGCCCAACGCCGGGTTCCTGGTGGGCCACTCGGCGTTGCGCCGGGTGGTCATGCACGACGATGCCACGTCCCGGCGGGCCACGCCGGCCGAGGTCGCCCAGATGGCGGCATTGTTGCGTGCCGGCCTGGCCGCCGGCGGGATGGGCTTCTCCAGCACCTGGTCGCCGTCGCACAACGATCACACCGGCACCCCGGTGCCGTCACGAGCCGCCGATCGGGACGAGGTGCTGGCGCTGTGCGCCGTGGTCGGCGAGTTCCCCGGCACGACGCTGGAGTTCATTCCGCAGGTCGGCCCGTTCAGCGACGACACCGTCGAGCTGATGGCGGCCATGAGTCGGGCCGCCCGCCGGCCGCTGAACTGGAACGTCCTGGCGGTGCAGGGCCAGGCGTGGGAGCAGCTCGACGGGCAGCTGCGCGCCGGGGACGCCGCCGCGGCAACCGGTGCCAAGGTCGTCGCCCTGACCCTCCCGGACACCCTGCGAACCCGGCTCAACCTGCACAGCGGGTTCGTCCTCGATCTGCTGCACGGGTGGGACGCGCTGATGGCCCTCCCGGTCGACGAGAAGCTCCGCCAGTTGACCGATCCGGTGCAGCGGGCCCACTGGGACGAGCTGGCCCAGTCGACGCCGATGCCGATCCGCGGTCTGGCCAACTGGGCCGGGTACCGGCTGCTGGAGACCACCACGCCGCGGTGGCAGCCCCATGTCGGGCGGACGTTGGGTGACATCGCCGCCGAGCTCGGCGCCGAGCCGTGGGATGTCCTGGCCGACATCGCCGTCGACGATCGGCTGCGCACGGTGATCTCCGCCGTCGACCGCTTCCAGGACCGCGCCGCGTGGGAGCTGCGTGTCCGGGTCTGGCGCGACGGACGGACCCTGGTGGGCGCCAGCGACGCCGGGGCCCACCTGGACATGATCGACAGCTTCGGCTACGCCACCACGCTGCTGGCCAAGGCGGTGCGCGAGCACGGCCTGCTGCCGATCGAGGAGGCCGTCGCCCTCCTGGCGGCGGCACCGGCCGACCTCTACGGGCTCGTCGACCGTGGTCGCCTGGTGGAGGGCGCTCGCGCCGACCTCGTCGTCTTCGACCCCGACACCGTGGGCCCGGCGCCGGTGGAGACCCGCTTCGACCTGCCGGGTGGGGCCGGGCGGGTGTACGGCGGTGCCGTCGGGGTCGGTCACGTGCTGGTCAACGGCGTCCCGGTCGTGGACGGCGGCCAGTTGCTGGATGCCCGGCCCGGAACCCTGTTGCGCAGCGGGGTCGACACCCGCACGGTGGCCGTGGCGTGACGCCGGTCGTCAGGCAGTGACCTGCGTGGCGTCGACCAGCACGTCGCCCTCGACGATGCGGACGACGACGCCGGAGTCGGCCACGCAGTAGATCGCCTGGCCGGTGCCGACGGGGATCTCGACGCACGTCGCCGGCTGCCCGGCCACGGTGGCCGTGGAGGCCACGCCCGGCCCGATCTTCGACGTCGCGTCACGGCGGAGCCGGGCCGCGGCGCCGGCGCGGTAGAAGTCGACGGACACGCCGGTGTCGGAGATGGCCGACTGGTCGAGGCCGGGAGCGCACGACGTGCTGGTCCGGCAGGTGGTCGAGCCCTGTGCACCGGTCTCGAAGCGGACCTGGCCGATGCGAACGGTGCGCTGGACGGACGAGCCGCCCGTGGTCGACGGCCCGTCGTCGACCTCGGCGGTGGTCGTCACGTTGCCGAGCCGGCGAACGATCCGATAGGCGGCGTGGACGGGTCGGTCCAGTGGCGCGTCGAGCCGGGCGAGCACGGCGTCGATGGCCGGATCGCCCGTCGGCGGCTGCGAGCCCCCGACGGCGGCGTCGGACAGGTGCGGCCGCTGGCCGGTGGCGCCACCGACCAGGATCGCGCCGACGAGCACGGCGAGCGCCACCGCGGCGGTGATGACCGCCGTCGTCGGCCAGCGTCGACGGGCGGCGCGGGGCGTGGCCGGCATGGGCTGCGAGGCTACCGGCCCGACCCCAGCCGGCGGGCGGGTTGGGTGGTCGGCGGCTCCGCTCCGTAGCCTCGATGATCGTGTTCCGGCTCGACGCGGCGACGGTGCTGTTGCAGTGGGCCGCCGGCGGGTTGCTGTTCCTGTGGTTCACCACTCGCCGCCGCGAGGTCGGCCTGGGGTACGGATGGCTGCTGCGCGGCATCGGCGCGGCCTTCGCCCTGGCGGCCGCGGTGGTGGGCTTCCGCTACGGCCGGGTGTGGGTGCGCGAGCTGGCCGCGTTGACCACCGCGGTGGTCACCCTCGGCGTGCTGACCGTGTCGATCGTGCGCCGCGCCGCCGGGGTCCGTGGACACGACGACGAGTTCGATCGCCGCAGCGCCCGGGTGGCGGCGATGACCGGGATCGAGCGCACCACTGCGGCCCGGCGATCCACCGGAGCGGACGCTCCCGGTCGGGAGTTCCCGCCGGTGCTCGACCTGCTGGCCCCGATCGTGGCCGTGCCCGGCCTGGTGGCCGCGGCGGTCGACGCCGCCGGTGGGTCGCGGGGGAGCGGGTGGGATGTGGCCGTGTCGATCCTGCGGGTGCTGGCCGGGGCGGCGTTCCTCGGTGCGGTCACCGACGCCATGCTGCTCGGCCACTGGTACCTGACCCAGCCCGGGCTGCCTCGCCGCCACCTGAACGACCTGGTCCGGGCGCTGGGCTGGGTGTGGCCGGTCGAGGTCGGGGCGCTCCTGCTGCCCACGGGGATGGTGTCGGTGTTGAACGGCTCGATCGACGACCAGTGGAACGGCACGCTGGGGTGGATGTGGCTGGCCTGCGCGCTGACCACCATCGTCCTCGTGGTCGTCACCCGCCGGGCGCTGCGCGAGCGCTACTACTCGGCGGTGATGTCGGCCACCGGCCTGCTCTACCTGGCCATCCTCACCGCCTTCGGCACCGACTTGGTGGCCCGCGCCGTGCTTGCCGCCTGAGCGGACCCGGGGCAGACTGTCGCCCTATGCCCCGTCCGATCTGGAGCGGAACGATCAGCTTCGGCCTGGTCGCCATCCCCGTCAAGCTGTTCAACGGCGTCAGCAAGAAGTCGGTGTCGTTCAACCAGCTCGACGAGCGGACGATGAGCCGGATCAAGCTGAAGAAGGTCTCCGCCGAGACCGGTGACGAGGTTCCCGACGAGCACATCGTCAAGGGCTACGAGGTCAGCAAGGGCCGCTACGTCGTGGTCGAGCCCGACGAGTTGGAGCCGTTCATCCCGGCGGCGACCCGCAGCATCGACCTGGAGGAGTTCGTCGACCTGGACGAGATCGACCCGGTGTACTTCGACTCGCCGTACATCGCCGCCCCGGACGGCGCGCTGAAGCCGTACAAGCTGCTGGCCAGCGCGATGGAGGAGGCCGGGAAGGTGGGCATCGCCCGATTCGTGATGCGCAACAAGCAGTACGTCGCCGCCCTGCGACCGGTCGACGGCACCTTGATGATCAGCACGATGGTCTACGCCGACGAGGTCGTCGACCCGCAGACGATCGACGAGCTCGACGGGCTCGCCGGGGTCGAGGTGTCCTCCAAGGAGGTCGCCATGGCCGAGGCCCTCGTCGCCTCGCTGTCCGGGCCGTTCGAGCCGGAGCGGTATCACGACAGCTACCGCCAGCAGGTCGTCGAGCTGATCGAGCGCAAGGCGGCCGGTGAGGTGTTCGAGGCGCCGGAGCCGGCGGCGGCCGCGCCGCAGGTCGTCGACCTGATGGCCGCGCTGGAGGCCAGCGTCCAGGCGGCCAAGGCGGCGCGGGCCCGCCATCCGGCCGGCGCCGCCGATGATCCGCCGGCTCCGCGCAAGGCGCGCAGGTCGGCGTGAGCCAATCGACCACCGTCCGGGTGGGTGAGCACGACCTGGCGCTCTCCAACCTGGACAAGGTGCTGTACCCCGTGACCGGGACGACCAAGGGCGAGGTGATCCGCTACTACGCGGCGATCGCCGAGGTGATGCTGCCCCACCTCGCCGGCCGGTGCATCACCCTCAAGCGCTTCCCCGACGGTGTCACCACACCGGGGTTCTTCGAGAAGCGCTGCCCGACGCACCGCCCGGCCTTCGTCGACACCTATCTCGGGCCGGGCGACCGCCGCGGCGAGGTGCAGTACTGCGCCATCGAGTCACCCGCTGCGCTGGTGTGGGCGGCCAACATGGCCGCCCTCGAGCTGCACGTTCCGATGGCTCTGGCGGCCGACCTGGAGTCGCCGCGAGCGCTGGTCTTCGACTTCGACCCCGGCGAGCCGGCCACGATCGTGCAGTGCTGCGAGGTGGCCGGGTGGGTCCGTGACCTCCTCGACGGGGTCGGGCTGCGGTGCCTCCCCAAGACGTCGGGCTCCAAGGGGCTGCAGGTCTACGTGCCGCTCAACACCCCGACCACCCACCAGCACGCCGCCGATGTCGCCCTGGCGATCGGCCAGATGCTGGAGCGCCGCCACCCGGACCGGGTGACCACGACGATGGCCAAGGCCGTCCGGCCCGGCAAGGTCTTCGTCGACTGGAGCCAGAACGCCCGGCACAAGACCACGATCGGGGTCTACTCGCTGCGCGCCCGCCCGGAGCCCACCGTCTCCACGCCGGTGACCTGGGACGAGGTCGAGGCCTGCGCCGCCGGCGCCGCGCCGCTGCGGTTCACCGCCGAGGAGGTGGTGGCCCGCGTCGCCGCCGACGGTGACCGATGGGCCGAACTGCTCACCCTGCGCCAGGTGCTGCCGGGCGGCTCCTGACCCGCCGGCCGATCGTCGCCCCGGCCATGGCGATCGCCGCGGCGAGGGCGAAGCTGGACAGCAGCGCCGTGCCGAGGGACAGCGCGGTGTGATCGGCGATCGACACCAACCCGCCGCTGACCCCGCCCAGCACGGAGAACCCGATGGAGTCGGCCAAGCTGATCTGCCCGCCGACCCGGCCCTCCTCGCCGGCGGTGGCGTAGCTGATCCCGGCCACCGAGGTCGGGTTGAACAGCAAGCCCATGCCGACGCCGCCCAGCACCCACCCGGCGAAGACCGCCCACAGCGGCCAGGCCGGGCGGACCACCGGCGCCACCGCCGCGGCCCCGACGGCCAGGATGGCGAAGCCGGCCGGGATCTGCCAGCGGGCCAGCCGTGCCGCCCGGCGGGCGCTCCACCACTGGGCCACCGTCCAGCTCAGCGCGGCACCGATGATCACCGTCCCCTGGATGGTCGGGGAGGCGCCGTGCAGGCGCCCGGCCGCCAACGGGAGCAGCCCGTCGACCGCGCCGAACGCCGCCGTCGCCAGGATCCGGCAGGCCAGCACGGCGGGCAACCCGGTGGCCGCCCGAGCCGTGCCGGGGGGCAGGAGGCGGCCAAGGGTGGGCAGGGCCAGGGCCAGGCCGGCGGCGCCGACCAGCAGCGCTGCCGCCAGGTTGGTCATCTGCAGGGCGCCGACGACGGCCCCGACGCCGGTTGCGGCGATCAGTGCCGCGCCGATGGTCGAGCGCCTGCCCGGCGCATCGCTCGGGCCGTCACGGTCGCCCGGATCACCGACCGGGCCGAACCGGCCCATCGGCCCGACGTTCAACACGCCCACCAGCACCGCGGCCGGCACGATCAACCAGAACACCCAGCGCCAACCGATGTGGTCGGTGATCAGCCCGGCGGCAAACGGGGCGAGCAGGCTGGGCAGCACCCACCCGGCCGACAGCAGGGCCAGCACCATCGGCTGGCGCGGCGTCGGGAACGCCCGCTTGACCAGCACGTAGGCGATGGGGGCGTAGCCGCCGGTGCCCGCTCCCTGCAGCGTCCGACCGAGGACGACCACGGCCATGCTCGGCGCGCTGGCGGCGACGACCAGCCCGGCGACGAACACCGCGGTGCCCACCAGGAACGGCCGGGCCGGGCCGAAGCGGTCGCTGGCCTGACCGGCGATCACCAGGCCGGCCATGTTGGCCAGGGTGTAGGTCGACAGGGCCAGTCCGTACCAACCGTCGCCGCGCAGGTCGGCGCTGATCGTCGGCAGGGCGGTGGCCACGCTGGTCACCTCGAAGGCCACGAGGGTCACCGCCAGGACCAGCCCGACCGCCAGCCGGCGTTGCCCGGCGGTGAGCGCGCCCTGGTGCATGGCCGGCCACGATAGGGGCGCCCGCCGCCGGCGCACGGCGCACGCCGAAGCGCAGGCGAGGCGGATCCGGGCCGCGTCGGGCCCCACCCGGCGGCGGGCCTGGCCGGTACCATCGCCCCCGATGGACAGCCGAGCGTTCCTCGGGCTCCGGTCGAGCCACAACCCGTTCCGCTGGTCGATGCCGGTCACGCCCGAGCTGTCGACCCATGGTGGGTTCCTGTTCGGCGGCTGCGGGCTCGGTGCGGCAGTGGCCGCCATGGAGGACACCACCGGCCGCCAGTGCATCTGGGCCACCGCCCAGTACCTGTCCTACGCCAAGCCCGGCGACCACCTCGACGTCGACGTCCTCGTCGCCGTCGAGGGCCATCAGATGACCCAGGCCCGGGCGGTGTGCCACGTGGGCAACCGGGAGATCCTGACCGTCAACGCCGCCCTCGGATACCGGCCACTGGACCTGCGCGGCCAGTTCGAGCAGATGCCCGAGGTGCCCGGCCCGTTGGACACCCCGGTGCGCCGCAGCTACGTGACCGCCGGTCCGACGATCGTCGCCCGGATGGAGCAGCGCCTGGTGATGGGGCGCAACGTCGACGAGCTCGACGGCACGCCGTCGGACGGCCGGACCTTGATGTGGAACCGTCTGCCGGACGTGATCGAGGGGGTCGATGCGACCACCCTGGCGATCATGGGCGACTTCGTGCCGATGGGCGTCGGGCAGTCGCTCGGGTTCCTCGGCAGCGGCAACAGCCTGGACAACACCCTGCGGGTGGTCAACCTGGTCCCCACCGATTGGGTGCTGCTCGACATCCGCGTCCACGGGGTCGACCGCGGCTTCGGCCATGGGCTGGTGCACATGTTCGCCGAGGACGGCACGCTCCTGGCCACGGCCAGCCAGAGCTGCATCGTCCGGCGTTGGACGGGCGAGGTCGGCAGCCGCCCGTCGTCGTTTGCCAAGGAGCCGTCATGACCGAGATCGCCAACCAGCCCACCGAGACGGCCGGGCCCCGCCCGGCGTCCCGCCCCGGGGTGACCGTGCCCCTGCCCGGGCCGCTGCACAGCCATCGGGAGTGGCTGGCCGAGCTGGCCGACCTCGGCTACACGGACGTCTGGTCGGCGGAGTCCGATGGCGCCGACGGGTTCACCCCCCTGACCCTGGCCGCCGCCTGGGAGCCACGCCTGCGCCTCGGCACGGCGATCATCCCGGCGTACACCCGCTCGCCGGCGTGCCTGGCCCAGAGCGTGGCGTCCCTGGCCGACGCCGCGCCCGGCCGAGTCGCCATCGGCATCGGATCGAGCAGCAACGTGATCGTCGAGCGATGGAACGGCCTGGTGTTCGAGCGGCCCTATCAGCGGGTGCGCGACGTGGTCCGCTTCCTGCGCGATGCGCTGAGCGGCGAGAAGGTGGCTCGCCGGTACGAGACGTTCACCGTCGACGGCTTTCGGCTGGGCGTCCGCCCGGAGGTGGCGCCGCCGATCCTCATCGCCGCGCTGCGTGAGGGCATGCTGCGCCTCGCCGGCCGTGAGGGCGACGGGGTGATCATCAACTGGCTCTCGCCCGAGGACGTCGCCCAGGTGGTCAGGGTGGTCGACGACGCTGCCGGCGGCGAGCCGCGCGAGGTGGTCGCCCGGATCTTCTGCTGCCCGAGCGAGCAGACCGAGATCGTGCGGACCGCGGCCCGGTTCGCCATCGCCGCCTACCTCAGCGTGCCGGTGTACGCCGAGTTCCACCGCTGGCTGGGACGCGGCGAGGTGCTCGGGCCGATGTGGGAGGCCTGGGCGTCCGGCGATCGCAAGGCGGCGCTGGCGGCGATCCCCGACGAGGTCGTCGACGCGCTGGTGGTCCACGGCTCGCCGGCGGCGTGCCGGGCCCGCCTGGCCGAGTACGCCGCCAACGGGGTGACGACCAGTTCGCTGATGATCCTGCCGCTGGACCCGGCGCTGGACGTCCGCCAGGCCCTGCGCGACCTGGCGCCCGCCGCCGGCTGACCGGCCGTGGTCGGCCCCCCGGCCGAAGGTGGCGTGCCGGCCGAGGACAGACGTGGATCAGGCAGCTCGGGTGCCGCGGGTGGCGGGATCAGCCCCACGTCGGGCTTGGCGGGCAGCGGCCTGGCGGCGGATCTCGGCGATGTGCGCCAGGCCGCGGCGGCGCGTGGCGGCGTCGAGGCGGAACTGCAGCGGGCGGGTCGACTCGGGCAGGGCGACGTCGAGCACCAGCTGGTCCGGAGAGGTGCGTCGGGCGGTGGTCATGCCCGCAGTGTGCACGAGGGGTGTGACACGGTTCCCCGGCGACCGGGGTGGGTCAGCGCAGCGGGATGGCGGGGATCGCCGTGTGCTGGACGATCACCACGCTGACGATCACGGCGATGACGGCCACGGCGACGGGCGTGGCGTAGGCCGCCCACGCCCGGCTCGGCCGCCACTGCGGGGCCAGCATCACCCACCCGCAGATCGCCCCGGCAGCGACCCCGCCGAGGTGCCCGCCGATGGCGATGCCGGGGATCGTGAAGGTCAGCACGAGGTTGAGCAGCAGGACGGTGCCGATGCCGGTGCTGAACACGTTGACCCCCCGCCGGTGCAGGCCGATGGCTGCCGCGCCGAGCAGCCCGAACACCGCGCCGGAGGCCCCGCCGGTGATCGAGAAGTCGCCCCGCTGGAGCAGCAGGGATCCGGCCGAGCCGGCCAGCAGTGCGGCGGTGTAGAGCAAGGTGAACTTGGTGCGGCCGAGGGCTCGCTCGAGGAGCTGGCCGAGCTGGTAGAGCAGGATCATGTTCATGGCGATGTGGAACACGCCGAAGTGGATGAACCCGTTGGTGATCAGCCGATACCAGTGGTGGTCGAGCTTCAGGGCCAGCCGATTGAGCCCGAGCTCGGCCTGGGTGCTGGTCACCGAGTCGCCGAGCGCATGGGTGTCGCCAACCAGCAGGTAGACGAACACGGCCAGGTTGACGAGGATGAGCACCGTCGTCACCAGCGTCGCCTGGCCGGCGTTCCAGGTCCGCAGGCGGGTCGCCGCCGGCGCCCGGCCGGCACGCACGCAGTCACGGCACTGCGAGCCGACGGATGCCTGGACCAGGCACTCGTTGCACGCCGGTCGACCGCAGCGGGTGCACTGCCGCCAGCCCTCGCGGTCCGGGTGGCGGGCGCACCGTGGCACCCCGGTGGCCGGAGCAGGAGGCTGGGGGAGCGACATCGGGGGTGAGGCTATCGAGGCGACCGGGACGGCGCGGGCGGCGATCCGGCTGGGTGCTAACCGACCGGAGCGCGACCAGAGCCCGACGCGGGTTGCGGTGTCCCGCTCAGTCGCCCGTTCCGATGGAGGCCAGGTCGAGCGAGCTGACCGTGTCCGAGCCACCCCGGGCGCCGGCCGGGCGGGTGTAGGTGCCGACCAGTTCGGCGGAGTCGAGTTCGAGGTCGGTGATCGACCCGAGCAGGGTGATGTTGTCCTGCCCGGCGGTGATCGGCAGCTTCTGGCCGAGGAAGTGGATCGTGTAGTGGTACGTGTGGGTCTGGCCGGCGGGCGGGCACGGGCCGCGGTAGCCGGCCACGCCGCTGGCGGTGATGCCCTGGATGGCTCCGGCCGGGACGGCATGCTCGTTGATCGAGCGGGCGGCGGCCGGGATCCGTCCGACCACCCAGTGGACGAACTCGGGAGCCTGCTCGTCGGTCACGGTGATGGCGATCTCGACCGTCCCGGCGGGGGCATCGGTCCAGGTCAGCGCCGGTGAGGTGTCGGCACCGTCGCAGGTGTAGGTCGCCGGGATCGGTCCGTTGGCCGCCCACGGTCCGATCACGGTTGCCGCCGGGATGTCGGTGCCGCCGAGGTCCACCGTGGCGCCGGCGTCGGCGTTGGCGGCATCCAGCGACGGATCGGCCGTGCCGGGATCGGCGGGTACGGTCGGCGTGGTCGGCACGCTGATCGACGCCGTCTGGCGCGGTCCGGCGGGGCGCAGGGTTCGACCGTCGCTGCGGCACCCACCGAGGACGGGGACGACCGCCGTCCCCAGGACCAGGCCGAGGCAGGCGGTCAGGCGGGTGGACGGACGGCGCACGGTCCCTGAGCCTAGGACCGGCGATCCTCCGATGTTGTGCAGCCGGCGCGTCCAGCCAGCGTCCGTCCAGCCCGCGTCGCACCGGGGGGGCGCACGGCGGGCGCCCGGCCTCGTTCGCGTTCCCGGCGAGACGTTCCCGCCGAGATGTTCCTGACGATATGGTGCAGCGGGTGCCTCGCTCGACCGACGATTCCCCGTGGTGCCTGCTCACGGTGCATGCCCACCCGGACGACGAGGCGTCCAAGGGAGCCCCGACGGTGGCCATGTACCACGCCGCCGGCGTCCGCACGGTCCTGGTCTGCGCCACCGGTGGTGAGGAGGGGGAACTGCAGAATCCGTCCCTCCGCGAGCCCGGCCAGCCGTTCCACGGCCTCGACGAGGCGGCCACGCGCGCCAAGCTGGCCGAGCTGCGGCCGGTCGAGCTGGAGGCTGCGGCCAGGATCATCGGCTTCGATCGGGTGGTCATGCTCGGCTACCGCGACTCCGGCATGCTCGACCACGAGGCCAACGGGCACCCCGACTCGTTCCACCAGGCGCCGGTCGACGAGGCCGTCGGCCGGTTGGTGGCCGTGCTGCGCGCCGAGCGACCGCAGGTGGTGATCACCTATGGCGACGACCAGCGTGGCTACCCGCATCCCGATCACGTCAAGGTCCACGACATCTCCGTGCTGGCCTGGGAGCGGGTCGGCGATCCGGCCTGGTATCCGGATGCCGGGCCGGCGTTCCAGCCGGCCAAGCTGTACTACTCGGTGTGGTCGAGGCGTCGGATGGTGGCCGTCCACCAGGCGATGATCGAGCGGCGCGGCTCGTCGCCCTTCGACATCGAGCGGTGGTTGGAACGGCCGGACCACGACCACCTGATCACCACCACGCTCGACATCCGCCACCACCTCGGGGCGCGCAGCGGTGCACTCCTGGCCCATGCCACCCAGATCGATCCGGCGGAGCCGTGGTGGTTCGGGCTGACCGACGAGGAGTTGGCCGAGGTCTACCCCTACGAGGACTGGATCCTGGCCCGCTCGACGGTGGGAGCGATCCCGCCCGAGCGCATCGAGTCCGATCTGTTCGAGGGCATCGCCCCGGTGTTGGAGGTGCAGCGGTGATCCAGTACCGGGTGGTGGTCGGCAAGGCCCACGAGCGTGTCGCCGGACCGGACGATGCGCCGGTGGTGGTCACGGTGGCGGCCGCTGACGCCGCCGACGCCGCCGCCGACCCCACCGTGGCGTTCATGCGCGGCCGGCTGAAGAGCACCGGACCCACCGGCCCGTTGCTGGCCGCGCTGCGCGACGGCTCGGTCGCCGCGGCACTGTCCGGCCTGCTGGCCGACTGAGACCGGCCGGGCGTCAGGCGCCGCGCATCGCCTGGCGCAGCGCCCGGTACCCGATGACGATCGCCTCGCTGGCGTGGAGCGCCTCGACCAAGGTGCGGTCGGCGGTGATCAGCCGGTAGTCGTCGATCCACGCCGGCGCGGCGCTGGACAGGGCGCGCACCTCGGGGGTGTCGATTGCCGGCTGGATGTGGATCTCGGTCACCCCGGGCTGCAGGTCGGCGAGCGCCTCGAGCATCCGCTCGCGGCTGCCGGCGCGCCAGTC
The DNA here is from genome assembly GCA_029782355.1 of Actinomycetes bacterium. Classification (GTDB taxonomy): domain Bacteria; phylum Actinomycetota; class Acidimicrobiia; order Acidimicrobiales; family Ilumatobacteraceae; genus JAKOUY01. The sequence continues at coordinate 284,287 of JAKOUY010000023.1, forward strand.
GTGGTCGAAGTGGTCGGGGAACAGCACGCCTTCGTCGGCGGCCAGGCGGCGGAACGGGAAGCCGGCCTGCTCGGTGGTGACGGTGGACGGGAGGCGGATCGGCAGGGCGAACTCGACGGCCAGCTCGACGTAGACGTCGAAGAACTCCGGGCGCAGGGTGATGGCGGTCAGGTGCGGGGCGAGGTGGGTCACGTCGAGTCCCCAGGCCACGGCGCGCTCGATCTGCGCCCGGCACTCGCGCAGCACCTCGGCGGGGTCGGCGTGCTCCCACAGGTCGTCGAGGGTCCGGGGGAACCCGCCGTCGCCGGAGAGCAGTGACGGGGCGTGGGTGATCGGGCCGAAGCGATAGCTGTCGTACTCGCAGTTCAGGGTGAGGTGCACGCCGATGTCGTCGCCCGGCCGGCAGCCGATGGCGGCGTGGCGGGCCCACGGCGCCGGGACCATCAGCGAGGCACAGCTCGCCAGGCCGTGGTGCAGCGCGCCGAGCACACCCTCGTTGGCGGCATGCGACGCACCGAGGTCGTCGCAGCTGATGATCACCAGCCGAGCGTTCTCGTCGTGCCCCAGTCGATGGGCCAGCGTGCGCTCGGCGGTCACGGCCGTCACGCTATCCGGGACGCTCAGCCACGTCCCGAGGTCGGCGCCGGCGCGTTGCAGGCTGCCCACAGGCCCAACCCGGCGTGCTGCGCCTGGCGGGCTGCCTCGGCGAACTCGGCGGCGTGGGCCAGGTTCGGCTCGATCGACAGCGGGCGGGCATAGCCCTGGCGGAGGAGGGCATCGTTGACGAACACCCGGTCCGGCAGGCGGTACACGTAGGCCAGGAGGCGCCCGTAGTCGTCACGCCCGACCACGTCGCGCTCCAGGTACAGCTCGGTGCCTCGGGGGAGCAGTGCCGCGGTGTACCGCGACGCCTCCGGCCCGTAGCACTGGACGGGCACGTTCTCCTTCTTCGTCTCGGGCGTGTCGACGCCGATCAGCCGGACCCGCTGGCGCTGTCCGGCGATGTCCACGTCGATGGTGTCCCCGTCGACGTCATGGATCATCGTCGCGTTGGCCTGGAACGGCTGGTCACCCGGTTGCAGCGGCGCGGCCGCCGGCCGGCGCAGGAGGCCGACGATCACCATCGCGGCTGCGCCCGCCGCCAGGAGGGCGAGGACGGTGGCCAGCCGTGACCGGGACCGTCGATGCACGGAGCCCACGGTTATCGGTCCCTGCCGCGAACTGCTACCCGGCGGTCACAGCCGCTCGATCAGCGTCCCGGTCCCCAACCCGCCGCCGCAGCACATGCTGACCAGGCCGTAGCGGCCACCGGTGCGGAGCAGCTCGTGGACTGCCTTCGCCAGCAGCATCGTTCCGGTGGCGCCCAGCGGGTGGCCGATGGCGATCGCCCCGCCGTTGGGGTTGGTCCGTTCTGGGTCGGCGCCGAGCTGGCGCTGCCAGGCCAGCACCACCGAGGCGAACGCCTCGTTGATCTCGGCGGTGTCGATCTGGTCGATGGTCAGCCCGTTGCGCGCCAGCAGCCGCTCGGTGGCGTCGATCGGGCCGGTCAGCATGAGCACCGGGTCGACGCCCACCAGGCAGGTGTCGACGATCCGGGCGATCGGCGTCAGGCCGAGCTCGGCGGCTCGCCGCTCGCTGGCCAGCAGCACACCCGAGGCGCCGTCACTGATCTGCGAGGAGTTCCCGGCGGTGTGCACGCCGTCCTCGCGGGCCACCGGCTTCAGCGCGCCGAGCTGGTCGAGGGAGGTGTCGCGCAGGCCTTCGTCACGGCCGACGTGATGGGTCGTCCCGGTCGGCTTGCCGTCCTCGCCGAGGTCCGGGGCGTCGATCGCCACGCACTGGGTGGCGAAGCGGTCCTCGTGCCACGCCCTGGCAGCGCGCTGCTGGCTGGCCAACCCGAAGCGGTCGGCGTCGTCGCGGGTCACGCCCCATCGCTCGGCGATCCGCTCGGCGCCCTCGAACTGCGAGGTGTACTCGTAGCGGGCGAAGTACGACTTCGGGATCGGCACCCCGAATCCGAGCCGCTTGGAGGAGTTGGCCCCGATCGGAACGGTGCTCATCACCTCGACCCCGCAGGCCATGGCCACGTCGACCACGCCGGCGGCGACCATGGACGCGGCCACGTTGGTGGCCTGGTGGCTGCTGCCGCACTGGGTGTCGACCGTGGTCGCCGCCGTCGTCAGCGGCAGCCCGGCCGCCAGCCAGGCGGTGCGGGTGATGTTGAAGCTCTGCGCCCCGATCGCGGTCACGCAGCCACCGATCACCTGACCGATGGCGGCCGGATCGATGCCGGTGCGCTCGACGAGGGACGTCTGCACCCGCCCGAGCAGGTCGGCGGGGTGCATGGTCGACAGTCCGCCGCCGCGGCGACCGATCGGGGTGCGGATCGCGTCGACGATCACGACGCCGGGGTTGCTCGGGCGGCTTGCGGTGGCGCTCATGGGCGCAGCCTACGGTGAGGCCCATGGACGACTTCCGACCCGGGCGGTTCGCTCCCGGACATCTCGCGCCGGAGCCGCACGACGGGCGCCGTCCGGACGGCGAGGACTCCGTCTTCGTCCACGTGATCGGGGCGACGGTGTGGCTCGACGAGCGATCGGCCGACGGGTCGTGGCCCCAGCACTTCCTCGGCCGGCTCGACGGTCGGCCGGTGTGGGCGGTCGACGTGCCCCACGGCGTCGACCCGGCCGACGGCGCGGCGAGCGACCTGTACGGCTTCTACGGGCGGGCCGACGAAGCCGAGTGGGCCATGGCCGGGCGGGCAGTACAGATCGTCGAGTGGGCCCGGACCCACCGCTTCTGCGGGCGGTGCGCCACGGCGAACGTCGCCCAGCGCGGCGAGCGAGCGATGCGCTGCCCGGCGTGCGGGCTGCTGGCCTTCCCCCGGCTGGCCCCGGCGATGATCACGCTGGTGACCCGCCGAGTCGGGGATCAGGAGGAGGCGCTGCTGGCCCGCGGCGTGCAGTTCCGCGGCCCGATGTTCTCCTGCCTGGCCGGATTCGTCGAGCCCGGCGAGTCGCTGGAGCAGGCCGTGCGCCGGGAGGTGGCCGAGGAGGTCGGGGTGCGCGTCGGTGAGGTGCGCTACGTGGCCAGCCAACCGTGGCCGTTCCCGCACAGCCTGATGGTCGGATTCCGCGCCCGCCTGGCCGACGACGATCCCGGCGAGCTGGCCTGCGATCCGGCCGAGATCGTCGAAGCCGGCTGGTTCACCCGCCAGGCCGTTCGAAACGGGACCCCGGCCATCCCCCCGCCCATTTCCATCGCCCGCCGGCTGATCGACGGTTGGCTGGACGAGTAACCGGCTCACCGCCGGGTCAGCGCCCCGTCAGCGTTTCGGGGCGGCCAACCGTTCGGCGAACCAGTCGAGGATGATCTCGGCGCGCTGGACGCGGTGCACGGGCGACCCGCTGCGCGACAGCTCGTGGTTCTCGCCCGGGAACCGGTAGAAGGTGACGTCCTTGCCCAGGAGGCGCATGGCCACCCACAGCTCCTCGGCTTGGCTGATCGGGCAGCGCAGATCGCGCTCGCTGTGGATCAGCAGCATCGGGATCTGGATGTCGGCCACCCGGTGCACCGGCGACATGCGGACGTACTCGGAGGGATCGGCCACGTGGGAGGCCCCGATCTGGGTGCGGAACACCGTGGCGATGTCCGAGGTCCACTCCTCGGTCAGCATGTTGTTGACGGCGCGCTCCGAGCAGATCGCCCGGTACCGAGCTCCCGTCGTCGTTGCCAACCAGGTGGCCATGAACCCGCCGTAGCTGCCACCCAGCATGCCCACCCGTCTCGGATCGCAGAACTTGTAGCGGCGCAGGGCGGCGTCGACCACGGCGTTGACGTCGTCGGCATCGTGAGATCCCCATCCAGCTCCCGGTGCCACCGGGTGCTGCGGCCCGTTGATGCACTGTCCCCAGGCCTCGCTGCGCCCCGAGCCACCCCGCGGGTTGCACATCAGCACGACGAAGCCGGCGGCGGCCTGCATCTGGGCCTCGTCGAAGAAGCGCTCGCCGTACTGGGTGAACGGTCCGCCGTGGACGTTGAGCAGCACCGGGTAGCGGCGCTTGGGGTCGAAGCGGGCCGGGCGCATGATCCAGGCGTCGATCTCGTCCTCACCGTCGGCGGGCCGACCGCTGACCGCTCCGCCCGGGCACGCCACGGTGAAGTGCTCCCACGGCTGCGGCGGATGCGCCGACATCGCCTCGGCGACCCTCGTCGAGTAGTCGGTCAGCCGGCGCAGCGAGCCGTGCTCCAGCACGTACACGTCGCCGGTCTCGTCGACGCGTGACACGGTGACCACGGTGACCCCGCCGGCGTGGTCGAAGCCGGTCACGGTGAGCGGTCCGCTGGTCAGGGCCTCGGGCGGGCTGGCGTCGGTGTGGCAGCGGTACAGGTGAACGCGGCCGCGATCCTCCACGGTGGCCAGCAGGCTGGTGGGGCTGTCCCACAGTGGCTGGCGCACCGACGGGTAGGGAGCGAAGGTCCGATCGAGGGCGGTGGTCACCCAACGCAGGTCCTTGCCGGTCCGGGTCATCACGGCGAGGTGCCCGTTGGTGGGCGAGACCTGCGGGCGATCGGTGCCGATGGCGGCGATGCTGCGCCCGTCCGGACTGGGTGAGGGCAGTGCCAGGGCGAGCGCCGAGCTGGTCAGCGCGGTGATCCGCCCGGTCAGCGTCAGGCGGTGCAGCTGGCAGCCGTAGTCGGTATCCCAGGTGTCATGGCGCGAGGCGGCAACGATCAGCGCCGACCCGTCGGGCTGCCAGGCCAGGGCGTCGTGCTGGAACGGCCCGGGTGTCAGGTTGCGCGGCCCGGCGGTGCCGTCGGTGGGGACCACGTAGACGTGCCGCGGCCGGTCGACGACCCAGCCCTCGCCGTTCAACTGGCTGAGGAACCGCTCGATCTTGCGCGGGGCCTGCCAGCTCTCGTCCTTGGCGTCGTAGCGGGCGTCGCGGGTCCGGCTGATGAACGCCAGCCAGCGCCCGTCCGGACTGAAGCGGACGTTGTCGAGGCCGTCGGGCATGGTGGCCACGGTCAGCACCTCGCCGGGGACTCCGACGGGCAGGATGTGCAGCGTGCTGTCGCTGCGCTGCTCGGCTCGTCCGGCGACGAACGCCAGGCGCGTCCCGTCGGCGCTCCAGGTGGGCGAGGACGCCCGCTCGCCCGCCGAGACCGGTCGTGGGGCGTCGCGACCGTCGGTGCGCGCCAGCCAGATCTGGGAGCGGTAGGCATTGGCGGCCAGGTCGACCCGGCCGACGACGTAGGCGACGTAGACCCCGTCCGGGGACACCGCCGGGCTAGAGCAGGAGATCAGGGAGCCGATGGTCGATTCGGCGATGGAGCGGTGCGACATGGTCCGACCGTATCGGAACCCAGGGATACGCCAGCCGGGCGGTGCGGCGCGGCCACCCGGCGCAGCGGTCCGAGCAACGCGGTAGCGTCGCCGCCGTGGACGGTTCCGGCGACCATCGCGACAGCCAACCCGGCGAGCGCGCCGGCACGCTCGAGCGCGAGGTCTACCTGGCCGCCCTGCACCGTGAGGGCCTGGCGTTCGGCGAGTTGGTCTCCGGGGCCGACCTGACCACGCCGGTCCCGTCGTGCCCGGGGTGGACGCTCGCCGACCTCGTCGCCCATCTGACCGAGGTCGACGTGTTCTGGGGTCGGGTGGTCCACGAGCGGATCGCCAATCCGAACGACATCCAGACCCTGCCACGGGCCCAGGACGAGGAGTTGGTCGACGCCTACTGGGCCGGTCTCGACCGCCTCGAGCTCGACCTGCGCTCGACGCCCGACGACACGCCGGTGTGGACCTGGTCCGACCAGCCGGCCGACCACACCGCGGCGTTCGTCGTACGGCGCATGGCCCACGAGTCGGCCATCCATCGGTGGGACGCGGCGACGGCGCTCGGCCGGACGGACCCGATCGACGCGGTGCTCGCCAGTGACGGCATCGACGAGTTCCTCGTCCACTTCCAGTCGGGGTCGGTGATCGACGGCGATCCCTCGGTCCACGTCCATTGCACCGACGTGGCCGGGGAGTGGTTGCTGACCCCGCATGGCGAGGACTACGCGGTGTCCCGGGAGCATGCCAAAGGCACCATCGCCCTGCGCGGCCCGGCCAGCGATCTCCTGCTGGTCCTGTGGGGGCGCCGGGACGTGGCCGGCCCGAGCGGATCGGGCGCCGTCGAGCTGCTCGGCCCGACGGAGGCCGCGGCGCGGTTCCTGGCCCGGTTCGCCCGCACCTAACCCACCGCGCCGGTCTCCTCCACCGCGGCGGCGAACTGGGCGTTGTACAGCTCGAAGTAGGCGCCGCGCCGAGCGAGGAGCGCTCGGTGGCTGCCCTGCTCGACGATCGTCCCGGCGTCCATCACCAGGATCACGTCGGCGTCACGAATCGTCGACAGGCGGTGGGCGATGATGAAGCTGGTGCGGGTCGAGCGCAGGTTGGCCATCGCCCGCTGGATGAGCACCTCGGTGCGGGTGTCCACGGAGCTGGTCGCCTCGTCGAGGATCAGGATCGTCGGATCGGACAGGAAGGCCCGGGCGATCGTGATCAGCTGTCGTTCGCCGGCGCTCAGCGCCCCGGACTCGGCGTCGACGTGGGTGTCGTAGCCGTGGGGGAGGGCGTGGACGAAGCGGTCGACGTAGGCGGCGCGCGACGCCTCGAGGATCTCCGCCTCGGACGCACCGGCCCGCCCGTAGGCGATGTTCTCGCGGATCGTCCCGGAGAACAGCCAGGTGTCCTGGAGGACCATGCCGATGTGGCTGCGCAGGACGTGGCGGGGGACCTGGGTGATGTCGACCCCGTCGACGCGGATCGTCCCGCCGTCGAGCTCGTAGAACCGCATGATCAGGTTGACTAGGGTGGTCTTGCCGGCTCCGGTGTGGCCGACGATGGCCACGGTCCGGCCCGGTTCGGCCACCAGCGACAGGTCGGTGATCAGCGGCCGGGACGGGTCGTAGGAGAACGAGACGTGGTCGAACTCGACCCGGCCGCGGGGTTCGTCGGCCAGGACGGCGTCGGCCGCGTCGGGCCGTTGCTCGGTGGCGTCGAGCAGCTCGAAGACCCGCTCGGCCGAGGCCACGCCGGACTGGGCGATGTTGACCATCGCCGCCATCTGGGTGAGCGGCTGGGTGAACTGCCGGCTGTACTGGATGAAGGCCTGGACGTCGCCGATGGTCATCGCCCGGGAGGTGACCTGCAGCCCGCCGACCACGGCGATGGCGACGAAGTTGAGGTTGCCGAGGAACATCATCGCCGGCTGGATGGTGCCGGCCAGGAACTGTGCCCAGAAGCTGGCGTGGTACAGCCGATCGTTCTCCTCGGCGAAGCGGGCCTCGACCTCTCGCTGGCGGCCGAACACCTTGACCACGGTGTGCCCCGTGAAGGCCTCCTCGATCTGACCGTTCAGCGCCCCGGTGTGGCGCCACTGGGCGACGAACCGGCCCTGCGAACGCTTGGCCACCTGCTTGGTGATGACCAGCGACAGCGGGATGACCACGGCGGTGATGACCGCCAGCAGCACCGAGATGGACAGCATCATCCCGAGCACGCCCACCAGCATCAGCGCCGACAGCAGCAGTTGGCTGAGGGTCTGCTGCATGCTCTGGGCGATGTTGTCGATGTCGTTGGTCACCCGGCTGAGCAGGTCGCCGCGAGCCTGGCCGTCGACGTAGCCCAGCGGGAGGCGGTTGATCTTCGTCTCGACCTCGGCGCGCAGGCCGTACATGGTGCGGTGGACCACGCCGGCCAGCAGGTAGGCCTGCAGCCAGGCCAGCACGGCCGACGTGGCGTACACCGCCACGGCCAGCAGCACGATGCGGCTCAGCCGAGTGGTGTCCAGCCGGCCACGCCGGAAGCTGTCGACGATGGTGTCGGTGGCCCGCCCGAGGATGCGCGGTCCGATGACGTTGAGGGTCACGCTGGCCACCGCCAGGGCCGGGACGACGACGAAGGCGGGACCCGTCCGTCGCATCCGGGCGACCAGGCGCCGGACGGTGCCGCCGAAGTCGCGCAACTGCTCGGTGGGCATGCCGGCCGTGCCCATCCGGCTGCCGAACCCGGCACGCGACTGGTAGTGAGGTGGCCGATTCATCCGGCCTCCGCCGCGCTGAGCTGGGACTCGACGATCTCCCGATAGGTGGGGCAGGAGGTCAGCAACGTCTGGTGGGTCCCGGTGCCGACGATCTCGCCGTCGTCGAGGACCACGATCTGATCGGCATCGAGGACGGTGGCCACTCGCTGGGCGACCACCATCACCACGGCGTGGGCGACGACATCGGTCAGCGCGGCACGCAGCCGGGCATCGGTGGCCACATCGAGTGCCGAGAACGAGTCGTCGAACAGGTAGATGCGCGGCCGTCGGACGATGGCCCGGGCCATGGCCAGCCGCTGGCGCTGCCCACCGGACACGTTCGTGCCGCCCTGGGCGATCGCCGCATCGAGCTGGCCGGGCATCTGGCGGACGAACTCGCTGGCCTGGGCGACGTCGAGGGCGTCCCACAGCTCGGCGTCGGTGGCCTCCGGCTTGGCGGCGCGCAGATTGCTGGCCACCGTGCCGGAGAACAGGTACGGGCGCTGGGGGACCAGACCGATGCGCCGCCACAGGTCCTCCGGCTCCCGGTCGCGCACGTCGAGGCCGTCCAACAGCACCCGACCCCCGGTGGCGTCGAACAGTCGCGGGATCAGGTTGACCAGCGTCGTCTTCCCGGACCCGGTGCCGCCGATCACCGCAGTGGTCGTCCCGGCCGTTGCCGTGAAGCTGATGTCGTGGAGCACGGGGAGGTCGGCCCCCGGGTAGTGGAAGGAGACGTGCTCGAAGCGCACCGACGGTTCGGCGGCCGCGTCGTCGGTCCGCAGCGGCGTCTCCGGCGGCGGCACCGACGTGGCGGTGTCGAGGACCTCGACGACTCGCTCGGCGCTCACCGCCGAGCGCGGCCACAGCACGGCGATGAAGGTGGCGAACATCGCCGCCATGAGGATCTGCACGAGATAGCTCAGGAAGGCGACGAGGTTGCCGAGGGTCAGGCTGTGGCCGTCGATCCGCCGGGCGCCGAACCAGATCGCCGCTGCGCTGGACAGGTTGACGATGAGCATCACCATCGGGAACATGCTGGCCATCAGCCGTCCGGCGGTCATCGACGTCGCCGTCAGCTGGCGGTTGACGGCATCGAAACGAGCCTCCTCGGCCGGCTCGCGCACGAAGGCACGGATGACCCGGATGCCCATCAGCTGCTCGCGCAGCACCTGGTTGACCTGGTCGATGCGCTCCTGCATCAGCCGGAACTGGGGGACCATCGAGCGCAGCACGACGGCGATCGCCAGCAGCATCAGCGGGAGGGCGACGAACAGCACCGTGGTCAGCTGGACGTCCTCGCTCAACGCCATGATGATCCCGCCCACGGCGGTGATCGGGGCGCTGATCAGCAGGGTGCAGATCATGAGCACCAGGAGCTGCACCTGCTGGACGTCGTTGGTGATCCGGGTGATCAGCGAGGGCGGGCCGAAGTGGTCGACCTCGCGCGTCGAGAACTCACCGACCCGGTGGAACAGCGCGCTGCGCAGGTCCCGACCGAGCCCCATCGCCACCCGGGCCCCGAAGTAGACCGCAGCGACGGCGCACCCGATCTGGACGACGCTGATCCCCAGCATCGCCGCGCCGGTCCTCCAGATGAAGGAGCGGTCGCCGTGGGCGACACCCCGGTCGATGATCTCCGAGTTCAGCCGCGGCAGGTACAGCGCGGCGATGGCCTGGACGAACTGCAGGACGACGACGAAGCCGAGCGCCCGGTGGTAGGGCCGAAGATGTTGGCGCAGCAGCCGGACCAGCACGCCGAGCGTTCTATCGCACCGCAGCGCCGATCAGCGCCGCCGAGCGCTCACCCACGGACGCCGGCCATGCCAGCCGCACTGCCCGTGTAGCCCACGCTGCCCAGGTTGGCCGCGGTGGCCGCGGTGGCCGTGTCGGCCGTGTTGGCCGTGTTGGCTGCGGTGGCCGTCTCGGCCACGTTGGCTGCGGTGGCCAGGGCGGCGAGACGCTCGGTGACGTCGGCGCACGCTTGGCACACATCGCTCGGGATCATCCCCCAGCGCATCAGCCGGGCGAACACGAGGCACCCGAGGCACAGCCCGGCCACCGCCTCGAGCGACGCAGCCAGGCCGAGCAACCCGACCACCGCCAGGGCGACGACGTGCCACCCGCCCCACCACGCCGCCGCGGCGCTCGCCGAGCAGACGACGCCGATCGCCTGGGCGAACCGCTTCGGCTGGCCGGGCACGAACCGTGGTGGGTCCACCCGCCGGGCATCGACCCGCGGCGTGATCACCGTGGTCACCAACCTCCCGAGCGGGCTGAGGCGCGGCCCGGCCAGCACCCGGGCGACGAACCCGTACACCAGCGGGACGAACAGCCATCCGCTGCGCACCGCCAGGAGCACCGCCACCTGGACGACGACGCCTGCCGCCACGAGCCGGGCCGACGTCTCGTTGACCGGATTGGGAAACCCACCGCGCAAGGCCGTTGGCCAGGCGGACGGCGCAGACGGCGACGAACCGAGCTGAGCGGATCGACCCGATCGACCTGGCGCCACCGAGCCACTCGGTCCGGCCGACCGGGCGGCGCCAGCGGGCGCGCCAGGGGGTGGGAGCGGGTCGGAGTCGGACGCGACGGCCATCGCCGACACGGTAGCGCAAAAGCCGACTAAACCGATCAAGATTTACGAGTACTCGCCGGGTTGCCGCCAGTGCCCGGGGTGCGGTCGGTCCGACCGCTCGGCCGAGTGCCGGCCCGGTGACAGTTGGCGGAGATCGTTGGACGACAATGAACGGATGACCGAGCACCCTGCGCCGTCCACCGGCGAACACGACTCGCGCCAGCCCGGTGACGTCGGTGACGTTGGTGACGTTGGTGACCTTGGCCAGGTTGAGACGGCCGGCACCCGCATCAGCAAGGGCGTCGGTGTCGTGCTCACCGGGCTGGAGGGCAAGGTCGCCGTCGTCACCGGGGCCGGGCGGATGCGCTCGATCGGCCGACCGATCGCCGTGGCCTTGGCCCGCGCCGGATGCGACGTGGTGCTGACCGGCACCGGTCGCTCCCCGGATCGCTATCCGCCCGAGGAGCGCGAGGCCGGGTGGCGCGACATCGAGTCGGTCGCCGACGAGGTGCGCGCCGCGGGGCGGCGGGCGCTCGCGCTGGTGTCCGACGTGTCCGACCTGGCCGCCGTCCAGGCGCTCGCCGCCCAGGTCGTGAGCGAGTTCGGCCGGGTGGACGTCGTGGTCAACAACGCCGGCGCCGCTCGCGGCGACGACCGGGTCCCCGTCACGCAGATCGACCCGTCGCAATGGCGGACGGTGATCGACGTCAACCTGACCGGCTCGTTCTACATGTGCCGGACCTTTGGTCAGGCGATGATCGATGCCGGGAACGGCGGATCGATCATCAACATCTCGTCCATCGCCGGGAAGATGTTCGGCCCGAACACAGGGGCCTACGCGGCCTCGAAGGCCGGCCTGCAGGCGCTCAGCGCCGTCATGGCCAAGGAAGTCGGCAAGTACGGCGTGCGGGTCAACACGATCTGCCCGGGTCTGATCGACACCGCCCGGCTCGACGACATGGGTCGAGGCGAGCGGTGGACCCAGACGATCCAGGCCATCATCCCGCTCGGCCGCGCCGGCGAAGGCGATGACATCGCCAACCTGGTCGTGTACCTGTGCTCCGACGCCGGCAGCTTCGTCACCGGCCAGGCCTGGAACGTCGACGGCGGGACGATGACCACGCACTGAGCCAGCCGTGCCCCGCCGGCACGCCGGCAGCGGGGCCGGCGTCGCCGCGCCCGGGCGGCGGGTGCTACAGCACCTCGAACACGACCACCAGCAGACCGGACGGATCGCGCACGCCGAGGTTGCGGTGCCCCCATGGTTGCTCGGTCGGTTCCTGCTCCAACGTGATCCCGGCCGCGGCCAACCGCTGGGCGGCGCGCCGGACGTCGTCGACCTGCACCGCGACGAAGACATCCGACACCGACACGGCGTCCTCCCCCGAACCACCTGCGGCCGAGGTCGTTGCGCCCGTGCCGCCGGCGTCCGGACCGACCTCGAGGATCTCGATGCGCGCCTCGCCGGCGGCGATGATCAGGCACCCGCGGCCGCCGTTGGTCCACGACCGCTCGACTGCCCAGCCGAGCGCGTCGGTGTAGAACCGCACGGTGTCGTCGTAGCGGACGGTGCGGCGCACGACCCGGAGTTGCATGTCCCGAGAACCTACTGCGCCGCCCGTACCCGGCACGCCCCCGCACCGGCACGCCGGTCACGGACCGCGATCCGTCGGCAGATGCGTCAGTCGGTTCGGTCCGGCGTTTCCGAGCCGTGCATCGCTCACCTGCAACTCGCGGATCACCGACGATTCGGGGCGTCGGTTCGACGCCGATCAGCTGGGGAAGGTGCGGGCACCCGACTAGATCGAACACCAGTACGCAAGCCGCCGGGCGACGATTTCGTGTCGCAGCGGAATACGGTGGCCATCGATGTCCGACGCGCCCGCAACGAGGACCGTGGCCTTCGCCGGGTCGGGGGTCACCTTGGCTGCCGACCAGGCCGGACCGCTCGACGGCCCGGCGGTGCTGTTGTTCCACGGCGGGGGACAGACCCGCCACTCGTGGGGCACCACCCTGCGCAGCCTGGCCGGCGCTGGCTACCTCGTGTCCTCGGTCGACCTGCGCGGCCACGGCGAGAGTGCGTGGGCGCCCGGTGGTGACTACCGGTTGACGGCGTTCGCCGACGATGTCGCGGCCGTCGCCCGGTGCTTCGATCGTCCGGTGCTGGTCGGCGCCTCCCTCGGCGGGGTGGCGTCGCTGGCGGCCTGCGGGCGCCCGGGGAACACGGACCTGACCCGGGCACTGGTGCTGGTGGACGTGGGCCCGCACATCGAGCGGGCCGGCGCCGACCGAATCGGGGCGTTCATGATGCGCAACATGGCCGAGGGGTTCGCCTCGCTCGACGAGGTCGCCGACGCCATCCAGAGCTACAACCCGCACCGGCCGCGCCCGACCAACCTCGACGGGCTGCGCAAGAACCTCCGCCAGCGCGATGGTCGCTGGTTCTGGCACTGGGATCCGGCGTTCATCACCGGCGGCCTGGGCAGCCCGGACGAGACGCGGATCACCACCGACGCGCTGGGCGGCCATCGCGCCATGCTCGAGGCCGCCGCCCGGAGCTTGACCATTCCCACCCTGCTGGTGCGCGGCCGGGAGAGCGACCTGCTGTCGGAGCGGGGCGCCCGGGACTTCCTCGAATTGGTGCCGAGCGCCCACTACGTCGACGTCGCCGGTGCCGGGCACATGGTGGCCGGCGACCGCAACGACGCGTTCAACGACGCCATCGTCGAGTTCATCGCCCGAGTCGGGTAGGCGGCGTGCCCGAGGGCGACACCATCCATCGCCTGGCCGGGCGAATCGTCCAACGCCTGGCCGGCCAGCGGTGCCGGGCATGCACCACGCGGGACCCTCGCCTGGTGGGCGTCGACCTCGCCGGCACGACCTTGCTCGACGCCGTTGCCGTCGGCAAGCACCTCTTGCTGCGCTTCGACGACGGTCGGACCCTGCACGCCCACCTCGGGATGGACGGCTCGTTCACCGTCGGGCCGCGTTCCCGGCTGGCGGAGTGGCGCCGGCGGCTGGAGCTGCGCTTCGACGACGGCTGGCTGACGGGAGAGGACCTGGCCGACGTCGGCGTGGTCGCCACCGCCGACGAGCCCAGCCTGGTCGGACATCTCGGGCCCGACCTGCTGGACGACGACCGGCCACTCGACCTGGGGGACGCCGCGGCGCGCCTTGGTCGGCTCCCGGACCGCCCGCTGGCCGCGGCGTTGCTCGACCAACGCAACGTCGCCGGCTTCGGCAACGTCTTCGCCGTCGAGCTGCCGTTCCTGGCCGGGCTGTCGCCGTTCCAGCCGGTCGGGCTGGTCGATGACCTGGCGGCGTTGGTCGGCACCGGTCAGGCGCTGATCCGCGACAGCGCGGACCGTGGGTTGCGCAACACCACCGGTCGCCGGCTGCACGTCGCCGAGCACTGGGTCTACGGCCGGGCCGGTCGTCCCTGCCCGCTGTGCGCGACGACCGTGGAGGGTCGTGACGAGCGGTCCTCACCGTGGCGGCGGATCACGGCGTGGTGCCCGACCTGTCAGCCGCTGGGCGACACCCGCATGACGGTCGACGTGGTCCGGATCCGTCGGCTGCTGGCACTACACCCGGCTCGGCGCCATCCGGCGTTCCCGGCCGGGTCCTAGCTCACAGCGCGGTGCGCGCCGACCACAGCTCGGGGAACAGGACCACGGCGAGCATCGATCGCAGGTAGCCGACGCCGGACGTCCCGCCCGTGCCCTGCTTGAAGCCGATGATCCGCTCCACGGTGGTCACGTGACGGAAGCGCCACAGGCGAAAGGCGTCCTCCAGGTCGACGAGCTCCTCGGCCAACTGGTACAGGTCCCAGTGCGCCTCGGGCGCCCGGTACACCGTCAGCCACGCCGCCTCGACACCGGGATCGGGCTCGTAGCGCTGGGTGATGTCACGGTGCAGGACGTGCTCGGGCACGGCGACGCCGCGCCGGGCCAGCATGGCCAGGGTCACGTCGTACAGCGAGGGGGCGTCGAAGGCGGCGCGCACGTCGGCCAGGCGGTTGGGCTGGCCGGCGTGCGGTTCCAGCATGGCCGGGTTCTTGTTGCCGCAGATGAACTCGATGCACCGGTACTGCCAGCTCTGGAACCCGCTGCTGTGACCGAGCGACGGGCGGATCGCGCTGTACTCCGGCGGGGTCATCGTGGCCAGCACGTCCCACGCGGCGACCAGCTGCTCCATGATCCGGCTGACCCGGCTGAGCATCTTGAACGCCGGGGCGACGTCGTCGGCACCAAGGCGATCCATGGCGGCGCGCAGCTCGTGGAGCATCAGCTTCATCCACAGCTCGCTGGTCTGGTGCTGGACGATGAACAGCAGTTCGTTGTGATCGCCGGACCGGGGATGCTGGGCGCCGAGCAAGGTGTCCAGGTCGAGGTAGTCGCCGTAGTCCATGTCGGGTCTCCGTCAGGTTCCGAGCGCCCGCTGGACGGGCACCGGGTTGAAGTACTCGCGCTGGGCGCAGATCCGCCCGCCGGCGAAGTGCAGCACGATGACGTATCGATTGGCGAAGGTGGCGCCGGTCGGCAGGTGCTCACCGGTCCCGGTGGCTTCGACGATCGCCGTCGACCCGTCGACGTGGTAGAGGGTCTCGACCTCCAGCGCGACGCGGAACACGGTGAACGCGCCGGCCAGCCGATCGGCGATGGCCTGGCGGCCGTCCACGCGCACCGGCGGGTCTGCGTAGGGGAACTCCAGCACGGCGTCGTCGGTGTACCAAGCTGCCTGGGCTCGAGCATCACCGGCGTGCGCCGCCGCCAGGACCGCATCCAGCACGGCGCGCTGCTCGTCGGCCATCATGGTGCGGAGTGTACGGCTCGGGCGTCGGTGGCTCGGGCGATGGAGGGTGACGGTGGCCTACTGGCTGATGAAGTCCGAACCGGACGTGTTCGGCTACGACGACCTGGTGCGCAAGCGCCGCGAGGGATGGGACGGTGTGCGCAACTACCAGGCGCGCAACTTCATGCGGCAGATGGCCATCGGCGACCAGGCGATCTTCTACCACTCCAACGCCACACCCCCCGGTGCGGCCGGGGTGTGCAAGGTGGTCAAGGCGGCGGAGCCGGATCCGACCCAGTTCGACCGGTCCTCGAAGTACTACGACGCGTCCTCGTCGCCCGACGAGCCGCGCTGGGACTGGGTCACGGTCGCTCCGGTCAAGCGCCTGCGGCTGGTGTCGCTCGACGAGATGCGGACGATGCCCGAGCTCGCCGAGTGCCGCCTGCTGGCCCGCGGCAACCGGCTCTCGGTGATGCCCTTGACCGCTGCCGAGTTCGCCGCCATCGTCGCCGCCGGGTCGCGCCGGTAGTCGACACCAGCGTCGCTCCATCGCTAGCGCCGGTCCAGGTACCGCCCGGCTCGGAGGATCCAGCGGATGATCGACTTGAAGGGTCGGGACCGGGAACAGCGGTTGATCGCCGATGCCCTGGACGGTGCGCTGCAGGGTCCCGCCACCGGCTTGCTGCTGCACGGCCCGGCAGGCATCGGGAAGACGGCGCTCGTGCGCCAGGCCCGGCGCGCGGCGACGGACCGTGGGTTTGCCACCCTCGAGGCAATCGGGGTGGAGGGGGTTGCTGCCGCTCCGTACCGCGGGTTGATCGAGCTGTTCACGGGATTCTCGGTCGCCGGGCGGGTCGGTCCGCAGTCCGCGACGATCGGTGACGACGTCCGACGCCTGCTCGCCGAGGCCGGTTCGTCCAACACCGTCCGGATGGCGCAGCTGTTCGTTCACGCAGTCACGGGCCTGGCCGAGCAGCGGCCGCTGCTGGTCGTCCTCGACGACCCGCAGTGGCTCGACGAACCGACGCAGCAACTCGTCCGCCTGCTGGCCCAACGGGCCGAGTCCGACCGGATCGTCATCCTCGTCGCCTCGCGGGTCCCGCCGCCCTGGTGGCATGCCACGGGACTTCCGAGTCACGAGGTCACCGGCCTCGACGAGCGCAGCGGCGTGGAGCTGCTCGTCGGCCGCTTCGGCGTCGACGCAGCGTTGGCCGCGGACTGCTGGCGTGCCACGGGCGGCAACCCGTTGGCACTGCTCGAGCTCGGGCCGGCGTGGTCACCCGAGGTGGGCGGAGCTGGCGGCGTGTCGAACCGGCTCCGGCGGGCGTTGGACCAGCGTCTGCCGCCCTCCGGCGGCAAGGCCGGGAACACGCTGCTCGCCGTCGCCCTGAGTCGTCCGTTCTCGTCACTCGATTCGGAGCTGGACGGGGGGACCATCGACGTCGCCCTCGCCTCGGGCCTGCTGGAGCGGCATGGCGGCACGCTGCGCTTCGCCCATCCGCTGCTGCGCTCACGGGTGGTGAGCCGGGCCGGCCCGGCCGCGATCCGCCGCGCCCACCGGACGCTGGCGGAGGCGGCCCGTCGCAACGGGGACGCCGACTCCTGGCTGTGGCATGCCGCGGCGGCCACGGACAGCCCCGACGAGACCGTGGCGGCAGCGCTCTTCGAGCTCGGACAAGCATGCCGGCGCCGCCGGGCGACGACCGAGTGGCGCCTGGCGGCGGAGGAGTCGGCCCGGTTGACCGCTGATCCCGATCTCGCCGCCTGGAGGCTGGCCGATGCGGTCGATGCGGCCTGGTTCTCCAGCGATCATCAGCGCGTCGAGGAACTGGCCGGACGAGTCCTGAGCCTGTCGAGCGCACCGGGTGTGGTGGGAAAGCTGGCAACCGCCTACGGCCAGGAGGTCATGTGGCGAGATGGTCCGCGAGCCGGCTATCAGTACCTCGTCGAGCGAGCCGAGTCGATCGCCGCTGCCGAACCGGCGTCGGCGGCGCGCTGCTTGGCCCATGCGTCGGCGGCTGCCGTGCTGACGCTGCGCATCGATCTGGCGCTGGAGGCCGCCCACCAGGGCATGCGACTCGCCGAGCGCGACGGTGATCCGGTGGTCGTGGTCGTCGCCCGTCACGCGCTGGCAGTGGTCGGCCAGCTCGTCGGCCGACCGGGCGCCGAGGCCGAGCTCGCCGACGTCGAGGAAGTCGGGCTCCACGCCGTCGCAGCGGGGCTGACCGACGCCGAGCATCTCGTCAACGGGGCGGCACTGGCTCACGCCTACGCCGAGCGCACCGATCGGGCGATCGAGCTGCTGGGCGGCGTGCTCCGGCGCAGCTCGGCGGCGGGTGCCCTCGAGTGGGCGGCTCAGGCGCGTGCCGCGCTGGCCGAGCTCGCGGTTCGCACCGGCCGCTGGACCGAGGCCTACGGTCTGATCCGCGCCACGCTCGACGATCCCGACTGGGGGGTGCCGGGGGAGCGAGCGTTCGTCCATGCGATTCATGCCCGGGTGTGCGCCGGGCTCGGTCGGATCGACGAATGCCGGGCAGCCGCGGCCCGGGCCAAGGAGCTGGCGTTGCCGATCGACCTGACGATCGCCGAGGCGTGGGCGGACTCGGCACTCGGCCTGCTCGAACTGGGCGTGGGAGATCCGCACGCCGCGCTCGTGCACCTGGAACGCGTCGCCCGCGTGTTCGACCAGTCGGGAATCGTCGAGACCGGGACGTTGTGGTGGCGGGGAGATCACCTCGACGCCCTCGTGGCCGTCGGGGACCGGCAGGGAGCCCAGCAGCGCATCGATCGGCTCGTCGGGCCGGGCGCGCCCCGACGCCGACATGCGGCGATGGTCGCCGCCCGGGCGCGGGCCGGGTTGGCCGACGACGACACCGTTGCCGAGCGCGAGTTCGCCGACGCCGTGGAGCTCGCCCATGCGCTGGGCTCGCCGTTCGAGCTGGCCAGAACGCTGCTCGCCAGGGCCAGGCATCGAGCCACCCGGGGTGGGGAGGGTCACGACGATGCTCGCCGAGCCCGAGCGGTGTTCGAGGTGCTCGGTGCGGCTCCGTGGGTGGAGCAGATCGACGGTGCACCGGGAACGAGACCACTGGCTCTCGATCGGCTGTCGAAGACGGAGTTGCGCGTTGCCATGGCGGTTGGCAGGGGATTGACCAACCGCGAGGCGGCACTGGAGCTGTGCCTCAGCCGCAAGACCGTGGACTTCTACCTGCAGAGCATCTATCGCAAGCTGGACGTGGGGAACCGGACGGAGATGAGCCGCGCCCTGTTCGGCGGGCCGGCCGCCTGATCGGTCAGCAGTCGGTGAGGGCGCTCATCGCCAGGGAGATCGACAGGTTGCCCGACGCCTGGCGTCCCGCCTGCACCGTCTGTTGCAGGTTGACTCGCAGCGTCCCGTCCTCGGCGAAGCCGTTGGGCATCTCGAACGAGTAGGTCCCGGTGGCGCTGAACGTCGCCCCACCGGTCGCTCCGTGGACGGTGACGGTCCCTCCGGTACCGCCGGGCGCCGCTGGGGCGAACTGCATCGTCATCACCGAGCCCTGCAGCTCGAACGGAACGGAGACGTCGCACACCACCTGGTCGAAGGTCTCCTCGCCCTGCGAGCCGGTGATGCGGAACGATGGTGGACGCCAGTCGATCAGCGGTCCGAAGTGCTCGCCGAGGTCCCACTCGATCGTCTTGGCGATGTCGATCGCCGGGGCGACGAACCCGACGGCGCCCGCGCTCTCCGCCGTCAGGCTGTCCCAGAAGGTGTTGAAGACCGAGTTCCCGGTGACCTCTTCGACCTGGGCCTGGATCTGGACGCCGTACTCCAGGTAGTCCTCGGCGGCGGCTTGCCCAACCGGCTTCTTCTGCCGCTTGCCGATGACCTTGAAGGTGACGCTCCCGGTCGAGTCGGTGGTGAACGTGCGTCCGCTCCACAGCGTGGCGCGCTCGGGCATGTTCGTGGCATCGGTGAGCGTGACGGAGACCCCGGTCAGCGGGCCGGCCGGTGGGAAGCTGAGCTGGACACCGGCGGCATTGGCGAGGTTGCTGAGCGCGCAGAGGGCCTTGACGTTCCCGTCGGGCAGCTTGCCCGGATCGATCGACAGGTCCAACCGGTTGGTGATCTCCGCCCCATCCTCACTCGTCGACTTGGTGCGTCTCACGGTGTCGAAGGATCCTCCGACGGTGACCGTGGCGAGTTGCATCAGCAACGACGCGAGATAGGTCACCGCGTTGGCCTTGGTGAGGAACGCCACCGCCCGCTCGAACGGCACCTTGGCGATCACCTCCTGGTTGAGGTCGACGATCGTCTCGACCAGACCAGGGAGCTTGACGCCCTCCACGGCACCTCCGCCGAGCACCTTGGAGATCACCTGGTTGGTCACCACCGTCAGGTCCTCGCTGCCCCAGAACTGGCTGCACGGGAGGTCTGCGTCGTTCCCCTGGAACATGCCCCTGATCTGCGGGGCGCGTCGCTGCCAGCCGGCGGGAGCCACCGCATTCTCCCGGGTGACGACCGCCGCGGTGATGGCGCGAACGACCACCCACTGGACGAACATCGCCGTCGGGAGGTCGACGACGACCGCCTGGGGATCGACCGTCGGGTCGAACAGGCTCGTGGCGGCCAGATGTCGCGAACGGTGGTCGAGAAACCCGGCCACGAAGGTGGCGAGCTGGTCACCTGCGGCACGTGCCGTCGCCAGGTCGGCGAGGAACGCCGTGGCGGCGCGGGCGGCGTCGGCCTGGTTCCCGGGCGTGGCGCCGTCGACGATCGGCTTGAACGCATCGGCGAGGGACATCCCGGTGTCCGTCCCGGACACCATCCACACCGCCCACCACGGTGGTCCGACCGGGTCGTCCGCGATCGAGGCTGCTCGGAGGTCGGGGAGGATCGGGATCAGCGCTGCGGCGTAGGCCTGTCGCCAGGCGCGGTCGACCTCATCGGGTGTCCCGGCGCCCGGTTTGGTGGTCACCGCCAGCCAGGTGGCCAGCTGGTCGGCGGCCAGACCAGTCGAGTCGATCACGTCCGGAAGCGGGGGCACGGTCGGTGGATCGATCGGCGGCGCGGCGCTCGGTGGGCGAACGGCCGAGGCCGGCTGCGCCAGTGACACGGCGGCGAGCGGTGTGGTCAACGAGCACGCCGCGATCCAAGCCGTGACATGGCGAGCCAGACGGTGGGGGTGCCGGGTGGCCATCTGGCGAGTATGAGCCTGGCGGGTCGTCCGGCGCACCGGGCAATTGCCAGGTCTTCGATCGCCAGGCGACCCTCTGGCGGGTCAGGGCTTGCCGGCGCCCGGAACGTCGACGTCGATGGTGGCGATCCGCGCTGTGCGCTGGTGGTCGATGGCGCTGCGCCGCCAGTCCGCTGCGGCGCAGACGAACAGTTTCGTGCGCTGGACGCCGCCGAGCGCACAGGCCACCGGCATCTCCGTGCCGAAGCCGACGACGTCGGTGACCGCGCCGCCCTCGAGCACCCGAAGCAGGCGCCGCCCGATCGGATCGGCGACCCACGAGGCGCCCTCGGCATCGAGGCAGATGCCGTCCGGCGGAGCGTGGCGCACTGCCGGGTCGCTGGGGGTCAACTCGGCGTAGACCCGCCGGTTCGTCAGCCGCCCGTCGGGCGACCGGTCGAAGGCGGTCAGGCACATGCCGGCGCTCTCGGCGACGATCAGCGTCGATTCGTCGGCGGTGAGGACATGTCCGTTCGGGGCGCGCATGCCGGCGGCGGCCACGCTGACCGAGCCGTCCGGATCGACTCGCAACGTCTGACCGTCCAGCGGGTTGCCCTCGCCGGTGTGCAGGCGATAGCCCATGTCGCCGACGTAGGCGGTGCCGTCGTCGGTGACGATCATGTCGTTGACCGTGCCGCGGGCGATCGGCGACAGGTCGGCGTGGACGGCCACGGTGCCGTCGGCCTCGACCCGGAGCAGCCGTTGATGTTCCATCGACACGACCAGCAGCCGGCCGTCGGGGAGCCATCCGAGCCCACTGGGGTCGTCTCCGTCGATCTCGACGATGGTGGTCACCCTGCCGGCGAGGTCGACCGTCAGCACCCTGCGGTCGTGCATGTCGACGAACCACAGCCGCCCGTCGCGCCACCGGGGCGACTCGGTGAAGATGAACCCGTCAGCCAGTGTGGGAACGCGCAGCGCCATGCCCCAGGTGTATCAGTCCGGCGGCCGGCGCCGTTGACCGGATCCTCAGCCGAACGTCGTGGTCGAGCCGTGGACGTGGTCGCAGAGATGCTCCTCGCCGGGCTTCACCTGGCCGGCGCCGACTCCCTCCAGGGCAGCGAACGGCCCGCAGGCGTTGGGGACGATCCACACGTGGATCATCGGCGCCGGCCGGAACTTCTGGAGCCCGGCCCGGCAGGTACCGGCCGAGTCGGTCAGCCCGGCGACGCGCGGCGCCGGATCGCTGGTGAAGCATAGGTTGTCGTGGATGTGCCACTGCATGAGTGCCCCGCCGATGTCGGGGATCTGATCGAGGGTCACCGTGTCGGGCAGCATGTACATCGCGCTGACGAGGGTCTTCGTGCCGTCCGGTCCGATCTGGTACACGAGGCTCTCCGGCCGGTCCGGATCGAGGGTGACGTCGTCGTTGATCCAGTCCCAGTGGATGTAGTGCTCGTAGCCGGTGACGCCGTCGCCGATGCTGCGGAACCCGGCGAACTCGGCGACGTGGGAGTCCGCCCATTTCGGCAACCGCACGAGGGTGACGGCGACGAGGTTCTCGGCGGCTGCCTGCTGCTGGGGCGTGACACCCGGCATCCCGCCGAGGTCGATCGGCTTGGTGGGGTCGTAGGGCACCCGGGCAGCGTTCGATGCCGGCGCCGGCACCGACGAGTCTGCGGCGGGTGCCGTGCCGCCGGTCGGCGGCGCGGGGTGATCGTGGGCATGGTGGCAGACGTCGGTCCGTTGGGACTCGGCCACCGCGCTCTGTCCCTGACCGACGCCCTCCAGGGCGGCGAACACACCACAGGCGTTCGGCGTGATCCACACGTGGACCATCGGGTTGCTCCCGCCGGCCCTGACGCCCTTGGCGCAGGTCCCGTTGGCATCGGTCAGGCCGACCACCTGGAAGCTGCCATTGACCCGTCCCCAGCACAGGTTGCCGTGGGTGTGCCAGGTCATCAGCGGGCCGGCAAAGCTGGTCAGCGTCGGGTCGTCGGCCGGCCTGGCGCTGGCGATGAACATCGCCCCGGCCAACGTCCGCTGCTCGCCGTGGACCGTGTACACCAACGACTCCGGCTGGGTCGGGTCGAGGAGCACGTCGTCGTTGATCAGCGAGACCTTGATGAAGTGCTCCGAGCCGGTGGCCGCGTCCCCGATGCTGCGATAGCCGTCGGCGACGGCGGCTTGCGTGGTCGACCACCGCGGGAGATCGCGCAGCGTGCCCTCCACCAGGGTGCGGGCCCGGGACTCCTGGTCGGCGGACACGCCGGGCACGCCGGACAGGTCGAGCGGGTTGGCCGGGTCCCATGGCCGGGGCCAGGCAACGGCAGGCGTGGTGGCGGCGGTGGGGGCGCTGACCGGAGTGTGGGAGTGCTGGTGAACCGTGCTGGCCGTGGTTCCAGAGCTGGCCGCGGCGGGCGCCGAGTCGTGGGTGTGCGGGCTCGACTCGCTCGGGGCGGCGACGGTGTCGTGGGTGTGGCCGGTGGCCTCACCCGGGGCGACCACGGCGGCTTCGTGGGTGTGGTCGGCGGCCAGCGCGTCGTGGTGATGCGTCGTGGTGCCTCCCACCACCATGGCCGGGAGCGCCAGGGCGACCGCGCCCACCGAGTACCACGCCAGTGGGGGCCGGGCGGCGGGACGTCGACCGATCGACGCCCCAGCCAGCGCCGCGCCGACCGCGATGGCGGCTGCGGTGGCGCACAGGGTGTCGGCAAAGCCGATCGACTCACGCACCTCCAGCCCACCGATCCACGACACGCCCACGAACCGGGTCACCAACCAGGCGCCGACGGCCACCGCGTTCACCGCCACGAGACCGATCGCCGCGGTGCGGCTGGGGCGGGCCAGCGCGGCCAGGCCGGCCAGCAGTTGGGCGGCCGCGGCCGCGACGAACAGGCGGGCCAGGGTGGCGTGATCAGCATGCACACCGGCGCAGGCCGCGTGGATGGCGCCGGCGGCGATCGACCCCAGCGCGGCGATCGCCAGGGCTGGGACTCGCTGGTCGGGCTCGGGTGTCGGCATGAGCCGGCAGTCTACGGTCGGCCGCTGCGACCGCCTGGGCGAGCCGTCCCGCCGGAGATCAGAAGCTGGCGCGCGAGAGGGCGTCGAGCGCCCGCCCGGCCAGCTCGCGGCGGCAGATCAGCAGATCCGGCAGCCACGGATCGCGCTCGTTGTACACCAGCGGGCTGCCGTCGATGCGGCTGACGTGCAACCCGGCCGCGGCGGCGACGGCGACGGGTGCGGCCGAGTCCCACTGGTACATGCCGCCGTCGTGGACGTAGATGTCGGCGTCGCCGACGAGCACCGCCATGGCCTTGGCACCCGCCGACCCGAGGCGTACGGCGTCGCAGTCCAGCGCCTGGGCGACGACCACGGCGGAATAGGGATTGCGAGTACGCGAGGTGATCAGCCGGGGCCGCTCACGCTGCACCTCGGCCAGCACCGGCTCCGGCTCGGTGGCGAACGTGACCGCCAGAGCCGGCAGGCTGACCGCCCCCGCCGACAGCCGTACCCCGTCCCACAGGGCGACGTGCACCGCCCAGTCGTGGCGGCCGGGCTCGCCGAACTCGTTGGTGCCGTCGAGCGGGTCGACGATCCACACCCGATCGCTGCCGAAGCGGCGCGGATCGTCGAGCCCCTCCTCGGACAGCACGGCGTCCTCCGGTCGGGCAGCATGCAGCTGCTCGACCAGGAAGTGGTGGCTGATCTGGTCGCCGTGGTCCATCACCTGCCAGCGGGCCGCGCCGCGATCGGTGAGATGGCTGCGGACCTCGACCAGGAGCTGGCCGGCCTGGGTGGCCAAGCGGGCGGCGAGTTGGGCGTCGGTCTCCTGGCCGGGATCTGGCGAGGTGGCGTCGGCGATCATCCGCCGCCCAGCCTGGCGGCGTCGCGCACCAACCCGCGCACCTCGGTCTCGTCCGCTCCGGCGGCGACCAACCGGGCGATGCGCGCCTCGACCTGCTCACCGGCGGCCTCCGTGAAGGCGTCGATGCGGCCCGGTGCCAGCGCTCCGTACACCAGCAACGCCACCGCCGCCAGGACGATGACCCCACCGATGGACAGCACCACGCCGTTGTTGTTGCCGGCGACCGAGCTGATGATCAGCCCGGCGATGCCGGCCACGAACACGGTGGCGCACACTCGGGGGATCAGGCGGCGGGCCACGGGTGCAGTCTGCCAGGCCCTCAGCGGGCCAGCGGCTTGTACTTGATGCGGTGCGGCTGATCGGCCGACGCCCCCAGCTCCTTGTGCCGCCAGGCCTCGTACTCGCTGAAGTTGCCCTCGAACCAGCGGACCTGGCTGTCTCCCTCGAACGCCAGGACGTGGGTGGCGATCCGGTCCAGGAACCAGCGGTCGTGGCTGATCACCACGGCGCAGCCGGGGAACGACTCCAGGGCGGTCTCCAACGCCCGCAGGGTGTCGACATCGAGGTCGTTGGTCGGTTCGTCGAGCAGCAGCACGTTGCCGCCCTCCTTCAGCAGCTTGGCCAGATGGACCCGGTTGCGCTCGCCACCGGAGAGATCCCCGACCTTCTTCTGCTGGTCGCTGCCCTTGAAGTTGAAGCTGGCGCAGTAGGCCCGCCCGTGGATCTCCCGATTGCCGACCTTGAGGTGCTCGACCCCGCCGGTGATCTCCTCGAACACCGTGGCGTCGTCGTTCAGCGAGTCACGCGACTGGTCGACGTAGGCCAGCTGGACCGTGTCGCCGACGGTGATCGAGCCGGCGTCGGCCGGCTCCTGGCCGGTGAGCATCTTGAACAGGGTCGTCTTGCCGGCGCCGTTGGGTCCGATGATGCCGACGATGCCGGCCTTCGGCAGGCTGAAGGACAGGTCTTCGATCAGCAGGCGGTCGCCGAAGCCCTTGCGCAGGTTGGTCACTTCGATCACCGTGTCGCCGAGGCGCCTTCCCGACGGGATGGTGATCTCCAGGCGGTCGGGGCCGCGCTCGGCCGCCTCGGCCTCGGCCATCAGCTTGTCGTAGGCGGTGAGCCGGGCCTTGCCCTTGGCCTGGCGGGCCTTGGGCGACATGCGCACCCACTCCAGCTCGCGTTGCAGGGTCCGCTGGCGGGCCTCGTTGGACTTCTCCTCGCGCGCCAGGCGCTCCTGCTTCTGCTCCAACCAGCTCGAGTAGTTGCCCTCGAACGGGATGCCGCGGCCACGGTCGAGCTCGAGGATCCACTTGGCGACGTTGTCGAGAAAGTAGCGGTCGTGGGTGATGGCCACCACCGTGCCGGCGTACTCCTGGAGGAATCGCTCCAGCCAATCGACGCTCTCGGCGTCGAGGTGGTTGGTGGGCTCGTCGAGCAGCAGCAGGTCGGGATGGCTGAGCAGCAACCGGCACAGGGCCACCCGGCGGCGCTCCCCACCGGACAGCGTGGTGACGTCGGCGCCGTCGGGCGGGCAGCGCAGCGCGTCCATGGCGATCTCGACGTTGCGCTCCAGGCTCCAGGCGTCGGCCGCGGCGATCTTGTCCTCCAGGTCGGCCTGCAGGGCGCCGACCTTGTCGTAGTCGGCATCCGGGTCGGCCCACATGGCCATCACCTCGTTGTACCGGTCGATCAGGTTCTGCACCGGTGCCACGCCGTCCATGACGTTGCCCTTGACGTCCTTGGCCGGGTCGAGCTGCGGCTCCTGGGCCAGGTAGCCGACGGTGAACCCTGGCGTCAGCCGGGCCTCGCCGGAGTACCCGTCGTCGAGGCCGGCCATGATCCGCAGCAGGCTGGACTTGCCGGCGCCGTTGGCCCCGAGCACGCCGATCTTGGCGCCCGGGTAGAAGGACAGCGAGATGTTCTCCAACACCGTGCGGTCCGGCGGGTAGAAGCGGGCCAGCTTGTAGCAGGTGTAGATGAACTCGTGCGCCATAGCGGCGCTCCAGGCTATCGGCGCGGCGGGTGAGCAGGGCGGGCTCGATCCGCGGTGGGTTTCCGGGGCAGTGCTACGTTGACCGTCACTCGGACGGACGACAGAAAGGCACGACGATGCTCGCGGAGTACTCGGGATTCTTCAGCCGGAACAGCCTGGGCACCTTCGGGTTCCGCTGGCTGCACATCCTCGCCGGGATCACCTGGATCGGCCTGCTGTACTACTTCAACTTCGTCCAGGTCCCGGCCTTCGCCGAGTACGGCGACGAGGCCAAGGCCCGCAACATCGCCCTCGACAAGGTCGCCCGCCGCGCCCTGTGGTGGTTCCGCTGGGCGGCGTTCTCCACCTTCGTCACCGGGATCCTGATCACGGTGGTGACCGAGAAGTACTACTCGAACAACTTCGGCAAATCCGGGCGGGGTCTGGCCATCACGACCGGCATGATCCTCGGCACGATCATGATGCTCAACGTGTGGGGCGTGATCTGGCGCAACCAGAAGGTCGTCCTGGCCAACGCGGCGAACCTGATCGCCGGCGGTCAGGCCGATCCGGCCGCAGCCGCGGCCGGCCGCAAGGCGCTGATGGCCAGCCGGCAGAACACGGTCTTCTCGGTCTCGATGCTGTTCTTCATGGTGTTCACCGCGCACAGCTTCTACCAGGGCAACGTCCTGAGCGGCGGGAAGGTCGGCACCTACTGGCTGATCGCCCTGATCATCATCGCCGTCCTCGAGCTCAACGCCCTGGGCCTGATGCCGTGGAAGACCGAGGTCAACAAGGGCCTCAACAAGCTCTACGACAACGGTGTGCGCGGCACGCTCATCGCCGCCTTCGGGCTGTGGGTGATCTTCCTGATCCTGACGGAGATCTTCTTCAAGATCTGACCCGCCCCGCTCGGCAACCCGTCGTGACATGTTCGCCACGTGGCGTTCATGTCACGACACGATGGCTCAGCTGACCGTCATCAGCTGACCGTCAGGGTGGCCTTCATGTTGCTGTGGCCGGGGACGGTGCAGATCAGCGTGTAGGTCCCGGGCTTCAACGTGAAGGTGCCCGTCTTCGTGGCGTTGGGGTTGGCGTCGATCACCGTGCCACTGTCGACGCCGTCGGCGCCGACCGCGTGCAGGTTGTGGTTGACCAGGTCGTCGTTCTGCAGGCGGACGACGACCTTGCCGTCGGTGGCGGTGGCCGTGTAGGCCGGCTTGTCCCAGGCGATGTGGTTGGCGACGACGACCAGATCGGCGGGTGGCTGGGTGGTGGCGGACTTGCTGTCCGAGCCGCAGGCCCCGAGGGCCACGAGGGCGAGCAGGGGAGCGGCGGCGGCGAGACGGCGGCGAGACATGGCGTCCGATCCTACAAGCGCAGCCGGCCAGCGCCGAGAACCGCCGCGGTACGATCCACCCCGTGACCGTCACCGACCCCCGGCCCGACTCGGCATCCCCCGCCCCGGCGTCGACACCCGCGGCGTTCGGGGCCAACTCGTGGTTGGTCGACGAGATGTACGAGCGCTACCGGGCCGAGCCGACCTCGGTCAGCGAGTCGTGGCAGGAGTTCTTCTCCGACTACCGCAGCTCGTCGGCGCCCCCGGCTCCCGCTGCGGTCGCGGTCGCCTCCACCCCGGCAGTCGGAGCCGCTCCGGCCACGACATCGACCGCCGCGGCTGCCCCGCCACCCGCCCCGCCGGCGGCGGCGCAACCGGCGGCCGAGCCGGGCGAGCCGATCCGCGGCGCCGGTGTGGCCATCGCCGCCAACATGGAGCGCAGCCTGTCGGTCCCCACCGCCACCAGTTTTCGCAACGTCCCGGCCAAGCTGCTGGAGGTCAACCGCAAGGTGATCAACGGCTACCGCAGCCGCACCGGGCAGAGCAAGGTCAGCTTCACCCACATCATCGGCTACGCGGTGGTCCGGGCGATCGCCGATGCCGTGCCGTCGATGAACAACACCTTCGCCGAAGGGTCCGACGGCAAGCCTCGCCTCGTGCGCAACGCCCACGTCAACATGGGTCTGGCCGTCGACGTCGACAAGGGCGACGGCGTGCGCACCCTGGTGGTGCCCGTGCTGAAGGACGCCGACACCTACTCGTTCCTCGAGTTCCTCAACGCCTACGAGGACCTGATCCGCAAGGTCAAGCAGAACAAGCTGCAGGTCAGCGACTTCCAGGGAGCGACCATCTCGCTGACCAACCCGGGCACCATCGGCACGGTGCAGAGCGTGCCCCGACTGATGCCCGGCCAGGGCGTCATCGTCGGCGTCGGCACCATCGACTACCCGGCCGCGTTCCAAGGCGCCGACGAGGTGGCCCTCGGTCAGCTGGGCATCAGCAAGGTCGTCACGATCACCAGCACCTACGACCACCGGATCATCCAGGGTGCCGAGAGCGGGCTGTTCCTCAAGCGGGTCCACGAGCTGCTGCTCGGCGAGCATGACTTCTACCAGCGGGTCTTCGACGATCTCGGCGTGCCGTACCGGGCCGTCGAGTGGCACGTCGACCACAACGACCTCGAGCACGAGGACGACATGCTGCACAAGCAGATGCAGGTCGCCACGCTGATCCGGGTCCACCGGGTCCGCGGCCACCT
This sequence comes from Actinomycetes bacterium, assembly GCA_029782355.1. GTDB lineage: Bacteria > Actinomycetota > Acidimicrobiia > Acidimicrobiales > Ilumatobacteraceae > JAKOUY01. The sequence continues at coordinate 313,324 of JAKOUY010000023.1, forward strand.
CATCGCCGACCTCGACCCGCTGCGCTGGAAGGACCCGCAGATGCCCGTCGAGCTCGACCCGGCCACCTACGGGCTGACCATCTGGGACCTCGATCGCGAGTTCCTGACCGGCGGGGTGGGCGGCACCGAGAAGGTCAAGCTCGGTGACCTGCTGGGCATGCTGCGTGACGCGTACTGCCGGACCATCGGCGTCGAGTACATGCACATCCAGGACACCGCCGAGCAGCGCTGGATCCAGTCCAAGGTGGAGGGCGTCCGGGCCACGCCCGACAAGGCTCGCTCGCAGCGGATCCTCGAACGGCTCAACGCCGCCGAGGCCTTCGAGAAGTTCCTGGCCACCAAGTACGTCGGCACCAAGCGCTTCGGCCTCGAAGGTGCCGAGTCGGCGATCCCGATCCTCGACCAGATCCTCGACATGGCCGCCGACGCCGGCCAGCGCAAGGCCGTGCTGGGCATGGCCCACCGCGGCCGGCTGAACGTGCTGGCGAACGTGATGGGCAAGAGCTACGACCAGATCTTCAAGGAGTTCGAGGGCCACGTCGACCCCACGTCGGTGCAGGGGTCGGGCGACGTCAAGTATCACCTCGGTGCCACCGGCACCTTCCACAGCCGGGCGGGCAACGGCCTGCCCATCGAGCTGGCGCCGAACCCCAGCCACCTGGAGACCGTCGACCCGATCGTGCTCGGCATGGTCCGGGCCACCCAGGACTTCATCGATCCACCGTGGTCGTTCCCGGCGCTGGCCGTGCTGATCCACGGCGACGCCGCCTTCGCCGGTCAGGGCGTGGTCGCCGAGTGCCTGGCGATGAGCGGGATCACCGGCTACCAGGTGGGCGGCACCATCCACCTGATCATCAACAACCAGATCGGGTTCACCACCAGCCCGCAGCACTCGCGCAGCTCGCAGTACTGCAGCGACGTCGGCAAGATGGTCCAGGCGCCGATCTTCCACGTCAACGGCGACGACCCCGAGGCCTGCGTGCGGGTTGCCGAGCTGGCCTTCGAGTACCGCCAGACGTTCCACAAGGACGTCATCATCGACATGGTCTGCTACCGCCGCTACGGGCACAACGAGGGCGACGACCCGAGCTACACCCAGCCGCTCATGTACCGGGCCATCGCCGAGCGGCGCAGCGTGCGCAAGCTGTTCGTCGAGTCCCTGGTCAAGCGCGGCGAGCTGACCCTCGACGAGGCCGAGCAGGCCTTGGCCGACTTCCAGGGCAAGCTCCAGCAGTCCCTCGACGCCGCCCGGGAGAGCGCCCCGGCGCCGGTGAAGGCGGCCAAGCCGCCCGCTGCCCACGGGGTCCTGCCGCACGTCGACACGGGCGTGGCGCGCCGCACTCTGGACACGATCTTCCAGCACCTCACCGCCTACCCCGAGGGGTTCAGCCCGCATCCCAAGCTGGCCCGCCAGTTCGACGTGCGGGCCAAGGCCTACGCCGACGGCGAGGTCGACTGGGCCACCGGCGAAGCCCTGGCCATCGGCTCGCTGGTGCTCGACGGCCACCCGGTTCGGCTGGCCGGCGAGGACAGCCGGCGGGGCACGTTCAGCCAGCGCCACGCCGCGCTCGTGGACCACGACACCGAGCAGGTCTGGATCCCGCTGGCCACGCTGCCGGGCGCGCAGGCGCCGTTCTTCGTCTACGACAGTCTGCTCAGCGAGTACGCCGCGCTGGGGTTCGAGTGGGGCTACGCCCAGACCCGCCCCGACGCCCTAGTCATGTGGGAGGCCCAGTTCGGCGACTTCGTCAACGGCGCCCAGATCGTCATCGACCAGTACCTGGTGGCCGCCGAGGACAAGTGGCACGTCCGCAACGGCCTGGTCCTGTTGCTGCCCCATGGCTACGAAGGCCAGGGCCCCGAGCACAGCTCGGCGCGCATCGAGCGCTTCCTGACCTTGTGCGCCGAGGACAACATCCAGGTGTGCAACGCCACCACCGCGGCCCAGTACTTCCACCTGCTGCGCCGCCAGGTCGGCCGTGACGTGCTGAAGCCACTCGTCCTGTTCACCCCGAAGGCGCCGCTGCGGATGAAGGAGAGCCGCTCGCCGATCGACGACCTGACCACCGGTTCGTTCGAGGAGGTCCTCGACGACCCCGGCGTCACCGATCGGGAGGCCGTGCGTCGGATCGCCTTCTGCAGTGGCAAGGTCTGCTGGGACGTGCTCGCCGAGCGCGACCGTCGTGGTGAGCCGGTGGCCGTGGTGCGCGTCGAGCAGCTCTACCCCTTCCCCCGCCAGCGTCTCACCGAGGTGTTCGCCTCGTACCCCAACGCCACCGAGCTGGTGTGGGTCCAGGAGGAGCCGGACAACATGGGCCCCTGGCACTTCGTCGAGGCTCGCACCTGGCAGCTCCGCGAGCGCTACGACCTGCGCCTGGCGTCCCGGATCGGCTCGGGCAGTCCGGCCACCGGCAGCAAGACGATCCACGACCAGGAGCTGGCCGACCTGCTGGAGGACACCTTCGCTCCCCGGTGACCCGGCCGGTCATCCCGGGCTGGGTGGGGCAGGGTCAGGTCGGGTCGAGGTGCAGGCCGAGGACGGCACCGAGCTCGGTGAGGGCCTCCGCCGGGTCGGTGACCTTGATCGTGCGCATGCCCATGGCGGCAGCCGGCTTGAGGTTGATGCCGAGGTCGTCGAGGAACACGCAGCGCGCCGGCTCGACCCCGAGCAGGTCGCAGGCCAGTCGGTAGAACTCCGGCTGCGGCTTGCGCGAGCCGACCTTGCTGGACTCGACGACGCGGTCGAAGCGCTCGATGATCGCCTGGTGGTCGGCCGGGCGGCGCTCGCCGGCGATGTTGTTGGTCAGGCAAGCCGTTCGCAGGCCACGGGCGCGGACCGCGTCCAGGGCGGCCACCATGGCCGGACGCACCGTGCCGGCCAGCAGCGCGCGCACGTCGGCGCCGGGCACCCGGTGGCCGAGCGCGGCCGACTCTGCGGCGAAGGCCTCGTCGAACTCGGCCTCGCCGATGTCGCCGCGCTCCAGCCGGGCCCAGGCGTTGTCGTTCGGGTTGTGGCTGTTGACCGAGCGAATGAAGCCGACCGGGATCCCGTTGGCGGTCTCGTAGCGGGCGAAGGCCTCGAACGGGCTGGAGGTGAACACGCCACCGAAGTCCCACAGCACGGCATCGATGGGGGCGGTCACGGCGGTCCTTCCGGGTGAGGGTGGGCGCCCGAGTGTAGGGGTGGTGGGGGACCGCGTGGTTGACTGGCAGGCGGTATGCCCCAGCATCACGTCGTCGTCGACGGGTCGAACCTCGCCACCGAGGGCCGTTCCCTGCCCAGTCTCCACCAGCTCAACGACGCCGTGCTGGCGTTCATCGCCGAACACCCCGACTGGCTGGTGACGGTGGTGGCCGACGCCACCTTCGGTCATCGGATCGACAAGGCCGAGGTCGCCGACTTCGATGCGGCCGTGGCCAACAACGAGATCGTCTGCCCGCCGGCCGGTGCGGTGGGACGCGGCGATGCCTTCGTGTTGAGCATCGCCCACAAGGTCGGGGCGACGATCCTGTCCAACGACTCCTACCAGGAGTTCCACGGCACCTATCCGTGGCTGTTCGACGAGGGGCGCCTGATCGGCGGCAAACCCGTTCCGCACGTCGGCTGGGTCTTCGTCACCCGGACGCCGGTGCGCGGCGTCACCAGCCGCAAGGCGGTGGCCGACGCCAAACGCAAGTCCGGCAAGGCCCAGGGTGCGGCGCTGCGGGCCTCACGTCCGAGCGCCGAGGCCAGCCAGCCGATGCCCGTGCCGAAGACCCCGCCGCCCGGACGGTCCAAGCCGGTCGCCACCCGTCCCGAGCCGGCTCCGCCAGCCACCCCGGCCGCGGCTCCGGCCGGCGAGAGCCACAAGCAGTCGGCCGTCCATGCCCAGGTCAACGAGCTGATGACCTTCCTGACCTTCGTCGAGCGTCATCCGGTGGGGGCGGCGGTCACCGGCGTCGTCGATCACTACTCGTCCCACGGCGCCTACGTGCGCATCGGCGAGGTGGTCGGCTACGTCCCCCTGCGGTTGATGGGCGATCCGGCGCCGCGCAGCGCCCGCGACGTGATGAAGGTGGGAGACGAGGTCGCCCTGGTGGTCGACAGCTTCGCCCCCGGTCGGCGCAGCATCGACCTGGCAACCGCGGCGTTCCGAGCGCCCAGTGCCCCGGCCGCCCCGGCCAAGCCGCGCCGCACCCGTGCGTCCGCGGCTGGCGAGTCGACCAGCCAGCCTGCGCCGTCCGATCCGCCCGACGCGGTGACGAGCGGCGATGACCGACCGGCCACCGCGCCCGGGCGCCGCCGGCGCGGTGCCGCAGCCGCCGCCGAGCCCGCCCCGGTGGCCGAGGCGCAGCCGGACGTGGTCGCCCCCAAGCCCTCCCGCCGGGCGCGCCAGCAGACGGTGGCGGCACCCGCCGAGCCGAGCACTGCGCAGCCGGAGGAGGCGTCGCCGGTGAAGCCGGCCTCCCGCCGCCGGGCCCGGTCGGCCGTGACCCCACCGGACGACGCCGCCGCCCCACCCGTGGCGCCGGCCACCGCTGTGAAGCCGGGTACGCGCCGGCGAGCGGCCGCGGCGACAGCCGATCCCGCTCCGGCCCCGGCCGCTCCCGCTGCGCCGGGGCGCGCCCGCCGCCGACCGGCCGTGGCAGGGCCGGAAGTTGCCGGCGCCCCGCCGGCCTCGGCACCCGGGCCGGCGCTCACCAAGCGGGCCGGCGCCTCGACGAGCACCCCCGCCACACCCTCGGCACCGAAGTCGGCACCGAAATCTGCACAGAAGTCGACACCGAAGGCTGCACAGAAATCGACGCCGAAGGCTGCACCGAAGCCGGCACCGAGTTCGGCCGCCAGGCGCACGCCGAAGCCGGCCACCACGCCGGTCGACGCCGCGCCGGGCGACACGGCCCCCGCCCGGACGCGCCCCGCCTCACGGTCGTCGAAACGAGCCGCCGGCTGATGCGCGTCGTCACCTGGAACGTCAACTCGCTGAAGGCCCGGCTGGCTCGGGTGGAGGAGTGGCTGGCCGACGTCCAACCGGACATCCTCTGCATGCAGGAGACCAAGCTGGCCGACGACGCCTTCCCCTCGCTGAGCTTCGCTGCTCTCGGCTACGAGTCGGTGCACCACGGCCAAGGTCAGTGGAACGGCGTGGCGATCCTGTCCAGAGTTGGCATCGAGCAGGTCACTGCCAACTTCGCGCCTGGCACCGGCCAGCCCGACCCCGATGCCCGGGTGCTCACCGCCCGCTGCGGGGGGATCCTGGTGACCAACGTCTACGTGCCCAACGGGCGGGCCCTGGACAACCCGCACTACGAGTACAAGCTGGCCTGGCTGGATCAGCTCCGCCGCCATCTCGACGCCCTGACCACGGCGGCCGACGACGTCATCGTGGCCGGCGACTTCAACATCGCCCCGGCGGACCTCGACGTGTACGACCCGCGCCGCTTCGTCGGCGCGACGCACACCAGCGCTCCCGAGCGTGACCGCCTCGGCCGGTTGCTCGACTGGGGCCTGACCGATGTCTTCCGCCAGCAGCACGCTGCCGGGCAGCTGTTCAGCTGGTGGGACTACCGCGCCGGCGACTTCCACCAGGGTCGTGGACTGCGGATCGACCTCGTCCTGGCCAGCGCCTCGGTGGCGGCTCAGTCGGCGTTCGTGGTCATCGACCGCAACGCCCGCAAGGGACAGTCGCCATCGGATCACGCCCCGGTCGTGGTCGACCTGGACCGCGGATGAGCAGCGCCCGGCTCGATCTGACGGACGAGGTCCGCCGCCTGCTCGATCACCTGGCCAACGCCGCTGCCGACGCCCCGGCGACCCGCCGTGCCACCCAGCTGCTGCGCCAGGCGGTGGCCGAACTGAACGCCAACGACGGCAAGGGCGCCAACTGGCGAGCGGTCGGGCGGTTCTCCGACGAACGCCACCACGCCCACTTCCTCGACGCCAGCCCGTTCACCGGGCGATTCAGCCCGCTCGCCCCACCGATCGCCCTGCGGGTGGAGGACGACGAGGTGATCGGCGACGTCGTCTACGGCCGGCCGTACGAGGGGCCACCCGGGTTCGTCCATGGCGGGTTCATCGCCGGCGGGTTCGACGAGGTGCTCGGATACGCCCAGGCACGCAGCGACCAGCCGGGCATGACCGGGCGGCTGACCATCGGCTACCGCTCGCCGACCCCGCTGCACACGCCGCTGCAGTACCGGGCCCGGTTGACCAAGTTCGACGGGCGCAAGAACACCGTCACGGCCGAACTGCGCGTCGCCGCCGACGACCGGCTGTGCGCCGAGGCCACCGGACTGTTCATCGCCCTCCATCCCCATCATCGCCAGCGGCTGTGGCCCGCGGCGGCGGGGGAAGGCGCGACGCCGCCGCCGGGGTGATGCCCAGCGCGGTGGCCAGCTCGGCGCTGGTCACGGGCGGGGCGGTGGCCATCGCCCGGAGGACGTCGTCGGAACACACCGACTGCGGATCGAGGCGCGCCCGGCGGGCCACCCGGTCTCGCCAGTCCCGCCATGCGGCCAGCGGATCCGGCGGCGTTCGGCGGCGCGGCAGCGGCGAGCGCACCGGGCGGTCGGCGACGGCCGAGCGACGCAGGGTGGCCATCCACGGACTCTCCCGCGCCTCGGCCCCACGGCGCTGCTCGGTCAGCAGCACGGCGAGGCTCCGCCGAGCGCGAGTGATGGCGACGTAGAACAGGCGGGCCTCCTCCCGCCGTTGCTCGGGACCGTTGGCCGAGCTGTGCGGGACCAGCCCGTCGTTGGCCCCGACGATCACCACGGTGTCCCACTCCCGCCCCTTGGCTCCGTGGAAGGTGGTCACCGTGACGGCGGGCGGCTCGGTGCCCTCCAGGTCGTCGAACGGCTGGCGGGCCTCGACCCAGGCGCGGAACGTTCCCGACTCGCCGGTGGTCAGGTAGCGGTCGGCCTCGATGGCCACCCGGCGCACGGCATCGTCGTGGTGCTCGGCGCGCTCGGCGGCGAACTCGGCCAACTCGGCCCGGGTCGCGCAGCGGTAGGCCACCGTCAGGGCGCGATGGAAGGGCGATCGCTTGGCGCCCCGGGTGGTGGGCAGGTGACGCGCCGCCAAGGCCTGCTCGACGACCCCCAGCTGCTCGTTGGTCCGGGCCAGGACGGCGACCTCGCCCGGCGAACCGGTGCGCACGGCGGCAGCCACCAGGCCGGCGGCGGCTGTCGCCTCGTCGGCCTCGTCATGGCACGTCGTCACCCCGACGCTCGGACCGTCGGGGGCCCGGGAGCGCGAGTCGTCGTCCAGGTCGACCTCGGCCAGCACTGCCGAGCCGGCTCGCACCACCTGCGGCGAGCAGCGGTAGTTGTCGCGCAGGGCCACCACGGTCACACCGGGATAGGACCGTTCGACATCCCCGAGCACACGCCAGTCCGAGCCGTTCCACCCGTAGATCGCCTGGCGCGGATCGCCCACCAGGCACAGGTCGGGACGCCCGGCCCGCCAGCGCTCGAGCACGGCGTGCTGCAGCGGGTTGAGGTCCTGGGCTTCGTCGACGAAGAAGTGCCGGAAGCGCCAGGTGACCACGGCGGCGAACGTCGGGTCGGCCATCGCCGACAGCATCGACTCGAGCAGATCGTCGAAGTCGACCACGCCGCGCTTGCGCTTGCGGGCGGCGTAGGCGTCGGCGACCTGGCGATGGGTCTCGGCGGTCATCGCCGGGCGGCGCCGGGCGGCCTGGTTGGCGCGGGCGAGGTGCTGGGGTTGCACCCGCCTGGCTCGGGCCCAGTCGAGGTCGCCCAGCGCGGCCGACGGCTCGATCCGCAGGCGCAGGTCGGCAAGGGCGTCGCGCATCACCCGGAGGCGGTCCTGGACCACCAACGGGGCCGCCTGGTTGCGGGCCAGCGCCCGGTCGCGCAGCAACCGCAGGGCCACGGCATGGAAGGTGCCGGCCTCGATCGGCTCGCGCAGATCCAGGCGGCGGATCCGACGGCGCAGCTCGCCGGCGGCCTCGCGCGTGAAGGTCAGGGCCAGCACGTGCCGGGCGTCCGCCGTGCCACTGGCCACCCGGTAGGCGATCCGCCGGGTGAGCACGGTGGTCTTGCCCGATCCGGCGGCGGCGACGATGGCCAGCGGCTGAGCCGCGGTGGTGACCGCCTCGCGCTGGGAAGCATCCAGCGAATGGAGCAGCGCGCCCGGATCCACACCAGGAGGCTAGGCATCAGCCGGCGCCGGCGGATCCCCTACGATGCGGGCCATGCCGTTCCCGAAGAAGAACCTCAACGCGGGCGAGACGATCGCCCTCGACATGCATCCGCACTGGTGGTACTTCTCGGAGGCCGCCGTCGCCCTCGTCGCCAGCATCGTCTTCGGCATCGTCGTGCTGGCCAAGGACCCGCAGGGGAGCGGAGGCACCGCGCTGCGCTGGCTGTCGCTGATCCTGATCGTCGGCACCGCCCTGTGGCTGCTGGTTCGCTACCTGCGCTGGATGACCACCAACCTGGTGATCACCTCCGACCGGCTGATCTTTCGCCAGGGGATCTTCGCCAAGAGCGGCATCGAGATCCCGCTGAACCGGGTCAACAACGTCAACTTCAGCCAGTCGGTGTGGGAGCGCCTGCTCGGCGCCGGAGATCTGCTCATCGAGTCCGGTGGCGAGGATGGCCAGCAGCGGTTCACCGACATCCGCCACCCCGAGCGGGTCCAGAACCTGATCCATGCAGCCACCGAGGCCCTCGAGCAGCGCCGGGCGGCCTACTCCGCCCAGGCCGCGGCGGCGTCGGCCGCGCCGCCGACCACCGGCGACGTGGCCGGTCAGCTGGAGCGCCTGGAGGGGCTGCTGCAACGTGGCTCGCTGACCCAGGAGGAGTTCGACGCCCAGAAGCGCAAGCTGCTGGAGGGCTGAGCCCCGGTCAGGCGGCGAACGGCTTCACCGACCCATCGGCGGCGATCAGCACCACCGGCTGACGGGCCCACGTCGACGGGTCGCCGCCCATCCCGGGCGCGTCGGCCGGCATGCCCGGCAGGGCCAGACCGCGCCCGGTGGGCCGGTCGGCCAGCAGCCGGGCGATGAACTCGGCTGGCACATGGCCCTCGACGGCGTACTCGCCGACGATGGCCGTGTGGCACGAGGCGACCGAGTCGGGCACGCCGTGCCGGGCGCGGAACGCGTCGCGCTGGTGGTCCGCCGTCGCGGTGGCCGTGGCGCCGGTGGAGCGCAGGTACCCGACCCACGCCGTGCAACAGCCTCAACCCGGGTCGGTGTGGACGTCGAGGTGCACGCCGGACAGCACGCCCGGCGAGGCCGATCCCGCCCCGGCGGACGCCGGGGCGGTGCGGGAATCGGAGCACGCCGCAACCACGGCACCCAGGACGGGCAACGCCAGCAGCTGACGTCGCGTCCAGCCCCCGGCCATGGGCGGACGATACCAGCCACCGATCAGCCGGCGACCAGTGGCCCTGGCAGCCCCTCGGATCTGCGGGGCCGGCCCGCGGCGTGGTAGATCAGATGGCCATGCCAGGACCGCTGCAGGGATACCGGATCATCGAGCTGGCGGGCATCGGCCCCGGCCCGTTCGCGGCGATGATGCTCGCCGACATGGGGGCCGAGGTGATCCGGGTCGAGCGGGCCCAGGCGGTGCGTGGCCCGGCGCCCGACCAGCCGTACTTCGACACGATGCAGCGTGGACGGCGCAACGTGGCCCTCGACCTCAAGCATCCCGACGGCGTGGCCACGGTCCTCGACCTGGTCGAACGAGCGGACGCGTTGATCGAGGGGTTCCGCCCCGGCGTGGTCGAGCGGCTCGGACTGGGGCCCGAGGTGTGCTTGGCACGCAACCCGAAGCTGGTCTTCGGCCGGATGACCGGTTGGGGGCAGACCGGCCCGATGGCGAACGCTGCCGGTCACGACATCAACTACATCTCCCTCGGCGGCGCGTTGGCCCACTTCGCCCGGGCCGGCGAGCGGCCGGTCCCGCCGATGAACATGGTCGGCGACTTCGGCGGCGGTGGGATGTTCCTGGCCTTCGGTGTGGTCTGCGCCTTGCTGGAGGCCCAGCGCAGCGGGCAGGGCCAGGTGGTCGATGCGGCCATGGTCGATGGCACGGCGACGCTGATGAGCATGTTCTGGGCGTTCAAGGCCGTCGGCATGCACGACGAGAACCGTCCGGGCACGAACCTGCTGGACACCGGGGCGCACTTCTACGACGTCTACCGCACGGCCGACGACCGGTTCATCTCGCTGGGCTCGATCGAGCCGCAGTTCTACGCCGAGCTGCTGCAGCGGATCGGTCTGGCCGACGATCCCGAACTGAGCCGGCAGATGGACCGGGCCAACTGGCCGCACCTCAAGGAACGGATGGCCGAGATCGTCGCCGGGCGGACCCGCGCCGAGTGGTGCGAGCTGCTCGAGGGCACCGACGTGTGCTTCGCCCCGGTGCTGACCATGTCCGAGGCCGCCGCCCACCCGCACAACGTGGCCCGCAACTCCTTCGTCGAGATCGCCGGGGTCACCCAGCCGGCGCCGGCGCCGCGCTTCTCGCGCACGCCGGGCCAGGTCGCCTGCCCGCCGGCACATCCCGGCCAGCACACCCGGGCCGTGCTGGCCGACTGGGGCCTCGGCTCCGAGCGGATCGAGTCCCTGTTCGCCAGCGGGGCGGCGGCGGGGGACTGATGGCCACGCTCGTGTGCTTGCACGCCCACCCCGACGACGAGTCGATCACCACGGGCGGGACCATTGCCAAGGCCGTGGCCGAGGGCCACCGGGTGGTCGTCGTCTTCGCCACCAACGGCGAGCATGGCGAGGTTCCCGGCGACCTCGGCGAGGGCGAAACCCTGGCCGATCGTCGCCGGGACGAGGCCGCGGCGTCGGCCGCCATCCTCGGCGCCCAGCGGGTCGCCTGGCTGGGCTACGCCGACAGTGGGATGACCGGCTGGGCGCAGAACGACCACGACGCGGCCTTCGTCCGCGCCGGGCTGGACGAGGCCGGGCGGCGTCTGGCGGCGATCCTCGACGAGGAGTCGGCTGCGGCATTGATCACCTACGACTGGCACGGCAACTACGGCCATCCCGACCACATCCAGGTGCACCGTGTCGGCTACCGCGCCGCCGAACTGGCGGCCGCCACGCCGCGGGTGTGGGAGGCGACGATGAACCGCGACGCGGTGGTCCGCTTCTCCCGGCTGGCCACCGAGCTCGACCCGAGCGCCGAGCCGTTCGATCCCACCGAGCCGGCCGACGACGGCAACCCGATGGGTGAGCCCGAGTCGGCCATCGCCTGGTCGGTCGACGTCTCCGCCCACACCGCGGCCAAGCGGGCGTCGATCGCCGCCCACGCCAGCCAGGTCAGCGACTCGTCGTTCTTCCTGGCGATGCCCGACGAGGTCTTCGCCGTGGCCTTCGGGACCGAGTGGTTCTGCGAGCGCGGCCGCCCCGGCCCGCCGCAGCCGGGCTGGATCCTCGGATGAGCCGACCAGCGCCCGTCCGCCTCTACCTGGTGCGGCACGGCCGGGCCGAAGCCGGATGGGACACCAGTCTCGACCCCGGGCTCGACGATCTCGGTCGCCGGCAGGCCGAGACGGCCGCCCGCCAGCTCGCCGCGCTGATCGCCGAACCGATCGCCGTGATCAGCAGCCCGCTGCGCCGCTGCCGGGAGACGGCCGCCCCGCTGGCCGAGACCTGGGGGGCCACCGTGACCGTCGAGCCGGCCGTCGCCGAGATCCCCTCGCCCGAGGGCGTGCCGATGGACCGCCGGACCACCTGGTTGCGCGCCGCGATGACCGGGACGTGGGCCGATCTCGGGCCGCGATACGCCGCCTTCCGGGACGGGCTGGTCGACACGCTGCGCAGGCGGCGCGCCCCGGCGGTCGTCGTCAGCCACTTCGTGGCGATCAACGCGGTCATCGGAACGGCCACCGGCGACGACCGGCTGGTGATCCGCAGCCTGGACAACGCCTCGATCACCGTCGTCGACGTGCTCGACGAGCAGTTCAGCCTGGTCGAGGCCGGTCACGAAGCCGACACCCTGATCCGATGAGCCGATGATCGCCTCGATCCGCGGCCTGGGCACGATGGTCAACGTCGCCACCGTGGTGGTCGGGGCGCTGGCCGGCATGGCCGTCGGTCACCGCCTTCCGGAGCGGACCCGCTCGGTCATCACCGACTGCCTCGGACTGGTCACCCTGCTGATCGCCGCCCTCTCGGCCGCCAGCGTCAGCGACACCGTGTTGCGCACCGCGGTCGGCAGGGGCGCCCCGGTGCTCATCGTCCTCGGGTCGCTGTTGATCGGCTCGATCACCGGCTCGCTGCTGCGCATCGAGCAGCGCCTCGAGGGGCTGGCCGGCGTGCTCCAGCGGCGCGTCGGGACCGCCCTGGGCGACGGATCGGACACCGGCCACGGGGCTCGTGAGCGGTTCATCGAGGGCTGGCTGTCCGCCTCGCTGCTCTTCTGCGTCGGCCCGCTGACCATCCTCGGGTCGCTGAACGACGGGCTGGGCCGCGGCACGGAGCAACTGATGCTCAAGTCGGTGCTCGATCTGTTCGCCTCGATGGCCTTCGCCGCCTCGCTGGGCGTCGGGGTGCTGCTCTCGGCGCTGTCGGTGGTGGTGATCCAAGGGGCCCTGACGGTGGCCGGCTGGGGTCTCGGTTCGGTGCTCCCCGACGCCCACATCGCCGCCCTCACTGCCACCGGAGGGATGATGCTGGTGGGCATCGGCCTGCGCCTGCTGCGGGTCCGGGAGATCCCGGTGGGCGACATGCTCCCGGCGCTGGTGGTCGCCCCGCTGCTCACCCAACTGGTCATCGCCCTGCGCTGACTGCCCGCCGATCCGTCCGCCGCCACCGGGGGCCCGGCAGGCCGGCTCGGTAACCTGGCCACTCGTGACCCTCGCCGCCGCCGGTCTGGCCGTGCTCAACTTCCACAAGGCCTGGGCCTGGTTCGTGATCATCGGCAACGGCCTCGCCGGTCTGTGGGCGCTCGGGGCCCACTACCTCGCAGCCCTGCGCACCCGGGCGCTGTGGTGGTTCATCGCCGCGGCCGAGGCCACCGTGTTCGTCCAGGTCACCCTCGGCGCCATCCTGGTGGGCAAGTACAAGGTGGTGTTCCCCAAGTTCCACGCCTTCTACGGGTTCGTGGCCATCATCGCCGTGGCGATCATCTACTCGTACCGCCACCAGATGCGCCACCGCCTGTATCTGCTCTACGGGCTGGGCAGCCTGTTCGTGATGGGCTTGGGCATCCGCGCCATGCTGGTGGGCAAGGTCGGCTGAGCGGCCCCGGGGTCGGCCGGCTAGCCGGACGCCTTCTTGCCGGTGCGCCAGTCGGGCACGCTGGGGGCCGTCGGTTCCAGGCTGCGCAGGTAGGTGACGATCTGGCGGATCTGGTCGGCCGTCAGGGTGCCGCCGAACTCCTGGCTCCAGGCGCTCATCGAGCTGCCCGGCACCCCGGTGGAGATCAGCACGGCCATCTGCGGGTCGGTGATCGAGGCGAAGAACTGCTTGGAGTTCAGCGTCGGCGCGGTGCCTCCAGTGCCGGCGGCGCCATGACAGCTGGCGCAGCCGGTGGAGAACAGGCTGGTCCCGGCAGCGACGTCGTTGACCTGTTGCTCGCGGGCGGCGTCGGCGCGCAGGCCCGACTCGCGGATCCTGTAGATGGGAAAGGCGGCGATCAGCGCGGCCATGAACACCAGGCCGACGCTGAGGTACCGGTCGAGGCTGCGCGCCAGCCACGCCGGTTCGAAGTCACGCAGGCCGCTCGGTCGCTCAGCCATGGTTCACCCGTTCCCGGCGCACGACGGGCCCAACGGGTCCCGGTAGAACTGGCGGGCGCCGTGATCCGGGCCGTCGGTCTTCTTCGAGGTGTCGACGACCAGGTCGCCGTCCTCGATGCTGAGCTCGAACTGATCCATGCCCCGAGGCGACGGTCCGGAGATCCACTCGCCACCGAGGTCGAACTGCGTCCCGTGGCACGGGCACTCGAAGCGCCCCGAGCTCTCGCAGAACGGGACTCGGCAGCCGAGGTGCGGGCACTTCTGCGAGAGGGCGAAGATGTGCCCGCTGGTGTTGACCACCCAGAATCGGCCCTGGCCGAAGTAGGTCGCGGTGTCCTTCTGAAAGTTCCCGGGGCTGCCGACCTTGATCTTGCCCGTCGCCCCGGCGGCCTTCAGCGGACGCAACAGCTCCCACGACGTCCAGCCGGCGATGACGCCCAGCAGTCCGCCGCCGATCTTCCAGCCGGTCTCCAGCAGCCGGCGTCGTGACAGGTTCATCAATTCACAGCTCCAGGTACGAGTGCTGCCAGGGCGGGATGAACTTCCATCCGGGGCCGCGGAACAGGGCGCCGATGATCGTCAGGGTCACTGCCGTCACCAGCATGATGGTGAACAGGGTGATGGCCACCTTCCGCCGGCGGGCCTCGGTCGCCGGGTTGCGGTCGACGTAGGGGAGTGCCAGGAGGATGATGAACACGCCGGCCGGAACGAGGATGCCGGCCACCAGCGGGTCGAACTTGGACAGCAGCTCCTGCAGCCCGACGAAGTACCACGGCGCCTTGGCCGGCTCCGGCGTATGGCTCGGGTCGGCGATGGCCCGCAGCGGGGCGGCGAAGGCCACGCCCAGCCCGAGGACCACGGCGACGGTGCCGAGGGCGACCACGACGTGACGGACCAGCAGGTGCGGCCAGGTGAACACGGTGTCGTCGGCCGGATGCTCGGCGGCGGTCACCGACTCCTGGTCGACCACGCCCAGCAGCCGGACCCGGGGGGCGTCGGCGTTGGCTGGCGTGGTGGGCGGGACGATGACCCCGGCACCGGGGTCACTGGCGGCCTCGGCGAAGCTCCCGGCGTCGCCGCGGCGCACGGCGAAGCCGTCCTTGCGAACCCGCCAGATGTGCACGAGCAGGAGCACGGCCAGCGAGACCGGGAGCACGGCGACGTGCAGGGCGTAGAAGCGCTGCAGGGTTGCCTGGCCGATCTGCTCGCCGCCGATCAGCAGGTCGCGCAGCGCGGCACCGAGCAGCGGGACGTAGCTGACCAGGTTGGTGCCCACCGTGACCGCCCAGTAGCTGAGTTGGTCCCAGGGCAGCAGGTAGCCGGTGAAGGAGAAGCCGAGGGTGATGGCCAGCAGCCCGACACCGATCACCCAGTTGAACTGCCGAGGCCGCTTGTAGGCCCCGGCGAAGAACACCCGGGCCAGGTGGACGATCACCACCAGGACCATCAGGTGGGCGGCCCACCGGTGGACGTTGCGGACCAGCTGGCCGAAGCCGACACCGGTGCGCAGCCGTTGCATGTCCCCGTAGGCCGAGGTGACCGTCGGCGTGTAGAAGAACATCAGGTACACGCCGGTGACCAGCAGGATCGTGAACAGCACGGTGGCGATGAACCCGAGGCGCCACGAGTAGCGGTTCTTCAGCACCCGAGCGGGGACCTTCACCGGGTAGACGTGCAGGAACACGTTGGAGAACGACTGCAGGGCGCGGCCCCGTGGGGTGTCCAGGTGGGGGTGACGGAACACCGAGCGCCAGGCCTCGCTGTCCCGCCAGCGGATCCGGCCGGTCGACGGGGCGTGGCGCTGCGGTTCGAGATCGTCGGCCGGCGGGGCGGGGCTGGCCGAAGTGTCGCTCATGGCAGGACCTCCTGGGCATGGACCATGACGAGGGCGGATGGGGGGCAACGGTTGACGCACAGCCCGCATCGGATGCAGGCGGTCTCGTCGAGCAGCAGTGCCGACTGGCCGGCGTTGCCGAGGCCGGCACGGTCGGCGTCGACGATCGAGATACACCGCGGCGGGCAGACGTCGACGCACATCCCGCAGAGGATGCACAGCTCGGGGCGGAGCATGATGTTGTCGAAGCAGCGCAGGCAGCGCTGGCCCTCGGCGACGGCCTGGTGTTCGTCGTAGCCGGTCTCGACCTCGGCGAACCCGACCCGCCGTTCGCTGGTCACGCCCGGGACCGGTGTGCGGGGCAGCTCGTCGTAGTCGCTGGCCAGCCGGCGGAAGGTCGGCTTGGGGATCAGCTCGATGCGCCGCTCGCCGGGCACCGGCGGCGGCGCTCCGGTGAGCGCGGCGTGGATCGACGCTGCGGCCCGCGAGCCGTCGGCGATGGCGTCGATCAGGTTCCGTGGGCCGAAGGCGACGTCGCCCCCGGCCCAGATCCGCGGGTCGCTCGACCGCAGGTCGCCGTCGACCTGGATCCCCCCGAAGCGATTGGCGGTGAGCTGGAGGTCGCCGAGGAACGTGACATCGGGAGCCTGGCCGACGGCCAGGATCACCGAGTCGGCGTCGATCACCTTGATGTCGGCGTCGTCGAACACCGGTCGGAAGCGGTGCTGGTCGTCGAACACCGAGACCACCCCGATGGTCTCCAGACCCTGCACCCGGTCGATGCCGACCACCCGATGGGGGCCGCGGCGGTAGCGGATGGTGACGCCCTCGTGCTCGGCTTCGTCGATCTCCTCGAACGCCGCCGGCATCTCGGCGAAGGACTCCAGGGCGACCACCGTGACCTCGCTGACCCCGGAGCGCAGTGCGGCCCGCGCCGCGTCCATCGTGGTGGTCAGGTCGCGGCGGGACTCTTCGTCGGTGGGCGCGTCCTCGCCGGCGCGCAGGGCCGTGCGAGCGGCGTCGAAGGCGACGTTGCCTCCGCCGACGACGACGACTCGCTTGCCGAGCTCGACGTGATCGCCGCGGTTGACGTTCAACAGGAAGTCGACCGCCTTGACGACCCCGTCGAGATCGTGGCCGGGGATCTCCAGATCGCGGCCGCGGAACGCCCCGCAGCAGACGAACACCGCGCCGTGCGTGGCCAGCAGCTCGTCGAGCTGGATGTCCTCCCCGACCCGGCAGCCGGTGCGCACGTCGATGCCGAGGCTGATGATCGCCTCGATCTCGGCGTGGATCAGATAGCGCGGCAGGCGGTACTCGGGGATGCCCAGCGACATCATCCCGCCGAGGCGTTCCTCGGCTTCGTAGATGGTCACGGGATGACCGGCGAGGCGCAGGTCGTGGGCCGCGGCCAGCCCGGCCGGCCCGCCGCCGACGATCCCCACCGAACCGAGGGTGGCCGCCGGCACCGGCCCGTGGGCGGCGTGCCAGGCATCGGCATGTCCGAGGCTCTCGACCCCGAAGCGCTCGGTGACGAATCGCTTCAGTGCGCGGATCGAGACGGGGGCGTCGACCGTGGCGCGCCGGCAGGCGCTCTCGCACGGCGCGGCGCAGACCCGTCCGCAGATCGACGGCAGTGGGTTGGGGCGCCGGGCGATGGCATAGGCCTCGGCGAAGCGCCCCTGACCGATGGCGGTGACGTAGGCCCCGGCGTCGGTGTGCACCGGGCAGGCGGCGCGGCACGGCTCGTTGTCCCAGAGCCAGGCAGCGTCGGGCGGGGACGGTCGGGTCACACCAACCGTCGTTGCTGCAACCGGCGAAGTCCCCACAGCAGGGCGACGATCGCCACCGTGAACTCCACGGTCGCCCAGAACACCTTGGTGCTGCGGGCGTGGCCGGTGAGCTTGAGGATGCGGTCCGGCGTGATCACCAGCAGGGCGAACCCGGCGGCCGCCACGAGCACGCTCGTGACGACCGCCCGGATCGTGTTCACGGATTGACCGTGAAGGCGATGCGCATCCCCTGGGCGTAGTGCTTCTCGATGTTGCACACCAGCACGTACTTGCCGGCGGCCAGGTCGAAGGTCTTGACCACGGTCTTGCCGGCATCGGTCTCGCTGATCTCGCCGACGCTGGCGTCCTCGCTGACCTTGTCACCGGTGACCGTCAGGGCATCGGGGGCGGTGTCGGTCTTCAGCACGATCATCTCGTGCTGCTTGTTGCCCTCGTTCTTGAACGTGAAGGTGACCTTGCCGGCCTTGGCGGACGGCGCCGACAGCTCGAAGGACTGGGTGGTGGCGGACAGATCCTTGGCGGTGAGCGTGACCGGCTGGCCGTTGTCGGCCGGGACGGTGATCCCGCCGGCCGAGGCGCCGCCCGCGGCGGTTCCGGACGAGGCCGTCGTGCCACTCGAGGCGGTGGTGCCGCTCGATGCGGTCGTCGACTTGCTCGCCGTGGTGGTCGGCGTCGACTTCTTGTCGCTCCCGCACGCCGTCAGCGCCAGCATGCCTGCGAGCGCGGCGATCGTCAGCTTCTTCATTCCCGTGTCTCCCTGATGTGTGGTCGTACCGGCCCAGTCTGAGCTGGGGCCGGGGTCGACAGTAGGGCACAAAGTCCCGCGGCAACGTCCAAGGTTTGTCCAAATTTCGGCGACCTGTGGCACACGCCGGCGTCGAGCTACCGTCAGGCCAGGGACTGCTCCAGGCGGTGGAGGGCGTCGTGGAGCTGCTCGGGGAGCCGGTCGCCGAAGCGGGCGTAGTGATCACGGATCTGCGGGATCGCGCCGGCCCAGCCGTCGGGATCGACCTTCAGCAACTCGGCCATGTCGGCGTCGCTGACGTCCAGCCCGGAGGTGTCCAGGGCGCCCTCGGCCGGCAGGTTGCCGATCGGGGTGGCGACGGCGTCGGCCGTTCCGACGACCCGCTCGAACACCCACTTGAGCACCCGGCTGTTCTCGCCGTAGCCCGGCCAGAGGAAGCGGCCGTCCTCGTCGCGGCGGAACCAGTTGACGAAGAAGATCTTCGGCAGCTTGCTGGCATCGGCTCGCTGGCCGAGGGCCAGCCAGTGGCCGAAGTAGTCGGCCATGTTGTAGCCGCAGAAGGGCAGCATGGCCATCGGATCGAAGCGCAGCACGCCCGCCGCGCCCTGCTGCGCAGCCGTGGTCTCGCTGGCCATGATCGAGCCGAGGAACACCCCGTGCTCCCAGTCGAAGGCCTCGGTCACCAGCGGCACGGTGGTCCGTCGCCGCCCGCCGAACAGGATGGCGCTGATCGGCACGCCCGCCGGGTCCTCCCACTCGGGTGCGATCGACGGGCACTGCGAGGCGGGGGCGGTGAAGCGGGCGTTGGGGTGGGCGGCCGGCGTGCCCGACTCGGGCGTCCACGGCTGGCCGCGCCAGTCGGTGGCCCGGGCCGGCGGGTCGTCGGACATCCCCTCCCACCACACGTCGCCGTCGTCGGTGATGGCCGTGTTGGTGAACAGGCTGTTGCCCCACAGGGTGTGCATGGCGTTGGCGTTGGTGTCGAACCCGGTGCCCGGGGCGACGCCGAAGAACCCGGCCTCCGGGTTGATGGCGTGCAGCTGGCCGTCGTAGCCGAACTGCATCCAGCAGATGTCGTCGCCGATCGTCTCGGCCTTCCACCCCGGGATCGTCGGGATCAACATCGCCAGGTTGGTCTTGCCGCAGGCGCTGGGGAAGGCCGCGGCGATGTAGCGGTGCTCGCCCTGCGGATTGGTCAGCTTGAGGATCAGCATGTGCTCGGCCAGCCAGCCGTCGTCGCGGGCCATGACCGAGGCGATGCGCAAGGCGAAGCACTTCTTGCCCAGCAGGGCGTTGCCGCCGTACCCGGAGCCGTACGACCAGATCTCGCGGGTGTCGGGGAAGTGGACGATGTACTTGTTGTCCGGGTTGCACGGCCACGTGGCGTCGGCCTGACCCGGCTCCAGCGGGGCGCCCACGCTGTGGATGCACGGCACCCACCTGCCGTCGCCCAGGGCGTCCAGCGCCCCCTGGCCCATCCGGGTCATGATCCGCATGCTGGCGGCGACGTAGGCGCTGTCGGTCAGCTTGACGCCGATGTGGGCGATGGGCGATGCCAGCGGGCCCATGCTGAAGGGCACGACGTACATGGTCCGGCCGCGCATGGCCCCCGTGTACAGCGCGGTCAGCTCGGCGCGCATCTCGGCCGGGTCGCGCCAGTTGTTCGTCGGTCCGACATCGTCGGGCGAGGCGGCGCAGATGAAGGTGCGGTCCTCGACCCGGGCGACATCGCCCGGATCGCTGTGCGCCCAGTAGCTGTTCGGGCGCTTGGCGTCATCCAGCTTGGTGAACGTGCCCTGCTCGACCAGCGTGGCGCACAGCCGCTCGTACTCCTCGGCCGAGCCGTCGCACCAATAGATGTCGTCGGGCTGGAGCACCGCGGCCCAGGTGTCGACCCACTCGTGCAGGCGGTGGTTGCTGGACGTTGCGCTCATCGTTGAGCTCCTTCGAACAGTCGCGCGGCCCGGGGGAAGGCCACGTCTAGTCTGCCAAAGGCCCACCGAGCATCGCCAACCGCCTCGGCGCTGGCCCCACCGCCATGGCAGGCTCGGACCAGGAGCGCGGCGATCGCCGCCGAGCGGCGCTCAGGCGCCCGGCGTGGCCATGTCGACCTCGCTGCCGAGGCGCAGGGCCGTGGCCCGGCCGGCATCGTCGAGGTCGAAGATCACCCGCTGGCCCTGACGCAGGAAGCGGAACAGGGACCCGTTCAGGGCACCGTCGGCCAGGAGGATCTCGGACAGATCGGTGTCACGCACCAGCGAGCCGGAGCCGTTGGTGGGGTCGAACGACTTGATGACCCCCTGCACGACTCAACCCGCCTTGACGATCTTGCCGCTCTTGATGCACCCGGTGCAGACGTTGACCCGCTTCGGGCCACCGTTCACCAGCGCACGGATCCGCTGGATGTTCGGGTTCCAGCGCCGCTTGGTGCGCCGGTGGGAGTGCGACACGTTCATGCCCCAGCTGGGGCGCTTCCCGCACACTTCACACACTGCTGCCATGACGAACCTTCCGGCTGAACGATTGAGCCCGGAAATGCTACCAGCGGTGGACGGCCGGCGCACATACGCCGCGGACACCGGACGCCGCCCTAGCCTGGCCCGGTGCCGACCCTGGAGCGGTTCAGCCCGGACGCCCTGCGCCAAACCCTGGTGACGTTCCGCGACACCATGCGGGCCCACGCCCCGGCGATCAACCGGCTCAACGTCTACCCGGTGCCCGACGGCGACACCGGCACGAACATGGCCCGCACCCTCGACGCGGTGGTCGCCGAGCTGGAGAAGGCCCCCGACGATCTCGTGTCGACCAGCGACGCCATCAGCCACGGCAGCCTGATGGGCGCCCGGGGGAACAGCGGGGTGATCCTCAGCCAGATCCTCCGCGGCTTGGCCGGGCACCTCAAGGAGGCTGCCGACGGGAGCGCCCACCGGCTGGCCGGGGCTCTCAAGGCCGCATCGACGGCCGCCTACCAAGCGGTGCTCAAGCCCATCGAGGGCACCATCCTGACCGTCGTGCGCGAGGCGGCCGACGCCGGGCATCACGTCGCCGAGGGGGGCGGGTCGGTGGTCGAGGTGCTGCGCGCCGCTCGCGACGCCGGGCGCAGCGCGCTGGCACGCACCCCCGAGCTGCTCCCCGTGCTGAAGGATGCCGGGGTGGTCGACGCCGGCGGTGCCGGGTTCATGCTGCTGCTCGACTCGGCCCTGCACGTCGTCGACGGCGAGCCGCTGCCCGAGCCGGTGTCGGCTGCCGACCTGCCCGGTGTGCACATCGTCCGCCACCACGAGGGTGAGGGGCCCTCGGTGGCCGACCTGCGCTACGAGGTGATGTACCTGCTCGACCTGCCCGATGCGTCGATCGAGCCGTTCAAGCAGGCCTGGGGCGAGATCGGCGACTCGATCGTCGTCGTCGGGGGCGACGGGCTGTGGAACTGCCACGTGCACACCAACGACATCGGGGCCGCGGTGGAAGCGGCGCTGGATCTCGAGGGTCGGCCTCGCCAGATCCGGGTCACCGATCTGTTCGAGGAAGTCGCCGAGGAGCACGCCCACCGCGAGGCTCTGCTGGCCGGCACCCCGGAGCCCGAGGTGCTGCCGGCGGTGACCACGGCGGTGGTGGCGGTGGCCTCCGGGCACGGACTGGAGAGCCTGTTCAAGCAGCTCGGCGTGCAGCGCGTGGTCACCGGCGGGCAGACGCTCAACCCGTCCACGGCCGAACTGCTGGAGGCCGTCGAGGCGGTCAACGCCGCCGACGTCATCGTCCTGCCGAACAACAAGAACATCATCCCGGTGGCCGAGCAACTCGACGCCCTGACCGCCAAGCGGGTGCGCGTCGTGCCGACCCGCTCGATGCCCGAGGCCCTCGCCGCCCTGGTGCTGTACGACCCGGAAGGGACGCTGGAGGCCAACGTCGACGACCTCACCGGCGCGGCCGACAGCGTCCTGGCCGGCGAGCTGACCCAGGCGGTCCGGGACACCACCACCGAGGCCGGTCCGGTTCGTGAAGGGGACTGGATCGGCATCGTCCGCGGCGACGGCGTGGTGTCGGTGTCCGACGATCCGATCGTCGCCGCCCAACGGCTGCTGGACCACCTGCTGGAGGGTGGGCGAGAGCTGCTCACCGTGGTCGCCGGGCGCGACGCGGCCGATGCCCAGACCACGCGCCTGTCGGACTGGTTGGCCGAGGTCCATCCGTACGTGCAGGTCGAGGTGCACCACGGCGGGCAGCCGCTGTACCCCTACCTGTTCGGTGCCGAGTGACCGCACCGCCCCCGCTGACCCTCGGTGAGTTGGCCGGGATCGGCGTCGAGCGGCTGCGGGGGGTGGGGGAGAAGAAGCGCGAGGCCCTGGCCAGCCAGGGCATCGAGTCGGTGCTCGACCTGCTGACCACCTATCCCCGGCGGTGGATCGACCGCACCAACGAGGCCCGGGTCAGCGATCTTGTCCCCGGGCAGGAGGCACTGGTGCTGGTGGGCGTGCGCACGATGGCCAAGCGCATCGGCCGCAACCGCCGGACCATCGTCGAGGGCACCGTGGGCGACGGCACCGGGCGGATGCACGTGGTCTTCTTCAACCAGCCGTGGCGTGAGCGACAACTGCGCCCCGACCTGCAGATCGCCCTGTACGGGCGGGCCGAGGTGTACCGGGGCATGCTGCAGATGACCAACCCGATCGTCGACCTGATCGGCGACCGAACCGGGCGGATCGTCCCGATCTACCCGCAGAGCGAGAAGGCCGGCTTGACCACCTGGGAGCTGGCCGGGTGGGTCGAGGACGCCCTGCGTCGCTGCGAGCCACGGCACATCGCCGACCCGCTGCCGGACCCGATCCGCCGCCGCTACGGCCTGGCCGGGCGGGACGAGTCGTTCCGCACGATCCACCTGCCCGAGACCATGGCGGACAAGGAGCGGGCCCGCCGGCGACTGGCCTTCGACGAGCTCCTGCGGGTCCAGGTGGTGCTGGTCATGCGCAAGCGGGCGCTGGAGCGCGACGCGCTGGGCATCCGCCACGACACCTCGGGCCGGTTGCACCGGCGGCTGCACGAGGCCCTTCCGTACACGATGACCGGCGCCCAGCGACGGGTGATCGACGAGATCACCGCCGACTTGGCCGGCGGGCACCCGATGCATCGCCTGCTGCAGGGCGATGTCGGCGCCGGCAAGACGCTGGTGGCCGTGCACGCCATGCTGACGGCCGTGGAGGGCGGGCACCAGGCGGCACTGATGGCTCCCACCGAGGTGCTGGCCGAGCAGCACGTCGCCGGTGTCCGCCGGCTGCTGGCCGGGGTGTCGGTGCACCGCGAGGGCGAACTGCTGGAGCGGGCCCCGCGCGTCGAGCTGCTGACCAACCGGGTCACCGGTGCGGAGCGCCGGCGAGTGCTGGCCGGGGTCGCCGATGGATCGGTGGACGTGCTGATCGGCACCCATGCGCTGATCCAGGATGCGGTCGACTTCCGCAGCCTCGGCGTCGTGGTGGTCGACGAGCAGCACCGCTTCGGCGTCGAACAGCGGGCCGCGCTGCGGGCCAAGGCAGGCCAGGGTCGGGCCGTTCCCGACGTGCTGGTCATGACCGCCACGCCCATCCCGCGCACGGCGGCCATGACCGTCTACGGGGATCTGGACGTCAGCGTCCTCGACGAGCTCCCGCCCGGCCGGACCCCGATCGTCACGACGTGGGCCAACGGGCCGCTGTTGGAGCAGGCGGCGTGGGCGGCGGTGCGCGACGAGGTGGCTGCCGGGCGCCAGGCGTACGTGGTCTGCCCGCTGATCGAGGAGAGCGACAAGCTCGAAGTCGCCAGCGCCACCGAGACCTACGACCGCCTGGCCGCCGGCGAGCTGGCCGGGTTGCGCCTGGCGTTGCTCCACGGGCGGTTGGCTGCCACCGAGAAGGAGGCCGTCATGGACCGCTTCCGATCGGGGGAGGTCGACGTGCTGGTCGCCACCACGGTCATCGAAGTCGGCGTCGACGTGCCGAACGCCACCGTCATGGTCATCCTCGACGCCGACCGCTTCGGGATCGCCCAGTTGCACCAGCTGCGTGGTCGGGTCGGCCGGGGGACGCATCCCTCGGCGTGCTGGTTGGTGACCGCTCACCAGGAGGGGGTCAACCCGCGGGTGCAGGCGTTGGTCGACACCACCGACGGCTTCGCCCTCGCCGAGGTCGATCTGGACCTGCGCGGCGAGGGAACGATCATGAGCACCGCCCAGAAGGGAGCCAGCGACCTGCGCCTGGCGTCGCTGCGCCGCGACCGCGAGCTGGTCCACCTGGCACGCCAGGCGGCCTTCGAACTGGTCGACGCCGACCCCACCCTGGCGGCCCACCCGGTGCTGCGCGACGAGGTCGCCGTGCTGTTCAGTGAGGACGACGAGGCCTTCCTGACCAAGAGCTGATCCGGTCGCCGCCGGCCCACGGCGGGTGCGGGTTCCGTCAGGTGCGCAGCTCGGTCAGCAGGTGGCGCGGCTCGCGGCCGTCCAGCATGGCGTCGAGGTCGGCGGCCGCCAGGGCGACCATCGACGCCCGCGCCGACTCCGTCGCCGACGCCATGTGCGGGGTGATGAAGGCATTGGGCAGCCGCTGCAGCGGGTGATCCGTCGCGGCGATGGGCTCTCGATCGAACACGTCGAGTCCAGCGGAGTGGATCCACCGCTCGGCGAGCGCGGTGACGAGCGCGGCCTCGTCGATGGTGGGTCCGCGGCCGACGTTGACCAGCGTGGCCGTCGGCTTCATCCGGCGCAGTTGCTCGGCTCCGATGATGTGCCGGGTGCTGTCGAACAACGGCAGGCAGACCACGACGATGTCGCTGATCTCGAGCAGCTCGTCCAGCTCGACGGCCCGGGCCCGCTCGTCGTGGGGGCCGCGGCTGTACTCGACGACGTCCATGTCGTAGCCGTCGGCCCGCCGGGCGATGGCCTTGCCCACCTGGCCGTATCCCACCAGGCCCATCGTCGACCCGTGGACGTCGAGGCCGAGCAGCTCGTCGAGCGCCAGGTGGTGGTCCCACCCGCCGCTGCGGAACAGGGCCATGTGCTCGGCCGCTCGCCGGCGGGCGCCGGTCATCAGGAACATCGCATGGTCGGCGACCGCATCGGACAACACGGCCGGCGTGTGGGTGACGCGCACGCCGTGGCGACGCACGGCGTCGACGTCGACGAGGTCATAGCCATTGCTGGCGATGGCCACGGCGCGCAAGCTCGGGCAGCGACGCAGCAGTTCCTCGCCGATCACATCCTTGGCGACGGCGAGCATGGCCACGGCACCGCCGGCGAAGTCGGCCAGCTCGTCGGCCGACGGGGCCCCCTCGCCCGACCAGATGCGCACGTCGCGGCGTGCCGCCAGGTCGGCGACGGCGCGGCCGGGGAGGGACGGACGAGTCACGACCACCGGTGCGGTGGACATCGCAGCTCCTTGTTCGGGGGTTCGGGCAGATCCGGTCGGGCCGGGCGCCGCGGACGGCGCCCGGCCCGTGGGGAGGACGGAGACGGTCAGCCGTTCCAGATCTTGGTGTAGTTGTCCCGGTACTTCGAGGCCGGGTCGAACACGTCGCCGGTCCCGACGTTGTCCTTGACCACCAGGCCTGGCGGGGCGACGTACCCGGAGGCCGGCTGGCCGGCCAGGGCCCGGTTCATCTCGTCGACGAGCTGCCAGCCCTGCAGGTACAGCGGCTCGGCCACGGTGGCGGTCTGGTAGTCGCCCTCGCGGATCCGCTTGAACTCGGCGGCGTCACCGTCTCCGGCGGCGATCTGCTTGGGCGGACCGGCCGGGTCCTTCCCGGCATCCTTCAGCGCCTGCCGGGATCCGCCGTAGTAGTTGCCGTTGATCGCCAGCATGTAGGTCAGCTTGTCGCCGTACTTCTGCAGCAGCGAGGCGACCAGCGGCGGCATCTTCGAGTCGGCCTCGGCGATCGGGCTGTTCTCGTAGGACAGCACCGAGCAGCCCGAGCACTGCTTGATGATCTCCTGCATGGTGTCGGCCTTCTTCACGGCGATCTCGTACTGCGTATCGGTGAAGATCACCACTCCCGCCTTGCCGTCGGAGTCGGCGATGGCGTAGTACGCGGCGATCTTGGACACCTCCAGCGGATCGGTGGTCACGTTGGCGAACAGCCCGGCGTCCGGGATCGGACCGGGTGTGGCGCCGGCGTGCCAGCCGACCACCGGGATCTTCTGGGCCGTGGCCTGATCGATCGCCGTCTTCTGCTCGATCGCGTCGAACCCGCCGAGGATGATGCCGTCGGGCTTCGAGGCGATCGCCTGGTTGAGGGCGTCGGTGCGGCCCTGGGCGGTGGCCTTGCCGTCGAGCACGTCGACGGTCCAGCCGATCACCTTGGCGGCTTCCTTGACGCCGTCGGCAACGGCGGTGATGCCGCCGTTGGTCAGGTCGGAGGCGACGTAGACGATCTTCTTGGCACCGACCGACTTGGGTCCGGAGCTCGGTCCGTCGAAGCCGCCGGCGCCGTGCAGCTGGGCGTCGACGAAGGCCTTGGCGGTGGCGACGATGTCCGCGGGTGCGGTCCCCGCAGTGGCGCTGCCGCCGGCCGGCGTGGTCGGCGGGGTCGTCGACGGACGCCCGTATGCCGAGAACACCAGGCTGGTGGCGGCGAGCGCGACGACGCCGGTGAGGCGCCAGGCTCGATGCGTGGTCATGTGGTGGGTTCCTTTCCCGTTGGTTCGGTGATCGCCGGGGTGGCCGGCGATGGGGTGGCGATGGTGGCGTGCCGCTCCGAGGACTGGATGCGGCGGCGCCCCGCCGTCGAGGCGATCGTGATCGCCGCGATCAAGGTCAGCCCGTTGAACAGCGGGCCGAGGAAGTAGTCCTTGCCGGGGAACTGCTGGAGCAGCCCGGACAGGCCGACCGTGGCGATGGCGATGCCCACCAGCGTGCCGAGTGCGTTGATCCGTCCCGGGCGGATGGTGGTCGAGCCGAGGAACGCGGCGACCAGTGCCGGGAAGAGGTACTCCGGGCCGATGTTGGCCTGGGCGACCCCGCCGAGGCGTGACTCGAGGATGATCCCCCCGAGGGCGACGATCACGCCGGAGGCGACGAATGCGCCGACCACGTACGTCCGCCGGGGGATCGCCGAGAGCTCCGCCGAGCGCGGGTTGGCTCCGACGGCGTAGAGGTACCGCCCGAGCGGGGTGTACTCGAGGACCACGTAGAGCAGCGCGCCGATGGCGACCGCCAGCAGGAACGGCCCGGGGATCCCCTGGCGACCGCCGATGGTCCATGTGCCGAGATGGTCGAAGAAGGCCCCTCGCTTGCTGGCCCGGTCGACCACCTGCTGGCCCTTGGTGTGCCACAAGGTGATGCCGAACAGCACCTGCCCGGTGGCCAGGGTGGCGATGAACGCGTCGACCTGGGCCAGCTCGACCAGCAGGGCGTTGACCAGCCCGACCACGGCACCGAGGGCCAGCACCACCAGGCAGGCCAGCCACCATGGCAGGCCGAAGCGGATCTGCAGGGTCAGCGAGAGCACCTGCCACAACCCGAGGGCGTAGCCGACGGACAGGTCGATCTTGCCGGCGACCATCGGGACGGTGACCGCCAGGGCCACGAGGATCTGGACCGCCTTCCCGCCCGCCGTCAGGCGGAAGTTGAGCCACGTCGGGAAGGTGCCGGGCTGCAGCAGGCTGAACAGCCCGATGAGCACGAGCAGCAAGAAGACCAGGCCGTACACGGTGAGCAACCGCCGCGACCGTGGCGTGCCGGGCGCCGGCTCGAGTGCCGTCGAGCGGATCGAGGTGCCGCTCATGCGGCATCCTCCTGGCCCCCGCCGGACGCCGCGGCCAGCAGTGTGGCGACGCTCAGCTGCTCGCGGCGGATCTCGCCCACGGGCGCGCCGCGGCTGAACACGATGGCTCGGTGACAGATCGTGGCGACCTCCTCGAAGTCCGTGCTGACCACCAGCACCGTCGTGCCTCGCCGGGCCGCTTCGGCCAGCAGGCCGTAGATGTCCGCCTTGGCCCCGACGTCGACACCCATCGTCGGCTCCTCGAGCACGAGGACACGGCGCTCGATGCCGAGCCAGCGGGCCAGGATCACCTTCTGCTGGTTGCCGCCCGAGAGGGTGTCGGCCACCTTCTCCGGGTCGGGTGGGCGCACCCCGAACCGCCCGATGACCTGGTGGGCGGCGCGCCGCTCGGTGCCACGGCGCCCGAGGCGGAACAGCTGCCGGCCCCACAGGCGGGGGTTGGCGAACAGGTTCTCGCGCACGGCCAGCCCGTTGAGCAGTCCTTCGGCCTCCCGGTTGGAGGTGGCGAAGGCCACGCCCTGCCCGGCCGCCCGGCGGACGGTCATCGGTGGGCATCGCTCGCCATCGATCGACAGCGACCCACCGGTGATCCGCTCGACGCCGGCGACGGCGCGTCCCACCGAGGCCTGCCCGGCTCCACGCAGGCCGACCAGTCCGACGATCTCGCCGGCGCGAGCGTGCAACTCGACCGGGCCGACGTCGCCGATGCGGACGTCGTCGAGGGCCAGGCGCACCGGTGCGGCGTCGCCGGGCGGGTCGAGCCCGACCGCCCGATCCAGCTCGCGCCCGACGATCATCCGTACCAGCTCGGCGGGCGAACTGGTGGACACCGGGACGACGTCGACCAATCGACCGTTGCGCATCACCGCGGCATCGTCGGCGATCTGGAACACCTCGTCGAGGCGGTGGGAGACGTAGATCATCCCGACGCCGTCGGACTGCAGGCGGCGGAGGACGTCGAACAGCCGGTGGACGTCGGCGTGCGGGAGGCTGGCGGTCGGCTCGTCGAGCACCAGGAAGCGAGCGTCCTGGGCCAACGCCCGGGCGATGGCCAGCAGGCTCTTCTCCGTCCGGGGCAGGTCGAAGACCCGGGTCTGGGGATCGATCGCACCGCCGACTGCGGCGAGGGCCTGCTCGGCCCGGCGGGCCAGGGTTGCCCAGGAGAACGGGCGGAGCACGCCCGGGCCGCCGAATCCGTAGCCCAACGCCATGTTCTCCGCCACGGTCATCCACTCGATCAGGCCGAGGTCCTGGTGGATGAATGCCAGCCCGGCCCGCCCCCCGGGCTGGTCGACGTCGCGACCGGCGAAGCGGATCGTGCCGCCGTCGCGCCGGTACACCCCAGCCAGCATCTTGATCAGGGTCGACTTGCCGGCGCCGTTCTCGCCCAGCAGGGCCACGATCCGCCCGGCGGGGCACTCGAAGCTGACGTCGTCGACGACGCGGACCCCGCCGAACACCTTGACCACGTGGTCGAACTCGATCGAGGCGACCTCGCCTGGACGCTCGCTTCGCTCGGTTGCCTGCGACTCACCCACGTGCCGTCCCCTCGCGCCCCGGCCCGGGCCAGGCCGCGTTCAGAGCATAGAACAACGTTCAGCCCACGGGAAGCCGTCAGGGGCGGTCGAGGCGATGCGGCAGGCTGTTGGCCAGCCGGTGGAGATCGGCGACGAGCCGCTCGCGCAACCGCTCCGACGTCCGCGCCTTGAGCAGCGTGACGCTGACGGCGTGCGGTGGCCACGCCCCGCCGGGCAGCGCCACGGACAGGCAGCAGACCCCCTCGGTGTTCTCCTCGTCGTCGACGGCGTAGCCACGGGCGCGGGTCCGGCGAAGATCGTCGAGCAGCTGCTCGGCGTTCTGGGCGCCCTTGGGCGTCAGCACCGGGAAGCGGTCGAGGCGGTCCAGGCGGGTGGTGACCTCGTCGTCGGTCAACGTCGAGAGCATCGCCTTGCCCAGCGCGGTGCACACCGCCGGCATCCGCCGGCCGACGTCCGAGGCCAGTCGGATGGGCTGGCTCCCGTCGTGGCGGGCCAGATAGAGGACGTCGGACCCGTCGAGCAGGCCCAGCAGGACGGTCTCTTCGGCTGCCGCCGGCAAGCTCCGCGCCGCGGCGTGGAACTCACTCACCAGGTCGACCTTGCGGAGGTAGGCGCCGGCCAGCTCGACCAGGCGATGGCCGAGCGTGTATCCGGCATCGACGCGCCGGATCAGGGCGGCGTCCTCCAACGCGGCGCAGATGTTGGAGAGCGACGACTTGGCGACGCCCAGCCGCCGGGCCAGGTCGGAGAGCCCGAGCGGCCCGTCGGCGGCGGCCAGCTCGCCCAGCAGCGCGGCGGTGCGCACGACGGCCGGCGCCGGGGAGCTGCGTGTCGCCGGCGCCGCCGGGCGGGCCAGCTGGGTCCGGGCGCTCGGCCGGTCGCGACTCACGCGGCGAGCCTAGCATTCGGCGTTCAGCATGCTGAACGCCGAACGGTCAGGCCGGGTCGGCGGGGCGGACCCGCACGCCGGCCAGGTCCTCGAGCACCGTGACCACCGCCGTCTGGTCGAGGTCGCCATGACCGCCGGCGACCAGCGCGTCGAAGCGGGCGGCTGCGGCGTCGAAGGCGGTCAGGGGCAGGCCGAGGGCGTCGGCCAGCGAGCGGACGATGCCGATGTCCTTGAGCTGCAGTCTCGCCTTGCCGCCGGGGACGAAGTCGCCGGCCAGCATCCGCCCGCCGTGCAGCTCGAGGACCCGGCTGGCGGCGTACCCGCCGAGCAACGCCTGGCGCACGGACGCCGGATCGACCCCGGCCGCCCGGGCCAGTACCAGCGCCTCGGCGACGACCTCGATGCTGGCGGCCACCACCAGCTGGTTGCAGGCCTTGGCCACCTGACCGGCGCCCGGTCCGCCGCAGCGGACGAACCGGCCCGTGAACGGGGCGAGGACGGCCTCGGCCCGGCTCAGGGCCGGCTCCTCGCCACCGGCCATCACCGACAGGGTGCGCTCGGCGACCGCGATCGGGCCTCCCGAGACCGGCGCGTCGACGACCGCCACGCCATGCCCCGCCGCCAGGCGGTGGCAGCGGCGGGCCTCGTCGGGATGGATCGTGGAGGTGTCGACGACCAGCTCGACCCGCCGGCCGGGCGCGTCCAGCAGCTGGTCGAGCACCGAGGCCACCTCCGTGCCGCTGGGCAGGGCCAGCACCACGCTGTCCGCCGAAGCGGCCAGCTCGGCAACGGACGCGGCCCGCGTCGCACCGGCGGCCACCAGCGGATCGGCAGCCGCCGCGGTGCGGGCGGCGATCACGACCCGGCACCCGGCGGCGAGGAGCTGCTCGACCATCGGCCGGCCCATCAGGCCGGTCCCGACCACCCCGATCGTCGTCTCCGTCACCAGTGCAGCCCTGCCCCCACCGTGGTCGTCGCCAGGCGGTACAGCGAGGACCCGGCGGTGATGTACAGGTCGCTGCGGTCAGCGCCGCCCCAGCAGCAGTTGGACACCTTCTCGGGGACCGGGATCTTGCCCAGCCGGGTGCCGTCGGGGGCGTAGACCTGGATCGAGTCGGCCGACGAGGTGAACACGTTGCCGTGGACGTCGAGGCGGAACCCGTCGGCCAGACCGGGCTCGACCACGGCGAACAGCCGCCCGTCGAGTGCTCGCCGACCGGCCATGCGGTACACGCGGATGTGGTGGTTGCCGGTGCCGTCGGTGCGGAGTGCGGCGGAGGTGTCGGCCACGTAGAGCAGCGACCAATCGGGCGAGAAGGCCAGGCCGTTGGGCTCCTCGACGTCGGTCACCACCGGCTCCAGCTCCCCGGTGGACTCGTCGAAGCGGTACACCCAGTTGGCGCCGATCTCGCTCTCCGCCTGATAGCCCTCACGGTTGGAGGCGATGCCGTAGGGCGGATCGGTGAACCAGATGGATCCGTCGGCATGGACCACCAGGTCGTTGGGCGAGTTCAGCCGCTTGCCGTGCCAGCGATCGACCAGCACGCCGACCGAGCCGTTGTGGTCGGTCCGGATGATCGCCCGCTGGCCGTGGCTGCACGTGACCATCCGCCCCTCCCGGTCGAGGGTGTTGCCGTTGGTGAAGATCGACGGGGAGCGGAACTCGCTCATCCCGTCCGCCGCCGACCAGCGCAGCATCCGGTCGTTGGGGATGTCGCTCCAGACCACCGCCGTGGCGTCGGGAAGGTACACCGGTCCCTCCGACCACGCCGCGCCGGTGGCCAGCCGCTCGGGCACCGCTCCCGGCGCGACGAGGTCGGTGAGTCGGGGGTCGTCGACGATCATCGCTCCACCACCGTGTCCATCATTCTGTACCTTGTACCACATGATGAACGCAGGGGCGGGGGGTCGCGGCAGCTTCGACCTGACCGGGCGGATCGCCCTGGTGACCGGGTCGAGCCGCGGTCTCGGCCGGGCCCTGGCCGAGGCGCTGGCCGGGGCGGGGGCCACCGTGGTGCTCAACGGGCGTGACGTCGACGCCCTGACCAGGGCGCGCGCCGACCTGGAGGCGGCGGGTCATCGGGTCGAGGCCCGCTCGTTCGACGTGTGCGACGACCAAGCCGTGGCGGCCGCGGTCGCCGACATCGAGGCCACCGTCGGGCCGATCGACGTGCTCGTGAACAACGCCGGTCGCCAGCACCGTGCCCCGATGCTGGAGTTCCCGGTGGCCGTGTTCCGCGAACTGGTCGAGGTCAACCTGGTCTCGGCGTTCGTCGTCGCCCAGGCCGTGGCCCGGCGGATGGTCGAGCGGGGTCACGGCAAGATCATCAACGTCTGCTCGGTGCAGTCCAAGCTCGGCCGCCCGACCATCGCTCCGTACACGGCGACCAAGGGCGGCCTGGCGCTGCTGACCCAGGGGATGTGCGCCGACCTCGGGCCGCTCGGCATCCAGGTCAACGCCCTCGCCCCCGGTTACTTCGCCACGGAGCTCACCGCCAACCTGGTCGCCGATCCGGCGTTCTCGGCCTGGGTGGCGGGCCGCACGCCCGCCGGACGATGGGGCCGGGTCGACGAGCTCGGCGGCACCGTCGTCTACCTGGCCAGCGCGGCGTCCGACTTCGTCAACGGACAGATCATCTACGTCGACGGCGGCATGACCGCCGTGGTCTGAGGAGGAGCCATGACCGCCGGCCACGCCCACGGGGTGAATCACGCCGTCGTGATCCACGGCGCCCACGACGTGCGCGTCGAGGAGCGCCCGATCCAGGAGCCCGGGACGGGCGAGGTGCGCGTCGCCGTCGAGCTCGGCGGGATCTGCGGGTCGGACCTCAGCTACTACCGCAAGGGCGCCGTGGGGGACTTCCGCGTCGTCAGCCCGATGGTCCTCGGCCACGAGATCGTCGGCGAGGTCGACGAGATCGGCCCCGGCGTGCGCGGCTGGGACGACCGCGATCGGGTGGTGGTCGATCCGTCCTCGCCCTGCGGGACGTGCGACCGCTGCCGGGAGGGGCGCAGCAACGTGTGCGAGCGGCCTCGATTCCTGGGGAGCGCGGCGACCACCCCGCACACCGACGGTGGGTTCGCCAACTTCGTCGTCGCCCGCACGGCCAACCTGGTGCCGGTCCCGGCGCGCACCGCCTCCGACGTCGCCGTGTTCGCCGAGCCGCTGGCCGTCACCGTGCACGCCGTGCACCGCGCCGGCGGCGTGCGCGGGGCGCGCGTCCTGGTGGTCGGAGCGGGACCGATCGGCAGCTTGCTGTGCGCGACCGCCCACGCCGAGGGGGCTGCCGAGGTGGTGGTCGCCGACCTGGACCGCCAGCGTCTGGCGCTCGCCGAGGCGGTCGGTGCCGACCGGTCGGCGGTCGTCGGCGAGGACGATCCCGGAACTGAGTTCGATCTGGTCTTCGAGGCGTCCGGAGCGGCCCCGGCCATCGCCGACACGCTCACCCGTGCCCGGCGCGGCGGCCGGGTGGTCCTCGTCGGCCTGCCCCACGGTGGCCCGCTGCCGATTCCGGTGGCCGTGGCCGTGCCGCGGGAGATCGATCTGCTGGGATCGTTCCGCTTCAACCACGACGAGTTCGTCCACGCCGTCGAGCTGCTGGTCGACGGGCTCCCGATCGACCCGCTGCGGACCGGCACCATGGCGGTCACTGCGGCGCCAGACGCCTTCGCCCTCGCCGCGCAGCCGACCTCGATGAAGGTCCAGCTCGACTTCCGCGCCGCATGAGCCACCGGCACCTGGTGATCCTCGGGTTGATGGGGGTCGGCAAGTCGACGACCGCGTCGGCCGTCGCCGCGGCGACGTGCCGGGCCCACCGCGACTCCGACCGCGACATCGAGGCCCGCACCGGCGTCACCGGGCGCTGCATCGCCGAGCGCGACGGGGTCGACGCCCTCCACGCCCTGGAGGAGGCGGTGCTGCTCGACGCCTTGGCGTCCGATGCGCCCGCCGTCATCAGTGCGGCAGGTTGGACCATCGAGTCGGAGCAGTGCCGGGCCGCGATGGCGGAGCGGGCCGACGTCGTGCTGCTCGACGCGCCCGACGAGGTGATCCTGTCGCGGATGGCAACCGGCGGGCACCGCCGCTCGATGTCCCCCGCCGAGCTGGCCGAGGTGCGCCGTCGGCGGGCCGGTCCGATGGCTGCGGCGGCCGACCTGGTGGCCGACTCCACCCGCCCGACGCCGGAGCTCGCGGCCGAGATCGCCACCTGGTGGCGCAGCCGGGGAGATCTCGCTCAGTAGGTGCGCAGCACCCGCTCGACCAGCGGGTACCAGAACCGCTCGCCACAGCGTTCGGCGAACGCCGGGGGGCTCAGCCAGGCGGCGTCGTCGTGCTCGTCGCACGGCCGGATCGTCGGGGCGACTCGATCCAGCTGAGCCCGGAACACCTGCAGGTACGGGCGAGCGTTGGACCGCCCCGGCCGATGGACCCGTTCGTAGCCGACGGGGCGGACCTCGGATGGCTCCAGCACCAGGCCGGTCTCCTCGGCCACCTCGCGCACCGCGCACTGCCGCGCCGTCTCGCCGGGCTCGCACCGCCCGCCGGGCGGGTCCCAGGTGCCGCGGCGGATGCTGTGGACCACGAGCAGGGACCCGGCCGCGTCACCCAGGACGACCACCGCGGCGGCCACGCCGGCGGCGGGCGCCGGGCGATCGGACAGCACCAGGTCGACGTCGCCGCGCATGCCCACCGCCAGCTCGACGTCCACCAGGCGGGCCACGCCGCGCTCGCCCCTGCGCTTGCGCAGGCGCAGGCCGGCCTGGCGCAGGCGACGGACGATCTCGGCCGCCTCGACCACCGTGGCCCCGGCGGCCACGGCGCGAGCCACGTACTCGACGGGTACGTCGTAGTGGTCGCCGTCGAAGGCCCGCTGGGGCACGCCGATCGAGGTGGCGAAGGCGTGCAACTCGGCGGTCGACGTGTCGCTGATCAGATGGGCGAACACCGTGCCGTGGTTCGGCCAGATCGGCCGGTCGATGAGGATCACCGTGGGCGCGACCGATCAGTCGGGGTCGTCCGCCAGGACCAGGTCGAAGCGCTCGCGGCAGTCGGCGCAGCGATAGGCGACGATGTCACCCGCCTCCCACGCGTCGTGCTCCGGTGCCGCCGTCAGCAGATGGCAGACACCCCCGCACTCGACGCACGGAAAGGTCGGCTCGGGGGTGGGCACCCACCTAGTCTGCCGGAATGCGGGTGATCGCCGGTCGCTACGGGGGCCGGCTGCTGACCAGCCCTGCCGGCCAGTCCACCCGACCGACCACCGAGAAGGTCCGCCAGGCCGTGTTCAACTCGTTGACCGCTGCCGGGCTGCTGGAGGGCGCCGCGGTGGTCGACCTGTTCGCCGGGTCCGGCGCCCTCGGCATCGAGGCCATCTCGCGCGGTGCGGCATCCGCCGTGTTCGTCGAGCGCGACCGGGCCGCCCTGGCCGCCCTCGACCGCAACCTCGCCACCCTGGGCATCGCCGAGCAGTGCCGGGTCGTGCGCGGCGACGTGGTCGCCTGGGTCCCAGGGATGCGCGGCGTCGACATCGCCCTCGTCGATCCGCCGTACGCCTTCGACGGTTGGGGGCGGCTGCTCGGCTCGATGCAGGCGGCCCTGGTGGTGGCCGAGTCCGGCGAGGAGTTGGCGGGCCAGCCCGGCTGGTCGGTGC
This sequence comes from Actinomycetes bacterium, assembly GCA_029782355.1. Lineage (GTDB taxonomy): Bacteria > Actinomycetota > Acidimicrobiia > Acidimicrobiales > Ilumatobacteraceae > JAKOUY01. The sequence goes on from JAKOUY010000023.1 coordinate 349,226, forward strand.
GCCGGGTCAAGCGCTACGGGCGCACGTGGGTCACGATGCTGGAGCGTGACTGACGCCGGTGACGGCGTACTGGCCGGGCCGGGACATGGCCACGTGGGCCGCACCGGCCACGGATCCGGCGGCGCGCATGTCACCGGCCAGCCGGGGGTAGCCGCCCAGCAACGTGGCAAGGGTGCCATGCCCCGCCGGCGGATCGGTGATGCCGAAGACGACGTCCTCGGTCTCCCGGGCGTAGGTGCCGAGCAGCCGGTCCCAGATCATCGTCCAGTTCCCGAAGTTGCGGTCCAGGTAGACCCGGTTCACCCCGTGGTGCACCCGATGGTTGGACGGCGTGGTCAAGAACCGGTCCAACACCGGCAGCCGGCCGATGATCCTGGTGTGCTGGAGCTGCGACCACAGCAGGTAGGCGACGGTGATCGGCGCATAGAGGGCGATCGGGAACCCCAGCAGCGGAGCCCACAGGTTGGCGAGGGGCTGATACAGCGTCTCCACGGGGGAGATCCGGGCGGCGTTGGCCATGGTGAAGTCGGTGGCCGAGTGGTGCACCGAGTGCGCCGACCACAGGATCCGGTAGCGGTGCGAGGCGCGGTGGAACCAGTACCCGGCGAAGTCGTCGAGCAGGATGTAGGCCACCCAGGTCGCCGGGTTCCACAGCGGCAGCTGCCACGGGGCGAAGTGGGCCAGCGCCCAGAAGCTGAAGGCCTTCACCGCGAACTGGCTGAACCCACCCACGGAATAGGCGATGGCGCCGACGCGGATCGACAGGCCGGTCTCGTGCAGGTCGACGGGACGGCGCAGTCGGCGCCGGACCCAGATCTCGACGGCGAGCAACGAGATGCCCACCGCCAGCAGGACGATGTAGGAGGCTTCCACGCTGCTGACGACTCCCGATTGACCACTCCGGAGGGTACGACCGACGCTGTCGGCAACTGTAGTCGGCGCCCGCCCCCGGTGGCCCGATGGTGCGACGGTCTACAGTGCAGGCACCATGGCGACCGTTCTCTACCCGGGGAGCTTCGACCCCTTCCACCTCGGTCATCTCGACGTGGTCTCCCAGGCCGTCGAGCTGTTCGGGTCGGTGATCGTCGTCGCCATGCACAACCCGGCCAAGCCAGGCGGTCGCTTCTCCCTCGACGAGCGCCTGGCGATGATCGCCGAGAGCGTCGCCGACCTGCCGTCGGTGCGGGTCGAGGCGAGCACCGGCCTGGCGGTGGACGCCGCCCGGCGCTTCGGTGCCGACGCCCTCGTCAAGGGGCTGCGGACCGCAGCGGACTTCGAGATCGAGCAGCAGATGGCCCAGACCAACCACGCGGTTGCCGGCGTGCGCACCGTCTTCCTGCCGTGCGAGCCGCGCCTGGCCTTCATCAGCAGCAGATTCATTCGTGAGATCGCGCAGTACGGTGGTGGGGTGGCGGCGCTCGTCCCGGCCCCGGTGGCCCGTCGGCTCGCTGCGCCACTCGAGCCCGAGGACCCGAAAGACCGCAGATGAGCTACGACGACAACTACGACGACGAGTACGACGACTACGACGACGAGGTCGACTACCACGACTCCGATGCCTACGTCCGGGCGACCAACAGCTACGTCGGCGACGCCGAAGCCCTGGTACGGCGGGCGCTCGACATCATCGCCAACGCGCCCACGATGCCGCTGTCGTCCTCGCCGCGCATCGATCGGGACGAGATCGTCGAGTTGCTCGATGAGGCCCTCAACCGCCTGCCGGACGAGATGCGCCAGGCCCGCTGGATGATCAAGGAGCGCCAGGAGTTCGTCGCCAAGACTCGCCGGGAGGCCGACGAGCTGCTCGAGGCAGCCCGGGTGCAGGCCGAGCGGATGGTCCAGCGCACGGAGGTGGTGCGCGCCGCCGAGCAGCGCGCCCGGCAGGTCAACGAGGCCGCCGAGAGCGACGCCCGCCGGCTGCGCCACGAGACCGAGGACTTCCTCGACCAGCGCCTGGGCAGCTTCGAGGTCCTGCTCGACCGGTTGCAGAAGACGGTCAACGCCGGGCGCTCGCGCCTGGCGATCGGCTCGCCGAAGCCGCCGGCCGAGGTGGTCGACGAGGACCCCACCAAGGGGTTCTTCGACCAGGATCGCTGAGGACATGGGCCACCCCCTGGTGGTCAACGCCGTCGAGCTGCTGCGCCGGCCGGGGACGCGCAAACGGGTCGAGGCGCGGTGCTCCGCAGCCGAGGTCGGCATCGACGACCCGCGCATCGAGGCCGGAGCCGACCTGGACGTCGACGTCGAGTTGGAGTCGCTGACCGACGGCATCGTCGTGGTCGGCGGGATCCGTGTTCCGTGGGTCGGGACCTGCCGGCGTTGCCTGCGTCCGGCGGCCGGGACGGCCGAGTTCACCGTCGACGAGCTCTACCAGCCGACGCCCACCGATCCGGATGCCTTCGTCCTCGTCGGCGACCAGCTCGACCTGCGCCCGATGGTGCGCGAGGCGGCGCTGCTCGACGCCCCGGCCAACCCGTTGTGCCGCCCCGACTGCGCCGGCCTGTGCCCGACGTGCGGGATCGACCGCAACGAGGGGTCGTGCTCGTGCGCTGCGCCGCCCGCCGACGACCGCTGGCAGGCCCTCGAGGGCCTGCGCGGCCGGTTGCCCGACCGCGAGTAGGCGGGCGCGCCGGTAGCCGACCGGGGGTCGGTGCCGCTAGCCTTGCGGAGCCCAGAACGTCAGGGAGAACCACGGTGGCTGTTCCCAAGAAGAAGAAGTCGAAGTCGAAGACCCGCAGTCATCGGGCCGGTGCCTGGAAGTTGGACGCCCCGTCGCGCAGCATCTGCCCGCGGTGCTCGGCTGCCAAGCTGCCCCACGTGGTCTGCCCGACCTGTGGCTGGTACAAGGACCGCATCGCCGTCGACGTCAGCTGAGGGCCGCGTGCTGCCCGTCGCCGTCGACGCCATGGGCGGCGACCGCGCCCCGGCGGAGATCCTCGCCGGAGCCCGTGCCGCGGTGGCGGCCGGTCTCCCCGTGATCCTCGTCGGCCCGCCCGACCTCGACGGGGCCGGCGACCTGCCGATCGTTCCGGCATCCGAGGTCATCGCCATGGACGAGGATCCGGCCGGCGGGGTGCGCCGCAAGAAGGACTCCTCGCTTGTCCGTGCCGCCGAATCCGTCCGCGACGGGAGGTCGTGCGCAATGGTGTCGGCCGGCAACACCGGGGCCACCATGGCGTCCGCCCTGCTGCGGATGGGCCGGATCTCTGGCGTGTCCCGCCCGGCCATCGCCGCACCCATCCCCATCCCCGGTGCCGAGGTGCCCAACATCCTGCTCGACGCCGGCGCCAACGCCGAGGTCCAGCCGGAGTGGCTGGTCCAGTTCGCCCAGATGGGCAGCGTCTACCACCGGGTCCGCTTCGGGACCCCGGTCCCGAAGGTCGGGTTGATGTCGATCGGCGAGGAACCCGGCAAGGGTGATTCGCTGCGCAAGGCCGCCTACGAGCTGCTGGCCTCCGCTCCCGGGATCCACTTCGTCGGCAACGTCGAGGGCCGGGACATGATGACCAAGACCGCCGACGTCGTGGTCACCGACGGGTTCACCGGCAACGTGATCCTGAAGACGTTGGAGGGCGGGATGAAAGCCGTGCTGCGGGCCCTGCTCGACGCCTTCGGGGCCGAGCCGGAGTACCAACCGCACGCCGAGGCGCTGCTGCCGGCCCTGCTGCCGCTGCACGCCCAGCTCAGCCCGGACACCTATGGCGGCGCCATGCTGCTCGGGGTCGACGGCGTGTGCATCATCACCCACGGGTCGTCCAACGCCACCGCCATGCACAACGCCATCCGCCTCGCCCACGACATGGCCGAGCGGGACATCGTCGGCCAGATCCGTGCCGCGGTCCGCGCCGCCTAGCTACGCTGCATCTACCGCCCCACAGGAGTCGCCCCGTGCCCGCTGAAACCCATGTCGAACAGGGACCGCTCGACCGCCAGGCCGTGTTCGAGATCGTCCGTGGCAACTTGGCCGACATCCTCGAGATCGATCCGGCGACGATCAGCGAGGGCCAGTCGTTCGCCGACGACCTCGACGCCGACTCGCTGGCGCTGATCGAACTGGTCGAGGCGTTGGAGGAAGAGCTCGGCGAGCGATCGGTCGGGTTCCGCATCGAGGACGAGGACCTGGTCGACCTGAAGACGGTGCGCGATGCCGTCGACTACGTCTACGCCCGGGTGCAGGAAGCGTCCTGACCGCCGCCGACCGACCGCCGGCGGCGAGACCGCTCGACCGGCTGGCGTCGATCGTCGGCCATCGCTTCGACAACCCGGACCTCCTCGCCCAGGCGATGGCCCACCGCTCGTGGTGTGCCGAGCATCTCGGCACCCACTCCAACGAGCGCCTCGAGTTCCTCGGTGACGCCGTGCTCGGATGGGTGGTCGCCGATCTGGTCTACGCCTCGTTCCCGACCATGACCGAGGGACAGTTGAGCGAGTTGCGCAAGGCCGTGGTCAACGCCGACGCGCTGGCCGACACGGCCCGCTCGATCGACCTCGGGTCGTTCGTCCTGCTGGGCCGCGGCGAGGTGCTGGGCGGCGGGGCGGACAAGACCTCGATCCTGTCGGACGCGCTCGAGGCCGTGATCGGATCGGTCTACCTCGACGGGGGCCCCGTCGCCGCGCAGGCCGTGGTCCGCGGCCTGCTGGCCGAGCGCGTCGTCGCCGCGGCGCAGGCCCTCGGACGGCAGGACGCCAAGACTCAACTGCAGGAGTTGCTGGCCCGCCGCGGCTTGCCCGGTCCCTCCTACGTCGTCACCAGCTCCGGACCGGATCATGCCCGCCGGTTCCATGCCGTCGTGCGCGTCGCCGGGGAGCCCCAGGGCGACGGGCAGGGGACGTCGAAGAAGCTGGCCGAGCAGGCCGCGGCGCACAGTGCGCTCGATCGCCTCCGGCCGGAGGCGGAACCCCACGATGCCTGAGCTGCCGGAGGTCGAGACCGTCCGGCGTGGTCTCGACCGTCACGTCACCGGCCGGCGGGTGGTCGACGTGGAGGTCGGCCGGTTGCGCACGGTCCGGCGGACCTCCGCCGAGGCGTTGGCCGCCGGACTGCGCGGGGCGACCATCACCGGTGTCGAGCGGCGTGGCAAGTACCTGCTGGCGCGGCTGGACACCGGCGAGACGCTGATGATCCACCTGCGGATGAGCGGGCGGGTGCTGCTCAGCCCGCCCGGCGCGCCCCGGCCGGCGCACACCCACGTCGTGCTGCACCTCGATTCCGGCCAGGAGCTGTGGTTCGTCGATCCGCGGACCTTCGGCGAGATGGTCGTGTTCGACCCGGCCGAGGTGGCCGTCGAACTGCCCGAGCTGCACCACCTCGGCCGTGACCCGGTGACCGACGGGCTCACACGGGGCGAGCTGTCCAGGATGCTTGCCGGCCGGCACCGCCAGCTGAAGGCGTTGCTCCTCGACCAGCACGTCGTCGCCGGGATCGGCAACATCTACTGCGACGAGATCCTCCACCGCGCCCGGCTCCGTCCTGACCGTCCGGCCAGCAGCGTGACGCCGGCGGAGATCACCCGGTTGCACCGGAGCATCCACGCGGTCCTCGGCGCGGCCATCGCCGCCGGCGGCAGCACGCTGTCGGACACCCAGTACGTCGACGTGATGGGAGACGGGGGGACCTTCCAGCTCGACCACCGGGTCTACGATCGTGCCGGGCAGCGCTGCCGGACCTGCCGGCGGGACACCATCGTGCGCATCGTGTGCGCCGGACGCCCGACCTGCTTCTGCCCGACGTGCCAGGTCTGAGCGGGCCCGGCGCCCACGTAGCATCGGGCGCGTGCCACGCACCGCTGCGCCCGTCCCCGCCACGGGCGGGACCAGTCCGGGGGACCAGCGCTTCGCGGGTCTCGACGGGTTGCGGGCGTTGGCCATCGCCGTGGTCGTGGTGCACAACTACGCCTTCAAGGACGACGGCCGACTGACCAGCCTGCGGGCCGGCTACATCGGCGTCACCCTGTTCTTCGCCCTCAGCGGGTTCCTGATCACCGCCCTGCTGGTCGCCGAGTTCGACGAGGCCGGGCGGTTGCGGATCGGCGCCTTCTACGTCCGGCGGGCCTACCGGCTGCTCCCGGCGCTGGCCGTGACCCTGGCCCTGCTGCTGCTCACCGGGTGGCACACCCGTCAGCCGTGGCGAGCCCAGTTCGTCCACACCGGCGCGGTGCTCGGCTACGTGTTCAACTGGTGGCACGGCGCCCATCCGATCACCGAGGGCTGGGGGCCGCTGTGGTCGCTGTCGGTGGAGGAGCAGTTCTACATCGTCTGGCCGGTGCTGCTGTGGGGGGTGCTGGCGCTCAGCGGGTGGCGTCGGCGGGGTCGCCGAGCAGCGCCGACGGCGACCATGGTGATCATCGCTGCCGCGGCTTGCTTCGCCGGATGGCGCACCTGGCGTTGGTGGCACGGCGCCAGCCAGGACCGCCTGTACAGCGGGACCGACATGCGCGTCGACGCCCTCCTGCTGGGCGCCGCCCTCGGGGTGATGGTCGTCGCCCGACCGTCGCTGCTGGGAGCCGCGCGCCGCCTCGGTACCTGGCTGATGCCGGCGCTCGTGGCCTTCCTGGCCGTCGCCGTCCTCGGGAGCGCGGTCAACCCGGGGCGTTCGCCCGGGTGGACGTTCGGGCCGGGGATGACGGCGGTGGGGGTGCTCAGCACGGCCATCGTCGCCCTCGCCGTGGCAGCGCCTCGCGACCTGCTGGCCGCCCGGCTCCTGGACTCCAGGGTGGCCACCTGGGTCGGGCGACGGTCGTATGCCATCTACCTGCTGCACATGCCGGTCAAGGAGGGCCTCGACGCCGTCGTCCACTCGGGTGGCAGCGCCCGCGCCGCCGCGGCCCTCGTGCTCACCCTCGTCGCCGCGGCCTGGAGCGGCCGATTCGTCGAGCGGCCGGCTCTGGCCCGGGTGCCTCGCTGGGCTCGGCGGCGTACCGGGGTGACGCCGGCTCCCGCTCGCTGAGCGGTCCCGGGGACACCCGGGGGCGTCCGGTAGGGTCGAGGGGCCGTGTTCCTCAAGTCGATGACCCTCAAGGGCTTCAAGTCGTTCGCCGACTCGACGACCCTGCAGCTCGAGCCCGGCGTCACCGTGGTGGTCGGACCGAACGGATCCGGCAAGTCGAACGTGGTCGACGCCATCGCCTGGGTGCTCGGGGCCCAGGCGCCCAGCGCGGTGCGCAGCCAGAAGATGGACGACGTCATCTTCGCCGGGACGGCCAAGCGCCCGGCGCTGGGCCGGGCCGAGGTCGCCCTCACCATCGACAACTCGGCCGGACTCCTCCCGATCGAGTTCACCGAGGTCACGGTGTCGCGCACGCTGTTCCGCAGCGGCGAGAGCGAGTATGCGATCAACGGCGTCAACTGCCGGCTGCTCGACGTCCAGGAGCTGCTCAGCGATGCCGGAGTCGGCCGCCAGCAGCACGTCATCGTCAGCCAGGGTCAGATCGACGGCGTGCTCAATGCCCGCCCGGAGGACCGCCGGGCGATCATCGAGGAAGCCGCCGGCGTGCTGAAGTACCGCAAGCGCCGGGAGAAGGCGGCTCGGCGCCTGGACGCCACGGACGCCAGCCTGGTGCGGGTCCAGGACCTGCTGCGCGAGGTGCGCCGCCAGCTGCGTCCGCTGGAGCGTCAGGCGGAGGCCGCCCGCCGCCACGGCGAGTTGATCGGCGAACTGCGCGCCCTGCAGATCTTCCTGGCCGGCCGGGAGATCGCCGGGTTGCGCACCCGGCTGGCCTCCAGTGCCAACGCCCGTCAGCAGGCTGCCCAGCGCGACCACGACCTGCGTGCCGAGCTCAGCGCCCTGGACACGGCGGTGATCGCCGCCGAGTCCGAGCTGACCGCCCGGGGTGACTTCGACCTCGGCGACGAGCTGGTGCGCGTCGAGCAACTGCGTGAGCGGGCCCGCGGGGTGGCCGCGGTGCTGGTCGAGCGGCGTCGCAGCATGGAGCGCGATCGCGGGCAGCTGATGGACAGCGGCTTGGTCGCCAACCTCGAAGCGGAGGCCGCCCGGGTGGCCGACGAGCTCGATGCCGTGTCGGCCGAGCTGGCCGGCCTGGAACCCCAGGCCGAGCAACTGCACGAGGACGAGGCGGCGTTCGCCGCCCATCGCCAGCGGGCGGTCGCCGACCTGGACGACGAGGCGCCCGGATCCAGCGCGGCGTCCGCCGCGGCCGAGGTCCGCGGCGAGCTGCGCAGCCTGCGTGCCAACCATGAGCGGACCATGGCCGAGCAGCAGCGCGTCGCCCAGCGCATCGATGCCCTGGCGGCGCGCTCGGCGCTCCTGGAGGGCGAGGCGGCGCGCCTCCTGGCCGATTGCGAGGCGGCCGAGGGAGCCGAGCTCGGGTTGGTCGCCGCGCTGGACGACGCCGAACGGGCCAAGGTGGCGGCCGAGGCGAGGGTCGCCGAGCTCGGCGCGGCTCGCCAGCGGGTGGCCGAGGAAGCCGGCACCTGGCGGGCCCGGGCCGATGCCCTGGCACAAGCCCTGGAGCACGCCAGGGCCCGGGCCGGGGCCGAGCACCTGGCCGGGATCGACGGCGTCCTGGGCACCGTGCTCGACCTGGTGGAGATCGACGCCGGGTGGGAGCCGGCCGTGGAAGCCGCCCTTGGCGAGGCGCTGCAGGCCGTCGTCGTCGCCTCGCCCGACGCCGGGCGGGCCGCCCTGGCGTCCTTGCATGCCGCCGACCTCAGCGGCGCCGTCCTGGCGCTCGGCGCCACCCGGCGGGCGACCGTCCCACCGGCGGCCGGCACGCCGGTTCGCCCGCACGTGCGCGCCCGCCGCGCCGGCATGGACGGGGTGCTCGATGCGGTGCTCGGTGGCGCGGTGCGGGTCGACTCGTGGTCCGATGCCGTCGAGGCGATCCTCCACCATCCGGATGCGCTGATCGTCACCGATCACGGCGACCGCTTCGGTTCCAGCGGCTGGCGGATCGGTGTGGCCGGGGCCGGCGCCACGGCGGCAGCGCTGACCGACGCCGCCGAGCGAGCCGATCGGGCCGCCGCCGAGCTCGACGCCTGCGATCAGCGCCTGATGGCCGCCCACGCTGCCCAGCAGGCCGCGCTGCGCACCGTTGCCGAGGCGATCGCCGTGCTGGACGACCACGACGCTCGGTTCTCGGCCACCTCCGAGCGCCTGGCACGCACCAAGGCCGACCACCGCGACACGTCGGCCGAGCTGGAGAGCCTGCACCGGTCGGCAACCGACACGGCCTCGGCGTCGTCCGGCGAGGCTGGCCGCCTGGCCGAGCTCGAGGGCCTCCTGCCGGGGTTGGAGGCCGACGAGGCAGCGGAGACCGAGGCCGCTCGGCGGCGTCACGAGGTGCGCACCTCGGTGGAGACGGCCGCCGCCGAGCTGCGCCACCGCCGCCAGCAACTGGAGCTCCGCCGGGCCTCGTTGGACGAGCGCCGGCAGCTGTTGACCAGACGGGCCGAGGAGACCGAGCGGCGCTTGCAGACCGACCAGGAGGCCCGCGCCCGGTCCGCGCAGCGCCGGCAGGTCCTCGAGCGCTCGCTGGGAGCGGTCGACCGCCTCGCCGCGCTCGTCGATGGCCATCGCCGGTCGGTCGAGGCTCGCCATGCCGTGCTCAGCGACCTCCGCCGCCGCCAGAGCGACGAGGTTCGGGCCATCGCCTCCCGGCTCGACGAGGCCCGCCGCACCCGCCAGGCCACCGAGCGCCAGCTCGACGAACTGCGCGAGCACTCCCGCCGCCTCGACGTCGACGAGGCCGAGCTGCGCCTGCGCCTCGAAGCAGCGGTGGAAACCCTCCGGCGAGATCACGACCTCGAACCGCACGCCGCCGAGTCCGCCGAGCAGCCGGCCCTGCCCGAGGGCGTCCCGGCGCCCGCCCGGGCCCGGGAGCTGGAGCGCGAGCTGCGCCTGCTGGGCCCGATCAACCCGCTGGCCCTGGAGGAGTTCAACGAGCTCCAACAGCGCCATGCCTTCCTCGAGGAGCAACTGGAGGATGTCCGCTCCACCCGCCGCGAGCTCCTCCGGGTGATCCGCGCCGTCGACCAGGAGATCCAGTCGGTGTTCGCCGCGGCCTACGCCGACGTCAGCGGGCACTTCACGACGCTCTTCTCGTCGCTGTTCCCGGGTGGCGCCGGCCGGCTGATCCTGACCAACCCGGACGACCTGCTGAACACGGGCATCGAGATCGAGGCCAAGCCCAGCGGCAAGAACGTCAAGAAGCTGTCGCTGCTGTCGGGCGGCGAGCGCTCGCTCACCGCACTGGCCTACCTGTTCGCCGTGTTCCGCAGCCGGCCGTCGCCGTTCTACGTGATGGACGAGGTCGAGGCGGCCCTCGACGACGTCAACCTGCACCGCTTCCTCGGCTTGATCGCCGAGTTCCGCGCCGAGGCTCAGCTGCTGATCGTCAGCCACCAGAAGCGGACGATGGAGGCCGGTGACTGCTTGCTGGGCGTGACCATGCAGCCGGGCGGTTCGTCGAAGGTCGTGACCGAGCGGGTGACCACCAGCTGACCGGTCCGATCACCGAGCGCTGCGCTCAGATCACCTTGAGCAGCTTGAGCCCGCTGGCTAGGAGCACGACCACCAGCACCGGGCGGATCACCCGGTCCGGAGCGCGGGCCGATGCCAGGCTGCCGATCAGCACGCCCGGCAGGGCCCCGAGCACCAGCCAGCCCACGAGGGACGCCGACACCTGACCGAAGATCATGTGGGCGACGGTGGCCGACCCGACCAGCGGGATGGCCTGGGCCAGGTCGGTGCCCACCAACTGCGCCGAGCTGAGGTGCGGGTAGGCCCACATCAACAGCACGATCATCAGCGAACCCGACCCGACCGACGTCAGCCCGACGACCGCGCCCCCGAGCACGCCGATCCCCACCAGCACGGCCGGCAGATGTCGTGGCTCCGGTGCGGCGTACGTCCCGGAGCGGCGCCGCTTGGCCACCAGTGCGGCCTTGGCGACGATGGCCGAGGCCGCCAGCACCAGTGCCACGCCCAGCACCGACTTCAGCGAGCGCTGCAGCACCGAGGCGCCCGACCAGTCGAGCAGCGCGGCGGCGGCGAACGCTGCCGGCACCGACCCGACGCAGAGCCAGGTCACCAGGCGACGATCGATCGTGCCGTGGCGCCGATGGACGAGCGCGCCGAGCGGCTTGATCGCCAGGGAGACGACCAGGTCGCTGGACACCGCCGTGAGCGGATCGACCTTGAACAGCAGCACCAGCATCGGGGTGAGCAGGGCGCCGCCGCCCATGCCGGTCAGGCCGATCACGGACCCGGCGAGGATGCCGCCCGTGACGAGCGCGAGCGGGTCGGCCATGCCGGGCCAGCATACGGACGGCGCCCGGCGATGGTCGGGAATCCAGCGGGTCGTTTCGGCGCGATCGGGCGGCCGAGTAGCGTGGCGGGGACGCCGACACGGGGGGAGCGAGGTGGTCGAGGATCTGGGCAGCGCCGGGGAGCGCCACGTATCGGCGCCGAGTCGCGGCGCGCCGGCGATCCAACTGGTCGGCGTGCGCAAGTCGTTCGGCGAGGTCGCCGCAGTCGACGGGGTCGACCTCAGCATCGCCGCCGGGGAGTTCTTCTCCCTGCTCGGACCGTCGGGCAGCGGGAAGACCACGGTCCTGCGGATGATCGCCGGGTTCGAGGTGCCCACGGCCGGGGCGGTGCTGCTCGACGGCCAGGACGTCACCCGCACGCCGCCCTACGACCGCGACGTCAACACCGTGTTCCAGGACTACGCCCTGTTCCCGCACATGAACGTCCGTCGCAACGTCGAGTACGGCATGCGCGTCCGGGGTGTGCCGGCCTCCGAACGTCGCCGCCGGGCCGGCGAGATGCTGGACATCGTCCGCCTCGGCGGGTTCGCCGAGCGCAAGCCGAGCCAGCTGAGCGGTGGCCAGCGCCAGCGGGTCGCCCTGGCCCGGGCGCTGGTGAACCACCCCACCGTGCTCCTGCTCGACGAACCACTCGGCGCCCTCGACCTCAAACTGCGCGAGGAGATGCAGGTCGAGTTGAAGGCCATCCAGCGCCAGGTCGGGATCACCTTCGTCTTCGTCACCCACGACCAGGGCGAGGCCCTGTCGATGAGCAGCCGCGTCGCGGTGTTCAACCACGGTCGGATCGAGCAGGTCGGCACGCCACGGGAGATCTACGACCAGCCGGCGTCGGCGTTCGTCGCCGGCTTCGTCGGTTCGTCGAACGTGCTCGGGGTCCCCGTCAGCACCCGATTGTTCGGGGTCGCCGCGGTGCACTCGGTGCGCCCGGAGTCGGTCCACCTGGCCGACGCGGGCCGGGCCGATCCGGTGGACGGGGTCCGGGTCGGCGGGACGATCGCCGACGTCCAATACCTCGGAGCCGGAACCAAGGTGCGCGTGGCCATCGACGCAGAGTCGGTGCTCACCGTCACCGACACCAGTGAACGGCTGGCCGGCCGGCAGGTCGGCGCGCCCGTCGACGTGATCATCCCCCCCGGCGCCCCGTTCCAGGTGGCCGGCTGAACCGGCCCACCGTCCAGTCGCCAGCCGACGACCTCGACCGACAACCACGACAAACCCACACGGAGGAGACCTACTCATGCAACGTCGAACGATGGTGTTCACCGCAGCCGCTGCGCTGCTGGGCGTCGGCGCCGGGACGGCGTCGGCGACCACACCGCCCACCAGCGGTGCGGCCGGCCCGACCGACTACCACTGGACGCCGAACCCGAAGCTGACGGGCGAGGGTCAGACCAACATCATCGTCTGGGCTGGGTACGCCGAGGAAGCGTGGACCAAGCCGTTCACCCAGATGACCGGCTGCGCGGTCAACGTCAAGACCGCCAACTCCTCCGACGAGATGGTCCAGTTGATGCAGAGCGGCGAGTACGACGCGGTCTCGGCCTCGGGAGATGCCACCGAGCGACTGATCGCCGGGAACGAGGTGGTGGCCATCGACCCGGCCGAGTTCCCCAGCTACGCCCGGATCTACGACGACCTCAAGCTGAAGCAGTGGAACTCGGTGGACGGCAAGCCGATGGGCATTCCCCACGGCCGGGGCGCCAACCTGCTGGTGTTCAACACCGAGGCACTGACCAGCCCGCCCGATTCGTGGGGGGTCATGTTCGACGGGGGAACGCCGGCCGACGGGCACATCTCGGTCTACGACAGCCCGATCTACATCGCCGACGCCGCGCTGTACCTGATGGCCACCAAGCCGGAGTTGAAGATCACCAACCCGTACGCCCTCGATCAGACCCAGTTCGACGCGGCGATCGCCCTGCTGCAGAAGCAGAAGGGCATCACGACGCAGTACTGGTCGATCTACACCGACCAGCAGACCGCCCTCGAGGGCGGCAGCGTGCTGGCCGGCACCACCTGGCAGGTCATCGTCAACCTGGCCAAGGCCGACGGGGCGAAGATCGACGCGGTCAAGCCGAAGGAGGGTGCCACCGGATGGTCGGACACCTGGATGCTGTCGTCGAAGGCGAAGAACCCGAACTGCGCCAAGCTGTGGATGGACTGGATCGCCTCCCCGTGGGCCAACGCCCAGGTCGCCGAGTACTTCGGTGAAGCGCCGAGCAACCAGGACGCCTGCGCACTGACGAGCGACCCCAACCACTGCACCACGTTCCATGCCGCCGAGACCGACTACTGGAAGAACGTGTGGTACTGGACGACGGCGACGGAGAAGTGCCTCGACGGTCGCACCGACGTGACCTGTGTTCCGTACACCGAGTGGGTCAACGCTTGGACGAAGCTGCGCGCCTGAGCTACGACGAAGCCGTCCTTCCCGGGGCCCCCACACCGGGGCCCCGGGCAGGGGCGCGGCTGAGTCGGGCCTTCACCCGCCGGTGGCTGGCGCTCGGCTCGCTGTTGACCCCGCCGGTCGCCTGGCTGGTCGTCATCTACATCGGGTCGTTGCTGGCACTGGTGGCCGTGGCGTTCTTCCGCCTCGACGGACGGACCCAGCGCCCGACCACGTCTCCGACGTTGGACAACCTCCGCCAGGCGTTCACCGTCGGCACCTACCTGCGCGTCGTCGGTCAGAGTGTGCTGGCCGCCGTGGCCGTCACCCTGCTGTCGGCCATGATCGCCGTGCCGGTGACGTTCTGCGTGGCCCGGATCCTCCCGCGGTGGATGCGTCGCGGCGTCGTCGTCGCCTTCCTCCTCCCGCTGTGGGCCGGATACCTGGTCAAGGCCTACGCCTGGAAGGCGATGCTGCGCCAGGGTTCCAAGTTCGGCGTCGACAAGGCCGGTGGGTTCCTGGAGAGCACGTTCGGGTGGTCGCCAGGGTTCGGCTGGTTGGCGGTGATCCTGTCGCTCACGTACCTGTGGCTGCCCTACATGCTGCTGCCGGTGTACACGGGCATGGAGCGCCTGCCCAACTCGCTGATCGAGGCCTCCGGTGACCTGGGGGCCAAGCCTTGGCGGACCTTTCGCGACGTGGCCCTGCCGGTGCTGCTGCCGTCGATCGCTGCCGGGTCGATCTTCACGTTCTCGCTCTCGCTGGGCGACTACATCATCCCGGCCGTGGTCACGGAGCGGAAGGTGCTGATGATCGGCAACCTCGTCGAGCGCACCCTGCTGGCTCCCAACCAGCCGCTGGCCGCAGCGTTCACCCTGTGGCCGCTGCTGATCATCGTCGCCTACCTCCTGGCCATGCGGGCCGCGGGCGCCTTCGAGAACGTCTGATGCGCATCTCCCGTCCGTCCCGCGCCGTCCTGGTGCTCAGCGTCATCGCCACGCTGGTGTTCCTGTACGTCCCGTTGCTGGTCGTGGCCCGGCTGTCGTTCAACACCGGGAAGTCACTGAGCTGGCCACCGAAGGGCTGGACGCTGGACTGGTGGCGCAAGGCCTGGGCGACGGCGAGCCCGAAGGAGGCGTTGTGGCACAGCGTCCAGGTGGCGCTGGCGGCGACGGCGATCGCCCTGGTGCTCGGAACGCTGGCGGCGTTCGCCATGCAGCGCTACGAGTTCCTCGGCAGGCAGACGATCTCGTTCCTGATGGTCCTGCCCATCGCCCTGCCGGGCATCGTCACCGCCGTCGCCCTGCAGAACTCGTTCAGCCGGCGCATCGACCTCGGCCTGTTCAGCTTCCGCATCGGCTTCGGTTTCCATTCCTTGGTCATCGCCCACGCCACGTTCTGCATCGTCGTCGCCTACAACAACGTCGTCGCCCGGCTGCGGCGGTCCTCGCCGAACCTGCTGCAGGCGTCGGCGGATCTCGGCGCCCACGGCATGCAGACCTTCCGGCTGGTGACCTTCCCCCTGGTCCGCTCGGCCGTGCTGGCCGGCGCCATCCTGGCCTTCGCCCTGAGCTTCGACGAGATCGTCGTCACCACCTTCACGGCCGGCGCCGGGTTCGAGACCCTGCCGCAGTGGATCTTCACCCGGATCGGCCGGGCCAACGACGTCCCGCTGGTCAACGTCATGGCCACCTTCGTGATGGTGGTGTCCATCCCGCTGGCCTGGCTGGCCCAGCGGCTCACGGAGTCCGGGCCGGACTGAGCCTGGCCGGCCGGGCGACGACCGCGCCGTTCGGCAGTGGGCAGACGCCGGGCCGTCGATCGGGGTGAGCGACGGGCCTCGGTAGCGTGGATCACGCAT
This sequence comes from Actinomycetes bacterium, assembly GCA_029782355.1. GTDB lineage: Bacteria > Actinomycetota > Acidimicrobiia > Acidimicrobiales > Ilumatobacteraceae > JAKOUY01. The sequence goes on from JAKOUY010000023.1 coordinate 364,759, forward strand.
GCCCAACTGGATCTACCTCGTCCTCGCCGCTCTCGTGCTGCTGGTCGGCATCGCCGTCGTGGTGGTGTCCCGGCGCCGACCGGGCCGGCCCATCGCGCCGCCCGGTCGACCGGTACCGGCCCCCGATCGGCCGCCGCAGCTCCCGCCGACCGTTCCGGGAGTCCCGGCCGAGGTGGACACGTCGGTCGCCGTGGTCGAGCCATCCGACCTCGACCAGGCTCCGGCCGCCCCGGGCGAGCCGGAGACCGCCGAGCGCCCGACGTTCCGGGCGCGCATGGCCAAGGCGCGCAGCGCCCTCGCCGGCGCCCTGCTCGGCGTGCGCACCCGGGGTGGGATCACCGCCGAGACCTGGGACGACCTGGAGGAGGCCCTGCTGCGTGCCGACGTCGGCGTCAAGGTGTGCGACGAGCTGCTCGACGGACTGAAGGCCCGGGTCAAGTCGAAGGAGATCGCCGACCCGGACCAGCTGCTGGACGCCCTGCGGATCGAGATGGTCACCCGCCTGGCCGGCGCCGATCGGACGCTGCAGTTCGACGCGTCGCCGGGCGGTCCGAACGTGTGGCTGTTCGTCGGGGTCAACGGGGTCGGCAAGACCACCACGATCGGCAAGGTCGCCGCCCAGCAGCGCGCCGCCGGGCGCAGCGTGCTGATGGCGGCCGGCGACACGTTCCGTGCTGCCGCCGCCGAGCAGTTGGACACCTGGGCCCAGCGCGCCGGCGCCGACCTCGTGCGCGGCAACGAGGGTGGCGATCCCAGCGCGGTGATCTTCGATGCCATCGAGTCGGCCACGGCCAAGCACGTCGACCTGGTTCTGGGCGACACCGCCGGTCGGCTGCACACCAAGACCAACCTGATGGACGAGTTGGCCAAGGTCCGACGCGTCGCCGCCAAGGGTGCCGGGCGGGTCACCGAGGTCCTGCTTGTGGTCGACGCCACCACCGGGCAGAACGGTCTGACCCAGGCCCGCGAGTTCGGCCGGGCCACGGCCGTCGGCCGCTCGGCGGGGGACAGCGGCGTGACCGGCGTGGTCCTCACCAAGCTCGACGGCAGTGCCAAGGGCGGCATCGTCTTCGCCATCGAGACCGAACTGGGCCTTCCGGTGAAGCTGGTCGGTCTCGGCGAGACCATCGACGACCTGGTGGTGTTCGACCCGGTCGAGTTCATCGACGCCCTGGTGGCCACGGACTGATCCCCGAGCCCCGTCGTTAGCCTGCACCCACCATGTTCGACTCGCTGTCCTCCCGTCTCGAAGGCATCGTCAAACGGCTGCGCGGCAAGGGTCGGCTGACCCCCGACGACGTCGACGAGGTCCTCAAGGAGATCCGCACCGCCCTGCTCGAGGCCGACGTCAACGTCGGCGTGGTCCGCAACGTCGTCGCCCGGATCCGTGACCAGGCGGTCGGCGCCGAGTTGTCCAAGGCGCTGGATCCCGCCCAGCAGGTGGTCAAGATCGTCAACCACGAGCTGACCGAGATGCTCGGTGGGCAGACGCTGAAGCTGACCTACGCCGGCCGCCCGCCCACCGTGGTGCTGATGGCCGGTCTCCAGGGCTCCGGGAAGACCACTGCCTCGGCCAAGCTGGCTCGCTGGTTCAAGCGCCAGGGCCGCCAGCCGTTGCTGGTCGGAGCCGACCTGCAGCGCCCGGCTGCCGTCGAGCAGCTCCGCACCCTTGGCCGGCAGATCGACGTGCCGGTGTTCAGCGAGCCCGGCGATCCGGTGCGGACGGCCCGCCGCGGCCTGGACGAGGCCCGCCGCCTGGGACGTGACGTGCTGATCGTCGACACCGCCGGCCGCCTGGCCATCGACGCCGAGTTGATGGAGCAGGTCCGCCAGATCTCCGAAGCCACCCAGCCGCACTACACCTTCCTCGTCGTCGACGCGATGACCGGCCAGGACGCCGTCGGCGTCGCCGAGGCCTTCCACCACACGCTGGCGATCGACGGGGTGATCCTCTCCAAGCTCGACGGCGACGCCCGCGGCGGCGCGGCGCTCAGCGTCAAGGAGGTCATCGGCCGGCCGATCGCCTTCGCCAGCACCGGCGAGAAGCTCGGCGACTTCGAGCAGTTCCACCCCGACCGGATGGCCGGGCGGATCCTCGGGATGGGCGACATGCTGACGCTCATCGAGCAGGCCGAGCAGGCCTTCGAGAAGGAGTCGGCGGAGAAGGCGGCCGAAGCGCTGCTGCAGGGCGAGTTCACCCTCGACGACTTCCTCGCTCAGATGCAGCAGATCAAGAAGATGGGTCCGCTCGGCGGCCTCCTGAAGCTGATGCCCGGCCTGCCCAAGGAGATGAAGCAGGCCCAGATCGACGACGACGCACTGAAGCCGGTGGAGGCGATCATCCACTCGATGACCCCGTTGGAGCGGCGCAAGCCGGAGCTGATCAACGGCAGCCGACGGACGCGCATCGCCAACGGCAGCGGCACCACCGTCGGCGACGTCAACCGCTTGGTCAAGCAGTTCCAGGACATGCAGAAGATGATGAAGCGGATGGGCATGTCGGCCATGCCCGGCAAGAAGGGCAAGAAGGGCAAGGGTCGTGGCGGGTTCCCGGGGATGGGCGGCCTCGGCGGATTCCCGGGCGGCATGCCCGATCTGTCGGAGCTGATGGGTGGTCCGGGCGGGGCGGGTGGGCCCGGCTTCGGTGGGTTTCCGCCGGCGCGCTAGCTATCCTTTCCCGGTTCACTCTTCCAGGGAGCTTTCGTTCGCATGGCAGTCAAGTTGCGCCTCACCCGAGTCGGCAAGACCAAGCAGCCGCAGTACCGCATCGTCGCCGCCGACAGCCGCTCGCCGCGTGATGGTCGCTTCATCCAGATCGTCGGGACCTACAACCCCCGCCAGGAGCCCTCGGCACTGACCGTCGACAACGACAAGGCCGTCAAGTGGCTGCTCGACGGCGCCCAGCCCACCGAGCGGGTCCGCAAGCTGCTGGAGATCTCCGGGGCGTGGGCGCAGTTCGGTTCCGCTCGCGCCGCTGCGAAGTCATGAGCGAGGCACCCGACCACGACGACGTCAACACCGTGCCGGCACCGACCGCGTCGGCAGTGCTGATGCACGTGGTCCGCTCGATCGTCGACGATCCGGATGCCGTGCGCATCGAGACGTCGACCGGTCGTGGCAAGGTCCGCCTCGAGGTGACGGTGGGGCCCGGCGATCTCGGCCGGGTGATCGGCCGTCGTGGGCGGACTGCCCAGTCGATCCGCACCGTCGTGCGTGCCGCGGCCGTTCGCGACCAGGCCGAGGTCGACGTCGATTTCGTCGACGCCTGATCGGCGTCCGACCACCTGGTGAACCCGGACGACACGGCTGCGGTCCGCCAGATCGGGACGATCCACCGGCCGCACGGCGTGCGCGGTGAGGTGGCCGTGGAGCTGCTCACCGATCGCATCGAGCGCCTCGCCCCGGCGGCGCGGGTCCGAGCCGGCGACCGCTGGCTGAGCGTGGCCGCCAGTCGGCGGCTCCCCGACCGCTGGTTGGTCCGCTTCGACGGCGTCGCCGACCGATCGGCCGCCGAGGCGATCGCCCACCGGCCACTGTTCGCCGTTGCCGACGAGGGTGGTGACGAGGACGCCCTGTGGGTGCACGCCTTGATCGGGTCGCGCCTGGTCGACCAGCACGGGATCGATCGGGGAGCGTGCGTCGCCGTGGTGGCCAACCCGGCCCATGATCTCCTCGAGCTCGCCGATGGCTCGCTGGTGCCGGTGGTGTTCGTGACGGCCGTCGAGGACGACGTCATCACGGCCTCGGTGCCGGACGGGCTGTTCGACCCGGATCGGTGATCCTCTGTCCACGCTCAGCACGTGACGGGACGAACCGCCTACGGATAGTGGGTGATGTCTACTTCACGTGGCGAAGCCGTCATCGGATGCGCTAGTCTGTCGCTGACGTGGAACGGGCACCACGCGGGCTGGAGCAGACGATGAATGAGGATCAGGGCGGCGAGGGCCGCTCGCCGGGTGGAGCGCAACGTGAGGCCGCGCCGCCGACGGTGGTCGAGCTGCGGACACCGCTGTTCGATGTCGCCCGCCACCGACAGGGCAACACGTCGTTCCAGCGCCCTCTGAGCGGCCGGTCCGGCGTCTTCACGCGACTGCGCCTGCTGCTCATCGGCTGTGACGCCCTAGCGATCATGGTCGCCTACACGGCTGTGGCGTTGACCACCGGGTACGTGTCGGGCCAAGGGATCGGGTCGGCCGCCATCATCGTCGGCTTCGCCACGGCGATGGGGATCGTGACGATGCGCAGCCAGGAGCTGTACCTGAGCCGGGTCAGCACCATTCGCGCCCTGGAGGTCGGCAACACCGCTCGGGCGATGGTCCTCGACGGCGTCGCCCTGATGATCCTCGACCGGATCGTCAGCCTCGAGTTCCGGGTTCGGTACGTGGTCGCCGCGGTCATCCTGTCGTCGATCGTCGTCACGGTGGCCCGCTCCGCGTACCGCACGTGGATCACCGCCGCTCGTCGTGGCGGCCGGTACCGACGGCGAGTGCTGCTGGTCGGCGCCGATCACGAGGCCCGCCGGATGTACGACCTGTTCGAGTGCCATCGGGAGACCGGCGTCGAGGTCGTCGGTCTCGTCGGTCGTCGGGACGAGGCAGTGCGGCACGGCCTCGGTGCGCTCTGGCGCGGGGAGCTCGAGTCCTTCCGCGACGTGGCCGTGGCCGAGAACATCTGCGGGGTGATCTTCGCCGCAGGAGCTCTGAACTCGCCGCTCATCAACTCGTTGGTCCGCTCCGCTCAGCAGATGGGCCTCCACGTCCAGCTGGCAACCGGCGTGTCCGGCGTCGAGCAGCGTCGGGTTCGGACGCTGCCCGTGGCCTACGAGCCGATGATCTACGTCGAGCCGGCACGCCTGGCCCGCGCCCAGGTGGTGGTCAAGCGGGTCTTCGACCTGGTGCTGTCCTCGGTCAACCTGGTCCTGACGGCCCCGTTGATCGCGGCGATCGCCATCGCCATCAAGCTGGACAGCCCGGGCCCGGTGTTCTTCAAGCAGGAGCGAGTCGGCTACCGGGGACGGCACTTCCGCGTCTACAAGTTCCGGACCATGGTGATCGACGCCGAGCGCCTGAAGGGGCAGCTGGCGCAGGACAACGCCAGGAGCGGGCCGCTGTTCAAGATGGCGAACGATCCGCGGGTCACCCGGGTCGGGCGGCTGCTCCGTCTCACCAGCCTCGACGAGCTGCCGCAGCTGTTCAACGTCCTGCGCGGCGAGATGAGTCTGGTCGGACCGCGCCCGGCTCTGCCCGACGAGGTCGCCCGCTTCCCGGCTCAGCTGCGCGCCCGGGAGCAAGTGGTCCCCGGCCTCACCGGTCTGTGGCAGGTCGAGGCACGCGACAACCCGTCGTTCGACGCCTACGCCCGGCTGGATCTGTTCTACGTCGAGAACTGGTCGTTGGCGCTCGACCTGGCGATCATCCTCGGAACCCTCGAACAGATCGCCTCGCGCCTCGCCGCCCGCCGCGGCGAGGTGCACCACGCCCCGGGGCATGATCCCAGCTCGGCTCGGGCGGGGGACCACCGATCGTCGCGGCACGACCGGGACGACCCGCCGCACGCCCCGGTCGAAGTCGCTTAGTCTCGCCACGTGGCTGGGTCGTCGACGTCCGAGCCTCCCGCGACGGAGCTGGCGGGCGGGATCTCGGTCGTCATCCCGGTCGGTGGTTTCGAGCCACGTGTCGTCGACCAACTTCGTCGGGTCAGTGAGCAGCAGCCCGCCGACCTCCTCGCCGAGGTGGTCGTCTCGGTCAATGCAGCGGATCGGGCAAGCCACGACGCGATCGACGACGCCATCGCTCGGCTCGCCGACGAGCGGTTCCGGGCCGTCGACTCGTCCGACCGCCGCGGGGCCGCTCACGCCCGCAACGTCGGCGTTCGTGCCACGGTGTCGGATCGCATCGCGCTGTGCGACGCCGACGATGCCGTGCACGACGGTTGGTTGCAGGGAATCAGCGACGGGCTTCAGCATGCCGACGCCGTGTCCGGGCGGGTCATCGACGTCGTCCCCAACGCCCGGCTCCGCAACGCGATCGCCCCGGCGCGGCCGGACGGTCTGAACACGTTCCTCGGACATCCGTACCTGCTCACCGGGAACATGGGGATCTGGCGGCGGGCGTTCGACGCCGTGGGCGGATTCGACGAGACCCTCACCCGCTGCGAGGACATCGCCATCAGCGTCGACCTGGTCAAGTCCGGGTTCACCCTGGGCTTCGCCGAGACCGCGGTCCTCGACTACCACCACCGTCCCGGGATCGCGGCGATGCTTCGCCAGCACTTTCACTACGGTCGGGGGATGTCCGAGGTCGTTCGCCGTCATCCGATCGCGCCGGCAGCGTCGGGGTCTCCGCGGCTGCTGCGGGCCAACTCCTCGATTCGCGGGACGACGGTCCTCGGCAAGTTGCGCAAGGCGGCGATCCTCACCGGCCGGCTGGCCGGTCTCCTCGACCCCCGCGCCAGATGACTGCCGAGGTCGGTTCGGTGTCACGCCTGCCGGGGCCGTTGGCCGGCCGGCCGCTCGGTCACTCGTCGGCCCTCGAGGGCGTTCGCGGCGTGGCGATCCTGCTGGTGATGCTCGTGCACCTCTACGCTCCGGTGTTCCCGGGCGGGAGCTCGGGGGTCGACCTGTTCTTCGTCCTCAGCGGCTTCTTGATCACCAAGTTGGCGCTGGACGAGTGGCAACGACGCGGCTCGTTCTCCTGGTCGGCCTTCTATCGCCGACGAGTCTTCCGGATCCTCCCGGCGCTCTTCGTGCTGCTCGCGGTCATGCTGGTGTGCTCGGTCACGCTATTGGCCGACGAGGGCTCATCCCTGCGGCGCGAGGTGCTCCTCTCCGGGCTGTCGATCGGGAACCTGTGGCCGGTGTTCTACGGATTCCGCGAGCGTGGAGCCCTCGGCCACACCTGGTCGCTCGGCATCGAGGAGCAGTTCTACTTGGTGTGGCCGCTGCTGTTGCTGCTGGTGCCCATGGCCCTGCGGGCGCCGAAGCGCTTCGCCTGGCGGGTGGGCGTGGTGACCGCCGCCTCGCTGGTCGTCACCCGCCTGCTCGTGATCGGGGTCTGGAACTACCCCCACTGGCAGTCGATACCTCTGTGCGACTTCGACGGCCTGGCGCTCGGATGCATCCTCGCGCTGACGCTGCACAGCGACGACCGGGGTTGGAGCCGGCGTCTGGCGACCTGGCCGGCGGTGCTCGCCATCGGGGTGGTGCTGTTCGATCTGTTCGCCGCGTCGGCGTATCTCGATCACGATCACCACGGGCTTCGATCCCCGATCCTGCGCATCTGCTTCGTGTACCTCGTGGCCTACGTCGTCACCCGCCCGCTCACCACACTGAGCACGACGATGGCGCAACCGGTCCTGCGCTGGTTCGGTCGCTACTCGTACAGCCTGTATCTCTGGCACGTCCCGATCTTCCACCTGCTCAGCTCCGAACGTCATCCATCGGTGCCACGCCTCGTTCTCGTGCCCACCAAGCTGGCACTGTCGATCGCCGCGGCCATCGTGTCGCATCGCTTCGTCGAGCAGCCGATGATCCACTACGGGCGGCGGATCGGACTCCGGCGTGATGGCGCTGCGCCGACCGCCTGACGGGTGGGGAGGTTCAACTCGCGCAGCTGGAACGAGCCGAGCGTCGCCAGCAGGGCCGGCCAGACGCCGAGCGACGGGGACGCCTCGGAGAACCCGAAGAGCACCATGAGCACGACGAAGAGGGCGGTGAGCTTGCCCAACGGATGGCCGGCGACGACCAGTTTGGCCGCCCGGACGGCCAGCATGACCAGGCCACCGGCCAGGAGGAGGAACCCCACCCAGCCGAGGCGAAGGCGCGACTCCCAGTAGGCGCTATGGGCTTCGGCAACCACGAATCCGATCCGCTGGTTGATGGTGACCGCCGGCTCGCCATAGAGGTTGATCCAGACCCCATGGCCGTAGCCGGCCAACGGACGGATGGCCACGGCTCGCGACACGCTGTCCCAGATGTCCGTCCGTTTCGAGAAGGTCAGGTCCTTGCCGGAGAGCTCCACGGCGTTGGCGAAGATCGCCCATCCGGCTGCGACGAGGACGGCCACGCCGCCGAGGGCGAGCACACCGGAGGCGCGTCCCAGCGTCTGCTTCATGCGCGGATACCGGTCGATGAGGTAGGCGGTGCCGAGCATCACCGCCAGGCAGGACAGCCCCGTCGTGGTCTCGCCGACGAGCAGCATGACCACGACACCGGCGACGAACCACCGCCGGGTGTGCTGGCGCGGATGGAAGGTCAGCACCATGGCCGTCGTCATCAGCACACACATGGCCATGGCGTTCTTGTGGATGAACGCCCCGTCGAGTCCGCGGGCCCCCTCCGAGGTGTGATAGGCCAGGCCGGGGCGGATCACCAGGGTGACGAAGACCAGTCCGATGGCGATCTGGCCGGCGATCATCACGCAGTCGTGGAGATCCTGCCAGCGGACGAACTGCGCCAGCGCGACGAGCGCCACGAGCGTCGAGTCGAGGATCAACGACTCGTTCATCCACCCCGATTGGTTGACTGCCCAGGCGTACGAGGCGATCGACCAGACCAGGTAGCCGATCGCCCAGAACGGGATCCACATGCTCACCCGACGCCCCGCCGGCAACAGCAGCAACGTCAGCGCGACGAAGCCGCCCAACATCGCTGCGTAGAGCAGCGCCGGTAGGCGGTACAGGTCGTAGTACGCCCCGTAGCCGGTGAGCAGGATGGTCACCAGGCCGATCCCGGCGATCGTCAGCCACAACGGACTGTCCCGCTCGAACATGCCGGTCGAGCGGACGTCCTGCTGACGCGTCTCCCCGGTGGAACGCGAGTGGCGTGATGGCGGGCGTCGACGGTCGCGGCGCGCCCGGACGGGCGGTGCGGTCACCGCCGGGATCGGACTCGTCGCCGCAGCGGCCGGTCCGGCGCAGGAGTGACGACGGCCACCGTGGTCACATCCGGCTGACCGGCGATGGCGTCGGCAACGTTGGCCAGCTCGCGTTTGGGTTGGTTGCCGAGCGGCACGGCCAGCACGAGCGAGTCGGCGGTCTCGGCGAAGTGCACCGCTGCGGCCGAACCGAGGATCTCGCCGCAGCGGACCACGACGATGTCGACCACGCCGTCGAGGCGTTCGATGACCGCGTCGGCATCGCGCCGACGGGTTGCCATGGTGCCGGTGAGATCGGTGGCTGCGGCGACCTGCAGCTTGTCGATGGCGGTCGCCCGCAGGGGCAAGCCGTTCCGGGCTGCTCCGTTGGACGACATGGTGCGGAAGGCATCCGCCAGCTCGCCGTTGGTCGGGTGGGCGTCGACCAGCACGGTGGTCGATCCGCCCTCGGCGAAGCGATTGGCGAGCGCCCCGGCGAGAGCCAACTCCGTGGATCCCCGGGCCGTTCCGCCGACCGCGACGATCAGGGAGCGATGGCGGCGCGTCTCCTGGTCGACGCGGACTCGGACCAGATCGACCAGCGACCGTGATCCCCGACTCAGCTGCGGCTCGTCGACGGCCTGGGCGACCGAGCTGTGCTGTCGAGCGTTGAACTCACCCAGCACGGGGGTGTCGAGAATGCCGCCGACCTCGGCTTCGTCGAGCACCCAGCGGCTCAGCCGGGCTCGGACCGCGCACGCCACGATCCCGATGAACGCCCCGGCCAGCACGCCCTCGGCGAGCGGCTTCTTGCGCGAGAAGACCTGCGGCTGACGCGGCGCTACGGCGGCTTGGACGAGCCGGCTGTTGACGGCAACCGGTGCACCGAGCTCGAGCTGGAGCCGGCTGTCATTGAGCGACTCGAGTTGTTGACGAAGCGTGGCTTGTTGGGAGACCAGGTTGGGAAAGAGCTGCTCGACCATCGGGATGGCCTGGTTGCCCGGTGCCGAGGTCTTCTGGAGGTAGGCGGCCATCCGCGTGGCGATCTCCGAGTCGACGCTGCTCAGCTGATCGTTGACCTTCTGGATCTGGTCCTTGATCGGCTTGAGTCGTTCCTGGTCGGTCTGCACGGCGCCTTGGGTGACGGTCTGGAGATAGGCGTCGACCACGGCCTGCGCCTTGCGTTGCGCGCCGGCCGGCGTGGGATCGTCGGCCGAGACCTCGACCACGTCACTGAGCGGCACCTGCTGGATCGTCAGGCTCTGGCGCAGCTCGTCGGTCGTGATCCGGCCATCGAGTCGGCGCACGGCGGCGACCGCGTTGCTCTCGCTTCCGATGGTCACCATCTGGCTGGCGACGAATCGATCCGTCCCGACGCCCGACGATCCGGCCGGTTGGACGAGGACGAGGGCCGACGATCGGTAGGTGATCGGGTGGCGTCGGCTGATCAGGTAACCGCCGAAGGTGCCGAGGAAGACGAAGATGAGCGCCAGCCACCAGTACCGCTTCAACGCGTTGAATGCAAACGACAGCTCCACGAACAACTCCTCGTCAGGGGGACGGCTGATCCTCGGACGCGGTCGCGATGCTCCGACAGGTCACGTTCCAGTTCGGCCCACGAACCGGTGTCAGCGTACCGCGTGCCCGGTCTCCCAGGTCATCGCGGCCGTGATGTGGCGGGAGACGGCGGCGCCGTCAGTGGTGACGCATCCGCACGCCGCCGACACCGAGCATCAGGCCGACGCCGTTGCCGGCCAGGGCCAACGCCCAGCGCCACTGCGGGGCACGTCGCCCGGCCAGCCGGACGAACGGGTGGGCCAGGCCGCGCCCGACGCGGCGACCGCCGCGGAGCAGCAGTCGGATGCCGCCGACGGCGCCGGTCTGCCGGTCGATCTCGGCCTCGTTGTTCCCCAGCCACATCTGCCGCCACAGCTGGTAGGACAAGGTGCAGCGCGCCGGGTCCAGCGGCTCGAGCACCACACTGGATGCGGCGAAGCGGACCTGTGCCCCTGCGGCACGGGCGTCGGCCAGGAAGACCATGTCCTCGCCGCCGGTCACGCCGAGCTCGCGGCGGAAGGCCACCTGGTGATCTGCCAGCCACCCCGAACGGAGCAGCACGTTGGCCACGTTCCCCAGCGTCGGGTCGCTCGCGTCCGGGTACTGCGCGTTCTCGGCGAGAAACGGTTCCGAGCGAAGCCACCGCGGCGCGTCGTCCGGGGCGACGAATTGACGGTGGCCGACCACGATCGCTGCGCCGGTCGAGCGGGCGATCCGCAGGAGCTCCGGAACCCACCCCGCACGTGGAAGGCAATCGTCATCGATGCAGGCGACGTACGGGGCCAGCTCCCGTGCCACCGAGATGGCTCGGTTGCGGGCGACGGACACGTCCCCGGATGCGGTCGACTCGTACCGCAGCGTGACGTCCGGACCGAGCGACGCCCGAGCCGCGGACACCACGGCTGCGGCCTCGCGTTCCGGGCTGTCGTCCACCACGACGATGGCCGACACGACGCCATCCTTCGCCGACTCCGACTCGGCGATGGTGCGGAGCAGCTCGTGCAGTTGTGCCGGTCGGCGGTAGGTGCAGATGGCGATCGCCACCGTCGTCGGGTCGGTCACTCGGATTCCCTCGGGGGCAGCAGTCGCGCCGGCGCACCGACGACCGTTCCGCCGGGCGGGATGTCGGACAGCACGACTGCGTTCGCCCCGACGCTGACGTCGCTGCCGAGCCGGACTGCTCCGAGGATCTTGGCCCCGGCGCCGATGTTGACGCGATCGCCGATGGTGGGCGCGTCGTGCGGTCGATCCAGGTGGCGGTTCCCGATGGTGACGCCTTGGCGGATGATGCAGTCATTGCCGATCGAGGCATTCCCATGGACGACGATGCCGCCCTGGTGCTCGATCCGCACTCGTCGACCGATGACGGCCGAGAAGGGCAGCTCGATGCCGTAGCGGTTGCGGACTCGCCGGAACAACGCCCGGTACAGGATGCTGAACGGAGCGCGCACGAGTGGCTGGCGGATATCCATCCGCCAGACCCCGAAGCGGTACACGGCCAGGGCGCGGAACCCCGGCAGGGTCCAGTCCCGGTCATGGCAGCGGAAGTCCTCGGCGATCACCCGCTGCAGATCGGCAGCTGGCCACCGGACGGACCTCGGCGTCAGCCCGCTCATGCGCCGAGTATACGGGACCGGCTTTGCGCTGGTCCCGGAGCCCGCCGGCCTACGTCCGGGCGACCGAGAGCAGATGGTCGACGCGCCGCTGGTAGGTGAGGTCGAAGGTGTGGCGCGTGGCGAACTGCCGGGCCAGGCTCGACGCCCGCTGCAGCTCGTCCGGTTGCTGGGCGAGCCTCGTGATGCGCGACGCCAGCGCACCGACGTCACCGAGTGGCACGGTCCAGGCCGCCGAGGACTGCCGGGACATCCCGACCAGGGCCTCGTTGGCGAAGCCGACGATCGGGGTGCCACAGGCCAGCGTCTCCAGGTACGTGCACGACGGATCGCCCTGCGGATGCGGACAGACGAACAGGTCTGCCGTCGTCCGCACCGTCGGCATCAGCACGTCCTCGAACGCGACGGCTCCGTGGAGGGTGACGAGATCACCCAACCTGAACCGGTCGACATCAGCGTGGAGCTGCCCGGCCTCCGGCCCGTCGCCGAACACGTCGAGGCGGAATGGGTGCTCCATCGAGCGCAGCACATCCGCCAACGGGGCCAGGAACTGAGTCCCTTTGACTCGGTCGAGACGCCCGGAGAAGACGAGCCGGGTCGGTGCTGCCGAGGCATAGCGTTCGGCTCGCAACCGTTGGTCATGGTCGGTGGCGATCATGTCGTCACGTACGCGGCTGTCGAAGTACAACAGTGGGCTCGGACTGAGATGAGACAGCTCGTCGTACGTCGGCGTACCGTTGCACTGCAGGCCGGCTGCTCGGGCGATGGCGGCGTGCGATCGTCTCCGGCCGGTGCGCAGCCACTGGAGGGCACGCGCCTTGCGCCACCAGGCCAAGTCGGATACTCGGATCTGTTGGCGAGACGTCCGTTCGGAGTACTCCGTGATGTACACGAGCGGCACGCCAGCATGTTCCGCACGTGTACTCAGCGACCGGTAACGGTGCCCGGCGGCGCTGAGCACGACGGCTGGATGATCGTCGAACAGGGAGTCGTCCAACCGATCATGCGACAGGCTGCGGATCCGAAACGGCAGGGTGCGCCGCGGCACCCGAATCGTTGAGAACGGACTGGTCAGGGGGACGACGTCGTTGACGACCTCCACGTCGCCCGGCCACAGACGCGCGTACTGGAGCAGTTCTTGGAGAAGCTTCTCCGAGGCCACCACGTCGTCGCCATCGAGGGTCAAGGCTGCCCATAGCACGACGCGCAGCAGTGGTTGGCCCGTCATCGGCCGTTCACCGTAGCAACGCCCACGATCGATGCGTCAGGCGGCCGGTGCTGGCTGTGGACGAACGCGATGGGTGCGATACAGCGCCGTCCACAGGGCGGTGGCTGCAACGAAGTCGGAGATGTAGGTGCCGACGACCGCCCCGCGCCACGAGTACCTCGGGATCAGGAGCACGTACGAGGTGATGCCGATCACGGCCGGGAACGCCATGGCGACCAGGCGGAGGCCGGTCCGACCCAGCCCGGCCAGCGCGCTGGGCGGGAACTGGCACATCGCTCGCAGCACCAGCACGGGTGCCAGCCACCGGGCGATCTCGGCCGACTCCTTGAACCCACCACCCCCGAGGTATGGAAGTGCCCAGGATGCGCAGAGCGCGACGGTGACCGCGGCAACCGCGGCGTAGGCCACCGCCCGGACCGTGTATCGGACCGTCCGGCGCATCACGTCGCCGGCGCGTGGATCGAGGAACGTCCGGTAGGTCGAGTTGACGACGGCGCTCAGCGGGACCACGGCCAGCTCGAACACTCGGTAGGCGGCCGAGTACCATCCGAGGTCGCGGGTCATGTTGAGCGCCGACATGGTCAACTTGTCGCCTGAATCGTGGGCGTTCGAGATCCAGATCGTCGCCGTGTAGGTCAGCGAGGCGCGGGCGTGGGGCGCCTGCGGTGCCCCGAGTCGCCGGTGGATCTTGAGCCGGTGGGTCGCCCATCCGAACAGCACGACGCCGAGGACCACCGAACCGAGCATGTAGGCGATCGCGTACGAGCGGATCGTCAGGTGATGGGTGAGGTCGAGGCCGACGATCGTCGCGACTTTCACGACGTTCGCCACCACCTGGATGCCCACCGTCGCGGCGAAGCCTTCGCAGGCCCAGCGAAGCGTCGATGCCAGTTGGGTCAGTCCCACGCCCACCAGTTCGCCGACCGTGAACAGCGCCACGGTGGACAACGGCATGGACGGGACCAACCAGTGGGCCAGGACGACGATCGAGGTGATCGTGATCACTTCGAGCGACGCAAGGAGGCCGAAGAAGGGGCCGGCCACGTCCTGCGGCGACGATCGCATCCCGAACTGCAGGAACGCCAGACCAGGCCCGACGGTGGCGAGCGAGACACCGAGGCCGATGAGCGCGTAAGCGGCGACGAAGATGCCGTAGCCGCCAGGCCCGAGACGACGGCTGAGCAACATGAACGAGACCAGCGAGGCAACCATGTTGGTGACCTGGACCAGCAGGCTGAGCGCGGCGTCGCGCACCCCGGCTCGCTGCGCCAGGCGACGCCGGATCGCCGAGATCATGTCGCCAGGCGTGATCGGGTGACGGTTGGCGGACCTGGCGTGGTCTCGATCACGTGGGAGCGCCCGCCGCCGGAGCGCCGAGCCTGGCCGGGCTGCCGGTGGTCTGCCCGTCGGGGACGTCCTCGGCGAGCCGGTCTACGAAGAGATCCATGAGCGCCGACACGTTACACCGGATGTCGTAGTTCGACCGGACCTCCGCCACGGCGTGGTCGGTGAGTCGCTGCACCAGGTCGGGATCCTCGACGAGCCGGCGGATCGCGGCCGCCAGCGCCTCGGGGTCGCCTGCGGGTACGACCAGCGCAGTCTCCCCGTTCCTCGCCAACTCGGGGATGCCACTGATGTACGTGGTGACGACCGGAACCCCCCGGGCCATCGCTTCCATGATCACGATCGGCAGACCTTCGGCGAACGTGGGCAGGCAGAAGAGGTCGGCGCGACCGAGCACGTCGGCGACGTCGGCCGGCGACAGCGCACCGTGGAACACCAGCTGCTCGGACACGCCCCGGCGGGCGGCGAGGTCCTCCATCATCGCCCGCATCGGGGAATCGGGACCGACGATGTCGGCAGTGGCCGTGATCCCCGCCCGGCGCAGCAGGCCCAATGCCTCCACCATGACCAGATGGCCCTTCTCTGCCGAGAGACGGGCGACTACGCACACCCGCGGCGCCGTGGTCATCGCCAGCCCAGGTGGGCGGCGTGGAAACTTCGCCAGGTCGATCCCGCACCGCACGACGTGGATCTTGTCCCAGTCCCGTGGTCGGGCGATCCGCCACAGCTGAGCGCGGGTGTAGCTGCTGATCGCCACGACGAAGCGGGCTGCGGCGATCTTCTCGCTCAGCAGGTTCTCGTTCTCGTTGACGAACTCGCTCCATCCGTGGACGGTCAGGCTCCACGTCCAGGGGCGACCACGAGGCTGCACGATGTTGCCGACTTCCGCGGCGAACCACGCCACGGTCGAGCACGGCCCCCCGAAGTGGGCGTGGAGGTGGCGCGTCGGCGTGGCACGGAGCGCATCGACGATCTGGCAGGCCTCGGCGAGATAGGCGGCACGCCGAGCCAGCAGTTGCGGATCGGACGAACCTCGCCGGCGGAGCACCCGCAGGATCGTCGGGTGGCGGATCACGTAGCGGACGAAGGCCGTGGCATACGAGCGCTTGGGGATGTCCTTGAGCACGGTGGTCGTCGACGCCAGCTCGGCGAGCTCGGGTGCGGGCTGACCGCGGTTGACCGAGAACGTGGTGATCCTGGCGCCCGCGCCGCGCAGGCCGGCGACCTCTTCGTGCAAGAAGGTGTGCGTCACCGCCGGAAAGACGGACATCACATAGGCGACGTCAAAGGGTGCCGGATCAGCACTCATCGCATCACAGATCTCTCCAGCATCGTTCGGCCCGCGCCAACCGAACACTATCGGTCCACGTCGGGCACGGCTACGCGGTCGTGTTCCGGAGGGCCGCGGCGAATCGGTCGCGCAGGTAGCCCTGGACGATGTCGAGCACCTCCGGGCGGTGGTGGACGCGGAACATGCTGTGATCCAGATCGTCGACGATGCGCAGATCGACGGCGCCGCGCTCGACGAGACCTGCCAAGCGCCGGCCGGCCCGATGACGGAGCCCCAGCAGTCCGAGCTCCTCGTCGCCGAAGACGGCAAGAACCCGCCCACCCAGCCGTTCGAAACGCTCGTAGGCAACGGTCGGACGGGCGACCAACCGCACCGCGTCGAGGACCGACCAGATGAACTCCGGGATCCGATTGAACGTGGGGATCAGTGGCGTCTTGCGCAGCGGGATGGCCAGCAGCCGGTTGGTCTGGCCGCCGGCGCGGTGGCGGCGGACGGATCGAGGGTCGGTGAACGGGTGATCCGGTCGGCCGTTGATGCTCACGATCGTGCGGATCTGTGGGCAGCGAAGGGCGCCGTCGAAGCTGGTCAGCGCGCCGGAGCAGAGACCCATGGGGACGACCTCGGTCACCCCCTCCGCGGCGAGGGTGGCCACGACCTGGGCGATGTCCTCACCGGCGTGGTACGGGAACGTCTGGTTCTCCGTGCAACCGGGCCGGGCGGGGGTGTTGCCGAGACCGGAGAGGTCGCACCGCACCACTCGGAAGCCGGTCACGGCGAGGGCCCGTCCGAACTCGAGCCACGACCGACCCGGACCGATCGACGGAGCCACGCCGTTGTTCAGCGCCAGCACGGCGACGCACGGCATGGTCGCGTGGACCCGGGTGTCGATGGCGAAGACGTCCGCCGATCCGACGGTCCTCGCTCGATGGATCAGCGTGGCCCCGTCGACGGACTCGCTCGCCTCCTCGTCGAGATCGAGCGGTCCCGGGTGCGTCACCGTGGGTGCTGCGCCACCGATCCACGTCGCGATCTCCTGGACGGCCTGTTCGGGGACCGTGGCGATCTCGGCGTCGACGTCGAAGAGGTCGGCCATCCCCGCAATCCGCACGACCGACGTCCCGGCGGCCGTGACCAGTTCCGGTGACTCGACGCGCGAGACGATCAGGGCCGGGACGTGGAGTCGGTCGGTGGACAACCGGAGCGTGGCCAGCCGGCGCAGCAGCGCACCCGGGTAGACGATCCCACCGGCGGCGACGTCGTCCGGGTGCGGCAGCGGGATCGGGCCGAGTCCCTGCCCGAGCAGCTTGAGCGTGCGGACGTGGCGCCGGCCATCGAGGATCGGGTCCCACAGCACCATGCCGGCGATGTCGGCGACTCGGGCGGCCTGCTCGGCGACCAGGCAGCCGAGCCGGAGGGCGACGACGATGGGCGGCTCGCCGTCAGCCGCGGTGGCTCGCTCGATGGCATCGACGGCGCTCGCCGTCCACGCCTCGAACCGATCCGGGTCGTGCATGTCGCCCATCGAGTTGCCGGTGCCGTGGTAGTCGATGCGCACGCTTCGGATTCCGCCGGCGGCGAGCCGACGGGTCAGCCGGCGGATCGCCAGGTGACCGGCGACCTGCTCGTAGCCGATCGGCGGCAGCACGACGACCGTCGCCCGGTGCGGTGCACTCGGCGAGTCGATTGCGGCAAAGCAACGGCGGTCTGGCGGGCCGAAGTACCCGAACTGCGTCAACCCAGCACGTCCTCGAGCAGATCGGCGCCGGCACCGCTGGCGGCGAGGCACTCGCGATGGAGCAGGCGATCGAGGCCCACCGCGGCGCGCCCACGGGGCCCGAACTTGCGGATCTCGTGCCGGTAGGCCAGCACCGCGGCCAGCTTGGCCCGGCGGTCGGCCATCGACACGGTGGTTCTCCGCCAGTTGCCGGTCCGTCCGGGCGCGTAGAGCGCGTAGGGCAGCTCCGCGTAGCGGACGGTGCGCGCTGGTTGCAGCACCGTCAGGGCGTCGGCAACCGCAGCGTGATCCGTATGGTCGAGTGGCCACCCCGGCACGAGTGCGACGTCCGTGTGGCGGAGGTGCGGTTCGAGCTGCGCGGCGATCTCGGCGGAAGTCGGGACGTCGGGATAGCCGACGCCGAAGTTGGCGAGCCACACCGGGCGTGCGCCCAGACGGCGCGATGCGACCAGGTCCTCGGCGCGGCGCCGGTCGTACGCCTCTCCCGCCGTTCGGCACCGGCGGCCGGCGTCCCACTCCGACGGCGGCAACGGGGAGTCCGTCTGCCCGGCGAACACCGTCACGATGACGACCTCGTGGCCGCGGCGAGTCAAGGCGTGCATGGTGGCGCCCAGCGACAGTGCGGCGTCATCGAGGTGGGGCGAGACGACGGTGAAAACGATCGAGAGAGGGTAGCACCGGCCGTGCGGAACGCCGAGCGTGGTGGACCGGGCCGTTTGGGTCACATCGGGCGCGCGATACGATCCGCCCATGGAGCGGGAGCGTCCTGCGGAGGACGATCAGGTCGAGCGGCTGTTCGCCGGACTAGTCTCCCACGGTCTCATCGTGCCCGTGGACGTCCACGGGATCTTCGGGCGGGGAGCCGTGTTCGAGGACGTGCTCCGCCGGGTCGACGAGATGATCGTGCGCCAGTCGGCCGAGCCCGCCGAGTCGCTGACCTTTCCTCCGGTGATCGACCGGTCGGTGATCCAGCGGACGGACTACCTCGATTCCTTCCCCCAGCTGGCCGGCCTGATCTACGGGTTCCTCGGCGACCACCGCGACGCTCACCAGCTGTCGGGGCGAGTCCACCGTGGCGAACCATGGGGCGAGCTGATGTCGCTGACGGACGTGTGTCTCAACCCCGCGGCGTGTTATCCGCTCTATCCGACCATGACCGGCGTCCTGCCGCTCGCCGGTCGCCTGGTCACCATGCTCAACTGGGTGTACCGGCGCGAACCGTCGCCCGAACCGACGAGGATGCAGGCCTTCCGGGTTCGCGAGTTCGTTCGGGCCGGGTCACCGGCCATGGTGCTGGAGTGGCGGGAAGCATGGATCCGTCGCGGCCTGGACCTCCTCCGTCGGCTCGGCCTGCCGGCGCAGACGGAGGTGGCCTCGGATCCGTTCTTCGGACGGGTGGGAGCAGTGCTCGCCGAGGGTCAGCGGGCCCAGCAGCTGAAGTTCGAGGTGGTCGTGCCGGTGGTCTCCGACGACCACCCGACGGCGCTGTGCTCGTTCAACTACCACCAGGACCACTTCGGGCATGCGTTCGACATCCATCAGGACGATGGATCGGTCGCCCACACCGCCTGCCTCGGTTTCGGCCTGGAGCGAGTCGTCATCGCCCTGTTCCGCCATCACGGCTTCGATCCGGACTCCTGGCCGGCGGAGGTCCGGGCCGAGATCTGGTGCTGAGCGCGTCGGCGGCGAGGCAGTGCGGCAGGCGCGTTCGTCTGCTACGATGAGTGGTCGAACTGGGTGCCGGGCCACAGGGCGGGTCGGCACATCGAGCATCGAGAGTGGGCAGGTCGATGATGGCGCGTGTCGATGAGATCCGGAGCATTGTCGCCGAGTACGGGCGCTTGGGCGTCGATGTCGGGCAAGTCGCCGATGAGGACAGCTTGTACAGCGCGGGCATGACCTCGCATGCCAGCGTCAACGTGATGCTGGCCCTCGAAGATCACTTCGACGTGGAGTTCCCCGAGCGCCTGCTGCACCGCTCGACGTTCGAGTCGATCCTGAACCTCGATCAGGCCCTTGCCGAGTTGCTCGACCAATGAGCGGTGCACTCCGTCTCGCGGGTGAGCAGGGCATGGCCGACCGCTTCGCGGCGACGCTGCGCACCGCCCGTGAGGTCGGGGTCGGCGTCCTCGGCGCGCACGCAGCCGACGTCGATCAGTCCTCCCGCTTCCCGCGTGAATCGATCGACGCCCTGCGCGCCGCCGGGTTGCTGGGGATCGTCGTTCCCACGGATCGCGGCGGGGGATCGGCGTCGCTGACGGAGGTCGCCGCGGTGTGCCGCGAGCTCGGCCGCCACTGCGGGTCCTCGGCGATGGTCTTCGCCATGCACCAGATCCAGGTGGCCTGTCTCGTGCGTCATGGCGCGGGGGTCGACCACTTCGAGGCCACCATGCGGCGCATCGCCGAGCGCGGCTCGCTGTTCGCGTCGGCGACGACGGAGGCAACGACCGGGGGTGACATCGGCCGCTCGACCTGCGCCGTGGTGCCCGACGGTCACGGTGGGTTCAGCTTGACCAAGGATGCGTCGGTCATCTCCTACGGCGCCGACGTCGATGACGTGCTGGTGACGGCCCGAGCTCATCCCGATGCACCCCCGACGGATCAGGTGATCGTGCACACGACGCGTCCCACGCTGGAGCTGCGGCCGACCGAGTCCACGTGGGACGCCTTCGGCATGCGCGGCACACAGAGCGTCGGGTTCCAGTTGCACGCCACCGGGTCGATGAGCCAGGTCATCCCCGAGCCGTACGCCGACGTGCTGGCCCGCACCATGGTGCCCTGGGCCCATTTGACGTGGGGGTCCCTGTGGCTGGGCATCGCCGAGGACGCGGTGGATCGGTCGCGCCGGTACGTCCGCCAACTGGCGCGCAAGTCCCCGGGGGTGACGCCGCCCTCGGCGAGGAAGCTGGCTGAGGTCTACGCCGAGCTGCTGGCCGTTCGAGCGATCATCGACAAGACCCTGGAGCTCTACGAGTCGACCAAGGCCGATCCCGTCTCGGCCCGCTCGTTCACGACGTCGCTGGCCATGAACAGCGTCAAGGTCTACGTCTCCACCCGGACCCGGGCGATCGCCGAGTCGTGTCTGCAGCTGTGCGGGCTCGGGGCCTACCGCAACGACAGCGAGATCTCCCTGACCCGTCACGTGCGCGACCTGTTCAGCGCGCCGATGATGATCCACAACGATCGGCTGATCGACTGGGGCGCAACCACGCTGTGCGCGATGAAGGACCTGTGACGTGGCTGACGACGCTCTTCGTGCCGCGTTCGACGAGTTGCGCGGCCGGCTGATCGAGGCTGGCCACCTGATCCCGTGCGGCGTCGACGGCGTGTACGGCAAGAGTGCCGAGTACGAGCGGGTCTGGGCGGGGGTCGGGGCGGCGGCATCTCGGCTCGCGGCCCCGGACGGGCCGGTGCTGTGCAGCTTCCCGCCGCTGCTGCCGAGGGTCACCTTCGACAAGGTGGAGTACGTCCGCAACTTCCCGCATCTCTCGGGCCCGATGTTCTCGTTCCGGGGTGACGACCGGGCCCACGCCGAGCTGATCCGCCGGCTCGACGAGGGCCAGCCCTACGCCGACCTGCTCCAGCAGACGGACGTGGCGTTCACGCCGGCGTGTTGCTATCCGGTGTACTCGACGCTGACCAAAGCGGTCCCCCCGGGCGGCATCGTCTTCGAGCACCACTCGTACTGCTTCCGGCACGAGCCCTCACCAGACCCGATGCGGATGCAGGCGTTCCGGATGTGGGAGAACGTCCGTGTGGCGACGCCGGACGACGTCCTAGACTGGCGTTCCACCTGGCTCAGCCGATTCGCCGAGCTGTTCGACCGCCTCGGGCTGGACGCTCGCACCGACATCGCCAGCGACCCGTTCTTCGGTCGGGCCGGACGGCTCATGGCCCAAGGGCAACGTGCCTACCAGCTGAAGATCGAGTTCCTCGTTCCCGTGTTCGGCGAGTCCGAACCCACCGCTTGCGCGTCGGTCAACTACCACCTCAGCCACTTCGGCGAGCTGTTCGACATCCGCACCGCGGACGGAGACGCGGCGCACAGCGCCTGCGCCGCCGTCGGATCGGACCGATGCGTCGTCGCTCTCTTCCAGCGCTACGGCATGGAGACCGACACGTGGCCGAGCTCGGTCCGAGCGGTGCTGTGGCCATGATCGAGCTCGAGCGCCTGCGCCACGTCGCCCCGGCGACGTACCAGGCGCACTTCATCCACGGCGACGACCGGCTGTGGCCGGAAACGAACTGCTACATCGACCTGTGGACCGAGCTGATCCATGCCCTCGGGTTGAATCCGGTCGCCGGCCTGGTGTCCACGTTGTCGGCGGGCTTCAACGGCGAACAGTGGGACATGTTCAAGTACTCGCTGGACGATCTGTGGACGCTCTACGGGATCATGGCGACCGAACTGAACGTCTGGCTCCCGATCGACGAGCACCTCGCCGATCACCTGGCCCTTGGCAACCTGTTGGCGTTCGATGCGGACAGTTGGTTCCTGCCCGACACGGCCGGCACCGCCTATCAGCGGATCCACCAGAAGACGACGATCGCCCCGATCCGGCTCGACCGGCAGTCGAACTCGATGACGTACTTCCACAATCGGGGCGTGCACGAGGTCAGTGGCTCGGACGTCGTCGGCGTCCTCAAGTTGGACAAGCCGGACGAGGAACTGCCGGCCTACTGCGAGGTGGTCGAGCTCGACCGGGTGCGGCGCCACGACGACGACGTGCTGCGTGATCGGGTCGTCCCGCTGGTGGCCCGCTCGCTCGCCAAGACTCCCGCGACGAACCCCGTCCGTGCCATGGCCGAGCGGATCGGGCGGGACACGAAGACGCTGGTGGCGCGGGAGGATGCCTTCTTCCACGCCTACGCCTTTGCCACGCTGCGGCAGTGCGGGGGATGGGCTGAGGTGGCCGCCACCTTCGTCGACTGGCTCGACCCGGTCGGGTTGGCTCCCGCGGTCGAGGCCTTGCGGTCGCTGTCGAACACGACCAAGACCTGCCAGTTCAAGATGGCTCGGCTGGCCTCCGGTCGCGCCACCGATCTCGGTCCGCTCTTCGACGCCATGTCCGACTCGTGGGACCAGGCGTACGACGTGATGTGCAACTCGGCGTGGGCTCGACCGCACTGACGAGTTGGCAGCTGCTCGGGGTTCCACCCGGATCGGCCCACCACCCCACCGAGGTCCTCGATCGCGACGGTTGGGTGCCGGCGACCGGACCCACCACCGTCGCCGCGGCGCTGCGCGACGCCGGCGTCTGGTCGGCTCACCGAGCGGTCGACTTCGACGAGACGGATTGGTGGTGGCGGGCCCGATTCGAGTCAGCCTCAGCCGGACCGGCGGTGATCCGTCTGGACGGGGTGGCGACGGTCTTCGATGCCTGGCTCAACGGGGAGCCGCTCGTGTCCGGCGACAACATGTTCGTCGCTCATCGCGCGACGGCGCGGGTCGAGCGGGTCAACGAACTCGTCATCCGCTGCCGCGCCCTTCGCAGCGAGCCCGTGCCGAAGAGCCCCCGAGCGCGGTGGAAGACGTTCATGGTCGACCTGCCGCAACTGCGGTGGATCCGCTCGTCGTTCGCCGGGCGGATCCGCACCTGGCGGCCGGCCGCCGCGCCGGTCGGTCCCTGGCGGCCCGTCGTGGTCGACCTGGACCCGCCGAGCCTCGAGCTTCGCCGACTCGAATCCTCGCTGCGCGGGCGGGACGGGGTGGTGCGGGTCGAGGCCTGGTGGAGCGGCACCTCGGCGACGGACGCGACGCTCACCGTCGGGTCGTCGACCGCCCCGCTGACCGTCGAGCCGCACCCCGACGGGACGCGACTCGCCGGCGAGGTGGTCCTGAACGATGCACCCCTCTGGTTCCCGAGCACCCATGGCGAGCCGAACCTGGTGGAGGTGCGGTTGCGAGTCGACGGGCACGACCACCGGCTGGGCTCGACCGGGTTCCGTGACGTCGCGCTCGACACGGCTCGGGGCGGATTCGGCGTGATCGTCAACGGCGTGGCACTCCACGCTCGCGGCGCATGCTGGGTCCCGCCCGACGCGGTGCGGTTGTGGTCGGACGCCGCGCTCCTTCGTCGCTCGCTGCAGTTGGCGGTCGACGCCGGCGTGAACATGATGCGCGTCACCGGCGTGGGCACCTACGAGCAGGACGAGTTCTACGACCTCTGTGACGAGCTCGGGATTCTCGTCTGGCAGGACTTCATGTTCGCCAACCTCGACTACCCCGACGAGGACCCCGGCTTCGTCGCCGGCGTGCGACTCGAGGCCGGTCAGCTGCTCGACCGGTTGGCGCGCCATCCGTGTCTGGCGGTCCTCTGCGGCGGCACGGACGTCGAACAGCAGGCGATCATGATGGGACGGCGCGCCGGCGACCGGATGAACGGCGTCGGCCGGCTCGTGCTCGCGGCATGCTGTGCCGACGCCGCTCCGGCGGTCCCGTACGTTGCGAACACCCCGTCCGGCGGGGTCCTGCCGTTCCAGGTCGACACCGGCCCCTCCTCCTACTTCGGGGTCGGTGCCTACCTGCGCCCGCTCGACGACGCCCGCCGGGCCGGCGTGCGCTTCGCGACCGAGTGCCTGGCGATGGCCCACCTCCCGACCGACGGCAACGTCGAGCGCAGTGTCGGGCGGGACGACGGCCTGAACGGTCCGGGTTGGAAGTTCGCCTCGGCACGCGATGCTCACGCCGACTGGGACTTCGACGACGTTCGAGACTTCTACGTGGGCGAGCTCTTCGGTCGGGGTGCGCTCGACGCGCGCTTCTACGATCGAACGGCCTACCTCGACGCCGGCCGGGCGGCGTCGTCGATCTGCGTGGAGAGCTGTCTCGGCGAGTGGCGGCGAGCGGACAGCTCGTGCCGCGGCGCACTGATCCTCGGTTGGCAGGACCGCCTGGCGGGCGCAGGGTGGGGGATCCTCGACTCCGACGGTGTCCCGAAGTCCGTGTACTACGCGCTGGCTCGGTCCAGCCGTCCTCGTGCGGTGCTCCTGACCGACGAGGGGCTCAACGGGCTGGTTGCCCACGTGTTCAACGATGGTCCACTCGCCTTGGCGGGACGTCTGGTGCTTCGCCTGGTCGACGTCCACGGGCGCGAGATGCGCAACGGCGAGACACCCATCGACGTGCCGGCCCACGGCGAGGAGCGCATCGAGCTCGCCGGCCTGCTCGATTCGTTCTACGACCTGACGTTCGCCTACCGCTTCGGCCCCCCGGTGTGCGACGCCGTGTCGGTGAGCCTCGTCGAGGCGGTGTCCGGGGACGTGGTCTCCCGTGCGGTCCACTTCCCCGGTGGACACCACCGGCCGCGCCAGCTCGACGTCGGCCTGACCGCGGACATCTCGTCGGGCTCGGGAGGCGAGGTGCTGGTCCGGGTGTCCACCCGTCTGGCCGCCCAGTTCGTCCAGCTCCATGCCGACGGCTGGCTGGCCGACGACAACTTCTTCCATCTCGTCCCAGGCGACACCCAGGTGGTGTCGCTGCGCCCGATGCGCGCCGGCGCATTGTCCGGATCCGTCCGCTGCCTGAACGCGGCCGATCGGGTCGGGTTGCGGTGGGCGCCCGACACGGCTGGTTGACCCACCCGGCCGGGATCCTTCCGCGGACCGTTCGGGCAGGCTATGTTACGAACGTGCGTCAATTACTACGATCTCCGAAACACTCCGGCGGCGCCAGCCGATCGGGGACGGTGCGCTCACGGGTGCGCTGGTGGCCCCTCCTCGCCGCGTCGGTGCTCTGCGTCCAGGCCGTTGCACCGCAGCTTTCCGAGGGGATCTCCACGGCACTGCGTCCACGACCGTTCTCCAGCACCTCGCCGTGGAACACTCCGACGCCGCTCGGCACCAAGTGGTTCGACACCGACCTGCTGCACCACTACAACGGCGGACCGTTGCACTGGTGGGTCAACAACTCGAGCGCCGTCGTCTGGTACGGGCGGAGCACCGATCCGGTGTGGACGTACATCATGCCGGCGATCAACGATCCCGTCCTGAACCGCCACTGGCCGGCGTCCACGTTCCGCGTTCGCGCCCCGAAGTGGATGCGCGACGGCGGGGACTCCGACCACATCAACGTCCTGGTGTACGGGGGTCGCTACTACGAGACGTGGCTGACCAACATCGACCCAGTCCGGCGGGTGGTCCGCGCCACCGTGTGGGCACGGGGCAACATCACCTACGGACCCGGCGCCGGGACGCGGACCACCAGCGACGGCGTGCGAGCCTCCAACTTCTCCTGGGCCGGCGGACTGATCACCGGCTCGGACATCCGTCGAGGGTCGATCAGCCACGCGCTGGCCGTGGCGCTGCCCGGCCACATGCTCAGCTCGGCCTACCGCAGCAACATCTGGCCCGCCACGGCGTGGGACACGGGCGGGAGCTGGGGGCCGATCCGCATGGGGACACGAATCGGCATCCCCCGTGGGGTGGCCATGCCAGCCGGTCTCAGCAGCGTCGGCCGGCTGGTGTTCCGCGCCCTGCAGAACTACGGGGCGTTCGTCGGCGACTTCGCCGGCGGATCCTGGCCCGTGTTCTACGCCGACAAGAACAGCGTTGCGGAATACATGGTTGCGCCGCTGTTCCAGTTCTGGGACCGTGGCGGGTCGGCAGACATGGAGAAGATCGGTCCGCTGCTGCGGGTCGCCAACTACCAGCCGTAGCGGCCCCCGGGGCCGCCCGTCCGCGGCTACGTTGGCCGCTGGTGGGCACCGAACGTGGACGTCGGGACGTCGACCTCGACGGGCGCAGTGCGACGGTGGAACGGATCGTCGCCTGGATGCTGCTGGCCGCCGGGGCGCTGGCGCTGGGCGTGGGGCTGCGCGCCGACCGGCCGCTGCCGGCACGGCGCACCGCAGCGGTCGTCCATCCGGTCCCGTTCGCGGCCAGCTCCCCGTGGAACACCCCGACACCGGCGACGACCCAGTGGTTCGATCACCCGGTGCTCCATCGCTTCGCCGATGGCCCGCTGCACTGGTGGGTCAAGACGGACGCCGTGGTCGTGACCTACGTCGAGCCGACCGATCCGATGTGGCGCGTCCAGGCACCGGCGGTGAACGATCCGGCGATGCACCGGAACAGCCCGGCCTTCGACCGGATGGTCCGGGCCCCGGCCGATCTCCGCGCCGGTGCCGATTCGGACGCCATCGTGACGCTCGTCGACGGCTCGTCGTACCTCGAGTTGTGGCTGGCCCAGCTCGACCCGGTGACCCGCACCGTGCGCGCCGGAGCCTGGGCCAGCGGCGACGTGCAGACCGGACCGGGAGCGGGCACCCTCCAGGTCCGTGACGGTGTCCGGGCATCGAACTTCTCGTGGATCGCCGGGCTGATCACCGGCTCGGATCTGGCCCGGGGCTCGATCGACCACGCCCTGGTCGTCGGCCTGACCGGCCCGATGCTGAACACCGCGCCGGCCAGCAATCGGTGGCCGGCGACGGCATGGGACAACGGTGGGGCAACCGGTCCGATTCGGATGGGCTCGAAGATCGGTGTCCCGGCCGGGGTCCCCGCTCCGCCCGGGCTGAGCCGGGTCGGACGTCTGGTCTGGGACGCCTTGCAGCGCTACGGCGCCTACGTGGGGGACTTCATGGGCGGCGACTGGCCGGGGTTCTACGTCGACGCCGGGAGCGTCGCCGAGGCAGACGTCGCCACGCTGTACCAGTTCTGGGACCACGGCGGGTCGGCCGACATGGAGAAGATCGGCCCGTTCCTGCGAGTCGCGGACTACCAGCCGTGAGCGATCCAACCCGGCATCGCCGCGCCCGGGCGTGGGCGTCGTCGGTGGGACTGCCGGTGGCCTGCGCCATCGTGTGCGCCGGGGCGGCATGGGCCGGCAGGCGGCGTTGGCACGACGTGTCTCACGTGTTCCGGACCACGGTCGGCGATCATGGTGTCGACGTCCCCACCACGCTGGCACCGGCGGGGTACGCGGCCGTTGCGGTCATCTGTGCCGGGCGGTCCATGGCGAGGCGCGTCGGGCGGATCCGCTACCTCGCCGCAGCGGTCGGCGCCGCCGCGCTGGCCGTCGAGGTCGCCGTCCGGTTCCACGAGCGCTACGCCGCCGGTGACGTGATCGTCCGAGTGCTGCTGACCGTCGTCGGCCTGCTGTGCCTCGTCGGGTTCCGCGACCATCTCCGGGATGGAGGGGTGATGCGACCACTCGCCGTGGCGCTGCTGGCGGTGATCGTCAGCGAGGCCTGCGACAACCTCCAGGGCACGCTCGACCTCGGCTCGCGGACGTGGCGATGGTTCGTCGTCGTCGAGGAGACGGCCTTCGCCATGGCTGCGTGGGCGCTGGTTGCGGCGTTGCTCGCCGCAGGCCTGGCGCATCGTCGAGACGGTGACGATCCGGATCGCAGTCGGGCGGAGCGCAGTCGGGCGCAGGGCGCGTGACGACCTCCGCTGGACGCGACGACGCCGGGCGCCGGCCGGTCCGGGTCGACTTCGGCGTGGCCAGCGTCGACGTCGTGACGGCCGACGAGGCGGTCGACGCGGTGGTCGAGCTCGCTCGGCGGCCTGGCGTCGACGTCGTGGTGACGCCGAACCTCGATCACCTGGCGCTGCTGAGATCCCAGCGCGCCATGCAGTTGACCTACCGCCGTGCGGCCCTCGTGCTGGCGGACGGGATGCCGCTCGTGCTGGTGGCCCGGCTGCTCCGACTCCCGTTGCGCCAGCGCGTCGCCGGCTCCGATCTGGCGTTGCCGTTGCTCGCGGCCTGCGCCAAGGCTGGTGTCGGCGTGTTCTTCTTCGGCGCGACTGACGCGGTGAACGAGGCCGCTCGCAACCGCTTGACGGCGTCGATCCCGGAGCTGCGCGTCGTCGGGCAGGCCTCGCCCCGCTACGTTCCCGGCCGGCCGGATCGGGCCATGGCGGAGTCGCTCGACGCGATCCGCGCCAGTGGGGCGCGGCTGGTCCTCGTCGGCTTCGGGGCTCCCAAGCAGGAGACGCTGCTGCACGAGTATGCCGATCGTCTCCCGGATGCCTGCTACCTCTGCTGCGGGGCGACGCTGGACTTCCTGGCCGGGCGCATCAGCCGGGCGCCGCGGTGGATGTCGCGCACCGGCCTGGAGTGGTTGTACCGCTTGGCCAAGGAGCCGGGTCGGTTGTGGAAGCGGTACCTCGTGCGTGACCTCTCCGCACTCCCGATCCTGGCACGGATGGCCGTCCGACGAGTTCGAGGCGATCAGCTGGTCTCGACCTGAGCCGACCCGGCGTCCGCCAGCTCCTCGACCGTGCGCACCGCGTCGACGTTCAGCGCGCCGTACAGGTGGGGGAACGGAGTGTCGTCGCCGGGCACCTGCTCCCAGCGCAGCTCGGCATGGAGTCGGCGCTCGTCGATGTGCAGCAGCACCAGGTCGGCGACGCCGGCGTAGAACGCCCGGCGCACGCCTGGCCACTGGGTGGCGGTCGAGCAGTGGATGAATCCCTCCTCGGCCAGCGTCCGCCCGCGGGTGGACTCGTCGTAGGTTCCCGTCGCCACAGCCGACCGCCAGCGGGCCGACGTCGTCAGGTGGTAGATCATCGCCCCGTAGGCTGCCACGGCGATGCGTGTCGACGTCTATTCGATCTTTCCGGCGCTGGTCGACGGGTTCTGTCGGGAGTCGATGGTGGGCAAGACCCGCGAGTCCGGCATCCTCGATCTGCGTGTCCACGATCCGCGGTCCTGGACCACGGACGTCCATCGGACCGTCGATGATGCGCCGTTCGGTGGTGGTGCCGGGATGGTGATGAAGCCGGAGCCGCTGTTCGCCGCCGTGGAGGCCACCGACCCGCCTCGACCACTCCTGCTGCTGGGGCCGGGGGGGCGGCGCTTCGATCAGTCGATGGCTGCTCGGCTCGCCGGCCTCGACGGGTTCTCGATGATCTGCGGACGCTACGAGGGCGTCGATCACCGGGTTGCCGAGCATCTCGTCGATGGCGAGCTCTCGGTCGGCGACGTCGTCCTGAACGGCGGCGAGGTTGCCGCCTGCCTGGTCATCGAGGCCGTCACCCGCCTGCTGCCCGGGGCGATGGGCAATGCCGACAGCCCGGTGACGGAGAGCTTCGGCGCCTCCGGCCTGCTCGAGGAACCGCACTACACCCGTCCGGCCGACTTCCGTGGGTGGGTGGTTCCGGAGGTCCTGCGCAGCGGCGACCACGGGCGGATCGCACGCTGGCGGCAGGCACAGGCCCTGCATCGCACGTTGGGCTCCCGCCCCGATCTGATCGAGGCCCGCGGCGGCGTGACCGAGGCCGAACGGCGCCTGTTGGAAGAGTTCGCCGCGCTCACCTATCCTGGAGCGTTCCCGAGTTGACGCCCCGACGACCCCGGTCGCCCCGCGAAAGAGTCCGCCATGAAGTCCACTGACCTTGTCGACAACCAGTATCTGCGCAGCGATGTGCCGGCCTTCGGCCCTGGCGACGAGGTCAAGGTGCACGTCAAGGTGGTCGAGGGCAACAAGGAGCGAGTCCAGGTGTTCCAGGGCAACGTCATCGCCCGGCAGGGCAGCGGCGTGGCCGAGACCTACACCGTGCGCAAGTTGAGCTACGGCGTCGGCGTCGAACGGACCTTTCCGGTGCACACGCCCACCGTGGTCAAGCTCGAGGTGCTCAAGCGCGGCGACGTACGCCGGGCCAAGCTCTACTACGTGCGCGACCGCGTCGGCAAGGCCGCCAAGATCCGCGAGAAGCGCGAGCGCTGATCGTCTCGTTGTCGGAGGGAACCCGAATTGAGCTCTGACGATCTCGAGAACTTCGAGGCCGAACGCGAGCTCCACCTTGCGCAGGAGTACCAGGACGTGGCGGCGATGTTCCGCTACGCCGTGGAGACCGAGCGCCGGTTCTACCTGGCCAACGACGTCGCCGTGAACGTGACGGGCGACGCCGCACGGCCGGTCATCGAAGTGGAGCTGACCGACGCATGGGTGTGGGACATGTACCGCAAGAGCCGTTTCGTTCCCAAGGTTCGGGTGCTGACGTTCAAGGACGTCAACGTCGAGGAGCTGCCTCGAGCCGAGCTGTAGGGCCCAGTCGGGCCGCAGTGGCCCGCGGCCGGTGGGGCGAGGATCTCGCCGCCGATGCCTACCGACGCGACGGTTACCTGGTCGTCGAGCGCAACTGGCGGGCCACGTCGGGCGAGATCGACCTGATCGTCCAACGGCCGGGCGTGGTGGTCTTCGTCGAGGTCAAGGCCCGCGCCGACGCTCGCTTCGGTGGACCGGCGGCCGCCGTCGGGATCTCCAAGCAGCGCCGGTTGCGCGCCCTCGCCGCCCAGTTCCTGGCGACCCACCCGCAGGTCCGCGGCGCCGTGCGCTTCGACGTCGTGGCGATCACCGGCGTGCGGATCGAACGGCTGGAGGCGGCGTTCTGACCAGCGGCCGATCAGCCGAGGAAGCCCCAGGCGATCAGACCGATGGCCAGGATCACGGCCGCGGCGACGAAGAGCAGATCGCTCGGGCGGCGGCGATGGCGGCGGTAGGGGTTCATGCCCACCCGGCCAGTATGCCGGGTTGCCCGGCCGGCGCCGGCGACGTTCGGTAGCCTCGCTGCCGTGCCCCACCGACCGGTCGTCGTGCGCGCCGTGCTGTCGGCGGCCCTCGGCGCCATGCTCTGGGCCGTGGTCGTCGGGGCGCCCGCCGCCGCTGCCGGGGTGACCAGCTCGCCGGGCGGCACGGGTGGTGGCTCGGCTCCACCGGCGACCAGTGGAGTCGGGGGAACGGTGCCGGACAACATCCCGATGCAGGTGCCACTGCCGCTCGAGGCCAGCACCGGTGCGTTGCCGCCGCTGATCCCCATCCCGGCCGGTTGCTCCGTCCCGCCGGCGCCGACGGCCATCTTCGAGGGGCAGCTGGTGGCCAACTCGTCCACCGAGGCCCGCTTCCGCGTCACTCGCACGCGTGCCGGCTCGTTGCGCGGCCACGCCGTCGGCAACCTGGTGGACGTGCTGTACGTCCAGGAGACCCGCTTTCTGCGGCTCGGACAGCGATACGTCGTCGGCGTGGGCACCAGCAAGGGTCGGCTGGTCAGCCGGGTGCGTGAGCCACAGCCGAAGTTCGGCGGTGATGCGGTGATCGGGGTGAACGACACCGACACACCGTGTCCCGTGGTGCGCGACCCGATCCGGACGCTGCTGGCCGACGGGTCGCCGGTGGAGAGCGGGACGTTCTCGGAGATGACCAGCGACCGGCTGCGCCTCGGTCAGGCGGTGATCGGGCCGCTGCTGATCGGCCTGCTGGTGCTCGGTGGCCTGGCTGCCCTGAAGCATCTCCTGTTCGCCACCGGTCGGGGTATCCGGGGCGTGATGGACCACGAGGCTGAGGTGATGCGCATCCGTGAGGCGCCGACCCGTGCGAGCCGCTGAGGACCCCGCGGCTCCCATGTACGATCGACCCATCGACAACGGAGCTCCTCGGTGATCGCCTGGACCTACGACCGGGAGTCGGTCAACGAGTGGGCCGGAGACAGCCAGTGGCGGGCGTTCCGTGCCGACCTGGCCCGGTTCCGGGCTCACGGCTACAGCGGATGGGGCTCGGAAGGGCTGTGGATGCTGGCCATCCATCGAGCACAGGTGGCCGTGCAACGGGTCTCGCCGCGCCTGCTGACCCTGCCCCTGCGCGTCGCCCTGGGCGTGATGCGCAAGTTGCTCACGATGATCACCCACATCAGCCTGCACCCGTCCGCCCACATCGGGCCCGGCATGCTCATCCCACACGTCGGGCCGATCCAGGTGGCGCCGGGTTCGTCGATCGGCGCGGACTGCTCGCTGCATCACGTCTGCACCGTCGGGGCCGGCAGCCGTCCGGGCATGCCCACCATCGGCGACCACGTGATGATGGGGGCCCACTCGATGGTGCTCGGTCCGGTTCGGGTCGGGGCGGGAGCCATCGTCGCAGCCGGTGCCGTGGTGGTGAAGGACGTTCCCCCGGGCGTCACGGTGGCGGGTGTGCCGGCCAAGCCGGTGAGCGCCACGGCGGACTGATCGGACCGGACGATGCGGGGCCGGGCGCGACGCGCAGACCACGTCGGCGCGCAGCCGCGGGTGGTGACCGTGACCGTGGAACGGCTGGTGGCCGGTGGGAGCGGATTGGGGCGGTTGGCGGACGGGCGCGTGGTCTTCGTCGACGGCACGCTGGCTGGCGAACGGGTCCGCGCCGAGATTCTCAGCGAGGCGCGCGACTACGTCACGGCCAGCGTGTCCGAGGTGTCCGTCGCCTCGCCCGACCGACGGCCACCGCCGTGCCCGGCCGTGGCCGTCGGGTGCGGCGGGTGTGCCTGGCAGCACCTCGAGCCGTCGGCACAGCTGGCCGCCAAGGTCGGAATTGTCGCCGAGTCGCTGGCGCGCACGGCGCGGCTGACCGACTGCGTGGTCTCGGCCGGGCGGGCGGTCCCCGCCGATGCCTATCGCACCACCGTTCGCGCCGCCGTCGCCCCGGACGGCCGACTGGGGCTGCGAGCCCGCCGATCGCACCACGTCGTGCCGTTCGACCACTGCCTGGTCGTTCATCCGCTGCTGGACGAGATGCTGGTGAGCGTGCGGGTGGACGGCCCCCGAGAAGTGTCGGCCCGGGTCTCCGCAGCGACTCAGGAACGGACGATCATGGCGCTCGGCGGTCGGCCCCCGACCTGGAGATCACTGGCCGGCGGTGTCACCACGGGCGATCACGCAGCGATCACCGAGCGGGTCGCCGGAGTCGATCTGCGAGTCTCGGCCCCCTCCTTCTTCCAATCCGGACCGGCTGCTGCCGAGCTGCTGGTCGACGCGGTCGGTCGGGCCGCGGGCGATCTGGCGGCGGCACCGATGATCGACGCATACGGCGGCATCGGGCTGTTCGCCGCCACCGTCGGGCGCGGCCCGATCACCGTTGTCGAGTCCTCGCCCTCGGCCTGCGCCGATGCCCGGCACAACCTCGCCGGGCGGGATGCGCGGGTGTGTGAGTCGGCGGTCGAATCCTGGACGCCGGTGCCGGCCGAGCTGGTCGTGGCCGATCCGGCCCGGACGGGCCTGCAGCGCGCCGGGGTGGCGACGCTCGCGGCTGCGTGCACGGCGCGCCTGGTGCTGGTCAGCTGCGATCCGGTGGCCATGGCCCGAGACGCCCGCCTGCTGGTCGATGCCGGGTTCGGCCACGTCCGCTCCGAGGTCCTCGACCTGTTCCCGCACACCCCCCACGTCGAGGTGGTCACGGTCTTCGAGCGGCGCTGACCGATCAGGTCAGCCGGCGGATCCGCCGCTCGACCCGGTCGAGGAAGGCCCGGCGTTGGTCGTCCGTGCGCCGATCGATGCCGTACAGCGCCAGCCAGGTGGTCCGGGCTCGAGGGTGGCACAGGACCCGCAGCGAGCGGGTCAGGGTGCGCTTGCCGGACTCGCCCTCGACGGCGTTCACCAACTTGGACGAACCGTGGGTGGTGACGGCCACCAGGCGGCGGATGTTGGTCAGCAGCGGCCGCAGACGGTTGCTGCCCGCCGGCAGGGTCCAGGCCACACCCTGCACCCAGACCCGATCGATCCATCCCTTCAGCATGGCCGGCTGACCGCTCCACCAGGTGGGGTAGACGAGGATCAGCGTGTCGCACCATCGCAGATCCGCGGCGTGAGCGGCGATGTCGGTCTTGCCATCCGGTGAGTCCTGGTGGGTGCGCCGCTCCTCGGCACTCATCTCCGCCACGAACCCGGCGGCGTAGAGGTCGGTCACGCGGACCTCCGCCGCGCCGAGACCGGCCAGCACCCGGCCGAGCGCGGCATGGGTGAAGCTGTCGGCCAACGGATGGCAGACGATCACGAGGGCGCGGGTCATCGGATGGTCGACATGGTGATTCGGATCCGGTCGAGGAACGCCTGGCGTGCCGCAGCCGTGGTGGTGTCCATCTCGTACAGGGCCAGCCAGGTCCGCCGTGTTCGCCAGCCGGTGCTGAGGCGCAACGCCCGTGTCAGGATGCGTCGGCCGTTGTCGTTGATCGCCTTGACGTACCGCCACGGGGAGCCGTACAGGCTGATCCCGACGATGTGGCGGACGTTGGTCAGTGCCGGGCGGACCTTGCCCCGGGCGTTGAAGCGGAACCCGACGTTCTCGACCATCACCCGCTCGAGCCAGCCCTTGAGGATCGCCGGGAGGCCGCTCCACCACGTCGGGTAGACGAACACCAGCGCCTCGGCCGCGGTGACCACGGCGATGTGTTGGGCAACCTGGGGGTCGAGCACCGGCTCGGCGGTGTGGTAGGCCCGCCGTTCGTCGGCGGACATCGCCGCGCCGAAGCCGGTGGCATAGAGATCGAGGACGTCGACGTGGTGGCCGGCGACGCGCAGGCCCTCGACGGCCGCCTCCGCAGCCGCGTGGGTGAAGCTGTCCGCCACCGGATGGGCGATCACGACGGCCACTCGCACGCCCGCCGACCCTAGCGGCGCCGGCCGGACCGCTCCTGGCCGATGGGTTGGGTGACGGCCCGCGTAGGGTGGAGCGCCGTGCCCGCCGCATCCGAACCCGCGCCGGCGCCGCGGGCGGCGACCATCGATCGGCGAATGCTCACCTACTTGGCCGGGTTCACCGTGGTGGGGGTCAGCCTCTCGGTGGGTGGGCCGGCGCTGTCCTACCTGCGGGCCCGGGCGCACACCGACCATGCCGGCATCGCCACGGTGTTCGTCGCCCAATCGCTCGGCTACATCGTCGGGGCGCTGGCCGGCGGCCGGTTGCTGGATGGTGGGCGCGGCCACCGGGCCTGGTTGGCGGCGATGGCCGGGTCGCTGTCGGCACTGGCGATCGTGGCCGCGTCGCGATCGTTGTGGGCGATGGGGGTCGGGTTCACCCTGGTCGGCGTGTTCGGCGCCCTGGCCGACGTGTGCGGCAACACGCTCACGGTGTGGCGGAGCACCGGGTACGCCGGTCGTCGGCTCAACGCCCTGCACCTGGCCTTCGCCATCGGTGCGGTGACTAGTCCGGTGGTGGTCGATCGATCGCTGGCCTGGACCGGAGGGCTGTGGCTCGTGCTGGTGCCGGTCGCCCTCGTGATCGCCCTGGTCGGCCCGTCGTTCCTGCGGACACCCGCCCCCGCGCGACCGCGGATCGATGCGACGGCGACGCCAGGCGGTCAGCCACGTCGATGGGCGCTCGGTCTCGTCTGCGGCTACTTCTTCCTGTACGTGGCGCTGGAAGTGACCTTCGCCGGCTGGATCCACTCGTACGTCGAGGACGTCTCCGGCGGGTCGACGGCCACCGCAACGGCGGTGACGATGGTGTTCTGGATCGGGTTCACCGTGGGACGGTTGGGGGCCATCTGGCTGGCGGGCCGGGTCACGGCCGGTGTGCTGGTCGGCGCGGCGACCGTGGCCAGCGTGGTCGCCTCCGCCTTGTTCGTGGCCGTCGACGGCACCGGTCCGATGCTGTGGGTGGTCACCGCCCTGTTCGCCGTCTCCGTGGCCCCGCAGTATGCCTCCATGGTGGCCCACGCCGAGTCGAGGCTGGGCCTGCGCGGCCGGGACACCTCACTGATCATCGCCACGTCCGGGCTCGGCGGGTTGGTCATGCCGTGGGTGGTGGGGATCCTGTTCGACCGGATCGGCCCGTACTCGCTGCCGCGGGTGGTGCTGGCGGTCTCCGTCGCAGCAGGCCTCGTCCTGGCGGTGACCAACCGGGCCCTAGGTGCCGGACGCGCTGGTCAGCGGCCGCCGCTGACGTCGAGCACGGCGCCCGTCACGTAGGAGGCCGCATCGGAGAGCAGCCACACGATGGCCTCGGCGATCTCGATCGGTCGACCGGCCCGGCGCATCGGGATGGCCGGGGCGAGGCGATCCATCCGGCCCGGCGGGGCATGCTCGTGGAAGTCCGTGTCCACCAAGCCCGGGCGGACCGCGTTGACCCGGATCCCTCGGTCGGCGAGCTCGCGCGCCGCACCACGGGTGAGCGTGTCCACCGCCCCCTTGCTCGCCGCGTAGTGGGCCCACTCACCGGCCCCGCCGAGCGTTGCGGCCACCGAGGAGACGTTGACGATCGAGCCACCGTCGGTCATCCGCTGGGCGGCGGCTCGGATGGCCAGGATCACCGAGGTGACGTTGACGGCCAGCATCGCCGACAGGGCGGCGGCGTCGTAGCCGGCGCCGTCGGCCAGGATCGGCCCGTACCCGGCGGCGGTCGCAGCATTGTTGACCAACCCGTCGAGGCGCCCGTGGTGCTGGTCGATGTGGGCGAAGATCGTGGCCACCCCGTCCGGATCGGCCAGATCGGCGGCGACGGCCGTCCCACCGATCCGTGCCGCCAGCTCCGTTGCCGCGGCGAGGTTGCGATGGGCGTGACAGACCACCACGTCGCCGCCTCGGGCGGCGAGCTCGGCGACGGCGCGACCGATGCCCCGGGCCGCCCCGGTGACGAGGACGACGCGCCGCCCGGCGGTCACGGACGCCGGCTGGCGTGCCAGCGGGCCACGGTCGGCCCGACGGCGTTGAACGTGAAGACGTGGAGTCCGGTGATGCCGTGGTCGCGGGCCTGTGGGGCGATGGCCCGCAGCAGGGTCATCGGGTCGTAGCCGCCGGGCATCGCCAGCTTGCCGACCAGGGCCCGGTTCTTGCGCAGGTAGCGCAGCGACGTCCCGATGCCGATGCGCGTGCCGAGGGCCAGCAGCTTGCCCTTGTCGACCACACCCGGGACCCCGAGGCGCACGGGCAGCGTCACGCCCTCGTTTCGGACCTGAGTGATCCACCCGAGGATCCGCTCGACGTCGAAGCACATCTGCGTGCTCACCGTACCCTGGACGCCGGCCGATTCGAGCAGTTCCTGCTTGGCCAGCAGGGCGTCGGCCAGGGTGTGCTTGGCGATCAGCGGGTGGCCGTCCGGGTAGCCGCTGATGCCCACGGCGCGCAGCTTCGGTCCGGCATCGAGCAGGTCGCGCAGGAACGGCTCGGCACCGGCGTAGGGGCCGACCGGGTCGAGGGCGTCGCCGGCGATGCAGAACACCTCGGTGATGCCGTGGTCGTCGCACCACCCCGCCAGCTGGGCGGCGTGGTGGCGGTCGTGGACCAGCCGAGCGGCGAAGTGCGGAACGGCGTGGTGCCCGGCGTCGGCCAGCCGGGCGACGAGATCCTGCATGACCTGCAGGCCGTGTGCCGGGGAACAGGTCACGGACACGGACGAACCCGGCGGCAGGGCGGCCACGGCGTCGGCGGCGGACTTGAGCGGGAGCAGCTCCAGGCGGCTGTCGGCCAGCAGGGCGGCGAGGGGAGTGGTCATCAGGCGAAGGTGTCCGGCAGCTCAGCCTTGCGGCGGGCCACGAAGTCGAGCAGTTCGGCATCGACGGCCGGATCGATGGGCGGGGCGACGTAGTCGGCGAGTCGCTGCTTCCACAGGGCATTGGCCCGCCTGGCGGCGTCGAGCCCGCCGTCCTCGGTCCACTGCTCGAAGCTGGAGTTGTCGGCCGTGGCGCTGCGGGCGAAGGCCGTCTCGAAGTTGGCCAGCGTGTGCGCCGTGCCGAGGAAGTGCTCCCCGGGCGTGTGGGCCAGGATCGAGTCCAGCGCCTGGCCGTTGTCGGACAGGTCGAGGCCCTTGGCGAAGGTGGCCATCAGCGCGCACTGGTCGTCGTCGAGGACGAACTTCTCGTAGCCGATCGACAACCCGCCCTCCAACCATCCGGCCGCGTGAAGGACGAAGTTGACGCCGGCCATCATCGTCGGCAGGAGCGTGTGGGCGCTCTCGGAGGCGGCCTGGGCGTCGGGGATCTTCGAGGCGGTCAGCGAGCCCCCGCTGCGGAACGGCAGGCGCAGCCGGCGGGCCAGGGCCGCCAGGGTGTACAGCACCAGCGCCGGCTCCGGCGTGCCGAACGTCGGGGCACCGGTGGCCATCGACATGGAGCTGGCGAACGAACCGAGGATCACCGGCGCACCGGGCCGCACCAGCTGGGTGAAGGCGATCCCGGCGAGCGCCTCGGCCAGCGTCTGGGCGGCAACCCCGGCGCTGGTCACCGGGGCCATCGCCCCGGCGAGGATGAACGGGGTGATGATCGTCGCCTGGTTGGCCGCGGCGTACACCTCGGCCGACGCCAGCATGGTGGCGTCCCACACCAGGGGGCTGCTGGCGTTGATCAGACTGGTCACCACGGTGCGATCGGCCAGGTCCCCGCCGAAGGCGATGCGGGCCAACTCGACGGTGTCGGCGGCCCGCTCCCCAGCCGTCACCGAGCCCATGAACGGCTTGTCGCTGTAGCGGATGTGGCTGTACACCATGTCCAGGTGGCGTTTGCTGACCGGCACATCGACCGGTTCGCACACCGTCCCACCGCTGTGGTGCATGTTCGGCGACAGGTAGGCCAGCTTCACGAAGTTCTGGAAGTCGGCAAGCGTGGCGTAGCGCCGCCCGCCATCCAGGTCGTGGACGAACGGAGAGCCGTAGTTCGGGGCGAAGACGGTGGCGTCGCCGCCGACCTGGACGGAGTTCGCCGGGTTGCGGGCGTGCTGGGTGTAGGTGGGCGGGGCGGAGCTGGCGAGGGTGCGGGCCAGGCCGCGCGGGAAGCGGACTCGCGTGCCGTCGACGTCGCACCCGGCGCCGCGGAATCGCTCGATGGCCGAGGGGTAGTCGCGGATCTCGACACCCACCCGCTCGAGGATCGTCTCGGCGTTGTGCTCGATGATCGACAGTCCCTCCTCGCTGACCACCTCGACCGGCGACAACGCCCGGCGGATGAACGGGTCGCGAGCCACGACGGCCGCGGCGCGAGCCGACTGCCGGGCCGCTCGGCCGCCCGATCTCCGGCCATGTGCTGCGTCGCTCATCCCCACCTGCCCCTCTCCGGCGAACGATCGTAGCCGGTACGACTGTTTCACGAACGCGAGCGGCCACCGCAGTTCGGCCGGCGCCTACACTGGCGTCGGGCGCGCCGGTGATGGGCGAGAAGGGACGACGGTGATGACGTCAGCCAGAGCACACACGAATTCGCCCGCGCCCGTGCGCTCTGGCAGGTGGCTCGGCGGCCTGGTGATCCTCGGCGCGGCGCTGCGCGGCTGGCGGCTCGCCGCGCAGCCGCTCTGGATGGACGAGGTTGCATCGTTTCGCAATGCACAGGTCGTGCGCGCCGACGGGTTGATGGCGGTGGCCAAGGTCGACCACGTGCCGCCGCTGTCGAGTGCGCTGGAGGCGCTGTCGATGTGGATCGGGCGCGGAAGCGAGTTCTGGATGCGGCTGCCCGCGGCACTCGCCGGCACGATCGCCATCGCCCTCACCTACGTGGTCGCGCAGCGACTGCTCGGTGATCGGTCCATCTCGCTGGCGAGTGCCGGCGTGGTCGCCGTGGCGCCCTTCGCCGTGTGGTACAGCCAGGAGGGCCGGATGTACTCGCTGCTCATGGTGTGCGGCCTGGTCTACGTCATCTGCGGGTGGGCCGTGGTCGGCGGAGTCGCCCGCCGGTGGGAGTGGGCCGGGGCGGTGCTGTCCGCAGTGGCCGGCCTGTGGACCCATCCGTACATGATCCTGCTGATGATCTGCCTCAGCGCGTACGTGCTGGCTCGCAGGGGTTGGCGGGATCGCACGGTGTGGTGGTGGGCGACGATCAACGCCGTGGCAGTCCTGGCGTTCGTCCCCTGGCTGGTCGCCTCCGCTGGTCAGGCCAACACCACCGGGTTCGGCAAGAGCGGGCGCGTCTTCTGGTTGCCGTACACGCTGTACACCTTCGTCGGTGGGCACTCGATCGGCCCCTCGGTCCGAGACATGCGCCTGCTCGGCACCGGGCCGGCCGTGCGCCAACACGTGGGGGCGGTCGCCGTGGTCGCGGTCGCCGTCGCCGCCCTTCTCCTCGCCGCTGCGCCGCGGCTCTGGCGTCGGAGCGCGCCGGTGTCGTGGTGGCTGGCCGTCTGGCTGTTCGGCCCGATCGTCCTGGCGATCCTGGCGACCGTTCCCAGCGACCTCAGCTTCAACCCGCGCTACGCGATCACGGCGTTCCCCGCCTTCGCCATCGTCTCCGGCGCGGTGATCAGCGCCGTTCGCCGCGACCGACTGTCCATGGGGGTTGCGGCGCTGGCGGGCGTGGTCGTCGCGCTCGCCCTGCGCAACTGGTACACCGATGCCTACTACGCCAAGGACGATCTCCGCGGCCCGGCACGCGTCCTCGAGCAGTCGATGGGCCCGGGCGACCACTTGATCATCGACAACGCCACGGCCGTCGGACCGATGTCCCACTACGGCTGGCGCTGCCAGCCCAGCGACGTCGCCGTGCGCACCCAGGCTGGCGCGACGGCCGCTGCATCAGCCGTCCGACAGCGGCGCGGAACCGGCGTCACCTGGCTGCTCGTCTATCGGCCGTGGGAGACCGATG
Organism: Actinomycetes bacterium; assembly: GCA_029782355.1. Classification (GTDB taxonomy): domain Bacteria; phylum Actinomycetota; class Acidimicrobiia; order Acidimicrobiales; family Ilumatobacteraceae; genus JAKOUY01. The sequence goes on from JAKOUY010000023.1 coordinate 405,632, forward strand.
TGGCCGGGGCACTGCCGGCGGCCCTGGCGGAGACCGGCGCGAAGCGCGTGGGCGCGTGGCCGGGCAGCGAACTGTTCTCGGCAGACGGGGTGGCCGACCTGGTGGACAGTCCTGGTCTGTCGCTGGGCTGCACGTCGTCGTGAGACCCGTCGTCGGGCCGGTCAGTCCCGGCCGTGCCGGCCGGCACGCACCAGGCGGCCCGGAAGCTCGCCGGTGAACTCGTCGTCGGCCACCGTGCGGACGCCGGCGACGAAGGTGGCGACGTAGCCCCGACCGCGCTGGACGAGGCGGCGTCCGCCGGCAGGGAGGTCGTAGGCCATCCGCGGCACGTCGAACCCGAGATGGTCGAAGTCGATGACGTTGAGGTCGGCGCGCTGGCCCGGGGCCAGACGGCCGCGGTCGGTGAGCCCGTACAGGTCGGCCGTCTCGGCGGTCTGGCGGCGCACGACCCGCTCCAGTGCCAGCCGCGGGCCACGGGTCCGGTCACGGACCCAGTGGGTGAGCATGAACGTCGGCATCCCGCCGTCGCAGATCGCCCCGCAATGGGCTCCGGCATCGCTGAGCCCCAGGCGGGTGTGCGGGTGCAGCGTGGCGTCGTGGGTCATGCTCAAGTCGCCGTACGAGTAGTTGAAGAACGGGGCGTACAGCATTCCCGTTCCGCCATCGGCGCACAGCTGGTCGAGCACCACCTGCATCGGTGGCACCCCACGGCGGGTGGCGACGGCGGCGACCGAGGTCTCGGCGCCCGGCTCGTAGTCGATGCCTGCCCGGTCGACGGGCCAGGTGCGATGCAGCTTGTCGAGCACCGCGGTGCGGAAGAAGCCACCGTCGTCGGGCTCGTCCTCGACGATCCGCCGGCGGCGTTCGGGTTCAGCGAGGGCGGCCAGCCGGTCCTCGATGGGCAACGCAGCCACCTCGGCGTAGGCCGGATGGAACAGCAGCGGGTGGACGCTGCCGGCCAGGCAGTAGAGGATGCCGATCGACCGCCCGGCCACCTGGGCGTAGATCGGCAGGCCGTCGGCATGCGCGCCGTCGAGGAGGGCGAGGACCTCCCGCCAGACATCGGGCGCGCTGTCCGGTTGGTTGAGGTTGACGCACACCGGCTGACCGGTGATCGCCGCCACCGTTCGCATCCACGGGAACTCGCGGCGCGGTACGTGGGCATGGTCCGGGGCGAACTGGAACACGCCGTGCCCGGCCCGGCGGATTGCTGCGGCGAGGCCCACCAGCTCGCGCTCGTCGGCATCGGTTCCCGGCACCAGCTCGCCGTCGCGGGATCGGTGGATGGGTGTGCGGCTGGTGCTGAACCCGAAGGCCCCGGCGGCCAGGGCGGCTTCGACCAGGTCGGCCATTGCGGTGATGTCGGCCTCGGTCGCCGGCTCGTTGGCCGCGCCTCGATCACCCATCACGTAGGCCCGCAGCGGTCCGTGGCCGATCTGCGAGCCGACATCGATCACCCGCGGCATCGACGCCAGGGAGTCGAGGTACTCGGGGTAGGTCTCCCAGCCCCACGTCAGTCCCTCGGTCATCGCCGAGCCGGGGATGTCCTCGACTCCTTCCATCAGGGCGATCAACCAGTCGTGGCGGTCGGGAGCGGCCGGAGCGAACCCGACGCCGCAGTTCCCCATGATGGCCGTGGTCACCCCGTGCCAGGACGACGGCGTCATCCACGGGTCCCAGGTCGCCTGGGCGTCGTAGTGGGTGTGCACGTCGACGAAGCCCGGCGTGACCAGAAGACCGGTCGCATCGAGGTCGAGACGGCCGCGGCCCGCCGAGCCGGCAGGCTCGACGGCGACGATCACGCCGCCCTTGACGGTGACGTCGGCCGGGTGGGCGGGCGCGCCAGAGCCGTCGACGACCAGACCGCCGCGGATCACCAGGTCGTGGGTCATCGCTCGCACCGGTCCCGGCGTCGCCGCCGTCGACTTCCGTCGGCTCCGGCCGCTGCCGCGTCGCCGTGGCGCGGTGGGGGCAGGTCGACCAGTGCGGCCAGGTTGGGCGCCGGCGCGGTGCGGTGGGGGAGGGCCATGGCGTGGACGAACAGCTCCTGGAAGCGTGGCTCGGTGGCGGTCTCGATCTTCTCCACCCGGCGCACGGCCTGCTCCATCTCCGCCCGCGCCCGGCGGCTGAGCAGCGCGGCCACCGCCCCGGCGCCGGCGGCGTTGCCAACCGATCGGACACCGTCGAGTGGGCAGTCGGGAACGAGGCCGAGGATCATCGCGTGCAGCGGGTCGATGTGTGCGCCGAAGGCTCCGGCCAGGCGGATGTCGGCCACGACGGGTGACCCGGCGTGCTCGACCAGCAGGTCGATGCCGGCACGCAGCGCGGCCTTGGCCAGCTGCACGGCGCGCACGTCGTTCTGCGTCAGGGTCAACCGCCGCTCACCGTCGCGAGCGAACACGTACCGGAAGGTCCGCCCGTCGGCCTCGACATCCGGGCAGTGCCGGGCGGCGTCACCGCGGATCGTCCCGTCGGCATCGAGCAGCCCGGCGAGGTACATCTCGGCGATCAGGTCGATGATCCCCGACCCGCACACCCCGGTGATGCCGGTGGCGGCGATCGACTCGGCGAAGCCGTCCTCGTCGCTCCACTGCGGTGCGCCGATCACCCGCACCCGAGCCCGGCCGGTGTGGGGGTCGATGCGCACGGCCTCCACCGCGCCGGCGGTGGCCCGCTGCCCGCAGCTGATCTGGGCGCCCTCGAAGGCCGGCCCGGTGGGGCTGGACGCGGCGTACTGGCGGTGGCGGTCCCCGAGGACGATCTCGGCGTTGGTCCCCACGTCGACCAGCAGCTGCATCGCCTCGGCCCGGTGCGGGCCTTCCGCCAGCATGGCGGCGGCGGTGTCCGCCCCGACGTGCCCGGCGATGCACGGCCCGGCGTAGAAGGTGGCGAAGGGCAGGTCGAGGTCGAGGTCGGTGGCGGGGCCGCCGACCGGGTCCGCGGTGGCCAGGGTGAACGGAGCCTGCCCCAGCGGGGTCGGATCGATGCCGAGCAGGACGTGGTGCATGATCGGATTGCCCACCAGGACGACGTCGACCACCGAGTCGCGCCGCTGGCCGGCCGCGGCGAGCAGCTCACCGACCAGTTCGTCGACCGCCCGCCGTACGGCGTCGGTCAGCACCCGGTCGCCACCGGCGTTCATCATCACGTAGGAGACCCGGCTCATCAGGTCCTCGCCGTAGCGGATCTGCGGGTTCATCCGTCCGGCGCTGGCCACCACCTGGCCGGTGAACAGCTCGCAGAGGTGGGCGGCGATGGTGGTCGACCCGACGTCGACGGCCACGCCGTAGGCCCCGTCGACGTAGCCCGCCCACACCCCCACCACGTCGCCGTCGCGCACCGCGGCCGTGGCCCGGCCAGATCGCAAGGCCTCGTGCAGGTGGCGCAGGACCGGCGCGGTCACGCACCGGGCGCGCACCCCGTGCTGGAGCTCTAGCGCAACCGTCAGCAGGTCGGCCGCCGAGCGTCCGTCGCCCAACTCGGCGCGGGCGATCTCGACGTAGTGCATCGAGATCAGGGGATCGACCACCAGCGCCGGCAGATCGAGGTCCTTGCGGATCACCTGGTGGTGCACCTGGCTGGCCGGGGGGACGTCGACGACGACGTCGGCGCGCACCGCCGCGGCACAACCGAGCCGCTGACCCGGCACCAGCGCACGGGCGCCGTGGTACGCCGTCTCCAGCGGGCCCGGCGGGCTGAGCGCCGCATCGGTCGAGGTGATGCTCCACTTGGCGAAGTCCCCGACCGACACCGTCACCTGGCATCGCCCGCAGATGCCCCGGCCGCCGCACACGGTGTCGAGGTCGGCACCGAGCCGGCGAGCGGCGTCGAGCACGGACGTACCCTCGGGGACCTCGCCGGACAGACCGCTCGGGGTGAAGACGACCTTGGGCATCTACTCGGCGCCGCGCCGCCGGCGGCCCTCGCGCCGGCCGCGACCCTCCGACTCGGCGTTCGGGTCGCGATTGGCGCGGATCCAGGTCATGCAGTCCTGGTCGTGTCCGGCCAGCACGTCGGCGGCGCGGACCGCGGCCAGCACCTCGGGGTGCAGCGGGCTCATGATCGCCGAGGTCATCCCGGCGCCGATGGCCATGGCCAGGAACGTCCCGGTGATCACCTGCCGGTTGGGCAGTCCGAAGCTGATGTTCGACGCCCCGCACGTGGTGTTGACGCGGAGCTCGTCGCGCAACCGGCGGATCAGGGTGAAGGCTTGCTGGCCGGCCTGGCCGAGCGCGCCGATCGGCATGACCAGCGGGTCGACCACCACGTCGGCCGGCTTGATGCCATGGTCGGCGGCCCGCTCGACGATTCGCTTGGCGACGGCGAAGCGGACGTCGGGATCCATGCTGATCCCGGTCTCGTCGTTGCTGATCGCCACCACCGCCGCCCCGTGCTTGGCCACGAGCGGGAGCACCCGCTCCATCACCTCGTCCTCACCGGTCACCGAGTTGACCAGTGCCTTGCCCTGATACACGGCCAGGCCGGCTTCGAGGGCGGCGATGATCGACGAGTCGATCGACAACGGCACGTCGGTGACCTGCTGGACGAGTTGCACGGCGCGGGCCAACAGGGCCGGCTCGTCAGCCAGCGGGATCCCGGCATTGACGTCGAGCATCTGTGCCCCGGCGGCCACCTGGGCCACGGCGTCAGCTTCCACCCGGCTGAAGTCGCCCTGCTTCATCTCCTCGGCCAGCAGCTTGCGACCCGTCGGGTTGATCCGCTCGCCGATCATCACGAACGGGCGGCCGAACCCGATGACCACCTCCTTGGTCGCCGAGCTCACGATGGTGTCAGTCATGGTCCTCCTCGTCGTCCGGAACGGTCCGCAGCCCGACGTGCACGGCGGTCTCGAACGCACCGTTCCCGGTACAGATGTACTGGAAATCGAGCCCTAGTCTGGCCGATGCGGCACGCCCGGCGGACACGATCTCGTCGGTGCACGCCTGGCTGAGCAGGACGACCCGCCGGTAATTGGAGAAGTAGGTGTCGCGCAGCTGCGGATGGCGGTCGAGGCCGAGCCCCTGCCACACCAGCGCATCGAAGTGCTTGGCCAGGAAGTCGGTGAGGTAGAACGTGCCCGGTTCCTCGTCGTGCAGCGCAGCGAAGCGCTCCGCTCCGGCGAAGAACTCGTAGCAGTGGGCGCCCGGCAGGCGGCGAACTCCCGGATTCCGGGCGATGAAGCGGTCGAGCGCTCCGCCCGTGCCGCAGTCGGCGTAGGCCACGAACACCGCCCGTCCATCCGCGCCGGAGATCGCCGACTCGACCGCCGGGACGATCCGCTCCGGACGGTTGTGCAGGTTCGCAGGCAGGTAGACGACCTCGACCTGCGCACCCAGGTCGGAGCGGCCGAGCACGGCGCGCAGCTCGCCGGCCAGAGCCCCACAGGCGATCACCAGCACCCCCACCGTGCCGAACCTACCGCCGGGCTTCCACCTGGTCAGCGAATCCGGGCGAGTTGGCCGGATTCACTGACCAGCTCGTGGTGGGCCGACCGGTGCGCTCAGCCGCGGGAGTGGCGGTAGAACTCGACCGGTTCGGCCGGCAGGGGAGCGGTGCCGAGGATCAGATCGGCGGCCTTCTCCGCCAGCATCATCACCGGGGCGTAGATGTTCCCGTTGGTCACGTACGGCATGACCGACGCGTCGACGACGCGCAGCCCGTCGAGTCCATGGACCCGCATGGTCGCCGGGTCGACGACCGCCATCGGCCCGGTGCCCATCGCGCAGGTGCAGCTCGGGTGCAGCGCGGTCTCGGCGTCCTTGGCCACCCACGCCAGGACCTGCTCGTCGGTCACCACGTCCGGACCGGGAGAGATCTCGCCGGCACTGAACTCGGCGAAGGCCGGCTGGCCGAGGATGTGCCGGGCGACGGCGATGGCCTCCACCCACTCGCGGCGGTCGGTGGGCGTCGACAGGTAGTTGAAGCGCAGCGCCGGCTTGACCCGGGCGTCCGCCGAGGTGATCTGCACCGAGCCGCGCACGTCGCTGTACATCGGCCCGATGTGCACCTGGTAGCCGTGGCCGCCCGCTGGGGCGCTGCCGTCGTAGCGCACGGCGATGGGGAGGAAGTGGAACATCAGGTTCGGGTAGGCGACCTGATCGTTGCTGCGGACGAAGCCGCCGCCTTCGAAGTGGTTCGACGCACCGGGCCCCCGACGGAACAGCCAGCGCAGCCCGACCCATGGGCGGTGCCGCCACTTCAACAGCGGGTTGAGCGAGATCGGCCGGGCTGCGGCGTGCTGGACGTACACCTCCAGATGGTCCTGCAGGTTGGCGCCGACCCCGGGCAGGTGGTGGACCAGCGGTACGCCGACCTCGGCCAGGTGATCGCGGTCGCCGACGCCCGACACCTGCAGCAGTTGCGGCGAGTTGAACGCCCCACCGCACAGGATCACCTCGGTGGCATCGACGCGGTGCGTGCGGCCCCAGCGCCGGTAGTCCACGCCGGTGGCCCGGGTGCCTTCGAAGCGGACCCGCATCACCTCGGCGCGGGTGATCAGATCGAGGTTCGGGCGGTCGAGCACGGGATGCAGGTAGGCCCGGGCGGCACTGAGCCGCCGGCCGCGGCGGACGTTGCGGTCGAAGCGGGCAAAGCCTTCCTGGCGGTAGCCGTTGACGTCGTCGGTCAACGGATAGCCGGCCTGCTGGACGGCGGCGAAGAAGGCATCGAACAGCGGGTTGGTGGCCGGACCGCGCTCCAGCTCCAGTGGTCCGTCATGCCCGCGGAACGGGTCGTCGGGCGCGGCAGCGAGGCAGTTCTCCATCCGCTTGAAGTACGGCAGGCAGTGGGCGTAGTCCCAGTGCTCCATCCCCGGGTCCGCCGCCCAGCGCTGGTAGTCCAGCGGGTTGCCGCGCTGGAAGATCATCCCGTTGATGCTCGACGAGCCACCGAGGACCTTGCCGCGGGTGTGGAACACCCGGCGCCCGCCCATGAACAGCTCCGGCTCGGTCTCGTACCGCCAGTCGTAGAAGCGGTTGCCGCTCGGGAACATCAGCGCCGCCGGCATGTGGATGAACACGTCCCACCAGTAGTCCGGGCGACCGGCCTCCAGCACCAGCACCCGGGTGGCCGGGTCGGCGCTCAGCCGGTTGGCCAGCACGCAGCCGGCCGAGCCACCGCCGACCACGACGTAGTCGTACGGCCGATCAGTACGGGGCGTCGACATCGCCCATCTCCACGTAGACGCTCTTCAGCTGGGTGTAGTGCTCGATGGCCGCACGGCCGTTCTCCCGCCCGAGACCGGACTGCTTGACCCCGCCGAAGGGCAACTCGACCGGCGTGATGTTGTAGGTGTTGATCCAGGTCGTCCCGGCCTCCAACCGGCGGACCACCCGGTGGGCCCGGGTCAGGTCACGGGTGAAGACCCCGGCGGAGAGGCCGTACGGCGTGGCGTTGGCCCGAGCGACGACCTCGTCCTCGTCGTCGAAGTCGAGCACGGCCATCACCGGGCCGAAGATCTCCTCCTGGACGATGCGCATGCCGTCGGTGCAGTCGACGAACACCGTCGGCTCGACGAAGCACCCGGCGGCCAGACGACCCTCGGTCACCCGCCGCCCACCGATCAGGAGCGTGGCGCCCTCGGCCCGGCCGGCGTCGATGTAGCCGAGCACCTTGGCGAGGTGCTCCTCACCGATCAGCGCACCGATGTGCGTGGCCGGGTCGGTTGGATCGCCGACCACCAGCTTGGCCACCCGATCGGCGAGCCGGTCGAGGAACGCCTGGCGGACGGCGCGGTGGACGAAGACCCGGGTGCCGTTCGAGCAGATCTCGCCCTGCGTGTAGAAGTTGCCGAGCAGCGCCCCGGACACGGCGTTGTCGAGCTGAGCGTCGTCGAAGACGATCAGTGGGCTCTTCCCGCCCAACTCCAGGGTGACGTGCTTGAGGGTCGCAGCTGCCTGGGCCATGACCCGCCGCCCGGTGCCCACCTCGCCGGTCAAGGAGACCTTGGCGACTCCCGGGTGCGACGTCAGTGCCTGGCCGACGCGATGATCGCCCTGGACGACGTTGAACAAGCCGTCCGGGACGCCCGCCTCGGCGTAGATCTCGGCCAGCTTCACGGCGGTCAGCGGGGTCAGCTCCGCCGGCTTGAACACCATGGCATTGCCGCAGGCCAGGGCCGGGGCCGACTTCCAGCAGGCGATCTGGATCGGGTAGTTCCAGGCGCCGATCCCGGCGCACACCCCGAGTGGCTCGCGGCGGGTGTAGCCCCAGTTGCCGCCGAAGTCGAGGTGCTCGCCATGAATGGAGGCGGCCAGGCCTGCGTAGTACTCGAGACAGTCGGCACCGCTGGCGACGTCGACGGCGAGGGCCTCGCTGATCGGTTTGCCGGTATCGGCCACCTCCAACGCAGCCAGCTCGTCGTTGCGCCGGCGGAGCAGCTCGACGGCGCGCATCAGGATCCGTCCACGTGCTGCGCCCGGGAGATCGCGCCAGCCGTCGAAGGCGGTGCGGGCCGACTCGACGGCGGCGTCGACGTCGGCGGTCGAGGCCTGCTGGACCTCGGCGAGCACCTCGCCGGTGGCCGGATTGACGGTTGGGAACGTCTCACCCGAGGTGGCGTCGACGGCCCGGCCGCCGATGAACTGCAGGACGACGTCGGTGGGCGGCACCCGATCAACGATACGTCCCCGGCGGAGGTGCCGGCCGCCTGGCCGAACGGCCCGTGCGGGGTCGCGGCCCTCGGGGATTACTGTGACGACTGTGCCGGAAACAACTGACTTCCCAACCACTGCCCGCTGCGTGATCATCGGCGCGGGGATCGTCGGCAACTGCCTGGCCGGGCACCTCACCCGGCTGGGGTGGACCGACCTCGTGCTGCTCGACAAGGGACCGCTGCCCAACCCCGGCGGCAGCACCGGGCACGCCAGCAACTTCATCTTCCCCACGGACCACAACAAGGAGATGGCCCTGCTCACGCTGGAGAGCCAGCGCCAGTACGTCGACCACGGGATGAACAACACCTGTGGTGGCATCGAGGTGGCACGCACCGAGGAGCGGATGGAGGAGTTCAACCGGCGGATGACCTCGGCCAAGGCCTGGGGCATCGAAGCCAGCCTGCTGAGCCCGGCCGAGGTCAAAGAGCTGGTGCCCTTCCTCGACGACAGCGTGATCCTCGGCGGCTACTACACGCCGAGCGTCAGCGTGGTCGACTCGCTGCAGACCGGCACCCTGATGCGCGAGGAAGCGGTGGCCGGCGGGTGCCGGGTGTTCGCCAACACCGAGGTCCTCGACATCGAGACGGAGGGCGGAGCGGTCAGCGCCGTCGTCACCGATCGCGGCCGCATCGAGTGCCAGCACGTGGCCATCGCCTGCGGCGTGTGGAGCCCGCGGATCGCGGCGATGGCTGGGGCGACCATCCCGCTGACGCCCGCCGTGCACCAGATGGCCGACGTCGGCCCGATCGACATTCTCCAGCAGAGCGGCAAGGAGGTGGCCTACCCCATCGTGCGCGACATGGACACGTTCTGCTACGAGCGGCAGTCGTCGGGCTCGATGGAGGTGGGCTCGTACGCCCACCGGCCGATCTTCCACCACCCCGACGAGATCCCCTCCAACGAGGAATCGGCGCTCAGTCCCACCGAACTGCCCTTCACGGCCGACGACTTCGACCCGCAGATGGAGCAGGCCCTCGAGCTGATGGGCGAGATCCTCGACACCGCCGAGATCCGCTACGCGATCAACGGGCTGCTGTCGCTGACCCCGGACGCCATGCCGGTGCTGGGGGAGTGCGTCGAGGTCCGCAACCTGTGGAGCGCTGCGGCGGTGTGGATCAAGGAAGGCCCGGGGATCGCCCAGCTCGTCGCCGAGTGGATGACCCACGGCTACCCGCACCTGTGCGACCCGCACACCAGCGACATCAGCCGCTTCTACCCCCACGAGCGCACCGAGCACCACATTCGCGCCCGCTGCGCCGAGCACTTCAACAAGACCTACGGGATCGTCCACCCTCGTGAGCAGTGGGCCAGTGAGCGAGGCATGCGCCGCAGCCCGTTCTACGCCCGTGAGGAGGCCCTCGGCGCGGTGTTCTTCGATGCCCGCGGCTGGGAGCGCCCGCAGTGGTACACCTCGAACGAGGCGCTGTTCGCCGACTACCCGCAGGCCAACACCGAGCGCCCCCACGAGTGGGACGCGCGCTGGTGGTCGCCCATCATCAACGCCGAGCACTTGGCCATGCGTGACCGCGTGGGCATGGTGGACCTCACCGCGTTCAACGAGTTCGACATCGAGGGTCCCGGCGCGATGTCGGCGCTCCAGTACATCGTCGTCAACAACGTCGACGTGCCCGTCGGGCGCAGCATCTACACCCCGCTGCTCACCCCGCACGGCGGCTTCCGCGGCGACCTGACGATCCTTCGTCTCGCCCCGGATCACTACCGGGTGATCACCGGGGCCTTCGACGGCGGCCGCGACCAGTACTGGTTCCGCAAGTACCTGCCCACCGATGGCTCGGTGACCTTCACCGACCGCTCGCAGTCGCTGTGCACGATCGGTCTGTGGGGCCCGAAGGCCGCCGCGGTCCTGGCCAAGATCGCCAGCCCCACCGCGCTCCATACCGGCGCCACGGTCGACGTCTCCCAGGCGGCGTTCCCCTACGGCACCTGCCAGGACCTGCTGATCGACGGCATCCCCTGCACCTTGTTCCGCATCTCCTATGTGGGCGAGAACGGCTGGGAGATCTACACGCGGATGGAGCACGGCCTGCGCCTGTGGGACACCATCGCCGCCGCCGGCCAGGAGTTCGGCATCGTCCCGGTGGGCATGGGCGTGTACGCCGTGACCGGCCGGATCGAGAAGGGCTACCGGTTGATGGGTGCGGAGCTGGAGAGCGAGTACGACCCCGTCGAGGCCGGCCTGGCCCGCCCGAAGGTCAAGAGCGCCGACTTCCTCGGCAAGCAGGCCTACCTCGCGGCGCGCGCTGCCGCCGAGGCCGAGGGTCCGGCAGCCACCCTGTGCACGCTGCGGATCACGGACCACGCGTCCGCATCCGGGATCCTGCGGTATCCCACCGGCGGCAACGAGCCGATCTGCACGGTCGACGGGCAGCGCATCGTCGACGCCAAGGGCCGGGTGTCGCGGGTGACCACCGCCGGCGCGGCGCCGTCGCTCGGCTGCTACCTCCTGATGGCCTACCTGCCGCCGCAGTACGCCGTGGAGGGCACCGAGCTGCGGGTGATGTACATGAACGAGCTGTACCCCGTGGAGGTGGCCCGGGTGGGCAGCCAGCCGCTGTTCGATCCCGACGACACCCGGATGAAGTCGTGAGGGTCCTCGTCTGCGTCAAGCGGGTGCCGGCCCCCGGCGCCAAGATCAACGTGACCGCCGACGGGTTGGCCGTCGACACGGCCTTCCTCGGCTTCGCCACCAGCCCGCACGAGGAGTGTGCGGTGGAGGCCGCCGTGCAGCTCGTCGAGCAGCACGGCGGCACAGCCACCGTCCTGACCCTCGGGCCGGCCGAGGCCGAGGAGCAGGTGCGCTATGCGGCCAGCGTCGGCGTCCACGACGCCGTCCTGGTGCGAACCGATGGTTCCGACTGGGATCCGCAGCGCACCGCCCGGGCCATCGCCGCTGCGGTCGCCGACCTGGAAGCGCAGGGCGGCCCGTTCGACGTGATCCTGTTCGGCAACGAGTCGGCCGACTCGGGTGGGTTCCAGGTGGGCATCCGCGTCGCCCGGGCGCTCGGCCGTCCGGTCGTCAACGGCGCCAAGCGGATCGAGATCGGCGACGGTTCGGTGCGCGTCGAGCGCCCCACCGACGACGGCGTCGACGTCTACGCGCTGGCGATGCCCGCCGTCGTCGGGGTCAAGGAGGGCATCAACCTGCCGCGGTACCCGACCATGAAGGGGCGCCTGGCGTCCAAGAAGGTCACCGTCACCGTGGTCGATCCGGTCGACCAGCCGGGCGGGCAGCGGCTGGTCTCGCTGCACACGCCGGTGGAGGCGGCCAGCGCGACGCGAATCCTCGGCGAGGGTCCAGGTGCCGCGCCGGCCGTGGTCGACCTGTTGATCGAGATCGGGGTGCTCCAATGACCACCGTCGTCCTCGCCGAACGGGCCGGCGACACCATCAGCGGCGGCACGCTGGAAGCGCTGACCCTCGCTCGGCGGATGGGAGCTGGCGATGTGGCCGTGCTGATGGTCGGCCCGCTCCATGACGACGCCGCCACCGTCCTCGCCGCGCACGGGGCCGGGTCGATCCACGTGGCCGAGCATGACCTGCTCGCCGGGTACAACCCCCAGGCGTGGGGCGACGTCCTCGCCGGGGCGGCCCGCCACGTCGACGCCGACGTCGTCATCGCCCCGGGCAGCGACCAGGGCAACGAAGTGCTGGCCCACGCCGCGGCCGTCCTCGACATCCCGATGGTGGCCAACGTGCTGGAGGTCGAATCGACCGAACCGTTCACCGTCCGCCGGGTTCGCTGGGGCGGCTCGCTGATCGAGCGGGCCACGGTGTCCGCGGGCGGGCCACTGGCCCTCAGCGTGGCGTCCCACGCCCTCGACCCCGAACCGGCCGACACGCCCGGCTCGGCCACCGTGCACCCGTTCACCCCCGAGCTCGATCCGGCGGTCGCCGGCTGCGCCGTCGTCGAACGCGTCCAGCGCGCCGCCGGGCTGACCCTGGCCACCGCCCCGGTGGTGGTCAGCGGGGGGCGTGGCGTCGGGTCGGCCGACGGGTTTGCTCCGCTCGAGGAGTTGGCCGCGCTGCTCGGCGGGGTGGTCGGCTGCAGCCGGGCGGTGACCAACAACGGGTGGCGCAACCACACCGACCAGGTCGGCCAGACCGGGACGCGCATCGCCCCGGAGATCTACATCGCCTGCGGGATCTCCGGTGCGATCCAGCACTGGGTCGGCGCGATGGCCTCGAAGCGGATCCTGGCGATCAACACCGATCGCAACGCCAACATGGTGACCAAGGCCGATGACGCGGTGATCGGTGATCTGCACCAGGTGGTCCCGGCGATCACCGCCGAGATCCGCCGCCGTCGCGCCACCCCGTGACCCGGCCCGGGCCCGGCCGCGTCCGGCCCAGCACTCCCGCCGCCGCTCGAACATGTCGTGACATGTTGGCGACGTCGCCAACATG
>JAKOUY010000030.1 GCA_029782355.1 Actinomycetes bacterium
TCGTAACCCGCGTCGGCGAAGCCGGGCAGCGAGGCTACCCGGTCGATGCCGGCCAGGTGCCGAAGCACGAACAGCATGTCCTTCAGCGGTGCGACGTACGACATGGCGGAGACTCCCTCGTCACGGCCGGGGCGCTGCCCCTCAGCCCAGTTCCTTGACCAGCTCGGGCACCGCGGTGAACAGGTCGGCGACCAGGCCGTAATCGGCGACGCCGAAGATCGGCGCTTCCTCGTCCTTGTTGATCGCGACGATGACCTTGCTGTCCTTCATCCCCGCCAGGTGCTGGATCGCCCCCGAGATGCCGATCGCCACGTAAAGCTGCGGCGCGACGATCTTGCCGGTCTGCCCGACCTGCCAGTCGTTGGGCGCGTAGCCCGCGTCGACCGCAGCCCGGCTCGCCCCGAGCGCGGCGCCCAGCCTGTCGGCCAGCGGCTCGAGCAGGTGGAAGTTCTCGGCGCTGCCCATCCCGCGCCCGCCCGAGACGACGATCTTCGCCGCGGTGAGCTCGGGCCGGTCGCTCCTGGCGATCTCGCGCCGCACGAAGCTGGACTTGCCCGAATCGGCCACCGCCGCCACCGCCTCCACGGGCGCCGAGCCCCCGGTGGCCGCCACCGCGTCGAAGCCGGTGGTGCGCACCGTGATCACCTTCACCGCATCGGCGCTCTGCACCGTGGCGATCGCGTTGCCCGCGTAGATCGGCCGCGTGAACGTGTCGGCCGACTCCACCCCGATGATGTCGGAGACCTGCGCCACGTCGAGTTTCGCGGCCACGCGCGGCGCCACGTTCTTGCCGTGTGCCGTCGCCGGCACCAGGATGTGCGTGAACCCGCCCGCCACCGCCAGCACCTGCGCGGCCACGTTCTCGGCCAGCTGATCGGCCAGCTGCGGCGCGTCGGCCAGCAGCACTTTCGCCACCCCCGCCGCCTGCGCCGCCGCCTGCGCCACCGCCGCGCAGCCCGCTCCCGCCACCAGCACGGTCACCTCCCCGCCCGCCTTGGCCGCGGCGGCAATCGTGTTCAGCGTGCTGGGCTTGAGCGCCGCGTTGTCGTGTTCGGCCAGTACCAGAGCTGCCATCGGTCGTTCCCCTTCAGATCACTTTCGCTTCGTTCTTCAGCTTCGCCACCAGCGTGGCGACGTCGGGCACCTTCACCCCCGCCTTGCGCCCCGGCGGCTCGCTCACTTTCAGCGTCTTCAGCCTCGGCGCCACGTCGACCCCGAGATCTTCCGGCTTGACCACGTCGAGCGGCTTCTTCTTCGCCTTCATGATGTTCGGCAGCGTCACGTACCTCGGCTCGTTCAGCCGCAGGTCCGTCGTCACCACCGCCGGCAGCGTCACCGAGATCGTCTCCAGGCCGCCGTCGACCTCGCGCGTCACCGTCGCACGACCGTCGGCGATCTCGACCTTCGAGGCAAACGTCGCCTGCGGCAGGTCGGCCAGCGCCGCCAGCATCTGCCCGGTCTGGTTGGCGTCGTCGTCGATCGCCTGCTTGCCCAGGATCAGCAGCCCGGGCTGCTCCTTGTCCACCAGCGCCTTGAGCAGCTTCGCCACCGCCAGCGGCTGCAGCTCCACGTCGGTCTGCACCAGGATGCCCCGGTCCGCCCCGATCGCCATCGCCGTGCGCAGCGTCTCCTGGCACGCCTGCACCCCGCACGACACCGCCACCACCTCGGTGGCCACCCCCTTCTCCTTCAA
>JAKOUY010000035.1 GCA_029782355.1 Actinomycetes bacterium
CGCGCCCACCACCGCCCACCCCGGCGCAACGACCTCCGATGCCAGCGGCACTGAATCGGCAGCCTCCACCCTGCCGCCCCACTGCGAGCTCACCCCGGAGTTGACTGCCGGGCCCTACCACCTCGATGGCGCACTCGCCCGCTCCGACATCACCGAAGGCCGGCCCGGCACTCCACTGGAGTTCCGGGTGCGGGTGCTCGACGCCTCCGCAGGCTGCATCCCACTCGTCGGCGCTGCGGTCGACGTCTGGCACTGCGACGCCGGAGGTGAGTACTCCGGATTCAACGGCAACAGTCTGGCGGCCACTGCTGCGGGCGGTACCAACGACAAGCGCTTCCTCCGCGGCGTGCAGCTCACCGACGCATCGGGGATCGCGACCTTCGCCACGATCGTGCCCGGGTGGTACGAGGGCCGCAGCGTCCACATCCACCTCAAGGTGCTGGAGGGCGGCGAGATCGGCAACACCTACCGCGGCGGACACGTCGCCCATGTCGGACAGGCGTTCTTCGACGAGGCGCTCATCGACCAACTCCTGAAGGCCGACCCCTACACCGCCCACACGGGAACCCGAACCACCAATGATGACGACTCGATCTACCGGCAGGCCGGCCCCGGCGCCATCACCTCGATGGTCGAGCGCTCCGGCGGCGCCGCCGGCTGGGTCGGCGAGTTCACTTGCATCGTCGATCCCCGCGCGACGCCGCCTGCCGCGCCACTGTTCTGACATGGCACGCCTCATCCAGCCCGACGACCACCGCTGGGACGACGCCATGGGCATCGCGCTCGACGAAGCGCGCGCCGCGCTCGTCCACGACGACGTGCCGGTCGGCGCGGTGGTCGTCGCGGCCGACGGTCGCATCGTCGCCCGCCGACACAACGAACGCGAGGCGTCCGGCGACCCGACCGCCCACGCCGAGGTCCTCGCCCTCCGGGACGCGGCCGCCCACACCGGGACCTGGCGACTCTCCGAGTTCACGATGGTGGTCACGCTCGAACCGTGTCCGATGTGTGCCGGGGCGGCGTGGGCGGCCCGCCTCGGTGGTGTGGTGTACGGCGCGACCGACCCGCGGGCCGGTGCGATGGGTTCCATGTATCACCTCGGTTCCGACCCTCGCTTGAACCACGAGGTGCCGACGGTCACCGGCGTTCGTGCCGCCGAGTGCTCCACGCTGCTGAGCGACTTCTTCGCCGCCCGACG
>JAKOUY010000002.1 GCA_029782355.1 Actinomycetes bacterium
CCACTTCCCCAACGAGCAAGCCGCGATGAAAGTGCTCTACCTCATCGCGATCGCTCGCCAGAAGAACCGGGAGAACATGACCGGCCGCATCGCCGGCTGGAAGCAAATCCTCAACACCCTCACCGTCCACTACGGTGAGCGCATCGAGGCCGTCAACCAATGACCATCACGACCGTTTACACAAACGATCTGACAGACCCTTCGCGGCCTGGTCGGTTCCCGGCCGGTCGGATGACCGACGGCAAGCTCTCCGTGTTGCTGCGCAACCGCTATTACCTGGGCATCGTGACGTACAAGGGTGACGAGTACTCGGGACGGCACGAGCCGCTGGTGGACCAGGAAACGTTCGACCGCTGCCAGGAGATCTTGGATGCGAAGCGCACCTCGGCCGAACGGCAACGGGTGTGGCACCACTACCTCAAGGGCAGCCTGTGGTGCGGCGCCTGCCACCGCCGAGGCCGCGAGAGCCGAATGATTCTGCAAAGAGCCCAAGGCAAAGGCGGCGTCTACTTCTACTTTTTCTGCCGCGGCAGGCAGGACCACGTCTGCGATGAGCCATTCCTGCAAGTCGGTGTCGTCGAGCAGGCCGTGATCGACCATTACCAGCAGGTCAGCTTCGAGGACTGGTTCGTGCAAGACTTCCGGTCGCAGGTCATCGAAATCATGGACGACGATCAGCACAGCACGACGCTGCTTCGACGGCAGCTCAATGCCCAGCTGGCCAAGCTCGATGTTCAGGAGTCCAACCTGATCGACCTCGCCGCGGGTACGCCATCAGCCAAGCAGAAGGTGCGCAGCCGTCTCCTCGACATCGACCTTCACCGGCAACGTTTGCGAGACGAGCTCGCCGGGTTGAACTCCGACATCCAAGTCGGAGCAGAGCTGATCAACTTCATCCTCGACCTGCTCGCCAAGCCATCAGGGCTGTACGGGAAGCTGACGGACTCTGGACGACGCCAACTCAACCAGGCAGTGTTCAACAAGATCTACATCCACCGCCATCACGTCGTGGCCGACGACATCAACGAACCGTTCCGGCAAATCATGCACATGGAACGCGAAGCAAGACGGCTCGGCCGCGAGGACTGCCGTCGGCGAATGAGCCATGAAGCCCCGGAAACAGAAACTCCCGGCTCGCCGTCCAGTGAGGACGGGCAAGCCGGGAGTTTGAGTAAGGCTTCTCTGGTCGGGGTGGGGAGATTTGAACTCCCGGCCTCCACGTCCCGAACGTGGCGCGCTAACCAAGCTGCGCTACACCCCGATTGGTGCCAGGCGATGCTACCCGGCGGTGGCGGCAATCGCCTCGGCGGAATCGTCCGCCGCGGCCGGCGGGTTGACGATCTCGTCGACGACGCGGTGCAGCGTCAGCGGGTTGAGCGGCTTCACCAGCCAGCCGTCGGCGCCACTGCGCTTGGCCAGATGGACGTCCGCGGCCCGGTCGAGCAGCATCAGCACCGGCACGTGTGCCAGCGCGCCGACACTCTCGTCCAGCCGGAGAGCCATGGCGATCGCCATCCCGCCCATCGAGCCGACCTGCAGGTCGAGCACGGCGATGTCGGGCGGGCGGGCAGCGACCACCGTGGACACGGCCCGACCGTCGCCGACGACCGTGAACGACACGTCCGGGCCGGCCAGGGCCGCCGTGACCTCGTTGACCACGTAGTCGGCGTCGGTGGCAAGCAGCACGTGCACGCCCGGCACGCTATCCGGTGGCCTCGAACAGGTGGAACCTGATCGCCTCCAGCGAGGCCATGTCGTGCACGTCGTGGGCCAGGAGCGGCACCCAGGTGGCAGCGTCGGCCAGCCGCCCGAGGGCCTTGCGGATGTTGTCCCGCTCGTGGCCGGCCATGGTGTTCAGGCGGACGAGGTTGTCGTACGACGCTCGACCCGCGGCGGCGCGCGGAACGGTGTCGGGCGGATCGCCGAAGCTCGGCGTGCTGCGGTTGACGACCAGCGCGCTGACCCGCACGTGATAGTCCGACAACCGGCTGGCGAAGAAGGCGGCCTCGGCCACCGCGTCGGCGCGCGGCGACGCCACCAGGACGAACCGGGTCACACCGGCATCGCGGACCAGGCTGTTGACCTCGTCGGCTCGGGAGCGGAACCCGGTCTCCATCCCTTGGAATGCCTGGAAGAAGGCGATGGCGTCGGCCAGCACCTCCCCGCCGACGGCCTTGCCGATCGATCGCAGGATCGGCTGGGTGGCCAGGTTGAGCACCCGGAACCCGCGCCGGGCGGGCAGCATCAGCACCTTGAACAGCGGGTGGTCGAGGAACCGGGTCAGGGTGCTGGGTGCGGCGAGGAAGTCGAGCGCGTTGCGCGACGGTGGGGTGTCGACGACCACCAGGTCGAAGCGGGGGTCGTGGTGCAGGGCGTGCAACCGCTCCGCCGCCATGAACTCCTGCGTGCCGCTCAGCGTGCTGGCCACGTTGCGGTAGAAGGGATTGGCCAGGATCCGCTCGGCCTGCAGGTCGTCGGCCGCGTACTTCAGCACCAATCCGTCGAAGGTGGTGCTGGCATCCAGCATCAGTGCCCACAGCTCCCCGGCACCCTCGGCATCGAGGCGAACGGGGTCGTTGCCCAGGGCGCCCGGAACGCCGAGCGCATCGGCCAGTCGCCGAGCCGGATCGATGGTCATCACCACCGCCCGGCGTCCGTGCTGGGCAGCCTGCAGGGCGATGGCCGCGGCAGTCGTGGTCTTGCCCACGCCGCCGGAGCCACAGCAGATCAGCACCTCGGCGCGGTCCAGCGTGTCGGCGAGGGCGCTCACCGGCCGCCCACGATCGCCGCCGCCAACCGGTCGACCTCGGCCGCGTCCAGCGTCGCCCCGTCCACCAGCGGAACCGTCAGATGCGTGCCGCCCCACGACTCGTCCAGTGCCCGGGCCTGGGCGGCGTGCATCGCCCGGCGGGCGTTGGTGAACACCGCCGCCCGAGCCATGGCCGACCCGCCCCCGCCGGCCTGCTCGTCGAGCTTGGTTCCGAGATCCACGGCATTCACCACCATCGGCCCGAGGCGCACGCCCACCCGATCGCGCAGGGCCGCCGCGGTCTCCAGCGCCTCGGCGATGGGCGTGGCCTCCGGCAGGGTCACGAGGCAGGCCTGGCAGCGCTGATGGTCGGCCAGCATGTCGGCCACCTCCTCGGCCTGAGTGCGGATCGGCCCACCGCGCACCGCGGCCTGCAGGCTGGCCGGGGCGAGCAGCAGGGTGATGGCGTGCCCGGCCGCTGGGCCGTCCACCAGGATCACGTCGAAGTCCTCCGAGCGCTCCAACTGCTTGAGCTTGCCCAGCACGACGATGTCGTCGATGCCCGGTGCGGCATTGGCGACCACGTCGATCACGCCGCTGGTGGCCAGACGCTTGGCCACGCGATGCAGCCCGTGGGTCTCCAGATACTCGGCCAGGGCAGCCTTGGCACTGATCGACTCGGACGGCTGGTCCGGGAGCAGATCGGCCAGGGTCGGCTTGCCGTCGAGGTCGACCGCCAGCACACGCATCCCGGCACGGAATGCGGCTCGCGCCAAAACGGCCGTTACCGTGGTTTTCCCGACCCCGCCCTTGCCGGCAACCACGACCAGCCGGGTGGACGACAAGAACTGCAGTGGATGGACGCGCTTCGGAGGCACTCGTGCGCAGACTAGCGATCACCCTCATTTTCGGCTCGTTGCTGAGCCTTGCCGGGTGGCAGCGCGCCGCGGCCGAGAACACCTCGCCCCCGACGACGCCCGCCGGCGCCACCGCCCCGGCCCCGGCCGGTGCGGCGGCCACCGACCCCGACCTGGCGCCGGTGGACGTCATGCAGGTCTCCGGGCTGTTCGACGAGATCATCGTCGACAACATCGAGCAGGCCATCACCCGCACCGAGGGCAACGGGTCCCAGGCCCTGATCCTCCAGCTCAACACCCGCGGCGCGGTGGTGTCCGACGCCCGGATGAGCAAGCTGTTCGAGCGCATCGCCACCGCCACGGTCCCGGTTGCCGTGTGGGTCGGTCCGGCCCGCTCGGCCACCGCCTACGGCACGCCCGCCCAGCTCTTCGCCGTGGCCGACGCCACCGCGATGGTGCCCGGCAGCCGCCTCGGCCACGCCGGCCCGATGCTGAGCGTGCTGGGCCGACCACTGTCGTTCGGCGCTGCCGGCAACACCCTGACCAACGGCTCGATGTCGTTCAAGGAGGCCCGCGCCGCCGGGATCTTGAAGGTCACCACCACCGACGAGGGCGTCCCGACGTTGCGCAGCATGGTGCTGGCCATCGACGGCCTCCACGCCAAGGGCCGGGTCCTGACCACGACGACGCCGGGCGTCAGCACGTCCGGCGCGGCCGAGGCCACCAGCACCCTGGTCCGGTTCAGCCGCCTCGGCCTCGCCGATCAGCTGATGCACACCGTCGCCAGTCCGGCGATGGCCTACCTGCTGTTCGTCATCGGCCTGTGCCTGCTCGTGTTCGAGTTCTTCACCGCCGGCGTCGGCATCGCCGGGGTCATCGGCGCCATCTGCACCATCCTCGGCTGCTACGGCTTGGCGGCCCTGCCCACCCGCGGCTGGGCCATCGGCCTGCTGCTGGTGGCGATCCTGGCCTTCGCCGTCGACACCCAGGTGGGCATCCCCCGGTTCTGGACCGCGGTCGGCCTGGTCCTGTTCGTCCCCGCCAGCGTCCTGCTCTACCGCTCGCTGCCCGGCGCCAATCTGCGCCTGCCGTGGCTGACGCTGGTCGTCGGGGTGCTCGGCGTGCTGTTCACCTTCGTGGTCGGCATGCCCTCGATGGTCCGCACCCGCTTCGCCACGCCCACGATCGGCCGGGAGTGGATGATCGGGCAGCTCGGCACTGCCGCCGCGGCCATCGACCCCACCGGCACGGCCGAGGTGAGCGGCGCCACCTGGCGGGCACGCACCAACCGGGCCACCCCCATCGCCGCCGGGGAGTCGCTGCGCGTGGTGGGCATCGATGGGGTCACCCTCGACGTCGAGCCCGAGCAGGGCGGAGCCCGCGACTACCGCGAGCGCCGCGCCAAGCACGCCGACCAGCCGGCGGACCACGAGGCCGACCCGGCCGCCGACCCGGCCGCGCCGGCGTCCAGCTGATTCGTCAGCCGGCCGCCGGCAGGCGCGGTCCGGCGATGCGCACATCGCCGCGCCGGCGAGTGATGCCGCGGGCATCGAGCTCGTTCACCAGCGGGAGGGCGAACTTGCGCGACATGCCCAGGGCGTCGCGCAGCTCGGCCACCGTGAAGCCGTCGGGCGAGCGGGCCAGGAGCGCGGCGGAGGCCCGGGCGGCGATGTCCAGGGCCTCGCCGTGGAAGACGATGCCATCACGCTCGAACAGCACCTTGCGGCGGATCAGTTCACGCAGCACGGCACGATCGGCACCTGCCGGCTCGGGTGGCGTCACCCCACCGGCGCGCAACTGGTCGATGAGCGGATGGTTGGCCAGCGGGTCGACCGCCCCGCGAGCCCGAACCCGGCCGTCGCGGACCTCGAGGCGCTCGAGGCGGGCCAGCACCACTCGCTGACGCTCGTCGAGCAGGCCGATGTCGAGACCGAGCTCGCCGGCTGCCTCGACCCGCTGGGCCACGGCCTGCTCGGTGGCGGCGAGCGCCGCCGGGTCGACCACCCATCCCGCCAGCGTGGGCGACACCTCCGCCCCCGTCCAGGCGGCCAAGTCCTCGGCCCGGACCCAGCCGCGCTCGGCGACCAGCGTGGCCGCGGTGCCGTCGGGGCGGGCCTTCGACGCCGGCCGAACCGGTGCCACATCGAGGAGCACCCCACCGCCCACGGTCTCGGAGCGGCCCGACTCGCGCAGCACGAAGCGATCGCCGACTCGCAGGGCCAGCGGCACCGCCAGATGGATGCGCACCAGTCCTCGGCCACCGGGCTCGATGGCGGCATCGCCCAGCACGCGCACCCGGACCGGGAACTCGCCGCTGCCGGCATACCCGACGTAGGCACCCCGCCGGGTCAGCGGGTGGTCGAGCTCGCCGAGCACCGCCAGGCTGGCGTCGACCCGCCGCGTCGGGCGCCACTGACCGGCCACCACCAGGGCGTCGCCGCGCCGAACGTCGGCGTGCTCGACCCCCACCAGGTTGACGGCCACACGATGCCCCGGCCCGACCGTGGCCAGGCCGACGCCGTGGGACTGCAACGCCCGGATCCGCACCGACCGGCCGGCGGGGAGCAGGTCGAGGCTCTGGTCGACCTGCAGCGAGCCTCCCGTCAACGTCCCGGTGACCACGGTTCCGCTGCCGCGGGCGGCGAAGACCCGGTCGATCCACAGCCGCGGCCGGCCGCCGTCGACGCTGGGCGGGGTGGTGGCCAGCAGCGCTCCCAGGGCGCTGCGCAACTCGTCGAGTCCGGCCCCGCTCACGGTGCTGACCGGCACCACCGCGGCCCCCTCGAGGAACGAGCCGGCCACCCGGTCGGCGATGTCCATCGCCTGCAACTCGGCCCACTCCTCGTCGACCAGGTCGACCTTGGTCATGGCGATCACCCCGCGACGGACGCCCAACAACTCGAGGATCCGCAGGTGCTCTTCGCTCTGGGGCTTCCAGCCCTCGGTGGCGGCGACCACGAACAGGCAGGCCTCGACCGCTCCGACCCCGGCGATCATGTTGCGCAGGAAGCGCACGTGACCCGGCACGTCCACCAGGCTGAGCTCGTGTCCGGTGGGCAGCGTGGTGTGGGCGAAGCCGAGATCGATCGTCACGCCGCGCCGCTTCTCCTCCTCGAAGCGATCCGGGTCGGTGCCGGTGAGGGCCAGGACCAGCGAGGACTTGCCGTGGTCGACGTGTCCGGCGGTGCTGACGACCGTCACGCCAGCACCCGACGGATGGCCTCGGCCAGGGCGGCGTCGTCCGCCGGGTCGACGCTGCGCAGGTCGGCCATCGTGGCCTGCTGGATCCGGCGGGCGACGACCGGCCGGTCGAGTCGGCGGAGCGCGGTGGTCACGTCGCCGTCCAGGCGGACGCCGGCCGACGGGATCACCGCGCCGGGTGCTGACCCGGCCCCGGGGATCGCCTCGGTGTCCACGACCGTGCCGGCGCCGACGGCGTCGACCAGCGCGCCAGCGCGGCTGCGGAGCGCGTCGAGTGGTGCGCCGGCCATCCGCCAGAAGGGCAGATCCCGAGCAACGGACCGACCGAGGTACGCCAGGGCCACCTGTTGAAGGGCAGCGATCACGTGCCCGCCGGGGCGCAGCGCCCGAGCCAGCGGATGGCGGGCGCAGGCCTCCACGAGGTCGGCGCGCCCGGCGACGATGCCGGCCTGCGGACCGCCGAGCAGCTTGTCGCCGCTGAAGGTCACCAGCGCCGCGCCGGCGGCCAGGGTCTGGCGCACCGCCGGCTCACCGGCCAGCCAGGCGGGCGGCGGACCGTCCAGCCACGGGCAGTTGGCGTCGATCAGCCCGCTGCCCACGTCGACCACCACCGGCACCGGCAAGGTGGCCAGCTCGGCGACCGTGGTCGCCTCGACGAACCCCTCGACCCGGTAGTTGCTCGGGTGGACCTTGAGCGTCAGCGCGACCGCTGCCCCGGCCCGATCGATGGCCGCGGCGTAGTCGGCGAGACGGGTGCGATTGGTGGTGCCGACGTCGACCAGCGCCGCCCCCGACTGGGCGACGACCTCGGGCACCCGGAACCCGCCGCCGATCTCCACGCTCTCGCCACGACTGACCAGCACCTGCCGGCCCCCGGCGAGGGCGGCCACGGCCAGCAGCACCGCCGCGGCGTTGTTGTTGACCACGATCGCCGACTCGGCACCGCACAGGGCAGCCAGCAGGGCACCGATTCCCCGCTGACGCGAACCACGCTCGCCGGTCTCCAGGTCGAACTCCAGGTTGGTGGGGGTTGCGGCCAGGTCGAGGCCGAGCGGGGCGCGTCCGAGGTTGGTGTGGGCCAGCACCCCGGAGGCGTTGATCACCGGCAGCAGCAGGCCACGGCGCCACTGCCGGCCGGCGGCCAGCACCTCGGCCTCCGTCCGCCACCCGTCGGCGATGGCCCGCCGGGCGATGTCCACCCCGGCGGCGTGGGGCAGGCCGAGCGTCGCGGCCAGCCCGTGGGCCAGGCGGTCGACGCTGGGCGGGCGGCTCGGCTGGTCCATTCCACCCGAGCGTAGAGTGCGCCCATGCCTGTGCCGACGCCCGACCAGGCCGGCAATCGGTCGAACACCGACCGCACCGAACTCGGTGTGGCCATCGTGCGGCTCGACCCCGACCTGCCGCTGCCCGGCTACGCCCACCCGGGCGATGCCGGCCTCGACCTGCGCGCCCGGATCGACGTGTCCGTCGCCCCCGGCGGCGGGCGCGAGCTGGTGCCCACCGGGATCGCCGTCGCCATCCCGCCCGGTCATGCCGGGTTCGTCCTGCCGCGCAGCGGCAACGCCCTGCACCACGGGGTCACGCTCGTGAACACCCCCGGCCTGATCGACGCCGCCTACCGCGGCGAGATCAAGGTGGTGCTGCTGAACACCGATCCACATCGTCCCTTCGAGGTCCGCCGCGGCGACCGCATCGCCCAGCTCGTCGTCCAGCGCGTCGAGCAGGTCGTCTGGCACGTGGTCGAGGCGCTCGACGGCGAGGACCGCGGTGGCGGCTTCGGCCACACCGGCCGCACCTGAACGCCACCAGCGCCCAGTCCCGGCACCATCCGCGCATCGCCACGCCGCCTGCGCCCCCGCCCCGGCCGGTGGCGCCACCGTCCTGCTGGGAGGGCGGTCAGCCGACGAGGGTGGCGGGGCGGGCGGCGGCGACGGGCCGGGCCGCGGTGACCCGGCCGAGGAACTCGCCGAGCACCCGGTTGAACGTGCTGGCGTGCTCGATCATGAACCCGTGGGCGGCGCCGGAGATGACCACCAGCTCGGACCCGGGGATCAGCTCGTGCATCTCCTCGCTGTCGGCGCGCGGCGTGAGGATGTCCTGGTTGCCGACCATGATCAAGGTCGGGACGCGCACCTCGCGGAGGTGCTCGGCCTGGTCGTCGTTGACCGAGTTGATCGCCCGTACCTGGGCGGCGAAGGCGTGCGGCACCCGACCCATGGCCAGCGGTCCCAGCCAGCCGATGGTCGGCCACAGCCGGCGGAACGAGCGAGGCCCGATGACCCAGCGAGCCGCGTGGTGAGCCATCTCCCCCATGCCCTTGCTCATCGCCAGATCGGCCCACGACTGCAGCAACTCCTCGCGCCACGGCACCTGCCGGCACGCCGAGCAGGCCAGCGTCATCGAGGCCACGCGGTCGCGGTGGCGCAGGTAGAGCAGCTGGGTGATCGCTCCACCCATCGAAGCCCCGACCACGTGGGCCTGCTCGACCCCACAGGCGTCCAACACGGCCGCCGCGTCGTCGGCCATCTGCTCGAGGGTGTAGTGGCCGAACGGCTTGTCGCTGCGTCCGGCGCCACGGTTGTCGAAGGAGATCACCCGGTAGCGCAGGAGCAGCGGGGCGACTTGGGCGATCCACCCGTTCTTGTCGGCGCCCAGACCCTGCACGAGCAGGACGACCGGACGGCTGTGCCGACCCATGTCGGCGTAGTGCAGGCGGATCCCGTCGGTGGAGACGGCGTAGGGCATCAGAACCCCCCGAACGAATCGAGCAGCCGCTGGATGTGCCGCTGCGCGGCGTCGGCCAGTTCGACCTCGGCCAGCGGGCCCTGCCGCTTGGTGGTCGGGCGCATCGGCGGGCCGATCTCCACCCGGGCGTAGCGCCGCAGCCGGCTGGTGAGGGTGGCGACGGGCAGGATTGGCACCCCTTGGAGGACCGCCGGTTGCACCAGGCGATGGTCGAGCGGGCCGGCGTGACGGGTGTGGTCCTCGGCGGCGCTGACGATGACCAGCTCGCCATGGGCCAGCGCGCCGCGGACCTCGTCGGGGCGGGCGAGGATGCCGCCGAGCCGGCGCAGCAGCGGCCCGCCCGGGGCGATGTCCGGCCGGCCGGCGAAGCGCACCGGGCGCTCGGCGGCGCGTGACAGCGCCAGCGACGCCATGAGGGGCGAGAACGAGGTCGGCCGATCGTTGACCAGCAGGAGGGCGCCCTTGCGCGCCGGCAGATGGTGCAGCCCGCCCACGGCGACGTTCCAGCGCAACCGGGCCAGCGGACCGAGGAGGTCGATCAGCCGCTGATCGCGCCCCCAGTCGTCGACCATGAACGGGGCGATGAGCGGGCGGACCGGGCGGGTGACCACGGCGGCCGCGGCCTCCGCGGCGCGCTGCGGGAGTCGAACCACTTGGGCGACCATCACGCCACGCTCCGTTCTCCGTTGACCAGCCGGACCACGCTCTCCCAGGCATACAGCCGGTCGACGACCTCCGGGGTCGAGCGTTCTGGGACGACCCCGAGCGCCTCGGGCAGCAGCAGGTCATCGGCCAGCCGGCCACGGTGCATCATCTCCAGCACGTGATCGGGCACCGGTGCACCGGCCAGGTGAGCCAGGCGGCGGGCGATGACCCACTCCGGGCCGATCAGCGGCACCGGCAGGCGACGGCCGCGGCGGGCGGCCTGGTACGTGGTGATGGCCCCCGGGGCGACGACGTTGACCGGGCCGTCGTACTGCCGGGCAGCGGCGGCGACGAAGGCCCGGGCCGCGTCACGGTCCTGGACGACGGCGAAGGGCGAGTCGGCCAGGGCGCTGAACGGGACGAACGGCATGCGCAGCAGCCGACCGAGCGGGCTGGGCACGTGCGGGCCGAGGACGGTCGCCAGGCGCAGCTTGGCGACGGACAGCTTGACCCGGTTGCCCACCGCCCGAGCGGTCTCCTCGATGTCGGCCAGCATCTCGCCGTACTCCGAGGACGGGTCGAGCCGCGCCGTCTCCGACGGCCGGGTCGGCGCATGGTGGTGGCGACCGTAGACCTCGATGCCGCTGCGGATCACCAAGGCCTCCATCGCCGGGCACTCGGCGGCGGCGCCGACGATGGCCGTGGTGGCGTCGTGGGTGAAGCGCCGGGCGATGGCGTGACCGGCCCGGGCGTCGGGCTCCCATACGGCCAGGTGGATCATGACGTGCGGGTTGAACTTGGTGACCTCGTCGACGATGCGCGGTCGGTTCTTCGGGTCGATCAGGTGGAACTGGGCCCGGCGCAATCGCCGCCTCGGTGGGTCCACGTCGATGCCCATCAGGGAACCGACCCACGACTCTTCCTCGAGCAGGCTGGCGGTCAGCGAGCCGAGCTCGCCCCCCATGCCGCTCACGAGCACTCGCCGTCCGGCCATCAGTGCTCAGGTTACTCGCAGTTAACTTGCCGGGACCGTACCGAACCGCACGTACACCTCGGCCGACAGCGTCACCAGACCACCGCTGACGTCCATCGCCGCCTCGGGAGCCGCCACCTTCATCCGCGCCCCGTAGGACATCGCCGCGTCGTGGTCGGCGGACCCCGGCGCGGTGACGATCGGATCGTCGCTGACCAGCTCGACGTGGCCGAGACGCAGCCCGAGGGCGTCGGCGTAGGCCTCCGCCCGATCGCGCGCCGCCCGGGCGGCGTCGGCCAGCAACTCGCGGCGCGCCGGGTTGTCGGCGTCGACCAGCCAGGTCAGGTTGCGCACGCTGGCCTGGCACGAACCGACCGCGTCACGCAGCAGCGGTCCGATGGCGTCGAGGTTCTGCAACGTCGCCGCCACGCCGCTGGTGGCCCGGTAGCCCACGCTGACCTGGGACTCCTTGCGCCACTCGAACTCCTCGGCCACGTTGACGCCCTCGGTGACCCACTGGTCGCGAGGCACGTCGAGCGCGGCGAGCAGCTCGGCCAGCTTCTCCGAACGCTGGGCCACGGCGTCCAGCGCCGACGGTGCGTCCTTGGCGAGTTGGGTCAGCCCGAGGGAGACGACGACGCGATCGGGTTGCACGGGGCGCGAGGCGCTGCCGCGCACGGTGATGGTTGCCATGGGCGGCGAGTGTACGGCGGGCGTTGGCGCCGCACCGGGCGGTCAGCCCAGTCCGCGGGCGTCCTGCTTGAGCGCCGTGTCGACGGTGAGCGCGGCGGCCACCACCAAGGCGTTGAGCGGCTGCGGCAAGGCCCGGTGGATCTGGACGACGTAGTTGTCGGCCGTGGTGAACATGGTCTTGGCGAAGCCCTCGAAGGTCTTGGTGATCCGGGCCACCTCCTGCCCGGCGGCGTCCTGGATGTTGAAGTTCCAAGCTCGCCAGTTCTCGGCGTGGATCGAGCCGACCGGCTGACCGTTGGCCTCCAGCGTGAAGTGGATCTTGCCGAACACGTTGTCCTGGACGATCCGGCCGATCTCCTGGTCGTTGCCGTCGGTGACCACGACCTTGCTCTTCACCAACTTCGCCGGACGGACCAGGCGAAGGGCGACCCGCCCAGCTCGGTCGGTGATCTCCAGCTTGTGGGTCATGTACTGGTCGAGACTGGAGACCAGGCGGAGGACCTTCTTCGCCGCGCTCTGCCCGACCTGGTTCACGGCGGCGATCTGCTGGCCGTGCTGATCGAACACCGAGTACTGGTTGTTCAACTCGATCAGCTTGGCCTTCTGGTTGACCACCAGGATCGGCTCGGTGAAGATCGTCCCGCCGCCCTGGAAGCCGGCCTCGCCGATGTTGGCGCTGCGGTATCGCCGGCCGCGCTCGTCGCCGTGGATCTGCTCGCGGATCCGGTTCGGATCACCCTCGTTGCCGATCACCATGGCGCGGTCGAGGGCATCCATGCCCGAGGCCGGCTGGACCGGATCGGTGCCCTGGATCCCTCGGTCGCTGACGTGGTCGGTCCAGTTGGCACCGTCCCAGTAGCGGTGCTCGTGGCGACCGGTGGGGTCGGGATGCCAGGCAGGTGGGTGGGCGCTCATGCCCGCAGTCTACGAAGACCGCTGGCGGGCGGTTCCCTAGCGCAGCTCGTGGACCGTCAGGATCAGTTGGCGGGCGAAGGGATCGAGCTGTCGCTGGGCGATGCGTTCGGTGATGGTGATGGCCTGCGACGGATCGTCGACCAGGCCGCTCCAGCGGATGTAGCCACCCATGATCCCGATCAGCCGGTCGTCGACGTTCTCGTTGTGGACGATCACCTTGGTACTGGACTCGAGCAGATCGTTCAGCTCGCCGTAGAACGAGCGCAGCCACTGGCCGGTGTCGCCCACCCCGGTGAACGGGCGGTGGAGGAACGGCAGGTTCAACTCCTCGTAGTTGTGCAGGTTGTGCGGCGCCGGGATGATCGAGATCAGGCAACCGAACCCGTTCTCGCGCAGCCAGATGATCTCCTCCTGGCGGCGGACCCGCCGGTGGTTCTCGCCGTACCCGCCGGGTCGCTCGCAGACCGCGAGCTTGTCCTTGAGGATCCAGGTGAAGTTCCGCGGGGTAATTCCCAGCGCCCATTTGCCACGCAGCCTCGGCGGCATCGCCCTGGCCTCCTTGCCGTCTCCCACCCTGTTCGTCACCAGGCTAACGGGCCGCCGCCGTGGGCAGCGCGGTCATCCCGGCCTCCCCGCCGCCCCCACCCCAGGTGATCATCGATTGTCGGCATGGTGTCGACATTCAGTGATCACCTCGGGGAGGGGGTGGGACCAGGCGGAGGCGGTGGTGGGAGCGGCGCACCTGGCGACCACCGCCGACGTCGCAGCCCGGGGCGGCGCCGGCGGCGACGGCCAGCACGCGTTCGATGGTGGCCGCGTCCGGCGGGTGCTCCCCGGTGAGCCAACGTCGAACGGCTCGGCGGGCCAGGGCGAGCGGCGCGCCACGCAGGGCCAGCGCGTCGGTCGGGTCGAGCGCCGCTGCGAGCTCGTCGAGCAGGGCGTGGTCGTCGCGCAGCAGGTCGGCCTGACGGGCCAGGATCGGCGCCGGGTCACGCCGGCCGATGTCGGCCAGCAGCGGCATCAGCTCCTGACGGATCCGGTTGCGGGTGAACCGCCGGTCACGATTGGAAGGATCGTCGACCACCGCCAGGCCCAGCGCCGCGCACAGGCCGGCGGTCTCCGTGCGGCGCAGGGCGAGGAGCGGCCGCCGCCACCCGGGCTGCATGGCCGACAAGCCGATCGCCGCGCCACGCGACAGGTTGAGCAGCACCGTCTCGGCCTGGTCGTCGAGGGTATGGCCGGTCAGCACGTCGGGCGGCAGGGCGGCATAGCGCGCTGCTCGGGCTCGGGCCTCGACGTTGCCGCCGGCGAACGGGCCGACGGTGACGGCGCGGAAGCGGGCGTCCAGGTCGGCGCAGGCGGCGCGCACCACCGCAGCCTCCTCGGCCGAACCGGGCCGCAGTTGATGGTCGACGTGCACGGCGGTCACCGCCAGCCCGGCGGCGGCGGCGAGCGCCAGCAGGGCCATGGAATCCGGACCCCCCGACACCGCGCAGGTCACCGCCGTGCCGGCCGGAGGGAAGGTGCACCGGGGCAGCAGGGCGGCCGCCGCCGGGTCGGGCCGCTCAGCCACCGGTGCGCGCCAACCAGCGCTGCGGGTCGCGGATCTCGTCCATGCTGGGCAGCTGGTCGGGCGACGCCCAGCAGCGGTCGACGGCGCGCTCGCCAGCGGCGGCCTCGATGGCGGCGATGAACCGCTCGCCGGCGGCGTACTGGTTGAGCTTGGCTTCGATGCCGAGCAGTTGCTGGACGGCGCGGGTGATCGGTGTCCCCCGCCGACGGCGGGCCTGGAGGATCCGCTCGAAGCGCGGGGCGTCGGCCACCAGCGGCCCGGCGGCGCGAGTCATGACCACGTCGCCATGCCCCTCGAGCAAGGACATCAACCCGGCCACCTCGTTGATGACCGCTCGTTGCTGATCGCTGGCCACCACGCCGGCCAGGCCGTACTCGCGGAGCCGTTGACGTGAGCCGGCGGGATCGCGCACCGCGGCCACGGCCGCAGCGAGCATCGCCCGTGGGTCGGTGTCGGCCAGCGACAGGGTCCGGGCGACCAGATCGGTGAAGTGGGCGCGCATCCAGGGCACCCCGGTGAACTGCGCCCGGTGGGTCAGCTCGTGGATCAGCACCCACGTCCGGAACGGCGCCGGGTCGAAGCCGAAGCGGCGCTCCAGGCCGGCGATGTTCGGGCCCACCAGGTAGACGGCATCGGAGGCCGGGTCGTCGTGGCCGACGAGCAGGTCGTACTGACCGAGGACCCGACCGCTCATCCAGCCGATCAGCCCGCCGACCTCGACCGCGGTGACCCGGCTGGTGATCTGGCGGCCGAGCCGGCCGATCGTCGACTCGGCCCGCTCCAGCAACGGAGCCAGCAGGTGGCGGAACCCGGCCAGGTTGGCCGAGATCCAGGCCGAACGATCGACGACGGCGAAGCTCGCCGGTCCGGACCGCGAGCGCAGACCGGTGGTCGCCTCGATGCGGTCCTCGATCTCCGGGAGCGACGCTGCCAGGGCCGGGACCTCGGTCACCGCGGGCTGCGGGGCTCGCGCCGCCACGGCGTTGGCCACTCGCTCGGCCAGTGGCCAGTCGATCAGCACGGCGGTACCGGCCCCCGCCGGGCGGTCACTCCGACTTCTGGCGGCGGTTCGGGTACTGCGGACCGACGACCTTGCGGACGTACCCGACGACGAGCTGCACGACCGCCAACAGGGCCACCAGGAACAGGAGGAATCCGATCCAGTAGTGCCAGATGTAGGCGAGCATGGCGGCCAGCGTAGCGATCGGCGCCGCGGCCGGGCGATTCTGCAGCGGGGTGACGGTTCAGCCGATACGCCCGTCGCCGTCGAGGTCGTCGTCGAGGCACCGCTCGATGCGGGCGACCAATCCGGCCGGCAGCTCGTCGTTGCGGCACTTCTCGCGGATCACCAGCTTCAGCTCGGCGTGGAAGTCGTAGGCCTGCAAGCAGTCCAGGCACCCACCCAGGTGGCCCTCGATCGAGTGCCGGGCGGCCTCGGACAGCTCGTCGTCCAAGAAGGTGTGCAGCTCGCGCAGCGTCTCGTTGCAATCAGCCATGCGACCCGTCCTGACTGTGGTCTTGACTCCCGACCGCCGATGGCTCCGGCGCGGGCACCTCGGGCAGGATCAGTCCCCGCTCGACGCCGACGTGGAACAACCGCTGCTGCATCGCCTTTCTTCCCCGGTGGAGCCGGGACATGACGGTGCCGATGGGAATGTCGAGGATCTCGGCGATCTCCTTGTAGGAGAACCCCTCGACGTCGGCCAGGAGCACGGGCATGCGGAAGGAGTCCGGCACGGCCTCCAGCGCGGCCTTCACCTCGTCATCGGTGAACAGGTCGAACAGCGTGTCCTCGGCGCTGCGCGTCGACGGATCGAGGCGAGCGAGGCTGCGGTACAGGTACAGATCCGGCGTGTCGCCCAGCTCGACCTCCTGCACCCGGCGCTGCGCAGCCCGGTAGCGGTTGATGTAGGTGTTGGTCAGGATCCGGTACAGCCAGGCACGCAGGTTCGACCCGGCTTCGAAGGTGTGGAAGCTGCGGTAGGCGCGCAGGAACGTCTCCTGCAACAGATCCTCGGCGTCGGCCGGGCGGTGGGTCAGGCGCAGCGCCGCGCTGTACAGCTGCGGGGCGAAGGCCATGGCCTGGTCGGCGAAGTCGGCACGGTCGGCCATCGGCCGTACGGTACCCGGCGCCGGCCGGGCCCGGTCAGCGGCGGCTCTGCAGCTTGGCGAACAGGCGCAGCAGCTCGAGGTACAGCCACACCAGGGTGACCAGCAGACCGAGGGCGGCGAACCACTCCATGCCCTTGGGCAGCTGGCGAGCCGCGCCACGCTCGATGACGTCGAAGTTCAGCGCCAGGTTGAATGCCGCCAGCCCGGCAGCCAGGAAGCTGAAGGCGATGCCGAAGCCGCTGGACGAACTGAGGAAGGAGACCCCGTGGCCGGTCACCAGGTGCAGCACCAGCGACACGAGGTAGAAGACCATCAGCCCGACGGTGGCGCCGATGACGATCCGCCGGAACCGGTCGGTCACCTTGATGACCCGCGACCGGTAGAGGACGAGCATCACGCCGAACACGGCGACGGTGGCGCCCAGGGCCTGGACGACGACGCCGTGATAGGCGGTCTCGTAGGCCTTGGAGATGACGCCGAGGAAGAACCCCTCGGCCACGGCGTAGACCGGGGCGAGGAACTTGGCCCACATCGGGCGGAAGCTGCTGGCGATGACGCAGGCGAAGCCGACCAGCATGCCGACCAGGGCCAGGGCAGGGAAGCCGCGCACCTCACCGGTGGAGTCCGGACCGGCCATCCAGCCGCCGACTGCGGCCCCCAGCAGCAGTACGAGCAGCACGCCCGTGGCCGAGGCGGTGCCCGCCACGGTCATCACCCGCGGGTCCCAGGCGCTGACCGGCCCGTCGGTGATGGGCGGGATGGGTGTGGCCCGGGTGGACGGGTCGGGCGCGCCCCAGCCGGCGCGTCCGGCGCGCTCCAGCGTGGCGTCGTTGAGGATCGGGTTGGACATGTTGACCACCTCCAAGGCGGCGAACCACTCGCGTTCCGGAGACGTTATCGAGTCGGGCAGTCGTCCAGTACGCGATGATGAACGCTCGCACGTTCGGGAGGGCATGGTTTGGGCTACCAGTTGGGTGTCGATCTCGGCACCACGTTCACGGCTGCGGCCATCGGCCGCGCCGGCCGGGTCGAGGCCTGTTCGCTCGGATCGGCCAGCCCGGTCGTGCCGTCGGTGGTCCTGCTGCGCGCCGACGGTGAGGTGCTGGTGGGCGAGCCGGCCGTGCGCCGCGGGGCCGCCGAGCCGGCACGCGTCGCTCGCGAGTTCAAGCGCCGGCTCGGCGACCCGACCCCCCTCGTGCTCGGCGGGGTGCCCTACGGCGCCGAAGCGCTGATGGGACACGTGCTGCGCTGGGTGGTCGGTGTGGTCGCGGCTCGCGAGGGGACGCCCGCCGACCGCGTCGTGCTGACCCACCCGGCCAACTTCGGGCCGTACAAGCTGGACATGATGGCCGAGGTCGCCCGCCTGGCCGGCGTCCCGCTCGACCGCCTGGCGCTCATCTCCGAGCCGCAGGCCGCAGCCCTGTCCTACGCCGGGCGGGCCCGGGTCGAGCCCGGCGAGATCGTCGCCGTCTACGACTTCGGCGGCGGCACCTTCGACGCCGCGCTGGTGCGACGCACGGCCGACGGGTTCGGACTGATCGGCCGACCCGAGGGCATGGAGCGCTTCGGCGGGATCGACATCGACGCTGCCGTGCTGGCGTTCCTCGACGACCGCCTCGACGGCCGGCTGGGGGCGCTCGATCCCGACGACCCGGCGGTGGCCACGGCGTTCGCCCGCCTGCGCGAGGACTGCCGCGACGCCAAGGAAGCCCTGTCCAGCGACACCGACACAGTGGTCGACGTCGTCGCTCCCGGCATCCAGCAGCAGGTGCGGATCACCCGTGCCGACCTCGACGGGATGATCCGCCCCCGGCTGGCCGAGACCGTGGACGCCATGCGCCGGGCGGTCAGCTCGGCCGGATTGTCGATGGACGAGGTCTCCCGGGTGCTGCTCGTCGGCGGGTCGTCGCAGATCCCGCTCGTGGCCGAAGCGGTGCGCACCGCCACCGGCCGGCCGGTGGCCATCGACGCCCACCCGAAGTTCTCGGTCTGCCTCGGGGCCGCGGCATACCAGTTGGCGGCTGCCAACCTGGCCGTGCCGCCGACCCCGCCGGGCCCGATGGCCACGCCCGGACGCGTCGCCGATGTGGTCCCGCCGGCCGTCCCGGCCACCGTGCCGGTGAACCCCGCCGTGCCGGCGACCCCCACCGCGCCGGCGACCCCCGGTGCGGCAGCGACCCACGATGCGCCGGCACCGGCCGGCAACCGGCCGGGCGGGCGGCCCCCGCTGCGCGCCGGCACCGTCGTGGCCATCGGCGTCGCCCTGGCCGCGCTGGTGGGCCTCGGCTCGTACCTCGCCCTGCGGTCGGACTCCCCGGGGGCGACACCTCCGGCGCCGACGGCGCCGACCACCCCGAGCAGCACACCGGCGACGACCCCCGCCACCACCCCGGCCACCACCCCGGCCACCACACCCGCCACGACACCGGCCACCACACCCGCCACGACCGCCGGTCCGGACATCACCCCGGCGCAGGCCGAGGCGGCGCTGCTCACCCAGGCCGACCTCGGCGGTGACTTCCAACCCGACATCATCTCCGACAGCGGAGCCGACCTGTGTGGCCAGGTGTTCCAGGAGCAGCCGTTCCTGCGCAAGGAGAGCGCCTTCGCCAGCCAGCCGAACACGGCCGACGCGGTCGGCATCAGCCACCTGGTCGAGGTCTTCCGCACCGCGGCCGATGCCAAGTCGTTGATCGACCAGCAGATCGCCGTGATCAACAACCAGTGCAACGGCTTCGTGCTGACCATCAGCGGTCAGCAGTTCGACACGCAAGCCTTGGCGGTGGACGCCGCCCCGCTGCTCAAGGTGCTGCCACCGGCCTGCACCCAGGCGGCCATGGTCCAGGTCCAGCTGACCTCCAAGCAGAACGCGGCCCTCCACCTGACCCAGCAGATCATGCTGGCCCGGTGCGGGAACGTGACCTCGTCGATCAGCGTCATGGCCCCCTCGACCACCATCCCGGCTCGAGCGCTCCCGGCGCAGACCCAGGCCGTGGCGGCCACCTTGGCCCGCGTCGCCGCCCTCCCACTGCGCACCTGAGCAGCCCGCTCGCGGCACCGCCTGCCAGGTGTGTGACGGTTGACTCGCTCGGTATCCTTCCCCCACGCGGCGCACGGAACCGGCCCCGGTCCCCGGCGCCTGAGCGAGGGAGGTTGGCCTTGGCCAAGGATCGCGTCGAACGTGACGAGGAAGATCTGGTTCGCCTGTACCTCACCGACATCGGTCAGTACATGCTGCTCACCAAGGACGACGAGGTCCGCCTGGCCAAGCAGATCGAGGCCGGGAAGTCGGCCCTCGGCGAGCTCGAAGCGCTCGGCAAGGACGCCACGGCCACCAAGAAGCGCGAGTTGCGCCGGGCAGCCAAGGACGGCGAGGACGCCGAGCGGGCATTCGTCCAGTCCAACCTGCGACTGGTGGTCTCGATCGCCAAGAAGTACCAGGCCAGCGGGCTGCCCCTGCTCGACCTGATCCAGGAGGGCAACCTCGGCCTGATGCACGCGGTCGAGAAGTTCGACTGGCGCAAGGGGTTCAAGTTCTCCACCTATGCCACGTGGTGGATTCGCCAGGCGATCACTCGCGGCATCGCCAACACCGGCCGCACGATCCGCCTGCCGGTCCATGCCGGGGACACCCTGGCCCGCCTGCAGAAGGCCCGCAGCCGCCTGGAGCTGAAGCTCGGGCGGCCCGCCACCCTGGCCGAGCTGGCCAAGGAAGTGGAGATGCCCGAGGACAAGGTTACCGAGGCGCTGCGCTTCGCCGCCGAGCCGCTGTCGCTCAGCGAGCCGCTGCGCGAGGACGGCGACGCCGAGCTGGGCGACGTGGTCGAGGACCGCTCCGCCGAGTCACCGTTCGAGGTCGCCGCCACCGCCCTGCTGCCCGAGGAGATCAGCCGCCTGCTGGCCCCGCTCGACGAGCGCGAGCGGGAGATCCTCAAGCTGCGCTTCGGGTTGGACCGTGGCGAGCCGCGCACGCTGGAGGAGGTCGGCGAGCACTTCAACCTCACCCGCGAGCGGATCCGCCAGATCGAGGCCCGGGCGATGAGCAAGCTCCGCCACCCGTCCAGCGACACCGGCGCCCGCGACCTGCTCGCCGTCTGACACGACGCCAGCGGTGGCCAGCTACGTCGAGCCGAGCTACCAGCGCGACACCCGCTACCTGACGGCGCGGATCACGGCCGACGGTCGCGACGGGTGGCCGGTGACGGCCGGCCGATACCGGCTGGTGGTGGCCCGAGCCTGCCCGTGGGCGACCCGCACGATCATCGTCCGCCGCCTGCTCGGGTTGGAGTCGGCCCTGTCCCTCGGCGTGTGCGGGCCGACCCACGACGCCGACTCGTGGACCTTCGATCTCGACCCTGGCGGGGTCGACCCGGTGCTGGGCATCCCGCTGTTGAAGGACGCCTACGAGCGAGCTCAGCCGGGGTACCCCCGCGGCATCACCGTGCCGGCAATCGTCGACGTGGCCAGCGGGGCGGTGGTCACCAACGACTTCGCCCAGATCACGCTGGACTTCAGCACCGAGTGGAGCGCCTGGCACCGGCCGGGCGCGCCGCAGCTGTATCCGGAGGATCGGCGCGCCGAGATCGACGCCATCAACCAGGTCGTCTACGCCGACGTCAACAACGGTGTCTACCGCTGCGGGTTCGCCGGCACGCAGGACGCGTACGAGGGTGCCTACCACCGTCTGTTCGACCGGCTCGATTGGTTGAGCGAGCGCCTCGCCCGCCAGCGCTTCCTGGTCGGGGACACGATCACCGAGGCCGACGTCCGGCTGTGGGTCACGCTCGTGCGCTTCGACCCCGTGTACCACGGACACTTCAAGTGCAATCGGCACCAGCTCAGCGCGATGCCGGTGCTGTGGGCCTACGCCCGCGACCTGTACCAGACGCCGGGATTCGGGGACGTCACCGACTTCGCCCAGATCAAGTCGCACTACTACGAGGTCCACCGCGACGTGAACCCGACGGGCATCGTCCCCCTCGGACCGGATCTCTCCGGGTGGGACGAACCGCACGGTCGCGAGGCGCTCGGCGGGCGCCCGTTCGGCGACGGCACGCCACCGGACCCGCTGCCGGGCGTGGTACCCGGTCGGGCCGGTGAGGCCCCGGCCGGCTGACGATCAGCTGCCCGGTTGCGGAGCCGGGCAGTTGGCGTTCAGGTACTCGTCGAGCTTCTGGCCGGCCCGGTTCAGCACCGTGTCCTCGGTCATCGCCTGCAGCACGACGGTGTTCGTCGAGGCCTGGTCGTCATGGGCGGTGCGCAGCAGATCGAAGAACCGCGTGGCCGCGTCCGTCGCCGCGGTCACCTCGCCCTTCACGGCGGCCGGGGCCGCATCGACCAGCTGCGGGATCAGTTGCTCGAGCTTCGCGGAGGCCGCCTCGATGGCCTTGCTGTCGATCGGCCTGGCGTCGAGCGCGGCGCCGACGGCCCGTGCGGCGTCGCGGTACCGCACGGTCAGCGCGCAGAACGCGTGCGCCTCGGGGGAGGCCGTGGCCGACGACCGTGAGCCGACCGACGCCGTGGTGCCGGTCGACGGCGACGTCGTCGGGGTGGTCGCCGTCTCGCCGCCGCAGGCGGCCAGCGTCATCCCGAGGACCGTGCTCGCGGCCAGCACACGGGGAACGGCACGCACCGCGGTCAGGTTACCGAGCGGGTCGGGAACGAGCCCGGGCACCGCCGCTCACGTGGCCCCGTCGAGGTCAGCGACCGATCAGCTCGTGCACCCGATCGGTCAGGCGGGACATCGCCGCCAGCTCGTCGCCCAGCGGACCGAGGACCCGCTGGTCGGCCACCCGGGCGATCGCCGCGGTCATCCGCCGGCGAGCCTCGCGGGCCCGCCTCCTGGCCGACCCGGCCGACGCCCAGCGGGCGAGCGCGGCGATCAGGAGCCCCAGGCCGGCACCGCCGATGGCCAGCAGGGTGGGCAGCGGGACGGCCCCGACGTGCACGGTGGGCAGCGTGGGCAACTGGAACCAGGCGACCACACCGATGACCAGGAGCCACAGCAGGCCGACGACCATCGCCACCGTGGCCAGGCGCTGGGCCCATCCGGCGAGGCCCCACCAGCGCGGCCGGTGCTCGGGGAGCTCGGTCGAGCCCACCGCCCGATCGAGGGCATCGGTCAGGTCGGCGCGGCCGGCCCGGGCGAGGTCGGCGAGGCGCTGTTGCCAGGCCACCGGCAACCCGTCGCCGAGCTGCTCGACCACTCGGCGGACGGCGTTGTCGACCTGCGCCGTCGCCATCGGTCCGGGCGCGCCGAGACCGGTCCGCGGCACCACGGCTGGTCCGGTGACCCGCGCGCTGCCGGGACGGCCGCCGGTCCGGCCGAGCCCGAGGCGGCGCAGTGGATCCGGCTTCAACCGTCCGACCCACCGGGTGGGAGGCCAGCCGGCTACCTGGGAGCTGATCCGGCGGTGGTGGGCGGCCACCGCGTCGGCCACCGCATCCACCCCGGCAGCGCCGGACAGGGCCTCGACCAGTTGCTGGCGGGCGTCGGAGCTGACCGGCCGGGGGGTGACCGGGCCGACAGAGGCGGCCAGCTGCTGGCCCAGCCAGTCGAGATCGGCGTCGAGCCGGGCGACCGCGGCACGGTGCTCCTGCACCCGTGCGGCCAGCTCACGGCGCAGGGCGTCGTGCCCCTCACCGGTGCGCGCCGATGCGGCCAGGACGCGCACACCGGCCGCACCCTCGGTCATGCCGCCGTCGGCCAGCAAGCGGCGGAGGTCGGCCATCGCCGCATCGCGCTGCCCGGCCGGCAACGTGTCGATCTGGTTCATGACCACGACGGTGACCGCGGCGTGGTTGGCCAGGCCGCGCAGGTAGCCCTGGTGCAGAGCGGCATCGGCGTACTTCTGCGGATCGACCACCCAGCAGAACACGTCGACCACCTGGGCCAAGCGGTCGACCTCGGCACGATGGGCGGCCTGGATCGAGTCGTGGTCCGGCAGGTCGAGCAGCACCAGCCCGGCCATCGGCGGATCGACCACCACCTGGCGAGCGGGGACGTTCAACCAGTCGAGCAGCTCCCCGGCGGTGTCGTCGCCGGCAGCGGCGACGAAGACCAGCGCCTGGGCCACCGAGGTGGTCGGCCGGCGCACCCCGACCTGGGCGATGTCCCGCCCGGCCAGCGCGTTGAAGGTCGACGACTTGCCGCTCCCGGTGGCACCGGCCAGGGCGACGACGGTGAACGCCGACCCGTGGCCCAGCCGATCGCGTGCCCGCTGGCCGAGCTCGGCGGTCTGGCGGCCGAGGTCGGTGGGCAGGCGGTCGGCGCCCAACTGCTCGATCTCGGTCAGCGTCGCCAGGCGCCGCTGGAGGTGATCGAGGGCCGTGTCCTGGCGGCTCATCGGGTCACCCCGTCGCGCAGCGCGTTGGACAGCCAGCGCAGCCGCCCACCGGCGTCGGCGTTGCCCGGCCGGGCGTCGACGACCTCGTGGTAGCGGGCCGCTTCGGCGTCGAGCAGGGCGGCGATGCGCGTCTGCAGATCCTCCCGGGCGTTGGCCGCGATGGTCCGCACGGCCTGGTCGCCGAGCAGGGCTTCGAGCAACTTGTGGCCGACCGCCGAACTGCCGCCGGCGATGGCGACCTCGGCGCCGGTCAGCCCACCGGTGTGGGCGAACACGCCGACCATGGTCACCAGGGCGACGCCGTTGACGCCGTAGGACAACGCCTTGGCGGCGTTGCGCTTGCCGGCACCTTCGCGCCGCAGGGTCTCCAGCAACTCGCCCTGCCAGTCGCGCACCAGCCGTTCGACCCGCTGGCCGAGGTCGGCGCTGGGACGGGCCAGGTCGGTCCGTTGCAACTGGCCGACCAGTGCCTGACCGGCGGGCACCGAGCGCCACTGCGACACCACCTCGTCGACGGCACGGGCGATCTCCTCGCCCACCAGTACCTCGACCCCGCTGGTGACGGCCCCCTCGAACTGCGTCGTGTTCGTCGCTCGCCCGTGCAGGGCGGCACCGATCCGGTCACGGACCCGGCCGATGCGCGACTGCAGCTGGTGGAGCAGTTCGCCGGTGCCGATGAGCTCGTGCCACCGAGCCAGCACCTCGCCGCGCATCACGTCGCCGTTGGCCACCGCCTGACCGATGCGCGCCGCTGCTCGGGCGAAGGATTCGTCGGCCCGGTCGGCCAGCCAGGAGCGCATCGCCACCTGGTGGTCGACCTGCGCGGCGACCGCCTCGACTCGCTGGGTCAGGTCGCCGACGGTCCCGACCAGGGCTCGGCGGACGATCTCGGTGCGGGCCTGCTGATCGCTGACCAGCGCGCCGAGCCAGGAGCGCAGCGGACCGACGACGGTGTCGGGCAGCAGGCCCTCGGCGGTCAGGGGCTGCTCGTCGATGGCGAACACCGGGGCGCCACCGAGGTCCTCTCGGCCCAGCATCTCGGTGAGGTGGGCGGCGATGTCCCCGGCCGCGCCGGGCGGGACCCGGTTGAGCACCAGGGCGATGGCCACGCCACGCTGGCGGGCCCGGCGCAAGAACTCCCAGGGCACGGCATCGGCGTAGCGGGCCGCAGTGGTGACGAACACCCACAGGTCGGCCGCGTCCAGCAGCTGGGCGGCCAGCTGGCGATTGGCGTCGACCACCGAGTCGAAGTCGGGGGCGTCGATCACGGCAAGATCGGCGGGCAGCGTGGTCGACTCGACCAGCTCGATCTGGGTGTGCCCGGTGGGGGTCCCGCCACGCACCCGAGCCAGGCCGGGCAAGATCCGGGTGGTCTCGAACCAACGCGTCGCCGACGGGTGGTGGACCAGGATCGGAGCGCGGGTCGTCGGCCGCAGAACCCCAGCCCGGGTCACCACCCGACCCATCAGGGTGTTCACCAAGGTTGACTTACCCGCTCCGGTCGAACCACCGACGACCGCCAGCACGGGTGCGTCCACGTCGCGCAGCCGCGGCAGGACGTAGTCGTCGAGCTGATGGACCGCCTGGTCACGCATCGCCCGGGCCTCGCCGGCTCCCGGCGACTCGAGCTGCAGCGACGCGTCGACCAGGGCGCCACGGAGCTGCTCGGCCAGCATCACCAAGCTCTGGGGATCGATGGGTGCGTCGCCGATGTCCACGAGCGTAGAGACTTCCCCCGGGTTCACCGAGCCACACCCTGCCTCAGGTCGAACGAGCTGACCCAGGGACGTGCCCGGCAATGCCGTCGAGCAGGCAATCGAGGGCGAACTGGAAGCGCTGCTCGGCATCTCCCTGGTAGAGCTGACCGGCCAGCCGGACGGACGTCGGGTACTCGGCGGGATCCAACAGGCGGTAGGCGCTGCGCCAGCGTTCGTACGTCTGGCGGCGGGCGTCGGGCGGTTCGGCGGCCAGGGCGGCGTCGATCGCCGCCGACCCGACGGTCAGCTCGATGAGCGCGTGGTAGGCCATCGTGGCTGCCTTCGGCTTCAGGCCGGCGGCACGCAGCTCGACGAGCAACCGCTCGGTGAGGTCGAACTCGTTGCGGTTGAGCGGCGGCCCGCTGCGGACCAGCTCGGCCAATCGCGGATTCCCGACGTGGGCGGCCCGCAGCCGCCGGCAGATCTCCACGACGGTCGCTCGCCAGTCGGACGCGGGCGGGGGCAGGTCGACGGTGACGGCCGACAGGATCCGATCGCTGACGGCGCGCATCAACGCGTCCTTGTCACGGAAGTGGCGATAGAAGGCGGTCGGGTCGACCCCGAGCACCTCGCCCAGCTGGGCCAGGGTGATGTCGTCGGTCGACTCGGTCAGCAGGGTCGCCGCAGCCTCGACGATCAACTCGCGGGTCAGCCGGGCGCGGGCCACGACGTCAGCCGTCGACCTCGGGATACAGGCGCGCTCGGCCGAGACGCTCGATGCACACCTCGGCACTCCACGGCAGCATCGTGCTGCCCAGCCGGGCGTCGCGGTACATCCGCTCGAGTGGCAGCGACTTCTGCATCGACTGGCCACCGCACACCCGGATGGCCTTGGAGGCCACCGCCGCGGCGTTCTCCATGACCGTGACCGCCGCCGCCCATCCGGTGACCAGCTGCTCCTCGGTGGGGTCGACCACGGCCGTGTCGATGGCCCGGTACATCAGGGCCCGGGACTGCTGGTGGAGCAACTGCATCTCCGCCCACCCGGCCTGCTTGACCGGGTTGTCCCGCCGTGCCCCGGTGGTCATGCCAGGGAGTTCACCACGGAGGTAGGCCGCGGTCACGTCGAGGATCCCGCCGGTCAGGCCGAGGTACGAGGGGGCCAGCGAGAGGAACATCCACGGGTAGCGCAGCGCGGCCTGGTTGTACATCCCGGGCGGCATCCACTCGTTGGCGTGCGGCACGAAGGCGTCGGTCATCAGCAGCGTGCGCGACACCGTGCCGCGCATGCCCAGCGGATCCCAGTCGTCGACGATCTGCACGCCGTCGGCGTCGGCCGGCACGCCGAGGAGCCGGATCTCGTCCTCGCCGGGCACCTGGCAGGTCACGTTGTAGTAGTCCGCCGACCCGGACAGCGAGGCGAAGATCTTCCGGCCGGTCACCAGCCAGCCGCCCTCGACGGGCACCGCTCGGGTGAGCACGCCGGCCGTGGCGCCCGGGGCGACGCCCTCGCTGAACGGCTGGCTGTGGATCTTGCCGTCCTCCACCACCTGGCGGTACATCTCCGCCCGGGTGGCCTCGTGGTGCTCGCGCTGGGCGGGGGTCATGTCGAGGTGGTCGGCGATCTCCCCGCACCACAGCATCGTGGCGTTGTGCATGTTGAAGGT
Organism: Actinomycetes bacterium; assembly: GCA_029782355.1. GTDB lineage: Bacteria > Actinomycetota > Acidimicrobiia > Acidimicrobiales > Ilumatobacteraceae > JAKOUY01. The sequence continues at coordinate 27,174 of JAKOUY010000002.1, forward strand.
CAGCGCCGTCGCCCCGCAGTACCGACCGACCTCCTCGCTGACCCGGATGTAGTCGGCGTAGGTCGCCCCGGCACCGCCGTAGCCCGCCGGGACGGTGGCGCACAGCACCCCGTTGGTCCGGAAGTCGGCGAAGTTCTCCGTCGGGAAGCTGGCTTCCAGGTCGGTGCGAACGGCCCGCGCCGCGATGGTCGGGCCCATCGCCCGGACCGTGGCCACCAGTCGGTCGCGGACGGACAGTGCTGTGTCGCTGGTCACGGCTGCACACTCTGCGACGCGTCCGGCGAATTGTCAATGTCGTTGACAATGAGCCGGACATGACTTACCCTCGCCCGCTGTGTCGCCGGTCACAGACGCCAGCGCAGGAGGCTTCGCCTGGCGCGAGGCCGGTCACGGCCCGGCGTTGCTCCTGCTGCACGGACTCGGCGGGTCACGCCTGGCGTGGGAGGACCAGCTGGCCGGGCTCTCCGCCCAGCACCGCGTCGCCGCATGGGATCTGCCCGGCTACGGCGACTCCGACCCGCTGGACGAACCGACCACCTTCGCCGCCCTGGCCGCCGCCGTCGGGCGGTGGGCCGACACCCTCGGCGAGGAGCACGTCCACCTCTGCGGGATCTCCATGGGCGGGATGATCGCCCAGTACGCCGCCGCGGCGATGCCCCACCGGGTCCGCTCGCTGACGCTGCTGTCGACCAGCCCGAAGTTCGGCCTCGACGGGACCGACCCGGACGAGTGGCGAGCACGCCGGCTGGCCCCGCTGGACGCTGGACGGCAGCCCAGCGAGTTCGCCGAGGACGTGCTGTCCAGCATCGCCGGCCCGGCACTCGGTGCCGAGGCGTTCGCCCAGCAGGTGGCGGCGATGCGCCGGATCAGCGCCGAGGGGCTGCGCCGGAGCGTCGAATGCCTGGTGCATCACGACAGCCGGGCGATCCTCGGCCAGATCGTCTGCCCGACCGTGATCCTGGTCGGCGAGCTCGACCAGGAGACCCCACCGGCGTACAGCGAAGCCATCCACCACGGCATCGCCGGCAGCTCGATGCACATCGTCCCGGGCGCCGGCCACCTCCTCAGCGCCGAGGCCCCGGACGCGGTCAACGCCACCATCCTGGCCCTGCTGGCCACGGTCGAGGGGGCCCGCTGATGAGCACCGAGTGGCGCTACGTGCGGGCCTTCGCCCAGCAGTTCGCCCGCTGCGGGCTGCACGCCGGCGAGTCGGTGGTGCTGCTCAGCGAGACCCAGAGCCGCGCCGCCGTGGTCGAGACCGCCCGGTTGGCGGCGCAGTCCAGCGGGGCGGCGGTCGTCGAGGTGGTCATGGCCACCCCGGCGAGCGTCCACCCGGTGCCCATCCGCAGCACCGGGGCCAGCCAGGCCATCGCCGCCAACCGCTCGGTGATCGCCGCCCTGCGCGCCGCCGACCTGGTGCTCGACTGCACGGTCGAGGGCCTGCTGCACTCCCCCGAGCTCGGCGAGATCCTGGCCGGCGGGTGCCGGGTGTTGATGATCAGCAACGAGCACCTCGACACCTACGACCGGCTGCCGTGGGACGACGACCTGCCGCGCCGGGTGGACCTCGCCCACGAGCGCCTGCGCCACGCCCGGACCATGCACGTCACCAGCGCGGCCGGGACCGACCTGACCGTCCAACTGGCTGGGGCGTTCACCGCCGGATCCACCGGGCTCACCGCCGGACCGGGATCGATCGCCCACTGGCCGGGTGGCCTCGTGCTGGCGTTTCCCGCGGCGCACTCGGTCAACGGGACCCTCGTCCTGTCCCCAGGCGACGTCAACCTGACCTTCGGTCGCTACCTCGAGTCCACCGTGCGCCTGACGGTGGCGGACGACTACGTGGTGGCGATCGATGGCGACGGCGTCGACGCCGAACTGACCCGCACCTATCTGTCGGCGTTCGATGCCGACGCCCTCGCAACCAGCCACGTCGGCTGGGGCATGAACCCGGCAGCCCGCTGGGACGTGCTGACGATGTACGACCGGCGCGAGCTGTGGGGTACGGAGGTCCGGGCGTTCGCCGGCAACTTCCTGTACTCCACCGGCGCCAACGAGACCGCCGGGCGGTTCACCGCCGGGCATGTTGACCTGCCGATGCGCCACTGCACCGTGACGCTCGACGGAACCCCGGTCGTCGCCGACGGCCGGCTCATCGCCGACTTGGCCGGGCCGTAGTGCCACACTGAGCGGCACCACATCCAGATTGGGGGATCCATGGAAGGTGCGGATACCGACGCGGTACGCCTCGGGAACAAACAGCTAGGGACGATCGATTGCGTCGCCCAGTCACTGGCCGTCGGCCCGGTGTTCAGCGCCGTGCTGCTCGGCGCAGTGCTGGCCATCCTCTCGGCCGGTGACGGTCCGTGGGCGCTGATCATCACGCTGGTCGGCATGCTGGGCATCGGCTGGACGGTCAGCGAGTTCGCCAAGCGTTACAGCGGATCGGGCACGGTGTACGAGTTCATCGCCCACTCCGCCGGCAAGCGGATCGCCGTCCTCGCCGCGGGGGCCTACTACTTCGCCGTCTTCGCCCTGTCGGCGGTGGCCATCCCCATCGTCGGGGGCATCCTCATGCACCACTTCGCCCAGAACCACTGGGGGTTCGACTGGCCGTGGTGGCTGTGGTCGCTGATCGTCATCGCCGCGATCTTCGTGATCAACACGATCGGCGTCCAGGTGTCGGTGCGCACGCAGCTGGCCATCATCGTCGCCTCGATCCTGCCGCTGATGATCCTGGCCATCGCCGTGTTCGCCGACGGCGGGCCGGATCAGGCCAACTCGTTCGACTTCACCAAGGTCTTCCCCAACCCGTCGCTGTTCAAGGGGTTGCTGTTCGCCATCCTGCTCTACGTCGGCTTCGAGCTGTCGGCGGCGCTCGGGGAGGAGACCGCTAACCCGAAGCGCTCGATCCCGCGAGCGGTGCTGGCCACGCTCGGCATCGTCACCGTCATCTACCTCGTCACGCAGGTCATGCTCAACGTGGGCGCCCGGGCCGACACCGGGCCGGACTTCGGCAACATGGCCAACCACTACGTCGGCCACTGGCTGCAGCTGTGGATCGAGGTCGGCCTGATCCTCGATGTGCTGGCCGTGGGCATCGGCTTCTGCCTGGCCGGGGCACGCGGGGTGTTCACGCTCTCTCGTGACGGGCTGCTGCCGGCCTGGTTCGGCAAGACCAGCAGCCGCGAGCAGCCCCAGAGCGGCAACGTCACCGTGGCCGTCGTCGGGGTCATCTGCGTGCTGATCGCCCTGGCCAAGTACGGCACCAAGGCGACCCTGCCGCCCGAGCAGTTCCCGTTCCCCGACGACGCCTTCCAGGCCTTCCTGGTGTGCTCGACCATCGGCGGGTTCATCATCTGCATCATCTACGCCCTGCTGTGCCTGGGTGCGTTGAAGAGCTTCGCCACGCGCCGGCCGATCGACCTGCTCGCCGCGGTCGTCGGGCTCGGGTTCGCCGGCCTCGGCGTGGCCGCCCAGTTCATCGACGGCACCGCTCCGGTGGGTGACGCAAAGTGGGGCATCTGGATCTCGCTCATCGCCCTCGCCGTGCTCGTCGTGTGGGCGGTGACCGCCCGCCAGCGTGCCGTGGACAACGTCGGGCGGCACACCGTGCACCACGGCCACGAGGTCCCGCACCCGGCCTGATCCCGCTCGGCCCACCCCCTCCCTGCCCGGCGGCGAGGGGGTGGGCCGGCGAGGCTGGCAGACTCGCACGCGTGCTCGACGCCTCGCGCTACACGCTCGCCCCCGGCGGGGATCACCCGCCGGTGATCGTCGGCGGGCAGGGCGTCTACCTGTACACCGACGACGGCCGGCGGATCCTCGACGGGTGTGCCGGCGCCATCGTCGGCAACATCGGCTGGGGCCGGCCCGAACCGGCCGCGGCAGCACAGCAGGCCATGGCCGAGGGTGGATACGTGGTCCCGATCTGGGCCACCCGGCACCGATTGGATCTCATCGAGCGGCTGACCGAGCGATGGCTGCCAGAGGGGTTCGACCGGGTCTTCCTGACCAGCGGCGGCAGCGAGAGCACCGACTCGGCGATGCGCCTGGCGCGCACCTACCAGCTGGCGATGGGGCGCCCGGAGCGGTGGAAGATCGTCGGCCGCCATCCCAGCTTCCACGGCATGACCCTCGGCACCATCGCCGTGGCCAGCCACGCCGGACGCCGCGCCGGGTTCGAGCCGATGCTCGTCGACTTCCCCAAGGTCCCCTGGGACGACCCGGCCGCCGTGGTCGAGGTCATCGAGCGGGAGGACCCCGGCACGATCGCCGGGTTCCTCGCCGAGCCGATCATCGGCGCCGCCGGCGCCTGCCTGTCGGCCTCCGACGAGTACTGGGAGACGGTCACCGACCTGTGCCGGCGCCACGACATCGTGCTGATGGCCGACGAGGTGATGTGCGGGTACGGACGGACCGGGACGACCTGGGGCCACCAGCACACGCCGATGGAGCCGGACGTCATCGTCGGCGGCAAGGGTCTGGGCGGCGGGTACGTGCCCATGGGCGCGGTGGCCGCCTCGCGGCGGATCACCGATGCCCTCGGCTCCCGCCAGCTGATGTTCTTCACCTTCTGCGGGGCGGATGCGGCGTGCGCGGCATCGTCGGTGGTGCTGGACATCCTCGAGTCCGAGCAGTTGGTCGAGCGAGCGGCGACGCTCGGCACCCGCCTCGGTGCGGCCCTGCGAGCCGAGCTCGGCAACCACTCGCTGGTGGCCGACGTCCGCGGCCGGGGCATGTTCTACGGCGTCGAGCTCCGCTGCCCCGCCGCTGCGGTGGTGGCCGAGACGTTGCGCCGCGACCTGTTCGTCTATCCCGCCGGGACGGGAGCCGACCCGGTGCCCCAGGCGGTCATGGTCGCACCGCCGTTCGTGGTCGACGAGGCCGAGCTCGACGACATCGTCAGCCGGTTGGGCGACGCCCTCGACGAGATCGCAGCTCGGCGCCCATGACGGCGACGGATCGGCTGGTCGTCGTCGGCGCCTCGTTGGCCGGGTTGCGCGCCTGCGAGACGGCACGCAGCCGCGGGTTCGCCGGCCCGATCACCCTGGTCGGCGCCGAGACCGGAGCGCCCTACGACCGGCCGCCGCTCAGCAAGAAGCTGCTGGCCGGCGAGTGGGACGCCGAGCGCATCCGTCTGCGCAAGAGCGACGAGCTGGCCGCTCTCGACCTGGAGCTGCGCGCCGGGGTCCGGGCCGTGGAGCTCGACACCCGAGCAGCCCGGCTGACGCTGGACGACGGCACGACGCTCCCCTACGACGGCCTGGTCATCGCCACCGGCGCCGAGCCACGACGCCTGCCCGGTCAGCCCGATCTCGACGGGGTGGTCGAGCTGCGCACCCTGGCCGATTCGCTGGCTCTGCGCGGCCGGCTCCGGCCCGGGCATCGCCTGACGGTGATCGGCGCCGGGTTCATCGGGTTGGAGGTGGCCGCGACCGCCACCCAGGCCGGCTGCCGGGTGACGGTGCTGGAAGGCGCGCCCGCCCCGATGATCCGTGGACTCGGGCCGGCACTGGGGCAGGCGGTGGCCACCGTGCACCCGCGCCACGGCGTCGATCTGCGCTGCGGGGTCGCCGTCGACGGCATCGAGGGGTCGTCCGGCGTGGTGCGCGCCGTGCGCCTGGCCGACGGCCAGCGGGTCGAGTCGGACACCGTGCTGGTGGCCATCGGGGTCCGCCCGAGCATCGACTGGCTGGCAACGAGCGGGCTGGCGCTGGGCGACGGCGTGGTCTGCGATGCCACCCTGCGAACGTCGGCGGAGCGGGTCTTCGCCGCCGGGGACTGCGCCCGCTGGGACCACGAGCTGTTCGGCGAGGAGATGCGCGTCGAGCACTGGACCAACGCCGCCGAGCAGGGCGCGGCCGCCGCGGCCAACCTGCTGGGGACCCTGGCCGGTGAGCCGGCCGAGCCGTACCGCGCCGTGCCCTTCTTCTGGAGCGACCAGTTCGAGCGGCGCATCCAGTTCGTCGGCCGGGCCCACGGTGACGACGAGATCCGGGTGATCGCCGGAGACCTCGACGGTGACTTCGCCGCCCTGTACGGATACGGCGGACGGTTGCGTGGCGTGCTGGGGGTCAACCTGCCCAAGGTGGTCATGCCCTACCGGCGGCTGCTCGCCGAGCGGGTCTCGTGGGCCGATGCGCTGCGCCACGCCGACGCCTAAGGTGCGCTCATGGCCTACTGGTACAACGTGATCACCAAGCAGATCGAGTCCGATCCGCACCCGAGCCCGGCGGCCGATCTGCTCGGACCGTACGAGACCGAGGAGGCGGCGCGCGGCGCCATCGATGCTGCGCATGCCCGCTCGGAGGCCTACGACGAGCAGTGGACGGACGACGACGAGTCCGACGCCGACGACTGACCGCGAGCGCGGCGCGCTCCGCAGCGCCACGCACCGGACCGCGGGGCCGAGGGGCGGCGCCTAGGCTCGACGGCATGTCCCATCTGTCCAACGTGTGGTTCTCGGTCACCGACCTGCGGGTCGCCAGCGGCCAGGGGTGCTGGGTCACCACCACGGACGGCGAGCGCTACCTCGACTTCGCCGCCGGCATCGCCGTCAACTCGACCGGCCACGCCCACCCGGACGTCAGCGCGGCGATCGCCGCCCAGGCCCAACGGTTCCTCCACGCCCAGGTCAACGTGTACCGCCACGACCTGCTCGACCCGCTGGCCGACCTGCTCGACGAGATCACCCCGGAGTCGATCGACACGTTCTTCTTCGCCAACTCCGGGGCGGAGATCACCGAGGCCGCCATCAAGCTGGCCAAGCAGGCCACTCGCCGCCCGCACGTCATCGTCTTCTCCGGCAGCTTCCACGGTCGGACCCACCTCGGCATGGCGATGACCACGTCGAAGACCGGGTACCGCGCCGGGCACGCCCCGCTCCCCGCCGGCGTCTTCGTCGCCCCGTACCCCGACCCGCTGGCGGCGGACCACGACGCAGCCGTGGCCGGTGCGCTCGCCGGGCTGGATCACGTGCTCAAGTCGCTCACCGCACCCGACGAAACGGCCGCCATGATCCTCGAACCGGTACTGGGCGAGGGTGGCTACGTGCCCGCACCGCAGGCCTTCCTCGAGGGTGTGGTCGAGCGCTGCCGGCGGTACGGCATCCTGTTCGTCGCCGACGAGGTGCAGAGCGGCGCCGGGCGCACCGGGCGGATGTGGGCGGTGGAGCACTACGGCGTGCAACCGGACGTGATCTGCATGGCCAAGGGCATCGCCAGCGGCTTCCCCTTCGCCGCGCTGGGCACCCGCCGGGAGCTGGACGACCGGTGGCCGACGGGCAGCCACGGTGGCACCTACGGCGGCAACCCGATGGGCTGCGCCGCGGCGATCGCCACCATCGGGGTGCTCCGCTCGCCCGGCTTCCTCGACAACGTCGTGGCCCGCGGCCGCCAGCTCACCGATGGGCTGCGCCGGTTGCAGGCCGAGCACGACACCATCGTCCAGGTGCGCGGCCCGGGTCTGATGGTTGGCACCGAGCTGGGTGATGCCGGCCGGGTGGCCGCCGTCCAACGCCATTGCCTGGAACACGGCCGGCTGATCCTCATGAACGCCGGCACCTACGGGACGTGCCTGCGCTGGATGCCACCCCTGGTGGTCGACGAGGCGGAGATCGCCCACGCCCTGGGCGCGTTCGAAGCGGCGCTCAAAGCCACGGCCTGACCCGATGCCCCGACTCGACGCCGAACGCGTCGCCCTGTGGCGGACGTGGTCGCGCACCGCGGCGGAGGTGCAGCGTCGGGTCGATCACGACCTGCGCCGGGAGACCGGCGTTCCCCTGGCCTGGTTCGACGTTCTCGTCGCCCTCGCCGCCGCCGGCGGATCACGCCGCGTCCACGAGCTGTGCGAGGAGCTGGTCGAGGTGCCGTCGAGCCTGTCCCGGCGGCTCGATCGGATGGAGGCCGAGCGGCTGGTCGGGCGCTCGGCCGGTCGCACGGGTGACGGGCGGGCGGTGGTGATCACCCTGACCGCACGCGGCCGGCAGCTGTGGCGCAGCGCCCTGGTGCACTATCGGCGGGCCGTGCAGGAGCACTTCGCCACGGTGCTGACCGACACCGACATCGCCGCGTTGCACCGCGTCCTGGGCAAGCTGCCAACCGATCGCCGTCGCTGATTGCCCGCCGTCATCGGCAGAGGCGTCAGCGCCACACCGCCGCCCGGAGCACCAGCGTGGCCGACCCGATCAGGCGTACATCGCCTCGATCTCGTCGGCGTAGCGGGCCGTCACGCCACGCCGCTTGAGCTTCGATGTCGGCGTCAGCACGTCACTGTCCGGCAGCCACTCCTCGCCGAGCAGGGTGAAGCGTTTGATCTGCTCGACCGTGGCGAACTGCCGGTTGACCTGATCGACACCTGCCTGCACCTCGGCCACCACCTCCGGGTCGGTGGCCAACTCGGTGGGTGACGCTCCCGTCCGGCCGTGTGCCGTCGCCCACACGGCAGCCGCGTCGGGGTCGAGGACCAGGAGCGCGCTGACGAACTTGCGGTTGTCACCGATGGCCACCGCCTGGCCGACGAGTGGGATCGAGCGCAGCGCCGACTCGAGGTTGGCCGGGCTGATGTTCTTGCCGCCCGAGGTGATGATCAGCTCCTTCTTGCGGTCGACGATGCGGAAGTAGCCGTGCTCGTCGACTTCACCGACGTCGCCGCTGTGCAGCCAGCCGTCGACGATGGTCTCGGCCGTCTTGTCCGGCTGCTTGAGGTACCCCTGGAAGACGACCCCGCCGCGGCAGACGATCTCGCCGTCGTCGGCGATGCGCACCTCCACACCCGGGATGGCCTGGCCGATCCGGCCGGGGATGTTGGCGTTCGGACTCCACGTCATCGGCCCGGACGATTCGCTCATCCCGTAGATCTCGGTGAGCGGGATGCCGACGGCGTTGAACCACTCGAGCACCGGCTGCTGGATGGGCGCCGCCCCGCTGACCCCGAGACGCAGCTCGTCGAGGCCGACGAGGCGGCGGACCTGGCCGAAGGCGGCCTCGTCGAGCATCTGCCAGGTGCGGCGCTGCTCATCGGTCGCCGTGCCGTCGCGCTCGGCTCGGCGGATGGCCAGTGCCGCGCTGACGGCCTGGTCGAACTGCTGGCGGCGGGCCGGATCGGCGGCGAGGGCCGCGCCGACGGCGCTGTGGATCTTCTCCCACACTCGGGGGACGCCGAACAGGATCTGCGGGCGGGCGGCGACCAGGAACCGGCTCAGCTCGTTGACGTCGGGACAGCAGTGCACGGTGTAGCCGAGGATCATCGGCTGGTACAGGCCCATCATCCGCTCGGCGATGTGTGCCATGGGCAGGTAGCTGACGGTGCGCAGCCCGGCATAGTGCTCGAAGTCGATGCATCGGCGCAGCGATTCGACCGTGAACACCACGTTGAACTGGCTGATCATCACGCCCTTCGGCGGACCGGTGGTGCCGCTGGTGTAGATCAGCGTGGCGATGTCGTCGGGATCGCCGGCGACGGCCAGCTCGTCGAGGTCCAGCGAACCGTGGGTGTCGAGCTCCTCGGCGCGACGCACGTCGTGCCCGGCGCCGCCCGGATCGCCGACGACGAACACCGTCGTCAACCGGGGCAGCTCCGGGCGGGCCGCCTGCATCCGCTCCAGGAGGGGCCCGGACTCGACCACGGCGAGCTCGGCCTCGGCATGGTCGGCCAGGTATTGGATCTCCTCCGGCGATGACGAGTTGTAGATCGACACGGGGGTGGCCCGCAGGAACTGCGTGGCGATGTCCAGCCAGTGGAACTCGGGCCGGTTGCGCATCATCAACACGACCCGCTGACCGGGGCGGACTCCGGCGGCGCGTAACCCGGCGGCCGTCCGGGCGACCTGCTCGGCCAGTTGGCGGTAGGACCATTCACGCCAGCTGCCGTCGGCCTCCATGGCGCGTAGGGCGATCACGTCGCCGTGCTCGGCCACCGTGCGCAGGAACTGCATGGGCGCGGTGAGCCCGGCGACCAGGGCGTGCATGGCGGTGGTGGTGTCGTCGGTCACAGCTCCAGTGTCGCGCGCACGCTCCCGCCCCGATGCCGCTGCGGCACGAACGACGCAGCAGACTCTCCGCATGGAGACCGCAGTCATCGTCGAAGCGGTGCGCACCCCGCTGGGGCGGCGCAACGGCATGTTGCAGGAGTGGCACCCCGTCGACCTCGCCGCTGAGACCCTCAACGCACTGGTCGCCCGGTCGGGCATCGACCCGGGCATCGTCGACGACGTGATCATGGGATGCGTCATGCAGGTCGGTGAGCAGGCCGTCAACGTGGGGCGCAACGCCGTGCTGGCAGCCGGCTGGCCGGAGTCGGTGCCGGCGACGACCATCGATCGGCAATGCGGGTCGAGCCAGCAGGCCGCCCACTTCGCCGCCCAGGGCGTCATCGCCGGGGCCTACGACGTGGTCGTCGCCGCTGGAGTCGAGGTGATGACCCGCGTCCCGATGGGTGCGTCGATGCTCGACGGCAAGTTCGGCTTCCCCTTCGGACCGCGACTCGGCGCCCGGTACGCTCCGGAGGGCGGGCTCGTTCCCCAGGGCATCTCCGCCGAGCTGATCGCCGACGCCTGGGATCTGACCCGAGAGCAGCTCGACGCCTTCGGACTGCGCTCCCAGGAGCTCGCCGCCCAGGCCACCCGCGAGGGTCGGTTCGAGCGCGAGATCGTGCCCGTGCGCGGGACCGGCGGCGACCTGGTCGGCCGGGACGAAGGCCTGCGCGAGACCACGGCGGCGTCGCTGGCGGCGCTCAAGCCGTCGTTCCGCACCGACGAGCAAGGCGGCCGGGTGACCGCCGGCAACTCCTCGCAGATCACCGACGGCTCGGCCGCGGTGCTGATCATGAGCGAGCGCAAGGCCACGGCGCTGGGCCTCACGCCGCGGGCCCGGTTCGTCGACTTCGCCCTGGCCGGGGAGAACCCACGCCTGATGCTGACCGCCCCGATCCCCGCCACCCGCCGGGTGCTGGAGCGGGCCAAGCTGGCCCTCGAGGACATCGACGTGGTCGAGATCAACGAGGCCTTCGCCTCGGTGGTGCTGGCGTGGGAGCGGGAGTTGCACCCGGACATGAGCCGGGTCAATCCCAACGGCGGGGCCATCGCCCTCGGCCATCCGCTGGGCTGCAGCGGCGCCCGCCTGCTGACCACGCTGCTCCACGAGCTGGAGCGGACCCGTGGCCGGTACGGGTTGCAGACCATGTGCGAGGGCGGCGGGATGGCCAACGCCCTGGTGATCGAGCGGCTCGGCTGATCGTCCCGATCGTGCCGGCGGCGGGGACGTCGGCGGTCGATACGCTCAGCCCATGCCCGCCCTGTCGACCGTGCTGTGGGTGGCCGTCGGCATCCTCTTCGGCATCGTCCTGTGGAAAACCGGGATCGGCCTGATCCGCAGCCTGACCACCCCGATGCCGGAGCCGCCGCCCCCCGGTGAACTGCGCAAGGTGACCGTTCGGTACCGCTGCGGGGTCTGCGGGCTGGAGATCAAGACGCTGATGGCCCCCGACGAGGATCCCCCGCCCCCCAAGCACTGCCTGGAGGACATGGACGTCGTCGCCCCGCTCTACGACTGAGTGGTGCGGTTATCCACAGATTCTGTGGACAAGGTGGGGAGAATCACACCCGTGTAACTTGGGCCCCTGCCGGCGCCCGTCAATGCCACTTGGTGGCCGTGAACAACCCGCCCAGCAGCAGCACCAGCCCGGCGAGGACCGGCCAGTTGCTGTCCTGCCAGACGATGTAGCGCAGCAGGATCAGCACCACGCCGAGGCCGAGGAGCACCGCCATCAGGATCGGCACCCAGCTCGGGCTCTCGTAGACGTCCCGCGGGGTCGGCGGGGTGTAGCGCGACGATGCCCCGATCCCGCCGGCCGAGTGCGTGGCATCGTGCTCGGACCGCCCGGTGGTGGTCCGGCTGGCCAGGGTCGCCTCGCGGTGGGCGCTGGGGAGGAGCTGACCCGGCTGCGTGCCCTTGGGGGTCACCCGCCCGCCGGTGGTCTTGCGCTTCGGAGGAGCCACGGCGCACGAGTGTAGGCGTCGGCAATGGGTTCGACACGATGCCTCCGCTCACGCCAGGCTGTGGCATGGCCCGGATCCTGGTGCTGGACAGCTACGACAGCTTCGTCTACAACCTGGTGCAGTACCTCGGCGAGCTGGGCGCCGAGCCGGTGGTGGTCCGCAACGACCAGCTGACGGTGGAGGACGCCGTGGCGCTGCAGCCGGACGGCGTGCTGCTGTCGCCCGGCCCGGGCCGCCCGGAGGACGCCGGCATCCTCTGCCCGGCGATCCCGGCGTTCGCCCAGCGGGGCACCCCACTGCTCGGGGTGTGCCTCGGGCACCAGGCGATCGGCCACGTCTACGGTGCCCGAGTCGTGGGCGCCCCGGCGTTGATGCACGGGAAGACCTCGCCCGTCACTCACTCCGGTCTCGGGGTGTTCGCCGGCCTGCCGTCGCCCCTGACGGCGACGCGCTACCACAGCCTGGTGATCGACCCGGTCACCGTGCCCGATTGCCTGGAGGTCACGGCAACGGCCGACGGGGTCGTGATGGGCGTGCGCCACCGCTCGCTGGCGGTCGAGGGCGTGCAGTTCCATCCCGAGAGCATCCTGACCGACGCCGGTCACCACTTGCTCGGCACCTTCCTGGAGCGCTGCACCCCCGTAACCGCCTGATCGGGCCGGCCCCGACCGGATCCGGACGCTCAGGTGCCCGGTGGCGGCGAGGTCGGTGGCGGGGCGTTGACAGCGCGGGCGATGGTCACGGCGACCTCGCTGCCTGGTGGCACGGTGGCGCCCTGGGCGGGGTTCTGGTCGATGACCTTGCCGATGTCGGGGTCGCTGGCCGGGACGTTGGTGAAGTGGACCCGCATCGTCAGACCCAATTGGGTGAGGGTCGCCTCCGCCTGGGCCTGGGTCATGCCGATCAGCCGGGGCAGCGGCACGTCGGGCTTGCCGGTCGACACGACGATGATCACCTTGCTGCCCTGGGGGACGACGGCGCCGGCCGCCGGCTTGGTGGCGATCACCGACCCGCTGGCGATGGTGGCGCTGGTGGCCTGCTGCACGCCCACCACCAACCGCAGCGGGTCACCCTGCAGGATGGCCACGGCGTCGGCCTGGGGGCGGCGGGACACGTCGGGGATGACCACGGTCTGGGTAGTGGCGACGAAGAGCTGGATGGGCGTGCCCTGGTCGACCGTCGTCCCGGCCTTCGGGTCGGTGCGGGTGACCTTGCCGTTGCCGATCTTCGTGCTGGCCTCGGCCTCGGCACGAGGCTTGGCGGTCAGCCCGGCCTTCAGCAGCGCGGCCTGGGCATCGTTCAGCGACTTGCCGCGCACGTCGGGAACCTTGACCTTCTGCAGCGTCGGATTGAAGTACACGTCGATGGTCTGGTTGCGGGTGACCACCGTGCCTGGCGCCGGATCGGTGCGGGTCACGGCCGCGGCGGGCTTGCCGGCCACGGTCTTGGCCTCCGTGATCGGGTTGGGCGTCAGCCCGGCCTTCTTCAACGCCGCCACTGCGTCGGTGACCGGCTGGCCGATCACCGAGATCAGCGGGAAGTTCTTCGGCTCGGTCTTGCGCGACAGCGCCTGGTAGAGGAACACCCCGCCCACGCCGAGGGCCAGCAGGGCCAGCAGGGCGAGGAACCCGTAGATGCCCGAACCGCCGCCGCGCCGCGGTGCCATCGGGGCCTCGGTCGGGGCCATCACCCGGGTGTCCGGGCGGGCCATGGCGGCCGTCGGGGCGTAGCGCGCCGAGGCGCCCGCCGCCGCGTCGGATCGCTGCAAGGGCACGGTGGCGGTGGCGTTGGCCGACGTGGACACGCCGGCGTTGGCCCGGGCGGTGGCCAGGGCCTGCACCGGTTCGCCGCGGCGGAACCGGGCCAGGTCGTCGCGCAGTGCCTCGGCGCTGGCGTAGCGCACGTCGGGGTTCTTCGCCAGCAGGCGGGCGACGATGGCCTCGTACGACTTGGGGATGTCGGCGACGATCTGGTTCAGCGGGCGCGGCGTGTCATGGACCTGCTTGTAGGCCACCGACACCGGGTTGGCCCCGCTGAAGGGCGGCGCCCCGGCGATCATCTCGTACATCACCACGCCGAGCGAGTACAGGTCGCTGCGCGGGTCGGGCTGGGCACCCTGGGCCTGCTCGGGCGAGAAGTACGTGGCGGTGCCCATGACCGCGCCGTCCTGGGTCAGCCCGGCCTCCACCGGGGCGTTCATCGCCCGGGCGATGCCGAAGTCGGCCACCTTCACCTGCCCGCCGTTGCCGATCAGGATGTTGGCCGGCTTGATGTCGCGGTGGACCACGCCGTTGCGGTGGGCGAAGGCCAACGCCGCGGCCACCTCGCTGGCCACCTCGGCGGCCTGCTTGGCGCTGAGGTGCCCCTTGGCGCGGAGCATGTCGGCCAGGGTGCGTCCCTCGACGTACTCCATCGCCATGTAGTACGTGTTGTGGTACGTGCCCCAGTCGTAGACGCTGACGATGTTCGGGTGGTTGAGGTTGGCGGCCGACTGGGCCTCGCGGCGGAAGCGCTCGACGAAGTTCGGGTCGGTGGCGAACTCGGGGAACAGGGCCTTGATGGCCACCGGCCGGTTGAGCAGCAGGTCGGTGGCCAGGAACACGTCGGCCATCCCGCCGCGCCCGAGCCGCGAGGTGATCTCGTAGCGGTCGTTGAGGACCGGGCGCGGCGTGTCGGTGGTCATCGGATGGTTCGCAGGCCGGCGGTCACGTGGGTCGCGCCCGCAGAAGCGCTGGTCAAGGCTAGCGAACGTGGCCGAGGGTTCATCCGCGACCGTCCGTGGCGAAGAGATAGTCGAGGACCTTCTTGGCGATCGGGCCGCACAGGGTGCCACCGGTGGACTCGCTGACGTCGTCGCCGGGGCCGCCCTTCAGCATGCAGGCGATGGCGTAGCGCGGCGCCTCGGCCGGGGCAAAGCCGACGATCCAGGCGTTGGAGCGCTGCGGCCCCTTGGTGCTCAGCTGCGCCGTGCCGGTCTTGGCCGCCGCCTGGATGCCCCCGGCCAGCTGCATCTTCTTGCCGGTCCCGGTGTTGACCACGCCGATCATCAGCTGGGTCATCTGCTGGGCGACGTTGGTGCTGATCGGTCGCTTCCACGGCGAGGGCGAGGTCTTGGTGAGCACCGTGCCGTCGTGGGCCAGCGTCTCGTCGACGATGTACGGCTTCATCATCACCCCGCCGTTGGCCACGGTGGAGGCGACCAGTGCCATGTGCAGCGGGAGCATGGCGTCGTTGCCCTGGCCGAAGCCGCCGATGGCCAGCAGCGGCAGGGTCCTGGAGAACTTGGCGGCGTCCTGGCCGAAGCGGCTGGCGGCCGGGGAGGGCAGGTCGTAGGGGATCTGCTCGTCGACGCCCCACGCCTTGACACCCTGGGTCATGCCCAGCGGGCCGACGGCGAGGGCGGTCTGGGCGAAGGGAATGTTGCAGCTCTTGGCGAAGACCTCCGGCAGCGTGCCACCGCAGTTGTGGCCCTTGAAGTTCTGGATCGGATTGGTGGTCTGCGGCGGCAGCCAGCTGTTGGTCACCGGGAAGGTCTGATCCATCCGCAGCACGCCGGATTGCAGGGCGATGCTGGTGGTGATGATCTTGAACGACGAGCCCGGCATGTAGTTCTCCTGGTAGGTGCGGTCCAGGAGCGGGTCGGTGGGCTGGGCCTGCAGGAAGCGCAGGGCCGCCTCGGACTTGCGGGTGTTGTGCACGACGATCAGGTTCGGGTCGTAGGCCGGGCTGCTGTACGCCGCCAGCACCGCGCCGGTCCGTGGGTTGACGACCACGATCGAGCCGGTGCGCTGACCGAGGGCCTGGGCGACCACCTTCTGCAGGTCGGCGCGCACGGTGAGCTTGACCGAGCCGGAGTTGTCACCCTTGAACAGATCGGTGACCGACTGCAGGTCCTGGGCGGGCGTGTCGCCCATGAGCACCTTGTTGAACGACTGCTCGAGCTGGGTCGAACCGAAGTTCAAGGTGTAGTAGCCGGTGATGTTCCCGAACAGGGTGCCGAGCGGGTAGCGCCGCTGGAACTTGAAGTTGTCGCCCGGCGAGGTGGGCACGCTGTCGGCGATGACCACCCCATCGGCGGTGACGATCGGGCCGCGCGGCCGGTTGAAGTCGCGGATCGACTGCCGGTTGTTGCGCGGGTCGGCGGCATAGCGGCCCTGGCGAGCCACCTGGATCACGTTGAGCTGGACGAAGAGCACGACGAAGCACACCAGCAGGGCGAGGGCCAGCTTGCGGATCCGGCTGTTCACTGGCGGCCCGCCCAGGTCTGGTCGTTGCGCTTGCGCCACGCGGTGAACCGCTCGCCCACGGTCAAGGTGTCGGGCGTCTCGCCCAGCCGCCGGGCCGTGGAGTCGCTGATCCGGACCAGCAGGGCCAGCAGCACGTAGTTGCCGAGCAGGCTGGACCCGCCGTAGCCGACGAACGGCAGGGCCACGCCGGTGAGTGGGACCACCCGGGTCACCCCGCCGATGATGATGAACGCCTGGATGCCGATGATGGTGGTCAGGCCGGTGGCCAGCAGCTTCTCGAACGGCCGCTCGGCGCGGGTGGCGATGCGCAGGCCGGCGCCGATCATCAGCAGGAAGGCGATCAACAGGGCAGTGGCTCCCAGCAGGCCGAGCTCCTCACCGATGGCGGCGAAGATGAAGTCGTTCTTCGCTTCGGGGATCTTGTTGGGCGTGCCGAGGCCGAGGCCGCGCCCGCCGACCCCACCGTCGGCCATGGCGAAGATGGCCTGCACCGGCTGGAACCCACGTCCTCCGGTCTCCGGTCCGTAGCGCGACCATGGGTCGAGCCACAGGGCGACGCGTAGCTGGACGTGGCTGAACAGTCGCCAGGCCACGTAGGCCGCGGCGGCGAAGCTGAGCACCCCGATGACGAGATAGGAGGCCCGCTCGGTGGCCACCCAGACGACCACGACGAAGAGCGTGAAGAACAGCAGCGACGACCCGAGGTCCTTCTCGGCCACCATGACCACCACGGCGAAGGCCCACGCGGCCAGGATCGGCAGCAGGTAGCGAGGCTCGGGCAGGCGCAACGGGCCGACCTTCCAGGTGCTGGCCGAGATCAGCTCGCGGCGCTCGGCCAGGTAGCCGGCGAAGAACAGGGCCAAGGCGATCTTGGCGAACTCGCCGGGTTGGAAGTTGACCCCGCCGACGTACACGCCGATGCGCGCCCCGTTGTTCAGCGCGCCGACGCCGGGCACCAGTGGCATGAGCAGCAGGGCGATGCCGATCAACAGGAAGGTCCACTTGTAGCGGGCCAGGTCGGACGCCCGCTGGACGACCAGCAGGGTCAGCACGTAGGCGGCGACGGCGATGAACGTCCAGGTGGTCTGCAGCGCGGCGAGGCGGTCGTTGAGCCGGGCGATCATCACGTAACCGATGCCGTTCAAGAGCGCCGCCAGCGGCAGCAGCGTGCCGTCGGCACCGCGGGCCAGGAAGCGGTTGGCCACGTGGGTCAGCACGAGGATGCCGACGATGGCGATCAGGAAGGCGACCAGCCGAGGCGGCAGCACGGCGTTCTTGCCCAGGGCCGCCAGGGTGTACGCCGCGCCGGTGACGATCGCGGCCATCAGCGCCAGACCGAGCTCGGTGTTCCTCCGGGCGGTGGCGACGGTGCGCGGGCGGGTCATGGTCGGTCGGCGGTCAGGGCGACGAGGCGTTGGTCGGCGGGAACCCGGCGGGCGCCACGGTGGTGGAGGTGGTGCTGGTGCTGGTGGTCGAGGAGGTCGAGGTGGTGGGTGGCACGGTGGTGCTCGTCGTCGTGGTCGTGGTGGTCGGTGGGGTGTCGCCGTGGCGCAGCGCCACCAGGCCGAGCACCGTAGCCACCGTGGCGATCGTGGCGATCGCGAGCCAGAACAGGAACCGGCCGGGAGTCATGAACTGGCGGGGCGACGCCGCCACGGCTGCGGGCGAGGTGGCGGCCGCGACCACGCCGGGCTCGTCGGCCGGGCCGTCCTCCAGCCAGGTCGGGGCGTGCAGATCGATGGGCGGCTCGTGGTCGTAGTCCGGCGCGGCCTGGCCCTCGAGCACGTCGACGACGAGCACGGTGATGTTGTCCCGCCCGCCGGCCCGGTTGGCCTCCTCGACCAGCGCCTCGGCACAGTCCTGGGGGTTCTCCACCGCGCTGGCGACCTCGGCGATGCGGGTGTCGTCGACCTCGTCCACCAGGCCGTCGCTGCAGACGATGAACCGGTCGGCCAGCACCAGTGGGACCACCCAGCTGTCGACGCGCACCGTCGGGTCGATGCCGAGGGCCCGGGTGACGATGTTGCGCCGCGGGTGGGCGCGGGCCTCGTGCTCGGTGATGTGCCCGGTGGCCAGCAGCTCCTGGACGTAGCTGTGGTCGATGGTCATCCGCCGCAGGTGACCGTGGCGCAGCACGTAGGTCCGTGAGTCGCCGACGTTGACGATGGCCAGGCGGCCGCTGTACGGCCCGGGCGGCGGCTCGGTGGGGTCGATCACCGGCACCTGGTCGGTGTCGCCGGTGCCCGGGTACAGCACGACCAGCCCGGTGATGGTGGTGCCCATGCCGCGCTGGTCGAGGTCGGCGTGGGCCTCGTGGAAGATCGAGGCGTTGGCTTCGATGGTGGCGGCGACGACCACACCGATGCTGGAGGCCCCGTCGGACAGGCGGTCCTCCAGCACGGTGACGGCGATCTCGCTGGCCACCTCGCCGGCGGCGTGACCGCCCATGCCGTCGGCGACGACGAACAGGTTGGGGGTGACGGCGAAGTTGTCCTCGTTCTCCGGTCGGGTGCGCCCGGTGTGGCTGGCCGCCCCCCAGCGCAGCGCCGGCGGGTCCGAGCGACGCCGGGTCGGGGCCGTGGCCGGTATCGGCCGGGTGGGGTCGAGGTCCGGGTCGCGCTGGCCCGCGTCGGCGCCCGGCTGGATCCGGCCGTCCCCGTTCAGGGAGCCGCTGCGGCGACCGTCGCCGTCGCGGCGCGCCTCATCGTGGTGGGCGTCGCCGTCCGGGGCGGTGCCGCCCGGTCGTGCCGGGCCGTCGGTCACGTCCATCAGTCGGCCTCGAAGACGGTCTGCCCGACCTGCAGGCTGTCGCCGCGGTCGAGCACGGTGATCTCGGCGATGCGCCGGCCGTTGACGAAGGTGCCGTTGGTGGAGCCCATGTCCTCGACGCGCACGTGGCCGTCGAGCCGGAACACCCGGGCGTGCAGGCCGCTGGCGAAGGTGTCCGAGGCCAGCGAGATGATGCAGGTGTCGTTGCGCCCGATGGTCAGCTCGCGGTCGACGGCGAACTCGGCGCCCTTGTGCTCCTTGGGCGACACGATGACCAGCTTGTTGGCGATGCCGCCCTTGCCGCGGCGGACCTTGATCCGCCCTGACGAGCCGGCCGGCACGGGCGCGCCGGCGGTGACGTCGACGGGCGCGACGGTGCGCGGCATCGACTTGGCCAACGGCGCGGGGGTGCCGGTGTTGTGCTGGAACGGGCTGCGCTTGGGCTGGCGGACCTCGCTCCACACCGCCCACAGGACGCGGGCGAAGAACAGGTACAACAGTGCCAGCAGGGCGTACTTCAGGACACCCAGCAGATCCTCGGTGGCGCCGAGGATCACAGGGCCTCGAAGCGCATGTGGGTGCTGCCCACGCTGAGGATGTCGCCGTCGTTCAGCGGCTGGTCCGCCTGCAGGCGGATGCCGTTGACCATGGTGCCGTTGGTCGAACCGAGGTCGCGGGCGACGAACCCGGTGCCCGAGGCGCGCACCTCGGTGTGCTTGCGGCTGACGTTCGGGTCGGCCAGGGCGACGTCGCACTCCGGCAGGCGGCCGATGACGATCACCGGTCGGTCGAGGGCGATGCGCTGGCCGGACGGCAGGATCAACGAGCCGACGCCCGCCACGCCCACGCCCTCGCGCATCCGCGAGGTGACGTCGAAGCGCCCGGGCTTGTGCTCCGGGTCGGTCTCCAGGTCGACGGCGACCGGACCCATGAAGTGGTAGCCCTCGGCGCGGGCGTACTCGCGCACGCTCTCGGCCAGCTCGGTGCGCAGGGCCTCCTGGATGTCGGCGAACGCCGCGGCGTCCTTCTCGCTCAGCCGGATGGTGAACTCGTTGGGGACGATGCGCCGGCCCTTGACGTCGACGCTGCGGTGATCGTCCATCTCGCGCAGAAGCCGCCGGCCGAGCTCGACCGGGCGGATGCCGGAACGTGATCCACGGGAAAACACGCCCTCGACCATACGCTCCAGACCGCGCTCGAACCCCTGCAATCCCATCCCGCCCAGGGTAGTAGCGCCACCCCATCCCCGTCCGCCAGCCCACCCCGCGAGCGAGATCGCCACCCAGGCCCGGCCGCCAGCCCGCCGCCTCAGCGGGCCGCCAGCCGGCCGCCAGCCCGCCGTCAGCCGGCCGCCAGCCCGCCGCTGCACTCCGCCCCCGCCCCCGACGCCCCGTGACCCCTCCCGAGCCCATGGGCGCGGAAACTCCCGCTCTTGCACGTTTGCGCCCCCACGTGAGCGGAATCATGCACGGCACACGTCAACTTGGCCGCGCGACCGAGCGACCTCCCGAGCCGTTGCCCGACTCACGTCCTCGCCGCCCCCTGCTGCGCCGCCCCGATCCCATGGGCGCGGAGAGTCTCGCTCATGCACGTCTGCGCTCCCACGTGCGCTGGATCATGCACCGCAGATGCCAGGTTGGCCGCACGTCGAGCGTGAGGTAGCTTGTGCCTTCCACTCGGGCGAGTGGCGGAATGGCAGACGCGCTGGCTTCAGGTGCCAGTGTTCGCAAGGACGTGGGGGTTCAAGTCCCCCCTCGCCCACAACAGGGAACCTGCTTGGCGCGAGTTCGTAGTGTCCGGATGAGCAGGCCACGGGCGTCCGGGAACATGGCGAGCGGGCTCGTCACTGCAGAACCCAGAACTTCCATCCGGGTGGTGGCATCGGTAGGTCGGGCGAAGGTGTCCAACCCGGAGGCGGCTCCCAGCCCTCGGGGACGTTCCAGCCGCGGGGCGGGTTGAACCGCACCGTTGGTCTCGGCGGGATGGAGACCGCGGCCATGGACATGGCGGCGATCGGCGGAGCGAGCGCCACTCCGGGTGCTCCAGCGGGCAGGCTCGCCAACCACTCTGAAGTGAGTTCGTGCGAGCGCATCACGAACAAGGTCACCTCTGCCTTGAGTCGGTTGCCCTGCACGAGAGCCCGCACCACGGCGAGATGACCAGACGCTCCAAGGTGACGGACGACGGGGAGCAGTTCGCTGCTCATCTTCGGCGTCAGCTGCCCGACGCGCCGGTCATCGATGCGAACCTCGATCAGTTCGGGTCGCGACTTCTTGGTCTCGTCGATGAAGGCGTGGAGCGTCGCATGGACCCACGTCTCCCCTTCGGGCCGCACGTGCGGTGCGATGGCATCGAGGTGGTGCTCCTCGCCGAGCACCTGGATAGCAGACCCCTGCGGAATGACGACGTGAGCTGTGGTCGGAGGGCGATTGACCGGCACACAGAGATGTGGTTCGGCGAGGCAGATCGAGGCTCGGCAGTGGAAGACCGTCTGGTGGCGTTCGTGGTCGTTCCGGTCGTACACCGTTTCGATCCACTCCGACGCGCGCAGACTGCACAGCACTTGAGCGCGAAAGGCCGAGACCTCGAGGTGCTGGAGCAACGCCTGGTAGTTGGGCGCGACGTCCCGCGGCAGGTAGCCGATGTGGACGCCCCTCACGACCACCGCAACCGCCTGACGATCGTGCGGATTGCTCGGCTCCCGAACCAGGTCAGCCTCACACTCGAGTCGGGCGTCGTTCGGCAGCATCCGGGGGAACAGGGCACGGATCGCCTCCGTTCGGTACGAGACGCCGACGACTTCCTGATTGGGCCAGTCGTTTCGACGCCACAGGAGGAACGGTCTCGCCATCGATGGCGGCGGAACCGACCCGAGCGAAGCTGACGACGAGGGAACGGCCTCCGTTTGGGGAGCTCCCTGCGGTGAGCGAAGTCGTTCGAAGAGCCCCATCGTCTCCCTCCTTGCTCCCGCGTTGTCGGCCGGAGCTACTCGCAGTCTCTCACGTCCTCGGCCCGACTCGCTCCTGACGCACCCACACCAGTCGTGAGGCGTCCGATGCTGCTCAGCCAGTCGGGCGTCGGCGGTGCGGGGTGCCCGAACCGGTACGGTCGGACGGGTGAACGCGAACCGGTGGCTGGCGATGGTGGAGGGCAACCCCGGGCACTCGGCGTGGTACATCGAGCGGTTCCGGGCGATGGCGGCCGCCGGCAACGATCTCGACGGAGAGGCCCGGATGGTCGATGCCATGGTGCCCCGCCACGCCCGGATCCTCGACGCCGGGTGCGGTCCCGGGCGGGTCGGCGGCCGGCTGGCCGAGCTGGGCCACACGGTGGTCGGGGTGGACATCGACCCGGCACTGATTGCCGCCGCCGAGCACGACCATCCCGGCCCGACCTGGCTGGTGGGCGACCTGGCCGAGTTCGACCTGGTGGAGCACGGCATCACCCAGCCGTTCGACGTGATCGTCTCGGCCGGCAACGTGATGACCTTTCTCGACCCGGCGACCAACGCCCTCGTGCTGCAGCGGCTCGCCGCCCACCTGGCCGACGACGGTCGGCTCGTCGTCGGCTTCGGCGCCGGGCGCGGCTACGCCTTCGACGACTTCTTCGCCGACGCCGCGTCCGCCGGCCTGATCGCCCACGTCCGCCTGTCGACGTGGGACCTGCGGCCGTTCACCGAGCAGTCCGACTTCCTGGTCGCGGTGCTCGGGCCGGCCAGCACCGAGGCCACGCCGTGAGCGGCGAGCGCGATCGACTCCCGGACAGGCTCGAACTGGTCCGCACCACCGAGACCTTCGACCAGCACACCGCCCCTGCCGGGCTCCGCCGCGCCCACCGGGTGGCGGCCGGCGTGTGGGCTCGTCTCGTCGTGCACACCGGCGAGGTCCGCTTCGTGTTCGAGGACGACACCGACCGGCCCCGAACCGTCGGTGCCGGGCAACACGTGGTCATCCCCCCGCAGCGACCGCATCACGTCGAGTTCCCCGGACCAGCGACCCTGGCGATCGAGTTCTACCGGCCGCCGGCGAACGAACCCGGCCCGGTACCCGGGCAGGAGAGCACCGGGCTGACCGGCGGCGACCCGGTTCCCGACCACTGATCGACTCAGCCGCCCGAGTCGCAGTCGTACCGGCCGCGCCGGGCGTCCATCGGGCTCAGCCGCCCGGATAGCGGTCCAGCCAGGTCCGCACTCGGGCATCGATCGGCTCCCACTCGCCGCCGACCCCCTCGCCGTAGAAGGCATCGACCAGATCATCGGCCACGCGGGTGATCACACCAGCCAGCTCCAAGCCGTCCAGCCACGGAGGAGGGATCGATGCCGCGCCATGGATCACCCCGAGCAGGTTGCCGGCGATCGCTGCGGTCGAGTCGGTGTCGCCGGAGTGGTTGGCCGCCAGCGTCACGCCATCGAGCGGCCCGTCGGCCACCAGGGCGCAGAGCACGGCGATCGCCAGGGCCTCCTCGCCCACCCACGCCCCACCCAGCGACTCGATGGTCGCCACGCTCGGTCGGCCGGCCGACGCCACCTCCCGGGCCCGGGCCACGGCGGCCAGCGTCTCGGCGTGGCCGGAATACCCACGCAGCTGCTCGGTCGCCGTGTCGAGGGCGCCGTCCAGCGTGGCGCCGGCGAACAGCTCGGCCACCGCCGACGCCAGGAACCCGGCCGGCAGGTAGCCACTGGGGTGGCCGTGGGTCAGGGCCCCGGCCTCGGCCCCCAGGCGGAACGGGTCGATGGCCGTGGTCAGCCCGACCGGAGCGGTGCGCATGACCCCGCCGCAGCCCTTGGAGTCGTTGATCGGCTCGTCGATGGTGCCGGTCCGCCCGCTGCGCAACGCCGACAGGCAGGTGTTGCCCGGCGCCCGCCGCGACCACAGTTCGGGCACCGACATCAACCAGCCCTCGGGACCCCGCGGTGGCGCTGCCTGCCCCGGTCCGGCCCGGTCCTGGGTGGTCAGCCATCGCCAGTAGGACCGCTGGATCATCGACGGCACGTGGACGATGCCGCGGTGTCGGGCGCGGACCAGCGCCCGAATCAGACCCTCGGCGGTGAACAGGGTCATCTGCGTGTCGTCCGTGATCGCCCCGCGTCGCCCGTAGGCCGGCTCGAAGCCGGTCACGCCCAGCGGCCCGAACCGTCGGCGGATCTCCGCCCAATCCATGAACTCGACCGGCGCACCGAGCGCATCACCGATGGCGCCGAGCAGCAGACACCCGCGAGCCCGATCACGACGCACGTCCAAGCTCGTCGAGTCCCCGGCTGCCTCCTCCTCGCTCACCGGGCCATCCTGCCAGCACGGTGCGGGGAGCACTCCACCGCCGTTCTGGGGAGGGAGAGAGGGCGACGTGCGCTTCTGTCCCTCCACAGAACGGGGCGGGGGCGGTTGGGAACCCGAGTGTTCACTCGTTGGACGTGCGGCGGACCTGGGCGCGATGCCCACCACCGGTACCGTGACACCATGACGGACGACCCGACGACCGGCACTCCCGCGCTCACCGACACGGATCTGGCACTCGACCTCGAGTGGTGGGCGGCGGCCAACTACCTGACGGTCGGGCAGATCTACCTGCAGGACAACCCGCTGCTGACCGAGCCGCTGCGCCCGGAGCACATCAAGCCCCGCCTGCTCGGCCACTGGGGCACCAGCCCCGGTCTGTCGATGATCTACACCGCGCTGAACCGGATCATCCGCCAGACCGGCGACGACTGGCTGTACATCACCGGGCCGGGCCACGGCGGACCGGCACTGGTGGCCACCGGCTGGCTGGAGGGCACCTATTCGGAGATCTACCCGCACGTCACCCCTGACGGCGAGGGCCTGCGCACCCTGTTCCGCCAGTTCTCCAGCCCCGGCGGGGTCCCCAGCCACGTCAGCGTGCAGACGCCCGGCAGCATCCACGAGGGCGGCGAACTGGGCTACGCCCTGATCCACGCCGGCGGAGCGGCCTTCGACCACCCCGACCTGCTGGTCGCCTGCGTCATCGGCGACGGCGAGGCCGAGACCGGCCCGCTGGCCGCGTCGTGGCGGCTACCCAACTTCCTCAACCCGCGCCGCGACGGCGCGGTCGTGCCGATCCTGCACCTCAACGGCTACAAGATCGCCGGCCCGACCGTCATGGGTCGCAGCACCGACGAGGACATCGCCGGCTACCTGCGCGGCCAGGGGTGGGAGCCGATCTTCGTCGAGGGCGACGACCCAGCTGCCGTCTACCGCAACCTGTACGCCGCGCTGCACCGCTGCCGCGCCGGCGTCCGCGCCCTGCAGGCCGCGGCCCGCGCCGACCTGGCCACACCGAGCCCCCACCAGCGCGACACCTGGCCGGCCATCGTCCTGCGCACCCCGAAGGGCTGGACCGGACCGACGGTGGTCGACGGGGTGCAGATCGCGGGGACCAACCTGGCCCACCAGGTGCCGCTGTCGGGCGTCAAGGACAACCCCGAGCACCTGCGCATGCTGGAGGACTGGCTGCGCTCCTATCACCCCGAGCGGGTCTTCACCGCCGACGGCGCGCTGCGCCCGGACCTCGCCGCCCTGGCACCGCAGGGCAACCAGCGCATGTCGGCGTCGCCGTACGCCAACGGTGGCCGGCTGCGCACCCCGCTGCCACTCCCCGAGCTGGCCCCCTACGAGGTTCCGATCACCGCCCGTGGCGCCGTCTGGCACGAGAACACCCACCCGATGGGCGAACTGCTCCGCGACCTCTACGCGGCCACCACCTCACGCGACGGCGGCGGCACCTTCCGGCTGTTCTGCCCGGACGAGACCGCCAGCAACCGGCTGCAATCGGTGTTCGAGGTCACCGACCGCTGCCTGCTGGCCCCCTCGACCCCCACCGACGCCAAGATCGGCCCCGACGGGCGGGTCATGGAAGTGCTCTCCGAGCACCTCTGCCAGGGCTGGCTGGAGGGCTACACGCTCACCGGCCGCCACGGCGTGTTCGCCACCTACGAGGCCTTCGCCATGGTGTCGGCGTCGATGGCCGTGCAGCACACCAAGTGGTTGCACCACGCCCAGACCCTGCCGTGGCGGGCCCCGGTGTCCTCGCTGAACGTGCTGCTCACCTCGACCTGCTGGCGCAACGACCACAACGGCTTCTCCCACCAGGGACCCGGACTGATCGACGCCATCGTCCCGCTCAACCCCGAAGTGGTCCGCATCTACCTGCCGCCCGACGCCAACTGCGGCCTGCAGATCATGCGCCACTGCCTGGACAGCACCGACCACGTCAACCTGATCGTCATCGACAAGCAGTCGCACCTCCAGTACCTGACGCTGGAGGAGGCCGCCACGCACTGCGCAGCGGGCGCCGCCGTGTGGGAGTGGGCCGGCACGGCGGCGCACGCCGAGGACCCCGACATCGTCCTGGCCTGTGCCGGCGACGTGCCCACGCAGGAGACCCTCGCCGCCGCCCAGCTGCTGCGCGACTACGTGCCGGAGCTGAAGACCCGGGTGATCAACGTCGTCGACCTGATGACCCTGGTCCCGGAGAACGACCACCCCCACGGCTTCCCCGACTCGACCTTCGACGACCTGTTCACCACCCACGCCCACGTGATCTTCGCCTTCCACGGCTACCCCCGGGGGATCCACCAGCTGATCCACGGGCGGTCCAACCCGGGACGCTTCCACGTCCGCGGCTTCAACGAGCGCGGCACCACGACGACCCCGTTCGACATGGTCGTGGTCAACCACATGAGCCGCTTCGACCTGGCCAAGCAGGCCATGCGGCGCAGCACCCGGCGGGTGCCCGGGTGGGACGTCCTCAACCGGTACTGCGACGCCCGGCTGGCCGAGCACCACTCGTACGTGCGCGAGCACCTGGCCGACATGCCGGACGTGGCCACCTGGACGTGGACTCCGCCGGCGGCCTCGTGAGCGATCTCACCCAGCACGCCGGCGACCCGGTGCTGGTGGTCAACGCCGGCTCGTCGTCGCTGAAGTACGAGCTGCTGGCTGCGGGCGACGGCACCCGGATGGCGCGTGGTGCCGTGGAGCGGATCGGCGAGGACGGCGGGGCGCAGGCCGAGGCCTGGCACGAGACGAGCCGGTCGCGCCACGAGACGAGTGACGCGTGCGCCGACCATCACGCCGCCATGGACATCGCCCTGCGGGCCTTCGCCACCCACGGACCGCGGCTGGAGCAGGCCGGGCTGGTGGGCGTGGTCCACCGGGTGGTCCACGGGGGCGATCGCTTCGTCGATCCGGTCGTGATCGACCCGGACGTGCTGGCCGCGATCGAGGCGCTCGTCCCGCTGGCCCCGCTGCACAACCCGGCCAACCTCGACGGCATCCGCGCCGCCCAGGCGGCCCTGCCCGACCTGACCCACGTGGCCGTGTTCGACACCGCCTTCCACCACACCCTGCCGGCGGCGGCCAGCACCTTCGCCGTGCCCCGCCCGTGGCGCCAGCAGTGGGGGGTGCGCCGATACGGGTTCCACGGCCCGTCGCACGCCTACGTCGCCCGACGCACGGCGGCGCTGCTCGGCCGGGACCCCGCCGACTGCAAGCTCGTCGTGCTCCACCTGGGCAACGGGGCCAGCGCCTGCGCGGTCGACGGTGGGCGCAGCGTGGACACCTCGATGGGCCTCTCGCCGCTGGACGGCCTGGTCATGGGCACCCGCCCGGGCTGGCTCGACCCGGCCGTGGCCGGGCACCTGGCGCGCCTCGCCGGGATGTCGATCGACGAGTTCGACCACGCCCTGGCGCACGACTGCGGGCTGCAGGGACTCTGCGGGCACAACGACTTCCGGGCGGTGATGGACGCCTGCCGCGACGGCGACCCCGATGCCGACCTGGCCGTCGAGATCGTCGTCCACCGGCTGGTCGGGGTGACCGGTGCCTACGCCGCCACGCTCGGCCGCCTCGATGCCATCGCCTTCACCGCCGGGATCGGCGAGCACGCCGCCGACCTGCGCGCCGCGGTGCTCGACCGCCTCGGCATCTTCGGCGTCGAGCTCGACGTCGCGGCCAACGCTGCGGCCAGCGGCGAGACCCGGATCACCACCACCAAGTCGGCCGTCGCCGCCTACGTGGTGCCCACGAACGAAGCCTGGGAGATGGCCCGCTCGGCACTCACCGTGCTGACCCGCTGAGCTCCGGGTCGGCGAAGAAGGCGGTCACGTCGGCGGCGAACTCCGCCGGGGCCTCCATGGCTGCGAAGTGCCCGCCCCGCGCCGGGCTCGACCAGCGGACCACGCGATAGGCGGCCTCGACCCATGCATGCGGCGGGTAGTAGATCTCGCCGGGGAACTCGGCGACGCACGTCGGCACCTCGATGCGCGCCTGGGGCATGGCTGCGGTGCCGACCTGGCGCATCTCCCAGTAGATCCGCAGCGACGAGGTGGCCGTGGCCGTGACCCAGTAGGCGGTGATGTTGTCGAGCAGGCGATCGGGGCGGAAGGCTGCGGCGATGTCGGCGTGACTCCACTCGCGGAACTTCTCGACGATCCACCCGGCCAGACCGGCCGGGGAGTCCTCCAGGGCGTAGCCGAGCGACTGCGGTCGGGTGCCCTGGATCTCCTGGTACCCGACCCCGGTCCGGCGGAAGGTCTCGGCGGCGGCCAGCGAGGCACGATCAGCGTCGGTCAGCGCGGCTGCCGACCCACCGGCGGCGGCGGTGGCCTGCGTGGCCCGGGCGGTGACGAAGTTGAGGTGCAGCCCGATGACCCGGTCCGGGTGCAGGTCGGCCAGGTTGGAGGTGACGATCGAGCCCCAGTCGCCGCCCTGCAACCCGTAGCGCCGGTAGCCGAGCCGCGCCATCACCTCGGCCAGGGCGGCGGCGATGCGCCGCGGGTGCCAGCCCGGCTGGCTGGTCGGTCCGGAGAAGGTGAACCCCGGCAGCGACGGCGCCACCACGTGGAACCGTTCGCTCAGCGGGCCGAGGACGTCGAGGAACTCGAGGACCGAGCCGGGCCAGCCGTGCACCAGCAGCAGCGGGATGGCGTTGGGGTCGGCCGAGCGGGCGTGCAGCAGGTGGAACCGCTGCCCGTCGACCTCGGTCACCCACTGCTCGACGGCGTTGAGCCGGGCCTCCGTGGCCCGCCAGTCGTAGCCATCCCGCCAGTGGTCGAGCAACGCCGCGAGGTAGCCACGCTCGGTGCCCTGGGCCCAGCCAATGCCCTCGATCTGGTTCGGCAGCCGGGTGCGCGCTAGGCGCTCGCGGAGGTCGTCGAGCACGGCGTCGGCGACGTCGACACGGAACGGTTCCATCCCGGCATTGTGCTCGGCCTTGACGTCCGGCCGGCAGCCGGGCACACTCCGTTCAACAAGCGAACGGTTCACCAAGCGAACGGAACGACGAGCGAACGGAGCGAGGGCGATGGCCGACCGGGACTGGAAGCACACCGCCTGCATCCTCTGCGCAGCCAACTGCGGCATCGAGGTGGCCCTCGGCGAGGCGGCCGACTCCCGCCGGTTCGTGCGGATCCGCGGCGACAAGCACCATCCCGGCTCCCGGGGCTACACCTGCGAGAAGGGTCTGCGCCTCGACCACTACCAGAACGACGTCGGCCGGCTGACCAGCCCGATGCGCCGGCGGGCCGACGGCAGCTTCGAGGCCATCGACTGGGACACTGCCATCGCCGAGGTGGCGGCGCGCTTCGGCGAGATCATCGATCGGCACGGCGGCGAGCGGATCCTGTTCTACGGCGGGGGCGGGCAGGGCAACCACCTGGGCGGTGGCTACGGCTCGGCGACCCGCGCCGCGCTCGGGATCCGCTACGTGTCCAACGCCCTGGCGCAGGAGAAGACCGGCGAGTTCTGGGTCGACGGGCAACTGTTCGGGCGCAGCCGGTGCCACACGACCGGCGACTACGAACGCGCCCAGGTGATGGTGTTCTGGGGGAAGAATCCCTGGCAGTCGCACGGCTTCCCCGAAGCACGGCGGGTGTTGAAGGCCGCCGCCGCCGATCCGTCACGAACGGTCGTCGTGGTCGACCCGCGGCGCAGCGAGACCGCCGAGTTGGCCGACCTGCACCTGCGGCCCCGCCCGGGCGGCGACGCCTTCGTGCTGGCCGCACTAGTCAGCCTGGTCGCCGAGCGGTACTGCCAGCGGGCGTGGGTCGAGGCCCACTGCACCGGGGCCGACGAGATCCGCGCCGCGGTGGCCGGCATCGACGTCGCCGAGTACTGCCGGCGCGGCGGGGTCGACGAGACCGACGTCCGCCGTCTCGCCGAGCTGATCGGCACCGCCACCGGTGGGGTGTCGATCTACGAGGACCTCGGCATCCAGATGGCCCCGCACTCCACCCTGAACAGCTACCTGGAGAAGCTGATCGTGGTGCTCACCGGCAACCTCGGCGTGCCCGGCGGGATGAACCTGCACAGCCGCTTCGCCTCGCTGGGCGGCGGTGGGAGCGGCGGCCGATCGGGTGCCGACGAGCCGCGAACGCCGGTGACGGGTCACCGCCTGGTCACCGGCCTGGTGCCGTGCAACGTGATCCCCGACGAGATCCTCGGCGAGCACCCCGACCGGTTCCGGGCGCTGCTGGTGGAGAGCGGCAACCCGGCCCACTCCCTGGCCGACAGCCAGCGGATGCGGGCGGCGATCGAGGCCACCGAGCTGTGCGTGGTGATCGACGTGGCGATGACCGAGACCGCCCGCCTGGCCGACTACGTGCTCCCCGCGGCATCGCAGTTCGAGAAGTGGGAGTGCACGTTCTTCAACCTGGAGTTCCCGCGCAACGTGTTCCACGCCCGCCGGCCGGTGCTCGACCCGCTGCCCGGCACGCTGCCCGAGGCGGAGATCCATGCCCGGCTGTGCCGGGCGCTCGGAGCCGTCACCGACGACGACCTGGCCCCGCTGCACCACGCCGCAGCGGGCGGTCCGGACGCCTATGCCGCGGCCCTGTTCGAGGCGGTCGTCGAGCGCCCGCAGCTCGGCAAGCTGCTGCCCGTGGTGCTCTACGAGACGCTCGGGCCGACGCTGCGCTGCGCCGACGGCACCGACGCGCAGCAGGCCTCGGCGCTGTGGGGATTGGCCCAGCTCTGCGCCGCGCAGTTCGGGCCGTCGATCCGCCGGGCCGGCATCGGCGGCGGCGTCGCCGACGAAGCCCTCGGTCAGGCCCTGTTCCAGGCGATCATCGACCACCCGGCCGGCGTGGTGTTCACCGTCGACGACTACCCGGAGACCCTCCGCCGGGTGGAGCACGACGACGGGCGGATCCACCTGGCGATCCCGGTTCTGCTCGACGAGCTGCGCGCCCTGGCCGGTGAGCACCCGCCAGGGCCGGATGATGCGTTCCCGGTCGTGCTCTCGGCCGGCGAGCGGCGCTCGGGCACGGCGAACACGATCATGCGCGATCCGTCGTGGCGGCGGACCGACCCGCACGGAGCGCTGCGGGTCAGCCCGGCCGACGCGGCGCGCTACGGGTTGCGCGACGGCGGCCGAGCGCGGGTGATCACCCGGCGCGGCTCGGCGGTCGCCGTGGTGGAGGTCAACGAGGCGATGCGCGAGGGCCACGTCTCGCTGCCCAACGGCTACGGGCTGGGACCCACCGGTGACACGGTGGGCGTAGCCCCCAACGAGCTGACGGCCAGCGAGGACCGCGACTGGTTCGCCGGGACGCCGTTCCACAAGCACGTCCCGGCGCGCCTCGAACCGGTCGGCTGAGGCTCCCCGTCGTGCGCCGCACCCGCTTCGACCGGGCCCCGTGCCCCATCGCCCGCACGGCCGACCTGCTCGGCGACTGGTGGACCCCGCTGGTCCTGCGCTCCTTCTTCCAGGGCGCCCAACGCTTCGAGGAGATCCAGACCCAGCTGGCCATCCCCCGCGCCGTGCTGAGCCAGCGGCTGCGCCGGTTGACGGAGGACGGCCTGCTCGAACGCCAGCAGGCCGAGCACGCCCGGCCGAGCTATCACCTGACCGCCAAGGGCCGCGCCGCCTGGTCGGTGCTGGCGGCGATGTGGCAGTGGGGTGACGAGTGGCTGTGGCCCAGCGGGCAGCGGCCGTCGGTGGTGCTGCGTGATCGAGCCACCGGTGCGGTGGTCCGCCCGATCGTGGTCGACCAGGACAGCGGGCGGCGGATCGACGAACTCGACGTCACCATGTCGCGGCGGCGATCCGGCGAGTAGCCGGGGACGCCGGAGCACGACGGTCAGCCGGGCGGCGACCGTCCCGTGCCGCGTCCGCCTCACGGGCGGGGCCACCTACACTGGGAGCCCGACCCGGGCGGGCCGGTGATGTGCGGGCGGGAGTGGCGATGGACCCGATGAACACGCACCCCACTCCGGACCCCGGCGCGACGCGGCGCCGGCCGGCACCGGCGCGACCGGTCTTCGTGGCCGCCACCTGGCATCGCCACCAGCTCGTGACCTGGATCGGGCGAACCGTCGGGGCGCTGATCCTGCTGTACGTGGCGATGGTGCTGCTGGCCTTTCTCGGGGTCACCTGGATCCCGGCCGGGCGGCTCCCGCTGCTGCCGTCGAAGGCCGCCGTCCCGGCCATCACCCATGGGGCGACCGCCGTGGTGGCCATGCCGTCCGAGCAGCCGGCCGGTACCACGCCCCCGGATCCCGCTCCCCCGGCCAGCAGACCGAGCCCGACCACCGTTCCTCCTCCCTCGCCGACGACCCGCCCGAGCGCACCGGGACCGGCGTCGTCGACCGTCCCTCCGAGGACCACTCGGCCGGCGCATCCCACCCACCCATCCCGACCGACGCGCCCGACGCGCCCGACGCACCCGACGCACCCGACGCACCCGACGCGCCCGTGAACGATCCGCACAGCCGGCCACCGGCGATCGGGCCCGACCGCGCGAACCGGCCCACCCGACCCGCCCTGTCCAACGGTCCGATCCGCCGGCCACGTGGCCACTGGTGGCTCACGGCTGCCATCGGCCTGGCCACCGTGCTGGCCCTGCTCGCCCACGGCTACGTCGACCAGCGCGTCGGCCGGCCGAGCACGACCTCGTCGAACCGCTCGCCGAACGCCGGTCTGCGGACCTCCGGCGCGCTGCTCGACCTGCGCGGCCCGTCGCCGGTCTCCAACGTCACGACAGCGGGCACGCTGGCGTTGACCTTCGACGACGGGCCCGACCCGGTGTGGACCCCGCAGATCCTCGACGTCCTGGCCCGCCACCAGGTGCGGGCGACGTTCTTCGTCGTCGGCTCCAAGGTGCTGGCCAACCCGGACGTGACCCGGGCCATCGTCGCCCACGGTCACCAGCTCGGCGTGCACACGCTGTCCCACGACGACCTCGCCTCCCTCCCCGGCTGGCAGCGCAACCTGCAGCTGTCGCTGACCGAGGCGGCGATCGCCGCGGTCACCGGGCTACGCCCGCTGGTGCTGCGCCCGCCGTACTCCTCGACCGCCGCGGCGGTCACCGTCGACGACTACCGGGCCGACCAGGCGGCCGCTCGCCTCGGGTACCTGATCGCCCTCAGCGACGTCGACAGCGAGGACTGGCGTCGCCCCGGCGTCGCCCGCATCGTGGCCAACGCCACACCCGCCAACGGTGCCGGTGGCATCGTGCTGTTCCACGACGGCGGCGGTGATCGGGCCCAGACCGTGGCCGCGCTGGATCAGTACCTCACGGCGATGACGGCACACGGCTACCGGTTCACCACCGTCGCCGAGCTGGGCGGGCTGAGCGTCGCCGCCACCCAGCCGGCGGCCGAACGAATGCTCCGCTGGCAGGGCCGGGCACTGCTGGCAACCGTCGCCGTCGGGTCGACGCTGGCGCGGGTCGGCTCGGTGCTCCTGCCGCTGCTCGGCGCGCTGACGCTGGCGCGCACCCTGCTGCTGGTGCTGTTCGCCTGGCGGCACCGCCGGCGCCCGGAGCGCCAGCGCGACGATCCCTCGTTCCGCCCCAGCGTGACCATCGTGGTCCCGGCGTACAACGAAGCCGCCGGCATCGGCCGCGCCGTCACCTCCCTGGCCGGCTGCCAGTACCCCGGGCTGCGCGTCGTGGTGGTCGACGACGGCTCCACCGACGACACCGCGGCGATCGTCGAATCGCTCGGCCTGGCCAACGTGACCCTGATCCGCCAGGCCAACCGCGGCAAACCGGCGGCGCTGAACACCGGCATCGCCCACGCCACCAGCGAACTCGTCGTCACCGTCGACGGCGACACGGTCTTCGATCCGGACACGGTCCGCTGGTTGGTGCAGCCCTTCGCCGACCCGAACGTCGGGGCAGTGTCCGGGAACACCAAGGTGGCCAACCGTCGCGGCCTGATCGGGCGCTGGCAGCACATCGAGTACGTGATGGGCTTCAACCTCGACCGGCGGATGTACGAGCTGGCCCGGTGCACGCCCACCGTGCCCGGCGCCATCGGCGCGTTCCGCCGCCAGGCCCTGACCGAGGTCGGCGGGGTCAGCGGCGACACCCTGGCCGAGGACACCGACCTGACCATGGCCATCGCCCGCGCCGGGTGGCACGTGGTCTACGAGGAGCGGGCCACGGCGTGGACCGAGGCCCCGTCGACGTTGCGCCAGCTGTGGCAGCAGCGCTACCGGTGGTCGTACGGGACGATGCAGTCGATGTGGAAGCACCGCGGCGCGCTGCGACCGTCGACGCGCTCACCGATCGGGACCAGGGCCCTGCCCTACCTGACGCTGTTCCAGGTGGTCCTCCCGCTGCTGGCCCCGCTCATCGACCTGTTCGCCCTCTACGGCCTGCTGTTCCTCGACCGCGGCCCGGTGCTGGCCTTCTGGCTCGGGTTCCTGGTGGTGCAACTCGCCGTCTCGATCTACGCCTTCCGCCTCGACGGCGAACGCCTCGGCCCGCTGTGGGCCCTGCCCCTGCAGCAGTTCGTCTACCGCCAGCTGATGTACCTGGTGGTCGTCCAATCGGTGGTCACCGCGCTGACCGGAGCCCGCCTGCCGTGGCACAAGCTGGAGCGCAGCGGCGACTTCTCGTCCGTCGGCGGCACCTGAGGACCACGACCCACCCGCACGCGGGCCACGCTCAGCCGACGATCGCGTCGATCTCCCCGGGGACGATGCCGAGCCACTGCTGGGCCTCGTCGAGCGACATCGAGTGGCCGCCCGGCGCCGGCTTGACGGCCGATTCGACCAGCACCGCGGCCGGCCCGTAGGCGGCAGCGTCGAACACCTCGACCCCGAGGGCCCGGCAGTACCGCTCGAGCATGTCCGAGGTGAACCGCTCGCGCACCCGCCGAGCGGTGTAGGCCGCCGGCTCCTCGAAGCCCTGCTCGGTGCCGCTCTCCCCGAACTCCCACTTCGAGCCGGTGTAGGCCACGTACACGGTCCGGACGTAGTTGAGGAAGTCGGTGCGCAGCGGCCCGAACAGGTTGAACTGCACCGATCCGTGGCGCATCGGCCGGCCGCCCCGCCCGGCAATGTGCGGCGTGCAGGTGATGTCCAGCCCGGAGCACCCGAGCGCCTGGCTGAGATGGCCGATGGCGGTCTCGGCGTCGGTGCCGCGGATCCCGCAGTCGAAGTACGCCGTCCACCGGCCCGACGTCGCCACCAACAGCTCTCGCGGGCGGACGCCGCCCACCAGCGGCGGGAGGCGAGCCAGCAGGTGGGCCAGGTCGCCCTCCATCGGGTGGCGGGCGATCGTGCCGTACAGGTCCCGGCGCCACGCGGCGAGGCCGTCGGCGGCGACGGCGAGGGGCACCTCGAGGAACCCGATCGTGCTGGTCGTCGGGGCGAACCGTTCGCTGAGCAGTGAGCGCATTCGCCGTTCCTAGTTGACGGTGTGCAAGCGGACGTAACCATCCGGGTCGTTGTTCATCAGCCGGGTCTTGTGGCCGGGACCGCGTGTCGACGAGGTGGTATCCCACTCCTCGTAGACCCGCACGTTGCCCTTGGTCGTGTACTGCAGGTCCGGGCGGTTGACGCCGACCCGTTCGCCGTTGATGTTGACCTGCTGCTGGTTGACGCGGAAGTCCCGGGCACCCTGGGCGCGCAGCTCGATGATCCGGTCCTGCATCGCCTGGTTCTGGGTCGGGCTGTTGCTGATCGGGCGACGGAGGCGCAACGGATCGGGCGCCTCGGGGTTGACGTTGACGTCACGCGGCACCCGGCCGAGGGCGTAGCGGGCGCGGGTGAACGCCTCGCCGCCGAGGTGGGCGGCCCCGCCGATGGCCGTGCTGACGGCGAGCTCGCCGAGGTCGACATGGCCGGTGGTGACGTACTGGAAGCCGGCGTCGGTGCTTCCCGCGGCCAGGGCCGACACCCCGGTGCGGGTGGCCAGGTTCGAGGCCACCCCGATCGCCTTGGCGCCGGTGGCGAAGGCTGCGCCGGCACCCGCTCCGACCCCGCCGAGGACGCCCCCGATGGCCACCCCGCGCGGCGAGAACGTCCCGGTGGCCAGGCCGATCCCGGCCGACGAACCGGCACCGATGAGGATGCCCATGCCGATCCCGGCGCCGACCGGCCCGGTGGCCACGACCAGGGCGACCCCGACGGCGACCACGCCGACCATCGCCAGGGTGCCCCACGGATCCTCCTTGATGGACTCCCAGGCCTTCTCGAAGGTGCCCATCTCGTTCTGGCGGTTCCACGCCTGGTACTCGGCGTCGCTGAGCGGGCGCAGCCCGGTGGGGTCGAGGTAGTCGACCGGGTCGAGCCAGGCGAAGGTGTACGCCGAGGCGGCGCCGGCGGTGCCGGCCACGGTGGGCAGCGGGTCGGGCGAGAGCCACTGGGTGCTGGCGGCGTCGTAGGCCCGGGCGGGGAACAGGCCGAGCTCACCGGCGAACAGCCCACCCCGCCACGGTGACAGCTCGGCGGTGGGCGGGTCGAGCGGCCGACCCCACGGATCGCGCCGGGCGCGGTGCTCGGTGCGGCCGTGCGCGCCGACGCGCCACACCTCCCCGAGCGCGTCACGGTGGATCTCGACCGGCTCGACGACCCCGCCCGGCGACTCGACGTCCCAGCCGGACAGCTGGCCGAGGTCGTCCCACCGGTAGCGCAGGGTCGAACCGTCCGGACGGTGCTCCTCGGCCCGCCGGCCGGCGAGGTCGTACTCGTAGCGGGTGACGCCGGCTCCGGTGGTCAGCGAACGGACGCGGCCGACCACGTCGTAGGCCAGGATGCGGATCCCGCTCGGACCACGCTCCTCGGCCAGGAGCCCGGTGACGTCGTCGTAGCGGTAGGTGGTGGTGCCGGAGCCGTCGACCACCTCGGCCAACCGGCCGGCGAGGTCGTAGCGGATCACCCGACCGGACCGATCGGCGACCACCCGCCCGGCGAGGTCGCGCTCGACCGGGACGGCGGAGCCGGCGTCGCCGGGATCGTCCGTGGCCCCGACCGATCGCCCGTCCACCAGCCGATCGAGCAGCAGGCCGTCGGGGTCGCGGACGTACTCGACCCGCCGCCCCACGCCGTCGACGGTTGCGATGATCCAGCCGTCGGCGTCGCGCTCGACGGTCACCGGGTCGGCGCCACCCAGGCGGGCCATCAGCAGGTCGTTGTCGTCCCACAGCAGCCCGACGGCGTCGCCGCCGGCGCGGGCACGGATCAACCGCCCGGCGGCGTCGTAGTCGTAGCCGACCAACTCCTGACCGGCGGCACCGGTGCGCCGGATCACCCGGTCGGCGTCGTCGAACTCGGTGTCGAACCCGCGGCCGTCGGCGAAGCGGGTGGTGACGTTGCGCCCGGCGGCGTCGAACCCGAAGGTGGTGGTCACGCCACCGTCGGACTGCGCCGCCAGCCGGCCGACCCGGTCGTAGCGGTACTCGGCGCGCCGGCCGCCGGGGAACGACTCGGCCCGCAGGCGGCCACGGGCGTCACGCTGATAGGTGGTGGCCGCACCGGCACCGTCGACGCTGCCCGCCAGCAGCCCGCGGCGGTCCCAGCGCAGCTCGGTGGAGCCGTGCGCGTCCCCGAACCCGGCGATCGCCCCGTCCTCGCCGTAGCGGACCGACCACTCCCCCTGCGGCCCGGTCCCGCCGAGCGGGCCGTGCGGGCCCCAGCTCACCGAGCCGCGCTCGGCGCCGTCCAGCCAGCCGGTCACCCGGCCCTGCTCGTCGAGGGTCAGCGCCCGGCGAGCCCCACTGGGTGCCACCACGGCCACGCAGCGACCCGTTGCGTCGTACTCGTAGGACTCGGTGCGCCCGGCCGGCGAGGTGCGCGCCGCCAGGCGCCCGCCCGGGGTGTAGCGCAGGGTCGCCCGCCCGCCGTCGGGACCCACCACCGCCACGGTCCGCCCGACCGCGTCGATCTCCTGGCTCCAGCGCCGCCCGTCGGGCAGGGTCACCGTGGCGGTCTCGCCGTTCGGGTGGTAGCTCCACCCGGTGGTGGCCCCCGTCGGATCGATGGAGGACACGGTCCGGCCGAGCACGTCGAGGGTCCGCCGCCAGGTGCGCCCCAGCGGATCGGTCACCGCCACCACCTGTCCCTCGGCATCGTGCGTCTTGGTGATCCGTGACCCGTCGGGCAGGGTCAGGCCGACGAGCCGGTTGACCGCGTCGAAGTCCTGCTCGTGGCGCTCGCCGTCGGGCGACGTCACCCCGACCTGGTTGCCGCAGGTGTCGTAGGTGAAGCCGACCTGCGAGCCATCAGCGTCGGTGGTCGAAGCCAACCGACCGCGCTCGTCGAACTCGTTGCGCCACGACACCTCCCCCGGTTCGGCGCCCTCCAGCGGTCGGCCGGCGGCGCTGAACGAGTACCGGGCTCGCGCCCCGGCTCGCTCGGTGGCGGTGACCCGCCCGGCCGGATCCGTGACCAGCTCGGTGGACACGCCCGAGGCATCGGTGGTGCGGATCACGTAGCCGGCGGCGTCGTAGGCGAACGAGGCCAGCGCCCCGGCCGCACCACGAACGGCGACGAGCTGGCCGTCGGCGTCCCACTCGAAGGCGGTGCGGACCCCATCGGCGTCGACGGTCTCCACCACCCGATCGAGCTGGTCGACCGTCAGGCTGACCTCGGCCCCGTCCTGGGCGACGATGCGCACCGGTGTGCGTGACGAGCCGGTGTAGTGGTAGGCGATGGTGCCCCCGGCCCGATCGGTCTCGGTCAGCAGGCGGCCGTCGCCGTCCCACGACCAGCTGGAGCGCCGACCGTCGGGATCGATCCGGGCGATCAGCCGCCCGGCCGGATCGTGGACGAACCGGCTGGTGCGCCCGAGGCGATCGGTCGTGGAGACGCGCAACCCGTCGTCCCGGTAGGCCGAGTAGGCCCGCTGACCGAGGCCGTCGGTCATGACCAGCAGGTTGCCGCGCCGGTCGTGGGTCATCGACACGGCCACGCCGTCGTCGCCGGTCACCGTGGTCGTGCCGTCGACGCCGTCGTGATAGGTGGTCAGCCGGCCGTGCACCG
The DNA here is from genome assembly GCA_029782355.1 of Actinomycetes bacterium. Lineage (GTDB taxonomy): Bacteria > Actinomycetota > Acidimicrobiia > Acidimicrobiales > Ilumatobacteraceae > JAKOUY01. The sequence continues at coordinate 66,414 of JAKOUY010000002.1, forward strand.
ACCGCTGGGTGGCCACCCGGCCATCGGCGTCGTAGGTGTTCGCCACGAGCACCACCCCGTCCGCGTCGGTGATCGACGCCACGACCCCGCCGATGCTGCCGTAGGACATCGTTCCGGCGGGCGGGTGGGCCGCCAGCAGCGACCCGTCGCCGTCGTACACGTAGGTGGCCCGGCGACCGTCGGAGGACTCGGCGGCGACCACCCGCCCGGCCTCGTCGTAGACGAAACCCACCCGCCGACCGGTGCACGGCACGGCCGTCGACCGGACGCGGCCGGCGGGGTCGCGCTCGACGACCAGCTCGACGACCCCGATCCGCACGCCGGTGAGCCAGCCGTCGGTGCCGTAGCGCCACTCGACGCCGCGGTGCCGTTCGGTGATCCGCCACCCATCGGCATCACGCCACAGCGTCGAGTGCGGCCGGCCGCTGATCGGCTGCGAGCCGCCCTCGGCGGGCACGGCGGCGGCCACCACGGCGCCGTCGTCGAGGGTGACGTGCACCTGGGCGTTGCGCACGGCGAGCCGGCAGTCGAGCAGCGAGGTCCAGCCGCGCCCGAACGCGCCGGGCCGCGCCGCGGCCAGCGAGTTGTAGGTGCGGGTGAGGGCGAGCACCGCCGACATGCCGGGGAAGGCCAGGTCGGTCTCCGAGTGGACGAAGTTGCGGTTGAACAGGCACACCGGGTCGTCGGCGAACCCGGAGGTGGGCGGCAGACCGTAGAACGCCGACGGCTCGACCACCACGACCGTGGGCGGGCCGTCGAGGCCGGCGCGCTGCAGCGCCCCGACGATGGCCGCGCTGTCGATCGACACCGGCCCGTGACTGGCGTAGTGATCGGCCGTCAGCAACGTGTCGTGGATGACCTTGACCCAGGTCTCGTTCTCCACGCCGACGTTGACGCACCACGAGCTGAGCGAACCGAGGGCGGGCACGTCGGACACGTAGTCGCAGCTCGACAGCATGGCGTTCTGGGCGTTGATCGCCAGATCGGTCTGGCTGCCGAGCGCGACGCGGCTCGCCGACGTGCCGACGTAGGTCTGGAGGTCCTCGGGCGTGGCGGAGACGAGACCCATCAGAACACCTGCGGCGTGTCGGTGGGGGCGAAGTTGGGCGGGCCGGGGACGGCCACGGTGCGCGCCGCCGGCACCTGCTCATCGGAGTCGTCGCCGACGAAGATGTCGCCGAAGCGCTCCAGCGCGCTGCGGCTGTCGCGAATCTCGGTCACCTTGCGGGCCCGCCGGCGACGGTTGTTCTCGTCCATCGCCTCCTTCCAGGCCCGGCCCCAGCCGCGAGCTCCGGCGCGGAGCTGGTCGGCGCTCTGGCGCAGGGCGCTGAGCTCGGCGGTCGAGCGGCGGTCGAACTGGCCGACCAGCTCACCACGCCAGTCCTTGGCGGCGGTGCCGGCGGCGGTCTCCCGGGCCCGGGCGGTGCTGTCGGTCAGGTCGGCCAGTTGCCACAACCGCCTGGCCAGGGCCAGCGAGCCGTCGAAGTCGAAACGGACATCGTTGAGACCGTGCATTCCCATACCCACACTCCACGCTGCTCGAGGTGCTCGATGTGCTCGATGCCGCTTGCTGCGACGGGACTGCCCACCACCCTACCGGTCGGCGCCCCCACCCGTGGTGGCTGCGGCCGGGGGCTCGGCGGGCGCCAGCCGCAGGCTCACCGAGGCGTCCAGGCCGGGGCCGTCGGTGCGGTTGCGGACCTCCGCCCGGCCTCCACTGGCCAGGGCCAACTGGTGGACGACGGCCAGGCCGATCCCCGAGCCGCGGTGCGCGGCGTCGGGTGCCCGCCAGAAGCGGTCGAAGGCCCGGCGCAGGTACTCCGGACGGATGCCCGGTCCACGGTCGAGGACGTGCAGCTCGGCGCGGTCCCCCCGCCGGCGGACGCGGACCTCGATCGTCCCACCCGCCGCCGAGACCGCCAGGGCGTTGTCCAGGTAGTTGTCGAGCATCTGCTCGACGGCGTTGGGCACGGCGAGCACGACGACGCCGGGCTCGATGTCGCCGGTCACGGCGATGCCCCGCTCCTCGCCGAGCGAGGCCCAGGTGTCCAACCGCTCGCCGACGACCTCGTCCAGCCCGACCTCCACCACGGGCACGCTGGTGGCATCCGAGCGGGCCAGCAGCAACAGGCCGTCGACCAGCCGCTGCAACCGCTCGGTCTCGCCGATCGCCGCGTCGAGGCGATGATCCCGCTCGGTGTCGTCGACCGATGCCGCCGCCTGCTCGAGCTGCAGGCGCAGCGCGGTGAGCGGGCTGCGCAGCTGGTGGGAGGCGTCACCGGCGAAGGATCGCTGCCGGGAGACCAGCTCGTCGATCCGCTCGGTCATCGTGTTGAAGCTGGCCGCCAGGGCGCGCACCTCCTTCGGCCCCGAGCGATCGTCGGCGCGCACCGTGAAGTCGCCGGCGGCCAGGATCTCCGTCCGCCGGCGGAGGCGGGCCAGGGGCATCGTCAGCTGGCTGGCCATCAGCAGCGCTGCGGCCAGGGCGGCGACCAGCGAGATGACGAAGACCAGCAGCAGACCGCGGACCAACCGGCCGACCCGGTCGTCGATGACCGATCGGGGGAAGGTGATCCGCAGCGCGCCGACCGTGGTGGCCCCGTCGAGCACCGGCACGGCCACGTAGGCCAGGTCGGTCCCGGCAGTCTGCGACGGACGCGACCCCTCCGCTGGATGGCCGGCCAAGGCCGTGGTGATCTCCGGGCGGCTGGAGAAGTCCGTGCCCACGGCGGTGCCGTCCGACGAGGCCACCAGCCGGCCGGCGGCGTCGACCACGATCACTCGCCCGCCGGCGCGCCGGGCGTACAGCGAGATGGTCGACTCCACGTTGCCCACCGTCGCCCCCGGGTCGCCGCTGAGCACGGCCTCGGCGCTGCCGGCGAGGATGAAGGCATCTCGTTCCAGCGAAGCCACCACCCGGTCGTGCTCGGAGGCTCGCCAGTAGCGGGAGAGGGGCAGGTCCTGACCGAGCAGGACCAGGGTCAGCACCCCGGCGATGGCGACGAACAGCCGCCACTTCATCAGCCGGTCACCTCCACGGCGCGCCCGTCACCCGCCCAGCGCGCTCATGGCCGCGCTTCGAGCCGGAACCCGACGCCGCGCACCGCCTGGATCCACTCCGGGTCGCCGAGCTTCTTGCGCACCGAGGCGACGTGGGCGTCCACCGTCTTGGTGGGTCCGTACCAGTGGGCGTCCCAGACGTGCTCGAGGATCTCGGTGCGAGTGTGCACCGCCCCCGGGTCGGCCGCCAGGTAGGCGAGCAGATCGAACTCCTTGGCGGTCAGGGTCACCTCGCCCTCGCCGAGGCGCACCCGGCGGGTGCGCAGATCGATGACCAGCCGGCCGACCTGCAGCAGTCGTTCGGCGCCCGCCGGATCCCCCACCGCACCCGACCCACCTGTTCGCCGGGCGACGGCGCGGATCCTGGCCACCAGCTCGCGCAGGCTGAACGGCTTGGTCACGTAGTCGTCGGCGCCGAGCTCGAGACCGAGGACCCGATCGAACTCCTCGGCGCGAGCGGTGAGCATGATGATCGGCAGGCTGGAGCCCGAGGCCCGCAACCGGCGGCAGACCTCGGCGCCGTCGAGGTCCGGCAGCCCGAGGTCGAGGAGCACCAGGTCGTATCCGGTGGCCGTCAGCGCTGCCCCACCGGTCGGCACGGCGACGACGTCGAACCCGTGGGAGCGCAGGCCCTGCTCGAGGGTCGCGGCGATGGACGGGTCGTCTTCGACCAGCAGCAGACGCACGTGGCGATTGTGGCACCGCCCGGCCCACGGCCGGCGGCCACGACCAGGCTTGGACGAATCTTGGATCTCCTCGGACCATGCCCTGGACGAGTGGGTCGTACCGTGCCAGCTGCAACGGGCAGCCACCAGTCGGGCACGAAGGAGAACCGAGTGAACAGCAGACTGACCACGATCCTGACGCTGAGCGGCGTCCTGGTCGCCGGAACCGCTGCCGCGGCCGTCAACAGCAACATCCTGTCCAACCGCAGCCCGCTGTCCACCCCGTCCGCGGCCGCTGGGGCCAGCACGGCGAGGTCGGCCAGCGCGTCGCGGCCGTCGGCGGGCACCACCGACGACGCCGCCACCGACGTCACCGAGGCCAGCGAGGCCACCGAGCCCAGCTCGACCGACGTCACCGAGGTCGACCCCACCGAACCGACGGATCCGCACGTCGAGCACGAGGTGACCTACGAGGTCGGCGACGCCGGCTCGATCCGCCTGCACAGCGACGGCGAGGAGCTCTCCATCGTCAGCGCCATGCCGGCACCCGGCTGGACGATCGCCTCGACCAGCGCCGAGGACGAGCGGATCACCGTGGTGCTCAACGCCCCGCTCGCCAGTGTGACCTTCACCGCCAGCATGGTGCACGGCGTGGTCGTCACCTCCGTCGAGTCCACCCCACTGAGCCTGACCCCGAACGCCGAAGTCCCGTCCGGCGCCGACGGCTCCTCGTCGGGTGACGCGCCGTCCCCCTCGCCCAGCTCCTCCACGCCCACGGTCACCCGGCCGCGACGCACCACGCCGCGCACCACCGCCCACGTCGAGGATCACGAGGACGACCACGCCAGCGAGACGACCGAGTCCCATGACGACTGACCCGACTCCGATGCGGCCGCGCTCCCGGCGCCAGGCCACGGTGACCAAGGCCGTGTCCGCCAGCCTGAGCACCTCGGTGGCCCTCGCCCTGGTGGCCGTGCTGGCCGATGCCGCCCAGTCGAAGACGCCGTCGGCGTCGGCCGTCCCGGTCCCGGCCACGGCACCGGCCGAGGTCGACCAGCCCGACGACACCCAGCCGGCGCCGCTCACCCTCGGCGAGCTCACCGCCGGGTTGGAACCGCCCGAGATCATCCGCCTGGAGATCCCCGGCATTCCCACCGCCACCCCGGCGGCCGCACCCACCACCCGGGCCGCCACCAAGCCGGTGCGCAGCGCCCGCTCGTCCACCACCACCCGGCGCGCCGCCACGCCGAAGTCCACCCGGACGCGGTCCCGCACCGCCCCGGCCCCCGCACCGGCACCGGCGCCCACCAAGCAGTCCGGACACTGACAATGCCCACCACGCTGCACCGCGGCTCCTGGCGCGCCATGGGGTGCTCCGTCGTGGTCGAGATCGCCACGGCGGGTGGGCGGGCACTGGCCGGCCAGCTGCTCTCCGACGCCCGGCGGACGATCGCCCGGCTCGAGCAGCGCTGGAGCCGGTTCCGGGAGGACAGCGACATCTGCCGGTTGAACCGCGCCGGCGGGGTCCCGACCGAGGTCGACCCGGCGACGATCACCCTGCTGGAGGCCATGGTCGCCGGTGTCGCCGCCACGGCCGGGGCCTTCGACCCGACACTGCTGGCGCCGCTGGTCGGGTTGGGCTACCAGACCTCGTGGGAGGCCGGACGGACCGTCGACGTGGTGCCGCCCACCGCCCCGGTCCGGCGCGGCACGGTCGAGGGGATCGCCGTCCATCGCCGTGGCTCGGTGGTCCAGCTCCCACCGGACACCACGCTGGACGCCGGCGGCATCGGCAAGGGTCTCGCCGCCGACCTCGCCGCCGACCGCCTCGTGCGCCACGGCGCGTCCACGGCGCTGGTCTCCATCGGCGGGGACCTCAAGATCGCCGGCCAACCGTTGCCCGCCGGTTGGCCGGTGAACATCGTCCACCCCACCCACGACGAGCCGATCGCCCAGGTCGCGATCGGCTCGGGTGGGGTGGCGACCTCGGGCACCACCCTGCGGCGATGGACGACGACGGACGGCAGCGAACACCATCACCTGCTCGACCCGCTCACCACCCGCCCGGTTGCCGGTGGTCGTCGGGCCGTCATCCAGGCCACGGCCGTCGCCGGTACGGCCGCGTGGGCCGAGGTCTTCGCCACCATGCTGGTGGTCCGCGGTGAGCCGGCGCTGGCCGACCTCGAACGCCACGGCATCGGCGGCCTGGTGGTTCGTGGCGACGACGAGGTGCTGACCAACGACGCCTGGGCGACCTTCGCCGCCGGGCATCATCCGGCGCGGAGCGGGGCGTGACCGCCACGCTGGCGGCGATCAGCCCGCAGTTCTGGTGGTTCGTGTCCCGGGCGACCGGGATGGTGGCCACCGCCGTGCTGGTCCTCAGCCTGTTCTGGGGCGTGCTGCTGGCCACCCGCGCCCTGCGGACCATCGACCGTCCGGCCTGGCTGCTGGCCGTGCACCGGTGGTTCAGCGCCCTGGCCTGCATCGGCATCGCCATCCATCTGCTGGCGCTGGTGGCCGACAACTACACCCACTTCGCCTGGAAGGAGATCCTGGTCCCCGGCGGCTCGTCGTGGAAGACCACGCCGGTGGCCCTCGGGGTCGTCGCCTTCTACCTGGTGCTCGCCGTCCAGCTGACCTCGCTGGTGATGCGCCGGCTGCCCCGGCGCCTGTGGCGAGCCGTCCACCTCACCAGCTACGCCGCCGTCTGGCTGGGCGTGGTCCACGGCTCCCTGGCCGGGACCGACGCCAGCAACCGGGTGTACCGGATCGTCGCCCTGGCGTTCATCGTCCTCGCCGTCGCCGCCGCCGTCGTGCGTGCGGTCATGGGGACGACGCGCAGCCAGCGGGCCGCCGCCTCCCGCTCGCCCGCCCGGGCTGGCGCGGACGGACCCGGTCGCACCGCCGCGGGCGGGGCGGCCGAGCGGCGCACTCCGGTGGCCTCCGGGCGGTGACTGGTCGGTTCTCGGGCTGACCGGCCACAATGGCGGTCATGTCGGTGGAGGCGATGCAGCGATTCACCGCCCTGCTGGCCCTGATCGCCGGCGGCGCGGCGGTGCTGCTGACCGTGCTGCGCGCCGTGCCGGCCGATCCCGTCCGCCGGGTGGTGGGCGCGGTGGGTCAGGTGCGCGTCTGGCTGGCCTGGGTCGTCGCCGCCTGTTGCGTCGCCGGAAGCTTGTACTTCAGCGAGCACGTCGGCTACGTGCCCTGCCGGCTGTGCTGGTACCAGCGGGTGGCGATGTTCCCGCTGGCCGTCGTCCTCCTGGTCGGGGCGCTGCGCCGTGACCGAGCCATCCGGTGGTCGGCCGTGCCGCTCGCGGCCATCGGGCTGGCCATCAGCTCCTGGCACCAGCTGGTCGAGTGGAACCCTCAGCTGGAGTCGTCGGCGTGCCGGCTCGACGTGCCCTGCAGCGTCCCGTACTTCCGTGCCTTCGGCTTCGTGTCGATGTCGTTGATGGCCCTGTGCGGGTTCGCCGCGATCATCGCCCTGCTGACCCTGTCCGATCCGTCCCCGCTGCCCGAGGAGCCCATCTCATGAATCGCCGGCCGTCGTCCGCTGCCGCCCCGCCATCCCCCGCCCGCCGCGGCCGCAGCTGGTGGCTGTGGATCGGCCTGGCCGCCGTCGTCGCCGTGGCCGCCGTCGTCGCCGTTGTGCTGTCGGGCACGGACAGCACCCCCGCCCCCTCCACACAGCCGGCGACCTCGACGCCCGGGTCGGGGCCGGCCCGGCCGGCGGCAGCCGAGAACCAGGCGGTCGCCGTCACCGGCACCGCCCTGGCCACGGTGGACTTCGACAAGCTGGCGTCGGTGTTCGACGACCCGGCCATCGGCAAGCCGGCGCCGAAGCTGGTCGGGGCGTCCTTCGACGGCTCCCCGATCGTCGTCGACCCGGCCAAGGGCCCGATGATGCTGGTGTTCCTGGCCCACTGGTGCCCGCACTGCAACCGGGAGATCCCCGTCCTCGAGCAGTGGAAGAGCGCCGGGCTGATGCCCGCCGGGCTGCAGGTCATCGGGGTGTCCACTGCCGTGGCCAGCGACCGGCCCAACTACCCACCCTCGAAGTGGATCCAGGACACGTCGTTCCCGTGGCCGGTGATGGCCGACAGCGCCAAGCAGGACGCCGCTGCGGCCTACGGGCTCCCCGGGTTCCCCTTCCTGGTGGTGGTCGGGCCCGACGGGCTGGTCAAGGTGCGCCACTCCGGGGAGATCTCCGCCGCCGACCTGACCGCCCTGCTGAACCGGGCACTGAGCGCCTGACGGCGGGTCAGGCCAGGGCTGCCGGCTCGGCGGCCGCGGCCACGGCGCGAGCCCGGCGCTGCTGGGCGATCACCGCGGCCACGACGGCCGCCGCCAGCACGGCGACGACGCCCAGGGTGGTGGCCAGGTGTGGGCGGTGCGGCTCGCCGCCGGGATTGGCCAGGCCGATCCCCATGCTGCGGTTCTTGTCGTCCATCAACGCCGTGAGCCACAGGACCGCGCCGACGCTGACCCCACCCAGCGCCGCACCCAGTCCCCATCGGCGGGCATTGAGGAATCCGGACAGGCCGGCGAAGGCCAGCAGGGCCAGCATCGCCAGCTTGCACACCACCGAGGCCACCGGGGAGAAGTCGGTGGAGAAGTTGTCGGCGAACTTCTGGCCGTGCTGGGGGATCAGCGGGCCGAGCGCCATGCCCAGCGTGCCGACCACGCCGAGCAGCGTGGTGATCGGGTTCACCCGGGCCAAGCCGTCCTGCCCGGACCCCGGCAGGGCCAGCACGAACAGCAGCAGACCGAGCGCCCCGACCCCGGCGAGCAGGAAGAAGCCGACGTCGTAGGTCTTGGTGAACCGCTGGGCCTGCTGGGCGATCGCCGTCCGTTCCTGGAAGTCGAGGGTGGCGAGGATGAAGCTGATGTTCAGCACCGACCACCCCGCCGCGGCCAGGCCCAGGCCACCGGCCAGCCCGGTGCCGAAGCGCTTGTAGCCGGCTCCCAGCGCCGCCGCCACCACGGCGAGGACGGCGATCACGACCGCCACGGTGAGGTTGTTGCGCGAGATCTCGTTGAGCTTCACCGCCGGGCCGACCCCGTCGGCCTTCCCGGCGAAGACCTTGACCGTGGTGGCGGCGACGGCGCCGGCGCCGAGCAGCACCGTGGCGACCGCCAACGGCGTCACCCGGCGGCCCTCGTCGACCACGTACTGGTGCGGGTAGGCGTAGGCGTACGGGTCGTAGACCACCGGCGACTGGGCGGTGGTCGGGGCGTTCTGCGCCGACCAGTGCTGGTCGTAGGGCTGCTGGGCGTAGTAGGCCTGCTGGGCCGGATACCCGCCCTGGCCGTAGTCCGGTTGGGCCGGGTACTGCGGCGGGGCGCCAGCGCTGGGCGCGGCGTACTCGGACGGCTGCTGCCAGGTGGGGGGCGCCATCGGCGACTGCTCGACCACCTGCCACTGACCGGAGTCCGCCGGCGGCGGCGACAGCTGGGTGGTGGCCGGGGCGGCGAGCGGGGTGCCGCACGATGCGCAGAACCGGTTCTCGGGCTGGACCGGGGCACCGCACACGGAACAGAACACGTCACTCCCCCATCTCGTCGACACCGGCTACGGGCGGAATACTAGGCGAGGGTGATCATGACCGGGACCTCGCCAGCGCATCCGTCGTTCGGGCGATTCGCCCCCTCGTCGACGGGTCCCCTGCATCTCGGCAACCTGCGCACGGCGCTGGCCTCGTGGCTCCTGGCCACCACCTCGGGCCGCAGCTGGCTGGTCCGGATGGAGGATCTCGATCGAGTGACGTCGTCGGCCGAGCGGGCGGCCCACCAGCTGGCCGACCTGGCCGCCCTCGGCCTGCATTCCGACCTGGCCGTCGTCGCCCAGTCGGCGCGGTTCGACCGCTATCGCGCCGCGATCGGCGAGCTCGACCGGCGCGGCCTGGTGTACGAGTGCTTCTGCACCCGAGCCGAGATCCGCCAGGCCGCCAGCGCCCCGCACGGCGCGCCGGCCCGCTATCCGGGAACGTGCCGCCGGCTCGACGCCGGCCAGCGGGCGGCGCGGCGTGCCGTCGGGCGCCCGGCCGCGCTGCGCCTGCGCGCCGGCTCCGACGCCGTGACGGTGTCCGATCGGCGGTGCGGCACCCTCCACGAGGTTCCCGACGACATCGTCCTGCAGCGCAACGACGGCGTGCCCGCCTACCACCTGGCGGTCGTCGTCGACGACGCCGAGCAGGGCGTGACCCAGGTGGTCCGCGGCGACGATCTGTGGCCGTCGACCCCCTCGCAGGTCCATCTGCAGGGGCTGCTCGGCCTGCCCACCCCGGAGTACGTGCACCTCCCCCTGGCGGTCGGCGCCGACGGCACCCGGCTGGCCAAGCGGCACGGATCCGTGACCCTCGGCGAGCTCGCCGACCACGGCTGGAGCGCCCGCCAGGTGCTCGCCATGCTGGCCCGCAGCCTGGGGATCGGCGCGGCCGGCGACGGCGAACGGACGGGCCCCGTCGAGCGGGCCGATCTGGTCGAGCTGGCGGCCCGCTTCGACCTCGACGCGGTCCCCGGCGGTCCGTGGGTCGTTCCCCGGGACGGGCGCTGATCTCTGCCACCATCGTGGCGATGACCACGCCCACCGACGACCTGACCCGCATCCTCGGCTACGTCGACGCCGCGGACCACGACGGTGACGAGCTCACCGAGCTGGCGGCCGACGTCTACACCACCCCGTTCTGGACCGCCCCGTTCTGTGCCACGGTGATCCGCGCCGCCGAGGCCACGGGCGCCTTCGCCGCCCACCCGGACGATCCGGTCCCCGGCCACGAGGTCTCCCTGGCGGTGATCTCGCCGCGGCTGTTCGACGCCGTCCAGGACGACGTCGGTCGGCGGCTGTGGCCTCGGCTGCGCCGGGTGTGGCCCTACGTCGACTACCACGGCCTGCGTGATGCCTTCGTCATCACCTACCGTCCGGGTGGCCAGGACGCGCTGCGGATCCACCACGACGTCGCCCAGGTGTCGATCTCGATCCGGCTCAACGACGACTACACCGGGGCCGAGCTGGAGTTCCCCCGCCAGGGGGTCTCCAACGCCGGCGTGGCGGTGGGCCGAGCGCTGATCTGGCCGTCGCTGGTCACCCATCCGCACCGGTCGGCGCCGATCACCTCCGGGGTCAAGTACTCCTTGACGATCTGGTGCGAGGTGCCAAGCTTCTGACACGCCCGCCCAGTAGCCTGTCGTGCTGCGTGCAACCCCCCTGCACGTCGGGCATTCCGGAGCGTCCTCTCGGACGTCCCCGGCGAGCAGCAGCACGCGACGCTGCAGAGAGGTCAGGTGACGGGTCAGGTGAGCGGTCAGGCGACACGGATCACCCGTCGAGGCATCGGCCTCGTCCTGGGCGCCGGCCTGGTGATGGTGGCGCCCGCCCTGGCCGTGGCCGCGCCGAGTGTCACCCCCGCGGGCGCCTCCGTCGGTGCCGCCCGCCCGGCCGCCGACTCGGCCAACGCCCCCGGTGACCTGCCCATCGCTCCGCTCCCGTCGCGCATCGAGACGGTGCCGAAGGTCGACACCCCGCTGCCCGCCATCGGGACCCGGTCCGGCGGCTTCACCAAGGTCGTCCAGATGCGCCTGGCGCAGCTCGGGTTCTGGAACGACCTGAGCGGGCGCTACGACTTGTCCACCACCCAGGCCGTGCTGGCCTTCCAGAAGTACATGGGCCTGACCCGCACCGGCTCGGTCGATGCCGAGACGGCCAACTGGTTGACGACCTTCACCGAGCGGGCCCGCGGCGAATCCAACTACGGGGACCTGGTGGAGATCGATCTCGACCGCCAGCTGCTGTTCATCGTCAAGGACGGCCGAACGGTCTGGGTGTTCAACACCTCCACCGGCAGCGGCAAGCACTACAAGGCGACGAACAAGAACGACCCGACCAAGACCGAGGAGGGCGACGCCATCACCCCCAAGGGTCTGTTCCGGGTCGACCGCCAGCGCCCCGACGGCTGGTGGGACGGCGATCTCGGCAAGATCTACCGGCCGAAGTACTTCGTCGGTGGCATCGCCATCCACGGCATGACCAGCGTGCCCGGATACCCGGCGTCGCACGGCTGCGTCCGCCTGGCGATCCCGTCGATGGACTTCGTCTGGAGCCAGGACCTCGTGCCGCTCGGCACGCCGGTCTGGGTCCACGGCTGACGTCAGCCGGACGTCACCCAGGCGTTTCCGACGTCGCCCTCGCCGCGTCGTCCTCCGCCGTCGCCCGGCGGACCTTCAGCTTGCGGTCGTGGGCGGTCAGGCACGCACCGGTCTCCAGGTCGAAGCGCCAGCCGTGCAGCGAGCACACCATCGTGCACGGACCCTCGAGCATGCCGAACACGGCCAGGTCGGCCTGGCGATGCGGGCAGGTCCGCTCGACGACGTAGTCGCCGAGGCGGATCTCCTCGTCGGCGATCCCGCCGCGATCCGGGTCGAGCTTGCGCTCGGCCTCGGCCTCGGTCCGGCGCATCCGCTCGGCGGACAGCGACTTGAAGAAGTTGTAGACGAACTCGTTGAACGCCCCGGCGCGCCAGGCGGTGAACCGGGCGGAGAGGAACAGCGAGTCGCTCCAGTCCACGGCCCGCTCGGCGGTGACCGTCTCCACCAGCCGGCGGTCGATCTTGAACCAGTAGCCGTGCGGCTCGCCGGCGAACTGGCGGACCTCCCCGGCCGGGAAGTCGATGACGATCGACAGCGGCTGCTCGTCGTCCAGGCAGTGGATCACGACGTTGTCCCCGACCGCCTGGCGCAGCGTCGGGGCCATCGCCAGGATCGGCTGCCACCAAGCTTGCAGGGTGGCCAGCAGGTCGGGGGTCGGCGCCTTCCACGAGGCCCGCTCGTCGGCCAGGTAGCCGGCCCAATCCCGCTGGTAGTCGGCCAGGTAGCGGGCCTTGTCGTCGAAGATCGCCCGGACCTCGGCGTCGGGACGCGGATGGGTGACGGCGAAGGCGTCGGCCGGCTGGCCGGTCTCGAAGGCGATCTCGGTCCCGGGGATGGCCAGGATGCCATGGCGACCGGCGGCCTCCAGCCGAGCGAGGAAGCTGCGCTGGTCGGGGAAGATGCTCAGCTCGTCGCCGGTGATGACGTTGAGGCCGAACAGGTCGGGATCGAGGAAGGCGGGCGGCCCGGCGCTGGGCACCACGGCCGTGGCGCCGATGGCCTCGACGTAGCGCATCGCCCGGCTGAACTGGTGCTCGACCTTGTCGTCGACCAGCACCCGCTTGCGCTCCGGGGTCTCCTCGTAGACCATCGGGTACCAGATCGCCCCGCTGTACTGCAGCCAGTGCAGGTCGACCGGGCCGTGGTCGCGCAGCGCCTGGAGGTTGGTGGTCCGACAGTCGTTCTGGTTGACCAGCCGGCCGGTGCCGTCACTGACCACCATGGCCGAGTCGCCACCGGGGCCGTCGGTGATGCTGGTCTCGCAGTGGATGGCGACGGTCAGGTTCGGGCCGAGCGCCAGCTCCTCGCCGTCGGTGGTCCGCACCAGGTTGGTGAACCCCAGCGAGCGCAGCTTGCGCTCCTGCTCACGGGTCGGGTAGCCGGGCAGCAACACGGTGGTGTCCCGGCTCATGTGCTGGCGCAGCCACGGCTCGTCGAGGTGATCGGCGTGCAGGTGGGTGATGTACAGGTAGGTCGGGTTGCAGATCCGCTCCATCAGCTCCGGGCTGAGCTGGTCGTTGCGCGGGAACACGCACCAGCTGCCGCGGAACGCCGGGAGGAACCAGGGATCGCAGGCGATCGACCCGTCGACGGTGTCGATGAGGATCCCGGCGTGGCCGATCGAGGTGGCGCGCATACGCGCTCAGAGTACCGATGCGCCTCTCGCCACGCCCGGGCAGGAAGTCCCGGGTGCCGGCCCCGGCCGTGTGACGTGTGGCTCGCCGCCGCCGGCGGCGGATCGATCAGGCGACCGGCGGATCGGTGTACTGCTGGCCGGCGCGGCTGACGTGCTCGGTCCAGGCACTGCCGTCCCAGTAACGCAGCTCGAAGCGGCCGGCGGGATCGGCGTACCAACCGGCGGGCACCGACGGGGTGCTCGGCTGGGCGGGGGCCTGGGCCTGGGGCTGGTAGCCGCTGGAGGCCGGGGCCGTGCTCCCGTAGCTCGGCGATGCGCTGGCCGGGCTGGCGCTGGCCGGCGAGCCGGCGGAGCCGCCCCATCCGCCGGCGCTCGGAGCCGACGATGCGGCAGCGGGGTCCGCCGAGGACGACCCGCCCGAACCCCAGCTGCCGGCACCCGCCGAGTACCCCGCCGGATCGGCGGACGAGCTCGACGAGGTGGCCGGCGCCGACGACGAGCCGGACCCGCCGGCGCGGCTGAGGATGGCGCTGATCGATCCGCCGTGACCGGCGATGCCGACGACGTCCCACCCCTCGGCGGCCTTCTGGTTCAGCGAGTTGGCCAGCTCGGCGGCGTCGTGGGCGGTGATGCTCGTGTACTCCATGGCGAGGCACTGTAGTGCCCGCACCTCAGCCGTGTTTCACCAGCGCCTGGATGTCGGCGGTGCCCGGCGCGCCGTCGTAGACCACCGCCCCGTCGCGCAGGGCCACCAGGCGGTCGACCCGGTCGACGAAGGTCAGCTCGTGGGTGGCGACGAGTAGCGTGGCCCCGGCCGCCCCGGCCCGGTCGAGCAGGCCCATCAACGCCTGCTTGCCGGACTGGTCGAGGCCGACGAAGGGCTCGTCGACGAGCAGCACGCTGAACGGGCGGATCATCCCGATGGCGATGGCCGACTTCTGGCGCAGGCCGCGGCTGAAGGTGGTGGGCAGGTCGTCGGCACGGTGGGCCAGACCGAGGGTGTCCAGCAGGCGGGCGGCCGGCCGCTGCCACTCCTCCTCGCCGTGCAGCCGGGCGGCGTATTCGAGGTGCTCGTTGACCGACAGGTCGTCGTAGAACGTCGGGCTGTCGCTCAGCCAGCTCAACATCCGCCGGGCCTCGGTGGAGCCGGCCGGGTGACCGAACACCCGGGCGGAGCCGCCGCTGGGCTCCAGCAGCCCGGCGAGCATCTTCATCAGGGTGGTCTTGCCGCTGCCGTTGTGCCCGACCACGGCGACGCGCTGGCCGGCCGGCACGGCGAGGGTCAACGGCTCCAGGGCCGGGCGGTCGCCGTAGGTCTTCGACAGCTCGGTGGTGGTGATGGCGTGGGTGGCGGCGGTCTCGGTCACGTGGGGCCTCCGGACAGCGGACGATTGGGGTTGTAGTTCTTGCCCTCGGCCATGAACTGGCGGAAGCGGGCCTTCATCTGGTCGCGGTGACGAACCCACAGCACCGTGCACCCGACCACCAGCAGGCTGCCGGCGGTGGCTCGCAGGGTGGCGCCGATCAGGCTGGTCCGGTGGACCACCGCCGAGCGGACGAACAGGCTGGTGACCACACCGATGAGGCTGACGGCCACCGGCCACAGCAACCGCAGCGTGGTGGTGAAGCCGGCCATCTCCGGGGGGATGAACGCCTGCTGGCTCTGGGCGGAGAACGGGTCGGGGGCGTCGCGCACGATGCTGATGACCCCACCGCACGCCCCGGCCAGCGTCACCGGGACGGCCAGGATGGCCACCGGCACCAGCAGGTCGGAACGGTGCACCACGGCCAGGGCTGCGGCGCCGCCAACCAGGGCGGCGGGCACCAGCACCAGCAACGGCGCCACCAGATGGCGGGACATCAGCGAGCCGCGGGCCACCGGGAAGCTGTCGGTGTAGTTCGGTTGGTCGACCTCCTGGGAGAGCGGCTCGTTGGCCTCCAACCCGAGCAGGAACCCGCCGAGCGCACCGACGATCACCAGGGCGGTGGCGCCCCGCCCGGCCGCCGCCAGCGACGCGCCCGTCGCCGCGGCGATGGCGGCGATGCGCACCAGGCGGGTGACGGGCAGGCGCAGCAGGCCACGGACCCCACGGCGGACGACCTCGTCGCCCGATCCGTGGAAGCCCAGGCGAACCCACGGCCGGGCCCGGCTGTGCTCCTGGTTGAGCTGGCGGCGCAGCAGGATCACGGTGCGCAGATCCTGCATGGTCACGGCGAAGCGCAGCTGGGCGACCAGACTGCTGCGCCGGGCGAGGGCCTCCAGGGAGGTCCGCCCGACGGCCAGCAGGCCGGCGACGGAGAGCGCCACGGCCACGGCGACGGCCACCAGGTCGACGGGGTGCTGGCGCCAGCCCCACAGTCCGAGGCTGCCGGCCGTGCCGAGCGGGCCGGGCAGGTGCCACACCGCCGCGCCGACCTGCCAACCGAGCAGGGCCAGCCCGGCGGCGGTCGCCAGCGGGCGAGCGAGGCGGCCGGCGTGGGCACAGGTGGCCGCGCCGAACCAGGCCAGGGCGATGGTGGCGCCGAACAGCGCTCCGCCGGCGGCCCAGGCAACCGCCGAGCCGGGCAGGCGGCGCCCGGCGAGCTGCCCGGCGATGGCCCCGCCGGCCACGCTCATCGACAGGGCGCTGCGCAGCCGCTGGATCGCCGGGCGGCGCAGGGCCAGGCGGCGGTCCACGGGGGCCAGCATCACCATCGACACGTCGGCCGCCTCCAGCGCCAGCGGACCGCCCTGGGCCCCGCTGCGCAGCCCCATGAGCACCGCCAGGGCGGCGACCACGCCGAGCCAGGCCGGGCCGTGGGCGGCGATCGACGACGCCGTCGACGCCCCGACGGGCGTGTTGCCCACCGCGCTGCTGGCCCACAGCACGCCACCGCCACCGAACAGGCCCATCAGGTACACCCGGTACGCCGAGTCGAACCACTCGATGTCGCCCAGCCGGCGGCGCTGACGGGTCCGGCGCAGGTCGGCCAGGGCGGCGTGCTCGATCGATGGCATGGTCAGGCCCCCAGCTCGGCAGGTCGGTCGGGGTCGGCGGCATAGCCCGACCAGCTGGCCACGAACAGCCGGGCCGGCGGGAGCCCGAGGTGCTCCATGGCGATCAGTTGCAGGCAGGCGCTGACCCCGGACCCGCAGTAGGCGATGGCGGCGTGGGCGTCGGCGGGGGCGGTGACGCCACGCCCGGCGAAGTGCTCGGCCAGATCGGCGGCGGGGCGCAACGCACCGTCGTCGCCCACCAACTCGGCGGAGGCCGAGCTGCGCGCCCCGGGGATGTGTCCGAGTCGCTGGTCGATCGACACCACCGTGCCGGCGTGACGCTCCGCCGAGCGGGCGTCGAGCACGGCGACACCGTGCGCCGCGGCCTGCACGGTCTCGTCGACCGTGGCCAAGCGCTCGGCTGGCCACGGTCGGGGCGTGAACGGGGTGGCGGGTGGGTCAACGGCGGGCGCGGCGCGGTCACCCGTCTCCAGCCGGCCGGCCCAGGTGGTGATGCCGCCGTCGAGCAGCGCGGCATCGACGCCGAGCCAGCGCAACATGACCACCAGCCGTCCGGCCGTCAGCCCGCCGCTGTCGTCGTAGGCCAGCACGACGCTGTCGTCGCCGATGCCCAACCGGGACATCGCCGCGGCGAAGGCGGCCGGGTCGGGCAGCGGGTGGCGGCCCTCCACCGCCGGGCGCCCCACGGCCGAGAGATCGGTGTCGACGTCGGCGAACACCGCCCCGGGCAGGTGACCGCCGACGTAGGCCTGTCGGCCGGAGCGGCCGTCGAGGTACCAGCGCACGTCGACCACCCGCCGCGGACGCGCCCGGGCGTGGGCCCCCCACCAGCCGCCGAGCTCGGCCTCGGTCGTGGCCCGGGCCAGGATGGGGATCACCGCTCGACCTGCGGGGTATCGCTCGGCTCGCCGGTCTCGGCCGGCTGGGCCAGCTGCTCGGCCCGGCGGAGGACCTCGCGCACCGGCAGGCCGAGGTGCTCGGCCGCCACGGCCGCGTCGTCGAACTCGGCCTTGGTCCGCCCGGCGGCCCGCTTGATCCGCACGGCATGGCCGCCCACCATCACCGAGCCGTCCTCCCGGCGGCGCGGCCAGCGGCGCAGCGTCGTGGCCCGCAGCCCCAGCGTGCCGGTCTCGCTCACCAACACCTCGCCGACCGTGGCCGAGACGGCCGGGTCGCACAGGGCATGGATCGTGTGCGCCGGGCGGCCCTTCTTCATCACGATCGGGGTGGCCCAGGCGTCGTGTGCGCCGGCCGCCAGCAGGCGGGCGATGGCATGGGCGACGACCTCGCCGGTGAGGTCATCGACGTTGGCCTCGAGCAGGACGACCGGCTGACCCGGATCCGGTGTGCTGGCCGGCTCGGCGACCGCCTCGCCCACCACCACCTGGACGACGTTCGGGCGCCCGGCGATGTCCGCCGTGCCGGCGCCGTAGCCCACCGAGGTGACCGTCATCGCCGGCATCGGCCCGAAGTCGTCGGCGAGCGCGGCCATCAACGCCACCCCGGTGGGGGTGGCCAGCTCCCGGCCGTCGGCGATGCCGCGCACGGGGGCGTGGCGCCGGGCCAGCAGCTCGGCCACGGCGGGTGCCGGGTTGGGCAGCTCGCCGTGGGCGGCCCGCACGGTGCCGGTGCCGACGGTGATCGCGCTGCACACCAGCCGCTCCACCCCGAGCGACTCCAGCGCGGCGCAGCTGCCGACGATGTCGACGATGGCGTCGAGCCCGCCGACCTCGTGGAACTCGACCTCGTCGGCCGGCACGCCGTGCATCCGGCCCTCGACCTCGGCCAGGACGGCGAAGGTCCGCTGGGCCCGGCGGCGGACCCGCTCGTCGAGCTCGGCGGCGTCGAGCAGGGCCCGGATGACGCGGTACGGCCGATGGACCGGGTGCGCGTGCTGGTCGTGCTCGTGGTCATCGTCGTGGTCGTGATGGTCGTGGTCGTCGTGATGGCCGTGGTCGTCGACGGCGACCACGGCTCGGGTGGCGGCGATGCCGCAGCGCTGGGTGCGCTCGAAGCTGACGGCGAAGCCATCGACGCCCAGCCCGCCGAGCGCTCGGGCGACGTCGTCCGGGTCGGCGCCGGCGTCGACCAGCGCGCCCAGCGTCATGTCCCCGGCCGTGCCGGCGAAGCAGTGGAACCACGCCGTGGTGGCCCGGCGAGTCGGCGCAGTCACGGGAGCATTCTGGCGACTGCACATGCCGCGCCAAACCCGTTGTCGATCCCGACGACGGTCACCCCGCTGGCGCACGAGGCGTGCATCGCCAGCAGGGCGGTGACGCCCTCGAGGCCCGCCCCGTAGCCGACGCTGGTGGGCACGGCGATGACCGGGGCGTCGGTGAGCCCGCCGATGACACTGGCCAGGGCGCCCTCCATGCCGGCCACCACCACCACGGCGTCGGCATCGTGGACCCGTTCGAGGTGGGCCAGCAGGCGGTGCAGGCCGGCCACCCCGACGTCGGTCAGCCGGTCGGGGCGGAACCCGTAGCCGGTCAGGGTCAGCACGCACTCGTCGACCACGGGCACGTCGCTGGTGCCGGCGCTGACCACCAGCACTCGGCTGGCCCGCCCGGGCAGCGGCGCCCGCCACAGCATGGTGCCGTGGGCGGTGTGGGCGCCGGGGTAGGCGTGATCGAGGGCGGCTGCCTGGGCCGGATCGGCCCGTGTCACCACGACCGGCCCGGCCCCGTTGGCCAGCAGCTCGCCGACGATGGCCACGCACTGCTCGACCGACTTGCCCGGGGCGTAGACCGCTTCGGGCATGCCCTGGCGCAGCGCCCGGTGGTGATCGACCAGCGTGTCGCCGACCGCGGTGAACGGCAGGCGGCGCAGCTCGGCCACGGCGGCGTCGGGATCCACCGTCCCGGCGCGCACGCCGTCGAGCAGGGCACGCACGGCGGCTTCGTCCACGCCCGACAGTGTGCCGCACCGGCCGGGGAACTCACCCGGGTCCGGACCGGGCCGGATCGCTAGCGTGGATCCGGTGTCCGGCCAGATGGAGTCCTACGAACCGCCGTCCGCGTCCCCCAGCGGGGCCAGCGTCGGGTTCCTCGGGCCGCGCGGCACGTTCACCGAGGAAGCCCTCGACCGGGTCGAGGAGGTGGCCGCTCACCGCCGGGTGCTGTACCGGACGATGCCCGACGTGCTCGACGCCGTCGAGCAGGGTGAGGTCGACTGCGGCTTCGTGGCCATCGAGAACTCCATCGAGGGCACGGTCAACCTGACCCAGGACGAGCTGGCCTTCAACCACGACCTGCTGATCCAGCGCGAGGTCGTCCTGGACATCGAGCACTGCCTGCTGGCCCGCCCCGGCACGGCCCTGGCCGACGTGCGCGTCGTGGTGTCGATCCCGGTGGCTGCCGCCCAGTGCCACGCCTTCCTGCGCCGGGCCACGCCAGCCGCCGAGCTGCATGCGGCCAACAGCACCGCCGAGGGGGCCCGGCTGGTCAGCGAGAGCGAGCCGTCGGCCGGGTGGGCGGCCGTCGCCCCACGAGCCTCGGCGGCGCTCTACGGCCTGGACATCCTCGCTGCCGACATCGCCGACCATCCGGGCAACCAGACCCGCTTCGTCCTCGTCGCCCGCCAGGGCATCCCGGCGCCGACCGGGCACGACCGCACCTCGCTGGTGGTGTTCCAGCGGGCCGACGCGCCGGGCAGCCTGATCTCGATCCTCCAGGAGTTCGCCGCCCGGCGGATCAACCTGTCCAACCTGCTGTCCCGGCCCACCAAGGCGGGCGGCCTCGGCGACTACTGCTTCGTGCTCTACGCCGACGGGCACATTGCCGACGACGTGCTGGCCGACGCGGTCCGCGCCCTGCGGGCCAAGCAGGGTGGGGTCAAGTTCCTCGGCTCGTACCCGGTCGACGCCCCCGCCGCCGACTCCCCCGACGAGCACGCCGACGCCCGCTGGCGCGAGGCCGACGCCTGGGTCCACTCCCTGCGCGCCGCGATCACTCGCTAGCCCGCACGCGCCGGGCGGGAAACCGGTCAGCCGCGGCCGCCGCCGGGGGCCATGGCGACGGCGCCGGGGTTGCCGTCGGGGCGGAACGCCGGGTCGTACTTGCGCAGCTCGCGGCGGGCGATGGTCATCTTGTGGACCTCGTCAGGGCCGTCGGCCAGGCGCAGGGTGCGGACGTGGGCGTAGGCCAGGGCCAGCGGCCAGTCGTCGCACAGGCCGCCGGCGCCGTGGACCTGCATGGCCCGGTCGATGATCCGCAGGGCCACGTTCGGGGCGGCGACCTTGATGGCGCTGATCTCCACCGCGGCCGCCTTGTTGCCCACCGTGTCCATCATCCACGCCGTCTTCAGCGTCAGCAGGCGGACCATCTCCAGGTCGATCCGGGCTTCGGCGATCCAGTCCATGATGTTGGCCCGCTCGGCCACCCGGCGGCCGAAGGTGGTCCGGGTCAAGGCACGCTTACACAGCAGCTCCAGGGCCCGCTCGGCGGCGCCGATGGTGCGCATGCAGTGGTGGATCCGGCCCGGCCCGAGGCGGGCCTGGCTGATGGCGAAGCCGTCGCCCTCGTTGGCGATCAGGTTGCTGGCGGGGACGCGCACGTCCTCGAAGGTCATCTCCACGTGGCCTTCGGCATCCTGGTATCCGAACACCGGAAGGGCCCGGCGGATGGTCACGCCGGGTGTCCCCGCCGGCACCAGGATCTGGCTCTGCTGACGGTGTGGCGAGGCGCCTGGGTCGGTCTTGCCCATGACGATGAACACGCCGAGGTGCGGGTGCATGGCCCCGCTGATCCACCACTTGCGCCCGTTGAGCACGTAGTCGTCGCCGTCTCGGCGGATCGACAGCTGGATGTTGGTGGCGTCGCTGGAGGCCACGTCCGGCTCGGTCATGGCGAATGCCGAGCGGATCTCGCCGTCGAGCAGCGGACGCAGCCAGCGCTCCCGCTGCTCGACACTGCCGAACATCGAGAGCACCTCCATGTTCCCGGTGTCCGGTGCCGAGCAGTTGCACGCCTCGCTGGCGAAGCGGACCCGCCCGAGGATCTCGGCCAGCGGGGCGTACTCGGCGTTGGACAGGCCCGGGCCACCCTCGGCGTGCGGGTGGAACATGTTCCACAGGCCGCGGCGGCGGGCCTCGGCCTTCAGTTCGTCCATCACCGCCGGGTAGTGGTGCGGGTTGCCGGAGGCCTGGATCTCGGCCTCGTAACGCTCCTCGTTGGGGTAGATCCACTCGTCCATGAAGGCGAGCAGGTTGCTGCGGAACTCCTCGCAGCGGGCGGTGTAGGCGAACTCCATGTCCAGACGCTACTGCGGGGTGGTGGCGCGGCCCGAGGGCGCCGGAGTCAGTGCTTCGGTCGTGGGCGGCGCACGCCGCGGCGGTCCATGGCCCGCTCCTGGACGCGCTGCTCGGCTTCCAGCGCGGCCTCCTCGGCGACGAGGCGCTTCATGCTGTCCAGCCGGGCCGGGTCGAGGGTTCCACCGGCCACGGCGCCGCGCACCGCGCAGTCCGGCTCGTCGTCGTGCTTGCAGTCGCGGAACCGGCAGTGGTCCATCAGCTCGAAGATGTCCCGGAAGGCCCGCTCGATGCCGTGGCCGCTGCTCCACAGGCTGACGGCGCGCACCCCGGGCGTGTCGATCAGCCAGCCGCCGCCCGGCAGGGCCACCAGCTCGGCGGCGGTGGTGGTGTGCCGGCCGCGCTGGTCGCCGAAGCGGACGTCCTCGGTGTGCCGCGCGTGGCGGCCGACGAGGGCGTTGATCAGGGTGCTCTTGCCCACCCCGCTGGCCCCGAGCAGGGCGATGGTCGAGCCACCGGCGGCGTAGGCGTGGAGCTCGTCGACGCCGGCACCGCTCACCCCGCTGGCCACGTGGACCGGCACCCCGACGGCCACGGCGGCCAGCGCGGCGACGGTGCGCCGCGGGTCGTCGGAGAGGTCGGCCTTGGACAGCACGACGACCGGGCGGGCCCCGCTGTCGAAGGCCAGCACCAGCTCGCGCTCCAGGCGGCGCTGGTTCGGCGGGGTCGTCAGGGTGTGCACCAGCATGACCACGTCGATGTTGGCGGCGATGGTGTGGGCCTCGGCCCGGTCGCCCTCGAAGGAGGCCCGGCGGACGAAGGCGCTGGAGCGGGCCAGCACGGCGTCGATCCGCTGGACGTCGGCGTCGGGGACCACCCAGTCGCCCACGGCGACGTCGGCGCCGATGTTGCGGACCCGCACCTCTGCGGCGGGATCCACGGCCGGGGCGCCGGTGGGGGCGTCGGCGCGGCGACCGGCGGCGGCCGAGTACCACAGCGTCGACCAGCCGCGGTCGATGCGCGCCAGGCGGGCCGGAGCGCGCTCGGCGAGGTCGCCGCCGAGGGCATCGAGGGCGGCCTGGAACCCGGGCGTCCAGCCGAGGTCGACGTCGCCGGTCACCCGGTCACGGTACTTCGCCCGGCCCGGCCGGCGAGCGGCCGATCGGCTGCTGGCGCGGATCAAGGTCGAGGGCCGCCGCCCCGCCGATCCGCCGGCCCTGCCTTGACAAGCGCTCACCCGGTGGTTTAGCAAACCCGGCAATGTCGCCCGCCCCTGCCCGCGCCTCGTCGCGGCCGCTCGTGATCGTCGAGTCGCCACCGAAGGCCCAGACCATCGCCAAGTTCCTCGGGCCGGGCTTCGACGTGCGCGCCTCGGTGGGCCACGTCGCCGACCTGCCGTCCAAGGGCCTGTCGATCGACGTCGACAACGGCTTCAAGCCGACCTACGAGCTCACCGAGCGGGGCCGCAAGGTGGTCACGGAGTTGCGCGCCCTGGTCAAGCAGGCCAGCGAGCTGTACCTGGCGACGGACGAGGACCGCGAGGGGGAGGCGATCAGCTGGCACCTGCTCGAGTACCTCAGGCCGAAGATCCCGGTGAAGCGGATGGTGTTCCACGAGATCACCAAGTCGGCCATCGACGCCGCCCTGGCCAACCCGCGGGGCATCGACTACGGCTTGGTCGACGCGGCCGAGACTCGCCGGGTGCTCGACCGGCTGTACGGCTACGAGGTCTCGCCGGTGCTGTGGCGGCGGGTCAATCGCGGCCTGTCCGCCGGGCGGGTGCAGAGCCCGGCGGTGCGCCTGATCGTCGAGCGCGAGCGGGAGCGGATCGCCTTCGTCGCCGCGGCCTACTGGGACATCGAGCTCCAGTCGGACACCGCACCGAGCTTCGCCGCCACCCTGGTGTCGCTCGACGGCGCCCGGGTGGCCACCGGGAAGGACTTCGCCAACGACGGCGCCCTCAAGCGCCCGACCGGTGGACCGCCGCCGGTGGTGGTCGACGAGGCCACGGCTCGCCGATTGGTCGAGGCGCTGACGCCCGGCGGGCGGGCCGCCGGAGTCACCGTGCGCAGCGTCGACGACAAGCCGTACCGCAGCTCCCCCAAGCCGCCGTTCATGACCAGCACCTTGCAGCAGGAGGGCGGCCGCAAGCTGCGGCTGAGCAGCTCGCAGGTGATGCGCCTGGCCCAGGGGCTGTACGAGCGCGG
Source organism: Actinomycetes bacterium (assembly GCA_029782355.1). Classification (GTDB taxonomy): domain Bacteria; phylum Actinomycetota; class Acidimicrobiia; order Acidimicrobiales; family Ilumatobacteraceae; genus JAKOUY01. The sequence goes on from JAKOUY010000002.1 coordinate 90,376, forward strand.
CTTCATCACCTACATGCGCACCGACACCGTGGTGCTGAGCGCCGAGGCCCTCGGTGCGGTGCGCGACGAGATCCGCCGCAGCTACGGCGCCAACTTCCTGTCGCCGGCACCGCGCCAGTACACGAGCAAGTCGAAGAACGCCCAGGAAGCCCACGAGGCGATCCGCCCGACCACCCCGCTGCGCTCGCCGGAGCGGGTGGCCGGCGAGCTGAACGGCCAGGAGTTGGCGCTGTACCGGATGATCTGGCAGCGCACCCTGGCCTCGCAGATGGCCGACGCCGCCGGCACCACCGTCAGCATCCGCCTGGGGACCACGGCGCACACCGAGTCCGGCGGCCACGATGTCGAGTTCGCCGCCAGCGGCACGACGATCACCTTCCCCGGGTATCGCCAGGTCTACGTCGAGTCGGTCGACGAGACCACCGAGGGCTCCGCCGACGACCTCACCCAGGGCGTCCCGCGTGACTCGCTCGGCGCCCTGCTGCCGCCCCTGACGGTGGGCGAGAACGTGCCGGTCGACTCGTACACGGCCGACGGCCACTCCACCGCCCCGCCCGCTCGCTACACCGAGGCCTCGCTGGTCAAGCGACTGGAGGAGCTGGGCATCGGCCGGCCGTCGACGTGGGCCTCGATCATCCAGACCGTCCAGGATCGTGGCTACGTGTGGAAGAAGGGCCAGGCACTGGTGCCGACGTGGACCGCCTTCGCCGTGGTCGGCCTGCTCGAGAAGCACTTCGACGACCTCGTCGACTACGCCTTCACGGCGCGCATCGAGGAGGATCTCGACGCCATCGCCCGCAACGAACGCCAGAAGCAGGACTGGCTGGCCGAGTTCTACTTCGGATCGGGCGGGGGATCCGAGGCGCTGGACGTGGCCGACGAGGGCATGCCCGGCCTGAAGCGCCTGGTCGAGGAGAACCTCGACGGCATCGACGCCGCCGAGATCAACACCTTCCCCATCGGGGCCGACGCCAACGGGCGGGAGATCGTCGTCAAACCGGGCAAGTACGGCCCGTACGTCAAGCGTGGCGAGGACACCGCCAGCGTCCCCGACGACCTGGCCCCCGACGAGCTCACCGTCGAGGTGGCCACCGCGCTGCTGGCCGCGCCGAAGAGCGACGAGCCGATCGGCGAGCTCGACGGGTACCCGGTGTACGCCAAGAACGGGCGCTTCGGACCCTACGTGCAGTGGGGATCACCCGACCGCCTGCCGCCCGGCCACACCAAGCCGAAGATGGCCAGCCTGTTCAAGACGATGGTCCTCGAACGGCTGACGCTCGAGGAGGCCGAGGAGCTGCTGACCCTGCCGCGGACCCTCGGTACCGATCCGGCCGACGGGGAGGCGATCGTGGCCAACAACGGGCGCTACGGACCGTACGTGCAGAAGGGCAAGGACTTCCGCTCCCTGGAGCGCGAGGAGCAGCTGCTGACGATCACCCTCGATCAGGCCCTGGCCATCCTCGCCCAGCCGAAGGTCTACCGCCGTGGCGGGGCCCGCTCGATGGCCGCCAGCGGTCCGCTGCGCGAGTTCGGCACCGATCCGGTCAGCGGCAAGCCGGTGACCGCCAAGGACGGCCGCTTCGGCGTGTACGTCACCGACGGGGTGACCAACGCCTCGCTGTCCAAGGGCGACCGGGTCGAGGCGATGACACCGGAGCGGGCCTACGAGCTGCTGGCCATCCGCCGGGAGACCGCCGGCGAGCGCCCGGCGAAGCAGGCCGGGTCGAAGCGGTCTCCGGTGAAGAAGGCGGCGGCATCGAAGACGACGGCGAAGAAGCCGGCCAAGAAGCCGGCGGCGAAGCGGCGCTGAGGTGTCCGCCCACCCGGGCCAGCGCGGTCCGCTGTGCGTGATCGGCGACTTCGCCTGGGACGTGCTGATCCGCACCAACACCGAGCTGCAGCGCGGTGGGGACACCTTCGGCGAGGTCATGCTGACACCCGGCGGCAGCGCAGCCAACGTCGCCGTCTGGGCGGCCCGCGCCGGGCAGACCACCCACTTCATCGGCAAGGTCGGCCGCGATCGCTTCGGACAGCTGGCCGCCGAGGACCTCGAGCGTGAGCGGGTCGACGCCCACCTCGTCGAGACCGACGCCCACCTGACCGGCTCGGTGGCCGTGTTCGTCGACCACACCGGCGAGCGCTCGATGGTGTCGGGGCACGGTGCCGACTTCTACCTGCTGCCCTCGGAGCTGCCACTGGCGCTGCTCCGCCAGGCCGGCCACCTGCACCTCACCGCCTGGTCGTTCTTCGTCGACCCACCCCGGGCGGCGGCGCGCCGGGCGGCGCGCCTGGTGGGCGAGGCCGGCGGGACGCTGTCGTTCGACCCCGGCTCGTTCCAGATGATCGACGAGATGGGCGTGTCCCACTTCCTCGAGGTCACCCAGGACCTCGGGATCGACATCTTCCTGCCGAACAAGGAGGAGGGCAGCATCCTCACCGGCGGGCTGGACGACCCACCGGCCATCGCCGCCGCTCTGGCCGAGCTGTACCCCGGAGCGTTGATCATGCTGAAGCTCGATGCCGACGGCGCCCTGGTGTGGCAGGACGGGCACGGCACGGCGATCCCTGCCGGCACCAACAACCTGGTCGACGCCACCGGCGCCGGCGACTCGTTCGCCGGCGGGTTCCTGGCCCGCTACCTGGCCGGCGGCGACGCCGTGGCCGCGGCCCGCTTCGCCACGCGGATCTCGGCGTGGGTGATCGAGCACCTCGGTGCCAGGCCGGCCCCCGACGCCCGGCTGCGGGCCACGTTGCGCGGCTGACCGTCGGGCCGGCCTACCAGCGCCAGCGCGTCGCCCGGGCGGCGAACTCGTCGGGCCGCTCGATCACCCCGAAGGCGCGGCGCGGCGTCACCTCGAACAGGGCGTTGGCCCGCAGGAAGGCATCCATCGAGGCGTGCTCCTGCTCGTCGGGCCAGTACTTGGCGAGATAGGCGCCGACGACTGCGTCCACGGCGCCGAGCGCGCCGGGGTCGGCCGCATCGACCCGCCGGGCGAGGCCCTCGACCGACACGCATTCGACGGTGTCGTCGACGGCGACCACGCACTGCGGGTTGGCCGCCAGGTTGGCCACCTTGCGGGCCGTGGGGGCGCAGGAGAACCAGAACCGGTCGGCCGGGTCGGCCGTTCCCGCCGGCATCCACACTCCCCACACCGGCATCGCATGGGGGCGGCCGGCGGCCGAGGCGGTGACGACCCAGTAGTTGCGATTGGGGACCAGGCGGGCCTCGGCCCAGGCCCATGGCAGCGCCCCGTCCACGTCGGCGGGAACCCCGTAGTCGGCCATCGCCGGTCGCTCGACCCGCGGCATGCGCCGGACGGTAGCAGCCGAACACGGAACGCCGGTCACCCGGTTCACGCGCCGCCCAGGCCTTGGCGCGCACCGACTCGGTGACGTCGGGCTGGTCGACGATCAGCTGTTGAACCGACCCCGGCCGGTCAGCCCGGCGCCAGGGCGGCGAGCGCCCCGGTGTCCGGGCGACCCGGGGTGTCCGGCTGGATGGCCTGGACGCAGACGTGGTCGGCACCGGCCGCATGGTGGGCGCCGATCCGCCGGCGCAGGGCGTCGGGCGAGCCCCAGGCCACCAGGGCATCGAGGAAGGCCGGATCACCGCCGTCGATCTGGGCGTCGGTGAACCCGAGACGCAGCCAGTTGTTGCGATAGTTCGGGAAGTTGAGATACATCGCCAGCGCGGCCCGGATGGTTCGGTGGGCGGCGTCGCGGTCCTCGGTCAGGACGACCTTCTGCTCGACGCACACCAGCTTGTCCTGCCCCAGCAGCCGGCGGGCCTCGGCGGTGTGCTCGGGCGTGGTCCAGTACGGATGGATCCCGTCGGCCAGCTCGCCGGCGAGGGCGATCATCTTCGGACCGAGCGCGGCTAGCACCACCGGCACCGGCTCGGACGGCGGCGGGGCGAAGCTCATCGATTCGGCGTAGGCCCCGAGGTAGGCGCGCATCGTGGCCAGCGGCCGCTCGTACGGCAGATGGCGGATGCCCGACACCAGCGGGGCGTGGCTGACGCCCAGGCCGAGCACGAAGCGGTTTCCGGTCTGCTCGGCCAGCGTGAGCGCACCTTGGCGCATCACCCCGGGATGGCGATGATGGATGTTGGCGATGCCCGTGGCCACGACCAGCCCGCCGACGGCGTCGGCCAGGTGGCCGAGGTGGACCAGCGGGTCGCGGCCCAGGGTCTCCGGATGCCACAGCGTGGTGTACCCCCACGCCCGCACCTGGCGGGCGAACTGGCCGGCGTCGGCCACGGCCATGCCATCGGTGCTGGCCCACACGCCGAGCGGTCCGAGGCGGGCGCGCCACGCCGCCAATCCGGCCGGGTCGAGCGTGCTCACCGGATCACACCTCCAACGGGCAGCTCGACTCGACCTGCATCACCTGCATCACCCGGCCGAGGCCCAGCCAGCTGGCGATCGAGTAGGTGGCGTCGAGGATCTGGCCGTCGCTCAACCCACCGTGGCGCAGCCGGTCGATCAACGCCTGGTCGATGTTTAGGTGGTCGATGCAGAACTGCTCGGCGTACTGGATGGCCGCCCGCTCCAGGTCGGAGTAGCCGGGGTACGTGGCCCACGCCTCGACGTTGGCGTAGTCCGCCTCGGTCAGTCCGTGCTGGTCCAACTGGCCAGCTCGGGCGTTCGTTCATATGACGCACTGATTGATCCGGGCGACGCGCATCCGCATCAGCTCGCGCAGCCGGACCGGCAGATCGGCCTGGTCGTACACCGCCTTGCTGAACGTGCCGGCGGCACGAGCCACCGCCGGCGACAGGCGTCCGAGGCGACGGTAGTTGTCGCCCTCGCCGTCAGGGATGTCCAGGCGTGGCTGCAGATCCATCACCGCCGGACTGTACCGGGGGCCGAACCTCGCCGGCTGCCTGGGCGCGCATTGCCGCCAGCTCCGTGGCGATGCGCTGGTGCACCTGATCGCGCAACGCGCCGAACTCGCGCATCTCCCGGTCGGCCGTCTCGATCGGTTCGAGGACCCGGACCTCGGCATTGCTGACCCCGAAGCGCCAGTCGCCCTTGACCAGCGCGGTGTCCGCCCCGTTGACCACCAGTGGCAGGATCGGGGTGCCGGTCTCGATGGCCAGTCGGAACGCTCCGTTCTTGAACGGCTGCAGCTCGCCGGTCCGGCTGCGGGTGCCCTCCGGGAAGATCATCACGCTGACCCGCTTGGACAGCCGGTCGCGCATCTCGTCCATGGCCTGCTTGGCACTGTCCCGCTCGCCGCGGACGATCTTGATGTCGCCGGCCATGCGCATCATCCACCCGATGAGCGGATAGCGGAAGAAGGCGTCCTTGGACAGCCACTTCATCTCCCACGGCAGATGCGAGATCAGCAGGATGTCGACGAAGCTCTGGTGGTTGGACACGACGATGTACGGCCGCCGCGGGTCGGTGATCCGCACGCCGGAGGTGTGGAAGCGCCACAGTGGGTTGAGCCGCTGATGGACCACGGTGAGCTTGCGGAACAGGTAGCCGGCAGCGTACCGGCCCCGGTCGAACGGGGCGGTCACCAGCCACACGGCGCCGACCAGCGGGACCCAGATGACGATCACCACCCCGAGCACCAGCCAGGCCCACACGGACAGCACGGTGCGCATCACCGCGTTGCCGAGGATCCGCCGGCGGATGGCCAGCCGGCGAGCGAGCCTCGGGCGGGTCACGGCCGGCGACGGGTCGGACGAAGGCGCAGGCGCGGGCGATGCCATCGCGCCATCGTGGCACGGCCCGCCCGAGCCGCTGCGGTCGACCCTGCCGCGGCCGGCGCCGCGGGACACGGCCTAACCTGCCGCCCATGACCGTTCCTGCCCCTCGGCCGGCCAGCGATCCCGGCAGCGACCCGGCAGGCCCACCCGTCGATCCCGTCGTCGGAGCTCGGGTCCCCGAGCTGTTCGCTGCCGCCGAGGCGGCTCGAGCCAACGCCCACGTGCCCTACAGCCACTTCCCGGTGGGCGCCGCGGTCCTGACCGGCGCGGGGATGATCTACGCCGGGGCCAACGTGGAGAACGCCGCCTACCCGCAGGGTTGGTGTGCGGAAGCCTCGGCGATCGCCGCGATGGTGTCGGCCGGTGAGCGGCGGATCGAGGCCGTCCTGACCATCGCCGACGGCGACGAGGTGCCCACCTGCTGCGGGGGCTGCCGCCAGAAGATCCGCGAGTTCGCCGACCCGTCGACGCCCATCCTGGCCTGCGGTCCACACGGTCTGCGGGTCACCTTCAGCCTCGCCGAGCTCCTCCCGCACTCGTTCGGTCCGTCCAACCTCGGCGTCGGTGAACCGACGTGACCGGGAGGGCGTACTGTTCGCCAACCAGCGACGTCACCACCGTGGCCCGCTGCGTTCACGTCCGACTGGAGGGCACTCGATGACACCGCACACCCACCCCGGCGCCGCCCGGTCCACCCGCAGGCACCGCCGCAGCCTGGCGGCGATCGCCGGCCTGATGGCCAGCGCCGGATTGCTCGTCGCCTGCGGCAGCGACGACAAGAAGACGTCGTCCACCACGACCTCGGCCCCGGCGAAGACGTCCACGGCCTCGACGGCCGCGGGGTCGGAGACCGACGGCTACGGCACGCCTGGCGGGACCGCGGCCGGCGCCGCCGGGACCACCGCGGGCGCTGGTGGGGCCTCGTCGGGCGGCGCCTCGGCCAGCATCAGCGGCTTCGCCTTCCACCTGCCGGCCTCGGTCGCCCCCGGTGCCACGGTGACGATCACCAACGACGACGGCGCCACGCACACCTTCACGGCGAACGACGGCAGCTTCGACGTCACCATCTCCGGCCGCAAGTCGGGCACCATCACCGCCCCGGCCAAGCCCGGGACCTACCAGCTGCACTGCAACATCCACAGCGCGATGTCCGCCGACCTGGTGGTCAAGTAGCGCGCCGCTCGAACCCTGGCTCGAGGGCCGGTCGGGGGCCGGTCCTCGAGCGCAACTAGCGTGACGCCGTGCCGAGCTCGTCCCCACCAACGCCTGTGCTCCGGGCGCCATACCTGACCGCCAAGTTGCAGGGCTTCGGCACGACGATCTTCGCCGAGATGAGCGCCCTGGCCGGGGCCACCGAGAGCATCAACCTCGGGCAGGGATTTCCGGACACCGACGGGCCACGCGAGGTGCTCGACGCGGCCATCGCGGCGATCAACGACGGCGCCAACCAGTACCCGCCCGGCACCGGCGTGGCCGTGCTGCGCCATGCCGTCGCTCACCATCAGCAGCGGTTCTACGGGCTGGTCTACGACCCGGACCGCGAGGTGCTGATCACCGCCGGGGCCACCGAGGCCCTGGCCGGGGCGCTGCTCGGCCTGCTCGACACCGGCGACGAGGTGGTCCTGTTCGAGCCGATGTACGACAGCTACCAGGCATGCATCGCCCTCGCTGGCGCGGTGGCGAGGCCGGTGACCCTCCGGCCACCCGACTACCGCCCGGACATCGACGCGTTGCGCGCCGCGATCACCCCGAAGACCAAGGTCCTGCTGATCAACTCGCCGCACAACCCCACCGGGATGGTGCTCGACGCCGAGGACCGCCAGGCCATCGCCGACCTGGTCCTCGAGTTCGAGCTGATCGTCATCTGCGACGAGGTCTACGAGCACCTGACCTTCGACGACGCACGCCACGTGCCGCTGGCGACGCTGTTCGCGATGCGCGAGCGAACCCTGGTGATCTCGAGCGGGGGCAAGACCTTCAACACCACCGGCTGGAAGATCGGGTGGATCTGCGGGCCGGCCGAGCTGGTCGCCGCAGCGCGGACCGCCAAGCAATTCCTGACCTACGTCAACGGCGGGCCGTTCCAACCGGCGATCGCCGTCGGCCTGGAGCTCGGCGACGACTACTTCACCGCGATGGCCGCCGATCTGCAGGCCAAGCGCGACCGGTTGGTCCCCGGGCTGGAAGCCGCCGGGCTGACCGTGTACCCCAGCCGCGGCACCTACTTCGTGACCGCCGACATCCGCGGGGTGCGCCCCGACGGTGACGGGATGGCGTACTGCCGTGAGCTGCCCCACTCCCACGGGGTGGTGGCGATCCCCAACGAGGTCTTCTACGCCAACAAGCCCGAGGGTCGGCACCTGGTCCGCTTCGCCTTCTGCAAGCGGCCCGAGGTGCTGGACGAGGCGGTCGCCCGACTCACCGGCCGGGCCCGCTGACCGGCGGTCAGGCCCGGGCGATCCGCCGGCGATCGGGGAGGAACCGGAACCGGTCGCGGACCTCGGCCACTCGCCGTGGCTCGACGTCGGCGAAGAGGATCGTCTCGCCCTGCGAACCACCGGCCAGGACCTCGCCGAGCGGGTCGACGATCCGACTGTCGCCCACGTAGGTCAGCCCGGCCGGCGTGGTGCCCACCCGGTTGCAGCCGACGACGTAGGCCTGGTTCTCGATCGCCCGGGCAACGAGGAGCGACTGCCAGTGGGTCCGGCGCGACTCCGGCCAGTTGGCCGGCACGAGGTACAGATCCGTGTCCAGGGCGAGATCCCAGAAGCAGTCGGCGAACCGCAGGTCGTAGCAGACGAACAACGACACCCGCACCGCCCCGCCGGCCGCCGGGATCTCCACGGTGCGCAGCGCATCCCCGGCGCGGAAGGAGCGGTGCTCGTCGCTGAAGGTGAACGGGTGGGTCTTGTGATAGCGGTGCACGGTGCCGTCCGGGCCGGCGAGGACGAAGCTGTTGGCCGGGCGGGGATCGGCCGGATCGCTGCCCGCCGGGACCTCCGGGCACGACCCGCCGACCCACACGCCGTGGGTTCGTGCCTCGTCGGCGAGGAACTGCGACGACGGCCCGCCCTCCGGCTCGGCGAGATCGGGGGCGTCGACGGCGAAGCCGGTGGAGAAGGTCTCGCTGAGCAGCACCAGCTCGGCCCCACCGGCCGCGGCGGCCGCCACCATCGGCGCCAACCGGGCGAAGTTGGCCTGGCGATCGACCCAGACGATGTCGTGCTGGACGGCGGCGATGCGCATCGGCCCATCGTAGGGGCGCGGCGGACGGCGGGCCGCGGCCGGGAACGCCGGATCGCCCGCCACTGACGGGAGGCCCGCCATCACCCGTTCGGGTGACTTGCCGGCGCGCCGGGCATCGTCCTCGCCCCGGACGCGCCGCTCGGGCCGTGCCGTGAGCGAGGATATGGCCCGTGCCACCCGCCGATCCCGTGCCACCCGAGGACCCGACCGCCACGGCGACCACCAGTCGCGTCCCCATCCGGCCGATCGTCCTGGTGGCGGTCGCCATCGGGGCCGGCGTGGCCCTGGCCACCGTGTCGTCGCGGATCACCGACATCGTCGGGCTGTGCGTCTTCGCCGTCGTGCTCACCTGGCTGACCCGGCCGGTCTACAACGGCATCGCCCGCCGCCTCGGCGCCGGTGCCGCCGTGGCCCTCACCACCCTGCTGATCTTCGCCGTGGCCGGCGCCTTCCTCGGCCTGCTGATGTCCGACCTGACGACGAGCACCGATCACCTGGCGGCGTCGATCCGCCGGGCGTTGCAGGGCGGTCCGACGGACACCACCACCTTCGACCGGGTGGTCCGCTCGCTCCGGCTCGGCGACAGCATCGCCAACTGGCTCTCCAACGTGCCCGGCGACTTCGTCTTCGGCATCAACGGGCAAGCCGCGGTGGGCGAGCGGGTCGTCGACCTCACCGTGATCGTCATCCTCGGCGCCTTCCTCCATGCCAGCGCCGGAGCGATCACCTCCGGGTTCGTCCGTCTGTGGCCCCGGTCCGACCGCGAGCCGGTGTGGGCCCTGCTGAACGACGTCGACCGGCGGGCCGGCAGCTATCTGCGCCGGGTCGCGGCCGAGGCGCTGATGTGGACCGCCGTCCTGGCGCTGGTCGGCGTGGCCCTCGGCCTGCCGGCCCCGGTGCTGCTGGCGGCGTGGGTCGGCTTCTGGATGGTCATCCCGGCCCTCGGTTGGGCGGTCGGTCTGGTCCCGCTGATCCTGGTGGCGATCAGCCTCCCGGCATGGAAGGCAGTCGTGATGATCGCCGCCGGCGCGGGCGTGATGCTCGCCGCGGTCCTCCTGCGCCGGCGCACCACCCGCGCCCTGCGCCCCGGCGTCGGGGTGACGATGCTGTCGCTCGCCGTCGGCGTGGCCTACAGCGGCTCGGGATCCGCGGTGTTGATGTACGCCCTCGGCATCGTCGCCGTGGCCGTGCTGACTTCGTCCCACCGGGACCAGGTGAGCCTGCCGATGCCGGCCTACACCGAGGACACCGCCTACCGCTGGGGACCCCTGGTCATCCCCAAGGGGTTCCCCGGGGTGGTGATGATGGCCGTGACCGTGATGGTCACGGTGATCTGCTGGTCGATCATCGGACGCTCCGGGCTGATCATCGTCTGGCTGTCGCTGGCGATCCTGTTCGCCGTGGCCATCGACCGACCGGTCGACTGGGTCGAGCGCCGGCTGCCCATCGGTCGGCGGTGGGCGATCACCGCGACGTTCGCGGCCATCGCCGGGGTGTTCACGGCCATCGCCATCTCCGTGGTGCACCAGGGTCCGGTCTCGGCGGCCAAGGCGGTGCAGAACCTGCCCTCCGTGGTCCACCGTCTGGAGCGGGCCCCGCTCATCGGCGGATGGTTGCACGACCACCGTGCCGGCGAGGTGGTCACCCGGGAGCTGCAACGACTGCCCTCGCGCATCTCTCGGAGCCGGGGGTCGCTCAACTGGGTGCCGTCGGTCGGCTCGCAGTTGGTCGACGTGCTGTGGGTGCTGCTGCTGACCGTCGCCCTGGTGCTCGACGGCGGGCGGATCATGGCCGCCATCGGCCGGCGGGTCCCGGCCACCCACCGCCGCCAGTTCACCCGGGTGACCACCGTCAGCCACCGGGCATTGGCCGGCTACGCCGCCGGATCGATGCTGATCTGTGGCATCAACGGCGTGGTCGTGCTGGTCCTGGCGCTGGTGTTGCAGATCGGCCTGGCGCCGGTGCTGGCCCTGTGGGCGTTCCTGTGGGACTTCGTGCCGCAGGTGGGCGGGTTCATCGGCGGCGTCCCGCTGTGCCTGCTGGCGCTGGTGGCCGGACCCGTGCCGTTCGTCATCGCCACCGTGGTGTACATCCTCTACCAGCTGTTCGAGACCAACATCCTCTACCCGGCGATCATCGGCGAGGTCATCGACATCCCGGCATGGGCGGCGATGGTCGCCGCACTGGTCGGGGCCGCCGCCGGGGGCGTGGTCGGTGCCGTGGTGATCACCCCGCTGGTCGGCGTGATCCGCCTGCTGTACGTCGAGCTGCGCCGGCGGGACTTCCCTGGCCGGGAGGTGCAGGTGGAGCGTCCCCCGGCCGCGGCCACCACCTAGCTGTGCGGTCGGGCCCGATCGCTCGCCGCGCTCACCGGGCTCCGAGGGCGCGGACCAGCAGGCTGACGGTCTTGGCCCCGCCGTCGGTGTCCTGCTGGCCGACCTCGACGAAGCCCAGACCGGCGTGCAGGCGCAGCGAGGACTCGTTGCGCGGCCGCAGGTTGACCTCGCAGCACAGCTCGGGGAACCGTCCGGTCAGGGCGGTGAACACCTCGCCGTACATCGCCGTGGCGATCCCCAGCCGTCGGGCCGCCGGGGCGACGGCGATGCGGTCGAGGTAGGCGAACGCCTGCCGGCCGCCATCACGGCGCCGGAACCACTGGTAGTTCAGGCTGGCGTAGTCCTCGCCCGGTCCGTAGACCAGGCAGAAGCCGGCCACGCCCGGCGACCTGCCGTCCCCGGCGGGCAGACCGGACGGGGTCACCACGGCCACCAGGGCCACCACGGCCAGGCCGTGCAGTCGGGCGATGCCGTCCCGATCGAGGGCGTTGACGCCCGGGGTGTTCGAGTTGTTCATCTCGAGCACCTCGTCGAGATCGTCGGGCACCATCGGGCGGATCGTGAAGGCCGGCACCCGCCGCAGGCTACGGCGCGACGCCCGGTGCCGCCCTCCCGCGGTCGACCGCGCTGCAGTAACGTCCGGGGAATGGCATCGTCCGGTGCGTCGTGGTGGTCGTCTCGAGCCGGCCGGGAGGCCGAGTTGGTCGGCGCGGCCGACGCCCTTCCCGGCCGCGCCGAACGGATGCCGGTGCCCGCCAACCACCTGGTCCACGGGCGACCGCTGGTCGGTCCGTGGCCGGACGGGCACGAGGCCGTGGTCCTCGGCATGGGCTGCTTCTGGGGCGGTGAGGAGCTGTTCTGGTCGATGCCCGGCGTGTACACCACCGCGGTCGGGTACGCCGGGGGGCACACCCCGAACCCGACCTACGAGGAGACCTGCACCGGCCGGACCGGCCACGCCGAGGTCGTCCTGGTGGTCTACGACCCGCAGGTGACCACCCTCGACCGCCTGCTGAACACGTTCTGGGAGCATCACGACCCGACCCAGGGGTTCCGCCAGGGCAACGACCTCGGCTCGCAGTACCGGTCGGCGATCCTGACCACCACGGATCCCCAGGCGACGACCGCCGAGGCGTCCCGGCAGCGCTACCAGCGCGCCCTCGATGACGCCGGCTACGGGCCGATCACCACGGAGATCACCCCGCTGATCGCCTTCTACTACGCCGAGCCGTACCACCAGCAGTACCTGATCACCCACCCGCACGGCTATCGCTGCCATGCCGCGACCGGGGTGATGGTCCCGCCTGCGTGACCGGCGGAGCGGGTGCGCGGGCGGTTACCGCGCGGTTTAGGATGACTCGTCGCGGGGAAGCCCGTTTCCCCACCCACGATGCGTCGGAGACGCATCTCGCAAGGAGGACCCACACGATGGGATTCATGGACAAGGCCAAGGAACTCGGCGAGAAGCTGGAGGAGAAGGTCAAGGACATCCTGCCCGACAGCATCGAAGAGAAGCTGGGCATGGGCAAGGACAAGGCCGAAGAGGCTGCCGAGTCCGCCAGCGACGCCGCCAGCTCGGCAGCCAGCTCGGCCAGCGACGCGGTCGATCAGGCCAAGGACGCGGCCGGCAACGCCTTCGACTCCCTGCGGCAGAAGGCCAGCGACGCCATCCCCGATGACATCGAGAACAAGATCGAGGACATGATCCCCGGCGACAGCGACGGCGACGGCCACTGAGCCACGCCCGACTCGGCTGATCCCCCGATCAGCGGATCACCTCACCGCCCGGTGCCCGGCTCGTGCCGGCGCCGGGCGGTGTCGCGTCCGGGCGCTGGTGGCCCGTCAGCGGGCGGGTCGGCTGGGGAGACCCCAGCCATCGGCGCGGACCAGGTCGCCGTCGGCGTCGAGGGCCCTCCCGCTCCACGACGACTCCGGCGGGCGGGCCGGTGTCCGGCTCAGCTTGGCGAGCGGGCCCTGCATGACCGTCCCGTCGACGGCCACGATGGCCTGGCGCTCGCGGTAGTGCGGGTCGGCGGCGATGTCGGCCATGGTCATCACCGGACCGACCGCGGCCTCGGCCCGCTCGAAGGCGGCGATCACCTCCGGCCGGCTGCGCGTCGCGCACCACTCGGCCAGGATCGCCTCGATCTCCAGGCGGTGCTCGACGCGGGCGGCGAAGCTGGCAAAGCGCGCGTCGCCCCCGACGCCGAGCAGCTCCATCAGCCGGGCGGCGACGGAGTCGCTGGAGGCCGAGACTCCCACCCACAGCCCGTCGGCGCACTGATACGTGCCGCGCGGCACGCTGTAGGGCAGGCCGGCGCCCATCCGCTGCTGCATCTCACCGGTGGCGCCGTACAGGGTGACCAGCGGGCTCATGATCTGCAGCAGGCTCTCGATCAGCGTGACGTCGACCACCTGGCCCTCCCCGACGACGCGAGCGTGGTGCAGGGCGGTCATCGTGGCGAAGGCCGCGGCGAGCCCGGTGACCTCGTCGGTGAGCGCGATCGGCGGCAGCAGCGGCGGACCGTCGGGCGTGCCGGTGATGGCCGCCAGCCCGCTCATCGACTCGGCGATGGTGGCGAAGCCGGGCCGCTGGCGGTACGGGCCGGTCTGTCCGAACCCGGTGACCCGGGTGACGACCAGCCGCGGATTCCGCGCCAGGAGCGTCTCGGGACCGACGCCGAGGCGTTCCAGCGTGCCCGGGCGGAAGTTCTCCACCAGCACGTCGGCCTCGCCCGCCAGGTCGAGCAGGACTGCCCGGTCGGCGGGCTCGGTCAGGTCGAGAGCGACGGTCCACTTGTTGCGGTTGACCAGCTTCCACCACAGCCCGGTCCCGTCCGACGGGTCTCGCCAGGCCATGTTGCGCAGGCTGTCTCCGATTCCCGGCCGCTCGACCTTGATGCACGTGGCCCCGAAGTCGGCCAGGTAGCGAGCGCAGTTCGGGCCGGCGATGACCGTCGCCAGGTCGAGGACCCGGACGTCGGCTAGCGGACCGGATGGTGTCGGGTCGTGGGCCGGGTCGGGCATCGCTCAGCCGAGGACGTTGTACCCGGCGGGCAACGTGGCGCGCCCGGTGAGCACCAGGGACAGCTGGACCGGTGACGCCAACCGGTGGACGACGTCCAGCACCGCCTCGGCCACGACCGGGTGCATGACCACCGGTTGGCGCAGACCGAGTTGCAGGTCGGCGGTGTGCAGGGCCAGCTCGACGACCCGGGTGGCCAGGTACTGGACGAACGGCAGCGTGCCCACCGCGCTGGTGACCAGGTCGTCGTCGGCGGTGGAGCCCACCAGGGCCACCACCTGCGGGATGGCCAGGTCGAGCTCGCCCAGCGGATCGGTCAGGGCCCGACCGGCCTCTCGGCCGCGGCCGGCGACGGCCTGGTGGATGCCCGGGTCGGCCATGGCCGTCTGGTAGTACTCGACCGCGTCCGCCAGCACCCGGTCGACCCGGTCGCCGGACGGGGCGGCATCGAGATACCTCGGGATCAGCGTGATCGCTCGCATGGCGTGGGCGGTGAGTTCCCGCACCGTCCAGCTGCCGCACCCGCTCGGTCGATCCCACTGGTCCGCCGCGATCGAGGCGACCACCTGGCGGAAGGTGTCGGCGGCGGCGGCGAAGGCGTCGCGCACCGCGCTGGAGTCGAGGGTCAGCACGCCGCCGGCTACACCTGGACGACGTGGGAGTTGGTCACCTTGTCATGCCAGGTCTGCTTGGCCGGGTCCCACAGCATCCACAGGTAGCCGAGGAAGCAGACCGAGCCGGAGATGAACTGGCGGAACAGCCAGCGCCCGAAGGCCCGGCCCATGCCGATGGGCTGGCCGGACCGGAGGTCGAGGACGCGGATGTTCATCGTCCGCTGCCCCGGCGTCTGCGCGCGGGCCGTCCAGCGGACGTAGCAGTAGACAGCGAGCACGTAGCCGATGACCGCCAGGGCGATGGCCGCGACCAGCGGACCGACCTGCAGCGCCCCGTCCGGGCAGTGGATCTTGTTGCTGGAGTCCTCGAAGCAGTTCTCCAGGGCCTTGCGCAACAGGAAGAAGGCGGCCACGCCGAACGGGGCGATGATCAGCAGGTTGACCACACCGTCGATGAGCGCGGCGACCAGCCGCTGCCCGAACGAAGCCGGTGTCAACGACCCGGTGCCGTACGGCTGGTACCCGGTCGGGTAGGCCGGCGGGCCGGTGTACCCGGGCGTGGCGCCGTAGCCCGGTGCGGGAGCCGGGGCGGACGACGGCGGAGTCGGGTAGCTCGGCCAGCCGGCGTCGTTGGGCGGACCTGGCGGCGGCGGGCTGGACGGAGGCGGCGGCAAGGAGCTCACGGCCGGAGCGTACCCCGGCACGGCCGCCACGCCGAGCAACCCACTGCCGCGCCCGACTGCCGCCCGGGGCGTCCGCCGGCCCCGGGCGATCAGCGATACGGACGGTCGCGGCGGGTGGGCAGCGGGCGGGACCACCACCGGCCGCTGAACCGCCACGAGCTGCTGCGCGCCCGACGGGCATCCGCGCCGGCGGCCTGGCGGGGCCACAGGGCACCGTGGCCCTCGAGGGCGGCGACGATGGCGACGGCTTCGTCCTCGGTCGGGTCCGGGGTGATCTGCGGGCCGGGGCTCACAGCGGCATGTTGCCGTGCTTGCGGCGCGGCAGCTCCTCGCGCTTGGTGCGCAGCATGCGCAGGCCGGCGACCACCTTCTGGCGGGTCTCGGCCGGGTCGATGACGTCATCGACGTAGCCACGCTCGGCTGCGGCGTACGGGTTGGCGTACTTCTCGGTGTAGTCGGCCACCAGCTCGGCCCGCCGGGCGATGGGATCGGCGGCCTGCTGCAGCTCTCGCCGGTAGACGATCTCCACCGCTCCCTGCGGTCCCATCACGGCCAGCTCGGCCGTCGGCCAGGCGTAGGACAGGTCCGAGCCGATCGACTTGGAGTCCATGACCACGTACGCCCCGCCGTAGGCCTTGCGGGTGATGATCTGGATGCGTGGCACGGTGGCCTCGCAATAGGCGTAGAGCAGCTTGGCGCCGTGACGGATGATCCCGCCGTACTCCTGGTCGACCCCGGGCAGGAACCCGGGCACGTCGACGAAGGTCAGGAGCGGGATGTTGAACGCATCGCAGGTGCGCACGAAGCGGGCGGCCTTCTCTGCCGACTCGATGTCCAGCACCCCGGCCAGCATCAGTGGCTGGTTGCCGACCACGCCCACCGGTTGCCCCTCGACCCGGCTGAACCCGCAGACGATGCTGCGCGCCCAGTGGGGGAAGTACTCGAAGAACTCGCCGTCGTCGACGACCGCGCTGATGACCTTCTTCATGTCGTAGGGCTGGTTGGGGCTGGCCGGCATGATGTCGCGCAGCTCCGGGCACAACCGGTCGGGGTCGTCGCCGCCGTCGACCACCGGGGGTTCCTCGAGGTTGTTCGCCGGCAGGAAGCCGAGCAGGAAGCGGACGTCGTCGAGACAGGCCTTCTCGTCGGCGGCGACGAAGGTGGCCACGCCCGACTTGCTGGCGTGGCTCATCGCCCCGCCGAGCTCCTCCAGGGTGACCTCCTCACCCGTCACCGTCTTCACCACGTCCGGCCCGGTGATGAACATGTGGCTGGACTCGCGGACCATGAAGATGAAATCGGTCATCGCCGGGCTGTACACGGCCCCGCCGGCGCAGGGTCCGAGGATCACGCTGATCTGCGGGACCACCCCGCTGGACAGCACGTTGCGGTAGAAGATCCCGCCGTAGCTGGCCAGCGACACCACGCCCTCCTGGATCCGGGCGCCGGCACCGTCGTTCAGCCCGACGACGGGGGCACCGACCTTCAGCGCCAGGTCCATCAGCTTGTGGATCTTCTCGGCGAAGACCTCGCCGAGGGCCCCGCCGAACACGGTGAAGTCCTGGCTGAAGACGAACACCTTGCGGCCGTCGACGGTTCCCCAGCCGGTGATGACGCCGTCGGTGTACGGCCGCTCCTCCAGACCGGCGGCGGTGGCCCGGTGGCGGGCCAGCAGATCAAGCTCGTGGAAGCTGTCCGGGTCGAGGAAGTACTCGATCCGCTCCCGTGCCAGCATCTTGCCCTTCTCGTGCTGGCGTTCCACGGCACGCGGGGATCCGGCGCGGTGGGCCTGCTCACGCCGCTGGCGGAGGTCGTCGAGCTTGGACTCCATCGGGTTGGCCGTTGCGTTGGCCGGGGAACTGCTCATCGAGATCGAGGGTAGTTCACCGGACCGCTGGGCCCGGAGGCCGCTGACGCACCGCACCCCGGGCGCGCCACGGCCCGGGTCGGGATCCGACCCGGGCCGTGGGATGACGAGTCGATCTGGCTCGATCGGGCTCGATCCGGGCGATCAGCCGATCAGGAACTGGACCGTGACGTTGACCGTGAGATCCTGGGTCCCGGCCTGCACGGGCACGGAGGCGGCTGCGCCGGCCGTCGAGTCCATCGCCTGGCGCTCCAGCACGAGCGGCTGGGGCATGCTGAGGCCGACCTCGGTGATCTGGATGACCTCGCCCACCTTCACGCCAGCGGCGGCGGCGAACTCGCCGGCCCGCTTCTGGGCGTTGGCGATGGCCGCGGTCCGGGCCTGGCCGAGCACCGCTTCCTGGTCCTGGACCCCGAAGGCGATGCCGCTGATCGTCACGTTGTCACCCGCCGCCGTGGCGGCCGAATCGATGATCGACCCGGCCTTGTCCAGTGCCTTGATCTTCACGGTGACGCTGTTCGACGCGGTGAACCCGCTGACCCGGCTGCTGTTGTCGTAGTTCGGCCAGACGTTGAGCCCGGACGTGGCGATGTCGTCCTCGGCCACGCCGGCCGACTTCAGCGCGGCGATCAGCGCAGCGGTCTTCTCGTTGACGATGCGCAGCGCCTCGCCGGCGCGCAGGTCGGTGGCCTGGGCGCCCATCGTGACCGTGGCCATGTCCGGCTTGACGGTGACCTTGCCCTCACCGCTGACGGTGATCGTCCGGGCGCTGACGACGCCGCCGGTTCCCGGGACGGCGTTCGGGGGCGTCGGAGCCGTGTGCGGCGCGGGGTGGCCGCCGGCCGCCACGGCAGTGGTGGCCACCACGGTGCCGGCCAGGATCGATCCGCCGAGCAGGGCCAGACCGACGGTCCGGCGGCGACGAGTGGAGGTTGACGGGGTGGGCATGGGTGCTCCTTGTTGGGCAGGTTCACGAGGTGACGAGCATTGGACGCTGCCGGCCCGGCCGTTGGTTCCACAGCTGATCACCGAGTGTCGACGCCATGCCGACATTCGCTGATCAGCTGTGGTGATGGGGGGCGGGAAGGGACTAGGTGAACTGGGCAGTATCGTAATTCCCGATGTCTGCCAGCACCGCCGAGGCCGAGCGCCGGCGGGTGTTCAGCTCGTTGCAGCATCGCAACTTCCGGCTGTTCTTCGGCGGCCAGCTGATCTCCCAGACCGGGACGTGGCTGACGATGATCGCCCAGACCCTGCTGGTGCTGCGGCTGTCGAACAAGAGCGGGCTGGCCGTGGGCATCCTCGCCGCCTGCCAGTTCGGGCCGGTCCTGCTGCTCGGGGCGTGGGCGGGCGCGGTGGCCGACCGGGCCGACAAGCGCACCCTGCTGTTCGGGATCCAGGTCGGGGCGATGCTCCAGTCGGTGGCACTGGCGGCACTGGTCTTCGCTCATGCGGCCACCGTGCCGAGAGTCGCCGCCCTCGCCGCGGTCCAGGGCGTGTTGACCGCCTTCGACAACCCGTGCCGGCGGGCCTTCGTGGTCGAGATGGTCCCCCCGGCCGACGTGGCCAACGCCGTCAGCTTGAACAGCGCGCTGATGACCGGCTCGCGGGTGGTCGGCCCTGCGGCGGCCGGCGCGCTGGTCGTCCGCTTCGGGTTCGGCTGGTGCTTCCTGATCGACGCCATCAGCTACCTGGCCGTGCTGTGGGGATTGTGGCGGATGCGCCCGGCCGAACTGTTCTCCGCCCGGCGAACGGCACGGGCCAAGGGGCAGGTGATCGACGGGTTGCGCTACATGCGCGACAACCCGAGGCTGTTCGTGCCACTGGTGATGATGGCCATCGTCGGCACGCTGGCGTTCAACTTCTCCGTCACGGTGCCGCTGCTGGTGACCAAGGACCTGCATCGCAGCGAGGGCACGTTCACCCTGCTGTTCTCGGCGATCAGCGTCGGGTCGGTGGCCGGCGCGCTGTGGACCGCCCGGCGCAGCCGGGTCACCGATGCCCAGCTGGTGCTCGCCAGCGCGGCCTTCGGCGTGGCGATGCTGGGCGCCGCGGCGGTGCCGGGGATCGGCGGCGCCTTCGCCCTGGCAGTGCCCATCGGGCTCAGCTCGATCACCTTCATGACCAGCTCGACCGCGATGGTCCAGCTGGACGCCAGCCCGGAGTACCGCGGCCGGGTGCTGGCCGTGCAGTCGATGGTCTTCCTCGGCAGCACCCCGATCGGCGGCCCGCTCATCGGTTGGCTGTGCGATCGGTTCGGGCCGCGCTTCGGCATCGCCGTCGGGGGTGTGTCCTGCCTGGTGGCCGCGGCGTACGGGATGCGCGCCCTCCAGCCCGGTGCACCCGCCGGTGAACCGGCCGTGGCCAGCTGACCGGCGAGCCGAGTGGCAAGCTGAGCGGATGGCCGGCCTGGCACTGCGCCCACCGATCGCCCCGATGCTGGCCAAGCTGGCCACCGAGATCCCCGACGGTGAGGGCTGGCTGTACGAGCCGAAGTGGGACGGCTTCCGCTGCCTGGTGTTCCGCGACGGCGAGTCGATCGAGCTGGCCAGTCGCAACGAACGACCGTTCACCCGCTACTTCCCCGAGCTGATCGAGCCACTGCGCGCCGCGCTCGCGCCGCAGTGCGTGGTCGACGGCGAGATCGTCGTGCCGGCCACGGGTGATCGGGTCGGGCGGGGCCTCGACTTCGACGCCCTGCAGCAGCGCATCCATCCCGCCGAGTCGCGGGTCCGCCGGCTGGCGGCCGAGACGCCGGCCAGCTTCGTGGCGTTCGACCTGCTGGCCGAGGGGGACGAGGTGCTGCTCGACCGGCCGCTAGCCGAGCGCCGGGCGCGGCTGGACTCGGCCCTGGCGCGGGTGCCACCCGACGGTCCGCGCTCGGCCGTCTACCGCTGCCCGGCGACGACCGACGCGACGGTTGCCCGCCGATGGTTCACCGAGTTCGAGGGCGCCGGGCTGGACGGCATCGTCGCCAAGCGGCTGACCGATCCGTACACCCCGGACAAGCGCACCCTGGTCAAGGTCAAGCACACCCGCACGGCCGACTGCGTCGTGGCCGGCTACCGCATCCACAAGGACGGCAACGGGGTCGGTTCGCTGCTGCTCGGGCTGTACGACGGCGATGGCGTGTTGCACCACGTGGGTGTGGTGGCCTCCTTCACCGTCCAGCGGCGAGCCGACCTGTTGGCCGAGCTGGCCGAGCTGGTCATCGATCTCGACGGTCCGGATGCCGCCGGCGCGCTGGCCGCCCACCCATGGGGTGGATGGGCCGAGGAGGTTCGCCGCGCCGCGGCGGGCGGGCAGCGGATGCCCGGCGGGTTCAGCCGCTGGAACACCGGCAAGGACCTGTCGTGGATCCCGCTGCGCATCGAGCGCGTCGCCGAGGTGACCTTCGGTCAGCTGCAGGAGGGTCGCTTCCGCCACGGGTCGACGTTCCTCCGGTGGCGGCCGGACCGCGAGCCCCGGTCGTGCACCTACGACCAGCTCGAGGTGGCCCATCCGGTGGCCTTCCAGGATGTCGTCGGTCGCGCCTGACGGGTGCCGCCCACCTACAGTGATCCGATGCCCATCAGCCTGAACAGCGCCGTCGGCCGGGCGGTCACCAAGATGGCCGGCAGCGCCCCGTTCCTGCGGGTGGCGCCGTGGTTCGTCCCCCATCTCGACCGGGTCCTGCACCGCCTGACCGGAGGCCGGGTGGTGATGAGCTCGGCGATGGTGCCCAGCCTGGTCCTGACCTGCACGGGCGCCAAGTCCGGCCAGCCGCGGGTCATCCCGCTGGCCTGCCTGCCCGACGACGACGGGTCGTTCCTGGTCGTCGGCAGCAACTTCGGCCGCCCCGACCACCCGGCGTGGACCGCCAACCTGCTGGCCCACCCGGCGGCCACGGCGTCCTTCCGCGGCCGAGCGTTCCCGGTGACGGCACGCCTGCTGGACGCCGAGGAGACGGCCGCGGTGTGGCCGCGGTTGCTCGCCGTGTGGCCGAACTACGACGCCTACCGGGCCCACGCCGGCGGCCGCCCGCTCCGTGTCTTCCGCCTGAGCCCCACGCCTCGATGAGCGCCGCCGGCCTCGCCGAGGCACGGGCGCTCGACGCTGCGGATCCCCTGGCACGGTTCCGTGACCAGTTCGTCATCGCCGATCAGACGGTGGCGTACCTCGACGGCAACTCGCTGGGGCGGGCCCCGAAGCGCACGGTCGCCCGCTTGCAGCACGTCGTCCATCACGAGTGGGCCGGACGGCTGATCCACAGCTGGACCGACGCCCGGACGGACTGGGTCGGCCTGCCCGTTCGGGTCGGTGACCGGCTGGCGCCGCTGATCGGTGCGGCGCCGGGCGAGGTGGTGGTGCACGACTCCACGACGGTCGACCTCTATCAGCTGGTCCACGCCGCGCTCGACCTGCGCGCCGGGCGGCAGGTCATCGCCGTCGACGCGGGTGAGTTCCCGACGGACCGGTACGTCATCGACGGGATCGCGGCGCGCACCGGTCACGAGGTGCGCGAGGGCTTCGACGACCTCGACGACGTCGCCGTGGCCGTGCGCTCGGTCGTCGACTACCGCTCCGCTGCCCGGGTCGACGTGCGCGCCGAGACGGCTCGCGCCCGGGATGCCGGGGCGCTGGTGATCTGGGATCTGTCCCACGCCGTCGGCTCGATCGAGCTCGACCTGCACGCCGCCGGCGCCCAACTGGCCGTCGGATGCACCTACAAGTACCTCAACGGCGGGCCGGGCTCGCCGGCGTTCACCTACGTCGCCGCCGACCTGCAGGCGTCGCTCCCTCAGCCGATCTGGGGCTGGTTCGCCCAGCGCCGGCAGTTCCGCATGGACACCGGGTTCGACCCGCACCCGGACATCCGCCGCGTCCTGCTGGGCACCCCCGCCGTGCTGTCCCTGTCGGCGGCCGACGAAGGCATCGCCCTGGTGGCCGAGGCGGGGATGGCCGCCATCGCCGCCAAGGGTTCGGCGCTCACCGGCTTCGCCCTGCGCCTGTGCGACCAGTACGGCCTGCACTCCTCGACCCCGAGCGACCCGGCCCGGCGCGGCGCCCACGTCGCCGTGCACCATCCGCGGGCCGCCGAGCTGGTTCCCGCGTTGGCCGAGCGCGGCGTGGTCACCGACCTGCGCATGCCCGACATCGTCCGCGTCGGGTGCTCGGCGCTGACGACGCGCTTCGTCGACGTGTGGCGCTGCCTGGACGTTCTCGCCGAGCTGACTGCGTCGTCCGGCGATGCCTGACGCCCGGTTGACCAAGCTGTCCCGGTCGATCGCCGGTCACACGGCCATCGTCACCGGCGCCGCCGCGGGAATCGGGCGGGCGACCGCGCACCTGCTGGCCGACGAAGGTTGCCGGGTCGTCGTTGCCGACCGCGAGCCAGGCGTCGAGCGGGTGGCGGAGGAGATCGGTCAGGTCCACGGCGCCGACCGGGCCATCGCCGTGGTCGCCGACATCGCCAGCCCCGGGTCACCCGCCGACCTCGTCGACGCCGCCGTCCGGGGAACCGGCCGCCTCGACATCGTGGTCAACAACGCCGGCATCGGCCTCCCGACCGCCCTCACCCAGCCCGAGGCCGACTACGCCACAGGCTGGGAGCGAACGGTGGCCGTCAACCTCACCGCCCCCGCCCGGTTGGTGCGTGCCGCAGCCGTCCACCTGGCTCGCAGCCCCGCCGGTCGGGTGGTCAACGTGGCATCGTCCGAATCGGCGCTGGCGACCGCGGGGATCAGCGCCTACTCGGCCACCAAGGCCGGCCTGACCGGGATGACACGAAGCCTGGCCGTCGAGCTCGGCCCGCAGGGAACCACCGTCAACTGCATCTGCCCCGGCCCGATCGACACGGCGATGACCGCGCACATCCCCGCCGCCGACAAGGCCACCTACGCCCGCCGGCGCACCGCGCTGCGCCGCTACGGAACGCCCGAGGAGATCGCCCAGATGATCGTCAGCCTGTGCCTCCCGGCGGCCGCCTTCACCACGGGTGCGACGCTGTTCGTCGATGGCGGCCTGACCATCCGCGGCTGAGGTCGGTGCCCCGACGTCGCCGCAGCCGGAGAACCTCGCCGGGCCAGTGATCCGGATCCGGGGCCGGCACGTAGGTCTGCCCATGACCACGACTCGCGCCCGTCTCCTCGTTCTCGGCCTGGTTTCCCTGGCCACTGCCTCGCTGGCCGTCTCCGACGTCGGCGCCACGGGGAGGGTCACGTCCACCCCGCCGAGCACCCCGGCACCGCCGGCGGGCGGGCCGGTGACCCTGTCGGTCGGCTCCACCACACTCGGCGACGTCGTCGTCGACGGCACGCGCATGACGCTCTACGTGTTCACACCCGACCGCGCCGCCACGAGCACCTGCACCGGTGACTGCCTGAAGGCCTGGCCGGCGTTGGCCGGACCGGCCGCCGGGGCCAACGGCGTCGACTCGGCGGACCTCGGCACGATCACCCGCCCGGACGACCAGTCCAAGCAGGTCACCTTCTACGGCTGGCCGATGTACACGTTCGCCGGCGACCAGGCTCCGGGCGACACCGCCGGGCAGGGCAAGGGCGGGAAGTGGTTCCTCGTCGACGGGCGCGGCATGCTGGTGACCGCCACCGAGCCACCGGCCACGCCGTCCACGGCCGCCGGGTCCGCCCCGATGACCGCGTCGACCGAGGCGGCCGGGTCCGCTGGGACCTCCGCCGGCTCGGCCCCGGCCACGGTCAGCACGGTGCAGTTGGCCTCGACGCCGTTCGGCACGGTGGCCGTCGACGGCAACGGCCGCAGCCTGTACGCCTTCGTCCCCGACCTGCCGGCCACCAGCGTGTGCGTCGACAAGTGTGCCGCGGCGTGGCCTCCGCTGGTCGGCCAGCCTTCGGCCGGCGCCGGGATCGATCCCACGCTGGTCGGCACGATCATCCGTCCCGACGGGTCGACGCAGGTCACCTATCGCGGCTGGCCGCTGTACACCTTTGAGGGCGATGCCGCTGCCGGTGACGTCACCGGTCAGGGTGTCGGCGGCAAGTGGTACGTGCTCGACCCGAGTGGCGAGATGATCTCCGGCTGAGCTCGTCGTTCACCGCCGCCGCCGAGCGCGCCCGTCGCTCGGCGGCGGCGGTGTCGCGTTCGGGGTCAGTGGAACGTGGCTGCCGCCCAGGTGGCGCCGCTGGGGGCGATCAGCTCGATCGAGCGCGGATCGGATGTGGTCGGAAGGGTGACCGTCCAAGGCGTCGTCGTGCCGGGTGACCAGCTGCCCAGCTCGACGGTGGTGCCGTCAGCCAGCCGGGTCCGGCACGAGTACCACGGGGCGGGCGCACCGGGCAGGACGTCGATCGACACGGTGGTCCGCCCCTCGCTGGACCGGAACGCTGCCGACCCGACGGTCCGGGCCGTCTTGGTCCGCAGATCGGCCGTCTGCGACCGGGCGGCCGTGGTCGGGCCGGCCGACCACTGCGGCTCGAGGCGATGCGGCGCGAGCGTGGCGACCGCGACTCCACCACCCACCGCCAGCACGGCGGCAACCGAGGCGGCGCGTCCCCAGCGCACGGCGCGTCCGGCGGGGAGCGCGGCGGTTGGCGGTGGGTCGAGCCGGCCCAGGACCCGATCGACGAATCCGGCAGGCGGATCGACCGGTGGGGTGATCGTCAGCACGTCGTCGGCGCCCGCCACCAGCTGGCGGAGCAACTCCGCGCAGCTCGGGCAGGAGTCGACGTGCTCGAGCACCGCCGACTGGCGGTCGGCTGCCAGATGGCCGAGGGCCAGATCGACGAGGTCGCCCTCGGGATGATCGGTCATCGTTCGGTGTCCTCCGTCCATGACGCCAGGTCGGTCCGCAGCCGGCGCAACCCCAGGCGAATCCGGCCCTTCACGGTGCCGAGCGCCAACCCGTCACGCTCGGCGATCTCCTCCCCGGTGCAGCCGCCGAGGACGGCGAGCACCACCGCCCGGGCCTGCTCGATCGGCAGGGCGCGCAACCGCTCCAGCACCGCGGCGGCGTCGGCGTTGGTGATCGCCGCGTCGGCGGTCCGGTCGCCGGCCAAGCCGTCACCTCGCATCGTTGCGTCGACCAGCCGGCCGAGGCGCTCGTCGTCCACCGGGTACAGGCGGCGGGCGCGCACGGCATCGATGGCGGCGTTGCGGGTGATGGTCAGCAACCAGTTGGCCACCGAGCCGCGGCGCCCGTCGTAGGTCGACGCCGCAGCCCACGCACGGGTGAAGGCCACTTGGGCGATGTCGTCCGCCAGCGAGCGTTGCCCGGTCACGTGGACCGCCAGGCCGAAGACCCGTCGCTCGAACCGGCGGACGAACGCGGCCGCGGCGTCGCCGTCGCGCATGGCCATGCCGGCGACCAGTGCATCGTCGGAGACCGAGTCGAGGCGCGCCACACCCACAGCGTGGTGTACGGGCCAGTCGTCGTGCTGGATCACTCCCAACCGTCGGCGGAGCGGCCTCCGGCTCACCGCAGCACCGCCGGTACGCTTGCCGGTCACCGCCCCTCTAGCTCAATGGCAGAGCAGTGGACTTTTAATCCATTGGTTCAGGGTTCGAGCCCCTGGGGGGGCACCGGACAGGGCACGACGCGACGGCGATCATGTGCTGGCGCTCAGCCGCCGTGGTCGAAGCGGAACCCGACGCCGGCGTCGGTGATGAAGTATCTCGGCCGGGAAGGATCCGGTTCGAGCTTTCGGCGGATGTTGGCCATGTGAACTCTGAGCAAGCCCGAGTCCGCCTCCACGGTCGGGCCCCAGAGATGGGCGGCCATCTGCCGGTAGGTGACCAAGCGACCGGCCTGGGTGCACAGATGGGCGACGATGGAGAACTCGGTGGGGGTCAGGCGCACCTCGTCTTCACCGGCCACCACGCGGTGTCCGGCGATGTCGACGCGGAAATGGGCGGTGTCGATGGCGGCGGGCGTGGCCACGCCGCGCCGGCGGCGGAGCACGGCATTGATGCGCGCGACCAACTCGCCCATGCCGAACGGCTTGGTGACGTAGTCGTCGGCGCCGGCGTCCAGCGCACGCACCTTGGAGCGCTCGTCGCCGCGGGCGGTGAGCACGATGACCGGCACTTCCGTCCAACCGCGCAGGCCCTCCAGCACCGTCAGGCCGTCGATGCCGGGCAGGCCGACGTCGAGCAACACCAGCTCGGGATGCTCGGCCGCTACGGCAGTCAGCGCAGCCTCGCCACTGGTGGCCTCGACGGTCTCGAACCCGCGTACCGCCAGGTTCAGTGTCAACGCTCGGCGGATGGCCCGATCGTCATCGACCACCAGGATCAGTGTCATACCGGCATCGCCTCCGGCGCCGGCAGGATCATCGTGACCGTCAGCCCGCCGCCCGGCGTGTCACCGAGGACCAGCTGGCCGTTCATGGCCGTGATGAACCCCTGGCTGATCGACAGACCGAGGCCGACACCCGTGCTGCCCGGCGCATCCCCGAGCCGTTGGAAGGGTGCGACCACGCGCCCGCGGTCCGCCGGGTCGATGCCCGGCCCGTGGTCGCTCACCCGCAGCGCGACCCGTTCGTCGGCCAGCGACGACGACACGCTGACCGGCGTCCCCGCCGGGGCATAGCGGATGGCGTTGGCCGCGAGGTTGGCGACACAACGTTCCAAGAGCGCCGGATCCGCCCACACCACGTCGGCCTGGCGGTCCAGGCGCACCTCCACCGCGCCGGCAACAGGGCCGAGGCTGTCGATCGCCCGGCGGACCACTTCGGCCAGATCGACGGTTTCCAGGTGCACCGCCAACGCTCCGATCTGCAGCCGGCTGGCGTCGAGCAAGTTCTCCACCAGTCGGTTTAGCCGATCGGCTTCCTCGTCGACGGTGGTCAGCGCTTCGTGGAGTTGCTCGGAGGAAAACTGCACGCCGGGCTCGAGCACGCCGGACACCATGGCCTTGATCGACGCCAGCGGCGTACGCAAGTCGTGGGACACGGCGCGCAGCAGTCCCGTGCGAACGGCATCGACCTCGGCCAGCTCGGCCGCGCTGCGGGCCTGCTCGGCGAGGTTCCGGCTGTCCAGGGCGACACCCAGCTGCCCGGCGAATGTGGCCAGCAGGGCATGGGAACGCGGCGGGGGTGCCACGCCGAAGGTTTCCATCGTCACGGCCACCCCGGACGCGGTGACCGCCTGCGTGGTGAAGCTCGGCACCTCACCCAATTCGCCGACCTCGGCCACCACGGCCGGCGGCGCGCCGGTCAGCGAGGCTTCGCGCCGCAGGCGCACGCCGTCGACGCCCACCGTGGCGCGCACGTGGTCCAGCAACGCGGGGATCGGATCGGGCTCGGCGGCCAAGCTGGTTGCCGAACGAGCCAGTGCCTCGGCTTCCAGGCGCGAGCGGCGCGCGTCGGCCGAGCGGCGGATGACCACGTCCACCAGCAGCCCGACCGCCACGCCGACCACGACGAATACCGACAGCGCGACCACGTTCTCGGGATGGGCGATGGTCAACGTGCCGTACGGGGGGACGAAGAACCAGTTGGTGACCAGCGAGCTGGCCACCGCGGCCAGCACGGCGATCAACGTGCCGCCCACGGCCGCGACACCGATCACCAGGCACAGCTGGATGAGCAACAGCGTCGACAGGTTGGCTTGGCCGCGTAGGGGCATGAGCGCCCCGGTCAGCAACGGCAAGCCGACCACCAGGAGCAGCAACGCCCCCGACATCCGCCTCCGATCGACACCGAACGTCGGGCGGATGGACGCTCCGTGCACCGTGTCCCGCTCCGACGCGATCACGTGGACGTCGATGTCACCCAGCAATCGGGTCACTCGCGCCACCGTCGAACCGCGCATCAGCTCGGCCCAGCGTGACGGCCGCGACGAGCCCAGCACCACCTGGGTGGCCTTCTCCCGGCGGGCGAAACGTGCCAGCGTTTCGGCAGGATCGTCGCCCACCGCCTCGTAGCAGCGTCCACCCAACTCGGTCACCAACCGCCGCTGGCGCTCGAGCGCGGAATCGTCCCGCGCGGCCAGACCGTCGTCGGCGACGACGTGGACGCCGATCAGCTCACCACGGTTGCGCGCCGCCAGGCGTGCCGCCCGCCGCACGACCCGCTCGTCGTTGGCCATACCCGAGAGCGCTACGACGATGCGCTCGCGGGTCTCCCACGTGTCGGCGATGCCGTGCGTGACCAGATAGCCGGCCAGCGACTCCTCGACCCGGTCGGCCAGCCACAGCAGGGCCAGCTCGCGCAACGCGCCGAGGTTGCCGGGGCGGAAGTAGTTGGTCAGCGCGGCGTCGACCTTCTCGGCCGGATAGATGTTGCCGTGCGCCATCCGCTTGCGGAGCGCTTCGGGCGACATGTCCACCAGCTCGATCTGATCGGCGCGCCGGACCATGGCATCGGGCACCGTCTCGCGCTGCTGCACACCGGTGATGCGGTACACGACGTCGTTGAGCGACTCGAGGTGCTGGATGTTGACCGTGGAGATGACGTCGATGCCGGCGTCCAGCAACGCTTCGACGTCCTGCCAGCGCTTCTCGTAGGTGCTGCCCGGGGCGTTGGTGTGGGCGTACTCGTCGACCAGCACGACTTTGGGCTGGCGGCGCAGGATGGCATCGAGATCCATCTCCTGCAACGTCGCACCGCGATACTGCACGGTGCGACGCGTGACCACCTCCAACTCGCCGATCTGCGCTGCGGTCTGCGACCGACCGTGGGTCTCGACGATGCCCACCACGACGTCAGCACCACGCGACCGCCGGCGGGCACCCTCGGACAACATGGCGTAGGTCTTGCCGACGCCCGGTGCGGCGCCGAGGTAGATACGCAGGCTGCCGCGTGCCATCGCGTCAGTCTCCCAGAGTCACTGGTTCGACCTGAGTGCGTCGAGGGCCAGGTTGAGCCGCAGCACGTTGACGCCCGGCTCGCCGAGGACCCCGAGCATCCGCCCGTCGACGTGGTGAGCGATCAGCGCCATGACCTGGTCGACGGGCAGTCCCCGCGCCGTCGCGACGCGACCAGCCTGGAGTCGGGCGTTAGCGACGGAGATGTGCGGGTCGAGGCCGGAACCCGAGGCGGTGACGGCGTCCACGGGCACCAGCTGGGTGGCCGGCAATCCGTTCTCGGCGCGGTACGCGGTCACCCGTTGGCGGACGGCAGCCGCCAGTTCGTCACTGGTCGGACCGAGGTTCGACGCCCCGCTGACCTGCGCGATGGGCGTATCGGTCAGGGCCGACGGGCGGCCATGGAAGTAGCCCGGTGCAGTGAACGTCTGACCAAGCAACTCGCTGCCCACCAGCGCCCCGTTGCGCCGGACGAGTGATCCATTGGCCCGGTAGTGGAAGGCCGTCTGACCGATGGCGGTGACCACGAGGGGGTAGACCACACCGCAGATCGCGGTCAGTGCCACGAACACCAGCAGAGCGGGTCGCAGTTGGCGGACGAAGGCACGCATCAGATCGCTCCGTTCACTTGATGCCCAGGGCGCTGAGCGCCAGGTCAATCAACTTGATGCCCACGAACGGCGTGATCACGCCGCCGACCCCGTAGATCAGCAGGTTGCGGCGCAGCACTGAGGCGGCCGACTCGGCCCGGAACTTCACCCCGCGCAGGGCGAGCGGCACCAGCGCAACGATGACCAGCGCATTGAAGATGACCGCGCTGAGGATGGCCGAACGCGGGCTGCCCAGCTGCATCACGTTGAGAGCAGCGAGCTGCGGCAACGCCACGGCGAACATGGCCGGGATGATGGCGAAGTACTTGGCCAGGTCGTTGGCGATCGAGAACGTGGTCAGCGAACCGCGAGTCATCAACAGCTGCTTGCCGACCTCGACGATCTCGATCAGCTTGGTTGGGTTGCTGTCGAGGTCGATCATGTTCCCCGCCTCCTTCGCCGCCTGCGTGCCGGTGTTCATGGCCACGCCGACATCGGCCTGAGCCAGCGCCGGGGCGTCGTTGGTGCCGTCCCCGGTCATGGCCACCAGGTTGCCGCCGGCCTGCTCGCGCTTGATCAGCGCCATCTTGTCCTCTGGCGTCGCCTCGGCCAGGAAGTCGTCGACACCGGCTTCGGCGGCGATCGCAGCGGCCGTGAGCGGGTTGTCGCCGGTGATCATCACCGTGCGGATGCCCATGGTGCGAAGGTGGTCGAAGCGCTCACGCATGCCCAGCTTCACCGTGTCCTTCAAGCGGATCACGCCGAGGGCCCGCCACGCCTCGCCGGGCACCCGGTCGATGACCACCAGCGGCGTCGCGCCGTCCTTGGACACCTCCTCGACGATCGGCGCCAGCTCGCGCGGGACGTGGGCGCCCTGCGCCTCGAGGAAGCGGCGCACCGAGTCGGCCGCGCCCTTGCGCACCTGTCGACCGGTTGCGAAATCCATCCCGGACATGCGCGTCTGGGCGGTGAACGGCACCAGCTCGGCGCCGTCGGCGCACGGCGCGGCCAACCCGAACCCCTGCAGGGCCAGCTCCACGATGGACCGGCCCTCGGGCGTTTCGTCCGCCAGGGATGACGCCAGCGCCGCTTCGGCCACCTGGCCGGGGTTCACCGCATGGACGCCGATGAATTCGGCCGCCTGGCGCGAGCCGTAGGTGATGGTGCCGGTCTTGTCCAACAGCAACGTGGTGACGTCGCCGGCGGCCTCAACCGCTCGACCGGACATGGCCAGCACGTTGCGCTGCACCAGGCGGTCCATGCCGGCGATGCCGATGGACGACAGCAGCCCGCCGATGGTGGTGGGGATCAGGCACACCAGCAGGGCGACCAGCACGATGATGTTCTGCGGCGCGCCCGACATGGTGGCGAAGGGCTGGAGCGTTGCCACCGCCAGCAGGAAGACGATCGTCAGACCGGCCAGCAGGATCGAGAGGGCGATCTCGTTCGGCGTCTTCTGCCGGTTGGCGCCTTCGACCAGAGCGATCATCCGGTCGAGGAACGTCTCTCCCGGCTTGGCCGAGATCCGCACGACGATCTCGTCGCTCAGCACTCGGGTGCCACCGGTGACGGCCGAACGATCGCCACCGGATTCGCGTACCACCGGCGCCGACTCGCCCGTGATGGCAGACTCGTCCACCGTGGCAATGCCCTCGACGATGTCGCCGTCGCCGGGGATCACCTCGCCGGCCGCGACCACACACCGGTCGCCCACAGCCAGTGCCGACGACGGCGTCTCGACGATCGAGCCGTCGGCCTGGCGCACCCGGGCCACCGTGTCGGCACGGGTCTTGCGCAAGGTGTCGGCCTGAGCCTTGCCTCGCCCCTCGGCCACCGCCTCGGCAAGGTTGGCGAACAGCACGGTGAACCACAGCCAGCCGGCGACGAGCCCACCGAACAGGTTCTCCTGCAACGTTCCGTGGCGCAGGTGGCGCAGGAACAGCACCGTGGTGAGCGCCGAGCCGACCTCGACGATGAACATCACCGGGTTGCGCACCATCTGGCGCGGGTCGAGCTTGCGCACCGAGCCGGCCACCGCGCTGCGCAGCACGTCACGGTCGAACAGCGTCGAGGTGGCCGGCGCCTTGGTACGCACCTTCGGCGGCCGTTCGGCGCTCCCGGGAAACGCGGTGGTCGTGGACATTGGGAGCCTCGCTGTCAGAGCTTGAGGTGTTCGAGGATGGGACCCAGCGCCAGGGCCGGGAAGAACGTCAGGCCCGCCACGATGACCGCCACACCTGCCAGCAGGCCGGCGAACAGCGCAGTATTGGTGGGCATGGTCCCGGCGGTCACCGGCACCTTCGGCTTGGCGGCCAGCGAGCCGCCGATGGCCAACGCGGGCACGATGGTGAAGAACCGGCCGATCAGCATGGCCACGCCCTGGGTGGACATGTACCACGTGGTCGCCGTGTTCTGCCCGCCGAACGCCGAACCGTTGTTGTTGGCCGCCGAGGCGTAGTTGTAGAGCACCTCGGACAACCCGTGTGGCCCGGCCTGATAGGTGTGCGCCGAGCGCAGCACCACGGCCGTGGCGGCGAAGCCGAGCAGGGCCAGCGGCATGGCCAGGATGTACAGGGTCAGCAGCTTCATCTCCGCCGCCTGGATCCTCTTGCCGAGGTATTCGGGTGTTCGGCCCACCATCAGCCCGGCGATGAACACCGCCAGGAGGGCGTAGATCAGCAGCCCCATCAGACCGACGCCCACCCCACCCGGCGAGATCTCGCCGAACATCATGTGGACCATCGGCGCCAGCCCGCCGAGCGGTGTCATCGAGTCGTGGGCGCAGTTCACCGCGCCGGTCGAGGTACCGGTGGTCGGCCCGGCGAACAGCCCGCAACCGGCCGCGCCGATACGCACCTCCTTGCCCTCCAGGTTGCCGCCCGACTGCTGGATCGACATCGACTGGTCGACGCCCAGCGCATTCAGCCGTGGGTTGCCGGACTGTTCGGCGAAGCTGGCCAGCGAGGTGATCAGCACGAGGATGCCGGCCATGACCAGCGCCAGCACCTTGGCCTGTCGGCGATCACCGACCAACCGCCCGAACGCACCCACCATGGCAAACGGGATCAGCAGCAGCGCCCAGATCTCCAGCAGGTTGGTCAGCGGGTTGGGGTTCTCGAACGGATGCGCTGAGTTGGCGTTGTAGAAGCCGCCACCGTTGGTTCCCAGCATCTTCGGCGCCTCCTGGCTGGCCACGGGCCCGCCAGGAATGTGCTGGGTGGTCGACGCACCGGAGTCGAGCGTGGCCACCACCCGGTCGCCGCGCAGGTTCTGGACGACGCCCTGCGATACCAGCACCACGGAGAACACCAGGCACAACGGCAGCAGGACGCGAACCACGGTGCGCACCAAGTCGACCCAGAAGTTGCCGAGCTGGTTGGTCCCGGCACGGACCACGCCGCGGATCAGGGCGACGGCCACCGCCATCCCAGCGGCCGCGGACACCACGTTTTGCACTGCCAGGCCGAGCATCTGGATCAGATGGCTTGCGGAGACCTCACCGGCGTACCACTGCCAGTTGGTGTTCGTCACGAAGCTGATCGCCGTGTTGAACGCCCCCGCCGGCGACATCGACGGACGATGGCCGGGGTTTCCCGGCAGCGAGCCCTGCAGGCGGACCAGCAGGTACAGCCCGAGGACGGACACCATGGAGAAGGCCAGCATCGACGCGGCATACGCCGTCCAGCGCTGCTCACGCCGCGGGTCGATCCGCATCGTTCGATAAACCAGCCGCTCGACGGGTCCGAAGACCCGCTCGCCAGGGGCACGGTCGACACCGTGGCGGGCACCGTACACCGCGGCCAGGTAGTTGCCGAGCGGGGGAACGGTGATGAACAGGGCGAGCGCCAGCGCACCTGCTTGAAGGATGGCTTGCCAGCTCATCAGAACCGCTCAGGCCAGATGAGGACGGCGACCAGGTACAGGATCGCCACCACGGCGAGGGCTAGGCCGATCCAGTTGTCGGCGGTCGAGGCAGTGATGGCGGTCGAGACAGCGATCATGACTGGCCGCCCACGGACACCCGGCGAGCGACGTCCGACTCGTCGCCCGCCACGGACCCCACCGAGACGTCCACGGAGTCGCGCTCGACGATGCGCTCGCACCAGCTCAGATAGGCGGCGGTGAGGACGAAGAACCCGACGAGGGCGACGATCGCCAGGAGATCACCCACGGCCGACGCTCCCGACGTAACGACAGCGGCCGACTCGCCCGCCCGTGCCCCAACGACGACGAAACGTGTTCACGTGATCCGTTATACGCCCGGCACGCCCCGCAAGACCTCCAGTTGCCGGACTCTTCACGGGACGACCGAGCATCTTGACGGCTCCTTCACGTGTCGGCCGCCAGCCGCAGGCAATCAGTGCATCGGTGCGGTGGGTTCGGGTGGCGTGGCGATGAGGGTGATCGCCGGGTTCAGCATGGCTCGCCGACCGTGGTGCCGGCCGGCCACACCGGTGACGGCCATCACCGTGCCGAGGCGGACACCGCCCACCTCGCGGCGGCCGAGGAACAGCACGTCGATGCTGCCGGTCTCGTCGGCCAGGGAGCACTCCAGTGCCGGGTTGCCGGCCCACGGCTGGACGCGCATCGCTCGGACCTTGCCGGCCACGGTGACCCGCTGGCGCATCGGCATGGTGGCGATCTGGACTCGTTCAGCCGGGAGTCGGGACGTGTCGAGACTGGCCGAGCGCAGCCCGGGGCGCGGCGCGGTGACCGTGACGGCAGCGCCCGGCGAAGCGTCCCCGGTCGGTGCGCTCGGTGTGAACGAGCCGAGGTGGTACGGGATGACCATCACGTTGCAGTGCGGCACGGACCCGAGCGCGGCGGCGATCGACGACGACGAGCGATCGTGCAACAGGCGGTGCCAGCGCTTGACGTACTCCCGGCGAGGGATGATCACGGTCGCCTCCGTGGCCCCGTCATCGACCACGTCGGACACCAGCTCGAGCGCGCCGCGGGCGACGCGCCGGTCGGGGCACTCGATGATCTCGAGCGGGAAGCGGGACAGACCGAGTTGCGTCCACTCGGTGGTCAGCTCGCGGGTCTTCCACGGGTCGAGGTCGAAGTGCACCGCACGCAGATCGTCGGGCGTCAGCGTGCGGGCGTACTGCATCGCCCGGGCGACGGCGGCGTCGAGCTGGTCGACCAGGACCAGCACGGTGTGGCTGCGCAGCGTCGGCACGGCCGCCAGGGCCGCCGCGTTGGCGTGCAACTCGGTGGCCTCGGTCTCGTAGGCCTTGTTCAGGCGCATCAGCCCGAACACGAAGATCGGCACCAGCAGCACGATCACCCAGGCACCCTCCATGAACTTCATCGAGGCGATGATCGCCAGCACGACGAAGGAGAGGATCGCACCGATGGCGTTGATCACCAGACCTCGGCGCCACTGGGGCTCCCGGTGGGTGATGTGGTGCTTGGCCATCCCGGCCTGGGAGAGCGTGAAGCTGGTGAACACCCCCACGGCGTACAGCGGGATCAGCCGCCCGACCGACCCGCCGGTGGCCAGCAGGGTGACGATGCCGGCCCCCGCCAGGAAGATGATCCCGTTGGAGAACACCAGCCGGTGGCCACGGACCTGGAGCTGGCGGGGCATGAAGTTGTCGCCGGCATGGAACGAGGCCAACCGGGGGAAGTCGGCAAAGCTGGTGTTGGCCGCCAGGACGAGGATCATCATCGTCCCGGCCTGCAACAGGAGGAACAGCAGGTGGCCGACGGGGCTGGTCCCGTAGACCAGCTTGGCCACCTGCGAGATGACCGAGGGGACCTCGTCCCGGTACGGCACGGCGTGGACCTTCGAGGCCAGGAAGGACAGACCGATGAACATCGTCCCGAGCAGGGCGCCCATCACCAT
The DNA here is from genome assembly GCA_029782355.1 of Actinomycetes bacterium. Classification (GTDB taxonomy): domain Bacteria; phylum Actinomycetota; class Acidimicrobiia; order Acidimicrobiales; family Ilumatobacteraceae; genus JAKOUY01. The sequence goes on from JAKOUY010000002.1 coordinate 126,068, forward strand.
CAGGGTGTCCCGGGCGTTCTTCCACGCCGGCTTGCGGAACGCCGGCACGCCGTTGGAGATCGCCTCCACGCCGGTCACCGCCGCCCCACCGGAGGCGAAGGCCTTCAGCACCAGCAGGGCGCTGACGCCGAGCAGCAGCCCGTCGCCCTTCGGCTGACCCATCGGGTACATGCCCGCCTGGCCGGTGGCGCCGCGGTGCAGCGAGCCAACGGCGAAGCGGACGATGCCGTACCCGAGCATCACGAACATGTTGACGACGAAGAAGTAGGTCGGGACGGCGAAGAGCTTTCCGGACTCCTTGGTGCCGCGCAGGTTGCCCCAGGCGATCAGGGCGACGAAGGCGACGTCCAGGTAGAGGTGGTACGGCTCCAGGACCGGGAAGGCCGACGCCAGTGCCGTCACCCCGGCCGCCACGGACACGGCAACGGTCAGGATGTAGTCGGTGAGCAGGGCCACGCCGGCCACCTGGGCGGGGAGCAGGCCGAAGTTGTCGCGGGTGACGATGTAGGCGCCGCCGGCCGACGGGTAGGCCTTGATCGTCTGGCGGTACGACAGGATCAGGAAGAACAGCACCACCAGCAGCGCGGCGGTGATCGGGGTGACGAGGGAGAAGGCGGCGAACCCGAATCCGGCCATGAACAGGACGCGCAGGATCTCCTCGGTGGCGTAGGCGCACGAGGAGATGCAGTCGGAGGCGAACACCGCCAGGGCGGTGGGCTTGCCCAGCGTTTCGTGCTCGAGCCGCTCGGTGTGCAGCGGCTCACCCAGCAGGCGGCGCTTCCACCGGTAGGCCGTCGGCTCGTCGAGATGCCGGGTCGGTTGGTGGCGCGTGCGGGTGCGCGTGCGCGGGGCGGCGGTCCCGGCCGGCTCGCCCTCGGTCCTCGTCAGTTCTCGTTCCAGCAGCACGAGTCCATCGAACCGCGCCCGCCCGACCGACGCCGTCTAGCCCCCGCCAAGATTGACCGGGTCGGCGTTAAGAACTCGTCAAGGCGGGCTCGAAGCGGTAGCCGAGCCGGGGCTCGGTCAGGAAGTAGCGCGGCTGGGCCGGCTCCGGTTCGAGCTTGCGACGGATGGCCGCGAGGTGGACGCGCAGGTAGTTCGTCTCGGACTCGTACTGCGGTCCCCACACCTGGCGGAGCAGCTGCTGCTGGGTCACCAGCCGGCCGGGGTGGCGGACGAGCACCTCGACGATCGACCACTCGATCGGCGTCAGGTGGACGGTCTCGCCGTCGCGCACTACTCGCCGCTCGACGAGGTCGACGACGAAGTCGGCGGTCGTCACCGAGGGCTCGTCGGCCGAAGGCTGGTGGCGGCGAAGGTGGGCACGGACCCGGGCGAGCAGCTCGCTGATGCTGAACGGCTTGGTGACGTAGTCGTCGGCTCCGGCGTCGAGGGCGGCGACCTTGTGCTGGTCGCCGTCGCGTGCCGACAGCACGACGATGGGGACGCTGGTCCAACCGCGCAGGCCGCGGACGACATCGATGCCGTCGATGCCCGGCAGGCCGAGGTCGAGCAGGACCAGGTCGGGCGGGTTGGCTGCGGCGGCGGCCAATCCGGCCTCTCCGGAGTCGGCGAGGTCGATCTCGTACCCGTGGGTGCGCAGGTTGATGTCCAGTGCCCGGCGGATCTGTACGTCGTCGTCGACGACCAAGAGGCGGGTCATCAGCCGCCGGCTCCCGGTTCGCCGCGGTGGTCGACCAGCAGGGACAGGACCATCGTCGTCCCCCCGCCCGGGGTGTCCTCGACGTGGATCGAACCACCCATCGCTTCGAGGAAACCACGGGCGATCGCCAGCCCCAACCCGGCGCCGGCGTCGTGTGAGCGGTCGCCGACCCGGTGGAACGGCTCGAAGATCCGCTGGCGCTGGGCAACCGGGATCCCCGGCCCCTGGTCGACGACCACCAGGCTGACACCGTCACCCACCCGGCTGGCTTCGATGCGGATCGGTTGATCGGCGGGCGACCAGGCCTGAGCGTTGGAGATCACGTTGGCCAGCGCCCGCTCCAGCAGCCCGGCGTCGGCGCGAACCAGCGGCAGCGATTCGGGCACGTCGACCTGGGCGCGCCGGGCGCCGGCCGGGGTGGCGGCCAGCGCCGCGGCGACGACCTCCTCGAGGGCCACGGCCTCCAGGCGCAACTCCACCGCCCCGGCCTGCAGGCGGGTCATGTCCAGCAGGTTGCCGACCATCCGGTCCAGCCGCTCGGCACTGGCGTCGATCTCGCCGAGCAGCTGGAGCCGGTCGGCCTGATCGAAGTCGACGCCCTGCTGCATCAGCCCGGTGGCCGCGGCCCGGATGGTGGCCAGCGGGGTGCGGAAGTCGTGGGAGACGGCCTGCAGCATGGCGGCACGCAGCGCGTTGGCCTCCACCAGCAGGTCGGCCTGGGCGGCGTCCTCGCGCAACCGGCGGGACTCCATGGCCACCGCCAGCTGGTCGGCGAAGCCGCGCAGCACGTCGATCTGGTCCGGGCGCAGGACGTTGTCGGAGATGACCAGTCGCAGCGAGCCATCGGCGGCGAGATCCACCGACCAGCCCTCGTCCGGCGACAGCAGGGCCGGCTCCCCGGACACGTGGGCCGGCCACCACCCGGCGGGATTGGCGTCGTCGCGCTGCAGCACCGACGCGGCGTCGAGGGCGAAGGCGGCGCGCAACTGGTCGAGCAGCTCGGGCAGCGGGTCGGCCGATCCGACCAGGGTCGCCGCCGAGCGGGCCAGGGCGCCAGCCTGGGCGCTGGCCAGCGTGGCCTCGCGCGTCCGATGCATGGTCCGGTCGACGAGCACGCTGATGACCACGGTGATCAGGACGAAGACACCGAGGGCGACGACGTTCTGCGAGGCACGAATGTTCAAGGTGTGCAACGGCGGGGTCAGGTACCAGTTGGTCAGCACGAAGCCGAGCGCCGACGCGATCAGTCCAGGAGCCAGGCCGCCGAGCGCGGCCACGACCATCACGACGCAGAGATCGGCGAGCAGGGCGGTGCCGACGGCCACGTGGCGGCGGGCCAGGGTCAGCAGGGCCGTCAGCACGACCGGGGCGACCACGGCCAGCACCCAGCCGGCGAGCACCGCCCGGCGCGGTCGCGGCTGGCGGGCCGGGGTGGCCAGGCGCACCGGCCGGCGGGTCACCGGATCGTGGACGACGTGGACATCGGTGGCGTGGAGCCGGCGGATCAGCCGGCTGGTGACCGAGCGGGCATCCATCGACCGGTCACGCCGCCCGACCACCACCTGCGTGGCTCGCTCGGCCTCGGCGAACTCGGCCAGGGCCAGGGCGACGTCGTCGGCGACGAGCTCCCGATACGTGCCGCCCAGGTCGGTGAGCAAGGTCCGGTGGCGCTCGAGGGAGGGGCCCGGCTCGGCGTCGCCCGCCACCACGTGCACGCCGACCAGCGAGGCCCCGGGCGCTGCCGCCAGGCGGGCGGCCCGGCGGACCGACGCATCGCTGCCCCGACCGGAGATGGCCACGACGACGCGCTCGCGCGCTTCGCCGGCCGGTGCCGACAGGCGCGACCGGGTTGCTTCCAGCTCGGCCGTGGCCCGCTCGGTCATCCAGGTCAGGCTCAACTGGCGGAGCGCGGCCAGGACATCGGCGCGGTACCGATGGGCCATCGTGGCGTCGAGCCGCTCGGGCGGCACGATCCGCCCGTGGGCCAGCCGGCGGCGCAGGGCATCCGGGGTGATGTCCACCAGCTGCACCTGGCCGGCACTGCGCAGGAAGTCATCGGGCACCGTGGCGTCAGCACCGACGCCGGCCACGCCGGCGACGACTGCCGCCAGCGATTCGATCTCCCCCAGATCGAGGGTGCTGACCACGTCGACGCCGGCGGCCAGCAGCCGTTCGACGGACTGCCAGTGCGGCTCACCGCCCCCGGCGGGCTGGAACGCCAGCCGGTCCACCAGGGCGACGTGCGGATCGAGGGACAGCACGGCCGGCACGTCGATCCGCCCGGTCGCATCGGTGGCCACGGACCCGGCCAGACCGTCGACCGCTGGCAGTCCCGGGCGGCCGGCGTCCAGGGCGGCCAGCACCACCCGAGTGCCCCGCCGGGCCCGGCGAGCGCCTTCGTCCAGCATGGCGTGGGTCGTCCCGGCACCGGGGGCGCATCCGAGGTACACGCGCAGCCGGCCACGAGCCACCGTCGCAGTCTGGCACGGCCGTGCGCCGACGCGCCCGTGCCCCTCCGAGGAGACGGAACCTGGGAGGGGCACGGACATCTGCAGCGGGAGCGGGCACTCCCCCGCGGCAGACGCCTAGGCGGTCCGGCGGCGACGACGGCCGGCCACGGCGAGGGTGATCACGCCGAGCCCGGTGACGATCCCGGCCGCCAGCAGGGTGCGGGTCACGTCACCCCCGGTGGTCGGCAGCGGGCCCGACGGGATCGGGGTGACCACCACCGGGACCTGGTCGTCGTTGTCCGTCGGGGTCGTCGACGTGTCCGAGGTGTTGGTGGGTGGCGGCCCGAGCGGGTTGGTCTCCGGCCCGTCGGTCGGCGCCGGAGCGACGTACCCGACGTTCTTCGCCGACCCGGTGGCGGTTGCGGCGATCTTCGTCGTCACGGTGATCACCGCGCCGTCGGTGCCACCCGCCAGGGCCGCGCCGGCGACACAGGTCAGGGTCGACAGCGTGCAGGTGTACCCGGAGCCGCTGATCGCCGTCACGGTGAGACCGGCCGGTGGCAGGTCGACGACCGACCATCCGGCCAGCGCCGTCGACGGTCCGTCGTTGTGCGGGGTCAGCGTGAACACCACGGTCGAGCCAGGGTGGAACGGACCGGCCGACGCCAACCGCTTGATGAGCCGCAGGTTGTAGCGCACCAGGCCGGCGTCGATCGTCGGATCGTCCGGCGCCGTCGCCGAGTTGGTCCCCGACGGCGGGGCGGTCACCGTCACCCGGCCGGAGGTCACGTCGGCATCGGAGTCCGATGCCGTCGCGCCCTGCAGGGCGTCCGTGAACAAGGCCCCCGCCGGCTTGACGAACTCGACGACATACGTGGTACCGGGGATCAGATCGACGAACGAGTAGAACCCCGTGGCATCCGTCGTGGTCGTGGCGACCAGCGTCGTCCCGTCGGCGGCATACAGCTTCACCGTCACCCCCGCCACCGGCGGCTCGCTGGCCGACGCGCCCTGCTGGCCGTCCCGGTTGTTGTCCCACCACACGTAGTCACCGATCGACACCCGGGACAGCACCGTCAACGGCGCCTGGGCGTCGTTGTCCGTCGCCGTCGTCGAGGTGTCCGTCGCCGTCGTCGGCACCACCAGCAGGTTGTCCTCCGGCAGCCGGTCATCGGCGAACGGCGACACGTAGGCCACGTTCTTCAACTCGCCGACGAAACCCTTGTCGATGGTCGCGT
>JAKOUY010000003.1 GCA_029782355.1 Actinomycetes bacterium
GCGGTGGCGAAGCTGCTCAAGGCGCTGGTGGACAAGGAGCAGCCGGGGCTGGTGATCCTGGGCAAGCAGGCGATCGACGACGACGCCAACCAGACCGGGCAGATGCTGGCGGCGCTGGCCGACCTGCCGCAGGCGACGTTTGCCTCGAAGGTCGAGATTGCCGAGGGTCGTGCGACGGTGACGCGCGAGGTCGACGGGGGCCTGGAGACGATTGCGGTGTCGCTGCCGGCGGTGGTGACGACGGACCTGAGGCTGAACGAGCCGAGGTACGTGACGCTGCCGAACATCATGAAGGCGAAGAAGAAGCCGCTGGAGGTGGTCAAGCCGGAGGACCTGGGGGTCGACGTGGCGCCGAGGCTGAAGACGCTGAAGGTGAGCGAGCCGCCGGGGCGCAAGGCGGGGGTGAAGGTACCGGACGTCGCCACGCTGGTGGCGAAGCTGAAGAACGAAGCGAAAGTGATCTGAAGGGGAACGACCGATGGCAGCTCTGGTACTGGCCGAACACGACAACGCGGCGCTCAAGCCCAGCACGCTGAACACGATTGCCGCCGCGGCCAAGGCGGGCGGCGAGGTGACGGTGCTGGTCGCGGGGGCGGGCTGCGCGGCGGTGGCGCAGGCGGCGGCGCAGGCGGCGGGCGTGGCGAAGGTGCTGCTGGCCGACGCGCCGCAGCTGGCCGATCAGCTGGCCGAGAACGTGGCCGCGCAGGTGCTGGCGGTGGCGGGGGGGTTCACGCACATCCTGGTGCCGGCGACGGCGCACGGCAAGAACGTGGCGCCGCGCGTGGCGGCGAAGCTCGACGTGGCGCAGGTCTCCGACATCATCGGGGTGGAGTCGGCCGACACGTTCACGCGGCCGATCTACGCGGGCAACGCGATCGCCACGGTGCAAAGCGCCGATGCGGTGAAGGTGATCACGGTGCGCACGACCGGCTTCGACGCGGTGGCGGCCACCGGGGGCACGGCGCCCGTGGAGGCGGTGGCGGCGGTGGCCGATTCGGGCAAATCCAGCTTCGTGCGGCGCGAGATCGCCAAGAGCGACCGGCCCGAGCTCACTGCGGCGAAGATCGTCGTCTCGGGCGGGCGCGGGATGGGCAGCGCCGAGAACTTCCACCTGCTGGAACCGCTGGCCGACCGGCTGGGGGCGGCGCTGGGCGCCTCGCGGGCGGCGGTCGACGCGGGCTACGCGCCCAACGACTGGCAGGTCGGGCAGACCGGCAAGATCGTCGCGCCGCAGCTGTACGTGGCGATCGGCATCTCCGGGGCCATCCAGCACCTGGCCGGCATGAAGGACAGCAAGGTGATCGT
>JAKOUY010000004.1 GCA_029782355.1 Actinomycetes bacterium
GGCTGGAGGTGCTGGCGCTGCAGCAGCGCACCGGCCACCATCCGGACGACGGCGTACTGACCGACCATCGCCGACCGCTCAGCCGCCGGAACCACCTGCAGGCTGGGGTCGACGGACAGCTCGACGGTGCGCAGATCGCCGGCGGACAGCTGGGATCCTGCGGGCACGTCGTGCACCAGCTGCAACACGGGCACCCGCTTGTCGGCGGTGGAGAAGATCAGCAGGATCGCCCCGACGGCGAACAGCGACAGGAGGGTGCCGCCCACGATGCGCACTCGGCTCCGACTGGCCGGGCGGAACCCGGTTGGGCGCGCCGTGGTCGAGCGCTCGGCCAGCTCACGTGTCGCTGTTGCCATCACCCACCCCCGCCCCTTCCCGGCCAGGTCGCGAGGTGACAGTAGTCACGCGCAAACGGCTACGTAAAGTGGCTTGGCACTCACGGAGGGCGAGGTCAGCTCCCACGCTCCAGAGAGGACGGCGTCGCCGGCTCGCCGGCAGCGTGCCGGTCAGGCCAGCTCGTCGAAGCCGGGCTCGCCGGGCAGGCGAACCTCCCAGGTTCCCGGGATCAAGCGTGGCTCGACCCGTTCCGGTCGAAGCATCGCCCGCCCAGCAGCGAACACGGCCTCCACCGTGGGGTGCCGATCGAGGAACCGGAGCTGGGCGACGGTCGGCGGCAACATCGCCAGGTCGCGCTGCGCCCAACGTGCCAGCGCCGCCGCCGGAGCGAGCCACTCGCTGTCGACGGTCTCCTGGCGATCGTGGCCGGAGGTCTGGCCGTCGGGCATGGCCGCGACGAAGAAGCGGGTGTCGAAGCGCCGAGGCATCTCACCTTTGGGCGTCAGCCAGTTGGCGACCCACACCAAGTCGTCCAGCGCCGGGGCCAACCGGTGGCGGGCGAGGAGCTCGGCAAAGGAGACCGCGCCACCGTGGACCGCCTCGCGCTCGGCGAAGACCGGATGGCGCCGGTCGGGCGTCGCGCCGGCCGGGTCACGGGCCAGCAGCACCCCGGCTTCCTCGAAGCACTCGCGGATCGCGGCAACGACGAACCCGTCGTCACCGGGTCCGTCGGCGTCGTCGACCCGTCCACCCGGGAACACGTACATCCCCCCGCCGAACACCGCCTGGTTGGTCCGCCGGACCATGAGGACCTCGTACCCGTCGGTGGACGGGCGCAGCAGCATCACCGTCGCCGCAGGCCGGATCGGCGGATCGTTCATCGTGGCCGACGGTACCCGTTGTCTAGTGTCGTCGCCGTGCTCGCCTGGATGGATCTGGAGATGACCGGACTCGATCCGGCGCGCCACGTGATCGTCGAGATCGCCACCCTGATCACCGACGACGACCTCAACCTGATCGCCGAGGGTCCCGACCTGGTGGTCCACCAGCCGCCCGAGACCCTGGCCGGGATGGACGAGATCGTCGTCGAGATGCACCGGCGCAGCGGGCTCCTGAGCCAGATCGCCGCCTCGACCGTCACGCTGGCCGAGGCCGGGCACGCCACCATGGCGTTCCTCCGGGCGCACATCGGCGCGCCGCGCACGGTGCCGCTGTGCGGCAACTCGATCGGCATGGACCGCCGGTTCCTCGCCGTCCATCTCCCCGAGATCGAAGAGTTTCTGCACTACCGGAGCATCGACGTCAGCAGCATCAAGGAGCTGGCCAAGCGCTGGTATCCGACCGAGTTGGCCGCCCGCCCGCACAAGGCCGGAGCCCACCGGGCGCTCGACGACATTCGCGAGAGCGTCGCCGAGCTGGCCTTCTACCGCCAGGCGTGCTTCCGCCCCCCGGCAACCGCGTCGCCGATCCCCCCGGTGTAGCCCGCCGGCTGGCTCGGTCATCGCCACCTCCAGCCCCATGGGCGCGGAACACGCCCACCCCCGCATGGTTCCGCGCCCATGGGCGCGAGGGCGGGCGACGGTTCCGAGCTGGTGGGTGGGTGCGACACGGCGAGTCGGGGTCGCCGGCCGACCCGGGTTCGGGCGGGAGCCGCCGGCGGCGTGGGGTCAGGGCGCGGCGTCGAGGGCCGCGGCCACCTGGGCGAGCAGCCGGGCCGAGCAGCCGGCCATGTTCACCGGCGGGACGACCTCGTCGATCAGCCGCCGAGCGATGCTGCGGAACTCGGCGGCCGCCGGACTGGCCGGGTCGGCCAGGACCACGGGACGCCCGGCGTCCCCGCCACGAGCCACGGCCGGCTCGAGCGGAACCCTGCCGAGCAGTGGGGCGCCGATCTCGTCGGCCAGCGCCTGACCGCCACCCTCGCCGAAGAGCGCGTACGAGGTGCCGTGCTCACACGAGAACGAGCTCATGTTCTCGATCACGCCGACGACACGGAGGAAGCTGCGCCGGGCCATGTCGGCGGCGCGGGCCGCCACCTTCTGGGCCGCCAGTGCCGGGGTGGTGACCACGATCAGATCCGTGCGTGGCAGCAGCCGGGCCAGGCCCATCTGCACGTCGCCGGTTCCCGGAGGCATGTCGACCAGCAGGTAGTCCAGCTCACCCCATTGCACGTCGCGGAGGAACTGTTCGACGGCCTTGGCCAGCATCAGTCCACGCCACATCAGCGCGGTGTCCTCCTCGACGAGGAACCCGGTGCTGACCACCCGGACTCGGCCCCGCCCGACCGGGATCTCGTGGGGTTGGATCAGCGGCTTGTCCCGGCCCTCGACCGCGGTGGCCTCCAACCGATCGGACAGACCGAGAAGTCGTGGGACGGAGAACCCCCAGATGTCGGCATCGAGGACGCCGACGGTGAAGCCCTCGGCCGCCAGGGCCACGGCGAGGTTGACGGTGACCGAGCTCTTGCCGACGCCGCCCTTGCCACTGGCCACGGCCAGCACCCGGCAGCCGGCCGGCACCTCCGTCTCGGGCGCCCGGTCGCGCGCTGCCCAGCGGGCCGTGGTCATGACCGCCGACCGTTCCTCCGCCGTCATCTCGCCCCACTCCAGGTCGACGCTGGTGACCCCGGGGTGCACGGCCACGCGACTCTGCACCTCTCGGCTGATCTGGCCGCGCAGCGGGCAGCCCCCGATGGTCAGCTTGATCTCGACGGTGACCCGTCCGAGGTCGCTGACCTCGATGCGCGGCACCATCCCGAGGGTGACGATGTCGACGCCCAGCTCGGGATCGACCACGCTCGAGACCAGCTGGCGAACCTCCTCGACCGTGGGCGGACCGGGAATCACCCTCCCCATTCTACGGTTGGACGTCGGTACACTCCCGTGGCACGCCCTGCCGCCGAGATCCGACGAGGAGATTGCCGTGATCACCCTGACCGACAGCGCCGCCACCAAGGTCCGCCAGCTGCTCAACGACGAAGGTGCCACCGACATGGCCCTGCGCGTCGCCGTCACCCCGGGTGGCTGCAGCGGCTACTCCTACGAGATGTACTTCGACAGCGACGTCGCCGTCGAGGACCGGCAGGCACGGTTCGGCGAGGACGGCCAGCAGGTCACGGTCGTGGTCGATCCGGCGTCGGCCCAGCTGCTCGAGGGAGCCACCCTCGACTACAAGGACGGCCTCAACCAGGCTGGGTTCTCGATCAACAACCCCAACGCGACGCGCACCTGCGGGTGCGGCTCCAGCTTCAGCTGACCGCGGCCAGGACCTCGCCGAGCTCGGTGGGGTCCCAGACGGCGTCCAGGCGGTGGACGATGGTCCCCGACGCATCGGTCACGAAGACGATCGGCTCGTAGTCGACCTGCAGCGCTTGCACCGCCGGCGTGACGGTGGATGCCAGGTTGTCGGTGTACACCTCGGTGTGGACGACGGCGAAGCGCGCCGCCGGTCCGCCGTTCTTCGAGGCGTCGACCAGGAACTGCAAGCCCGGCGCGCAGGCCCCTGTGGAGCAGTGGGCCGGCGTGCCGACCATGTACACCACCGGCTTCCCGGAGGCCAACGCCTGGGTGAGCGTCTGGGCGTGGAACGGGCACGGGCCGGGGTCGAGCGTGCAGATCGGGTCGACACCGCGATGGTCGTCCACCGTCGGGGTGTCGAAGCCGGGGAGCGTGCCGCCGAGGTGTGGCACCTGGACCTTCGCCGGATCGAACACGGCGACCGACGCCTCGGCCTTGCCACCGACGTCGACGCGGATCGTGTAGGTGCCGGCGGACGGGATGGTGACGGTGGGAGCGAAGTACGGAACCGGGATCGACTGCTTGCGGACCGGAGCGCGGAAGGCGTCGATCCGCCGGCCGTGGTCGTCGACGATCTCACCCACCAACCGATCGGGAACGTTCTTGAGGATCCCGTCGCTCGAGCCGAGCGAGACGGCCAGACGAACCCGTCCGGGGACGAAGATCGGCTGCGACGGGAACCGGGCCACCAGGTTGATGTTCGAGACGGGCAGCGAGCTGAGGTCGGCGACCGCGGTTCCCGACGTGGAGTCGGACGCCGCCGGGCTCGGCTTGGCGGTGCTGGAGCCACAGGCCGCCAGGAATCCGGCGGCCCCGGCCGCCAGCAGGGTGCGGCGGGACAACACGGCCGGCGACGCGGCGCAGGGGTGCGACGAGGCCATGACCGCTAAGGTACCGGCCGCCGTGGCCGACCTGTCGTTCACCCTCAACGGACGGGAGATGGCAGTCGCCGACCCACGGGCCTCGTTGCTCGAGGTCCTGCGTGACGAGGCCGGGATCACCTCGGTGAAGGATGGCTGCAGTCCCCAGGGCCAGTGCGGTTGCTGCACGGTGTGGATCGATGGCCAGCCACGGGTGGCCTGCGTCACACCGGTCAGCCGTGTCGCCGGCCGGCAGGTGATCACCGTGGAGGGCCTCGACGACGGGCTCGACTGGGGCCAACGCCTGTCCGCCGCCGGGGCCAGTCAGTGCGGGTTCTGCACGCCGGGCATCATCATGCGCTTGGCGGCGCTCCCCGAGGGGCAGCGCAACGCCAGCAAGGTGCGGTCCGCCCTCGCCGCTCACCTGTGCCGCTGCACCGGCTGGCAGACCATCATCGACGCGGCTGCCACCACCACGTCGACACCCACCGCCGATCAGGGCCGCGATCCCGTCCGCGCCGCTCGGCGGGCGGCGATCGAGGGCCGCGCCACGCAGCAGGCCGACGCGCACACCGCACTCGGCCGATGCCCGTTCGCCGCCGACACCGCCCCACCCGGGCACGCCGTGGCCGAACTGGGCGCCGATGGTCGCTGGGAGGTTGCCGCCACGACGGCGGCCGCGCGGCGCGCCGCCGGTCGCGTGCCGGGGCGCAACAGCACCGCCCGGTTGGTCTGGCCGGTGCCGGTGCCGGCCGGGCAGTGGGCGTACACCCTGCAGACGACCTGGGTCGAGCCGGCCTACCTGGAGCTCGACGCCTCGTGGTGCCTGCCGGGCGGATCACCGGCCCCTCCACTGGCCAACGGCGGGGCCTTCGGCGCCAAGCAGTCGACATGGATCGCCGACGAAGCTCGGAGGCTGGCGGACGAGAACGGCCGACCCGTGCTGGCCAGGCTGAGCCGCGAGGAAGCCACCCGCCGCGGCCCGAAACGGCCGCCGCTGGCGATCGGCATCGATGGCCATGGTCGCGGGGCGGTGGCCGTGGCGCGCACGCCGGGCATCGCCGCGTCCATCCGTCGCGTGGCGCCTGACTGGACGGTTGACGAGGTGGACGTCGACGGGCCACCGACCTCGGCCGACCTGCGCGACGCCGGCTGGGCCGAGGTCGCAGCGGTGATCGCCGCCATCGGCGCGGACCCCGACGGATGGTGCACGGTGGCCTCGCCGGACGGTGCCCGGGCGGCCGCCCGGCTGACCGCGCCCGGCGGCGAGCAGGGCGATCGTGAGCAACTGGAGATCCGCGTGGCCTGCGGGCCGGTGCTGGACGACGTCGTCCTGCGCAGCTACTGCATCGGTGCCGCGCACATGGCGCTCGGTTGGGTCCGCCGGGAAGCGATCGCCGTCGATGGCGAGGGCCGGCCGACCGACCTGACGATCCGCAGCTTCGGCATCCTGCGGGCCACCGAGATGCCCGACGTGAGTGTGACGATCGAGGCCGACCAGCGTTCCGCCGAACCGGTCAACGGCAGTGACGCCGTGTTCGCCGCGGTCGCCGCGGCGGCATGGCTGGTCGCCGGGCTGGCGCCTCGCTGGCCTACGATGCGCACATGAGCAAACCGGTCGGTCCCTACACCCCCGCCGTGCGTGCCGGCGACTGGATCATCGTCAGTGGGCAACTCGGACTGGTGGACGGCGCCATCGTGGAGGGCGGGGTGCCGGCGCAGACGGCCCAGTCGATCCGCAACCTGGTCGCCCACCTGGAATCGATGGGAGCCACGCTTGCCGATGTGGCCAAGACGATGTGCTTCCTCACCGACATGGCCGACTTCGCTTCGTTCAACGAGGCCTACGTCGCCGGGTTCGGCAGCCACCGTCCGGCACGCAGCACGGTGGCCGTCGCCGGCCTGCCGATGGGCGGTCTGGTGGAGATTGAGGCCTGGGCCTACCGGCCACTAGGGTGACCTCGTGCTCGGTGTCGTCGCCATCCTCGTGGTGCTGGTGATCCTCCCCGTGCTGGTGTGCATGGGATCGGCCGGCATCGCGGCGGCCCTCGGCTGGGCGCTGAACCACGACGCCGACGTGCGTCACCAGGGCAGCGAGTTGCTCGACCTCAACGTCTGAGCCCTCGGCCGACCCGCTATCCGCCAGCCGTGGACCCGACAACGCTGCCCGGCATGCACCTGCATGACACCTCGACGGAGGTGCTCACCCAGGCGATCCTGCGGTACGCCGTCGAGCGGATGCGCATGGATCCCCCGCTCGACGGACCGCGAACCATGGCCGAGCTGCGCGCCATGGCAGGACGGACGATCACGCCCACCGGGATCGGCGGGCTGGAGGCCTTGCGCGTCTTCACCGACGTGCTGGCCCCGTCGTGCATCTCGGTCGACCACCAGCGGTTCCTGTCCTTCGTGCCGGCAGCTCCCACCGAGGCGGCGATCCTCTTCGATCTCGTCGTCGGAGCCTCCAGCATCTACGCCGGCTCGTGGCTGGAAGGAGGCGGGGCGGTCTTCGCCGAGAACGAGGCGCTGCGCTACCTGGCGGACCTGGCCGGCATGCCCCCTACCGCAGGAGGCGTGTTCGTCAGTGGGGGGACGGCCGGCAACCTCAGCGCGCTGATCGCGGCGCGGTACCGGTGGCGACACCGGTCCGGCGGGCGCCACGACCGGACCCGCGGCGCCATCGTGGTCAGCGCGGGAGCGCACAGCAGCATCGCCTCCGGAGCGCGGGCGATGGACGTCGACGTGGTTGCCGTGCCGGCCGACGGGCACGGGCGGTTGACCGGCGAATCGCTGGACGGCGTCCTGAACGGCCTGCCGGCCGCCGACCGCGACCGGCTCTTCGCCGTGGTGTGCACGTCGGGCACCACCAACGCGGGCGTCATCGATGACCTGACCGCAGTGGCCGATGCCGCCGAGCGCGAGGGTCTGTGGATGCACGTCGACGGCGCCTACGGGGGCGCGGCGCTGGCCGCGCCCAGCGTGCGCCCGAAGTTCGCCGGGATCGAGCGAGCCGACAGCTTCATCTGCGACCCGCACAAGTGGCTGTTCGCCCCGTTCGACTGCTGCGCCCTCCTGTACCGCCAACCCGACGTGGCCCGGGCGGCACACACCCAGCACGCTGAGTACCTCGACGTCCTGCACGACGAGCACACCGCCACGGCACCGGAGTGGAACGCCAGCGACTACGCCCATCACCTCACCCGCCGGGCTCGGGGGCTGCCGTTCTGGTTCAGCCTGGCCACCCACGGGACCGCGGCGTACACCGCTGCCGTCGAGCGGACCTTGACGGTGGCCCGCCAGGCGGCACGGATGATCGATGACGCCCCCCATCTCGAGCTGGTGATGGAACCGGAGCTCGGTGTGGTGCTGTTCCGCCGCCTCGGATGGAATCCACCCGAGTATCAGCAGTGGAGCGACGACATGCTTCGCCGCCAACTGGCCTTCGTCGTTCCGACCAAGTGGCGTGGGGACACCGTCCTGCGCTTTTGCATCGTCAATCCGCTGACCACCACCGACGACATCGCCTTGATCCTGGAGTCGTTGGCGTGAGCACCGAGCCGGTCGAACTGGTCCTGCGCAACGCACTGCTGGTGGCGACGATGGACGACGAGCGCCGGGAGCTGCCCGGCGGGTGGGTCGCCATCGACGGCGGGTTGATCCACTCGCTCGGCCGCCACGGCGAGCCGGCTCCGCCGGCGCAGCACACCGTCGACTGCAGCGAGTCACTGGTGACGCCAGGCCTGATCAACACCCACCACCACATCTACCAGAACCTCACCAGGGCCTACCCGCCGATGACCGCCAAGCCGCTGTTCGGCTGGCTGCAGACCCTGTATCCCCTGTGGCGGGCGATCACCGCCGAGGCCGTGTACACCAGCACCTACGTCGGTCTGGCGGAGCTGGCGCTCAGCGGCTGCACGACCTCGACCGATCACCTCTATCTCCACCCCCGTGGGGCTGGTGATCTGCTGGGGGCGGAGATCGACGCTGCCCGGCACCTCGGCCTGCGATTCCATCCGACCCGTGGATCGATGTCGCTCGGCGAGCGCGACGGGGGACTGCCACCGGACGACGTGGTTCAGGACGACGACGAGATCCTGGCCGAGAGCGAGCGGGCCGTGCGCCGCTGGCACGACCCGAGCCACGGGGCGATGACGCGCATCGCCCTGGCCCCGTGCAGCCCGTTCAGCGTGACCGAGGACCTGATGGTCCGCTCGGCCGAGCTGGCCGAACGGCTCGACGTTCGCCTGCACACCCACTTCGCCGAGAACGCCGAGGACGACGCCTTCAGCCTGGCCCGCTTCGGCTGCCGCCCGACGGAGTACCTGGAGCGCACGGGGTGGTGCACCGATCGAACCTGGGTGGCGCACTGCGTGATGCCCGACGACGGCGAGGTCGCCCGGCTGGGGGCCGCCGGCGTCGGTGTCGCCCATTGCCCGAGCAGCAACCTGATCCTGTCCAGCGGCATCTCCCCGGTGGCCGCGCTGCGCGCCGCCGGTTGCCCCGTCGGTCTCGGCGTCGACGGGTCCAGCTCGGCCGACGCCGCCTCGCTGTGGTTGGAGGCCCGCCAGGCGATGCTCGTGGCGAAGCTGCGCGATGGCCCACCGGCCGGCTCGGGGCGGACGTCGCTGGAGATGGCCACCCGTGGTGGGGCGGCGTGCCTCGGACGGCTGGGCGAGTTGGGGGTGCTGGCGCCGGGCGCGGTGGCCGACGTGGCGGTCTGGCGGCTCACCGGCCCGGTGTTCGCCGGCGCGGTGGCCGACCCGATCGAAGCGTGGGTCCGGTGTGGGCCGGCGTCGGCGTGGCACACCATCGTGGGCGGGCGATTCTTGGTGGCCGACGGGTGCCCGCTGGCCACCGACCTCGACGAGCACCTCGTCCTCCACGCCGTCAACGCCGCCCGACTCCAGCAGTTGATCCGCTGAGCCGGTGAACCCATGATCGCTGCGTTCTTCGCCGCCTTCGGCCCGGTGTTCCTGGCCGAGCTGCCGGACAAGACCATGTTCGCCTCGTTGGTGCTGACCACCCGGACCCGCCGCCCGCTGGCAGTGTGGACCGGCGTTGCCGTGGCGTTCACCATGCACGTGGTGTTGGCTGTGGCAGTGGGTTCGCTGCTCGGGCGGCTGCCTAGAACGCCGGTGCGCTTGGTGATCGCCGCCGTGTTCGTGGTGGGCGGCGTGCTGATGTTCCGCTCGGCGTCGAAGCCGGACGAGGAGTCGGCCGCCGACGAGGAGCCGGCGCCGCATACGTTCGGCCGGGTGGCGTTGATGTCGGCGTCAGTGGTGGGTCTGGCCGAGTTCGGCGACCTCACCCAGCTGACCACCGCCAGCATCGCCGCCCGGTATCACCGGCCCGTTGCCGTGGCACTCGGCGCCTGGTGCGCGCTGGTGACCGTGGCCGCCCTGGCCGTCACCGCCGGCCGGTGGATCGTCCGACGAGTCCCCCTGCACCTCGTCCAGCGCATCGGCGGCGTGCTCTTCGTGATCTTCGGCATCATCACCGCCGCCACCGCATTCTGACCCCGCCACCCCACCCTTCCCCCACCCCTTCCCTTCGCGCACAAACGCTCCGCGCTCCCGTGCGCGTGTCATCCCGAGTTTGTGCGCGTACACAGGCGCGCGGAGCGTTTGTGTACGCGCACAGACTTGCGGAATCCTGATCGGGATGGCTCCAGTCGAGGTCAGTGGCCAACGAACTCGGACCAGACAATCACCAAAGCGCGGCCCCGCCGCTCGGCGACCGGGACTGCCTACGGGCGGCGTTCGACGAGGAACGCACGCTCGACGTCGTTGTCGCAGCGCTCGATCGCCAGGTCGTAGCACGCTGCCGCCGCATCGAGCTGCCCGAGGCGGCGCAGCAGATCAGCACGAACGGCCGGCAGGCGGTGCGAGGTGGGCAGCAACTCGTCCAGACCATCGAGCAGGGCCAACGCCGCTTGCGGGCCCTCAACTTCGGCCACCGCGACCGCTTGGTTGAGCCGGACGACCGGTGAGCCCGTCAGCGCCGCCAGCGCCGCATAGTGCGCGCTGATCGCCGCCCAGTCCGTGGCACTCGCCGTGGCCGCCCGCCCGTGTTCGGCGGCGATGAGCGCCTGGCGGCGCAGCGACTCGGCGTACCCCGTTGTGGGTGACAGCGAAAAGAGGTGGCGCGAGGCGCTGGCGATCTCGTCGTGGCGCCACAACGTGCGGTCCTGGTCGGCCAGGGTCACCAGACGGCCGTCGGTCATCCGAGCATCACGACGGGCGTGCTGGAACTGCAGCAGTGCGAGCAGGGCTGTCACCTGTGGTGCGTCCGGGACGACCTGCTGCAACACCACCGCCAACTCAACAGCCTCACCCGCCAAATCGGGGCGCAGGAGCTCGGTGCCCGAGCCCGGCGTGTACCCGGCGGTGAACGCCAGATAGATCGTGCGGCACACCTCGTCCAGGCGCGCGGCCAGTTCATCGGCAACCGGTCGAGACAGGGGGATCCCGGCAGCGACGATGCGCTGCTTGGCCCTGGTGATCCGCGCGGCCATCGTGTCCCGAGGCACCAGGAACAACCTGGCGATCTCGTGGGTGGCAGTGCCGATCACCAGCCGCAATGCCAACGGGGCCCTCGACTCGGCGCCGAGCGCCGGATGGCAACAGAGCAGGATCAGCTGCAAGCGCTCGTCGGGAAGGGCCTCGGCAACGTCGCCCGAGCCGTGGGCGGCATCCGGTCGGGCCGCCAGGCGGGCGGCAGTCCGACCGGCGACCGCCTCCGACCGCAGTCGCCCGACGAGGTGGCGATACGCCGTCGTATACAGCCAGCCCGCCGGGTTGGCCGGCGCACCGTCGCCGGGCCATCCGCGAGCAGCGCGGGCGAACGCCTCGCCAAGCGCGTCCTCGACCAGGTCGATCCGGCGGGTCTTGACCACGAGGAGGGCGATGAGCCTGCCCCAGTGCTGCCGATGGACCTGCCCGAGCAGTTCGGCGGTGTCAGCCGACGTCGATGACGGGCCGGATTTCGATGTCATAGGCGGGGAGGACGCGGCAAAGGTCGATCACGGTGTCCAGGTCGGGTGCCTCGATCAGGTAGAACCCACCGATGTGTTCGGCCGCTTCGGCGAAGCGGCCTTCGGTAATCGTCATCTGGCCGGCGCGGGTACGCAGGGTGGTCGCGCCCGACGACTCTGCCAGTGCCTCGCCGCTTTCGATGCTCACGCCGTCGCGCGCCTTACAGGCACGCGAGAACGCGTAGTGCTGCTCCATCCCGGCCGCCTGCTCCTCGGGTGACATGTCGTCCCACAGGGGCAGTTCGCCATATCCGGCCAGTAGCACGAAGTACTTCATGATGATCGCTCCTTCTGGCGCCGTCGTGTCGGGCGCTCCTCGTGATGACGCGACCGATGACGCGAATTCGACATCGTGGTTACGCAGGCGGATCCTTCGGTGCCTTCAGCGCGGCGTAGGCCCACAGCAGCCCGAGGATGACCGCCACCAGGATGACGCCACGCACCAGCCAGCGGATCACGCCGAGGACGCTGGTCAACAGCACCCAGCCGACCACGGCGACGACCAGCCAGCCGACCAGGGTGGCCAGCACGGAGCCGGTGCGTTCCGGTGACGACGAGCGGGCCACCCCGCCAGCCTACGACCAGCGGCTCTGCCCGAAGCGGTAGCCCACCGAGCGGACCGTCTGGATCAGGTTGGCGTGCTCCTCGCCGAGCTTGGCGCGCAGTCGGCGGATGTGCACGTCCACGGTGCGAGCGCCGCCGAAGTACTCATAGCCCCACACTCGGCTGAGCAGGGTCTCGCGGGTGAACACCTTGCCCGGGCTCTGCGCCAGGAACTTGAGCAGCGCGTACTCCATGTACGTCAGGTCCAGCGGGCGGCCCTCGATGGTGGCCTGGTAGGTCTCCAGGTTCAGCGCCAGGTCGGCGTACTCGACCATGTCGCCAGGCTCGGAGCCGGTGGACCGGAAGAACAGGTGTCGCAGCCGGGCCTCGGCCTCGGCCGGATGGAACGGCGACAGGCAGAAGTCCTCGAACAACTCAGCGTGGGCATCCAACTCGGCCAGCTGCGACCCGCCGATGAGCACCAGCACTGGCACCTGCGCGGCGCGGGCCTTCAGCGCCCGGCACATCCCCCAGCCGTCGCCGCCCACCGACACGGTCACCACCGCGCCCGACCAGTCACCGGTCAGCTCGTCGGGACCGTCGAGCGCCTTCCAGCGGAAGCCAGCCAGATCGAGTGTCCGCACCAGTTCCGGGCTGGGCCCGGCGGGGAACACGGCGATCGGGTCCATGATGGCCACGCCTACAGCGCCCTCAGGTAGTGCTCGATCTCATAGGCGCTGACGTGCGTCTTGTACGCCCGCCACTCGGCACGCTTGTTGCGCAGGAACCACTCGAAGATGTGCTCGCCCAGCGCCTCGGCAGCCAGCTCGGAGCGCTCCATCACCTTCAGGGCGTCGGCCAGCGAGGCGGGAAGTGTGTCAATGCCCAGCTTGGTCAGCGCGGCGTCGTCCATCTCGAACAGGTTGCTGTCCGCCTCGGCGGGCAACTCGTAGCCCTCGCGCACGCCACGTAGCCCGGCGGCGAGGATCAGGCTGAAGGCCAGGTACGGGTTGCACGAGGGGTCCGGGGAGCGGAACTCCAGCCGGGTGGCGTTGGGGTTGCCACGCTTGGCGATGGGCACGCGGATCAGTCCGCTGCGGTTGTTGCGCGCCCAGCTCACGTGGACCGGCGCCTCGAACCCGGGCACCAGGCGCTTGTAGCTGTTGACCGTCTGGTTGGTGATCGCCGTGATCTCGGCGGCATGGCGGAGCAGCCCGGCCATGAACGCCTTGGCCACCGCAGACAGGTGGTACGGGTCGTCGGCGTCGTAGAACGCGTTCGTGTCACCGTCGAACAGCGACATGTGCACGTGCATCCCGCTCCCCTGGACACCCTCCAGCGGCTTGGGCATGAACGTGGCGTGCACCCCCTGGCTGGCGGCGACCTCCTTGACCACCAGCCGGAAGGTCATCACCGAATCCGCCATCGTCAGGGCGTCGGTGTGACGCAGATCGATCTCCTGCTGGCTGGGTGCATCCTCGTGGAAGCTGTACTCGACCGGGATGCTCATCGTTTCGAGGGTGCGGATCGTCTGCTTGCGCAGCGAACCGGTCACGTCGGTGGTCGTCAGGTCGAAGAACCCGCCCTCGTCGAGGGGCTGGGGCGCGTGTCCGGGAACGGGCGGAGCAAAGTAGAAGAACTCGATGTCGGGCGAGACGTAGAAGCTGTAGCCGGCAGACTGCGCAGCCTTCAGATTGCGGCGCAGCACCTGGCGGGGGTCACCCTCGAAGTCCGAGCCGTCGAGGCGGTGGATGTCGCAGAACACCCGAGCCTCGGCGGCTTTCGGGTCGGCCCACGGCAGGACCTCGAAGGTGTTCGGGTCGGGGATCGCCAGGACGTCGCTCTCCTGGATCCGACTGAACCCATCGATCGACGACCCGTCGAAGGCCATGCCGTCCTCGAGGGCGCTCTCGAGCTCGGCGGGACTGATCGCGAAGCTCTTCAGGTTGCCGAGCACGTCGGTGAACCACAGCCGCACCAGGCGCACGCCACGCTCCTCGACGGTGCGGAGCACATAGTCACGCTGCTGGTCGAGCATCCGGCTCACCTCGTCAGTCTCGCACCTCGGTCGGGAAACACCGCCCGGTGATCATCGAATGTCGACGCCATGCCGACATTCGATGATCACCTGCGGGGGGCGGGGTGGGGGTCAGCCGCAGACGGTCTCCAGCAGCAACCGGGTCACCGTGTACGGGTCGCAGTTGGCGTTCGGCCGGCGGTCCTCGGCATAGCCCTTGCCGTCCCGGGCGACCTGCCACGGGATGCGGATGCTGGCGCCGCGGTGGGACACGCCGTAGCTGAACTTGTTCCACGGGGCGGTCTCGTGCGCACCGGTCAGGCGGCTCTGGATGTCGTCGCCGTAGTTGCTGACGTGCAGCTCGACCTTCTTGCCGATGGCCTTGCATGCCGCCTCGATGGCCGCATAGTCCTCTCGCATCGCCTTGGTGGAGAAGTTGGTGTGCGCCCCGGCACCGTTCCAGTCGCCCTTCTTCGGCTTGGCGGCGAAGCTGATGACCACGTCGTAGTCCTCGGCGATGCGGTGCAGCAGCCAGCGGGCGACGTAGAGGTGGTCGCTGACGGTCAGGGCGTCGGCCGCACCGATCTGGAACTCCCACTGACCGGGCATCACCTCGGCATTGGTGCCCTCGATCATCAGGCCGGCGTCGATGCACGCCTGGGTGTGCTCCTCGATGATCTCCCGCCCGACCACCCGCCCGGCGCCCACGCCGCAGTAGTACGGACCCTGCGGCTCGGGCACGCCACCGCCCTGAGGGAAGCCGAGTGGCGTCCCGTCGGTGCGCATCATCGTGTACTCCTGCTCGATGCCGTAGATCATCTCGTGCTTGGCGTACTTCTTGGCGGCCTTCTCGGCCAGCGACCGGGTGTTGGTCGGGTGCGGCTTCATGTTGTCGGCCAGCAGGACCTCGCACAGGACCAGGACGTTGTGCCCACCACGGATCGGGTCCGGGCACTGGAACACGGGACGCAGGACGCAGTCGCTGTGCTCGCCGGTGGCCTGGTTGGTGGACGAGCCGTCGAAACCCCAGATCGGAGGCTGCTTGCCGTCGGCGAGGATCTTGGTCTTCGAGCGCATCAGCGGCGTCGGCGTGGTGCCATCGATCCAGATGTATTCGGCTTGGTACGGCACAGGTCGTCCTTCGTCTCGGGAATGTGACCCCGGCATGGTGCCGGGGCGCGATATCGACGCCGTTTCACGATTGTGAACGCTGTGTGAACGGCCAGTGGGAACCGGACAGGCCGGATCCGACGTCGAAGCGCCATGAACCGCCGAACCCTGCTGCTCTCGACCGCGGCCGCCCTCATCCTTCCGGGGACCATCCCAGGCGCCGCCCGGGCCACCGCACCGGTCGACCCGACGGTGCCCCTCCCGATCGATCCGGCCACAGTCGTTCTGCGGCTGTCCTCCAGCGGCGGATTCGTGCCACGCAACACCGACATCTCCAGCCCGCCGCAGCTCGTCATCACCGCGGCCGGCGAGGTGTACACGCCCGTCCTGACCGACGCCTTCCCCGGACCGCTGGTGACGCCGATCGATCACCGCACGCTGACACCGGCAGGCGTCCAGCGAGTCCTGCTCGCCGCCCAGCGGGCCGGGCTGTTGGCCGACCCACCGCCGTCGTACGACGCCGAGACCACCGTCGCCGACGCGCCGACCTCCGTGCTCACCCTGACCACCGCCGCCGGGACGGTGACCCACCAGGCCTATGCCCTCGGGATGAGCGCCGACGGCGCCGATCACGAGCCCACCGCAGCCCGCCGGGCGTTGGCCGACTTCGTGCGTGCCGTGACCGATCTCGCCACCCTGGCCGGGGACGAGCTCTCCGGGCCGACCGGCTTCGCGGCCACCGAGTACCGCCTCGCGGCCGAGACGGTCAACATCGCCGACTATGCCGGCAACGACCCGGCACCCACGGTCGTGCCGTGGCCGGCGTCGGCGGGCATCGACCTGGCCACGGCCAGCACGTGCGTTCGCCTCGCCGCCGAGCGGGTCGGGGACGTGCTGGCGGGCGCCACCCAGATGACCTTCTTCGCTGACCACGGATCGGTCTACCGGCTGGCAGTTCGCGGCGTCCTGCCGGGCGACCCGAGCTGCTGAACGCCGGCCGCCAGACGGCCGGTCGCTAGGACTGCATCTCGGTCGGCAGGCTGCCGTCCGGAACCGAGATGTCGGGAGGATCGGTGGCGTCGGTGGGCACCTCGCTGGTCGGCGTCTCCCCGGGGTTGAGGGTCTTCAGCCGCTTGTCCAGCGTGCCGGAGATCAGGCTCTGCTTGATGTCCTGGATGATCTGGTGGCCGAGCTGCCAGTCCGGCCTACTCTGGATGAACAGCGGTGGCACGAGCCCGACACCCGCCAGGCTCTGGGCGTGCTTCTGCAGGGCAGTGGCCAGTGACTTGGCCGCATCGACGGACAGCGAGGTCTTGACGTCGTCCTTGACGGCATCGACCAGCGAGCCGAAGTTGCGCAGCACGTCGCTGAAGCTGACCTGCTGGGCCAGGGCTTGAAGGAGCTGGCGCTGGCGGGCCATGCGGTAGAAGTCGCTGTCAGCCTTGCGCGATCGGGCGAAGGAGAACGCCGCCGTACCGTCCAGCAGCACCCGACCCGGTCCCAGAGCATGATGGCTGACCTGGAAGTTGGTGCACGGGAACTGTCCGCCCGCAGTGGGGATGGCCTTGGGGATGTCGACCACGACGCCACCGAGCGAGTCGATGATCTTGATGAACGCACAGGAGTTGACCATGACGTAATCGTCGATGGTCACATCGAAGGAGTACGACAGCCCCTCCATCAAAGCGTGCAGGCCGGGGAGCCGATCACTCTTGGTGTAGGCCTTCTTGATCGCCGCATGGGTCAGCACGTAGCTGTTGATCGCGTTGGTCAGGCTGCCGTTCGTGTCGGTGTAGCCCTTCGGGAACTGCTTGCCCATGGCCGAGTCCGGCGGGAAGCGCAGGTGCATCAGGCCACGCGGGATTGACATCAGCGCCGCCCGGCCGGACTTCTTGTCGATGAACGCCAGCATCATCGAGTCGGTGCGGAAGCCGGGCCGGTTGATCCCGGCATCGCTGCCGACCAGCATGATCGTGCGCACCTGGTCGGAGAGGTTGTCGTTCTTCGACACCACCTTGGTCTGGCCCTTGCCCTGGTTGAAGACCTCGGTCACCACCGTGCTGGCCTGGTCGAGGCGGACCACCCCGAGCACGGTGGGGATGGCCAGCACGGCCACCGACAGCAACCCGCGGGACAGGAACCCCAACCGGGCGCGGTAGGCCACGGTGGGCACGGTCATGATCGTGGCGACGGCGCGGGCTGCCAGCATGGCCACGCCGACGAACATGAAGAACTTCAGCGCCCAGCCGGTGTCGGCGAGGGCGGCGAGGTGGTGACGGCGGCTGACGATCAGGCCGACGGCCAGCACCGGGAGGACCACCCCGGCGACCAGCAGGCCGGCGGCAAGGATGGGCGAGCGGCGCCACAGTCGGGCGCCGGGGAACAGCATGACGCCGAGGACCCGACCCCAGTTGTCGTGGGCCTGGCGGCGCGACGCATCGAGCTTGGCCTGCTGCTCGGCGCTGCGCGGTGCCCGCCGCTGGAGTGGTGCTCGGTCGTCGATCACCTCGGTCGCCACAAGCGCCTCATCCTACTGTGGATAGCCTCGCGATGTGCCGCGACTGCGCCTGGCCCTCGCCCAACTCGACCCCACGGTCGGCGATCTCGCCGGCAACGTCGCCCGCCTGATCGATGCCTACGACCGGGCCGAGGAGGCCGGCTGTGACCTGGTGGCCTTTCCCGAGCTGTCGATCACCGGGTACCCGCCCGAAGATCTCGTGCTGAAGCCGCGCTTCGTGGCCGACAACGTGGCGGCGATGCAGCAGGTCGCCGCCCACACCCGGCGCTGCGCAGCCGTCGTCGGCTACGTGGCGTCCGACCGGGATCTGTACAACGCCGCGGCGGTGTGCGCCGGCGGGCAGGTCCTCGGCACGTACCGCAAGCGGCTGCTGCCGAACTACGGCGTGTTCGACGAGGCCCGCTACTTCACACCGGGCGCCGGGAGCGATCCGCTGGAGCTGTACGTCATCGGCGGCGTGAAGGTCGGCATCAGCATCTGCGAGGACGTCTGGAGCCCCACCGGACCGCTGGCCGAGCAAGCCGCAGGTGGCGCCGAGGTCAACATCAACATCAACGGCTCGCCGTTCCACCACGGCAAGTTGGCCACCCGGGAGCGGATGCTGGCCACGCGGGCCGCCGACGCCCACTGCGCCCTGGTGTACGTCAACCAGGTCGGCGGCCAGGACGAGCTGGTCTTCGACGGCGGCTCGATGGTCTTCGATGCCGAGGGCGAGCTGGTCGCCCGGGCCGCCCAGTTCGTCGAGGAGCTGCTGATCGTCGACCTGGAGATCGAGCCGGTGTACCGCACCCGCCTGCTGGATCCGCGCGGCCGGCGGACCGACCACGAGATCGTCACCGTCGAGGTGTCCGACCGTTCGGTCAGCGCCGAGGAACCCCGCCGCCCGGCACGTCTGGCCGAGCCGCTGTCCGCCGATGCCGAGATCTACCAGGCCATCGTCCTGGCGACCCGGGACTACTGCGCCAAGAACGGCTTCGCCGATGTGGTCATCGGGCTGTCCGGAGGGGTCGACTCCACGCTGGTGGCCTGCGTCGCGGTCGATGCGCTGGGCGCCGAGCACGTCCACGGGGTGTCGATGCCCTCGCGCTACTCGAGCGATGGCAGCAAGGACGACGCCCGCGAGCTGGCCGAAGCCCTCGGCATCGAGTACCGGACGATCGCCATCGAACCGGCCTTCGCCGCCTTCCTGGAGATGACCGCGCCATCGTTCGACGGGCGCCCGGCCGACCTCACCGAGGAGAACCTGCAGAGCCGGATCCGCGGCACGACGCTGATGGCCCTGTCCAACAAGTTCGGCTGGATGGTGCTCACCACCGGCAACAAGAGCGAGGTGGCCGTCGGCTACTACACGCTGTACGGCGACTCGGTCGGCGGCTACGCCGTCATCAAGGACGTCTTCAAGACCAAGGTCTACGACCTCTGCCGGTACGTGAACGCCACCGCCGGACGTGAGCTGATCAGCGAGGCGGTGATCACCAAGCCACCCTCCGCCGAGCTCCGGCCGGACCAGCGCGACGACCAGAGCCTGCCCCCCTACGAGGTGCTCGACCCGATCCTGGCGCTGTACGTCGAGGACGACCGGACGACCGCCGAGATCATCGCCCTGGGACACGACGAGGCCACCGTCAAGCGGGTCACCCGGCTGGTCGACGTCATGGAGTACAAGCGCCGGCAGAGTCCCCTCGGTGTGCGTCTGACCCCGAAGGCGTTCGGTCGCGACCGCCGCCTGCCGATCACCAACGGCTATCGCTGAGCTGCCGTCCCGGCGGGCATCGTCCCCCGCTGGTGGATCCACCGGGCACGGGTCACGAAGCAGATCGCGGCCACCGAGGCCAGCACGGCCGTGATCGACGCCGGGGCGACGATGCCGTGACGCTGGTAGAGGCGGGTGGCCGGCACCGACACCAACCCGCGACCGACCGTGGTCGAGGCCACCATCCAGGCCAGGCCGCGCGCCGGCGAGCCGGGGACCAACGTCGAACCGATGGCGATCGAGCTGACGATGGCGAACTCGAACATGCCGATGGCCAGCACGACGCCGACCAGGCCGACGGCCAGGTGATCGTGGCCGATGGCCAGCAGCACCGCTCCGGGCGCCATCAGCGCGGTCCCGGCGGCGGCGCTGCGCTCCTTGCCCCAGTGGTCGGTGCGGTGCGCTGACGTCAACGAGGCGCACAGCTCGAACCCACCCAACCCGAAGGTCACCGCGGCGAGTCCGCTGGAGGTGAACCCGTGGGCGTCTTCCAGCCAGCTCCCGAAGGTGACGAACAGCGACTGGGCGGCTGCGGCCATGACCAGCATGCCGAGCACCATCAGCCGGCCGGATCCGTCGAGCGAACCACGCCCGTCAGCGACCACCGAGCGAAGGTGCGCCGGCTCGCCGCGGCCCAGCCGGGCGCGCAGGACCGCCGACAAGCCGAGCGCCGCCGCGGCGACGACCACGAAGGCGGCGCGGAAGTTGGCCACGGCGGTGACCAGTCCCAGTGCGCTGACCCCGAGCAGCAGACCCAGCGCCCACGAGGTCTCGGTCAGTCCGACGATCCTGCTGCGCCGCTCGTAGGCCACCCGATCGGCGATCCAGGTGCCCAGGCCGATGTCGTAGACGCTCTTCGACCACGCCAGGAGGAACAGCGAGGCGGCGAACCAGGCCGGACTCGTGGACGCCGCGGCGAGCACCGCACCGCCGGCCACGCCAGCCAAGCCGGCCCACATGGCCCGGGTGGAGCCGACCCGGTCGACGACACGACCGGTGATCGGGCCCGCCAGCCCGGACAACTCGGCCACGGCCATGGCCACGCCCAGCTGGCCGAGCGTGACGTGCATGCCCCGGGCGATGACCCCGAGGAACGGTCCGCTGAACCGGTAGGCCCCGTTGGCCACCAACCGTCCGACCGTGACGGCGGTGACGTTGGCCCGGACCTCGGGGGCGAAGGAAGGATCCAACCGTCGCCCCAGCACCGCAGGAACGTTACGACCAATTGGCACCGCCAGCGTGTGCCGTGCGGGCACCACGCGTATCCTTCCGGACCCGTGGCTCTCATCGTCCAGAAGTTCGGCGGGACCTCGGTCGCCGACCCCGACCGGATCCGCGCCGTCGCCGAGCACGTGGCCTTCACCAAGGGTCATGGACACGACGTGGTCGTCGTCGTCAGCGCGATGGGCAAGGCCACCGACAACCTCATCGCCCTCGCCGACAGCGTGACCTCCACGCAGACCGGCCGGGAGATGGACATGCTGCTGACCACCGGCGAGCGGGTCTCGGCCGCGCTCACCACCATGGCCCTCCACGCCCTCGGCGTCGACGCCGTCAGCTTCACGGGCAGCCAGGTGGGGATCATCACCGACACCGCCCACCGCAAGGCCAAGATCCTCGAGGTTCGCGGCGACCGGGTCCGCCAGGCACTGGCCGCCGGCAAGGTTGCCGTGGTCGCCGGGTTCCAGGGCGTCAGCACCGACAAGGAGATCACCACCCTCGGGCGCGGTGCCAGCGACCTCACCGCCTCGGCGCTGGCCAAGGCCCTCGGAGCCGATGCCTGCGAGATCTACACCGACGTCACCGGCGTGTTCACGGCCGATCCACGCATCGTCCCGCAAGCCCGCAAGCTGGCGCGCATCGGCTTCGACGCCATGCTGGAGATGGCCGGTGCCGGCAGCAAGGTGCTGGCCCTGCGCAGCGTCGAGTTCGCCCGCAACCACAACGTTCCCCTGCACGTCCGCTCCAGCTTCACCTGGGAGACCGGCACGTGGGTCACCGACGAGGAGTCAACGATGGAAGAGCCGATCATCTCCGGGGTGGTCACCGACGTCAGCGAGGCCAAGGTCACGATCGTGGCCGTCCCCGACCGGCCAGGGATCTCGGCGACGCTGTTCGAGCCACTCGCCGCGGCCAACGTCAACGTCGACATGATCGTCCAGAACACCTCCCATGACGGCACGACCGACATCAGCTTCACCATGCCGAAGGCGGACATGGCCAACGCCGAGTCGATCGTCCGCCAGGTGGCCGGTGAGGTGGGGGCCACCGGTGTCGAGAAGGACGGCTCGATCTGCAAGCTCAGCCTGGTGGGTGCCGGGATGAAGTCGAGTCCGGGCATCGCTGCCCGGATGTTCCGGGTGCTCGCCGATCTCGGCGTCAACATCGAGATGATCTCCACCTCGACGATCCGGATCAGCGTGGTGATCGCCGCCACCGACATGGAGCGGGCCGCCCGCGCCCTGCACACCGAGTTCGGATTGGACAGCGGTGCGGCGTACACCGCCCCGCTCCCCGAGCGCAAGTAGCCACTGTGGCGGCGCCGGACCCGCTGCCCGGCCTCCGGTCCGGGGTCGAGGCGGCGTCGTTCGCCACCGAGGTCATCCTGTTCGATCCGCTCGCTCGCCTGGCCCACGAGCTCGGTGGCATCGACGCGATCGTCGCCGATGCGTGCTCCACGGGCGAGGCCCGGGGGGAACTGGAGCAGGACATCGCCGCGCACTTCCCCGCCGATGACGCCCGCCAGGTCGTCGATGCCGCGCTGGACCGCCTCGCCCGTCTCGGCGTGCTGGAGGGAACCGAGCCGGCCGTCGGCCCGCCGTGCCTCGGCTGTGTCGAGACGCTCCCGCCGGCAGCACCGTTGCGCCGCCGCCCGGAGCCGCACCTGGCGACCGTCGGGGCGCTGGCCACGGTCATCGACCTGCGCGGCAACGGAACGGTCGGGCGGGCGCTGGCGGAGCTGCTGGGCGACCTGGTCCTGCCGGACCCGACGCCGGCCACGACGACCATGCGGATCTCGACCCGCCGGTCCGGAACCGCGGTGGCGTGGGGACGCCAGCCGCACACACCCCGACTGGACGATGCCACCGCCGTGGCCGCGGCGCTGATGTCGATCGACGCCGTCGTTGCCGAGGATGCCGCACCGCGCTGGACCGTGCTGCATGCGGCCACGGTGGCCAGGTCCGATCGAGCCGTGGCGATCACCGGCCACAGCGGCGACGGCAAGACCACGCTGGCCGCCGCGGCCGTGCTGGCCGGCTGGGCCTACGTCGCCGATGAGGTCACCGCCGTCGACCAACAGGGCCGGGCACTCCCGTACCACCGGCCGCTGGGCCTGCGCCCGGACAGCGCCGCGCTCCTGGGTCTCGCCGGCGCGACGCCCGGACCCGGCGCCGTGCTGCGACCCTGGCGGGTCGGCCCGGATCGGCAGCGCAGCGGGCCGACGCCGCTGGTGGCGATGGTGCGGGTCCGCTGGCGACCCGGACCCGTCCAGCTGGCGCGCCTCGACGCACCCCGCGCCGTGCTGACCCTGGCCGACTGCTCCAGCCTGGTCGAGCCGCGGCCGGGGGCGCTCGGCGCGCTGGTGTCGGTGTCGGAGCATCTCCCGGTGTACGAGTTGGTCTACGGATCGACGGATGACGGTCTCACAGCGTTATCGAACGTCACGAAGGGTGATATTCTGACCCGGCGCGTTTGACAGGGCACCGTCGCGCCTGCACCAACTCGTGGAAAGCGTGACCGATGGATCGCCGCCAAGCCTTGTCCAAACTCGCCGCGAGCGGTGTCGTCATCGGCGCCACCTCGGCGATCCGAACCCTGCCGGCCTTCGCCGCCGGCGGGGCGCCGGTGCCCGCCGGAACGCCGACCCTGACCGTCCAGACGCTGTACCGCCAGACCGTCCAGCCGTACGCAGCCGGGGTCATCGTGGCCACGGTCCCGAAGGCGCAGTGCGGGGCCAGCGCCGTGGAGACCCGGATGACCTACGACTGGGTCGGTGGGGAGAACTCCAACGCCCGGCTGGCCGCCCCTCCGCCGAGCGGGCAGACCGCAGCGCTGACCGCCTCGAACTACACGTCGCAGCTGGCCAACGGCGGCGATGTGACCGTGACCTTCACCGGGTCCACCGCCCAGGCACGGCTCGGCTGGCTGATGGTCGGCGACAACTCCAACACCCAGTTCTGGGCACGCCTGCGCGTCCGCTTCACCTGTGTGTATCCCAGCGGGGCGACCACGTCCGTCTGCGCGTCGTACGCCTGGGGCCGGCCGGGAGGCGGGTTCATCGAGGTCCGCAACCTGAACAGCACCACGCCGATCATCTCCGTGCCCGCCGTGACGGTGGGGACCGAGTGCCCGGTGGCGCCGTAGCCGTCGACCCCTCCGGTCGGCGGCGATCGCAGTCCGGACATGCCACACTCGGAAGATGTCACGGCGCACCCATCAACTGCCGTGGCGAGCGGCGGGGCGCGCCGCGGAGCGCCAATCGGTCGACGGGGTGCTGCGCGAGACCGGGTGGGCGTTCAGCCATCGGGCGACCGCCGATCTCGATGCGTTCGTCGGCAGTGGCGAGCGCGAGCTGACGTCGTTCCTCACCGCCCTCGACCTGCCGCTCGACCCGTCCGGGACCGTGATCGAGATCGGCGCCGGGATCGGGCGGATGACCCCGGCGTTCACGACCCGCTTCGCCAAGGTCGTGGCCTGCGACCTCGACGCCGCCTTCCTCGAGCGCTGCCGGGAGACGGTGGCGCGCTACGGCGTGGTCCAGGCGCTGCAGACGGTCCACGTCGCCGACGGACGGACCTTGGTCGTCCCGGACGGCACGGCCGAGCTGACCTTCAGCTCGTTCACCCTGCAGCACTGCGCCACCGACGAGGCCCTCGATCTCACCGCCGAGGCCATCCGGGTCACCCGCCCCGGCGGGTGGGTGGCATTGCAGTACCGGGCGTGGACCCCGCCCGACGTGATGCTGAAGCCGGGCGGGCGGGTGGCCCGGGCGGCCTTCCATCTCCCCGGCCTCGGGGTACGGCTGGCCCGCCGGCGGTTCACCGCGCGGTTGGGCTGGCAGGTCAACCGGTTGAACCCCCCGGCTGTGCTCGACGCCACCGGGAACCGCCTCGGCGAGGTCCGCCTGGTGCGCGGCCCGCGGCGGATCCCCTTCGACGTGCCCGGCGCGGCCGACGCCGTGCTGCCCGATGCCGACGCCCGCCACTGGTGGCTGGTCGGGCGGGTCCAGCCCACCGGTTGATCCGGTCCGGCTATTCCGGGCGCTGCTCGTCGGCCCGCCGTTAGCCTCGCACCCATGAAGATCGGAGTTGTCGGTGCCACCGGCCAGGTCGGCACGGTGATGCGCACCATCCTCGAGCAGCGGCGGTTCCCGGTCGACGAGATCCGCTACTTCGCCTCGGCGCGATCGGCCGGTACCACCCTGCCCTGGGGAACCGAGTCGATCACCGTCGAGGACGCCGCCGTGGCCGACCCGCGCGGTC
Source organism: Actinomycetes bacterium (assembly GCA_029782355.1). Lineage (GTDB taxonomy): Bacteria > Actinomycetota > Acidimicrobiia > Acidimicrobiales > Ilumatobacteraceae > JAKOUY01. The sequence continues at coordinate 24,953 of JAKOUY010000004.1, forward strand.
TGGACGTCGCCCTGTTCTCCGCCGGGGCCACCGGCTCACGAGCCCTGGCGCCGCGCTTCGCCGAGGCCGGGGTCACCGTCATCGACAACTCCTCGGCGTGGCGGATGGACCCGGACGTGCCGCTGGTGGTCGCCGAGGTCAACCCGGGGGCGATCCACGATGCTCGCAAGGGCATCATCGCCAACCCGAACTGCACGACGATGGCGGCCATGCCGGCGCTGAAGGCGCTGCACGACGAGGCCGGGCTGGTGCGCCTGGTCGTCTCCAGCTACCAGGCCGTCAGCGGGAGTGGTGGAGCCGGCGTCGACGAGCTCGACAAGCAGGTCCACGAGGTCGTCGACGGTGCCCGCGGCCTGACCCACGACGGCACCGCCGTGACGTTCCCCGCCCCGCAGAAGTACGTCGCCCCGATCGCCTTCAACGTGGTGCCCTACGCCGGCAAGTACGTCGACGACGGGTCCGGCGAGACCGACGAAGAGCAGAAGCTGCGCAACGAGAGCCGCAAGATCCTCGGCCTGGCGGACCTGAAGGTCAGCGGGACCTGCGTGCGCGTCCCGGTGTTCACCGGCCACTCCCTGGCAATCAACGCCGAGTTCGCCCGGCCGATCACCGTGGAGCGGGCCCTGGCCGTGCTCGGCACCGCGCCGGGTGTGGCCCTCGAGGACATCCCGACCCCGCTGCGCGCCGCCGGCCAGGATCCGTGCTACGTCGGCCGGGTCCGGCGTGACCCGAGCGTCGACGACGATCGGGGCTTGGCCCTGTTCGTCAGCAACGACAACCTGCGCAAGGGCGCGGCGCTCAACGCCGTGCAGATCGCCGAACTGCTCTGCTGAGCGGGCCGCGCCCGGCCGTCACGGGCAGGCGCACGGGACGGCGTGGCACCGCGGGCATCCCTCGGCGTAGCGCTGGATCGCGCCGGCCAGATCGACGTCCATCTGGTTGGCCAGCGAGGCCACCCAGGCCAGGACGTCGGCGAACTCGTGACGTTGCTCGGCCGGCGACCCCTTGCGCACGGCCTGGGCCAGCTCGCCCAGCTCCTCGGCCAGCCAGGCCACGGTGCTGGGCACCCCGCGGGCCCGATCGCGGGCGCCGTAGGTGCGCTCGATGATCCGCTGCAGCTCGCCGAGTTCCACCCCGACAGCGTAGGAGGGCCCACGGGTAGGCTCCGCCCGATGGTGCCGGTCTCCATCGACCTCAACGCCGATCTCGGCGAGTCGTTCGGTCGCTGGCGTCTCGGCGACGACGAGGCCCTGCTCGATGTGGTCACCTCGGCCAACGTCGCCTGCGGATTCCATGCCGGCGATCCGGCGACGCTGCTGACCACCTGCCGGCGGGCCGTCGAGCGTGGCGTGGCCATCGGCGCCCACGTGGCCTACCGGGATCTGGCCGGGTTCGGTCGGCGATTCGTCGACGTCGACCCGGAGGAGCTGTACGCCGACGTGCTGTACCAGGTCGGGGCGCTGGACGGCATTGCCCGCTCGGTCGGCGGGCGGGTGGCCTACGTCAAGCCGCACGGCGCGCTGTACCACGCCGTCGCCCGGCATCCCGGCCAGGCCGGCGCCCTGGCCATGGCGGTGGCCGCCTGGCACCAGCCCCTGGCGCTGGTCGGCGCCCCCGGCTCCGCCGCCTTCGGCGCCGCTGCTCCACTCGGCGTTCGCTGCGTGGCCGAGGGCTTCGCCGACCGGGCCTACACCACCGACGGGCGTCTGGTGGAGCGCACCGAACCCGGGGCGGTGATCGAGGACGTCGCCCAGGTGGCCAGCCGTGCCCTGCGCCTGGCCACCGCCCGGCAGGTGACGGCCGTCGACGGGAGGGTGATCGACGTCGATGTCGAGACCATCTGCCTGCACGGGGACACGCCCGGCGCGGCCCGGCTGGCCCGCTCGGTCCGTCAACTGCTGGACGAGGCCGGCATCGAGCTCCGCAGCTTCGTCGGCGCTCGATGAGACTGCTGCCCTGCGGCGACACCGCGATCCTGGTGGAGTGTGCCGACGCCGCTGGGCGCCGGGCGCTCGACGCGCGTCTCCGGGCCGATCCACTCCCGGGCATGGTCGAGCACGTCCCCGCCGAGCGGACGGTCCTGGTCCGTGCGGGGCGGCCGGCCGACCTGCAGCCCCTGGCCGACGCTCTCCGATCCCTGCGGCTCGTGCCCGGCCCACACCCGTTGCCGCGGGGCGGGGAGCCCGAGGTGGTGCGCATCCCCGTCGTCTACGACGGCCCGGACCTGGACGAGGTGGCGACGGAGCTCGGCATCGAGGTGGACGAGGTGATCGCCCGCCACGCCGGTCAGGTGTGGACCGTCGAGTTCTGCGGGTTCATGCCCGGCTTCGCCTACCTGTGCGGTGACCGAGGCGGGCTGGAGGTGTCGCGCCGGGCCACACCGCGCCCGTCGGTGCCGGCCGGAGCGGTGGGCCTGGCGGGTGCGTACACCGGCGTCTACCCGGCGACATCGCCCGGTGGGTGGCAGCTGATCGGGCACACCGACCGGATGATGTGGGACGACTCGGCCGACCCGCCGACACTGCTCGGCCCCGGGCAGACCGTGCGATTCGTGGATGCTCGCCGATGAGCGTCACGGTCGAGACCGTGAGCGGCCGGCTCACCGTGCAGGGCCCGGGACGGATCGGCTTCGGGGCGCTCGGGGTCGGCCGTGGCGGTCCGGCCGACCGGCGAGCGGCCGCACTGGCCAACCGGCTGGTCGGCAACGCCGAGGCGGCACCGCTGTTCGAGCTGACGCTGGGGTCGATGACCCTGACCACCACCACGCCGGCGGTCGTCTGCGTGGTCGGCCCGACCGCCGGGCAGTGGGTCGGACGGGCGCCGGTCGATGCCCACCGCGCCCAGCACCTGCAACCGGGCGAGCGGCTGCACGTGGCTCCGGCCTCGTCCGCGGTCCGCTCCTGGCTGGCCGTGCGCGGCGGTCTGGTCAGCACCTCACGCTTTAGCGATCCGGTCATCCGCGCTGGTGACCGGGTCGAGGTCGGCAACGACACGGCCGGCCCGGTCCCCGCCCAGGACATCGCCGGCGCCGCCGGCGGGGAGCACCATCGCCGGCTGGCCGTGATCGCCGGGCCGCGCCTCGACTGGTTCGAGGACATGGCGTGGGCCACGCTCCTGGGCACCAACTGGACGGTTCGGCCACACTCCGACCGGGTGGGCATCCGCCTCGACGGCCCCCCACTGCGGCGCGCCCGACGCGAGGAGCTGCGCAGCGAGGGGCTGATCCGTGGCTCGATCCAGGTGCCGGCGGACGGTCGTCCGGTCATCTGCTTCGCCGACCACCCGACGACCGGCGGGTATCCGGTCGTCGCCGTCGTGGCCGACGACGAGGTCGATCGCCTGGCCCAGGCGCTGCCCGGCTCGACGGTGTCGTTCGTGGCCCGGCCGCAGCCGTGGCGCTGAACGGCCCGACCTGCCGTCAGGCCGGCCCGACCCCGGTCAGCTTCTGCGGCAGTTGGGCGGCGAGCTGGCGGGCCTGATCGGCCTGCTCGTTGTCCACCTCGACCTCGTACGAGTCGGCGCGCATGGCCGACACACTGGCGAAGTCCCGGCGGCCGCCGGTCATCGAGTGAGCGATGAACCCGGTCACCGCACCCCAGAACGCTCCGAACGCCGCGCCGACCAGCAGCGGCTTCCACCAGTCGTTGCCGCGCACGAAGATCGAGAGCAACCAGCCGATGAGCAGGCCGAGCATCGCCCCACTGAGCAGACCGCTGAGCGCCGCCTTGATCTTCGTCAGCCGACCGACGATCTGCTCAACGGTGTGCAGGCCGCGCCCGACGATGCGCAGGTGCTGGACGGCGAACCCCTTGTCGGACAGGAAGTCGACGAGGCGCTGGGCGTCCTGGTAGTCGGCGTAGGTTCCGATGACCGTGCCGTTTCGCACGCCCGCCGGGCTGGTGAACTCTTGCATGTGGACGACTCTCCCTTCGAGAACGGGGCGCAGCTACCCGAGCAGCGGGGCCGGCAAACAACCGGCAGCGCCGCTCAGCCTGACACGACGACCCGATCCCCGCGCGGATCCACGCCGCAGCTGCGCAACGGCTGGACCGACACACCTACCATCGGCTCGACCATGGAGCACCGGTGACCCACGACCAGCCCGATCGACCGGAGTCTGCGCCCGACGCCGGCGCGCTGTCGGACGCACGGGGCAGCACGGACGGGTCGGTGGTCACGGTGTCGTGGACCGACGGCTCGACGGCGCGGTTCCACGCCCAGTGGTTGCGTGAGTTCGCCCTCCACCCGTCATGCCGCGATCCGCGCAACGGGCAGCGCCTGGTGCGCTCGTCGGAGATCCCCGACGGCGTCACGGTGCGCTCGATCGAGCTGGTCGACGGCGGGCGGGCGCTGACGGTCGTGCTCGCACCCGAGGGTCTCTCCACCACCTTCCCGGCCGAGTGGTTGGCTGCCCGTCGCTACGACCGACCCGGGCCGACCAGCTGGGGTTGGACCGGATCCGGGATCGAGCGATGGACCGGCGACTCCCTCGGTGGTCGAATGCCCACAGCCGAGTACGCCGATCTGGTCGGCGACCCGGACGTCCGCCGCCGCTGGCTGACCGGCTTCATCCGGCTGGGCGTCGCCGTCCTCCACGGGGTCCCCATCCGATCGGGCGCCGTGGCGGAGGCCGCCGAGGCCGTCGGCTTCGTCCGCCAGACGAACTACGGCAGGTGGTTCGACGTCCGGGCGCGAGTCGACCCGGACAATCTGGCCGACACCACCCTCGGGCTGCAGGCCCACACCGACAACCCGTACCGCGATCCGGTGCCCACCCTGCAGCTGCTGCACTGCCTGGAGAACGAGGTCACTGGTGGCGAGTCCAGCGTCGTCGACGGGTTCGCCGCCGTGGCACGGCTGCACGCCGACGCGCCCGAGCTGGCCGAGGTGCTGGCCGGGCACCCGGCGCGCTTCGAGTACGCCGGTTCGGCGGACGTCTCGCTGCAGGCCAAGCGTCCGGTGATCGAGCTCGGTCCGGACGGCGAACTGCTGGCCGTGCGGATCAACAACCGCTCGATCGCCGCGCCGGTCGACGTGCCGTTCGGGACGATGCCACGGTTCCTGGCGGCGTGGCGCCGGCTGGGCGAGATCATCGACGACCCGGCCATGCACCACCGGTTCCGCCTCGAGCCCGGCGACCTGTTCCTGGTGGACAACCGCCGCGTCCTCCACTCCCGCACGGCCTTCACCGGAACCGGGCGGCGGTGGCTGCAGGGCTGCTACGCCGACATCGACGGGCTGGCCTCGACGTGGCGCGTCCTGCAGGCTGCTCACACCGGCGATTCGCCGTGCCTGGTCGACCTGGTCGAGGGGATCTTCACCCGCCTCGGTGCCGAGGCCTACCTGGGCGAGGACGTGACGATGGCCGAGCACATGCTGCAGGCCGCCGCCCTGGCCGAGGCCGATGGCGCCGACGACGACCTGGTGGTGGCTGCGCTGCTGCACGACATCGGCCACTTCACGTCGGCCGAGGGGACCTACTCGCCGGAGGCCATCACGGACCACCGCCACGAGCAGGCCGGGGCGGCCACGCTGGCCGGGTACCTGCCCGATCGGGTGGTCGACACCGTCCGCCTGCACGTCGCCGCCAAGCGCTACCTGTGTGCCGTCGACCCGGCGTACCACGCTCGGCTGTCCCCGGCCTCGGCGCACACCCTCGCCCTGCAGGGCGGGCCGATGAGCGCGGCGGAGGTGGCCGCGTTCGAGACCGACACGTCGCACGCCGATGCGGTGCGCGTCCGTCGTTGGGACGACGACGCCAAGGTCGCCGGACGGCAGGTTCCCGGACTCGATCGCTATCGGGAACGACTGGAGCGCCTGGCCCGGCGGTGAACCGTCAGCGACCTGGCGGCTGGATCAGTTGGCGATGGTCGGCTCCACCACGTAGCTGGCCGGCTCGGGCTGCGCCTCACCCAGCAACACCCGGTAGGCCACCTGGATCCTGCGGTACCCACGCAGCGGGATCCAGTTGGCTACGCCGGGATCGCCGTCGGCGATGACCACGGTGTAGGAGCCGTCGGGGTTGGGCGTGGCCCGCTCGCCGTTGATCGACGCCGCCACGACTCGGCCCTCGAGCGACTCCAGCCACGGCGTCATCACCGAGACCGACCAGTACCGACAGGCCGGCGGGCGGACGTCGACGCGCAGCTGCTGGTCGGGGGCGAGCTCCACCCGGCAACCCTGGTAGCTGACGTCGGGCGTCGGGAAGAACTGGGAGACCAGCGCGGCGTGGTCGACCACGGTGGGGTCGGTGGTCAGTCGCCCGGTCGGGTCCTCGATGATCGCATCGAGTGCCAGGTCGGCGCGAACCTGGGCGTCGACCCAGGCCGCAGCACGCTCGATGCCGGCCGCCAGTGCCACGGGATCGGGGGTCGTGTCCGGGGCGACGCCGTCCATCCGCTCCACGCGCACCGAGCCCGGCTGGTCGGGGTACGGCTGGCGGAAGTACTGGCGGACCATCACCCAGAACGTCGACGGATCGATGACCAGGCCGTCGCCGGATGCCGCACCGATCTCCACCACGAAGCGGCCCTCCGGGTCCCGCGGCAGGTCGTGATCGTTGGCGCTGGCGACGATGCGCACCGCTCCCCCGTCGGTCTCCCGCCCGTAGGCGACGACGCCCACGTAGCGCGCCGCGCCCGGGTCGATGGTCAGTCGGTAGCGGCACGCCGCCGACACCGGGATCGTGGTGTAGATGGTGTCCGGGCTGTCGCCGAGGAACTTGCGGGTGGGCGACATCCACACGGTGGGCAGCGGTCGCAGCGGATCGGCTCGCTCGACGAACAGCTCCAACGCCGCCGACACCAACCGCAGCAGATGTCGATGGGCGTCCGCCGACTCGATGCCGTCGGCGATGCCGGTCAGACGGGCCCGGGCCGCCTCGAGGCTGCCCAGCAGCACGGTGATGGCGCGGTCGGTGGACACCGGCCCAGGCTCGCGCGCCGTATCGCGGCGATCCGATCCGGACGCGCCGAGGGCCACCGGATCCGGCAGGCTGTTCGGCATGGAGGCGTTGCGATCGTTCCGCACCGTCGTCGAGCCGGTCCTCGGGACGCGCTTGACGCTGCGGATCGACGCGATCGATGCCTCCGCCGCGCACCTGGCCGGCGAGCGGGTGGTCGACGAGGCCGACCGCCTGGAGGGGCTCCTGTCGGCGTACCGGTCCGGCAGCGAGTTCGCCCGGTGGCGGCGCGGCGAGCTCGACGCGCCGGGCGCCGAGGTCGGCGAGGTGCTCGCCGTCGCCCGGTCCTGGCACGAGCGCACCGGCGGCGCGTTCCACGCCGCCACGGCCGGCCTGACGGCACGGTGGCAGGACGCGGCGAACGCACAACGCCTGCCGGGCGCGAGCGAGCTGGCCGACCTGGCGGCGGCGTGCGCCCGCCTGCCCTACGAGGTGGTCGACGGATGCGTCCGGCGAACGGGCGACTGCAGGCTGGTCGATGTCCACGGGGTCGCCAAGGGCTGGGTGGTCGACCGCCTGTCCGAGGTCGCCCTGCGGGTCACGGGTGTCGGAGCGGTGCTCGTCGACCTCGGCGGCGACCTGCGCCATGCCGGGCCCGAAGCACGAGGTCCGGTACGCATCGCCATCGAGGACCCGTGGCGGGTGGCCGACAACGCCACCCCGCTGATCACGGTCTCGATCAGCGGCCAGGCGGTGGCCACCAGTGCCGGTGGGCGCCGCGGCTGGACGATCGATGGTCGGTGGTTCGGGCACCTCCTCGACCCGCGGACCGGGTGGCCGCTGGCCGAGGGGCGCAGCGCGACGGTCGTCGCCGCGACCGCAGCCGACGCCGACGCCTGGGCCTCGGCGTTCACCGTGCTCGACGCCGAGCCGGCCGCCGCCCTGGCCGGCAGCGAGGGAGTCGCCGTCCTCGTCGTCGCCGAATCCGGCGAGGTGTGGCGCAGCCCGGCGTGGCGCTCGTCGGTCGAGGAGGCCGGGATCAGCGGGTCGCCACGTACATCAGCACCAGCGTGACCACCGCCAGGACGCCGGCGGTGACCAACGCGCTGGTGCGCCGCTTGCGTTGGAACAGCTGGATGCCGATGCCGGTGAGGGTGACCACCAGCAGCACGACGGCCGAGACGTCGATCACCCAGCTCCACGAACGGTTGGTGTCCCGCCCCTTGTGGATGTCGTTCAGCACTGCCAGCAGATCGTTCTGGGTCACCGTCGCCGTGACCGTCGATGTCCCGAGGGAGAACATCACGCTGGCGCTGGAGCCCGGCCCGGCGTAGTCGATCGTGCCGGTGTCGCCGCTGACGCCGTAGTCCTTGACATGTCCGGTGATGCCGAACGCATCGCGGGCGTACTCGGAGATCTTCAGGTAGTCGACGGTGCGGCCCGTGACGGACCCGGCGGGGAGGGTGCCGTGCGCCGTGGTGGTCGTGGTCGAGCCGAGCGACCAGTCGGGATGGTTCAACGTCAGCCCGGTGAGGGCGAAGAAGGCGACGACGAGCATGCTGCCCATCGACACGTAGACGTGGAACAGGCGCATCCACCGCCCGGCGCGCTGGCCGCGGGGCGGCTGGCGGGTCGCCAGCGCGGCGAGGCGGGCCCGCTGGCGCTCGGACGGGTCGGTGGCGGTCAGGTCCGGCGGATCGGTCCGGTCGGGGATCTCAGCCAATGGTGACCGTCACCTTGGAGAGCTCACCCGACGCCGCCAGGGTGGTCGTCCCGGGCCTGCCCAACGTGACCGGCCCGGACACCACCGAGTGCGGCCCGTGCTCGCGCGCCGACTCGACGAACATCGTGTAGCTCCCGGACAACGCCGTGCCGTCCAGGCCGGCGCCGTCCCACTGCAGCCGGTACGCACCGGCGGGGCGGGTCGGCCCGGTCACCGCGTCGGCCTGGTCGGCGGTGACGTTCGATGCCGCGGCCATCAGCTCGGTCATCTGACCCAGATAGCGAGCCTCGCGGGGCAGGTACCAGACGGCGATCAGCCCGGCCACCAACCCGCTGGTGTCCTCGACCCACACGGCGATGAACGGGTTGCGAACCCGCCCGCCGGAACCCTCCGGAGCGAAGCTGAAGTCCACGGCCACCGGCGCAGCGCCCCCGGGTCCCGCGGTCGTGCTGCTGGCGGCGGTCGGCGGCGGCGAGGTGGTGGGACTGCTGCTGGTCGTGGTCGGCGCGACGGTCGTGGTGGCGGTGGTCGCCGGCGTGGTGGCCGGCGTGGTGGCGGGCGTGGTGGCCGCCGGTGTCGTCGGCGCCGGCGCGGTCACGGGGTCCACGGCGGTGGACGTGCTGGCGAAGGCGGCGCGGTCGCCGTTGTCGCACGCGGTCAGCAGTCGCCCAGCCGCCAGCGCCCCGGCGACGCTGGCGCCCGTGCGCAAGAACGTGCGCCTCGTGGCGCGCTCGAATGTGGGCAGGCTCATGGGGTGTGCTCCGGGGCGGCCGAGTCGACGCCTGAATCCTGCCGGACGATCCGTCGGCGGACCGTCAGAAAACGGTAAGAGTTCGGTGTGGCGTGACCCGGTGCGGCCGGCAGTCGTTCACGGATCGCACCGAACGGGGCATCGGCCGGCTCGACCGGCGGGACGGACCGTCAAGACCGATGGCGGCCGCCGACTGCCGTGCACGTCAGCTCGACAGGGCGGTGGTCGGCCTTCTAAGACGCTACTCAAACAGCGGGGACTGGCAACGACGACTACCCAAGTCAGCTGACCTCGCCAAGCGGCAGGTCGTTGCCGACACTCCCGCTCTCAGAGTGGTGACCCACCTCACCGACGGTGAGGAGCTGGAGCTCGTCGCGCTCTACCTGGGCGGGCGCACGATCCGAGAGCTAGCCAAGTCCGTGGCCATCAGCCGCGACCGCATGTCAGCGATCCTGCAAGCCCACGGAGTTGAACGTCGCTACCACGAGACCGTGCCCGTCGACGTGTCCCGTGCCGAGGCCCTGGCGGCAACCGGCCTGGGCCTCACCGAAGTCGCCGAACGGATGGGTATCGGTCGGACGACGTTAGTGCGGGCTCGTCGGGCCGCACGGATGAGCTGAGTCTCTGGCGTTCGAGCTGTAGCGCAGCGTTCGCTGTGGCTTGCCGAGGGTCACGTTCGGAGGGTTTCGGCTGATGGGGTGCGGGCGGCGGGGAGGAGGCCGGCGAGGGTGCGGGTGGCGAGGCTGGAGTGACCCCCGTTTGATGGACACCTACTGTGAGGCGGCGAGATGCCTTCTCGGAAGGAGTTCTGATGCCTCGTCCGCATCCGCCGGAGGTCCGTCAACGCGCGATCGACTTGGCGCGGTCGAAGGTCAAGCCGGTCGCCCAGATCGCCCAGGAGCTGGGGATTTCCGATTCGTGTCTGCTTGGCTGGATGCCCAAGCCGACGTCGATGACGGGACCCGGCCCGGCCTGTCCAGTGATGAACGTGCCGAGCTGGTCAGGGCGCGCTGTTCTTGAACTGGTCAGGGTCTGTCAGATCGTTTGTGTAAACGGTCGTGATGGTCATTGGTTGACGGCCTCGATGCGCTCACCGTAGTGGACGGTGAGGGTGTTGAGGATTTGCTTCCAGCCGGCGATGCGGCCGGTCATGTTCTCCCGGTTCTTCTGGCGAGCGATCGCGATGAGGTAGAGCACTTTCATCGCGGCTTGCTCGTTGGGGAAGTGG
>JAKOUY010000016.1 GCA_029782355.1 Actinomycetes bacterium
TAGAACGGGCCAGCCGTGTCCAACGTCTTGGTGATCGACAGGTTGTACTTCCACAACCCGGCATCGATCGTCGGATCGTCCGGCGCCGTCGCCGAGTTCGAACCCGACGGCGGGGCCACCACCGTCACCCGACCCGTGTCGATGTCGGCATTCGAATCGAGCGCCGTGTCCGAACCGCGCACGGCGTCGGTGAACGTGTACCCATCCGGCCTGACGAACTCGACGACATACGTGGTACCGGGGATCAGATCGACGAACGAGTAGAACCCCGTGGCATCCGTCGTGGCCGTGGCGACCAGCGTCGTCCCGTTCGCGGCATACAGGTTCACCGTCACCCCGGCCACCGGCGGCTCGGCAGCCGCCGCGCCCTGCACCCCGTCGCGGTTGTTGTCCAACCACACGTAGTCACCGATCGACACCTTCGACGCCACGGTCACATCGGCCTGGGCGTCGTTGTCCGTGCCCGTCGACGAGGTGTCCGTCGACGTGGTTGGCACCACCAGCAGATTCGTCTCCGGAACCGTGTCGTCCGGATTCGGCGACACGTAGGCCACGTTGTGCAACGTGCCACTGGTAAACGTCGCGTCGATCGTCGCCGTCACCGTGATCGGGTCACCATCCGCCTTGCCCGCCAGATCCACCGACGAGGTGCACACCAGACCCGAGCAGGTGTAGTTGGCACCACCGGTCATCGACACCGCGGTCAACCCGGTGGGCAGGATGTCGGTCACCGACCAGCCGGCCACGGCCATCGCCGGACCGTCGTTGTGCGGCGTCAACGTGAACGTCACCGTCGAACCGGCGTAGAAGGGCCCGGCCGTGTCGAGCGACTTGATGATCGACAGGTTGTACTGGACCAGGCCGCCGTCGTAGATCGGCACGTCCGGCGCCGTCGCCGAGTTGGTCCCGGCCGTGGCCGGCGTGGTGAAGCTGACCGAGCCGTCGGCGGGGTCGACGTCGGAGTCCACCGTGTCGTCGCTCCCGGCGTTCTGGGTCGTCCAGGTGTAGCCGTCCGGTGCGGTGAACACCAGCCGATAGGCGGTGCTCAGTGCCAGATCGGTGAAGGAGTAGAACCCGTTGGCGTCCGTGGTCGTCGTGCCCAGGGAGGTGCCGGAGGCGTCGAACAGCTCGACGCCGACCCCGGCCACCGGCGGCTCGGCAGCCGCCGCGCCCTGCACGCCGTCGCGGTTGTTGTCCAACCACACGTAGTCACCGATCGACACCTTCGACGCCACGGTCACATCGGCCTGGGCGTCGTTGTCCGTGCCCGTCGACGAGGTGTCCGTCGACGTGGTTGGCACCACCAGCAGATTCGTCTCCGGAACCGTGTCGTCCGGATTCGGCGACACGTAGGCCACGTTGTGCAACGTGCCACTGGTGAACGTCGCGTCGATCGTCGCCGTCACCGTGATCGGGTCACCATCGGCCTTGCCCGCCAGATCCACCGACGAGGTGCACACCAGACCCGAGCAGGTGTAGTTGGCACCACCGGTCATCGACACCGCGGTCAACCCGGTGGGCAGGATGTCGGTCACCGACCAGCCGGCCACGGCCATCGCCGGACCGTCGTTGTGCGGCGTCAACGTGAACGTCACCGTCGAACCGGGCTGGAACGGGCCGGTGCCCACCAGCGTCTTGGTCACGGACAGGTTGTACTGGACCAGGCCGCCGTCGTAGATCGGCACGTCCGGCGCGGTGGCCGAGTTCGTCCCGCTCACCAGCGGCGTGGTGAAGCTGACCGAGCCGTCGGCGGGGTCGACGTCGGAGTCCACCGTGTCGTCGCTCCCGGCGTTCTGGGTCGTCCAGGTGTAGCCGTCCGGTGCGGTGAACACCAGCCGATAGGCGGTCCCGACGTAGAGATCGGTGAACGAGTAGAACCCGTTGGCGTCCGTGGTCGTCGTGCCCAGGGAGGTGCCGGAGGCGTCGAACAGCTCGACGCCGACCCCGGCCACCGGCGGCTCGGCAGCCGCCGCGCCCTGCACGCCGTCCCGGTTGTTGTCCAACCACACGTAGTCACCGATCGAGATCGGCGGGAAGGGGACGATCACGCCCACCTTGCGCGGCTCGTCGGGGAGCAGGGTGTAGACGGTGCCGTCGGCGTTCAGGCGGGAGGCAGCCTCGGCGACCGAGTTCCACGCCACGGAGAGGTCCAGTGGCGACATGGTCGAGTTGGGGGCCGTCGCCGGTGCCTGCATCGGGACGTGCAGCGTGACCACCCCGCCGGGGGCCCAGGCCGCGCCGTTGTCGAACAGATGGACGCGGAAGGCCTTGGCCCCGGCGGAGAACGACGTGGTCCAGTCGTCCACGCAGCCCGACGGCCACGGGGTGCTGGCTCCCACCGGTGCCACCTCGCTGCGGCACGGGTTGGAGCTGGAGCTGTACTCGACCACGCCGGTGCCACCGGCGACGCTGATCGGACCGGTCAGCAACGGGTCCCACTCGGTGCCGCGCGGCGCGCCGGCCAGGGATCCGCTCACCCCGGTGTCACCGGGGAACGGCAGGATGTCGTAGATCCAGTAGTTGGTCAGCGGAACGTTGCCGGTGTTGTTGGCCTGGATCAGGTAGTCGAAGGTCCCTCCGGACGTCACCGTGGAGACGCATGGGTACCGGGTGTAGCCGTTGAGATCGGGACAGGTCGACGAGGGCAGCCCCGTGGATTCGAGCACGTTGAGCCCGACGTCACCCTTGACCCACTTCTTGATCTGGCCGATGGCGGCCTGACGGACCTGGACGGCGTCGGTGTTGCGGCACTTCGTCTCCGTGCTGTTGGCGTCGCCGTCGAGATCGCCGCTGTCGACCACCCCGCTGGTGTCGCCGTAGCCCGCCTGGCAGACGGTGTTGACCCCGGCATCGTGGATGATCGTGTTCTGCACGTTGGTGTAGTTGGCGTTGGAGGTGGAGTCCTTGACACGAACCCGGAAGACGATGCCGTAGAACAGGTTGGTCTCGAAGGCGGTCCCGTTCGGCGCGGTCGCCAACCAGTGCAGGCTGGTGCCGCTGCTCGACGTGCTGACCGACGCCGTGGGCAGGTTGGGCAGACCCGTGCCACTGTTGCAGGCGGCGAAGATGGTCGGCTCCCAGGACTTGTAATAGGCGTCGCCGGCGGCACCCCAGCACTCGGTGCTCACGTACTCGAACTGCGGCGGCAGGAGGTCGGCCACATCGACCTGGTACACCGGCGTCGGGCCCGTCGTGCGGAACGAGACGATGAAGCGGAACTCCTCGCCGGGGACCACGCTGGTCTGGGACGGGTCGTTGTTCAGGAACTGATGGCCCTTGACCGTCACCAGGCTGGAGAAGGGCGTGGTGATCGTGGTCGTCGCGCAGCTCGTCCGCACGGCGGTCGTGTCGGACTGGGAGGTGGCGCAGTTCTGGATCGTGTCCGGCGCCGTCCCGGTGACCGTCCCGTCCAGATAGATGTCCAGGGCATCGTTCGCCCCCGGGGGCATCGTCGGAGCCGTCATCCGCCAGGCCGTCGCCCCGGCCGGCACTGGCTTGGTGGTCCAGGAGTTGTCGTAGGCCGGGTTCGTCGGATCGTGGACGAACCACGGCAGCCACGCGCCCGCGGCGTCCTGGTACTCGAAGACGACGGTCAGGTTGCCCGGATAGCTGGGCTGGTAGCCGGGATAGACCCGGCGGATCGAGAAGTTGGTGACATTGGCCGGCAGGACGTCGGTTACCATCAAGTTGGTCAACGTCGTGTTGCCCGGGTTCGGGGAGTACAACCGCCAGCTCTCGGTGGCTCCCGTCGTGATCTGCGCCGGTCCGCTCTTGGCGAATCCCGAGTTGCTGGGCACACCGGCGACGAAGGTGACGTCCTGCTGGTCGGTCAGGTGCGCCGTGTCACCGTTGGCGAAGTTCAGGTCGGCGCTGGCGGCGTTGGTCACCGTCGGCACGTTGGCGAACACGTCCGCCGGGAACATCAGCACGGGGGTCCGGTAGAAGTACGTCGTGCAGTTCTGCCCGGTGGCGTCACAGTTGACGCTGCTGCTGGACGACAACGGCCCGGTGTTCCAGGTGATGGTGTGGTTGACGGTGTCGACCGTTCCACCGTTGGCGTCCACCACCACCGCACCGGCCGGGTAGGTGTCGACCAGCGTCCCGCTGGTGACGTCGACGTTGCCGTACTTGGTGGGCAGGGTGAACACCAGCTGGAACGCGACGTTCTCGCCCAGCACCGGCTTGGCCGTGGCCAGCCGCTTGTCCAGGCCCCACTGCGGTTCCTTCGGCGGGACGTTGATGATCACCGGGCCGCTGGTGTTGCCGGTGCCGTTGGTGATGGTCAGGGTGGCCGAGTTGGGGATGTCCCCAGGAGGTGCCGTGCTCTTCACGTCGGCGACCAGCACGACCTCGAACTGGCTGCCGTCCGGCCACGGGATCGACGAGCTGCCGACCTTGATCGTGACCGTCTGACCCGACGCCGACGCGCTGATCGGCAGTGCGCCGCTCGGCGTGGACACCTGCGGCACGATGACCTGGCGGTAGACGAGGTTCGGGTCGAGCACGTCGGTCACCGTGCCGATGCCACAGTCCTGGGACAGGCTCGAGCACTTCAGCAGCAGCTTGTAGCGCACCGTCGAGCTGGTGTCGAAGGTGTTCGGGGCGGTGTACCCGCCGCCCTGCACCGAGTCGAGGCTCTTGATCACCTCGCCGACGGTGTCGCCGGCCGCCGCGGCCAGGACGGCCTTGGCCGGCGCCGTGGTCGTCGTCGCCGCGGCGACGGTCGTCGTGGTGGTGGCCGGCGACGTGGTCGTGGTGGTCGTGTCCGGCGGCTGGGTCGTGGTCGTGTCCGGCGGCTGGGTCGTGGTGGTCGTCGTCGGGTCCGGCGCCTGGGTGGTGGCCGGGGGCTCGCTCGTCGTCGTGGTCGTCGTCGGGTCGGCGGCGCTCTGGGCGCGCGCCGCGGGAACCGCGACGAACGAGCCGACCAGGGCCAGCACGGCCCCGATCAGCAGGGCGTGGGGCGCGCGGCGCCGAGTGAGTGGTTGGTGATCGTCGACTCGCATGAGTGGTCCTCCGCCCACCGAAGTGGGGTCTATCCGCCTGTTGTTGCGCCGCACAGTGTGCGCTCGCCACGCACAGCGACAACTGGCGGCGTAGGAGGTTGCCGATCTCGCGTCGGTTCCGCGTCGATTGGTGACGCGGGGAGCGCGGCGCACCACGCACCGTCACCACGACGGCCAGCTCGCGTCGATGCTCGCGTCGCCGCGCTGCGCTCGCCCCGGCCCGGTTCGGTCGTCGACGACCAACCCTCCACGACAGGTCGAGGGTTCCACGAGTGCCCGACCGTTCCCCGTCGTTGCCCGCCGCCGGGAAAATGCGCCACGATGGCGGCTCGATGGAGCGCTGCACGGACCCGGTCGCCCTGGCCCAGTGGTATCCGCTGGCCGCGCTCGACGAGATCGCCGCCCCGACCTGCCACGACACCCTGCTGCTCGGCGCCACGGTCACGGTCGAACGGACTACCGCCGGCGTGTGCAGCGTCGCCGACGGATCACGCCCGTTGCCGGCGCGCACCCGGTACGGCTACCTGTGGACCTCGCTCGGCGACCCGGATCACGAGGTGTTCGAGATCCCCGAGTGCGACGAGCCGGACCGGCGGGTGGTCAACGCCGGATCGATCACGGTGGCCACCTCTGCGCCGCGGGCCGTCGAGAACTTCCTCGACATGGGTCACTTCCCCTATGTCCACACCGGCATCCTCGGCGCCGAGCCGCGCACCGAGGTGCTCGACTACGACGTGACCACCGGTGCCGACGGGGTGCTGGCCACCCGGTGCCGCTTCTACCAACCCCAGGCCGCGGCGATGGCGACCGGTGGGCAGATCAGCGAGTACGTGTACCGGGTTCCGCACCCCTACTGCGTGATGCTCTACAAGTCGAACCCCACCGATCCGGCACGCATGGACGTCATCGCCCTGCTCAACCAGCCGCTGACGGAGGAGACGGTCCGGGCCCACAACCTGCTGTGCCTGCTGGACGACGTGAGCACGGACGCCGAGCTGCGCCGCTTCCAGCAGCTGATCTTCGGACAGGACAAGACGATCCTGGAGAACCAGTGGCCGCGACGCCTGCCGCTGGCGCCGGATGCGGAGATGCCGGTGCGCGCCGACCACAGCTCGGTGGCCTACCGACGTTGGCTGAGCGCCCTCGGCGTGACCTACGCCGTGATCCCGGCGGGGAGCACCGCATGAGCCCGGAGACCGGTTGGTTCCCCATCGCCAGCAGCGACGACCTCGTCGAGCGGCACGTCTACCTCGGACAGCTGCTCGGCCGAGAGCTCGCCGTGTGGCGCGCCGACGACGGCTCCGTCAACGTCTGGGACAACCGCTGCCTGCACCGCGGGGTGCGCCTGACCCTGGGCAGCAACGAGGGCGGCGAGCTGGTCTGCCGATATCACGGCTGGCGCTATGCCAGCCGCACCGCCGGGTGCACCTACATCCCGGCCCACCCTGGCGAGGCCCCCGGGCGCACGGTGTGCAACGTCAGTCATCCCGCCGTCGAGTACGGGGGGCTGGTGTGGACCACCGTCGACCACGGCGGCCCGTTCTCCGCACCGGCCGGCATCACCGAGCGGTCCGTCGCCCTGCGGGCCCTGCCGATCGACGCGCCAGCCACCACGGTGCGCGCCGCGCTGGCCGAGGAGATCGACCGCTGGTCGGTGGATGGCTCACCGGTCGTCGCCGTGGTCCAGCCGATGGACGAGCACCGCTGCGTGGTCCGCCCGGTGCTGGCCGAGCCGCCCGCCAGTTGTGCCACCATCGCTCTCGACGTGCTCCGCCACCAGCACCGGCTGCTCGCCGCGCTGCGCGAGCGGGTCGAGGTGGGCATCATCGCCACCCGCTCGCCGGCGGCCGACCTGCAGCGGATCCAGCAGCGCACCCCGCCGCGGCGACCGGCACCCGGAACGGCGCGGACGACGATCCCGGTGACCGTCGCCGCACGCCGCGACACCGCAGTCGGGGTGCGCGCCGTCGAGCTGCGCCCGGTGGGCGGCCAGCTGCCCACCGCCCAACCCGGCGACCACATCGACGTCGCCCTGCCCAACGGGATCACCCGTCAGTACTCGCTGGTCAACGCGCCGGGGGAGTTGGACGCCTACGTGATCGGCGTCAAGCGCGAGTCGACCTCACGCGGCGGGTCCGCCTGGATCCACGACGATCTCACCGTCGGCGACCAGCTGACCATCTCCGAGCCACGGCACCAGTTCGTGCTGCGCCGCGACTCGTTCCGCACCCTGCTGATCGCCGGCGGCATCGGCATCACCCCGCTGCTCGCCATGGCCCAGGCACTGCACGCCAACGGCCTGGACTTCGCCCTGCACGTCTTCGCCCAGAGCGCCGAGCACGTCCCCTTCGGCGAGCGCCTCGCCGGGCTGGGCGACACCGTGGTCCGTCACCTCGGCCTCGACCCGGCCGCCACCGCGGCAGCCGTCACCGCGTTGCTCGCCGGGCCGGGCGAGGGCGAGCACGTCTACGTCTGCGGTCCGGCGCCGATGATCGGCGCGGTCCAGGATGCCGCGGCGGCGGCCGGGTGGCCGGCCGGATCCGTGCACGTCGAGTACTTCGCCAACCCGGCCGACACCGACACCGCCGGAGCCTTCACCGTCGAGCTGGCCCGCAGCGCAACGGTCATCGAGGTGCCGGCCGGGACGACGCTGCTCGACGCCCTGCGAGGGCACGGCGTCGACGTGCCCTCGTCCTGCGAGCAGGGCACCTGCGGGACGTGCGTGGTGGGCGTCCTCGACGGCCGGCCACTGCACCAGGACGTGTACCTCGACGCGGCCGAGCACGCCGCCGGGCGGCTGATGACCACGTGCGTGTCCCGTGCCGCTCCCGGCACTCGACTGGTGCTGGACCTCGAGCCGTGATCACCCTGTACGACTACGAGCTGAGCGTCAACTGCTACAAGCAGCGCCTGCTGCTGGGCATCCTCGGCGTGCCCTACCGCCGACAGCCGATCGACTTCTTCCCCGGTCGCCAGCACCACAGCGAGGCCTTCCGTCAGATCAACCCGTTCGGACACATCCCGGTGATCGACGACGACGGCTACATCCTGGCCGACGCGCACGCCATCCTCGTCTACCTGGCGACCCGCTACGACCCGAGCGGGCAGTGGTACCCGGTGGCCGACCCCCACCTGCTGGGCGAGGTGGCGTCCTGGATGCTGGTCGCCGAAGGCACCACCAGCACCGCCTCGGCCGCCCGGCTGCACGACACCCTCGGCTACGAGTTCGACATCGACGCCCTCCGAGCGGGGGCCCACCGGCTGTTCCGCCGGCTCGACGACCACGTCTGGTTCCACGAGCGCCAGGGGCGCCCGTGGATGGCCAGCGCGGCGCACCCGACCATCGCCGACCTGGCCCTGTTCCCGGACGTGATGCTCTCCGACCAAGGCGGCATCAGCCTGCTCGACTACCCGGCACTGCGCCGCTGGACCGACCGGGTGAAACGGATCCCCGGGTTCACGGTGATGGCCGGGATCTACCCGGCCTGAGCAGCGGCCTCGATCAACAGGTCGCGCAGCACCCGGCGGAACTCGACGGTCAATCGGTCGGCGCGAGTGTGCACCTGGGCGGTCGGGTCGAGCGTCACGGTGGTGTCGGGCAGGTGGTCGATGACCGCCAGGTCCTCGGCCAGGACGGACAGCTCGTAGTCCACCGCGGCCCGGGCGGCGGCGTCGTCGGCGCAGTCGTTGCGCAGCATCACCGTGTACAGCCGGGTGACCCCGACGTCCACGGGCTGGCAGGCGACGAGGATGGCGTTGACCATGCCGGTCAGCTCCAGGTCGAGGCGCAGCAGAGCGGTGAACGGGGCGGTGTACTCGTAGCGCATCCGCCGCGGCTGGACCAGCGGGTGGGTGCCGTCGGCCACCAGCGGATCCTCGTGGTTGACGATGGTGTGCCGGTAGTCGACCACCGCACCGTGCGCGGCGCGCTCGACGGAGAACTCCTCGACGAACGGCTCCTCGGCGTTGCCGAACGTGCCGGCATGGACGAACGGGAAGTGGGCGAAGTCGAGGAAGTTGTCGACGAACTGCGCCGCCCCGGCGCGGACGTCGACCACCGGCAACCACACCTGGCGCAACGCCGGGTCGTCCCACTCGGCGACCTCGGCCAGGCCGGCCAGCGGCCGGTTCGGCGCCAGCCAGAGCAGCCCGTACCGCTCGCACACCTCGACCTGGTCGAGACCGGCACGCCGCGGCACGGCGGCCTCCGGGCCCAGCGCCGGGATCAGCCGGCACTGGCCACCGTCGGCGAACTGCCACCCGTGGTACGGGCACACCAGCCGGTCCTCGGCCACTGTCCCCCCACTGAGCCGACCGAGGCGGTGCGGGCACCGATCGGCGAACCCCCGCCACTGCCCACCCAACCGGGCCAGGACGTACCCCTGGCCGAGCAGCTCGACGCGCCGCGGACCCGGCCCGTCACCCAGATCGGCGACCCTCGCCACCGGGTGCCAGCACCACGCCAGGCCTGGCGTGCGGTTGTCGACGACGACGGCGTCGGCCACGATCAGCGCTCCTCTCGTTGGTAGGGCACGCCCAGCGCGGCCGGCGCACCGAGGCGCCGGCGCATCGAGCCACTGGACATGACCACCAGCACGACGATGGTGGCCAGGAACGGCAGGGCGTCGAGGATCGAACCGTTGATGTGCACGTTGCGAGCCTTCAGGATCAGGCTCAGGCTGGACAGGGCCCCGAACAGGTAGGCCCCGGCCAGGGTCAGCTCCGGTCGCCAGAAGCCGAAGATCACCAGGGCGATGGCGATCCACCCGGCCCCCTTGGTCATCCCGTCGACCCACGTCGGCACGATGGCCAGGCTGTAGAACACCCCGCCGACGCCGGCCAGGGCGCCGCCGAGGATGGTGTGGGCGTAGCGGTACCCGGCCACGCTGATGCCCATGGCGTCGGCGGTCTGCGGTGACTCGCCGACGGCCCGCAGGCGCAGGCCGGTGCGGCTGTGGAACAGGTAGAACCAGCCCACTGCGGCCAGCACCCAGGAGACGTAGGTCAGCATCGTGTGGTTGAACAGCAGCGGCCCGAGCACCGGGGTGTCGGCCAGGCCGAGGACGTCGAGCTTGCGGATCGGGTGCGGGGTCGGCCGCAGGGCGACGTGCCACGAGTTGGCCAGGTAGCTGGACAGGCCGACCCCACCGGCGAAGATCGTCAGGGCCAAGCCGGCGACGGTCTGATTGACCCGCAGGGTGATGGCCAGCACGGCATACATCGCCGCCAGGACCGCGGCCGCCAGGGCGCCGATCAGGACGGAGGCCAGCACCACGAACCAGCTCGGCCCGCCGACGTGCTGGGAGGCCCACGAGCCGAACAGGGCGCCGATCAGCATCATCCCCTCGACTCCGAGGTTCAGCACACCGGACCGCTCGGTGAGCAGCTCGCCCAGCGCGGCGAAGAACAGCGGCGTCCCATAGAAGATCGCCGAGGCAGCGATGACGACGAACAGGTTGTGGTTCATGCCCCGGCCCGCACCGGTGGGGTCGGGGGCCCGGCCGCCGCGGCGCTCACCGGTGCGGGCACGGCCCGCCGGACCCGGTAGCGCACCAGGACCTCGCCGGCCACCGCGGTGAACAGGATCAGACCTTGCAGGGCACCCACCAACCCGGAGGGGAAGTCCGGGCCCTGCAGGGCGTACCCGGCGTTGGTCAGCCCGCCGATCAGCACGGCGACGAGGACGGTGCCGAGCGGGTTGAGCCGGGCCAGGGCGGCGACGACGATGCCGGTGTAGCCGTAGCCGGCGAGCTGCAGCCCCTTGGCATCGAGCACATGGCGGAAGTCGCCCACGTCGCTGGCCCCACCGAGGCCGGCGAGGGCCCCGGACAGCGCCATCACGGCGATGATCTTGCGCGTCGTGCGCATACCGGCGTAGCGCGCCGTGCCCGGAGAGTCGGCGATGACGGCGACCTCGAACCCGAAGCGGGTGGTCCGGTAGAGGACGGAGACCACGACGCCGGCCAGCACGGCGACGATGAAGCCCCGGGGGATGGCGGTGTGCCCGATGGTGATCGGGCTCCAGAACGCGGCCGGGCCGACCTGCTTGCCCTTGGGGAAGCCGAACGACTTCGGCTCCCGCCAGTACGACTTGGAGTTGAAGATCAGGTAGTCGAGGAAGATGGCGACGATGTAGTTGAGCATCAGCGTGGTGATGATCTCGTTGGCCCCGAAGCGGGCGCGCAACACCCCGGCAATCAACGCCACCGTCATGCCGCCCACGGCGCCGGCCGCCAGCATGGCCACCAGCACGATCCACACCGGTTGGTCACCGAGCGCGATGCCCGCCCACGAGGCCAGGATCGCCCCGCCGAACAGCTGGCCCTCGCCGCCGATGTTGATGATCCCCATCCGGAAGGCGACTGCGGCACACAGCCCGGTGAAGGCCAGCGGAGTGGCCGAGATCAGCGTGCCCGACAGCGACGACTGCGAGGCGAAGGCTCGCTCGAGGATCCGGTGGTAGGTGCTGAGCGGGTTCCGCCCGGTGACCAGCAGGACGACCGCCCCGAGGACGAGGGCCGCCAGGAGCGATCCGGCCGGCACGGCGAGCGACAGCCACTTCGGCTGGCGCAGGCGGCGCTCGAAGCGCAACGGCGAGCGCATCAGCCGACGTCCCGGGACACGGCACCGCCGCCCATCAGCAGGCCGAGGCGCTCGGCCGTGGCATCGGCGGCGGGGACGTCCCCGACGATGCGCCCCTCGTACAGCACCAGCACGCGATCGCTGAGCGCCAGGATCTCTTCGAGGTCCTCGGAGATCAGCAGCACCCCCCGACCCTCGTCGGCGGCCTGGACCAGGAGGCGGCGCACGGTCTCGATGGCGCCGACGTCGAGGCCGCGCGTCGGCGAAGCGGCCACCAGCACCTTGGGGTCGCTGGCGAACTCTCGCCCGAGCAGCACCTTCTGGACGTTGCCGCCGGAGAGCAGCCGCACCGGCGTGTCCGGCCCCGGGGCGCGCACGTCGAAGCGGGACATCAGCTCGGTGGCGTGGCGGCGGATGTACCCGCGGTCGAGGAACGGTCCGCGGCTCGCCGGTGGACGGCGGTAGGCGGTCAGCACGACGTTGCTGGCGATCGACAGGCTGGGAGCCAGGCCGGTGTGCAGGCGGTCCTCCGGCACGTGGGCGATGCCGGCGGCGTGCGCGGCGCGCACCGAGCCGAGCCGCACCGGCGATCCGCCGACCTCGATCGAGCCGGCCGTCGGCCGACGCATGCCGGTGATCGCCTCGGCCAGCTCGCGCTGGCCGTTGCCGGCGACCCCGGCCACCCCGAGGATCTCGCCCGGTCGCAACTCGAAGCCGGCCTGGCGCACCGCCGGCTGGCCGCGGTGGTTCACCGCCGACACCCCGCGCACCCGCATCAGCGGGGCGGCCGCCGGATCGACCGGGTGGGCCCGCTCGGCGCGGCGGAACACGACGTCGCGACCGACCATCAGCCGGGCCAGGTCGGTGGTGGTGCACGAGGCGGTGTCCACCGTCCCCACGGTGCGCCCGTGGCGCAGCACGGTGACGCGGTCGGACACCGCCTTGACCTCGTGCAACTTGTGGCTGATGAAGACCACCGTGCGGCCCTCGGCCACCATCGCCCGCAGGGTGACGAACAGGGCGTCGGCCTCCTGGGGGGTCAGCACCGCGGTCGGTTCGTCGAGGATCAGCACCCGGGCTCCCCGATGGAGCGCCTTGAGCAGTTCGACGCGCTGCTGCTCACCCACCGAGAGCTGCCAGACGCGGGCATCGGGGTCCACGGCGAGCCCGTAGTGCGCGCCCATCGCGGCCAGCTCCTGGCGAAGGTGGCGCACCTGCCGGCGGCCGATGCCGTGCGGGTCGGCGAGGGCCACGTTCTCGGCGACCGTGAAGGTCGGCACGAGGCGGAAGTGCTGGTGCACCATGCCGATGCCGGCCGCCAGGGCATCACGCGGGGAGTCGAAGTGCACCGCCCGCCCATCGAGCTCGATGCGCCCCTCGTCGGGCCGGTACAGGCCGGTCAGGATGTTCGACAGCGTCGACTTGCCGGCACCGTTCTCGCCCAGCAGGGCGTGGACCTCACCGAGCGCAGCGGCGAAGTCGACGCCGTCGTTGGCGACGACACCCGGGAACCGCTTGACGATGCCGGACATGCGCACGGCCGCGGCCGGTGGCGAGCCGGGGTGTTCCGTCGGCTCGCCACCGGCGGCGACGGCCTGCGCCGGGTCCGCGGTGGACAACGGCGGATCAGCTCGACGGGATCTCGCCGATGACCCCTTCGACGAAGTAGTTCATCGACATCAGGTCCTCGAAGGAGATCTGCTGACCGGCCGGGACGCGCTCCTTGCCTGACTGGTCCTTGATCGGCCCGGTGAGGTGCGAGCCCGGCTTGGCCGACAGCTCGGCCTGCTTGGCCAGGATCTTGGCCTGCGTGTCAGCCGAGACCAGCTTGCCGAACGGCGCCAGGCGGGCGAAGCCATCGGCGATGCCGCCGTAGTAGTTGCCCGGCACCCAGGTGCCGTCCAGCACGGCCTTGGCCCGAGCCGTCTCGTACGCACCCCAGTGGTAGTTGGTGGCGGTCAGCCAGATGTCCGGGAAGTTGGCGCTCTGGTCCGAGTCGTACCCGGTCCACGGCAGCCCCTTGGCCTTGGCCGCCTCGCCGGATGCCGGGGAGTCCTGCCCGGAGGCGACCACGTCGACTCCTGCGGCGATCAGCGACTCCGCCGCGGCGCGCTCCTTGGCCGGATCGAACCAGGTGTTGGTCCACACCACCTGCAACGTGGCACCCGGGTGGGTGGCCTGGACGCCAAGGGCGTAGGAGTTGATGCCGCGGATCACCTCGGGAATCGGGAACGGAGCGACGTAGCCGACCTTGCCGGCCTTGGTGGCCGCACCGGCGGCCATGCCGGTCAGGTAATCGGTGTCCTCTCCGCGTCCGTAGAACTGGCCGACGTTGGCGGCCGTCTTGTAGCCGGTGGCGAAGTCGAAGCACACGTTGGGGTGCTTGGCGGCGACGTCGATGAAGGCGTCCTGGAACCCGAACGAGGTCCCGAAGATCAGCGTGTTGCCGTCCTTGATCAGGTCCTCCAGGACCTGGGCGACCTGCGGCCCCTCCGGGACGTTCTCCTTGTAGGTCGTGACCACCTGGTCACCCAGGGCGGCTTGGACCTCTTGACGCCCGACGTCATGAGCCTGGGTCCAGCCACCGTCGTTGATCGGCCCGATGTACACCCAGGCGGCCTTCAGCGGCCCGTCCTTCGGCTTGCAGTCGACCGGCTTGGCGCCCTGGTCGGGAACGAAGTTGGTCATCGGGTCGGCGTAGGCGGTGGCGCTGCCCACCGCGGTACCTGCGGTGGCCGTCCCGGCGGTGGACGGTGCCGTGGGCGGCGTCGTGCGCGCCGCCGCCGTGGCAGCCGTGGAGGCGGCCGCGCCGGCCAGCAGCGCAGCGATGGCCACTCGGGCCCGGCGGTGAGAATGAACCATCGAGGTGTCTCCCTGGATGAGCGTGGCGGCACAGCGTGAGTCCGCTGCGCCGGGTCTGGGCAGTTGGTGAGCCCGACCCGCTGGCGGGCTCACCCCGGGACGCTACACCAGGGTGGGGTCAGGTGGAGGGGGTGGCCGCGGCGACGGTGGCCTCGACCACGTCCGGGACCGTGCCGCTGTCCTCACCCTCGTTCAGCCCGGACAATCCCGGCATCAGCCCGCCCACGCCACCCGGCAGCTCCTGCACCTGGTCGGCCGGGGGCAGGTCGATGGCGATGTCGCCGGTGACCGCCGGCATGCGCACTTCGACCTTCATCGCCGTGCCGGACTGGTCGAGCACCATGTCGACGCCGCGCAGCTGGTTGTCACGGGACACGTACAACACGGCCGGGACCGAGCTCGGGATCTGCTCGCCGATCGCCCCGGCGTCGCTGGTCAGCGTCGGGTTGTCGGCCATCAGCTTCTTGACGTCGATGTCGAGGGTGTACTTCTCGACCTCCTCGCCGTCCACCGTGGTCCGCCCGGCGTCGGTCGCCGACGCCAGCGGCGAGTCGGCCAGCTGTCCGGCGATCGCCGACGGGTTGAGCAGCTTGGCGATCTGCTCGGAGAGCCCGGGTTCCTTGGAGAGATCGAGCATGAGATATCGCTTCGTCCCCATCTCGCCGGATGCGTCGGCCGGCATCATCGATCGCAGGGCCTGGGTGTCGACGTAGATCTTCCCGGCGGCGACGTCCATGACCAGGTCGATGCTGAGCGGCTGGCCGCTCGGGGACGCCGTGCTGCCGTTCGGGGGCGTCAGGTCAGGGATCGTGAGATTCGGGATCGTGACGTTCGGGATGGTCAGGTTCGGGATCGTGAAGTTCGGGATCGTGAAGTTCGGGATCGTGAAGTTCGGGATCGTGAAGCTCGGGATCGTGAAGTTCGGGATCGTGAAGTTCGGGATCGTGACGTTCGTCACCGTGAAGTCCGGGACCGTGCCGTCCTCGGTCGATTCGCCGGGCGACATGGTCAGCCCGGGCAGCGACGGCAACCCGTCCAGGCTGACGGTGGCCTTGGCCCGCTTCGACTGGGCGTCGAAGTCGGCATGGATGGTGCCGCTGATCTTCTCGCCGTCGGCGTCACCGCTGAAGCGCATCACGAGCGAGGCGTCCTTGCTGACCGCCGTCTGGGCCTGGGAGACGGCCGCCGCCAGGGAGAACTCGCCCCCGGCCGCCGGGGTGGACGCACTGGGCGTCGGGATGGTCGCCGCCGTGGGCGTCGTGGGTGGCACCGTCGTGGCCTGCCCGGAACCGGGGACCAGGACGACCAGGGCGGCCGAACCGGCGGCGACGGCCGCGCCAACTCGGCGGGCTCGCTGGCGGGAAGTCGTCGGGATCATTGATGCTCCTCCATCGGGGGTCTTCATGGTAGTCCACTCCTCATCGACCAGCCGGTCAACCGGGTTGCAGACGGCTGACGTCCGAGATCGCCAGCCGGTTCCCAGGTTGATGTTCCGTGACGGTTTGCGCTCACCGCCCATCGGTGCCATCGGCGGCGCGAGACTGCGCCGATGACTCGCCTGCACACCCTTGTGGCGATCGACGGCCCGGTGGCGACGATCACGCTTAACCGTCCGGAGAAGCGCAATGCCCTGGCACTCGACGTGATGCAGGAGCTGATCGACGACCTGGAGGCGGTGGCCACCAGCGACGCCACGGGCGTGATCCTGGCGGCGAACGGACCGGTCTTCTCCGCCGGCCACAACTTCGCCGACATGGCCGGCGTCTCCCTCGCCGACGCTCGCCACCTGTTCGAGCTGTGCACGCGGATGATGGACACCGTCCAGCGGATCCCCCAGGTCGTGGTCGCCCGGGTCCACGCCCTCGCCACGGCGGCCGGATGCCAGC
This sequence comes from Actinomycetes bacterium, assembly GCA_029782355.1. GTDB lineage: Bacteria > Actinomycetota > Acidimicrobiia > Acidimicrobiales > Ilumatobacteraceae > JAKOUY01. The sequence goes on from JAKOUY010000016.1 coordinate 16,334, forward strand.
TGGTGGCCAGCTGTGATCTCGCCGTCGCCGCCCGCTCCGCCGGCTTCGCCCTGCCGGGGGGCAAGGGTGGGTTGTTCTGCCACACGCCGCTGGTTGCCGTGGCCCGCAACGTCGGGCGCAAACGGGCGATGGAGATGGCGCTCACCGGCGACACGATCACCGCCGAGCAGGCCGCCGACTGGGGGCTGATCAACGCCGCCGTTCCCGATGACCGGCTCGAGGCGGCCACGCTCGATCTGCTGGCCCGGGCCACTCGCGGCAGCGTGCTGTCCAAGGCGATGGGCAAGCGCGGCTTCTACGAGCAGATCGACCGCCCGCAGGAGGCCGCCTACCGGACGGCGGTCGAGCTGATGGCCACGGCAGCCGTGTCGGCCGACGCCCAGGAAGGCATCGCCGCGTTTCTGGCCAAGCGTCCGGCGGTGTTCGCCGCCCCCCGCTCGACGCGTTCGGCGGACTGAGTCGTTCATACCCCACCGGGGTATGCTTGGAGATGTGGACCACCCCGGCTACGTCGACCAGCAGGCCAAGTTGCTCGGCCGCCTGCGGCGGATCGAGGGACAGGTGCGCGGGCTGGCGCGGATGGTCGAGCAGGAGACGTACTGCATCGACGTGCTCACCCAGCTCAGCGCGATCACCAAGGCGCTGCAGGGTGTCGGGCTGATCCTGCTCGACGAGCACCTTCGCCACTGCGTGGCCGGCGCCGCCGCCAGCGGTGACCAAGAGCACACCGACGAGCTGGTCCACGAAGCCACCACCGCAGTCGGCCGGCTGCTGCGGTCCTGACCACGACACGAGGAGCCACCGATGCCCACCAACCAGACGATCCTGAGCGTGCCGGGGATGACCTGCGGCCACTGCCAGGCAGCGGTCACCACCGAGCTGGCCAAGGTGCCGGGCGTGCGCAGCGTGCGTGTCGACCTGGCCACCAAGCTGGTGACGGTGGAGGCCGAGGCCGGCGTCGAGCTCGACCGAGACGCCATGGTGGCCGCCGTCGACGAGGCCGGCTTCGAGGTCGCCGAGCCGGCGAGCTGAGCGGCACGGACGACGGGGGCCGACGAGGGCCGACGACGATGGGTGAGGTGCGCACCCGCCTGGTGGGGTTCGCCCTGGTGCTCGGTGGGGTCTTCGCCAGCGCCTACACGCTGGGGGAACGCCTGCCCGGCCATCGCCACAGCCACAGCCACACGGTCGACACCCGCGCGTACCAGCTCAGCCCGGAACCCGACGGGACCTACACCCTCCGCGGCGTGAACGGCCGAGCACTGACGTCGTTCCAGCTCGACCATCAAGCCCGGATCCATCTCATCGCCGTGCGCCCGGACCTCAGCCGGATGGTCCACGAGCACCCGACCCCGGCGGCCGACGGCTCGTTCACCGTGCCGCTCCCCGACGCCGGCCCGTGGCGGGTGTTCGCCGAGGCGCTCCCGTCGGGGTCCCCGACCGTCGTGGTCGGGCGCACCGACGTCGGCCTCGACCGCCCGTTCACCCGCGTCCCGCTCCCACCGGCGCACCCCACGGCGACGATCACCGCCGGCGGCGACTCGATCACCGTCACCCGCCACGGTCTGCAGTTCGCCGTCGACGCACCTCGGCCGATCGAGCCCTACCTCGGCCAGCCGGCACACCTGATCCTGATCGGCGCCGCCGACGACTCCTATCACCACCTGCATCCGACGTCGTCCGGGCACGGGCACCTGAGCTTCGATCCGGCCGGGCTGCCGGCCGGGACGTATGCGGCCTTCCTGCAGTTCACCTACGCCGGCTCGGTGGTCACCGTGCCGATGACCGTGGACTGGGCATGAGCCACCGATGACCGCGACCACGCCCACCGCCCAGCCGTCCTCGTCCGCCGGCGGGTCCCGCCACGTCGAGCTGGACCTCACCGGCATGACCTGCGCGGCCTGCGCGGCGCGCATCGAGAAGCGCTTGAACCGTCTCGACGGCGTGGCCGCCACGGTGAACTACGCCACCGAGCGGGCCACCGTCGACGTCGGCGGCTCGCAACCGGTCAGCGATGTCGAGCTGATCGCCGCCGTCGAGGCCATCGGCTACGGGGCCAGCGTGCCGCTGCCGGCGGTGGGTCCGGGCGGCGACGGCGACGCCCACGAGGCCCAGACCGCGGCACGCCTCGCCGACCTCCGCCGCCGGCTGCTGGTGGCCATCGGCGTCGGGATCCCGGTGCTGGTGCTGTCGATGGTGTCCGCCGCCCAGTTCCGCGGCTGGCAGTGGGTCGCCGGGGCGCTGGCGCTGCCGGTGGCCGCCTGGTCGGCCCTGCCGTTCCACCGGGTCGCCTGGCGCAACGCCCGACAGGCCGAGGCCTCGATGGACACGCTCGTGTCGGTGGGCGTGCTGGCGGCGTTCGGCTGGAGCCTCTACGCCCTGTGCTTCACCGAGGCCGGGCACCTCGGCATGACCATGCCGATGACGCTGACGGCCGACCATCGCGCCGGCTCGCACCTGTACTTCGAGGTCGCCTCCACCACCGTGGCGTTGATCCTTGCCGGGCGGTACTTCGAGGCCCGGGCCAAACGCCGCGCCGGGGGTGCGCTGCGCGCCCTGCTGTCACTGGGGGCCCGCCAGGCCACGGTGCTGGACGACGACGGCATCGAGCGGCGCGTCGAAGCCGCCGCGCTGCGCGTCGGCGACCGCTTCGTGGTCCGTCCGGGCGAGCAGATCGCCACCGACGGGTTGGTGGTCGACGGGGCCTCGGCCGTGGACCGCAGCATGCTGACCGGCGAGAGCGTGCCCGTCGACGTCGGCCCCGGCGACCGGGTGGTGGGGGCGACGATCAACGCCGACGGCCGCCTGGTGGTCGAGGCCACACGGGTCGGCGCCGACACGGCCCTGGCCCAGATGGCCCTCCTGGTCCAGCAGGCCCAGAGCGGCAAGGCCCCGGTCCAACGGCTGGCCGACCGGGTGTCGGCCGTGTTCGTGCCGGTGGTCATCGTCCTGGCCGTGGCCACGTGGGGGTTCTGGTCGGCGAGAACGGGGAGCCTCAGTCAAGCCATCGCCCCGGCCGTGTCCGTGCTGATCATCGCCTGCCCGTGTGCCCTCGGCCTGGCCACGCCCACTGCGCTGCTGGTCGGGACCGGGCGGGGCGCCTCGCTCGGCCTGCTGATCAAGGGTCCCGAGGTGCTCGAGTCGACCCGGCGGATCGACACCGTCGTGCTCGACAAGACGGGGACGGTGACCACCGGGCAGATGCGCGTCGTCGACGTGGTCGCCGCAGCGGGGCACACCACGCAGTCGGTCCTCGAGCTGGCGGCGGCCGTCGAGCGACACAGCGAGCATCCGATCGCCAAGGCGATCGTCGCCCGGGCGGCCGAGGACCGTCTGCAGCTGGACGGTGCCGAGCACTTCCGCAACCTGGCCGGGCGCGGCGCCGAAGCCGAGGTCGCCGGACGGGTGGTGCGCGTCGGGCGCGGCGAGTGGGGCGAGCTGGCGATGGCGGCGGCGGACGCCGAGGCCGGCGGCAACACCGTGGTGGCCGTGGTGATCGACGGCGTCACCGCCGGCATGGTGGCCGTGGCCGACTCGATCAAACCGACCAGTGCCGACGGCGTGCGCGCCCTGGCGGCCCTCGGGTTGCGCCCGATGCTGCTGACCGGCGACAACCGGGCGACGGCCGCAGCCGTGGCGGCGGCCGTGGGCATCGCCCCGCAGGACGTCACCGCCGGGGTGCTCCCGGCCGACAAGGTCGAGGCCGTCCGCGCCCTGCAGCAGGCCGGCCGAGTGGTCGCGATGGTCGGCGACGGTGTCAACGACGCCGCAGCCCTGGCCGCCGCCGATCTGGGGATCGCCATGGGCAGTGGCACCGACGTGGCCATCGAGGCCAGCGATCTGACCTTGATGCGCCCCGACCTGCGTGCCGCCGCCGACGCCGTGCGGCTCAGCCGGCGGACGCTGGCGGTGATCAAGGGCAACCTGTTCTGGGCGTTCGCCTACAACGTCGCGGCGATCCCGCTGGCCATGTCGTGGCGGCTCAACCCGGTGGTCGCCGGCGGGGCGATGGCCTTCAGCTCGGTCTTCGTGGTCAGCAACAGCCTGCGCCTGCGGCGCTTCCGCTGAGCCGCACCGCCGTCATGCCGCGGCGGCCGAGCGGGCCACCGATCGCAGCCGCCGGGTGAGCTCGGCCCGCCGGGCCCGCAGCGTCCGCGAGGAGATCTTCAGACGGGCGGCCACCGCATCGGGCAACTCACCGCGCAGGGTCGCTCCGAGCGCCAGCACGTCGGCATCGCTCACCAACCCCGCTCGGCGACCGTCGGCCACCAGGTCGAGCAACTCGGCCATGGCGTCCGGGCGACCCTCCGATCCGGCCAGCTCGTCGAAGCTGGACGGGGCCACCGCCGTGCTGACCAACTTGCGTCGACCGGCCCGCCGGAAGGCTTCGTACTCGCAATCCCGCACCAGCGTGGCCGCCAGGTGCGTCGGGCGACGCCGTGGGTTGAACGTTCGCACGACCGTCCAGGCCGCGGCCACGAGCGCCTCCAGATTGGCCTCCCGGTCGGGACCTCGCCGTCGGGACGAGATGATCAGGCCGGGCAGCAGCCGCTGAAGCAGGATCCGTCCGGCCAACTCGTCGGTGGCCGCCCGCTCGAGCAGGCGCCCGACCAGGGCATTGGCCTGCCCGCCATCGACGGTGGGCGAGGCGTTGCCCGACGCGCCGCGGGCAACGAGTCCGCTCAGGCTCAGCAGCTGGTCGAGGTCGTCGAGCTGGACGTCGACCAGCTGCCAGCCGTTGGCCCGGGCCACCGCGGCCCGGCGGTGCGCCAGGCGTTGCCACTCGGCGGACAGCCGGACGGCGACGGGAGCCGTCATGCGCGGGCTGACCGCTCGGGCGGGCGAGGTCGGTTGGCTGATCAGCGGGGGGCCGGGCGGCGGCTGGCGGGGTGTCATGGCGTCACGGTGGAGGAGGGCACTCACCGCCCTGCTCACTGCCGGCCTCACCGCCCGGCTCACCAGCGCCAGATCCGCAGGATTCACCTGGCTGACCAGCACCGACGCGCTCACCGTGCTGCCACGGGGGCACCGCCGGTGTCCTCTGGCGGGCGTGCACCTCGCCGTCGCCTCCGACGTCGCCCCGGTCGACCCGGTCGACCCGGCTCACCACCCGGCACCGCAGCGTGCAGGGGCCGACCCGCCCGTCGCCCGACCCCGGACTGCGCCCGGGGCCGTGCCCGGAGCCGTCACCGAGGCCGTCTGGGTCACCGGGCCCGATGCCGGAGCGACCGTGGCCCTGACGGCCGGGCGGCATCTCGTCGGACGGGCGGCCGGGTGCCCGGTTCGGTGCGCCGATGCGGACCTCGAGGCCCACCACGCCCTGATCGAGGTCGACGTCCACGGCCGTCCGGTGGTGGTCGCCCTCGGCGGTCATGTCGGTGGTCCGTCCGTCGGGCGGGTCGCCGAGGCGACGGTCGAGACGGCGGACGAGCCCTCGCACGTCGTCCACCTCGGTGCCAGCACCCTGCGGCTCGGCCCGCTGCCGACCGCCGCGTCGGACGGCGCAGGGGCACCGCAGCCGGCGCAGATCCGCGCCGGGACGGTGCTGCGCACCCCGCGACCGCCCCGCTCGGGCGATCCGTCGCCGGTGGCCGTGCCCGCCGAGCTGCCGCCGGGGTCCCGGCGGACCACCGGGTTGATGCCCGCGGCGGTCGCCCTGGCCGGCGCCGGGGTGATGGCCGCGCTCCTCCACCAACCGCTCTTCCTCGTCTTCGCCGGGATCGGCGCGCTCACGGCCGTGGTCAGCTGGGCAGCCCAGGTCGTCGGCGAGCGACGGACCCGGCGGCGGCAGGTGGCACGCGCCGTGGCCGACGGCCAGCGCTTCGCCGAGGACCTCGCCGCGCATCACGCCGCGCTGCTCGCCCGGTACCGCGACTCGACGATGAGCCTGTCCCGAGCCGTGGCGGCCATCGAGCAGCCGAACACCGAGCTGTGGCAGCGCCGCGCCACCGACGACGACCTGGCCACCGTCGGCCTCGGCCTCGGCGCGCTGACCGTGGCGGCCACGCTCGACGGCGCGCTGCCCACGGGTGACCTACGCGCCAGCCGGACCGTGGAGGCCGAGACCGTCGCCGCCCGGATCGACCCGGGGCGGCACCTCGCCCTGTGCGGCGAGGCGGCGGACACTGCCGCGGTCGCTCGGTCGATCCTGTGCCAGCTGATGTCGATGGCCGGCCCCGCCGACGTGCGCATCGTGGTGGTGACCGAGTCGGCTGATCGGTGGGCTTGGCTGCGTGGCGCACCGCACGTGGCCACGCCGCTCGGTCCGGCGGTGGTCGATGACGCCGGCCTGACCGATCTGGTGAACGCCGGAGTCGGGTGCTCCGGCCGGCTGGTCCTCGTCACCGACCGCGCCGAGCTGCTGGCCAGCAGGACCGGTCCGCTGCGGCGGGCACTCGGCCCGAGCGGTTCGATCGTGGCCGCCGGCGGTCCGCCGCCGAGCCTGCTGGTCGTGCTGCCCGCCGACCACGGCATCCCCCAGCTGTGCCACGCCGCGCTGACCGTGGGCGATCACTTCCACGGGCGTTGGGTCCCCGACCTGGCCGCCACGTCCTCCGTGACGGTGCGACTCGCCGGCCTGTCCGACCGTCGCGCCGCTGCGCTGGTCGAGACCCTGTCGCGCTTCGCCGACCCGGACGATCCACTGAGCAGCGGCGGGCGGATCCCCGACGCCGTCGGGCTCGGCGACGTGCTGGCCGGGGTCGGCGTCGACGTCACCTGCCCGAGCTCGATCGCGGCCGGGTGGGTGGCGGGCGGGGCCGACCCGCGGCTCAGCACGCCGGTCGGCGTGTCCGACGACGGGCTGGTGGAGATCGACCTGACCGCCGAGGGACCGCACGCCCTGGTCGCCGGGACCACGGGATCGGGCAAGAGCGAGCTGCTGCGTTCCCTGGTCATCGGCTGGGCGGCGATGTCCTCGCCCGAGCACCTGTCCTTCGTCCTCGTCGACTACAAGGGTGGGGCGACCTTCGACCCGTGTGCCGTCCTGCCGCACGTCGCTGGGGTGATCACCGATCTCGACGATCGGCTGGCGTCGCGGGCCTTGCGCAGCCTGCACGCCGAGCTGCGCCGCCGCGAGGCGATCCTGCGCCATCACCGCGCCGCCGACCTCACCGAGCTGCGGCGGGTCACCGGCACCGCCCGCCTGCCCCGCCTGGTGGTGGTGGTCGACGAGTTCGCCGCGCTGACGGCCGAGCAGCCGGCCTTCCTGCACGCCCTGGTCGGCGTGGCCCAGCGCGGCCGCAGCCTGGGCATCCATCTCGTGCTGGCCACCCAGCGTCCGCACGGGGTGATCTCCGACGACATCCGCGCCAACACCACGCTGCGCCTGGCGTTGCGCCTGCTGGACCGCGACGACGCGCTGGACGTGGTGGGCGACGCCACGCCGACGACCTTCGGGCGGGCCCACCCGGGCCGGACCATGCTGCGCCTCGGGCCGGACGAGCACGTGGTGTTCCAGACCGCTCACGGCGGCGCGGCCGGGGCCGGGCACCGGGCTGCCGCGCAGGCCGTGGCCGATGCCGCCCGGCTGGTGGGCGCGACCACCCCACCCGCGCCGTGGCACCCGCCGCTGCCCGGGCGGCTCGACCCGCCGACCGCCCACGATCTCGGGTTGGTCGACGACCCCGAGGGTCAGCGGGTGCTCGAGCTGACGTGGTCGGCCGGCAGCGGCCACACGCTGGTGGCGGCCCGCCACGGCATGGGCGTCACCTCGGCGTTACGCCTGCTGGCCGAGCACGTCCTGCGCCAGGGCGACGCCGATCCGGCCGGCGCCGCGGTGGTGACGGTGGTGGACGGGCGCGGCGACCCGGCGTGGGCGGCGCTGCGCAGCCACCCCCGCTGTGCCGGGGTGATCACCCTCGGCGACGGCGAGGGCCTGCACCGGGCGATCGGCGCGGCGCTGGCCGTCGTCGATACCTACCGAGATCACGTCGCCGCCGGCGACCGCACGACGCCAGGGGTGCTGATCGTCGACGGCCTCGACGTGGTCCGCGGGGCGCTGGACACCATCGAGACCGACGACCTGCGCAGCGCGCTGGATGCCGTCGTGCTCCACGGATCCGGTGCCGGCGTGACCGTGGTGGCCGGCACGGGGCGCGTCGGCTCGCTGCCAGCCGGCGTCCTGGCAGCCTTCGCCAACATCTGGGTCGGCCACCTCGCCGACGGTCACGACGCCGCCGCGGTCGGGGTGCGCCCGGACGAGCTCCCGGAGCCGATCGCCGGGCGAGTGGTGCTGGCCGGCTGCGGGCTGCACGCCCAGCTGCGCCCGCCCGGCGGCATCACGGACCCACCGACCGACCCGGCCGGACGCTCCCCGCTCGACCCGCTGCCGGCTCGCGTGACGACCTCCCGGCTCGACCGGGCCTGCCGGCTCGAGCACGGCTGGCGACTGCCCGTCGGGCTCGGCTTCGACCACGGGGACGCCGTGGTGGAGGTGCCCGACGGCTCGCACGTGCTGGTGGTCGGTCCGTCGCGCAGCGGGCGGACCACGGCGCTGACCACGCTGGCCGGCGCCTGGCAGGACGCCGCTCCCGACAGTTGGACGGCGTTGCTCCGCCCCCGCCACGGGGCCGGCGATCTGGAGCGGGCCCTGGACACGATGCCGGACCACGGTCCCCGCCTCGTGGTGGTCGACGATGCCGAACTGGTCGACGACCCGGCCGGGCTCCTGCACCGCCTGGCGGCCAGCCGCTCGCCGGGGTTGCTGATCCTCGCGGCCGGTGCTCCCGAGGCCCTCCGCCGGCTGTACGGCCACTGGACGACGGCGGTGCGTGGCTCACGCCTCGGCCTGCTGGCCACCGCCGGACAACCGGCCGACGCCGATCTGCTGGGGGTCCAGCTGCCCCGGCGCTGCCCGATCCGACCCCGGCCAGGACTGATGTGGCTGGCCGACAACGGCCGAACCACCCTCGTCCAGGTGGCCGAGCGGGGTCCGACCCGGCCCGACTCGTGGCCAGCCACATGACCGTCGTTCGCTGCCAGCACACCGTTCGGCACTCGCCTCGGGCCACCCCAGCGGTCCGCTCCGCCGGCTCCCCGGCGTCGAGTTCGCCACACCGCTCGATGCTGCACCCCAGGCCTCCCCAGCCGGGGCGGGACGCGACCGCCCGCTCGCGAGCTAGGCGTCGCGGCGGCCGACCACGACGATGGCCAGGGCGGTCATCAGCGCGGCGAACCCGGCGAAGACGGCCGTCGAGCCCCACCGACCGAAGGTCCCGTCGCCGACGTGCTCGATCATCCGGAAGCCGGCGTTGAACGGCAGGAAGTTGACCAGACCCTTGGCCTTCACCAGGTGCAGCAGCCCGCCGAGCAGCGGCTCGGCGATCAGCGGCCAGACGATGAGCAGGGCGATGGTGGCGCCCTGGTTGCGCAGCAACGCGCCGATCGCCACGGCGGCGATCACGTACAGGACGGTGAAGCCCATCATCCCGGCGATCAGCCCGTTGGTGTCGCCGAAGTGCCCGAGCTGGTCGACCCGCGAGTCGACGATCAGACGGCCGGCGACGTAGCCGGCGCCGATGATCACCGCCATCACGACCGCCGCGCCGAGCGCGCTGACCACCATCTTGGCCAGCAGGACGCGGGTCCGGTTCGGGGTGGCGGCAAAGGTCGGGCGGATCGTGTGGTAGGTGAACTCGCCGCAGATCCCGAGCACGGCGACCACCCCCAGCAGGATCGACGAGACCCGAGCAGAGTTGACCAGGACGCGCACCAGCGTGTCGTTGGCCAGGTCGGTGTCCTTGATCAGCGACACCGTGAGCAGGGTGACCAGCCATGGGAACGCCACGGCGAAGATGACCAGGACCAGGTGGCTGCGGACGGTGCGCAGCTTGATCCACTCGCTGCGGATGGTGGCGATCACGGCTGGCCTCCTGGATCCGGGCGGTCGGCCGGCAGCGGTGGAGGCAGCCAACCGGGTGGTGAGGCGGACGGCGGCGCGGCGACGGGGGGCTCGGCAGTGGGCGGCGCCTGCGACCAGGCGATCGCTTGCCCGGTCGGCATGCCGCGGGTGCTGAACTGCTCGGTGGCGTAGGTCGCCGCCAGGTAGGCGTCCTCCAGCGAGCCGGTGTGCGGCGACAGCTCGTGCAGGGTGACCTGCAGTCGGGCGGCGGCCTCGCCGATCTCGGCGGCCTCCGCCCCACGCACGTCGGCCGAGGAGCGGTCGACCACGTCCACCGTGGCTCCGCCGGCACGCAGCGCCTCGAACAGCGCCTCGGGCTGGGGGCCCACCACCCGCACCCAGTGGTCGGCGTAGCGGTCGACGAACGCGCTGACCGGCGCCTGCTCGACCAGCCGACCTTGGCCGATGACCACCAGGTCGTCGGCCATCAGCGCCACCTCGGCCAGCTGGTGACTGCTGACCAGCACGCTGCGGCCCTCCCGGGCCAAGCGGACCAGCACCTCACGGATCCAGCGGATTCCCTCCGGATCGAGCCCATTGGCCGGCTCGTCGAGCATCACCGTGTGCGGGTCTCCCAGCAGCACGCCGGCCAGACCGAGCCGCTGGCGCATGCCGAGCGAGTAGGTCCGCACCTGCCGGTTGGCCACCGTCGACAGCCCGACCACGTCGAGCAGCTCGTCGATCCGCTTGGCTTCGAGGCGGTTCGCCGCGGCGAGCCAGCGCAGATGGTTCCGGGCGGTCCGCCCCGGATGGACGTAGCCGGCGTCGAACAGCGCACCGACCTCGGTGAGCGGGCGCTCGAAGGTGGCGTAGTCCCGCCCGTCGAAGCGAGTGGTCCCGCCGTCCGGACGGTCGAGGCCGATCATGCAGCGCATCGTCGTCGACTTGCCCGACCCGTTCGGCCCGAGGAACCCGGTGACCACCCCGGGTCGGACGTCGAAGGACAGGTCGGCCACGGCCGTCGTGGCGCCGAAGCGCTTCGTCAGCTGGCGGACCTCGATCATCGGTCAGGTCCCCGGGGTGCTGGCCGCCGGGGTGCTGCCCAGCGTGGTCGGTGCGGTGACCGCGGGGCCCGTCCCCGGCGTGGACGTGTCCAGCGTGGCGGTCCCCGGTACGCCGGTTCCGGGCGGCGCCTCGGGCTGGGCCGACTCCAAGAACTGCTTGGCGGCCACGTGCGGCTGGATGCCGGAGGCCAGCAGGCTGAGGATCGTCGACAGGTTGGCCGTGGTGATCCGCTCGACCACGGCGTCGATCACGCTGGCGCTGACGTCGTCGAGCTGGGACTGGTTGTACAGGGTGACCACCGCGTTGCCGGGGATCAGCGAGCGGTCGTCCTTCAGCACGGTCAGGCTCGACTTGACGATCTGCGGGGAGCCGCTGTCGATCACCGCGCAATCGATCTTCTTGGCCTTCACCGCGTCGGCGATGGCGGTGTCGTCGGCCATGGTGACCACCGACTTGAAGGCCACGCCGTAGGTGTCCTTCAGCCCGGCGGCACCGAACGGGCTCGCCGTGTCGAAGCCTGCCGGGGCGCCGAGCACCAATCCGGAGGACGGCTTGGTCAGTGAGGACATCGTCGACAGCTGGTGCGTGGAGACCGCGTCGGCGGTGCAGGCCAGCGCCGCCTTGTGCTCCCCGGTCGAGACGATGCTCATGGCGATCCCGGCGGGCAGCAGGGTGTTGATCTCCGCCGCCTGGTCGGACGCCTTGACCGGGATGCCCTCGCCGTCGAGCACCGGCGGCAGGGTCGTGGTGGTCGTGGTCGGCCCCGGCGTCGTTGCCGGTGTCGTACCGCTGGCGGCGGTCCCCGCCGTGGTCCCGGCGGTCGTCCCCGCCGTGGTCCCGGCAGTGGCCCCCGCCGTGGTCGCGCCAGTGGCGGAGGTGGTTCCGGGCGTACTGGCTCCTGCCGCCACCGTGGTGGTGGTGGTGGGCGGTGGCTTCGGCAGCGTGCGCAGCAGCTTCAGCAGGTCGCGCGTCGAGCTCGGCAGGAGTGCGATCCGATCCGAGGTCAGCAGCTGATAGGCGGACTTCAGGTCGGCCACCGGATCTCGCCGGGCGATACGCAGGTTGAGCACGTCGGGGTTGGACAGGGCCTGGGCGAAGACCTCCTCGAGGAACTGGCTCTCGGTGTTCCCGGCGATGTAGGTCATCACGTAGCGGGGAGCGGCGGCGATGGTCGTCTCGGAGGTCGTCGAGCCGCCACAGGCAGACAGGGCGACGGCCGCCGCGCCGGCCGCACCCAGCAGGCGAATGGCGACGCGCCGCGGCGCAGGGGGTCGTGCAAGCATCGCCGGCAGTGTACGAGGCCGCCGAGCGCACCGGCAGCGCGCCCGGTGCCACCGAGCGGCGGTTTCCCCTGCCGGGTGGGCGGGTAGCGGGCGGGTCGTTCCGAGCCCCGGGCTCCCGGCAGAGAGGCGCAACCATGCAGCAGACATCGACAGGCCGCCCGGCTGTGCTGGTGGCGGGAGGGTCGGGGTTCGTCGGTCGTCGGCTGGTCGAGCGCCTGCTGGCCGACGGCGTACCGGTCCGGGTGATGACCCGCAACCCGGGAACCCGCCACGACGAGGCGGTCGACGTCTACGGCGACGTCGACGACCCGGCATCGCTGGACGGGGCTTTCGAGGGAGTCGACCGCGCCGTGTACCTCGTGCACTCCCTCGACCACGACGACTTCGAGGACCGTGACCGCCGCGGCGCGCAGGCCTTTGCCGATGCGGCCCGGCGCGCCGGTGTGGTGCGGATCGTGTATCTCGGCGGGCTCGGAGCCGACGACACCGAGCTGTCCCCGCACCTGCGCAGCCGGCGGGAGGTCGAGCGGATCCTGGCCGACGCCGCCGACACCGTGGCCCTGCGCGCCGCCGTGGTGGTCGGTCAGGGCAGCATCAGCTGGGAGATGCTCTGCCAGCTGGTCGAGCGACTGCCCGGCATGGTCACGCCGCGTTGGGTGAACACCCCGACCCAGCCGATCGCCCTCGACGACGTCGTCGAGTACCTGGCCCGCTCGCTGGACCCGGCCGTGGTCCCTGCCGGGCACTACGACGTCGGGGTCCCCGAGCCGACCACCTACCGGGCGATGATCGACACCGTGGCCCGCCTGCTGCACCGTCCGCTGGTGATCCTGCCGGTGCCGTTGCTCACGCCGCGCCTGTCGGCGTGGTGGCTGCGCGGCGTGACCAGCGTCGACCTGACCACTGCCAAGGCGCTGGTCGAGTCGCTCGACCAGCCGGTGGTCGTCGGCGAGCGGACCATCGAGGACCTCACCGGCCATCGGGCGATGCCGTTCCTCGACGCCGCGGAGATCGCCCTGCGCGAGCGGTTGGCCGCGGCGGTCGCCGACGAAGGTCGTCCGTGACCGTGCCCACCGCCGAGATCGTCCCCGACCGGCGGACTCGAACGGTCGCCGTTGCCGCGCTGCTGGCGGGCGGCGTGCTGCTGGCGGTGACCCTCGACGTGCGCCGCGGCACCGTCCCGTTCTACGTGGCGGCCGTGGCGCTGGCCGGCGTGTGGATCGTCGGCTTCGTGGTGGCCCGCTCCCCCCGGTTGCCGAGCGCCCGCCCGTGGCCCCGTGCCGGGGTCGGAGCGCTGGTCGGCGCCGCGGCGTTCGTCGCCTTCCTCGGCGGTCGGTGGCTGGCCGACCGCATCCCCCCGCTCGGCCGGGCCGTCGACGACCTGCTGGCCACCGCCGACGCCGGGCGGCTGCTCCCGGTGCTGGCCGTGGCCTGGTGCAACGGCGTGGCCGAGGAGCTGTTCTTCCGGGGCACGCTGATCGCCGCGGTCCGCCGCCGCTGGGCCTGGGTGGCCGGTGTCCTGCCCTACGCGCTGACCACGGCCTTCTCCCGCAATCCGGCCCTGATCCTGGCGGCGATCGTCATGGGGCTGCTGTTCACGCTGCTCCGGCTGCGCACGTCCAGCTTGGTGGCCCCGATCGCCGCCCACCTGGCCTGGAGCACGCTGATGATCCTGGCGCTGCCGCGCTGATCCGGGTCAGGCCGGGCTGGGGTTGAGCGCGGCGCGCACCCGGCGGCGGCGGGCCCAGGCGGTGTACGAGGACACGTCGCCGCCGTCCGGGCGAACCACCCACGGCCACGGCGCCAGGGCGGCGATCTCGAGTCGTGGCACCAACCGGGCGAAGCCGGGCACCGGCGCATGGGTCACGCCCACGCGGCGCCCGGCCAGCTCCACCGCCGGGTCGCCGAGGCGAACCTCGACCGGGCGGCGGGTGGCCAGATCGGCCAGGCACTCGGCCAGGAACACCAGCCGGGCGGTCCGCAACCGCAGCCCGGCGAGCAGCGGCTCGTCGAACACGAAGACCACCGGCAGGTCGGGGAAGGCCCGCAGCGCCGGGTCGCGGTCTCCCATCGACTCACCCGTCACCCACACCACGCCCGGGTCCGGCCCGTGGGCGACCAGTTGCTCCGGGCCCACCCGGTCCTCACCGCTGCGGAACGACGGCGCGGCCACGACCGGCCCGCTGCGGGCGGCCGGCCAGGCGCGGATCGGGCAGTCGTCGCGGCGCGGGCAGCGCCCACACCAGTCCGGTGCCCGGCGACGGACCTGCCATTGCGAGAACCCGTAGGGCTTGCTGGTCAGCGCGCCCACAGTCCACATCCAGCCGTAGCGGTTGGCGGCGCGGGACCCGTCCAGCAGGTGGCGGAACATCCAGTCCTCGCCGTCCTCCCAGCCCTGACCGGCACGCACCGTCCACTGCGAGGCCAGCCACATGCGCGTCTGGTTGACGATCCAGCCCGTCCCGGCCAGTTCGCCGGTCACCATCCGCACACACTCCATGTCGGTGGGAAGCGGGTCGGCCCACGGCGCGCCCGCCTGCGCCGGGACGCGGCGCACCCGGCGGCGGTCGATCGCACCGATCCGGGCGTACAGGTGCCGGCAGTACTCCTGCCACAGCACCTCGTCGACAAACCGGCGCCGATCAGCGGGCGGCGCGCCGGCCGCCGCGGCGACGACCTCGGCCAGCGACAGCAGGCCGTGGCGGATATACGGCGACAGCACGGTGGCGCCACGGCGCGCCGGGGGGTCGACCAGGCTGCGCCGCCGGGCGTACCCGGCGAGGTCCAGAGCGGCGAGCGCGGCGTCGGCCGCGGTCTGACCGCCCCGCCGGGCAGGGTCCGCCGCCGGCGGCCCGTCGGCCAGGTGCCCGAGATGGTCGGCCACCCACCCGGCCGGATCCTGACCGGGCGTCGGGAGCAGCACGCCGAGAGGCTACCGAGCACGGTTCTCGGGTGGGGCGGGCCACGGCTGCGGGAATGCCGGCCAGCACGTTCCGGTTGGACGGCCCGACCCGGCCCACCGCCCGCCCGCCCAGGAGTCGCTCGTGCCGCCACCGCCGACCACCGCCACCGGTTCCCCCGGGCGTTCCCCCGATGCCGTCGTGCGCACCGCAGACGGGCACCACGTGGTCGTCGGTGGGCGCCGTTGGCAGGCCACCGATCCGGAGATCCCCGACGCGTTGCGCGCCGAGCTGACGGCCGCGCTGATGGCGGCGCGACGGGCGGTGGGCCAGGCGGCCGGCGATCCGGTGCGGCGGGCCGAAGCTCGCCGGCGGGTGCACGACGCCAAGCTTGCGCTGGGCGAGCGCGGCCCGGGATGGTGGTTGGCCGCACCCGATCACCGCCGCGACCGAGCTGCCGCCACCATCCGAGCGTTGCTGGCCGGGCGCCGGGCGGGAGCCAGCGTGTGCCCGAGCGAGATCGCCCGGGTGGCCTACGGGTCGCAGTGGCGCGCCCGGCTGGGCGAGGTCCGCGCCGTGGCGGCCGACCTGGCCGGGGCGGGCACGATCGAGATCACCCAACGCGGCGGCGTCGTCGACCCCGCCGGACCGATCCGCGGCCCGGTCCGCTTCCGCTCGGCGTGACGCCGGGCCGGCTCAGCGCGAGCGCAGCTCGAGACTCTCCCGCTGGCGGATCGTGTAGTGCCGGTCGTGCTGCTCCAACCAACCCAGCCGGATGAAGCTGGCGATGGCCTTGTTGACGCGCTCGCGCGACGCCCCGACCATGCCCGCCAGCTCCTCCTGGGTGACCGGCAGGACGAAGGCATCGGCGCCGTCGCTCATCTCCAACAACCGCTTGGCCGTGCGCCCGGTGACGTCGAGGAAGACGCTGTCGGCGAGGGCCTCGTCGGTGACCCGCACCCGGCGGGCCAGCAGACGGGTGACGCCGCGCAGCATCTGCGGGTCGGCATCGAACGCCGCCGCCACCGGGGCGAAGGGGATCTCGACCACGTCGGTGGCCTCCAGCGCCCGGGCCGTGGCCGAGCGGGGCAGGTCGTCGAGCAACGACATCTCGCCGAACAGGTCGCCGGACTCCATGAGCGACACCACCGTCTCGCGGTGGTCGATCGGGTTGACGATGACGATGGCGATCCGGCCGCGCAGCACGATGAACATCGACGCGGCGTCGTCGCCCTCTCGGAACAGCACGTCGCCACGCACCAGCGAGCGCTCGGTCCCATGGGCAGCGATCTCGGCGACGGTGGCGGGCGGTGCATCGGCGAAGAACTCGGTCGTGCGCAACAGGTCCTCGTACCCCACTCGACGCAGGGTACTACCCTGCGTCGAGTGACGCCTTCTCCCGAAGTCTGGACGGTCGTGGTGGCCGGGGGCAGCGGGACCAGGTTCGGGACCCGCAAGCAATACGCCACGATCGACGGTCAGCGGGTGCTCGATCGCTCCGTGGCCACGGCCCGCCAGGTGAGTCACGGCGTGGTCGTCGTGGTCCCGGCCGAGGACGTCGCCGCCGAAGGTGGCGTGGCCGGCGGGCCGACCCGTCACGCCTCGGTGGCCAACGGCCTGGCCCAGGTTCCCGCCGCGGCGGACATCGTCTGCGTCCACGACGCCGCCCGCCCGCTGGCCAGCGCGGCCCTGTTCCAGGCGGTGATCGCCGCGGTCGGCGCCGGTGCCGACGGGGCGGTGCCCGGTGTGGCGGTGACCGACACGATCAAGCGGGTCGACGGCGACGTGGTGGTGGAGACGCTGCGCCGTGATCAGCTGGTCGCCGTGCAGACGCCGCAGGCATTTCGCGCCGGCATCCTGCGCCAGGCCCACGCCCGCCACGACGGTCGGTCGGCGGAGCAGGCGGCCACGGACGACGCCGCGCTCGTCGAGGCCCTCGGCGGGCGCGTCGTGATCGTTCCTGGCGAGCCCGCCAACCGCAAGATCACCCATCCGGACGATCTGGTGTGGGCCACCCAGCACCTCGCCGGGCACGCCGTGGTGGCCCGGCCGTGACGGTGCGCGTCGGTCAGGGCTTCGACGTCCACCGCATCAGCGACGACCCGCAGCGCCCGTTGGTGCTCGGCGGTGTCGCCTTCGACGGTGCTCCCGGCCTGGTCGGCCACAGCGACGCCGACGTCGTTGCCCACGCCGTGGCCGACGCCCTCCTCGGCGCTGCCGGCCTCGGCGACATCGGTCAGCAGTTCCCCGACACCGACCCGCGCTGGCGTGGGGCCGACAGCATCGACTTGCTCACCCGGGTGGCGGCGATGGTGGGCGAGGCCGGCTGGATCGTCGGCAACGTCGACTGCTCCGTGGTCTGCGAGGCGCCCAAGCTGGCCCCCCACCGGCCGCAGATGGAGCGGCGGCTCAGCGACGCCGCCGGGGGGCCGGTGACGGTGAAGGGCCGGCGCGCCGAGGGTCTCGGGGCGATCGGTCGTGGCGAGGGCATCGCCTGCTGGGCGGTGGCCGTGATCGAGCGGAGCGAGCCGTGACCGGACGACGGACCGATCGTGCCGGCCAGCGTGCCGGCCGCAGCCTGCCGGCCGGGCGCGGCCAGGGCGGCGGGCGCGGTCAGGGCGGCGGGCGCGGCCAGCCCGGCGGGCGCGGCCAGGACGGGGGACGGAGTCAGGCCACCGGGCGGGCAGCGGCCGATGGCGGGCGGCGCGGACCGGCCGGCAGCGATGGCGGGCGGCGCGGACCGGCCGGCAGCGACGGCGGTGGGCGACGGGGAACCGCCGGCAGCGAGGGTGGTGGGCGACGGGCATCCGCCACGGGTCTCGGGGATGGTCGGCGGGCAGCAGCCGGGCGCGGCGCACGGACCGGGACCGCCTCCCGCGCCCCGGCCTCGCGCGGCGCCGGGCGGACCGGCCGAATCGATGCCGCCGGCGGGCGCCCGACCCCGCCGAAGACCCTCGGCGGGGAGCAGGTCGAGGGTCGCCAGGCCGTGCGTGAGCTGCTCGTCGCCGGCGCCCGGCGGGTCCGCGAGATCTGGGTGGCCGGCGACCTCGACGAGAGCGAGACCATCGAGGACATCCGCCAGCTGGCTCTCGATCAGCGGGTGCCCGTGCAGGCGGTCAACCGCAAGCGCCTCGACGCCCAGGCGCGCAGCGAGGCGCCGCAGGGCGTCATCGCCTTCGCCGCCCCGCTGGCCGAGGCGACCCTCGACCATCTGCTCGCCCGCCGCGGCCAGCGCGCCCCGTTCCTCGTGGCCGTCGACGGGGTGACCGACCCCGGCAACCTCGGCGCCGTGTTGCGCTGCTGCGACGGCGCCGGCGTCAGCGGGGTGATCCTGCCCCGCCACCGGGCCGTGCACGTCACGCCCACCGTGGCCAAGTCGGCAGCCGGCGCGGTGGAGCACGTGCCGATGGCCGTGGTCGGCGGACTGCCCGCCGCGCTGGCGACCGTCAAGCAGGCCGGGGTGTGGGTGGTGGGTCTCGACGACGCCGCCGACCGGAGCCTGTTCGACCTCGGGGACCTGGCGGGCGAGGCGATCTGCCTGGTGCTCGGTGCCGAGGGGGCCGGGCTGTCCCGGCTGGTGCGCGAGCGCTGCGACCTGATCGTCAGCATCCCGATGCTCGGCCGGTTGAGCTCGCTGAACGTCAGCGCCGCGGCGGCGCTGGCCACCTACGAGGTCGCTCGCCACCGCCGCTGAGGGCCGGCGGACCGGTCGGCGGCGCGCCGCGCTCAGGTCCCGGGCGTCGTGGCCGTGACGTCGGCCGAGCCGGGCGGGACGAACGTGCCGAAATCGGCGGTCGTGTCGTTCGTCTCGCCGCCGTTGGAGGTGTCCGGTGGGGCCGTGGCGCCGGGGACCGATTCGAGCGGTTCCGTGTCCGGCGGGGCGGCGTCGCCGGCGCAGGTGACCCGGACCACCTGCTGGCGCTCGTAGCTGAACGTCGCCGTGCTGCGGGCGCCGAAGCGGGCCAGGAAGTCGGCCAGCGAGTCGGTGTCGAAGCGGCACACCCGGTCGACGGTGGAGGCCCGCTTGACCACCCACCCGTTGGCCAGCAGGACCTCGTTGTTCTTGCGCAGCTCGACGATGGGCGGCAACGCCAGTGACTGGCGGGGTGGGGCCGGCACCAGGGCGAACCACAGCACCGAGTCACCGAGCAGCTGGGCGGCGACGGCGCACTGGAACAGCTCGCCCATCTTCGGGCAGGTGACCTCGGCCGGCGTGCCCTCCGGGATCCGCATCCGCCGGGTGCTGTCGATGATCAGCTCCATCTTCTTGGTGGTCACCCCGTCCTTGACGGCGAACCCCTGTGCCGCGGTGGTCTTGAACACCGAGTAGAGGAAGTCGATGCGCCGTTCGGTGAGCCCGCTGGAGGTGGGGACCAGCGTGTTGCTGTGGTCCGGTACGGCCCACCAGACCACCGCGGTGAGGCCGAGCAGTGCGGCGATGGCGGCGACGAACCGCATCGACAGGACTTCGCGCACGGCTGGATGGTAGGTCAGGCGGCGGCGCGCTCGGCGGCGCGCCGGGCCCGGTCGACGAGGTCGTCGATCACCTCGTCGGTGTGCGCCAGCCCGACGAACAGGGCTTCGTAGGCGCCGGGGGCGAGGGCCACGCCCTCGGCCAGGAGGGCGTGGAACCACCGGGCGTAGGCCGCCTCGTCGGTGGACTTCGCCGTGGCGAAATCGGTGGGTGGCGGGCCGTCGCCGAGGTACATGCCGACCAGCGTGCCCACCACCGGGAAGCGCGCCGCCAGCCCGCCGGCGGCGCACGCCGCCGACAGCCCGCCGGCCAGGCGGGCGGCCCGCCGGGCCAGGGTGGCGTAGGCCGCCTCGTCGAGCAGGTCCAGCGCGGCCCGCCCGGCGGCGGTGGCCAGCGGGTTGCCGGCCAGCGTGCCGGCGTGGAACACCGGGCCGAGCGGCGACAGCGTCTCCATGATCTCGGCCCGCCCGCCGACCGCGCCGATGGGCAGGCCACCACCGATGACCTTGCCGAAGGTGGTCAGATCGGGGGTCACCCCGTAGCGGCCCTGCGCGCCGGCGGGCCCGAGGCGGAACCCGGTGATGACCTCGTCGAAGACCAGCAGCGCCCCGGCCCGGTCGCAGGCGGCGCGCAGGCCGGCGAGGAACCCGTCCGCCGGGGCGACGACGCCCATGTTGGCGGCGACCGGCTCGACGAACACCGCGGCGACCGACTCGTCGATGACGTCGGGCGGCGGGACCCGGTTGTACGGAACCACCACGGTGTGGGCCACGGCCGCCGCCGGCACGCCGGCCGTCCCGGGCAGGCCGAGGGTGGCCACGCCGCTGCCGCCGGCCGCCAGCAGGGCGTCGGTGGCCCCGTGGAAGTTGCCGTGGAAGATGACGATGCGATCCCGCCCGGTCACGCCGCGGGCCAGGCGCACCGCCGTGCTGGTGGCCTCGGTGCCGCTGTTCATCAGCCGGACCCGCTGGCAACTCGGCACCCGGTCGCGGATCGCCTCGGCCAGGGCCAGCTCCCCGGGGGTCGGGGCGCCGTAGGAGGTGCCCCTGGCCGCTGCCGCGGCCACCGCAGCGGTGATCGCCGGGTGGGCGTGGCCGAGGATGACCGCGCCGTAGCTCTGCACCAGGTCGATGTAGCGGGTGCCCTCCACGTCCCACACGTACGGGCCCTCGGCCCGCTCGACGACGTACGGCGTGCCGCCCACCGCCCGGAAGGCGCGGATGCTGCTGTTGACGCCGCCGGGGATGACCGCGCAGGAGCGGGCGAACAGCTCGGCGTTGGTCGGCGGGCTCATCGCGAGCTGCGCCCGACGGTCTCGGCGAACCAGCGGGCCAGGTAGGTCAGCACGAGGTCGGCCCCGGCGCGGCGGATGGCGGTGAGGTGCTCGAGGGCGACGACGTCATGGTCGATCCATCCGTTGGCCGCGGCGGCCTGGAGCATGGCGTACTCGCCGCTGACGTGGTAGGCGGCCAGCGGGACGTCGACCTCGGCACGGACGGCGGCGATGACGTCGAGGTAGGCGAGCGCCGGCTTGACCATCACCATGTCGGCGCCCTGCTCCAGGTCGGCGCGCACCTCGACCAACGCCTCGCGAGTGTTGGCCCAGTCCTGCTGGTAGGCCGTGCGGTCGCCGCCACCGACGATGGCGCAGTCGACGGCGTCGCGGAACGGCCCGTACTGCCCGCTGGCGTACTTGGCGCTGTAGGCCAGGATCGCCGTCGACGTGTGCCCGGCGCCGTCCAGTGCCCCACGGATCGCCGCCACCTGGCCGTCCATCATCCCGCTGGGCGCCACCACGTCGGCCCCGGCATCGGCCTGGGCCACGGCGATGCGGGCGTAGACGTCGAGGGTGGCGTCGTTGTCCACCGACGTCGCCGGATCGCCGGGTGGGCCGTCGAGGATGCCGCAGTGCCCGTGGTCGGTGTACTCGTCGACGCACAGGTCGGCCATGACCACCAGGGCGTCGCCGACCTCGGCGCGCACGTCGGCGATGGCCAGCTGGGCGATGCCCGCCGGGTCGAAGGCGCCACTGCCGGTGGCGTCCTTGGCGGCGGGAACGCCGAACAGGATGACCGCCCCGATGCCCAGGCCGGCGAGGTCGGCCACCTCGGCCCGCAGGCTGTCACGGGTGTGCTGGACCACGCCGGGCAGCGAGGCGATCGGCTGTGGCTCGCCGATCCCCTCGCGCACGAACAGCGGGGCCACCAGGTCGCTGGCGTGCACGGTGGTCTCGGCCACCAGCCGGCGCATGGCCGCCGACGAGCGCAACCGCCTCGGACGGCTCACCGGAAAGGAGGCTCCCACGGCGGGCCAGCCTACGGCCTGGGCGGGCTGTCCCCGGGTGCCCGCAGGGCGGCCTCGGCCGCGGCGAGCAGCCCGGTCAGCGAGTGATCGGCGGCGACCGCCGTGACAGGCAGGCCGGCGGCGGCAGCGGCTCGGGCACACTCCGGGCCGATCGCCACCACGACCGGCGGGGTCGACCGGCCGAACGAGGCGGCCCACGCCGTGGCCGCACTGGCGCTGGCCAGCAACAGCACGTCGGCCGCGCCGGCTGCAGCCCGCTCGGGCGCGCTCGGCCGGCGCGCCACCGAGCGGTACGGCTGGACCACGTCGACCGTCCATCCCGCGGCGCGCAACCCGTCGACCAGGGTCGGCGCCGCGCCACCCGCCTGGACCACCAACACCCGCCCGGGTCCGCCCGGAAACTCGGCCAGCAGCCCGGCCGCCGACTGCCGCCGGGGCAGCAGGTCGGCCGGGCGTGCCAGGGCGGCGGCGGTGCGCGTCCCCACCGCGGCCAGGCGCGGGCCGGCGGGCAGGCCCGGCAGGCGGACCGCACCGTTGGGCGAGGTGACCACGATCCAGCCGTACGCCCCCAGCGCCGGCCAGCTGACCGGTTGGTCGACGATCTCGATCAGCGGCACCACCACGGGCGTGCCGCCCGCCGCGGCGATCAGCTCGGCCAGGTCGTCGGCCTGCCCGGCGGCCCGGGTGACGACCACCCGGCGCCCGGCCAGGCTCATGTCCGGCCGACGGGGCGCCGCTGGCGGTGGACGCGGCCGTCGGCGTCGGCGACGAAGGTGTGCAGCACGCCGCCGGTGACGTGGGCGCCGACCGGCAGGGTGCAACCGGTGCCCAGCGCGGCGAGGAACTCCCGCTCCAGCTCCACCGCCCGACGGGTGGGCGGGTCGTCCAGCGCAGCCACCCGGGCCACCACCGCCGCATCGGCGGACCGGCACTCCACCGCCACGCAACCCTGACCCGGCGACGGCACGAACTGCTCAACGTCGAGGCGCTGGGCGATCAGCTCGGTGAGCCCGAGGATCTGCAGGGCGGCCACGGCCATGACCAGCGCCCCGTCGGTGGGCAGCTTGGCCAGGCGGGTGTGGATGTTGCCGCGCAGCTCGACGAAGGAGAGATCCGGGCGGGCCTCGGTCAGCAGGGCCCGGCGACGCACCGATCCGGTGGCCACGGTGGCACCGGGTGCGAGGTCGTCGAGCGACCGGCCCACCAGGGCGTCGGCCGGATCTCGGCGAGCGCAGAACGCGGCGATGGTCAACCCGTCCGCCGGGGTGGTGGGCAGGTCCTTGGCCGAGTGCACGGCCAGGTCGGCGGCCCCGTCGAGCACGGCCCGCTGGACCTCCTTGACGAACACGCCCTGGCCACCGATGGTGTGCAGGGCGACGTCCTGGCGGCGATCGCCGGTGGTGTCGACGTGCACCAGCTCGACGGTCAGCCCGGGATGGGCGGTGCGCAGCGCCTCGGCGACCACGCCCGCCTGGGCCAGGGCCTGCGCGCTGCGCCGGGTGGCGATGCGCAACCGGGCCATGCTGGTGGGCACCCGGGTCGCTCAGCCGAGGTCGAACAGGTCGCGCACGGCCGCGGCATTGCGCTCGCCCTGGGGCGTGCCGGCGTCGTCCTTCAGGCGCACGGACACGTGGTGCAGCAGCTTGGCGACCAGGCCGCGGGTCAGGGCGTCGACGGCCGCCCGCTCGGTGGGCGCCAGGTGGCGCAACCGGGACTCGTAGCGGGCCAACTCGGCACGACGCAGGCCGTCCGCCCGGTCGTGGAGCTGGGCCACCAGCGGCGCTGCCTGGCGGGCGATCGACTCGAACGCATGGCGCTCGACCTCGTCGGCGACGATGGCGCGCACGTCGTCGGCCTCGGCCAGGCGGGCGGCCTCGCCACGAGCCGCCCAGGTGCGCAGGTCGTCGAGGTTCAGCAGGGTGACCCCGTCGAGATCGGCCACCTCGCCGGCCACGTCGCGCGGCACGGCGATGTCGACGATGAGCATCGGCACCCCGCTCCCGGCTCGCCCGGCGGCGAGCATGTCCCGGTCGATGACCGTCTCGCCGGAACCGGTGCAGGTGAGCAGCAGATCGGCCTGGGCGAGGCGTGCCGGCAGCTCGGCGAACGGCGCCACGCAGCCACCGACCCGCTGGGCCAGCGCCCCGGCGCGCTCGGCGGTGCGGCTGGTGACGGTGATGTCGGTGACCCCGGCACCGCGCAACGCCACGGCGATGCCCTCGCCCATGTCGCCGGCTCCGACCACCAGCACCCGCCGGCCGGCGATCGACCCCAGCCGCTCCACGGCCATCTCCACCGCAGCGTGGCTGACCGAGGCCGTTCCCCGCCCGATGGCGGTCTCGCTGCGGGCCCGCTTGCCGGTCTCCAGGGCGTGGCGGAACAGCAGGTTCAACGTGCTGCGCGCCCCGCCCTCGGCCCGGGCCAGCTCCCAGGCGTCGCCCACCTGGCCGAGGATCTCGCTCTCGCCGAGCACGGCCGAGTCCAGCCCGCAGGCGACCTCGAACAGATGGGTCACCGCGGCCTCGTCGTGCTGGCTGTAGAGGTGCGGGGCGAGCTCGGCCGGGTCGAGCCCGCCGAGATCGCAGAAGAAGTCGCGGATGTCGCCGTAGGCGCCGTGGAAGCGCTCGGCCACGGCGTACACCTCGGTGCGGTTGCACGTGCTGAGCACCACGACCTCACGGATGTTCGGCCGGGCCACGAGGCCGGCGATGGCCTTCGGCACGGCGTCGTCGCGCAGGTTGACCCGCTCCAGGAGGGCGAGTGGCCCGGTTCGGTGGTTGACCCCGATGACGACGATCGACACGCCTGCCGCCTACGCCGTGGCCGAACGGGTGGTCACGGCGTGCAGCCCGCCGCCGCGGCGCTGCTCGTGGTAGCAGAGGATCTGCAGCTCGACGGCCAGGTCGACCTTGCGGACCTCGACCGAGCGGGGCACGGTGAGCACGACCGGGGCGAAGTTGAGGATGCTGGTCACGCCGGCGGCCACCAGGTGATCGGCGGCGTCCTGGGCGGCCAGGCTGGGGGTGGCGATGACGCCGATGCTGACCCGCTTGGCCTGGACGATGCTGGGCAGCTCGTCGATGTGCCGGACGCGCACGCCGGCGAGCACCGAGCCGACCTTGCCCGGATCGATGTCGACCACCCCGGCCACCGGGAACCCACGCTCGCCGAAGCCCCCGTACCCGGCGAGGGCCTGGCCGAGGTTGCCGGCGCCGACGATGACGACCGGCCAGTCGCGGGTCAGGCCCAACTCACGGCGGATCTGGTAGACGAGGTAGGCGACCTCGTAGCCGACGCCCCGGGTGCCGTAGCTGCCCAGGTAGCTCAAGTCCTTGCGGACCTTGGCGGCGTTGACGCCGGCGAGTTCGGCGAGACGGTCCGAGGACATGCTGTCGACGCCCTCCTCGGCCTGTTCGGTGAGGATCCGCAGGTACACCGGGAGGCGGGCGACCGTGGCATCGGGGATCCGCCGGCGGGATCGATCGGAGGGCATAGCTGGGCTCACTGTAGGCATTCGTGCACACGTTCACAAAGCAGGGACCGGGTCGGCCCGGCCTACGCTCGGGGCCGTGAACGCCGCCCTTGCCGCCGCCGCCACGCTGCTCGCCGCGGCGTTCACGCTGAGCACCGCCGACCGCTGGCTGCGCCGCCGGCGGGATCACGATCGGGCCTGGACGGTGTCGCTGGCGCTGTTCACCGCCGGCTCGGCGGCGCTGTGGTGGGCCGAGGCAGACGGCTGGAGCCTGGCCAACTTCCGGTTGTTCTACCTGTTCGGCGCGGTGCTCAACGTGCCCTGGCTGGCCCTCGGCACCGTCTTCTTGCTGGGTGGACCCGTCGTCGGCCGGCGGGTGCAGGGCTGGCTGGTGGCCCTCAGCGGGCTGGCCACCGGCGTGGTGCTGTTCGCCCCGACCCGGCGCCCGGTGGGCGGGACGGTGATGCCCACCGGCAAGGACGTGTTCGGGGTCGCCCCGCGGGTGCTGGCCGCGGTGGGCAGCGGGGTGGCCGCACTGGTCATCATCGCCGGGGCCGTGTGGAGCGCGTGGCGGGTGTGGCGCGGCGCGGTGCCGACGCTGGGCGCTGGCCACCAGCGCCGGCTCGGCTCGCACCGCCGGTTGGTGATGGGCAATGCGCTGATCGCCGTTGGCACGCTGGTGCTGTCGGCCAGCGGGTCGCTGGCCGGCCGGCTGGGCAAGGACCGGGCCTTCTCGATCACCCTGGCCGCCGGCATCGCCGTGCTGTTCGCCGGGTTCCTGGTGGCCAGCGCCCCGGGTCGGCGCCTGGCCGCGGCGGGGTCAGACCAGCTCGCGGCGTAGCAGCTTGCCGCCGGCGTTGCGCGGCAACTGGTCGACGAACATCACCTTCGACGGGCACTTGTAGCGGGCCAGGTGGTCGGCGCACCAGGCGATCAGGGTCTCCTCGTCCACCCCGTGCTGGCCGTCGGCCACCACGTAGGCCTTGACCGCCTCACCGGTGTGCGGGTGCGGCACCCCGACCACGCCGACCTCGCGCACCGCCGGATGCTGGGCGAGGACCTCTTCGACCTCGGCCGGGTACACGTTGAAGCCACTGACGATGATCAGGTCCTTGGCTCGGTCGACCAGGAACAGATAGCCGTCGGCGTCGGTCACGGCCACGTCGCCGGTGCGCAGCCAGCCGTCGGCGGTCAGCACCCGGGCGGTCTGCTCGGGACGGTCGAGGTAGCCCTGGAACACGTTCGGACCGCGCACCCAGATCTCCCCGGCATCGCCCTCGACCACATCGCTGCCGTCCTCGTCGACCAGGCGGACCTCGATGCCCTGCAGCACCTTGCCCACCGAACCCGGCCGCCACGGCAGACCGGCCGAACTGGTCACGGCGGCCGACGCCTCGGTCAGCCCGTAGCCCTCGGCGAGGCGGATGCCGAAGTGCTCGTCGAGGCGGCGCATCGCCCCCTCCGGCATCTTCGCCGCACCGGTCAGGGCCAGGCGGACGGTGGCGAAGGCATCGGCCGGCGCATCGTCGAAGTGGCTGAACGCCACCCACATCGGCGGGGCCCCGGGGATCACCGTGACCCCCCGCTCGCGGATCGACTCCAAGGCGGTGAACGGGTCGAAGCGCTGGACCAGCAGCACCGTGGCACCGCGCTCCAGGCTGAGCCCGAGGACGACGTTGAGCCCGAAGATGTGGTTGAGCGGCAGGCAGCCGAAAACCACGTCGGTGGGGCGGATGTCGCCGTCCGGCGTGCGGCCCTGCTCGATGTTGGCGAGCAGGTTGCCGTGGCTGAGCATCGCCGCCTGCGGAGCGCCGGCCGTGCCGCTGGTGAACATCAGCACCGCCAGGGTGTCCGGCTCGACGTCCACCGCGGCCAGGGGCTCGGCCGTCAGCAGCGTGTC
This sequence comes from Actinomycetes bacterium, assembly GCA_029782355.1. Classification (GTDB taxonomy): domain Bacteria; phylum Actinomycetota; class Acidimicrobiia; order Acidimicrobiales; family Ilumatobacteraceae; genus JAKOUY01. The sequence goes on from JAKOUY010000016.1 coordinate 43,573, forward strand.
GAAGTCCACCGTCCCGTGGGCGGGGTGACCATCGGCCGGCTCGGTGAGGATCACGGTGCCGACCGAGGGCACCGTGGCCCGGTCGACGGCCGCCCAGTGGGCCGACGCCGCCGTATCGACCACCACCGCCACCGCCCCGACCGCGCCGAGCTGGTGCTCGAGCTCGTAGGCCGGGCTGGTGGGGTTGAGCGGGACCGCCACCGCGCCGAGACCGAGCAGGGCCAGGTAGCTGTCGACGAAGTAGCGCCCGTTGCTGCAGATCAGCCCGACCCGGTCACCGGTCCGCAGCCCCAACCCGGCCAACCCGCCGCGCAGCCGGGCGACCTGGTCGCGCAACTGGCCGTAGGTGGTCGGCCGGCTGCGGCTGATGATGGCCACCCGCTCGGCCGGGTGCGGATCGATGATGCTCGCCAGGTTCACGGTGCAGGTCCCCCTCGGGCAATGCTACTGCCCCCACCCCGCCGGCCCGGTCCGCCCGGAACCCCAGCGCGGCGCGCCGGAGCGTGGCGGCGACGGTGGAGCGGGTCCAGGGTCAGAGCCGGATCAGGGAGATCACGCCGGCGACGAGGATGGCCACGAGCAGCAGGACCAGGGTCAGCGTGGTGGCCGGGCGCACCGGGTCACCCTACCGGGCGCCCGATGCCGGCCGGCTGGGCCGCAGCTGGACCCCGGCGACCGTGGGCGCCGGGCGATCGGCCGGATCGAGCGGGGCCAGCACGAGCTGGTCGGTGGGGCGCAACCCGAGCTCGTCCGCGGCCCGCCGACCACCGCCCAGCACGGACACCGTGCCGTGGGCGTCGAGGATCACCGCCAGCGCGCCAGCCGGCAGCGCCACGTCCGGATCGTCGCCCAGCACCCGGGCCACCCGGCGGACCTCACCGGCGATCAGGTGCAGGTGTCCGTCGAAGCGGGCCAGGTCGGCCGGGTCGACGTTGAGCTGGCACGTCCCGGCGCGATCGACGGCCAGCACGTCGGCCACGATCGTGTCGCCCTCGGCGCGGCTCAGCGGCACCACGCCGGGCAGGAGCATCGACGGGTCGACGGGGGTGCCGACGTCGTCCAGCGCTGCGCCGAGGCACAGGTGGGCGGCGACGGGCACGATGACGTCTCGCCCCGGCCACGGCGCGCCGGGCGAGGCCAGGTGGTAGTCGCTGCGGTCGAGGACCACCGCCGACTCGGCCCCACCGGCCATGGCGACCGCCGGGGCCAGCACGCCGCTGTCCGGGCCGACGAGCACCCCCTCCCCGCCGGCGACCTGGACCGCCACGCACCGCCGCGCCGCACGAACCCCGGCGTCGACGCAGACGGCGATGACCCCGGACGGGGCGTAGCTCACCGCCCGGGCCAGCATCAGGCTGGCGCCACGGACGTCCCCGGGTCCGACCTCGTGACCGAGATCGACGATCGCCGCGTGGGGCGCCAGGTCGCGGACGATGCACCGCAGCACCCCGACCGACTCGTCGGCCGTGCCGAGGTCGGTCAGCAACGTCACGGTGTCGAACCGGCGGGCCACGGCGCGGCAGGTTACCGGCCCGGAACAAACGAGGAGGGCTGGTGCCAACCCCCCGATGGCACCAGCCCTCATCGGCGCTGCCCACGAGCGGGGCGCGTCGTCCGGTTGACGAATCCACCGGGGTCGTAGCTGACCAACACCCACACTAGGCCGTTCGCGCCGGTGAGAAAAGAGTCACACCGATGAAACTTGCCGGGCGGTGCGGCCGCCCCGCCCGGCGGCCGTTGGAGCGTGGCCGGATCAGCCGCCCGCCGGGCGCCCGAGCTCGGCGCTGCGCGCCGTGGCGGCGGCGACGGCATCGATCAACGCGGCGCGCACGCCCTGGCGTTCGAGCACGGCGAGCCCGGCGGCCGTGGTCCCGCCCGGCGAGGTCACCGCGTTGCGCAGCACCGCCGGATGCGTGCCGTCGGCCAGCAGGGCGGCTGCGCCGCGCAGCAGCTGGCGCACCAGGGCGTCGGCAACCGCACGGGTCAGACCGGCGCTGACCCCGGCGTCGATCAATGCCTCGGCCACGAGGAACAGGTACGCCGGACCGCTCCCGGAGAGCCCGGTGACCGCGTCGAGCTGGTGCTCCGGCACCACCTCGGCCGTGCCCACCGCGCCCAGGATGGTCGTGGCCCACTGGACATCGTCGGCCGACGCGGCGCGGCCGGCGCTGACCGCCGCCGCCCCGGCCCCGACCAGCGCGGCCGTGTTGGGCATCGCCCGGATCACGGCAACGGCGGGGCCGCAGGCCGCCTGGATCGTGTCGATGCCGACCCCGGCGGCGATCGACAGGATCCGCGTGGCTCCGGCGGCGCTGGCGGCCGCGGCCGCGCCAGGCACATCGCCGGGCTTGACGGCGAGCACCGCGCCCTCGCACCGCGGCGCGGCGTCGACGACGGTGACGCCGGGCAGCAGGTCGGCCAGTGCCCGGCGGCGATCGTCGAGGACCTCGACCACGGCGATCTCGCCGGCAGGCGCCCACGCCGAGTCGAGCAGCCCGCGACCGAGCGCCGCACCCATGTTGCCGCCGCCGATGATCGCCAGTCGATGCCCCGTCACGCCCCGCAGGCTAAACGAGCCGGCAGGTGTGCCCGACTTCCCCGAAGGGCCACACCTGCCGCGCTCGGTCGTCCAGAGGACGCCGAGCCCGGCCTGGCGGAAGCGGTCGTCGCCGGTCTCCGTGCGGATCACGCGGCCCCGAGCACCGCCAGCAGGCCGCCGCCGTCGACGCCGGCGTCAGAACTTGGAGGCGTAGCCGAGACGGATCAACGCCGGGAAGGTGTCCTCGACGTAGGCGTACAGGGAGCCGATGATCCGGTCCAGCTCGTCGGCGCCGAGGGCCGCCAGGGGCACCTCACCACGCAGGAACAGGGCGTCCTCGACGCCGATGGCGAAGTGCGCCCCGACCAGCCGCTCGTTGTGCCGCAGGGCGGTCTCGTACACCGCGGCGACGTTCTCCAGCGGGGCGGGCATCACGTAGACCTCGTAGCGCAGCGTCCGCTGGCCGAGGGTCAGCCACACCGTGATGTGCTCCTTGGCCTCCCCGGCCATCCGCACGTACCAGCGGGCCACCCCGGTCTCGTCGTGATCGATGGCCTCGATCGCCGGGTTCTCGGCGGCCATCGCCGCCAGCCAGGCATCGATGGCCGCACGCAGGGCCGCGACGGAAGGGTCGTCGAACAGGTCGCTCACGAGCAGAGCACCGCCGGGCGCTCGGCGGCGACGTCGCCGTACAGCCGGCGCAGGCGGGCCGCGGCGAACCCCCACGTGTAGCGGCGGGCTCGCTCGGCGGCTCGCCCTCCCATGACCGCGGCGGCGGCCGGGTCGGCCAGCAGCGTGTCGACTGCCGCGGCGTAGCGCACCGGATCGCGGCCCTCGACCAGCAGCCCGCTGTCGCCGTGATCGATCAGGCTGCGCAACCCACCCACCGCCGCGGCGACCACCGGGGTCCCGCACGCCCCGGCCTCCAGGGCGACCAGGCCGAAGCTCTCGCTGCGCGACGGGACCAGCACCACGTCGGCGGCGCGGTAGTAGGTGCTGAGGATGTGATGCGGCTGGGGCTCGACGAAGCGGATCCGGTGGGCGACGCCCAGCTCATCGGCCAGCCGGCGAACCCTGTCCAGCTCGGCCGCACCCTGCACCCCGCTGGCACCGCCGACCACCACCAGCACGGCGTCGCGGCTGGCCATCGCCACCAGCGTGGCCACGGCGAGATCGATGCCCTTCAGCGGCTGGATCCGACCGACGAACAGCACGACGGGCACGCCGGCGGGGAGGTCGACGGCGAGTCGCGCCCCGTGGCGCTGGCCGGGGGCGAAGAAGGCGTGCTCGACCCCGGGGGCGACGATCTCCAGCCGGCCCGGTGGCTCGCCGTACAGGCGGCGGAACTGCTCGGCTTCCTCGGTGCAGCTGACGCAGATGGCATCGCTGCACCCGATGATCTCGGCCTCGGCCGCCAGCCGCTCGGCGGACTCCGGGTCGCCGCCCTCGGCCTTGACCTTGCCCAGCGTGTGGAAGGTGGTCACCAGCGGCAGGTCGAAGCGGTGCTTGAGCCGGTGACCGGCCAGCCCGGAGAGCCAGTAGTTGGCGTGGACGACATCGGCCGGGCGCTCCCCCGCCAGCTGTTCGGCGACCCCGGCGGTGAACTCGTCGACCACCTCGGCCAGCCGCTCCTTGGGCAGGGCCGGGTCGCCGGCCGGCACGTAGACCACCCGGTGGCCGGGCTCGACGTCGACCACGGCGGGCAGCCCCGGCTCGACCAACCGGGTGTAGGTGGTGCAGGTCACCCCGGCCTGGGCCAGCGAGGAGGCCAGCTCGCGCACGTACACGTTCATCCCCCCACCGTCGCCCACGCCCGGTTGGGCGAGCGGCGAGGTGTGCAGTGACAGCAGGGCGACGTGGCGCACGACGGGATCAAACCCTACTGAGCCGGTCGGCATTCCCGGCCGGGCTGTCCGGTGCCCGTCAGCGCGGATGGGCCTGGGTTGCCTGGGCGGTGGCGACGAAGCTCTCGTAGACGTTGAGCAGCGCCTGGCGCTGGTCGTTGGTCAGCAGCGGGTCGGCGGCGATGGCGTCGCGCACCCCCGGACGTCCGGCGGCGTGCTCCGGGTCGAGGATGCCGGCGCGCTCGTACAGCGTCTCGGCACTGATCTTCAGCGCCCGGGCGATCTGCTGGAGGATCTCGGCCGAGGGCTTGCGCAGGCCGCGCTCGATCTGCGACAGGTACGGGTTGGAGATGTTGGCCAGGTCGGCCAGGCGGCGCACGCTCATCCGCGCCACCTCGCGCTGGGTCTTGATGAACTCGCCCACGTCGGCGAGACGGCGGTCGAGCTCGTCGTTCATCCGCCACCGCTGACCGGCGGGAGCACCGCCACCTCGTCGCCGGCCCCGACGGCGGTGTCCAGCGGGACGGCCTCGCCGTTCAGCCACACCGTGCAGGTGGGCAGCAGCTCGGCCAGCCGCTCGCCGCCCGGCGTATCCAGCGCGGCGTCGATGACGGCCTGCACCGTCGGGCCGGACAGCGTCATCGACCCGGTCCCGAGGGCCGCCCGCGCGGCGGCGAACAAGCGGAGGGTGGCCACCCCCGCAGCGTACCGGCCGGCCCGGACACCGACCGTGCGGACGGAGGGTCCCGCAATCGTGGGACACCCCCCAAGTACCGTCGCGGCAGTGCGAGGTGGACAGACCAGGCTCCTGCTCGTGCGCCACGGGCAGAGCGAGTGGAACGTCACCGGACGGTGGCAGGGCGACGCCGATCCGCCGCTCACGGACGAGGGGCGCCGCCAGGCGCGCCGCGCCGCTCCGGCGCTCGGCGCCTCCGGACCGTTCGATGCGGTGTGGTCCAGCGACCTGGTGCGGGCCACCGAGTCCGCCGACCTGCTGGCCGCCGGGCTCGACCTGGCCGCGCCGCAGCGCCATCCCGGCCTGCGCGAGGCCGGTCTCGGTCCGTGGCAGGGACGGACGATGGCCGAGATCGAGCGGGAGTGGCCCGGGTACCTGGCGGCCCATCGCCGCCCACCCGGCGCCGAGGACGAGCTGCTGGTCCTGGCTCGCTTCACCCACGCCCTGGTCGACATCGCCCGGTCCGTCGGCCGTGACCAGCAGGTGCTGGTGGTCACCCATGCCGGCGTGATGCGCCAGCTGCGCCGCAGCATGCAGCGCCCGGACGTGCGCTACACCAACCTCACCGGCTACTGGGTGGAGGTCGAGCGCAAGCACGGCGAGCTGCTCGTCGGCGCCTCGGTCACCCCCATCGACGCCCCGCTCCCGGAGTCGCAGTGAGCGCCCCGGCCAGCCCGTTCCGGGTGCAGGTCAGCCGGTCACGGCGACGCAAGCGCAGCGTCGGCGCCAAGCTCACCGGCGATCTGCTGGACATCACCCTGCCGTGGTGGATGAACGCGGCCGAGGAGGACCACTGGGTCGAGGTCATGTCCCGGCGCTTCGCCCGCCGCCTGGCCACCGACCGCGTCGACCTGCCCGAGCGAGCCGCCCGGCTGGCCGCTCGTTACGGCCTGCACCGCCCGTCGCGGATCACCTGGGCGGGCGAGCTGCGCAGCCGGTGGGGATCGTGCACGGCGTCCACCGGCGAGATCCGCCTGTCCAGCAAGCTGGCCGGCTTCCCCGATTGGGTCATCGACTACGTCATCGTCCACGAGCTGGCCCACCTCCACGTGCGCGGCCACAACGCTCGCTTCTGGGAGCTGGTCCAGCGCTACCCGAAGTCCGAGCGGGCCATCGGCTACCTGATCGCCAAGTCCTCCGACGACGAGGCGCCGCCGCCCGACGCCGAGCAGTGCCCGGACGAGGTGGCCGAGGACCCGTCGCCCACCGGGTTCGACGTGGCCGGCGGGTAGCCTGCGCAGCCGTGGGAACCGCCAAACGCGAACGTCAGAAGGCCAACCGCCAGGCTCGCCTGGAGGAGCTGGCCCGCCAGGCCCGCAAGCAGAAGACCAAGCGGATCGGGCTGCGTTGGGGGCTCGGCATCCCGGCGGCGATCCTGCTGGTCTTCGGCCTGGTGTACCTGTTCAAGGACGACACGACGTCGACCTCCAGCTCGGCCAGCACCCCGCTGTCGACGGAGGCGACCACGCCGGGCACCACGCCGGCGCCGGCACCGTGCCCGAAGCCCGACGGGTCCAGCACCCGCCCGGCCTCGTTCCCGCGCAGCGGTCTGGCGATGTGCATCGACCCGACGCACACCTACGCGGCCACCTTCCAGACCAGCGAGGGATCCTTCACCGTGGCGCTGAACGCCGCCAAGCAGCCGATCACGGTGAACAACTTCGTCGGCCTGGCCCGCTACCACGTCTACGACGGGACGAAGATCTTCCGCGCCGACTCGGGCATCGACATCATCCAGGGCGGGGCCACGAGCCCGAGCGACCGGTTCGACTACACGATCCCCGACGAGGGCAGCGGCTTCACCTACACCGAGGGCGACCTGGCGATGGCCCGGACCCAGCTGCCCAACAGCGCCGGCCTGCAGTGGTTCATCGCCGGTGGGCCGAAGGTCTCGGCGCTCGACGCCCAGGGCACCTACGTCACCTTCGGCAAGGTCACCTCCGGGCTCGACGTGGTCAAGAAGATCCTCTCCTACGCCGGCGACGGGCAGACCACGCTGATCACCAAGGAGGTGACGATCACGGCGGTGTCCGTCGCCGAGACGCCGGCTCCGACGGCCGGCTCCACGCCGGGCTCCACGCCGGGCTCGACGCCGGCCGGGAGCGCGCCGACCGGAACCTCGCCCACCGGCTCCACCACCGCGGCCACCACCGGCTCCACCACCGCGTCCGGCACCAAGCCCTGACCGCCGACGGCGGCCGGGCGCTCAGCGCCCGGGCAACTCGCCGTGCAGCTCGACCTCGCCGACCTGCTCCCACCCGGTGGTGCGCACCAGGGCCGTGCCGGTGGCCAGCACGGCCACCGGCGTGTCGGCCAGCTCCAGCGTGCGGTGGCGGCGCTCCGGTGACCAGCCTTCGGCCTCGGTCATCAGCGCCAGCCCGTCCACCAGGCCGAGCCCGAGGGTGAAGGCCCCGCCGCGCGGATCGACCATCGGATCGCACAGCGCGGCCGCCGAGGCGCCGCAGGCCGCGACCACGCCGCCGTTGCGCAGCACGTCGACGATCGCGTCCCACAGCGGCGTGTCCTTCAGCACCGAGCGCAGGTGCAGCGGCTGATCGCCCACCAGGTACACGGCGGTGGCCGAGCGCAGGGCACCGGCCGGCCCGGACTCGAGGGCCTCACCGCGGCGCAGGACCATCAGTGCCTCGACCGTGATGCCGAGCCGCTCGCCCCAGCTCATCGCTGCCGCCACCAGCCGCTCGGGTTGCTCGAAGGCGTCGGCGGTGGGCAACACGACCACCCGTTGGTGGCCGGCGAACACCCGGCGGTCGAGGTCGTCGTTGGCGGTGAACGGCCCGCCTCCCTGCAACACCAGCGTTCCGCTCGTCGCGCTCATCGAGCCCAGCGTAGGTCGGCCGGGTCACGGTGGGCGCCGTCGTCCGCTCACCCCGGACGAGGCGACCCGGCCCGCTCCCACAGGGCGTCGCGCTCGGCCGTGCTCCAGTCCGGCAGGCCCAGCAGGAACTCGTCGCGCAGGACCACCTCCCACTCGGCCGCCGAGGCCACCGGGTGCAGCGAACGCCCGCCGGGATCGACCCGCATCAGCGTCCGCCCGGTCATCGATGACACCCCGTCGGGGCGCCGGCGGTTCACCGTCAGGTACCGGGTGAAGATCGAGGTCGGGCTGGTGGCGTCGTCACGGTAGGCCGTCACCCAGGCGTCGAACGGGCTGGCCGGACCCTCCCGCTCCACCGACCGCAGGGCCATCAACCGGCGGTCGTGGTCGAACCGCCAGCCGCCCGGCAGCTCCTCCGACGGAGCCAGCCGGTAGGTGAACGGTGACTGGGTGACGACACCGTCGGTCAGCGGCAGCGGGTCGAGCAGGCCGTTGCCCAGCCCGACATCGACGTACCACGGTCGCCCACCGGCGTCGACGCTCAGCACGATGTGGCTCTCCATCCGCCCGTCGGACGCCGTCTCGAAGGCCCGCTGGACCCGGGCCCGATGCATCGTGACGCGGTAGCCGAGCTGCTCGAGCAGCCAGGCCAGCCCGCCGTTGAGGTGCAGGCAGGCCCCGCCCTCGCCGGCCAGCAGCGCCTCGACCAGCCCGACGGGCGTCAACGGTGGGATTCGCTGGCGGGCCATCCACAGCGTGTCGTGGGCGAAGCGCAGGGCGTGGGCCCGGTGCAGGCGGGCGAGGGCGTCTGCCGAGGGTGCCTCGGCCGATTGGCCTAGGCAGGCGAGATACCGCTCGACCAGCGCGTCCGGATCGCTCACGGGCGGTCCCGCCCGGCCAGGACGCCCAGCGAGGCGCCGAGCACGAGGATCATCGACTCGGCCTCCGAGCACCGTCCGGCGGCACGGCAGGCGGCCGCTCGCGCCAGGACCGCCGGCACGTCGAGCAGCTCACCCGGGCAGGCGGCGATCAGCTCCGTGAACGAGGCCCACACCGCGGCATCGCCGAGCAGCACCGAGGCATCGACCCGGAAGGCCTCCTTGGGCACGTTCGCGGTGGTCAGTGCCGGGTGGTGGGCGGTGAGGCGGCGGAGCACGTCGCGCACCGGCACCTTGCCCTCACCGATGGCGACCAGGCGGCGCACCGGGCGGGACAGCGCCCAGCGGGCGACGTCGTCGGCCAGCCACGGCGGGCGCTGCTCGACGCCCTCCTCCATCCAGGCATGGTCGCCCTGGACGGTCAGCAGGTAGCCGGCCAGCAGGGTGCCGAGGTCCGCATCCCGCCGGGCGTCGGCGGCCGGCCCGGCCGCGGCCGGCGGGGGCATGGCCCAGTGGTGCTCCATCGCCCGGCTCAGCTCCGGGCCGAACAGGGCGGCGTGGGCGGCCAGGATCCCACTCCGGCGGGTGGGGGTCGACGTCCCCAGCCCGATCAAGCTGCGCCAGTAGGCCGCGGCCCACGCCGGGCCGCGTTCGGCGGCGAACTCCGGGGCACCGAACTCGCCCCAGTTCAGCTGCGCCGGCGGGCCGAACGATCCGTCGCGGGCCGCCAGGACGCGGGCCGAGTCGTAGCCGCCGAACAACTCGTCGGCACCCTCACCGCACAGGACGGCCGTGATCCCGGCCCGGCGAACCGTGCCGGCCAGACCGGTCATGCCCACCGGGCCGAGGCGGACGAGGGGGACCCGCCGGGTGGCGACGAAGTCGACCAGGTCGGCGAGCAGGTCCGCCGGGCGTAGGACGTGGACGGTGTGCTCCAGGCCGACCGCGTCGGCGACGGTCTGCTGCCAGGCGGTGAGCCGATCGTCGCCGTCGACCACCAGACCGAAGCTGCGGCGAACCCCGGCCTCGGCGGCCAGGGCACCGATCACCGTGGAATCCACCCCGCCACTCACCGACACGGCGAGGCGCCCGACCGAGCGGGTCCGGCTGCGGACCGCGCCGCGCACGGCCGCCTCCAACTCGTCGAGCTCGGCTGCGCTCGGCGGCCCGTCGCCGGCCCACGACCGGCTGACGGCCAGGCCGTCGGCGGGCGTGGCCGCCCACTCGGTGGTGGCCACCACTCGCCCGCCCTCGACATGCAGTGCCTGCCCGGGGAGCAGCTGGCGGACTCCCACCCACGGGGTCGACGGCGGCGGGGCGGCCCACTCGGCCACCGCCGCGGCCAGTCCGGGGAGGTCGATCGACGGCCGGGGGCCCGGGGTGATGGCCGCCAGGGCCTGCAGGTCGGAGGCGATCGCGGTGCCGGCCGGTGTCTCGGTGACGTACAGCGGGCAGATGCCGAACCGGTCACGAAAGGCCACCGCCCGGCCGTCGGCCACCTGGACGACCACGCCGGCGAACTGGCCGTCGATGCCCGAGAGGAACGCCGGTCCCCAGCGGTTGACGCCGGCGCACAGCACCTCGATCTCGCTGGCACCCGGACGGCCGAGGCGGGCGCGCAGCGCGTCGAGGTTGAACAGCTCACCGTTGAAGCAGCCGACCACCCCATCGATCTCGGCCGGCTGCTCGGCTCGACCCTCGTCCCACAGGATCAGCCGGCTGGCCCACATCCCCGCCACGGGGCTCCGCCACCGACCGGTGACGTCCGGGCCGCGGCGGGCCAGGGCGGCGGCCAGTGCCGCCGGATCGGTGGGCTCCACGGCGCGGCCCGGCCGGGGCAGGATCACGGCGATGCCGCACACCGGCGCGCCTCACCGCCGCTGGTACAGCTGGCGGATCGTGTCCAGGTTGCGGAAGTCGTCGGCGGTGGAGATCTCCAGCACGGTGTCGTCGCCGGCCGCGCCCACCAGCACCTCGAGCACGGCGACGACCGACAGCGAGTCGACCATCCCGGCGGCCGCCAGATCCGGGGCGGCACGGACGTCGGCAGGCGGCCAGGCGTAGAACACCCGGTCGAGCAGTTCGCCCTCGACGTCCTCCCACGGCGTGCTCACCGGTCGGCCCCACCGGGGAAGCACACGCTGCGGGTCGTGGTGTAGCGCAGGCCGGCGGCCACCGCCCCGCCGAGCTGGCGCAGGGCGGCCGGCGACCAGCCGGGCTGCTCGGCGGCGACGGCGTCGAGCGCGCCGGCGGTGCCGTCCGGGTCCTCCAGCAGACGGGCGATCGTCGTGGCCGGGAGGGCGAAGTAGTACTCGTCCTGGCTCTGGCGCAGACCGAAGGTGTCGGTGGTCGGGCGGCGTTCGATGATCGGCCGTGGCACGCCCAACAGCCGGGCGGCCTCGTACACCTCGGCCTTGGACAGGTCGCCGATGGCGCACACGTCGGCGGCGTCGTCGCCGTACTTGACGACGAAGCCGGTGCGCAGCTCGTCGCCGTTGCTGGCCCCGACCACCGCCCGGTTGGTGGCTTCGGCCTCGGCGTAGGCGATGAGCATGCGGGTCCGCTGCTTGCGGTTCTGGGCGGCGATGATCCGGCGCAGGTCGTCGGCGCGCAGCCGGGCCCGCGTGGTGGGTTCGCCGTGGCGCGGCCCGACGCAGATCTCGTAGACCGGGGTCCCCAGCCGGCGGGTGGCGTCGGCGTCCTGGTTGACGGCGAAGGCCTGGGTGCCTGGATCGAACCCGGTGACGTACCTGCCGACGATGGCCTCGATCTCGGCGGGCGGCTGCTGGGCGGCGAGCGCCGCGGTGATCGAGCGCTCGACCAGCTCGACCCCGGCGGATTCGGCAGCCTGGCGGGCGAACCCGGACGTGGCCGGATCAGTGGCCCCGTCTGGCAGGAACAGGGCGACGACGGCCTGGGGCCCGAGCGCCCGGGCGCAGAGCGCCACGGTCACGGCGGAGTCGACACCGCCCGATGTCTGGACCACCGCGCCGCGCCGGCCGAGGACCCGATGGACGGTCTCGGACAGCCAGGCGATGCGGGCGTCGAGGTCAGCCGGGGTCACTTGCCGGCCTCCCCGAGTGCGAGGTGCTCGACGACGTGGACGTCGGCCATGGCCGTCAGCGGGCCGAGCACGGGGCGCAGGGCCCGGCGCAGGTCGGGGGCGGTCACGTGATGGCCGGGTTGGGGCACGACCTGGATCACCAGCACCTGGTCGCCGGAGACGCGAGCCGGGCGGGTGGCGATCCGCAACGCCAGCGGGCTGGCCAGTCGCTGGACCTGCTCGGTGAGGTCGGCCAGGTCGATCTTCGTGCCGGCGACGTTGGCGAAGCGGTCGGTGCGCCCGGCGTGGACCAGCCCGCCGCTGGCCCCGGCCGAGGCGGCGATGGCCAGATCCCCGGTCGGCACCGGTTCGCCCGCCGGTCCCGGGCGGACGGTGTCGTACGGATCGGCGATCACCCCGCTCATCGCGTGCACCGAGCGAGCCAGGATCTCGGCCCGACCGTGCTCGTCGGCAGGCCCGAGGCGCAGCTCGGCGCCGGGCACCGGGTGCCCGATGGTCCCCTCGGTGAAGTCGGCCAGTGGTCCCCGCCACATCGACAGCCGTGGGCCCAACTCGGCCTGGCCGTACATATTGACCAGCTCGATGTGCGGGTTGATCGCAGCGATCGCCGCGGCCACCCGGCCGGCCAGGCGCCCGCCGGCCACCACCATGGTCGACACCGCGCCCAGCAGCTCGGCGCACGCCACCGCCACCGTGGCCTGCTGCGGGAGCAGGTAGAGCACGATCGGGCTGGTGGCCGCGGCCAGCATCTCGGCCAGGGGCCCGGAGGAGGTTCCGGCCGTCACGAAGGTCACGGGCACGCCGGCGCGGGCGTGGCTGGTGACGATGCTCAGCCCGTAGGCGAAGTTGGCGGGCGGCAGGGCCACGTAGCTGGCCGAGGCGTCGAGCCGCAGGGTGCCCGCCACCATGTCGGCATGGCCGGCCACGGTGGACTGCTCGTAGAGCACGCACTTCGGGTGACCGGTCGAGCCGGAGGTGTGAAAGCCGAGCACCGGCCCCACCGCGGAGCACGCCGAGCCCGAGCCATCGACCCGGCGCGACGTGCCGCCCAGGTCGGTGACCAGCACGGGCGTGGCGCTCCGCCCGGCGACCAGCTCGACGACCCGCTCCAGCCCGGGGTAGGCCTGGCGGGGGACGACCAGCGCCGAGTGCGACGCGGCGAGGGCGTCGAGCAGGTCGCCCAGCGCGCGGTCCGCCGCGGGATCGCGGTGATGGACGACCCCGGACTGCCAGGTCGGCCGGCGAGCGCCGGATCGCCGAACGTCGCCCACGGTCAGGCCGCCACTCATCGTGGCGACACTAGCGGTCCCCCAGTCGATCCGTGCCGTGTTCGTCCACGAGATCACCGCTCGCCACCCGGCGATCGAGGCGCTCCGCCAGCACCGGCCACAACCCGGGGATGCCGGCCTCGACGAAGCGGCGGTTGCGCTGCTCGACCCGCTGCCGGGTGATCCCGGCCTCGCGCCAGGCGGTGCCGCCCTCGGTGACGTTGAGCAGCATCGGCGCCATCCGGTCGATGGCCATCACGAAGCGGGCCTCGGGCGTGTCGCCGGCCTCGTAGTGCTCCCACAGCTGGCGCAGCCGGGTGCCGGTCGCCGCCGGCAGGAGCCCGAACAGGCGCTCGGCGGCGGCCTGCTCGCGGGCCGCCTTCTGCTCGTTGAGGTGCTCGTCGTAGGCGAAGGTGTCGCCGGCGTCGACCTCGACGATGTCGTGGATCACGGCCATGGTCACCGCCGTGGCCAGGTCGATCGGCTCGGCGGCGAACGGGGCCAGCACGACGACCGCGACGCCGAGGTGCCAGCTGTGCTCTCCGGTGAACTCGCGCCGCGACCCGTCGGCCAGGAAGTTGCGCCGCTCGACCTGCTTGAGCGCGTCGATCTCCACCAGGAACTCGAGGATCCGCGCCAGGTCGTCCATCGCCCGGACCGTACCCGACGAGCCCTGGCCTGCGCTGGCACAAGTTACCCGAGAGTAGGTACGCTGGCGACATGACCGAGATCACGACAGTGGGCATCCTGGGGTCGGGGATCATGGGGTCGGGGCTGGCCGAGGTCACCGCCAAGGCCGGGTACCGCGTCGTGCTCCGCTCACGCACCCGGGCCGCCGCCGAAGGCTCCCTCGCCACGCTGACCACGGGCCTGGCCAAGCAGGTGGAGAAGCAGAAGATCACCCCGGAGGAGCGCGACGCCGTCCTCGACCGCATCGCCGTCACCGATCACTTCGGCCAGCTGGCCGATTGCGACCTGGTCATCGAGTCGGTGGTCGAGGACCTCGCCGTCAAGAAGGCCCTGTTCACCGAGCTGGAGCAGGTCTGCAAGCCGTCGGCGATCCTGGCCACCAACACCTCCACGCTCCCGGTGATCGAGCTGGCGATGGCCACCGAGCGCCCGGCGCAGGTCTGTGGCATCCACTTCTTCAACCCGGCGCCGGCAATGAAGCTGGTCGAGATCGTCCGTCCGCTGACCGCCGCCGACGACACGATCAAGACCGCTCGGGCCTTCGCCGAGTCGTGCGACAAGGACGCCGTCGAGGTCACCGACCGGGCCGGCTTCATCGTCAACGCCCTGCTGTTCCCCTACTTGAACAACGCCGTGCGGATGTGGGAGCAGGGAACCGCGTCGATGGACGACATCGACACGGCGATGAAGGGTGGCTGCAACTTCCCGATGGGCCCCTTCGCCCTGCTCGACCTGGTCGGCCTGGACACCTCCCTCGCCATCCTCGACGCCCTGTACGCCGAGTTCCGCGACCCGAACTTCGCCGCCGTGCCCACCCTGCGCCGGATGGTGACCGCCGGGCATCTGGGGCGCAAGACCAAGCGCGGCTTCCGCAGCTACTGAGCGCTGCATCGGCCCGGTCCGAGGGCGCATGACCGCCTGGCACACTGCTCGGGTGGTGGCCCCCGCCGAGCCCGAACCGAGTGCGTGGGGCTTCCCCGACCTCGCCCGCGTCCCGGCCGGCCAGGAGATGATCGCCGTCGGTGCCGACCTCGAGCCCGGCACGCTGCTCGCCGCCTACCGCGCCGGGCTGTTCCCGATGCCGGTGGACCGCCGGCGGATCGGGTGGTGGTCGCCGGACCCGCGCGGGATCATCCCCCTCGACGGCCTGCACGTCAGCCGGTCGCTGCGGCGCAGCCTCGCCCGGTTCACCGTCTCCCGCGACCGGGCGTTCGAGCAGGTCATGGTGGCGTGCGGCGACCCGGCCCGCCCGCACGGCTGGATCACCCCGGCGTTCGTCGCTGCCTACACCCGCCTGCACCGCCTCGGGTGGGCCCACAGCGTCGAGGTGTGGTCTGCCGACCGGCTGGTGGGCGGCGTCTACGGCGTGCGCATCGGGGGGCTGTTCGCCGGGGAGTCGATGTTCCACGCCGAGACCGACGCCTCCAAGGTCGCCCTGGTGGCCCTGGTTGGCTGGCTGGTCGACTCCGGGGCGAAACTGTTCGACGTGCAGTGGACCACGCCGCACCTGCGTACCCTCGGTGCCGTCGACGTGTCCCGTGGTGAGTATCTCGATCGATTGGCCGCGGCACTGACCGCGACCACGGAGGTGAACGATGACTGAGCCGTCGGCGTCCCAGCCGCGCCGCGACGACCCGTGGCTGATGCGCACGTACTCCGGGCACTCCACCGCTGCGGCCTCCAACGCCCTCTACCGGACCAATCTGGCCAAGGGCCAGACCGGTCTGTCGATCGCCTTCGACCTCCCGACCCAGACCGGCTACGACCCGGACCACGGGCTGGCTCGCGGCGAGGTCGGCAAGGTCGGCGTGCCGGTGGCCCACCTCGGGCACGTGCGCACCCTGCTCGACGGGATCCCGCCCGGGCAGATGAACACCTCGATGACCATCAACGCCACGGCCGCCTGGATGCTGGCGTTGTACGTGGCCAACGCCACCGAGCAGGGCGTCGACACCATGGCGCTGCGTGGCACCACCCAGAACGACATCGTCAAGGAGTACCTGAGCCGCGGCACGCACATCTTCCCGCCGGAGCCGTCCCGCCGGCTGATCGTCGACATGGTCGCCTGGTGCGCCGAGCACGCCCCGAAGTGGAACCCGATCAACGTCTGCTCCTACCACCTCCAGGAAGCCGGGGCGACGCCGGTGCAGGAGATCGCCTACTCGCTGGCAACCGCCATCGGCGTGCTCGATGCGGTGCGCGACTCCGGCCAGGTGCCGGCGGAACGCTTCACCCAGGTGTTCGGAGCGATCTCGTTCTTCGTCAACGCCGGCATCCGCTTCGTCGAGGAGATCTGCAAGCTGCGTGCCTTCACCCAGCTGTGGGAGCGCATCGGGCGGGAGCGCTACGGCGTCACCGACACCCGGGCGCTGCGCTTCCGGTACGGCGTGCAGGTCAACTCGCTGGGCCTGACCGAGGCCCAGCCGGAGAACAACGTCCAGCGAATCGTGCTGGAGATGCTGGCGGTGACCCTGTCGAAGGACGCTCGGGCGCGCAGCGTGCAACTGCCTGCCTGGAACGAAGCCCTCGGCCTGCCCCGACCGTGGGACCAGCAGTGGTCGTTGCGGATGCAACAAGTCCTGGCGTTCGAGACCGACCTGCTGGAGTACGAGGATCTGTTCACCGGGTCGCGGGTCGTCGAGGCCCGGACCGCAGAGTTGGCCGAGGCGGCATGGGCCGAGTTGGCCGACGTGCTGTCGCTGGGCGGGGCGTTCGAGGCGGTCGACACGCTGAAGGGCCGGCTGGTCAGCTCGATGGCCGAGCGCACCCGGCGGATCGAGTCCGGCGCCCAGCAGGTGGTGGGGGTCAACGTGTTCACCGAGACCGCCGAGTCACCGCTGGACACGCCCGGCAACATCCTCACCGTCGATCCCAGCGTCGAGCGGGAGATGATCGACGACGTCGCCGCCTGGCGAGCCGGGCGAGATGCTGCCGCCGTGGCCGCCGCCCTCGACCGGCTGCGCACCGCGGCGGCGTCGACCGCCAACCTGATGGAGCCGTCGATCGAGCTGGCCCGCGCCGGGGGGACCACCGGCGAGTGGGCCGCGGCGCTGCGCGAGGTGTTCGGCGAGTACCGCGCCCCCACCGGTGTCGGGGCCGCCGCCGGGACGAGCCCCGGCGCGCTCGCCGCCGTCGCCGAGCGGGTGCGCGCCCTGCCCGACGGACCGCCACGCTTCCTGGTGGCCAAGCCCGGCCTCGACGGGCACAGCAACGGCGCCGAGCAGATCGCCGTTGCTGCTCGCGACTCGGGGATGGAGGTGGTCTACAGCGGCATCCGCCTGACCCCCGAGCAGATCGTCGCCTCGGCCCGCGACGAGGACCCCGACGTGGTCGGCATCTCGATCCTGTCCGGCTCGCACCTCGAACTGGTCCCGGCCGTGGTGCGCGGGCTGCGCGCCGTCGGCTGCGACGCTGCCGTCGTGGTCGGCGGGATCATCCCCGACGCCGACCGGCCACGACTGGTCGACGCCGGTGTCGCCCGGGTCTACACCCCCAAGGACTTCGAGCTGGCCAAGATCATGGCCGACGTCGTCGACCTGACCGAGTCCACCCGCGCCACCCACTGACCAGCCCCCCAACCCCACCCAGCGCCCCTCCCGCCCCGTTCTTGTCGTGACTGATTCGCCACGTCGCCAACATGTCACGACAAGAATCCGGCGGCGGACCGGGGCCGGGCGGGTGAGTCCCCCGAGCCCCCACGGCCCCCAAGGCCCCTCCCGCCTCGTTCTTGTCGTGACTGATTCGCTACGTCGCCAACTTGTCACGACAAGAATCCGGCGGGGGGCCGGGGCCGGGCGGGGCGGGGCCGTAGCCTCGATCGGCGATGCGCGCCTCGCTCTCCGACCTGCTCGACGCCCACGCGGCGCTGGTGGCCGACGGGGCCACCGGGACCAACTACATGCAGATGGGCCTCGGTCCCGGTGAGCCGCCGGAGCTGTGGAACGTCGAGCACCCCGAGCGGGTCACCGAGCTGTACCAGCTCTTCGTCGAGGCCGGCGCTGACATCATCCTGACCAACACCTTCGGTGGCAACGCCAGCCGGCTGGCCCTGCACCACGCCGAGGGCCGGGTCCACGAGCTCAACGCCGCCGCCGCCCGGTTGGCCCGAGCCGTGGCCGACGAGGCCGAGCGCCCGGTCGTGGTAGCCGGGTCGGTCGGCCCCACCGGTGCCCTGTTCGAGCCGCTCGGGCCGATGACCCATGACCAGGCCGTCGCCCTGTTCACCGACCAGATCGAGGGGCTGCGTGACGGCGGCGCCGACGTGGCCTGGATCGAGACGATGTCGGCGCCGGAGGAGATGCGCGCCGCCGCCGAGGCGGCCTGCGCGGTGGGCTTGCCCTACACCGTCACGGGCTCGTTCGACACCGCTGGGCGGACGATGATGGGTGTCCACCCGGGGGACTTGGCCGGGACGTTCGCTGGCGTGGCCGAAGCGCCGCTGGCCACCGGGGCCAACTGCGGTGTCGGCGCCGCCGACATGCTGGTCACCGTGCTGCACATGGACGCCGAAGCCGGAGCGGTGATCGCCAAGGGCAACTGTGGGATCCCCCAGTTCCAGGGGACCGAGATCGTCTACTCCGGGACCCCGGAGCTGATGGAGCGCTACGCCCGGCTGGCCGTCCACGCCGGGGCGCGCATCGTCGGCGGGTGCTGTGGAACCTCACCCGAGCATCTGGCGGCGATCCGCCGCGGCGTCGACGCCGGCATGGCCGACCTGGCCGCCGGGTCCCGCCAGGTGCCCGACCATGACACGGTGGTGGCCGAGATCGGCCCGCTCACCCAAGCGGTGCCCAGCACCGCGGCCGGGCAGCGAGCCGGCGCCGGCGAGCGACGGTTGCGCCGGCGCGGCTGAGGGGCGCCCGCCGGCCGCGCCGGCGGACTGAGCTGACGGACCGCGACGGTCCGTCAGCACCCGGTCGCAACCACCCGCCTAGCCGGCTGACCTCCTGCGCGACGAGCGCAGGTCAGACGTGGGCGGGAACCTGGGTGTCGATCCACTCGGAGAGCGTCGGCGAGCTCTCCACGCTGGTGATCAGTGCGTAGCGCGGCCCGGTGCCGTTGTGCACGACGACGTGCCACAGGCGCTGGGTGTCGACCACGAAACGGGCGCCACGCGGCAACGGGACCCGGCGCTCGGTCTCGGCGATCGGCAGGTGCCGGTCGTCGAGGTCCATGAGCAGCATGTAGCTCTCCGGGTTGTCGGTCAGCTCGACCCAGGTGCGCACGACCCACCCCTCGTTCTCGGGGTTGAACCGGTTGTTGTCGTCGCGGTGGAAGCTCTTCAGCGCCTGCTCACGGTCCTGTGGCTCGAGCTTGATGATCCGCACCCGCCCGAAGTTGGCGCCGATCGAATCGACGTAGCGCTTCAGCGTCGGGGCCTTCTCGGCGTTGCTGGTCCACAGGGCGTCCTTGTCGGTCTTGCCCTTGTCCCAGAAGCCGCGGCAGTCCAGCTCACCGTCGGCGGATGCCAACGGGGCGAAGTTGGTGTCACCGCCGCTCTTCCAGTCCATGTACTCCAAGCCGAGGTACTCCTCCTCGGGGACGTCGAAGTTGGCCGGGGCCAGGGCGACGAAGCCGGTCTCGGCGAGCTGCGGCATCCGGTAGTGCTTGGTGTCGAGGGGGATCTCGACGCTCCAGTGTTGCTCAGTCGGCCAAAAGCTCATGGTCGCGGATCGTACTCCTGGGGGGGCATCGGCGCCCGGGCCTTCGGACCCTGGTGCCCGATGTCACAGATCGTTTGGGTCCAAACGATCTACCGGTTCTTGAACGTCGTGTCCAGCGTGGTCGTCGTGGTCGAGGTGCTCGTCGTCGTGGGCGCCGGGACGGTGGGCGGGGGCAGCTTCAGCACCTGGCCACGGAAGATCTTGTCCTGGTTGGTGATGTTGTTCATCGCCATCACCTGCTTGATGTCCAGACCCCACTTCTTGCAGATGTCGGCCAGTCGATCCCCGCGCTGGACCTTGTAGCGGGCCGGGACGGTCGTGGTCGTCGGGGCCTCCGTGGTGGTGGTCGTGGTGGTCTCGATCGGGGGCAGCGTCCCCGAGCCGGCCCGCTGGTCGCCGCACGCCGCACCGGCCACGGCACCGACCGCAGCCAGGCCGGCGAGGATCGTCAACCGGGCGCGACCAGACACGGCGGTCATGCTAGGAGCCGAGCGGGCGCCCCGACGGTCAGCTCAGAACAGCCGCTGGCTGACGTAGGTGGCCAGCCCGGCGAGCTCGGTGCGCACGTCGTCGGCCACGTCGAGCCGGTCGAGAGCGTGGAGCGCCTGGGCGGTGAGACCGGCGATCGTCGACTCCAGATCGGCCAGGGCACCCGTGTCGACGATGGCCTGCTGGATCTCGGCCACCTCGGCGTCGGTCAGCGTGGAGCGCCCGACCCGGTCGAGCACGGCGCGCTGGGCCGGGTCGGCGGCGGCCACGGCACGCGCCAGCAGCGGCGTCGGCTTGCCCTCGCGCAGGTCCCCGCCCACCGGCTTGCCGGTCAGGGCCTGGTCACCGAACGCCCCGATGACGTCGTCGCGCATCTGGAAGGCGTCGCCGAGGGGCAGGCCGTAGGCACTGAGCGGGTCCTGCAGTTCGGCTCCCCGCTGGGGCGAGGCGAGCATCGCCCCGAGGTGCAGCGGTCGCTCGATGGTGTACTTGCCGCTCTTGTACCGGCAGATCCGCTCGCAGTAGTCGACCCGCCGCTCGAAGCGCACGCTGCCGAGGATGTCGAGGAACTGGCCGATGTTCAGCTCGATGCGCAACTCGTTCCACACCGCCCAGGCCGACGGGTTGGCCGCCACCATCAGCTGGTCGGCGTAGACGAAGGCCAGGTCGCCGACCAGGATGGCGACGCCCTCACCGAACCGGCGGGCCTCGCCGCTCCAACCGGCCTGCTGGTGATGGCGGGCGAACACGGTATGGGTGGTGAGCTGGCCGCGGCGGGTGGCGGCGTCGTCCATGACGTCGTCGTGGAACAGGGCGAAGGCGTGCATCAGCTCCAGCGCCGCCCCGGCGTCGACGATCAGCGGATCGTCCGGGTCGCCGCCGGCCGCGACGAAGCCCCAGTGGGCAAAGGCCGGCCGGAGACGCTTGCCCCCGCCCAGCACCAGCCGGGCGACCTCACCGACGGGCTCGGCCAGGTCGGCCTCGAACCCGGCCCAGCGCTGTTGCTCGACGGCGAGCAGGTCGGCGAGGCGCCGTTCGACGCGCCCGGCGATGCGGGCCAGCGAGTCCGGGGCCGGCTGGGTCACGGTGGCAGGCTACGGTCCCGCGCCCCACGAGGCGCTATGCGTCTCCGCCGCCCGACCCGCCCTGCAGGGTGCCGAGGGCCGTGTCGATCTGCAGTCGGGCGTTGGCGATGCGCTCCCGGCAGAACCCGATCAGTTCGGCCGCCCTCCCCACCTCGGCGGCCAGCACGTCGACGTCGACGTCGGTCCGTTCCAGCCGGGCGAGGATGGCCTCGAGCTCGCCGAGGGCCTCGGCGTACCCAGCGGCGGCCGGGGCGGAGTCGGATGCGGTCATGGGCGGGTCTCCTCGACGGTGCTGGTCGCCGAGCCGGCGGCGAAGGTGGTGACAACTGACTGGCCGGGTCGGAGCTGGGCGGCATCGCGCACCGTGGTGCCGTCGGCCGTACGGGTGATCGACCATCCCCGCGCCAGGGTGTTCACCGGATCGAGCAGGCGGACCCGGGCGTGGTGCTGGTCGAGGTGGCGGGCCTCGGACGCCAGGCGCAGTGGGGCGCGAGACAGGGCGGCTGCGGCGTCGTCGAGGCGCCGTTCGGCACCACGCTGGGCGGCCACGGTCCCGCGGCGCAACCGGTCGACCCGCTGGTCGAGGCGCTCCCCGCCGCGCTCCACGGCGGCGATCGTGCGTCCGTGGATGCGGTGGGCGACGTCGTCCAGGCGCTGCTCGGCCCGCTCGACGTGCCGCGCCGCGCCACGACCGATGCCTCGCCAAGCGTCCTCGCTGCGCTCGACGAACCGGCGGACCACCTCGACCAGGGCGGTGGCGCAGGCGGTGGGCGTCTTGACCGCCCGGTGGGCGACCTCGTCGGCCACGGACGTGTCGGTCTCGTGGCCGAGCCCGGTGAACACGGGCAGCGGGCAGGTGGCCACGGCGACGGCGATGCGCTCGTGGTCGAAGGTCGCCAGCTCGCTGCGCGCCCCGCCACCGCGGATCAGCACGACGACGTCGAGGTCGCTGCGCCGGCCGAGCGCAGCGACCGCAGCGCTGATCTCCTCGACGGCGAACTCGCCCTGGACGCGCACGTCGGCGACCACGACCTGGAAGCCGAGCGCGCTGCGACGCAGCTCGTCGCGGAAGTCGGCCCAGGCCGCGCCGTCGAGGCTGGTGACCACCCCGATGCGCAGCGGCACGGCGGCCAGCCGGCGGCCGCGATTGGCGTCGTAGAGCCCCGAGGCGACCAGCCGGCGGACCACCTCGGTGCGCTGCTGGGCCAGGTCGCCGAGGGTGAACCGCGGATCGATCCCGCCCATCTTCAAGCCCAACTGACCGCTGCCGGCGAAGAAGTCGAGATGGCCGTGGATCCGCACGTTGAGCCCGTCGGCGAGGCGCAGCCGGTGCTTGGCCAAGATCGGTCGGAGGCGCTGCTGGGCCGGGGCGAAGAACTGCACGTTCAGCACCGCCTTGCCCTCCCCGTCGTCCTCCACCAGCCGGAAGTAGGCGTGCGGGCCACGCACGGTGTAGCCCTGGATCTCGCCCCGGACCCAGACCCCGTCGAGGAACGTCCGCCGCAACGTGTCGTTGAGCAACTGGGCCAGCTCGCCGACCCGGTAGGTGGGGTTGCCCTCGTCGAAGGACTCCGGCTGATCACCGAAGTCGGCGCCGAACGACAGCTGGCTCATAGCCGCCGAGTCTGGCAGGCCGCCGACTCCCCGCCACCGGCCATGGCCTCAGGCGCCCAGCTCGCGCACGTTGGAGGGCAACTCGTCGACCTCGAACAGCTGCCCGTCGACGGGCAGGTGGTTGCGGCGGCGGATGTCGTCGATCTGGGCCAGGGGGCGCTCCAGGGCCCGGCGCCGGGTGGTGGCCAGTTCGTCGAAGCTCTTGGCGACCGTGTCGAAGTGCCGGCGGACCTTGTCGACTTGCTCGGCGTACTTGTCCCACTGCTGACCGAACTTGCCGAGCAGGCCGAGGATCTCGTGGCTGGTCTGTTCCAGGGCGTAGTTGTCGAAGGCCTGGCGGATCACCCCAAGGAAGGCGAACAGCGTCATCGGCGAGCAGATCACCACCTGCTCGGCCATCGCCTCGTCGATCAACCCGGACTCGGTCTCCATGATGAACCCGGACACGGTCTCGTTGGGCACGAACAGCAGCACCATGTCCACCGCCGGGCGGGCGTCGTTGCGGGCGTACTGCCGCTTGGCCAGCTCACGCACCCGGGCGCGCACGTCCCGGAGGAACGTGGCCCGGTGGGCGCTGCGCTCGGCCTCGGTGGTGGCGTCGAGGTACTTCAGGTAGGCCGCCATCGGGAACTTGACGTCCATGAACAGCACGTGCCCCTTGGGCATGACGAAGGTGAAGTCGGGGATGCCACCGGCGTCGCCCTCCAGCGCCGTGCGCTTGTGGTAGTTGAGCCCCTCGCGGAACCCGGCGGCGCGCAGCACGTCCTCGGCCATCCGCTCGCCCCACTGCCCCCGCGCCGTCGACGACGCCAGTGCCTCCCGCAGACTGCCCGTGGTGGCAGCCAGCCGTTGGGCGATCTCGCCGTGGGTGCGCAGGGACGAGTCGACCTGCCCGAAGCGCTCCGAGGTAGCCTCGCCGAGCTGCTGGACCAGTAGGGCAAGGCGATCGATGTCGGCGCGGACGCCCGCCTGGACATCGCCCAGGCGCTGGTCGAGCTGGCGCTGACGATGCTCCAAGTCCCGGTCGAGCAGCTCCTGGCGGGATGCCAAGGTCTGGTCGAGGACCTCCTGCTTGCCGGCCAGGGCCAGCTCGGCCCGGGCCGCCTCGGCCTGCAACTGCTCCCGGGTGACCGCGGCCAACTGCTCGGCCGTGGTCCGCAGGACGGTGGTGGACTGCCGCTCGGTGTGCTCGGCCACCTGGGCGACGGCGTCGAGCACCGCCTGGTGGAACTGCTCGGCCGGCAGACCGGCCGGGGGTGCCGGGCGGCGGGAGGCCAGCAGCCAGACCACGGCGCCGGCGGCGGCCACGAGGGCCACGGCGAGGGCGACGATGAGCGTGGTGATCATGCCGACCATGATGACGAGGGGGTGTCACGCGGTTCGCGGATGCGTCCTGAGCAGGGACGACGCCGGCGGAGCGGATCGCCCGGGCGGTGGACGGTCAGCCGTCGAGGACCACGTGCACCAGCGGGCTGCCCGCCACCCAGTGGTCGAGGGAGTGGCCCTGCTCGACGTACCACGCCTCCCGTTCCCGGACCCGATCCATGATCCGACGACGCTCGGCCGGATCGGTGATCTCCTCGGCCGTCGCCGCCAGATCGGCGTGCGCACCCTCCTTGACGTGGAGGGTCAGGTGCGGGTGGGCACGCAGGTTGGCCAGCCAGTCACGCCGGCCGGGTGTGCCGGTCAGGTAGATCTCGCCGTCGATCACGAAGTACCAGATCTCGATGCGCCGCGGCTCACCGCTGGACCTCCCGGTGGTGGTGATGTCGCAGGTCATCCCGGCGTCGATGGCGGCGCGGACGTGGGCGTTGATCATCGACCCACCGTAGGGCCGGCGGCGGACCTGTCGGCGCGCACGTCGAGCGCCGCACCCAGGCGGCCCGGGCGCCGGGGCGGCGACTGGCCCGCACCGGGCGGAGCAGACCGGCGGATCGCGCCGCCGTACCAGGCGCCCATGGAACGACGAGGCGGGGCGCCGCACGGCCGGGAGCATCGCCACTGGCTAGCGTGCCGGTGCAGATGCGCGACGCGACTCGCCCGGAGCGCCCTGGCGCAGCCGGATCCGGCCCGGGCCGCTCGTCGCCGGCCAGCCGGCCGCGATCACCACAGCCGGGCCGACGACCGCCCGCCCTCGCCCGGTGCGCGACGGATGGCGGTCCGCCGGACTCGGCGGCGTCATAGCAGCGTGGACCACCGCGACGAGGAGATCTACGCCAAGCACGCCGACGAGCTGCTCCGCTTCGCCACCACCCTGGTCGGTCCGTCGGCAGCCGAGGACGTCTTCGCCGCGGCGATCGTCCGGGCGATGACCTCGCCGGCCTGGGCCGCCGTCACCGATCCACGCCCGTACCTGTTCCGTGCGGTCCTGAACGAGGCCCGCTCGATGCGCCGGTCCGGGCTGCGTCGCGTGGCTCGCGAGCAGCGCGCCGCACGACCGGCGACCCTCGCCCCGACCACGCTGAGCGTGGAGGTGGCCGACGCGATGCGCCGGCTCTCGGTGCGCGAGCGGTCGGTGCTGTACCTGGCCTACTGGCTGGAGCTGCCCGCCGCGGAGATCGCCCGGACCCTCGACCTGTCGGTCCGCACCACCGAGCGGGCGCTGCGCAGCGCTCGCACCCACCTGGAGGAGTCCCTGCGATGAACCGTTCCCGCCCCACCTGGCCGACCGCCGTCGAGCGGGCCATGCACGAGCACGCCGACGCCACGCCCTTGGCTCCGCCGCTGACCGACGTGCTGGCCCGGGCCACTCGCCGGCGAGCGGCCTCGGCATCACACCGAGCGATGCTGGCCGCCGCCGTCCTCACCCTGATCACCGTGGGTGGCGGCGCCTACCTGCTCGGCCGGGATCATCGACCGGGCCGGCTGAGCGCCGCGCCGACGGCTGCCGCAGCGCCGCCCGACACGGTCGACGGGCCGGGCACGCGATCGATCGTCTGCCGGTTGGACCCGCCCACGGTGCGCGTCGAGCTCGACCAACCTGGCGGACCGACGGTCCTGCGCTCCTGCATGGTGCCCGGCGGCAACTATGAGCTGCGGATCGACGTGCTCGACGTCCCGGGCAGTGCCACGCCGAGCTCCGGAGCGATCGACGGGTCGTGCGAGCTTCGCTTCACCCCCACCGGAGTGCCGGCGGCGACGACGCCGACGCTGATCGTCCCCCTCCCGATGACCTGCCCGGATCACCTCGACGAGGCCGTCACCCGCGCCGTCGTCGTTGCGCTGCGCCTGCAGTGGCCGAGCGCCCCCGCCAGCAGCGTCCCGTTGGCTTCCGCGCCGACGGCGTCCACCCACAGCTGAACGAAGCGATGCCCACCGAGCTGGGCACTGGCTCGGTGGGCATCGCTCCGGGGGGAGGTGAGCATCAGCATCCCCTCCGACCCTGGGAGGTTGCTCCGAGTCACGTGAGAAGTCCCCGGGACCTCACGGTGCCGGGGCGAGGGCCGCCGGGCGTCGGGCGCGGGACGGGCGGGGTCGGTGCGGGCACCGGCGGCGGCGGGCACCGGCGGCGGCGGGTCCCCCGGGTGGGTCAGGCGGGGAGGTGCAGGCCGTACTCGCCGGCACGGACCTGGGCGGCGTAGGGGCCGTCGGCGGCCATCAGCTGGTCGTGGGTACCGGACTCGACGATCCGCCCGCCGTCGAGCACGACGATGCGGTCGGCGTCGCGCACGGTCGACAGGCGGTGGGCGATCACCAGGGCGGTGCGGCCGCGCAGGGCTTCGTCGAGGGCGGCCTGGACGTGGGCCTCGTTCTCGTTGTCCAGGTGGCTGGTCGCCTCGTCGAGGATCATCATCGCCGGGTTCTTCAACAGCAGCCGGGCGATGGCCAGGCGTTGCTTCTCGCCGCCGCTCAGCCGGTAGCCGCGGTCGCCCACCATGGTGTCGTAGCCGTCGGGCAGCGCCCGGATGGTGTCGAGGATCCGCGCCCCGCGGCACGCCGCGTCCAGCTCGGCCAGCGTGGCCGAGGGCTTGGCGTAGCGCAGGTTCTCGCCGATGGTCTCGTGGAACAGGTGCGGATCCTGGCTGACCACGCCGACCGCGGCGCGCACGGTGTCCTGGGTGAACTCGCGCACGTCGCGCCCGTCGATCAGCACCGCTCCACCGGTGACGTCGTACAGCCGCGGCACCAGGCCGGCCATGGTGGTCTTGCCCGAACCGGAGGCCCCGACCAGGGCCACCGTCTCGCCGGGCTCGATGAGCAGATCGACCCCGCACAGCACATCGCGGTCGGGATCGGCGCCACCCACGGCCGTGGGCGCCTCCAGCGACGCCACGGTCACCTCGGCCGCTGCCGGGTAGCGGAACCACACGCCACGGAACTCGACCCGGCCCTGCGGATCGACCAGGTCGATCGCGCCGGGATGGTCGGCCACCGCCTCGGGGGCGTCGAGCACCTCGAACACCCGGTCGAAGCTGACCATCGCGGTCATCAGGTCGACCCGGGCGTTGGTCAGACCGGTGAGCGGCTGGTACACCCGGGCGACCAGCGCGGCCAGGGCCACGAGCGTGCCGGCGGTGATCGAGCCGTCGACCACCAGGTGGGCGCCGATGCCGTAGATCGCCGCCCCTCCCAGCGCGCCGACGAGTCCCAGGGCGACGAAGAACACCCGCCCGTACATCGCCTGCTTGATGCCGCTGTCGCGGACCTTGCGAGCCCGACCGGCGAACAGGCGGATCTCGTCGCCACCGCGACCGAACAGCTTGACCAGCTGGGCCCCGGCCACGTTGAACCGCTCGGCCATCTGCGAGCTCATCTCGGCGTTCCAGGACATCTGGTCGCGGGAGATCTTCTGCAGCCGGCGACCCACCCGCTTGGCCGGGATGATGAACAGCGGCAGCACCACCAGGGCCAGCAACGTCAGCCGCCACTCGAGGGCGATCATCGCCGCCAGGGTGGTGGCCAGCACGACGACGTTGCTGACCGCGCTGCCCAGCGTGCTGGTGACCGCGGTCTGGGCCCCGACCACGTCGTTGTTCAGCCGGCTGGTCAGCGCCCCGGTCTGGGTGCGGGTGAAGAAGGCGATCGGCATCCGCTGGACCTTGGCGAACAGGGTGACGCGCAGGTCGTAGATCAGGCCCTCACCGATGCGTGCCGAGCACCACCGCTGCAGGATCGCCAGGCCGGCGTCGGCCAGGGCGACGGCGACGACGATCGCCGCCAGCCAGGTGATCAGCGATCGATCACGCTGGGGGATGGCCCGGTCGATGATCGTGCGGAAGGCCAGCGGGGGGACGAGGGCCAGGACCGCGTCGACGACGATGGCGGCCAGGAATCCGACGATGGTGGCGCGATACGGGCGGGCGAAGGTCCACGCCCGGCGCACCGCGGCGCGGCGCAGCCGGACGTCGCGCACGGCATCGGGATCGTTGCGCGACAGCACGTGATGCGGACCCATTCGCATAGGCCGAGGATACGGAGCGCGACGACTCACCTACCATGGTCCAGTGCGTCGCTCCCCCGCCCTGGCCGTTGGTTCGCTGGCCCTCCTCGCCGCCGCGGTCGTGACCGCCGCCGGCACGGCCGCCACGGCCGCACCCCTCGCCAGTGTCCCGCCCTCGACTCCACCACCGACTCCGCCCGCGGCCGTCACCCCGGCCGGCACGGTGCCTGCGGTCGAACCGGTGACCGTGCCGCCACCGGGCCCGCCGAGCACCACCCCGTCAGCCCCCGGTGCCACGGCCGCCGGCACCACGCCCGGGACCGCCGCCGGATCGACCCCCGGGTCTACCCCGGCGGGTGACCCGTTCCACTGGAAGCCCTTCGCCGAGGGCGTGGACGGCCGCACGCAGGAGGGCACCCTGACCGTCCCGCTGGACTACGCCCACCCGGAGGGCGCCACCGTCGAGCTGTACCTGCTCCGCCATCTGGCCGATCCGGCCAAGCGGATCGGCACGATGCTGGTCAACCCGGGTGGCCCTGGGTTCGGAGGCAGCTTCCTGGTCAGCGGGGCGCTCTCCCTGTACAGCCCGGAGCTGGTCGAGGCCTTCGACATCGTCGCGTGGGATCCCAGGGGCACCGGCCTGTCGACGCCGGCCATCGACTGCATCGGCAACACCGACTACGACCGGTTCTACGCCAGCCCGGACGTCACCCCGGACACCCCGGAGGAGCGCCAGCAGATCCTTGGCCTGGCCAAGGAGTTCGCCACCGACTGTGCCACGAAGAACGCCTCGATCATCCAGTTCATCGGCACCAACAACTCGGCCCGGGACATGGATGCGATCCGCCGGGCCCTCGGCGAGCGGACCCTGACCTACTTCGGGTTCAGCTACGGCAGCGAGCTGGGCGCGACGTGGGCGACGATGTTCCCCACCACGGTGCGCGCCGCGGTCCTCGACGGGGCCTCGGACCCCACCGCCACGGCGTTCCAGTCCGCGCTGCAGCAAACGGTCGGCTTCGAGCACACCCTGAACACGTTCCTGCAGCGCTGCGCAGCGTCGGCGACGTGCCCGTTCCACCACGGCGGGGCCAGCGCCGCGGCGTTCGACCGGCTGATGATGCTGATCGACCAGCGCCCGATCCCCAGCGTCGCCGGCCGCCCGCCGGTCAACCGCGGCGTCGCCCTGCAGGCCGTGGCCGAGGCGATGTACTCACAGGGCTACTGGGACCAGCTGGCTCAGGCGCTGGACGACGCCCAGCACGGCAAGGGAGCCGGCCTGCTCGACCTGTTCGACCAGTACTACGACCGGCACATCGACGGCACCTACGACAACAGCCTGGAGGCCTTCCAGACCATCAGCTGCATGGACACCGCCGACCGGGAGACCGTCGCCCAGGAGGACGCCGATGCCGCGGCCATCAGCGCGGCCGCGCCGCGCATGTCACCCGCCGGCTCGATCAGCTACTTCTGCACGTTCTTCCCCAAGCCGGACGACCCGCGGGTGGCCATCACCGGAGCCGGTGCCGGGCCGATCCTGGTCATGGGCACGACGGGCGACCCGGCCACCCCGCTGGACAGCAGCCGCAACATGGCCAAGGCCCTGCAGGACGGGCGTCTGGTGATCGTCCACGGCGATCAACACACCGGCTACGACATCAACGCCTGCTCCCGGTCGACCATCGACCAGTACCTGCTCGACCCGGTCCAGCACGCCCCGGCCGACAACACCGAGTGCCGCTGAGCCGGGCACGGCGTGCGTCGCGTCAGGGGCGCTGCCAGCGAACCACGCCGTCGAGCTCGCCCGACTCCACGTCGTAGACGAATCCGCCGACCGTCGTGATCCTGCTCAGGTAGGGCGTGGCGATCAGCACGTCGATGTCCTCGCGCAGGTCGGCCGCCTGGTCGTGGATCGGGAGGAAGCCGAGGTCGGCCCCGGTCAGGGCGGCCAGCTCCTCGTCGGTCACGCCCGCCAGACCGCACTTGGTGTGCTGCATGAACACGACGGTGTCGACCCCGAGCACGTGGGACGACAGCGCCAGGCTGCGCAGCACGTCCTCGGTCAACCGCCCGCCGGCGTTGCGCAGGACGTGAGCCTCGCCGAGGTGCAGGCCGAGCACGGCGAACACGTCGATGCGGGCGTCCATGCAGGTGATCACGGCCAGGTGGCGGCTGGGCCGGGCGTCGTGGACGTTGGCCCGGGCACTGGCGTATCCGGCGTTGGCGTCGAGCAACCGCTGGATCTGAGTCATGACCCGGTTCTAGGTCAGCGGGTGGCCGTCGTGCAACGCCACCGTGACCGGGTCGGTCACGAGCCGGCGGGGAACAGCGCGGCGCGCAGGAGCGGCATCAACAGGTCGGCCGCCTCGACGGTGAGGTGGTCGACATCGCGGTACAGCAACACGTCGCCGACGATCACCGGGCACGCCGTCGGGGCGCACAGCCAGTCGGTCGGGTCGATGTGCCGGGCGCCAACCGCTGCGGCGGCGGCGGCATCGGCGGCGACCCGGCCCGGCGCGGTGGCCCGCTGGCGGCGGTTGTTGCACGCCGTGACGCTGGTGAGGTGGCGTGACAGGCAGTCGGCGGGGACATCGGCTCCGCCGGGACTGTCGGACAGGACGACGAGATCCTTGGTGTTCGGGGCGATGCGCTGCAGCGTGGCCTGGAGACCGCTGCGCCACTCGGCATCTGGGTTGTCGTAGTGCGACGAGGCGGTCACCAGCACCAGGGCCGGCTTGGCCCGTGCGATCACGGACATCGCCTCGGTGCGCCACGCCGGGCACGTCCGACCGAGGGTGGCCGTCTTGATGCGCACGTCGGCCGTCGGGCATCCGCCCTTGGTCAGCACGATCAGCTCGGCATGCTGCTCCGTGGCGATGGCCTCGACGGCCGAGAACCACTGGGCGGCGTGCGAGTCGCCGTACAGGACGAACTTCTTCGGCGCGCCGCGCACCCCGTACCGGCAGTCGCGCACGTGCGCCTCGACGCCGACGTTGACGCAGTTGTCGGGGTACAGCCGGGACTTGTCGTCGAAGGCCTTGCGCAGCGGTGGACGCAGGTTGGAGGGGACCTCCGTGGTGCCCAGGGCGGTGGTCAGGATCTGCTGCATCGAGGCGGTCAGCCCGGCGAGGTCCCGCCGGCTGGTGTCGACCTGGGCGCCGCCGGCCGTGCCGCGGCCGGGGGTGGCGGCCTGACCGACCGGGGTGGTGGCGTCGGGAGCCGTCCCGCCGCCGCCGGCGAGCGAACCGTCGGCGGATGCGTCCGGCGTGTTGCCATCCGCCCCCTCGGCGTCCAGCGTGACGTGGGTGGCCTGACCGCCACCGGCGAGGTCCGGCCATATCGCCCACATCCACGCCCCCACCAGGAGCGATCCGGCGATCAGACCGGCCCCCAGCGCCAGGCCGCGGCGGGGTGGCCGGGCCAGCCGGGTGGAGAAGCGCACCGGGTTCTCGACGACCTGCACGGACACGGCCGACAGGGCCACGGCGACCGCGAGGGCCACCAACCGCTCGGCCACCGACAGCGGGCCGCGCTGGGCCTCGGCCAGCACCAGCACCGGCCAGTGCCACAGGTAGATGGCGTAGGAGTGCTTGCCGATCCACTGCAGCCAGGGCAGCTCGAGGATCCGCTGCGGGCCGTCGGGCGACGCCGGAGCGGTGCCGGCGACGATGACCGCCACGGTGCCGAGCACGGGGAGCAGGACGGCGATCCCGGGGAAGGCCACGGACTGGTCGTAGAAGATGGCCGCCACGGCGATGGCGAACAGCCCCACCCACCCGGCGTACCCGCGCCGCCGGGCCGACCAGCGGGTGACCGCCGGACCGGCCACGGCCAGGGCCGCCCCGGCCAGCAGCTCGACGATGCGCGCCGGCAGGAGGTAGAAGGCGGCAGTCGGGTTGCGATCCGTCAACCAGATCGACACGAGCAGCGAGGCCAGGGCGGCGGCGACGATGACGGTGGTCAGCAGGCGGCGGAACTGCCGTGGCCGGCTGCTGACCAGCAGCATGGTGGCCGGCCACACCAGGTAGAACTGCTCCTCGACGGCCAGCGACCAGTAGTGCAGGAGCGGCGACGGGGTCAACGCCCCGAGCTGGGCGCCGAAGTAGTCGCCGAGGGTGTGGGCGAAGCGGAAGTTGGCGACGAACGCCGACACCGCCAGCCCGTCGAGGATGACCGCCTGGTGGCGCAGCGGCGGCAGGATCCACCACGAGAACACCAGGGTGACGACGAGGGTCAGCGTGGCGGCCGGCAGCAGGCGGCGGGCCCGGCGCGACCAGAACGCCGGCAGGGAGATGGTCCCGTGCGTGGCCATCTCCTTGAGCAGCAGCCGGGTGATCAGGAATCCGGAGACGACGAAGAACACGTCGACGCCGACGAACCCGCCGGTGAAGGACAGCAGGTTGGCGTGGAACAGCAACACCAGGACGACGGCCACCGCCCGCAACCCCTCGACGTCGGCTCGGAAGTCGTCGATGACCACGCCGTGCAAGGCGCCGCGGATGCGGTGGGCGTGCCGCGGCGGGCGCCGTGGCCCGCCGGGCGATCGCGTGGGTGGCGACGGATCCGGTCGCGTCGTCCCCACGCCCATCCGGCTCATGGTAGTGGCGAGGCCAGCGGGCGGCCCGGGACGTGGCACGGGCGGGGAACGATCAGGCCGTCTCCATCACGTACGCCCCGAGCTCGGTGAGGCGGCGCGTCGCCTGCTCGTGCAGCTTCGCCGCCCGGTCGTCGCCGGCCACATCGGCCAGCGCCGCCAGCCACGAGTCGACCGGCCCGAAGTGCCCCCCGGGGAGCATCGACAGGTCGGTCCCGGAGGCCGCCAGGTTGGCCTCCAACAGCTGCGCGGCCAGGTCTCGGTCACCGATCTCGCGGGCCACGTTGGCCAGCACGGGGAGCCGGGTCGCCACCAGCACCGACTGGGCCATGAACTCCACGGGCGAATCGAACCGGCGCAGGATCGACGCCGCGGCCGCGGCGTCCCCCGCTGCGCACGCCGTCGCCGCCTGCCACAGCAGGCGATCGGGTGTCGCCCCGACCCGCCACGCGGTGGGGTCGCCCACCATCTCCACCGACGGCATCTGGGTCCACGCCGGGCGACCGACGAACCGTTGGGCCAGCTGGAACAGCTGGCTGTACAGCGGCGCCACGTACCAGGTCTGCGGCCTGACCAGCGAGGGGCTGGGTGGGAAGCGGCGGATGCCCAGCAGCTGGGCGGCGACGCGCACCCCGAAGACACGCAGCTCGGGGATGCCGTCCGGACGGGTGCGTTCCAGCCACAGCAGCTCGTCGATCCTCGGATCGTCGAAGGTCGCCTCCTGGCGGCGCATGTCGGCGCACAGCAGGTAGCACAGCGCTCGGGCGGCCATCGCCGGGATCGCCCTGGCGCGCGCCGCCTCGAGCGCGAAGCTGGCCTCGCTCACCAGGGTGCGGTCCCAGACCAGGTCGCAGGTCAGGTGGATCGAGACCCGCCGGGCCAGCTTGAGGTCGAATGGCCTGCTACCGATCCGACCGGTGGCTGGACGAAGGCCTGGCGACGATGCGGGTCCTGCCGTGGTCGCGCCGGCCCGCCTACCTCGCCGGCCTGGTCCTGCCGTCCCGTGCCCACCGCCGCCGTGTCCGGACCCGGCGCCGGTGGCCGTGGCGGGTCGGCTGAGCGGGTGCACCCGGCCGCTCGCCACGGTGGCTGCTCAGCTCGCCGCTGGCCTGCCCGTATGCTGGAGTCATGGCCAGCAAGAGGGCGTACATCGAGCACCTGCGCAACGTTCCGTTGTTCCAGGGCTGCTCGGGGAAAGACTTGGAGAAGATCGCCAAGGCGGGCGACGAGGTGCACATGCCTGCCGGGTCGTTGATCGTCGACCAGGGTCAAACCGGTCGGGAGGCCTTCGTCGTGCTCGACGGCACGGTGTTGGTGAAGCGCAACGGCAAGAAGGTGACCACACTCGGCAAGGGGGCGATGGTCGGCGAGCTGTCCCTGCTCGACCACGGCCCGCGCACGGCGACGGTGGTGTGCCAGACCGACTGCGACCTGCTGCTGCTCGATCAGCGCCACCTGATGGGTGTCCTCGACGAGGTCCCCACCCTGGCCCACAAGCTGCTGGCCACCTTGGCCGGGCGGATCCGCGAGCTCGACCGGCAGTACTACGGCTGAGCCGGGATCGCCCTACGGTGCGACGGGGCACGCCGTGCCCGTGGTGATCGCCGTCTGGGTCCACACGTTCTGGCCGCCTTGCAGGTTCTCGAAGGTGCGCACGTAGGACTGGCAGACGGTGACGGTCCGCGTCGGGTAGACGCATTCGAACCGGGCTCGGACGGTCACGGTCAACCGGTTGGTCGTTCCGGTGATCCGATTCATCGGCAACGTCTGCGTCGACGGAACGGTGGTCGTCGTCACGTCGATGCTGTTGGCGACTGGCGTCGGTGAGTTCATCTGCGAGACATTGGTGATGGTGTAGTCCCAGACGATGCGCTTGATCGTGGCGCTGGCCCCGCAGGTCTGCAACGACCGGAACGCCATGGTCAGCGTGCCGGAGTTGTTGTTCGTGTTCAGCAGGGCGCCGATGTTGATGTCCGGTGTCGGCAGGTTGCTGGGAGCCGCTCCGCCGGCGAAGGCGGCGCGGCTGACGATGGCCGACGCGGACGCGGCGCCGACCCCGCCGGCTGCCAGCTTGGCCAGCGCATCTCGTCGATTCATGGGTGCCCTCCACGTTCCGTCGCGGACGTTCGCTGTGTGTGAGCGTAGCCTCGTCGCCACGGTGGGTGGCAGTCGGATCGCGGGATGGGCCGCGCCCCGGCCGGTCCACTAGCGTCGCGACTGCCATGAGCACGCACTCGTCACCCCCGCCGGACCCGTCCGGACGCCGGCGCGTCACGCCTCACCAGCTGGTCATCGGCCTCGGCATCTTCATGGGGCTGTTCACCGTGGTGTCCGGAATCCTCCCGCAGATCACCGCCTGGCACGACGCCAAGCACCCGTCACGGGAGGTCTTCGGCGGCATCCCCGGCGCCCTCCAGGTGGCCTTCTACACGGTGGTCCCGGTGCTGCTGGTCTGGGGGGCGTTCGCCTTCGCCGCCCGGGTCCGCAACTGGGAGCGCGGCGGCCCGGACCGCCGGCGGACCACCCCGAAGAACGTCAAGCGTCGCCTGGCCGACTTCCGGGCCGGGGTGTACATGCAGACCCTGCTGCGCGATGCCGGCGCCGGGTTGATGCACTCGATGATCTACTTCGGCTTCCTCGGCCTGCTGGCGGTGACCACCGTGTTGGAGGTCGATCACCAGCTGCCACCTAGCCTGAAGTTCCTCCACGGCCGGACGTACCTGGCCTACAGCTGCTTCGGCGACCTGGCCGGGGTGGTCTTCCTGGCCGGCATCGTCTGGGCGGTGATCCGCCGCTACGTGCAGCGCCCGTACCGGATCCGGATCAAGACCAAGCCGGAGCACGCTGCCATCCTGGCCACCTTCTTCGTCATCGGGATCTCCGGGTTCCTGGCCGAGGCGACGCGCATCGCCGCCGAGGGCCGGCCGAGCCATGAGCGGTGGAGCTTCGTCGGCTACCCGCTCTCGGCCCTGTTCGACGGGCACGTGCAGTCGACCATGGACCGCTGGCACCAGATCACCTGGGTGGTCCACGTCGTCGCCTTCGTGGTCTTCCTGGCGTTGCTGCCGGTCACCATGCTCCGGCACATGTTCACCTCCCCGCTGAACATGTACCTGCGCGACAAGCAGCGCCCGAAGGGGGCGATGAAGCCGATGCCGAATCTCGCCGAGACCGAACTGGAGACCTTCGGTGCCAGCGTGGTCGAGGACTTCACCTGGAAGCAGCTGCTCGACACCGACGCCTGCACGATGTGCGGGCGGTGCACCAGCGTGTGCCCGGCGCACGCCACCGGCAAGCCGCTCGACCCGCGCGAGATCGTGCTGAAGACCGGCGAGGTGATGGCCGCCAGTGCCCCGCACGGCCACGTCGGTCCGCCCCTCGGAACCGACCGGGAGATCACCATCTCGTCGAACTCGCTGTTCGAGCGGATCACGGCCGAGGAGGTGTGGAGCTGCACGACCTGCCGGGCGTGCGACGAGATCTGCCCGGTGAACATCGAGATCCTCGACAAGATCCTGGACATGCGCCGCTACCTGTCGCTGATGGAGAGCAACTTCCCGGCCGAACTGGGCAGCGCCTACCGGGCGATGGAGAACCAGTCGAATCCGTGGGGCATGAACCAGGGCGAGCGCGCCGACTGGGCCAAGGGCCTGGCCGACGTGCGGGTGGTCGACCCGGGCCAGCCGCTCCAGGCCGAGTACCTGTATTGGGTGGGTTGCGCCGGATCGTTCGACGACAAGAACAAGAAGGTCACCCAGGCGGTGGCCAAGCTGCTGTCCCGAGCCGGCATCGACGTGGCCATCCTCGGCCCGAGCGAGATGTGCACGGGTGACTCGGCGCGGCGCAGCGGGAACGAGTACCTGTTCCAGATGCTGGCGACCCCGAACATCGAGATGCTCAACGGCATGGGCGTCACCAAGATCATCACCCAGTGCCCGCACTGCTTCAACACCCTGAAGAACGAGTATCCGCAGCTCGGCGGGAACTACGAGGTGATCCACCACACCCAGCTGCTCGAAGACCTCATCGCCAGCGGGCGCCTCGACGTCAGTCAGGCCAGCCTCGACGAGCGCTTGACCTATCACGACTCGTGCTACCTCGGCCGGCACAACGACGT
Organism: Actinomycetes bacterium; assembly: GCA_029782355.1. Taxonomy (GTDB): domain Bacteria; phylum Actinomycetota; class Acidimicrobiia; order Acidimicrobiales; family Ilumatobacteraceae; genus JAKOUY01. The sequence goes on from JAKOUY010000016.1 coordinate 80,367, forward strand.
CTACCTGGCACCGCGGCGGGTGGTCGGCAGCATCAAGGGCATCGAGGTGGTGGAGATGCCGCGCAACGGGACCAAGGGCATGTGCTGCGGCGCGGGCGGGGCGCGGATGTGGATGGAGGAGTCCATCGGCACCAAGGTCAACGACGAGCGGGCCAAGGAGGCCATCTCCACCGGCGCCTCGCGAGTCGCCACGGCGTGCCCGTTCTGCTACATCATGCTGGACGACGGGGTCAAGGCGGCCGGGGTCGAGGACGACCAGGTCAAGGTGGCCGACATCTCCATCCACCTGCTCGACGCCATCGAGGCCGGCGAGCGGCGCCTCTCGCAGCCGGACGCCCCGCTGGCGGTGACCGCCGGTCAGCCGGGGGAACCGCCGGCCTGAGCCGCCACCGCGGCGGCCGCCGCGGCCACCGCCTCGGCGTCGCCGAGGTACTCGGCCGAGGTCGGTGTCAGCGCGGCATCGAAGGTGTAGCGGCGCGGCGCGCCGGTGGGGATGTTCAGCTCGGCGATGTCCGTCTCACTGACATGTTCGAGGTGCATCACCAGGGCGCGCAGCGAGTTGCCGTGGGCCACGATGAGGACGTCCTGGCCACCGAGCAGCTGCGGAGCGACCACGTCGTGCCAGTACGGCAGGACGCGAGCGACCACGTCCTTCAGGCACTCGCTGGCGGGCAGCACGTCGGGTGCCAGGAGCCGGTAGCGGCGGTCCTGGGCGGGGTGCTCGGGACTGTCGACGGCCACCGGCGGCGGCGGGACGTCGTAGCTGCGCCGCCACAGCTTGGTCTGCTCGGCGCCGTGGCGCTCGGTCGTCGCCTTCTTGTCGAGACCTTGGAGGGCGCCGTAGTGGCGCTCGTTCAGCCGCCAATGACGCTGCACCGGCAGCCACATCTGGCCCATCTCGTCGAGCGCCAGGTTGCAGGTGTGGACGGCCCGGGTGAGCACGGACGTGTGGGCGACGTCGAAGCGCAACCCGGCCTGGCGCATGGTGACGCCAGCGGCGGCGGCCTCGCCGCGGCCCTGCTCGGTCAGCGGGACGTCGTGCCACCCGGTGAACAGGTTCTCCAGGTTCCAGGTGGACTGCCCGTGGCGAAGGATGACGAGTGTTCCGGTCACGCCACCGACGTTACCGCTGGGTCACCCGGCGGACCCCGACGACGGTGCCGAACCGAGTGCGGCGCGCAGGTCGGCGTAGCTGTCGTCCCACGTGACGGGCACCCGGGCGGCGATGCGCCGCTCGAGCTCGGCGCGGCGGGTGTCGTCGAGCAGCTCGACGAAGCGAGCGAGACAGGCGCCGCTGTCGAACGGCGACGTGTACACCACGGCGTCCCCGCCGGCCTCGTGGGAGGTGGGGATGTCGCTGGCCACGCAGGTCTTGCCATAGGCGAGCGCTTCGGAGATGGGCAGGCCCCACCCCTCGGCCACGCTGACCATCGCGGCGAAGCGGCAGTGCCGGTACAGCCACCGCCGACCGGCATCGTCGACGTCGCTGGCGATCACGATCCGCCCGGCCACCACCGGGTCGGTGCGGATCATCCGGTACAGCTCGTCGGGGTGCGGTGGGAGCCGGCCGGCGATGACCAGCACGGGCAGCTCGATGCCGCGCTCGGCCGCCAGCCGGTAGGTCTGGTACAGCAGCACGTAGTTCTTGCGCGGCAGGAACCAGCCGACGGCGACGACGAACGGTCGGTCGCCGAGGCCGAGTTGGACCGGTTCGACCTCCGCCGCACCGGGCGGCTCGGCGGCCATTCGCACCAGCCGGATGGGCTGGACGGCGCCGACCACGCCGAGCCCACGCAGCTCGGCGGCCGTGGCGTCGGAGATGACCAGGACCACGTCGGCGGCGGCGACCGCCCGGCCGATGGCGGGCCCGAAGCTGTCGACCATGTCGGCCGGGTTGACGTGTGGATGGGTCACCGGCAGGACGTCGTGGACGAACAGCCCGACGCGAATGCCCCGGCGGGCCCGCAACCGCTCGAGCTCGGCGGTCATCCCCGGCGTTCGCCACTGCAGCCCGACCACGACGAGCTGGTCGCCACGGCGGAACCCGCCGGTGAGCCAGTTGACCGGCCGCAGCGTCAGGAGCGGGCGGAGCGTCACCCGGCGCGCCGCGTGCCCGAGGCGATGCGTCGTGGCCGCGCCCCATCGCCGGGCGCGGCGGGCGATCGGCGCATCCATCCCGGCCGTGATGGCCGACCGATCAGTGTCCAGGATCCGGCTCACCATCCGGTCGTCGAGCTGGCGGAAGCGGCCGGCGGCGCGATCGAAGTGGACCAGCCGCCCGCCGTCGGCCACCAGCCGGGCGCCCAGCTCGACCTGGACGCGGCGGATCCCGGTCAGCGGGCCGCGCCAGCGGACCAGGTCGGTGACATCCATCCAGGTGGTCACGACACCGCCTCGACGGCCCGGCGCAGATCGTCGTAGCAGTCGTCCCACGTCGGGAGCTGGATCCGGGCGATGCGCGCCTCCAGCTCGCCGCGGACGTCCTCGTCGAGCAGTTCGACGAGGCCATCCAGGCAGGCACCGCTGTCGTACGGCGAGCAGTAGCGCACCAGCTCGCCGGCGGCCTCGTGGGCCGCGGGGATGTCCGGAGCCAGGGCCGTCTTGCCGTAGGCCAGCGACTCGGTCAGCGGCAACCCCCAGCCCTCGGCGAAGGAGGTCATCACGGTGAACAGGCAGTGCCGGAGCAGCCAGCGACGCTCGGCCTCGTCGGCGCCGTGGGCCACGACGATGCGCCCGGACACGACCGGGTCGCGCCGGATCACGTCGTAGGTGTCCCCGGCCAGCCAACCGGTGCGCCCGACGATGACCAGCTTGGGTAGCTCGATGCCGCGCTCCGCGGCCAGGCGGTAGGCGAGGTACAGCAGACCGTAGTTCTTGCGGATCTCGAACGTTCCGACGGCCACCAGGAACGGCTCGTCCACGCCGAACCGCTCGGGGCGCTGCTCGGAGCCGCCCGCTGCGTCGGTCCCCATGCGTACCACCCGCACCGGCGTGGCCGCCGGGATCAACCCGGCGCGGCGGAGGTCGGCCGCCGTCGCCTCGGAGATCGCCGCCACGAGGTCGACCTCGGCCAGCGCCGCCGCGACGTGGGCGGCGAACGTCGTCGCGGTGTGGGCCATGACGAGGTGCGGGCTGGTGAACGGGATGACGTCGTAGGCGACCAGCACCACCCGCAGGCCGAGCTCGGCGCGCAGCCGGGCGATCAGCGCCGTGTGGTGCGCGGCCCGCCAGTTGAGCCCCAGCACCACGAGGACGTCCGCCCGGCCGAACGGGTGCCAGCGGCCGGAGACCTCGCGTCGCTCGGGGTCGCCGTGGCGGACACGGGCGACGCGGACGGCCATCGCCGCTCGGCCGCGCCGAGCGGCACCCCGAGCGATCCGTCGGGCTCGTGGCACCGTGGCCCGGATGGTCCCCGATCGAACGCTGCGCATGCTGCGCACGGCGTCGGCGGGCACCTCGACGAAGCAGGAGCGCACGGCGTCGAAGCGGATCAGCCGGCCGCCGTCGGCCAGGCCCCGCTGGGCCAGCTCCAGGGCGACGCGCTGGATGCCGGTGAGCTGATCGGGCCAGCCGACCAGGTCGCTGACGTCGTACCAGACCGTCATCGTCGAGACGGCCGGGCGGCGGTGACGGCCGCGCGGCGGGGGTGCGGGACGATCACGCGGGGAACGCTACTGCCGGCCGTCGGTGCCCGCCCGGCACCCGCGGCGTGGGCGTGGCGTGGGCGCGGTGTGGGCGGCGCGCGGCGGCGACCGGGATCAGTCCGCCAGGGCGCGGCGCAGGCCGTCGATGTCGTCGGAGCCGAACACCACCCGGTTGCCCGTGGCGACGTAGATCGTGTCGACGTTGACACCGGCCTCGGCGATTTTGCGGGCCAGGTCGGCCAGCTCGCCCGGGCGGTCGTGGACCTCGGCGACGACCACCTCGTGCTCGCGGGTGATCACCGCCTGGTGGGTGAGCGCCAACGCGTGGCGCACCGGTTCGGCATGCGGCACCAAGATGTGCAGCTCGGCCTTGTCGCCGCGCCCGATGCAGGTCGCCGCGGCAAGGTTGACCCCGGCGTCACTGATCGCTGCCGCGACCGTGGCCAGGGTTCCCGGCTTGTTGTCCACCTCGATGACGATGTCGACCGACATGTGCACCTCCATGCTTGGCGTCGGGGTCGGAGCCCGCATTGTGACACGCCCCGGCCGGGGATGTCGCCGCCGCTCGGCACGACCGGCCGGCCGGCCGATCCGGCATCACGACGGTCGCCGTGGCGGTCGATCGAGACGAAAGAGCCGGGCGTACGGCGACGGGTGACCGGTGACCACGCCCGTCAGGTACTCGGCGGCCAGGGCGCTGTAGGTGATGCCGTTGCCGCCGAACCCCAGGGCGAACAGCGTGCGCGGCGTGCTGCGGTGGCCGCCGATGTAGGCCAGTCCGTCCGGGGTCTCGGCAAAGGTTCCGGCCCAGGCGAAGGCCCGCTCGAGGGTCAGCTCGGGCAGGAAGCGGGAGATCGCCTGGTCCAGGCCGCGAGCCTTCGACGGGATCGCCCGCCGCCGGCGCAGCGGGTCGCGGTACTCCTCGTCCTTGCCGCCGTAGAGGATCCGCCCGTCGTCGGTGGTCCGTCCGTACAGATAGGGATCGGCGTGCTCCCAGAACAGCACGCCGTCGGGGTACCGCCGGGTCAGATCGGGAACGGGCTCGCTCACACAGGCGAACGAGGTGTGCAGCGAGACCGCCAGACCGGGCAGCACGTCGACCACCTCGTAGCCGGTGGCCAGCACCGCCCAGGAGGCCCGCACCTCGTGGCCACGATCGGTGGCCACGAGGACGCCGCGCCGACCGGTGGTGAGGGCGGTGACCGTCGTCCGATCGAACACGGCCACGCCGCGCCGGGTCAGCGCAGCCAGGCCGCGGTGCGCCAGGGCGTAGGGGTCGACGGAGGCCCCTTCGGCGCTCTGGATGGCGCCGAACCCGTCGAGCCCCCAGTAGGAACGCAGCTCGTCCGGCTCCAGCCAGTCGGCTCGGAACCCGGCCCGCTGCCGGGCGGCGAGCTCGGCCTGGAGCAGGTCCACGTCACGGCGCCGGGTGGCCACGAAGATGCTCGGCGATCGGCGGAACCCGCATGGGTCACCGATCCGCCGGGTCGCCGCCTCGACCAGGTCGATGCCTCGGGCGCACTCGGCGTAGCAGGCTTCGGCGTCCTCCACGCCGTAGGTCGCGGCCAGATCGACGAGCAACTCGTCGATCTCGTACTGGAGCATCGACGTGCTGGCCGCGGTGCTGCCGTGGGCCACGTCACGGCGGTCGAGGACGACCACGTCCACGCCGGCGTCGGCCAGGGCGGTGGCCACCAAGGTGCCGGTGATGCCCGCACCGATCACCACCACGTCGGCCCGTCGGGGGGCATCCAGGGCGGGGAAGACGCTGGGGATCCCGTCGCGGGTCATCCAGAAGGGTTGGCCGTCGTGCAGGTCCATCGCCGGACTGTAGACCGGCCTGATCGGTGTCACGCCGGGCCGGGCGGCCGGGGCACCGGCACCCGCCGACGAGTAACTTGCCGGTCGTGGCTGAGCTGTTGATCGGGCCGTTGCTCCGGTACGTGGGCCAACACGAGGCGACGATCTGGGTGGAGACCGATCAGGCCTGCACCGTGGAGGTGCTCGGCCGCCAGGCCCGGACCTTCCAGTTCGCCGGCCATCACTACGCCCTGGTGATGGTCGAGGGCCTCGAGCCCGGGCAGGTGCTGCCCTACGAGGTGCACCTCGACGGTCAGCGGTGCTGGCCGCTACCCGGCGCGGCCGTCCCACCCAGCGCGATCCACACGATCGTCCCCGACGGTGAGGTTCGTTTGCTGTTCGGCAGCTGCCGGGCCGCCGCGCCCCACGAGGAGCCCTACACCCTGGAGCCCCACGACCACCCGGAGGGTCGCGGCATCGACGCCTTGCGGGCCATCGGCCAGCGGATGGCCACGGGTGAGGTCGAGAGCTGGCCGACGATGATCATGATGCTCGGGGATCAGGTCTACGCCGACGAGTCCTCGCCCGGTGCCCAGGCGCGCATGGATCGCACCGACCGCCACGGCGTTCCCCACCGGGTGGTCGCCAACTTCGAGGAGTACACCTGGCTGTACCGGGAGGCCTGGACCCCCGAGGTCGAGCGATGGATGCTGTCGACCGTCCCCTCGGCGATGATCTTCGACGACCACGACACGATCGACGACTGGAACATCTCCCAGTCATGGGTGGCGGACATCCGCGCCGAGCCGTGGTGGTCGGAGCACATCATCGGCGGCATGGTGTCCTACTGGATCTACCAGCACCTCGGGAACCTCTCACCGGAGCGGATCCGCCAGGAGGGAATCCTCGCTCGACTGGTCGAGGTCGACGACGCCACGGCGATCCTGCGGGCCTGGGCGCTCGAGTCGGAGTCGTTCACCCCGGTGCCCGGCGGGTACCAGTTCAGCTACGACCGTCACCTGGGTGACGTCCACCTGGTGGTCGCCGACTGCCGCAACGGACGGGTGCTCGAACCCGGCCAGCGGCGGATGCTCGATCGCGACGAATGGGCGTGGGTGCGCGGCCGGGTGCTCGAACCGGCGCGCCACGTCGTGGTCGCCTCGTCGCTCCCGGTCTTCGCCCCCGGTGGCCTACACGGCATCCAGCAGTGGAGCGAGGCGACCTGCGAGGGCGCCTGGACCCGGCTGATGAACCGCCCCGCCGAGGCCCTCCGCCGGGCACTGGACTGCGAGCACTGGGCAGCCTTCGACACCTCCTTCCGGGAGATGGAGGAGCTGCTGATCGAGGTGAGCGATGCGGGTCGGGACCGCGCCCCCGAGTCGGTGACGGTCATCGCCGGCGACATCCACTTCGGGTTCATCTCCGAGATCACCATGCCCCAACCCGGTGGATCGGTGGTCCGCCAGGCGGTGTGCTCCCCGATGCGCAACGAGCTGGCGCGGCGCGACCGGCGGGTGATGCGCTTCGGGTCCAGCCGGGCCGGCCGACGGATCGGTGCCTGGCTGGCGCGCTCGGTTCGCCGGGCGCGCAGCCGGCTGACGTGGGAGATGTCGTCCGAACCGGTGTTCACCAACAACATCGGGACGATGACCTTCGGTCCGCGGCGCGCCGACATTGTCATCGAGGCCGTCCGCCCAGGCACCGATGGTGGTCGCACCCTCGCTGTCGCCTGCCACAGCGAGCTGAGCGGACCGGACCACCAGGACGGCGTTTCCCGCTGAGAGGCCGAGGGTAGACGGCTGCCCGATGCCCGCCGCCGACCTCGATCCACCGGTCCGAATCCGCCCGACCCTGGCCGACGCCGGATGGTTCGTGGCCACCTACGTCCTGCTCACCGCGGTGTGGGTGGGCATCGGTGAGCTGGTGACCCACTGGCCGGCGCTGGAGCGCCGTGATCTGGCCGTCGAGCGGCACCTCGCCGCGCACCGCACGGACACGTGGAACACGCTGACCACGTACGGGTCGATGCTGTCGGAGTCGTGGGTCAAGATCGGGCTGACCCTCGTGGTGTGCGTGGCGCTGTACGTCGTCTTCCGGCGGACGCTCGAACCGTTGCTGGTGGCCATTCCCCTGGTCATCGAGGCCGCGGTGTTCATCACGACCACGGCCATCGTCGGCCGGCCCCGCCCGGCCGTGACCCGTCTGGAAGGCTCGCCGGTCGGCAGCAGCTTCCCATCCGGTCACACCGCCGCCGCGGCGGTCTACGCCGCGATCATCCTCGTGATCGTCCTGCACACGGCGCGGCGGTGGCCGGTGATCGTCGCCGGTGTCCTGGTGGCCGCCGTCGTCGCTGCCGTGGCCGGGTCGCGGATGTACCGGGGCATGCACCATCCCACTGACGTCGTCTTCGGCGCCCTCCTCGGCGCAGTGTGCGTGGTCTGGTCACGCTGGTTCGTCATGCGGATGGCCGGCCCGGCGCGGCAGGTGGCCCGATGACGGCGGTGTCCCGTCCCCCCACTGACGACCGGGGTCAGGGTCAGGCCGGCGTGGTCGACCAGGTCGCCCGCTCCGTGGACGGCACGGTGTCCGAGCACCCGTGGATCGAGCGCCTGGCCCGCATCGGGTGGTACGCGAAAGGGCTCGTCTACCTGCTGATGGGCGTCGCCGCCTGGACGGTCGCCCACCATCCGTCGACGTCCGGCCAGACCGCCTCCCCCCAGGGTGCGCTGCAGCGCGTCTCGCAGACGCCGGGCGGCCGTGCCCTGCTGGCGGTGCTGGGCGCCGGCCTGGTCCTGTACGCCGTGTGGCGGCTGCTCAGCGTGGCGGCGATGCGTGGGAGGACCGGCCGGGACCACCTCAATCGGGTCGGCTACACCCTGTCCGGGCTGTTCTACGCCGGACTGGCGGTGACCGCACTGCGCAGCGCGGTGCGCCACTCGACCCCCCGTGACACGAACACGATCGAGCGCCTCTCCCGGCGGCTGATGGCCAACGGGGCCGGGCGGGTCGTGCTGATCGTGGCCGGCGTCGTGGTCCTCGCCGTCGGGGTGTTCTTCGTGGTCAAGGCGGTGACCGGCCGCTACACCGACAACCTGGCCGGCGTATCCGACGACGAGGGCGCCAACCGCGGCCATGCCCGCCTGCTGTGGTGGCTCGGCCTGGTCGGGTGGACGGCGCGTGGCATCGTCACCGGACTGGTGGGCTGGTTCGTGCTGCGCGCCGCGTGGACCTACGACCCGGCTGAGGCGCACGGATTCGACGGGGCGCTGCGCCAGAGTGCCGACACCGACCTCGGCCGGATCCTGGTCACGGTCGTCGCCGTCGGGCTGATGGTCTACGGCCTCTACTGCGTGTTCAGCGCCGGTCGGCGCACCATCGCCCAGCAGGGCTCCGGCTTGGCAGGACGGTCGTGATCGTCGCCGTGGTGCTGGCCGCCGCGGCCGCGGCCACCGCGCTGCTGGTCGGCGGCAATGCGGTGGTCGGCCGTCGACCGCGCCCGTTGGACACCGAGCGGCAGGAGCGCTGGCTGGTGTCCAAGGCCCCTGGCCGGTGGCAGCCGGCGCTGCGGGCCGTCGATCGCCGGGTGGCCGGCGGGGTCATCGTCGCCGCCTCCTTCGCCACGGTGACCGTGGGCGCGCTGATCGTCGGATGGGTGCTGCAGTCCGTGGACAACCACGAGGGGTTCGCCCGGTGGGACCGCTCGGCGGCGCAGTGGGGCGCCGATCATTCGACCCGCCAGAGCGAGCGGATCCTTCGGCAGATCACCAACCTCGGCGGGACGCCCGTGCTGGTCGGGCTGCTCGGCCTGACCGGCCTGTACCTGGTGGTCGTTCGCAAGCGCGGCTGGGGAGTGCTCGGCTACCTGGCCATCGTGGCCATCGGCTCGCTGACCATCAACAACATCCTCAAGGCGCTGGTGAACCGGCCGCGGCCGGACATCCACCGGGTGTACAACCCGATCGGGTCGTCGTTCCCGTCCGGGCACTCGGCCGCCGCGGCATCGGGGTGGATGGCGCTGGCGATGGTGGTGTTCGCCCTGTCCGCCCGGCGCTGGCGAATGGTCGGGGTCGTCGTGGCCGTGTTCGTCGCCCTGGTGGTGGCGGCCAGCCGGGTGCTGCTCGGCGTGCACTGGTTGACCGACGTGATCGCCGGGCTCACCGTCGGCTGGACGTGGGTGGCGCTGGTGACCATCGCCTTCGGCGGGCGCTTGCTGAGGTTCGGTGAGCCGGCTCAACGAGTCGCCGCCGGCGCCACCGCGCCCATCGAACCGCGACCACGGGAGGACGCATGACTGCCGCCAACGAGCGCCGGGCGGGGGCCGACGTCGCCGTCATCGTCAACCCGCAGAGCGGGTCCGCCGGAGACCAGGACGAACTGCGCCAGGCCTTCGCCGATGCCGGGACCACGCCGTGGTGGTTGCCGACCTCCGCCGACGACCCGGGAACCGGACAGGCCGAGCAGGCCGCTCGTGGCGGGTGTTCCACCGTGGTGGCCTGTGGCGGCGATGGCACGGTGCGCGCCGTGCTGCAGTCGGTCGCCGGAACCGACGTCGCCCTCGGCATCGTCCCCCGGGGCACGGGCAATCTGCTGGCGGCGAACCTCGAGCTGCCCACGGGTCTCGACGCGGTGGGCACCGCCGTCCACGGCGACGTCCGCCAGATGGACGTCGGCGTGGTCAACGGCGAGCGCTTCGCCGTGATGGCCGGGATCGGGTTCGACGCCTTGATGGTGCGCGACGCCCCGGGAGCCCTGAAGCAACGGCTCGGCAGCGCTGCGTACGTGGTCTCGGCGGTGCGGCACCTGGCGTCGATGCGCTCCAAGGTGTTCGGCGCCAGCGTGGAGATCGACGGCCGGCCGAGTTGGCACGGCCGGACCGTGATGGTGCTGGTCGGCAACTGCGGCACCGTCTCCGGGGGGCTGGAGGTGTTCCCCGACGCTCGCCGCGACGACGGGATCCTCGACGTGGCGGTGCTCACCGCCCACGGGCTGCGCCAGTGGCTCACCGTCGGCTGGCGGCTCCTGCGCAACCGCCCGCAGTCGCCGCGGATGGTCACCCGCCGTCGTGGCGCCTCGGTCACGGTGCACACCTCGCACCCCGTCGTCTACGAGCTGGACGGCGAGGTCCGTCACCCCACCACCCGGCTGGACTGCTCGGTGGAGGCCGGGGCGCTGCGGGTCCACCTGCCCGCACCCCCGTCAAACGACGCGGAACCTACGCGAGATCGGCGCTGATCGACGCGAGCCGCACTCGGCGGGCAGCCGCCGCCGACCCGTCTCCGTAGCGTGGCGGCGAGGCAACCATCCTCGGCTCCCGGCGACCATCAGGCGCGACGGGTGGTCGTCGATGGCCTCTGAGCGGCGGGTTGCTCCGGCTCCCGGGTGGCGAGTCCTTCGTCATCGGGCCATCCGGCCGGTGCCAGTGCCCAGGCGCCGGCCGGAGGTCCCCGTCGCTCGCCCGCACCGCGCCCCGGTACCGCCCCGCGGACCCGGTTCGGCCGGGCCGCGGGGTCAGTGGGGCTCGATCTCGCCGTCGGGGCGCAGGTGGTCGGCGGAGGCGGCCGTGGAGTCCGCCGCGGCCGGTTGGCCCGCCTCGGCCAGACGGGTGCGGCTGCCCAGCAGGCCCGCTCCGGTGGCCCCGACGAGGGCCAGCAGCCGGCGGCGGTTGAGCCGGGCCAGCTCGAGTCGGTTGGCGGGAAGACCGGTGGCCATCGGTCCATCGTGACCAGCGCGGCCGTCGAGGGCAAGCCGATTGCCGGCTTCTCACCGAACTCCAACGTGTGCGCGCTCGGCGGGCCGTCGGCAACGATGTTGAGTCGATGACGCGCAGGATCTTGGTCGGCCAGGTTGACGCTGCACGACCCTCCCCCTAAACTTGCGTCACATCCACTCAAGTTTTCCACGAGGAGCACACGTCCACCATGGCCAAAGCAGTAGGAATCGACCTCGGCACCACCAACTCGGTCGTCGCCGTGCTCGAGGCCGGTGATCCGGTCGTCATCCCCAACTCCGAAGGGGCACGGACCACGCCCTCGGTCGTCGCCTTCTCCAAGGCCGGCGAGGTCCTCGTCGGCGAGGTCGCCAAGCGTCAGGCGATCACCAACCCCGACCGAACCTTCCGCAGCATCAAGCGGCACATGGGCGAGGGCTGGCGCAGTGACGACATCGACGGCAAGAAGTACACCCCCCAGGAGATCAGCGCCCGGGTGCTCATGAAGCTGAAGCGCGACGCCGAGTCGTACCTCGGCCAGCCGGTCACCCAGGCGGTCATCACCGTTCCGGCGTACTTCGACGACGCCCAGCGCACCGCCACCAAGGAAGCCGGCCAGATCGCCGGCCTCGAGGTCCTGCGGATCATCAACGAGCCCACCGCCGCGGCCCTGGCCTACGGCCTCGACAAGGGGGCCGAGGACGAGAAGGTCCTGGTGTTCGACCTCGGTGGCGGCACCTTCGACGTGTCCGTGCTGGAGATCGGCGACGGCGTGTTCGAGGTCAAGTCGACCCACGGTGACACCCACCTGGGCGGCGACGACTGGGACCAGCGGATCATCGACTGGTTGGTCAAGGAGTTCAAGTCGAAGCACGGCGTCGACCTGTCCACCGACCGGATGGCCGCCCAGCGCCTGAAGGAAGCGGCGGAGAAGGCCAAGATCGAGCTCAGCCAGGTGCAGCAGACCCAGATCAACCTGCCGTTCATCACCGCCACCGCCGAGGGCCCGTTGCACCTCGACGAGACCCTCAGCCGAGCCAAGTTCCAGGAGATGACCGCCGACCTGATCGAGCGCTGCCGGGTGCCGTTCGAGCAGGCCCTGAAGGACGCCGGCATCAGCAAGGGCGAGCTCAACCACGTGATCCTGGTGGGTGGGTCGACGCGCATGCCGGCCGTCACCGACCTCGTCCAGCAGATGACCGGCAAGGAGCCGAACAAGTCGGTGAACCCCGACGAGGTCGTGGCCGTCGGCGCCGCCATCCAGGCCGGCGTGCTGCGCGGCGACGTCAAGGACGTGCTGCTGCTGGACGTCACCCCGCTGAGCCTCGGCATCGAGACCAAGGGTGGGGTGATGACCAAGCTCATCGAGCGCAACACCACCATCCCCACCAAGCGCACCGAGGTGTTCACCACGGCCGACGACATGCAGCCCAGCGTGGAGATCCACGTCCTGCAGGGCGAGCGGGAGATGGCCGCCTACAACAAGACGCTCGGCAAGTTCCAGCTGGTCGACCTGCCGCCGGCGCCGCGCGGCGTGCCGCAGATCGAGGTCACCTTCGACATCGACGCCAACGGCATCGTCCACGTCTCCGCCAAGGACCGGGCCACCGGCAAGGAGCAGTCGATGACCATCACCGGGCAGTCGACGCTGGACAAGAAGGACATCGACCAGATGGTCAAGGACGCCGAGGCCCACGCCGAGGAGGACCGCCAGCGCCGCGAGGAGGCCGAGATCCGCAACAACGCCGACTCGCTCGTGTACCAGATGGAGAAGGTCCTGCGGGACAACGCCGACAAGGTCGGCGACGACGAGAAGGCCGCCGTCCAGGGCCCGCTCGACGAGTTGAAGGCGGCGCTCAACGGCAACGACATGGCGGCCATCAAGGCGGCCCAGGAGCGGCTGATGACCGCCAGCCAGGCCTTCAGCCAGAAGCTCTACGAGGCCGCCGCCCGTGACCAGGCTGCCGAGGGCACCTCGGCTGCCACCGGCCAGGCCGCAGGATCCAGCACCGGCTCTGCCGGCGGCGACGACGACATCGTCGACGCCGAGATCGTCGACGAGTCGTGAGTTCGATGGACCCCTCGCACGACGACGAGCTCGACCCGGGCGTCGAGCGAGCCAGCGAGATCGAGGACGTCACCGGTGGGGTCGAGCGCCCTGCCGGTGACGCCGGCATCGTCGACGTCGACGGCACCGGTGACGGAGCCGACGAAGCGGCCGAGGCCGTCGAGCACGACGTCGACGCGCTGCTGGCCGAGCGGGACAGCTTCAAGGACACCGCCCTGCGGCTGCAGGCCGACTTCGAGAACTATCGCAAGCGGGTCACCGCCCAACATGCCGACGACGTCCAGCGGGCCACCGGCCGGTTGGCCGAGGCCCTCCTGCCGGTGCTCGACGCCTGCGAGGCGGCGTTCCTGGCCCACCCGGCGGAGATCGAGCCGCTGTTCAACCTGCTGCTCGGCGAGTTGCGCAAGCAGGGGTTGGAGGCCATGCACCTGGACGGCCAGCCGTTCGACCCGACCCTGGCCGAGGCCGTCCTGCACGAGCCGGGCGACGAGGCCGGCGCCGGACCGGTGGTCGCCGAGGTGCTGCGCAGCGGGTACACGTGGAAGGGTCGGGTCCTGCGCCCGGCCATGGTCAAGGTCGCCGGCTGACGGCCGGGCGGCGCGGTGGGCGAGCGATGGAGGTGAGACCCGATGGCGCCACAACGTGACTGGTTCGACAAGGACTACTACCGGATCCTCGGGGTCGCCGAGAGCGCCACGCCGAAGGAGATCACCAAGGCCTATCGCAAGCTGGCCCGGGAGAACCACCCGGATACGCATCCCGGGGACGCCGCCGCCGAGGAGCGCTTCAAGGAGGCCAGCGCGGCCTACGACGTCCTCGGCGACGAGGAGAAGCGAACGGAGTACGACGAGGTCCGTCGCCTGGGACCGATCGGGTTCCCGGGCGGTGGGGGCGGCCCGGACCACGGTCCGTACAACTTCAACGTCGGGGCCGACGGCCTGGGCGACCTGCTCGGGCAGATGTTCGGCCGCGGTCGCGGCAGCGGGCGGGGACGCGGCGGCTCGGCCGGTGCGGGTCCGCAGCGCGGCGACGACCTGGCCGCGTCGTTGACCCTCGAGTTCGCCGACGCGGCACGCGGCGTCACGACCACGCTGTACCTGACCAGTGACGCCGAGTGCGGCACGTGCCATGGCAGCGGGGCTCGCCCCGGCACGACCCCCACGGTGTGCTCGGCCTGCGGTGGCCGTGGCGTGGTCGACGACAACCAGGGGTTCTTCTCCTTCTCCTCCCCGTGCCGCAGCTGCGGTGGGCGGGGCGTGGTGATCGAGTCCCCGTGCCCGAACTGCCACGGGTCGGGCACCGAACACCGGGCCCGCGAGGTCCAGGTGCGGATCCCGGCCGGCGTGGCCGACGGGCAGACCATCCGGCTGCCCGGGCGCGGCGGTCCGGGGCGCAACGGCGGGCCGGCCGGCGACCTGCTCGTCGAGTGCCACGTCACCCATCACCCGCTGTTCGGCCGGCAGGGCAACAACCTCACCGTCAAGGTGCCGGTCACCTTCGCCGAGGCCGCCCTCGGCGCCGACATCGACGTGCCCACCCTCGAGGGGCCGCGGGTCACGCTACGGCTCCGACCGGGGACGGCCAGCGGGTCCAAGCACCGGGTCAAGGGCAAGGGCATCGCCACCAAGAAGACCACCGGCGACCTGATCGTCACCGTCGACGTGCAGGTCCCGACCTCGCTCACCGACGCGCAGCGTCACGCCGTGGAGGCCTACGCTGCGGCCACCACCACCTCGCCACGAGCCGGGATGGGCTGACCGATGAACCCCGACGACCGCACCATGCGCCCCACCCACCGTTCCCAGCACCACGCCGTCTACGTCATCTCCGTGGCGGCCGAGCTGGCCGGCATGCACCCGCAGACGCTGCGGATCTACGAGCGCCGCGGCCTGGTCCGCCCGGCGCGCACCCAGGGCGGCAACCGCCGCTACAGCGACGTGGACATCGATCGCCTGCGGCGCATCGCCGAGCTGACGGCCGAGGGGATGAACCTCGAGGGCATCCGCCGGATCATCGAGATGGAGCGCGAGCTGATCGAGCTGCGCAGCGAGGTGGTCCGCCTGCGCCACCAGGTGATGGCCGCCCAGGCCGAGACCGAGCGGCGCCCGCCGCGGCGTGATCTCGTCCCGCTGCGCCAGGACGTCACCCTGTTCACCGACCGCCCCCTGCGCTGATCCCGCCGATCGGTGCCGCCGCTGGGCCGGTCGACGCGATCGACGCTCACGGGGAATCGCGGTTCGCCGGCTCCTGCGAGGTGCAGATGCACAGTTCGTTGCCCTCGGCGTCGGCGAGGATCCACCATGACGGGGCGAAGCGCTCGCTGACCAGCCGGCCACCGGCGGCCAGCGCTGCAGCGACCCGGGCCTCGGCCAGCTCGGCGGGCACGTAGAGGTCGAGGTGGATGCGGTTGCGTTGCGGGCGGGGCTCGTCCGTCGGCTGGAACCACAGCACGGGGAGCTGCCCGCTGGGGTCCACCAATGCCCACCCCTCGGGATCGGCGGCCACCCCGAGGGCCGCTTCCCAGAACGGGCAGATCGCCCGGCGATCGACGGTGTCGATGCACACGGTCAGCACCGCGGGGGAGGCCGGCCGGGCCGGGTGACCAGCGGCCGCGGCGAGTTCGCTGATCGTCCGCGCCAGGCGCAGGTCGCGCCCGGTGATCCCATCGACGTCGTGGCTCGACAGGGCCAGGCCGACCCAGCCGTGGCGCAGGTCGATGTCCGGGTGATGGTCGGCCGCTTCGGCCGCGGCGCCGATCCGGGCCACCAGCGCCAGCGCGGCCGCGTAGCTGGCGGTGTCGTACCGAGTCCGCAAAGCCCGGCCGACGTGGCGCCAGTCGGCCAACCCGGCCGCCTCGATCTCCTCGGCGCTGAGCACGTCCGTGTGGTCCATCCGGTCATCCTCGCACGGTCCGGGCAGACGGCCGCCGGTCAGGAGGTCGGGGTCATGAACTCCAGCAGGCGGCGGCGCCACTCGACGCTGCACTTGTCGGCTTGCACGCTGACCAGCGTGGTCTGGTCGAGGGGGAGCACACCGGGCAGTTGCTGCAACATCCGCTTGTCCTCGGCACCGATGGCCAGATCGAAGGCCAGGATCTCCTCGGCCGGCACGGTGTGGTCGTCGTTGCGCCAGACGACGAACGTGAAGTACGAGGTGACGTCGTCGATCGGCGTCGACAGCAGCAGCAGGATGTGCTGCAACCCGGTGTGGTACTGGATGGTGCTGCGCACCGCCAGCGGCATGGTGAACCCGCTGGACATCCGCCGCTCGACGATCTCGGTGGTCTGACCGCTGGCGGCGTTGGCCAAGGCGTCGTTGCGCGCCCGGACCTCGTAGCGGTAGCCGAACCAACCGTGGTCCAGCGGGCCGAGCTCGACCTTGGGCACGCGGGTCTCCTGGGCGATGCCGAAGGTGCCGGTGTGGACGAACGGGAAGTGGGTGATGTCCAGGAAGTTGTCGGCCATGCGCGTCGCCGACACCTGCCAGACGTCGACGGGCGTGTTCAGCCGGCGGAACGCCGGGTCGTCGTCCTCGGCGACCACCGGAACGTCGCCGGCCGGCGTCCCGACGCTCATCCACACCAGCCCGTAGCGCTCGGTGACCGGGAAGGTGGGCAGGTGGGCGCGCGGCGGTGGCGGCACGCCGTCGCTGGCCGAGGGGACCAGCACGCACCGCCCGCCGGCGCCGAAGCGCCAACCGTGATACGGGCACTCCAGCGTGCCGTCGACCATCGCACCGGGCGACAGCGGCGACTCGCGGTGCGGGCAGCGGTCCGGTGCCGCGACCACCGCACCCGCCGGGTCGCGATACAGCACCGCGGCGCACCCGAGCAGGGTGACCGCCTGGGGACGCTCGCCGACGGCGTCCGCGCGGGCCACGGCGTACCAGGAGTTGCGCAGCGCGTCGTTGCTGCACAGGACGGAGGTTGATGTCGACATGGTGTGGCAACCTTGGCACGTGGACCCGGCCGCCGAAGACACCGGGGTCCTGGTCCGGGGCGACGTCGTGACGATGGCGGGCGGGACCGCCGAGGTCCGGTCCGGCGCGGCCGTGTGGATCTGTGGGCCACGGATCGGCGCCGTCGGTCCGTGGGACGAGCTGCGCGCCGCCCATCCGCGCGCCGACGTCGTCGGCGACGGCCGCGGGCTGGTCACGCCGGGGTTGATCAACGCCCATCAGCACCTGACCGGCGACCGCCTGGTGGCCAGCTGCATCCCCGAGGCGATCAGCAGCGAGGAAGCCATCTTCGGCTGGGCGGTGCCGGTGCACGACGCGCACACCGCTGACGACGACGAGCTGTCGGCCACCCTGGCCGCCGTGGCCGCGGTGACCAACGGCGTGACCTGCACGGTGGAGGCGGGCACGGTGGCCCACCCGGAGCGGGTGGCCGCGGCGGTCCAGCGGGTGGGCATGCGCACGATGCTGGGCCGGTGGGGGTGGGACGCCGAGGGCGTGCCCTTCGGCGCCCCGGCCGACGAGGTGCTCGATGCCCAGCGCCGCCTGGCCGAGCGCTACCCCCCCGGCGGCCTGGTCCAGGCCTGGGTCACGCTCGTCGGCCACGACCTGGTCAGCGACGAGCTGTTCGCCGGCGCCGCCGACCTGGCCAGGCGGTTGGGAACCGGGCTGACCTTCCACATGAGCCCGCACGACCGCGACGCCGCGGCGTTCCTGGCGCGCACCGGGCAGCGCCCATTGGTGCACCTCGACCAGCTCGGCGTGCTGGGCCGCAACGTCCTCGTGGCCCACGCCGTGCACCTCGACGACGGCGAGGTGTCCGCCATCGCCACCAGCGGAACCGCCGTCGCCGCCTGCCCGTGGGCCTACCTGCGCCTGGCCCAGGGCGTGACCCGTGCCGGGCGCTACGCCGAGCTGGTCCGCGCCGGTGCTCGCCTGGCGGTGGGGTGCGACTCGGAGAACGCCGGCGATGCGGTCGACGTGCTGCGCGCCGCGGCGCTGCTGGTCGGCCTGCTGCGCGACGGGTCCGGGGATGCCACCCTGGCCACCGCCGCCGACGGCCTGGCGATGGCCACCTGCCGCGGGGCCGAGGCCATCGGGCTGGGGGGGATCACCGGGACCATCGAGGTCGGCCGGGCCGCCGACGTCGTCCTCCACGACCGGCGCGGCCCGCAGTTCGTGCCGCCGTCCACCGACCCCGTCCGCCAGCTGCTGTGGGCCAGCGACGGTCGCTCGGTGGCGGACGTGTGGGTCGCCGGCCGGCGGGTCGTGGCCGACGGCCGTTGCGTGACCGTCGACCTCGACGCCCTGCGCGCCGAGGCCGTCGAACGCCGCGATCACCTCCTGCGCGCCCGCCTCTGACCCCGAGGCACCCCACCCCCGCCTCCGCCCTGAGCCCGAGGTGATCAGCGAAGGTCGGCATGGCGCCGACATTCGCTGATCAGTTGCCGTGCGAGGGACCGAGCGGGAGCCGGACGGGGCGTGGTGGCAGGGCACCTCGCCGATCCCAATGGTCAGACCATCAGTCCATCGTGGTACTGTTCGGCCATGGCGACACCGAACACCCTGATCTTCGTCGACATCCCCGCCGACGACACCAACGCGGCCGGTGAGTTCTACCACCGGGTCTTCGGCTGGGAGGTCGAGGGCCGCCCGGCCGGCGTCTTCCACCGCATCGTCCCTGGTGGGTTCTTCGCCGGGCCGGACGGCAACGACAGCGAGGTCGGCAACCTGCACCTGGGCATCTACGCGGTCGGCAACGCCCGGCCGCACCCCGACCCGGCCGGCGTCGAGCCCCGCCAGCTGAACCGCAGCGGCCGAGCCCTGCGGCTGTGGATCCTGGTCAGCGACGACGACAGCGAGGACGCCATCCTGCAGCGCGCCGAGGACAACGGGGCGACGGTGCTGTGGCGGCATCACTACTGGAAGGAGTTCAACGGGTTCAACGGGGCCTTCGAGGATCCGTGGGGCAACACGATCGTGCTGTGGACCAAGGGTGGCGACGACCCGCAGATTCCCGAGGGGTTCACCCGTGAGTAGCGACACCGCCCGGCACTCCCTGCTGCCCACCCAGCCGCGCTGGACGCACATCGCGCTCCCGGCGACCGACATCGATGCCACCATCGCCTGGTACGAGCGGTACACGCCGTTGCGCCTGCTGGACCGCCGCGAGGATGCCGACGGCTACGGCGCCTGGCTCGGCCACCCGGACATGGGCGACAAGCCGTTCGTCCTCGTGCTGGTCAGCTTCTTCCGCGACCAGGACAAGGGTCCGCAGCCGATCATGGCCCCCTTCGCCCACATCGGCATCGAGCTGCCCACCGAGCAGGCGGTGCGTGACGTGGCCGACATGGCCCGCGCCGACGGTTGCCTGGTCTGGGAGCCCCAGCAGATGCCCGACCCGATCGGGTACATCTGCGCCTGCACCGACCCGGACGGCAACATGATCGAGTTCAGCTACGACCAGGGCGTGTACGAGAAGGCCCAGGAGGTCTGGGGCGCAGCCGGATGAAGGCCCTGCGCTACCACCAGCCCGGTGGGCCGGAGGTCCTGCGCTACGAGGAGGTCCCCGACCCGGTCCCCGGCCGGCGCGATGTGGTGATCCGCGTGGCGGCCACGGCGCTGAACCGCCTCGACGTCGTCCAGCGCAACGGGTGGTACACCCTGCCCGGATTCGCCCTCCCGCACATCGCCGGCATGGACGTCGTGGGGGTCGTCGAGCAGGTTGGTGCCGACGTCACCACCGTGCGCCCCGGCGATCGGGTGGTCGTCGATCCGTCGCTGGCCGAGGTGCCCGACGGCTCCTCCCTGGCCGGCATGGGTGACCTGTACGGCGTGCTCGGCGTGGTCGGTGCCACGGTCGACGGGGGCTACGCCGAGCGATGCCTGGCGCCGGAGACCCACGTCCATCAGGTGCCCGACTCGATGGCGTGGGAACACGCGGTGAGCTTCCCCACGGCGTGGATGACGGCGTGGCACGCGCTGTTCCCCGTCGGCGCGCTGGCAGCCGGCGAGACGGTGATGATCCACGCCGCCGGCAGCGGAGTGTCCACCGCGGCCATCCAGCTGGCCAAGCACGCCGGAGCCACCGTGCTGGCCACCGCGGGGAACGACGAGAAGTGCGCCAAGGCCCTGGCCCTCGGGGCCGACGCAGTGCTGAACAACCGCACGGGCGACCTCATCGCCTGGGCCCGCGAGCACACCGCCGGCGCCGGGGTCCAGCTGGTGCTCGACCATGTCGGCCCGGCGCTGTGGGAGGCCTCGCTGTTCGCCCTGGCGCCGCGTGGTCGCCTGGTGAACTGCGGCAACACCACCGGTGACACGGCCACGATCCCCTCGCTGGGCCACCTGTTCCACCTCGGCCTGCGCATCCTCGGCTCCGACCCGTACCGCTACGACGAGTTCGCCGAGGCCTGGGCGGTGTTCTGCGCCGGCTCGTTCCAGACGCCGGTCGAGCGGGTCGTCCCGCTGGCCGAGGGCGCCGAGGCCCAGCGCCAGCTGGAGCGAGGTGAGGTGTTCGGCAAGCTGATCCTCGCGCCGTGACCCACTGACCGATGTCCACCGACTCGCCGTACCCGGAGCTGAAGAAGACCCACACGATGGCCCGCGCCGGGCGGCCGTGGCGGGACCGCAAGCCGCCGCCGGCCGGTCCGGTGTGGGCGGTGATCCAGGGCTTCGGGTCGTACTGGGCGTTGGTCAGCGCCGTCGAGTTGGGCGTGTTCGACGCCCTCACGGATGGTCCCCGGGGGATCGACGACCTGGCTGAGCAACTGGCGGTGTCGGCACGGCCGCTGACCCACCTGTGCGACGTGATGGTCGCCTTCGGGTTCCTCGACCAGCTCGACGACGTCTACGAGCTGACCGAGACCGCCGAGCGCTACCTGTGCACCGATGGGGCGGCGTCGATGGCGGCACTCATCCGCGTCGCCCCCGGGCCGCACGCCAACTGGGAACGGCTGGCGGAGACGGTGCGTGCCGGGCAGGCGCCGACCCCGATCGACGACGACCCGGCGGCCTTCTACGGCCCGCTGGTCGCGGCCACCTTCGCCACCCAGCTACGCGCCGCCACCCGGCTCGGCCTGCGGCTCGGGTGGGCTCGCCGCCCCGGCCTGCGGGTGGTCGACCTCGGGGCCGGGCGGGCACCGTGGAGCATCGCGGTCCTCGAGCAGTCCGCCGGGTCGACCGCCGTCGTCAACGACCTCCCCGGCGTCATCGAGGACGCCGCCGCCGAGCTTGCCCGGCGCGGCCTGACCGAGCGGGTCGAGCTCCGGTCGGGTGAGGCCCACCGACTCGACCTCGCGCCGGAATCGGCCGACCTCGTGGTGCTCGGGCACCTGCTGCGCACCGAGGGCGAGGCCCGCAGCCGCCTGCTGCTGGACGCCGCCTGGCAAGCGCTGGAGGCGGGTGGGCAGGTGATCGTGGCCGACTACTTCGCCGACGACGAGCGCACCGCCCGCCCCTTCGGGGTGCACATGGGGCTGACGATGTTGGCCAACACCCGCCGCGGCGGCGTGCTGACCCACGGCCAGGTCGCCGGCTGGCTCGCCGCAGCCGGGTTCTCCGACATCCGCCTGCTGGAACCGATCGGTTTCAACCTGGCCTACGTGGCCACTAAAGGAGCACGTCCATGAACCCGCCGACCGAGACCTCGCCGCAGCCCTGCGACCTGCTGGTCCACGGCTCGCACGTCGTGACGATGAACGCCGGCCGGGACGTGATCCGTCACGGGGCGGTGGCGGTGCGCGGCACCGAGATCGTCGCGGTCGGCAAGACCGACGAGCTGCGGCGGCGGTTCGCTCCGGCCCGGGAGGTGGGCGGGGGGCACCACGTGGTCACGCCCGGGTTGGTCAACACCCACATCCACGTGACCGGTGAGCCGCTGACCCGTGGGTACGTCCCCGATGACACCCCGTTCGTCGAGAACGTCTTCGAGTGGCTGTGCCCGCTGTACAGCGTGTACGACGCGGCCGAGGAGCGGACCTCGGCGCAGCTGGCCGCGGTGGAGATGCTGCGCAGCGGGACGACGACCTTCCTCGAAGCCGGCACGATCCGCTTCCTCGACGAGGTGGTCGACGGCCTGGTCCAGACCGGCATCCGCGCCCGCGTCGGACAGTGGGTGTGGGACCTCCCGCCCGAACCCGGCGTCTACCGCCAGACCACCGATCAGGCCATCGCTCATCTCGCCGAGCAACTCGATCGCCATCGCAGCCACGCCGGCGGTCGGGTGGCGGCGTGGAGCATCCTGGTCGGCCACACCACGTGCAGCGATCCGCTGTGGCGGGCCGCCAAGGCGCTGGCCGACCAGCACGGGGTCGGGCTGAGCTTCCACATGAGCCCGGCTCAGCTCGATCCGGACGGGTTCATCGCCGAGTTCGGCCAGCGCCCGATGGTCCATCTGGCCGAGCTCGGTGTGCTCGACCGCAACGTGGCGATGACCCACGTGGTGCGCATCGACGAGCAGGAGCTGGGGCTCATCGCTGCCAGCGGGGCCAGCGTGGTGCACTGCCCGACCACCGCGCTGAAGGTCAGCTACGGCGTCACCCAGGTGGGCCGGTTCCCGGAGATGGTCCAGCGCGGCATCAACGTGTCGATCGGCACCGACGGGAACAACGCCTCGAACTACAGCGACCTGATGCGCGCCACCTATCTGGTCGCCGGGCTGTTCAAGGACGCCCGCACCGATCCGCAGATGTTCCCGGCCGAGACTGCCCTGGAGATGGCCACGCTGGGCGGGGCACGCACGATGCTCCTCGACCAGCAGATCGGCTCGCTGGAGGTGGGCAAGCGCGCCGATCTGGTGGTCCACGACACCGACCGACCGGAGTGGCGGCCGCTGCTGAACGTGGTCAACCAGTTGGTGTGGAGTGCCGACGGCCGCAGCGTCGACACCGTCGTGGTCGACGGGGCCGTGGTGGTCGAGCACGGCCACTGCACCACCGTCGACGAGGAGCGGTTGTGGGCCGACGCCCAGCGGATGGGCGAGTCGATCACCGCCCGCAGCGGCCTGCCGGATCGGGCCAAGTTCCCGACCTGGTGAGCGGGCCGCAGCCACGTCGCCGCACCGGCGGCGGTCAGGCCAGGCCGGCCTGGCGCTGGAACACGAGACTGTCCCAGTAGTCGGTGCGCCGGGTGATCAATCCACCGGCGATCTCGAAGTGCATGCAGCCGGGCACGGCGACCGGGCGGCCGCCGACGGTGGCGTGCAGGGTGTAGGTGGCCGCGGCGCGGCCTCGCTCGGCGACGACGTCGTGGACCTCGTAGCGCAGGTCGGCCATCGAGGCCAGGAAGCCGGGCAGCCGTTCGGCGTACGCCGCCTTGCCGGAGCACCCGCTGCCCAGCGCGGCGGTGTGCTCGTTGACGAAGTCGTCGGCGACGCAGTCCAGCACCGGTCGGGGGTCGCCGGTGGCGAAGGCCGCCAGGTAGCGGCGGACCAGTGCCGCTGGTTGCTCGGCTCCGACGAACAGGCAGAACGGATGCCCGGCCGGGTCGAGCATGACGCGCACGTCGTCCTGCGGTTGATGGGTCGCCAGGGTGGCCCCAGCCGCTTCGGCCTCCGCCACCGCCGCGGCGAGGTCGTCCACGGCCAGGTCGAGGTGCATCGACATCTGCTGCTGGCCCGGCCCGGCCGGCCACACGGGACGCTGGTAGTCCGCTTCCGTTTGGAAGGACAGCCCGGCCCCGCCGCGCGGATCGGCAAGCATGGTCCAGTCACCCTCGTCGTGGACGATCGGCCAACCGGTCAGCCTGGCGTAGAAGCCGGCCAGCGTGGCCGCATGCGGCGCGCCGAGGACCGTCCCCGCAACCCGCAACGGTGTCCCCATCGCCGTCACGCTAGGCCCCGGCCGCCGCAACCCGGGCAACTGATCATCGGATGTCGATGCCATGCCGACATTCGCTGATCACCTGGCGGGGGGGCGGGGAGAGGGGAGGAGGGGAGGGGGGAGGAGAAGGGGGGCTGGGGCTGCCGGGGTCAGGTGAGGCCGCGGAGGAAGGGTTGGGCGAGGGCTCGCGGTTGGCGGGTGCGGCGGGCGAAGATGGCGGTGATGCCGAGGGCGACGAGGTAGGGGAGGCTGGCGTTGAGCTGCGGGTTGATGTCGACCAACTTGGCCTGCTGGAAGGCGAAGAAGTAGCCGAACAGCAGGCAGCCGGCCACCGTGCCACGCAACGTCCACCCGCCGAAGATCACCGCGGCGATGGCGATGATCCCCTTCAGGCCGACGTGGCCCGGCTCGTAGCCGTTGATGCCGATCTGGCCGAGGACCAGGACCCCGCCGCCTAGCCCGCAGCACGCACCGGCGAACAGGATCGCCTGGCGCCGGCGGCGGTTGACGTGGATGCCGGACACGTCGGCGGCCTGCGGGTTGTCGCCCACGCTGCGGACCTCCAGGCCCCACCGGGTCCGGAACACCAGCCACCAGGCCAGGACCACCAGCGGCACGATCAGCAGCATCGGCCATGGCTGGCCGAACAGCGCCTGGCCCACCACCGGGATGCGGTGCAGCAGCGGGATCCGCCACGCCTTGGGAACTGGGGTGACGGCCTTCCAGCGGTGGTCGAGGAACAGGGCCAGGCCGAGCACGAAGATGTTCAGCGTCAACCCGACGACGAACTGGTCGATGGTCAGGCGGTGGCTCAGCCAGGCCTGGGCGGACGACACCGCGGCACCGGCCAGCACGCCCACGGCGAGGGCCGCCGGGACGTTGTGCCAGGCGCCGACGGCCACCGCCGAGCTGTACGCCCCGCCGATCATGAACGACTCGAGCGAGATGTTCAGCGTGCCGGCGCGCTCGGCCACCCATTCGCCCACCGCAGCGAACGCCAGGATCACGGCGAATCGCACCGTCGACCCGTAGAGCGCAGCGGAGGAGAGGATGTCGCTGAGCGTGTTGGCCAGCATTCCCGTCACCCTCCCGCGGCCACGGTGGCCAGGGTGCCGGCGGCCGCCACGGCCGGACGCCGCCGTTGATCGAACAGGGTCATCAGCGCCGGAGGCACCAGCATGGCCATCACCAGCAGGGCGCGGACCACCTCGGCGATCGAGCGGGGGACACCGGTGGCGGCGAGGAACCCGGAGCCGGTGCGCAGCATGCCGAACACGAACGCCACGGGGATGCAGGCCCACGGGCGGTTGCGGGCCACCAGGGCCACCAGCAGGCCCTCCCAGCCGACGTTGTTGGAGAAGCCGGCGGTGAACCGGTAGCCGCTGGCCCCGGCCGCCAGCATCGACGCCCCGGCCAGGCCGGCCATCGCCCCGCCGAGCATCAGCGCCGTGCTCCCGGCGATCATCACCGGCACGCCGATGCGCTGGGCGGTGCGCGGGTTGCGGCCGAGCACGGTCAGGCGGAACCCCCAGCGGGTCCTGCTGATCAGCACCCCGACGGCGACGGCCAGCGCCACGGCCGCCAGGGCGGTCCACGGGACGGCGTTGCCCAGCAGGCGGACGCTGCCCACGCGGGTGGTGGGATCG
Organism: Actinomycetes bacterium; assembly: GCA_029782355.1. Taxonomy (GTDB): domain Bacteria; phylum Actinomycetota; class Acidimicrobiia; order Acidimicrobiales; family Ilumatobacteraceae; genus JAKOUY01. The sequence goes on from JAKOUY010000016.1 coordinate 106,007, forward strand.
AGCTGCTTGCTGGTCTGCACCTGGTTCTGCACGCCCTTCTCCAGGTACTGGAGCAGGAAGCTGCGCGACAGCAGCCACCCGGTGATCTGCGAGGCGACGAACACCAGCAGCAGGGTGGAGATCACCTCGGGCACCTTGCGCCAGTAGCGCAGCACGGCGGCGAGGCCGGCCCACAGCGCCCCGCCGACGAACCCGGCCGCCAGCATGAACAGCAGCGCCACCGGGCCACGGTGGTTGACCGCCACCCACGTGGCCGCCGCCGTGCCCATGGCCAGCTGGCCCTCCTGGCCGATGTTCACCAGCCCGGCCCGGCTGGACACGATGACGCCGAGGGCGACGATCAGGATCGGCGTGGCCTCGGTGATGGTGGTGCCCCACCGCCCGGGGTTGCGCACGCTGCCGTCGAGCAGGGCGGTCAGCACCCTGCGCCACGGGCCACCGGTCATGGCGATGAGCACCGCGGCGACGGCGAGGGCGGTCAGCACGCACACGACGTACAGGACGACGACGCTGACCATCCGGCGGACCGACCGGTCAGGCATGCTCGGCCATCCCTCCGAGCAGCAGGCCCATACGCTCGGCGGTGGCCTCGGCCCGGGTCAGCTCGCCGATCACCCGGCCGCGGCTGAGCACCACGATCCGGTCGGAGAGGTCGAGGATCTCCTCCAGCTCGGTGGAGATCAGCAGCACGCCGATGCCGGACGCGGCTGCGGCGCGCAGCCGGGCGCTCATGTACTCGATCGCCCCGACGTCGAGGCCACGGGTCGGTTGGGCGGCCACGAGCACCGCCGGGTGGTGGCTGAGCTCGCGCGCCAGCACGACGCGTTGCTGGTTGCCGCCGGACAGGCTGGCGAAGGTGGCGTCGGGGCCGGCCCCCTTGATGTCGAACTCGTCCATCAGCGCCAGCGCCCGCTGGCGCAGCTCGGTGCGGCGGACGAAGCCCATCGTGCTGACCGATCCGATCCGGTCCAGCAGGAGGTTCTCGGCGACGGTCATCGAGAGCACGCAGCCGGAGTCGTGGCGGTCCTCGGGGATCACCGCGACGCCAAGGCCGGCCATGCTGCCCGCCCGGCCGGGGTGGGCGGTGACCCCGTTGACGGTGACCGTGCCGCCGTCGAGGTGCACCAGGCTGGACAGCAGGTCGCCGAGCTCGCGCTGCCCGTTGCCCTCGACCCCGGCGACGCCGAGGATCTCCCCGGCGTGCAGCGTCAGGCACAGGTCGTCGATCACCGCCACGCCGTGGCGCAGCACCCGGGCGTGGTCGATCTGCAACACGACGGGCCGCGCCGCCGCCGGATCGGTCCCCGAGCCCTCGGGCGTGTCCGGTTCCCCGTGCCCGGCATCGAGGTCGTCGGTCGCCCCCAGTGCCGCGGCACTGCTGCGCAACGACACCCGCCGTCCGACCATCGCCGTGGCCAGGTCGAGCGCGGTGGCGCCGGTGGTGGGCCGGTGCTCGACGACCTTGCCCTGGCGCATGATCGTGACGACGTCGGTGGCGTGGAGGATCTCGGCCAGCTTGTGGCTCACCAGGGCCACGGCGCGCCCCTCGGTCACCACCGCGGCGCGCAGCGTGGAGAACAGGTCCTCGCTCTCGGCCGGGGTGAGCACGGAGGTCGGCTCGTCGAGGATCAGGATCTTCGGGTCGCGGCGCAGGCACTTGATCAGCTCGACCCGTTGGCGCAGCCCGGCGGACAGGTCGCCGACGCGCACGTCGGGGTCGATCGCCAGGCCGTAGCGGGCTGCCGTGTCGGCCACCTGGCGGCGCGCTATGCCGCGGTCGAAGCGGCGGTGGTCACCGAGCAGGACGTTCTCCCACACCGTCAGCTCGTCCACCAGGCTGAGGTGCTGGTGGACCATGCCGATGCCCAGGTCGGCAGCCGTCTGCGGGTCGTGGACCGACACCGGCCGGCCGTGCAGCAGCAGGTGGCCCTCATCGGGCTGGACCAGCCCGATGAGGATCTTCATCAGCGTCGACTTGCCCGCACCGTTCTCGCCGAGGATCCCGTGGATCTGCCCGGGGTGCAGCATCAGGTCGACGTCGTCGCAGGCGACCACCGAGCCGTAGCGCTTGGTGATCCCGTGCAACGTGATGGTGGGGGAGGCCGAGACCTCCCCCACCATCGTGCGGTCCGACGCGGTCAACGAATCAGCCGCCGCTGTAGGCCTTGACCTTGATCTCGCCGAACTGGGCGGCGAGCTTGCCGGCGGCGATGTCGCGGTAGACGGCGTCCATGGCGGACTGCTGGTCCGCGGTCGGGTTGCAGATCTGGGCGCCGGGTTGCGGGTCGACGCCCACCTTGAAGACGCGGATGTCGCCTTCCTTGAACTTGCCGGTCAGGATCTCGTTGAAGATCGTCGTCAGGTAGTCACCGGCGTCGAAGCGGACTTGGATGTCGTACTTCAGGTCGGTGCGCGCGCAGGCCTTCGACGACCCGGCGGACATGACGATCAGCCCCTTCTCGTTGGCCAGCTTGACCACGGGTTCGTGGGCCCCGCCGAGGAACGGGTACACCGCCTGAGCACCGTTCGAGATCGCCGTGTTCAGCGCCTCCGTGGCCCCCGAGGTGTTGTCGAAGTCGTACGGGAAGTTGCCGCTGGCGACGTAGGTGTTGGTGAACGACGGATCGACGGCCTTCAGCCCGAGCTCGAAGGCCAGGTAGGCCTCCTTCTCGAAGTTCAGGTCGCAGCACCCGATGAACACGCTCTTCGAGCCGCCCTTGGCCTTCAACAGCAGGCCGGTGGCGTACCCAGCGGTGTAGCTGATCTCCGACGAGTCGTCCTGGCTCTGGGCCAGGGTGGGGATCTGCGGCTGGCCGGCACCGCAGTTGCAGTACCAGAAGATGTCCTGGTACTTGGCGGTGAGATCCTTCAGCGGGGCGGCCAGCGAGCTGGCACCGACCAGGATCATGTCGACCTTCTGCTCGGCGAGGTTGGTCAGTTCGGTGGCCGCAGCGTCGGACTTGATGTTGTCGACCACGATCGGGTCGGCGAAGCCGTACTTGGCCGAGACTTCCTTGGTCTTGTCGACCAGCGCCTGGTAGTAGGCGCCGTCGTTGGCCGGCCCGGCGGTGGCGATGCCGATGACCACCTTGCCGTCACCGTTGACGTCGAACTGCTTGACGGCATCGGCGGCCGACATCGGGACCAGCGTGTCGGAGGTGGACGCGGCGGACCCGGCGGTCGTCCCGGCGGTGGCGGCGGCCGTCCCGGCCGGGGTGGTGGGTGGTGTGGTGCCGCTGGCCGTGCCGGCCGCGGCGATGGTCAGGGCGGCGCACGCCAGCGTGGCGCCGAGCAAGGTGCGAGTGCGATTCAAGGTGTCCCCCAGAGTGATTGAGCCAACAGGATGATGATGTCGTTAGGTTTCCCTAACACGGTTGTGGATCGACAGTACAACGGGTTTCGAGTCGTGCGTGGCGCAGCTCACCTCCCTGCCGCCGGCCAGCCGGCACGGTACTGGCGGACCAGCCACTTGTTGAACTGCACGTGGCTCTCCTCCTGCCAGCTGTAGCGGCCACGGGCGGCGAACCGGCTGTGCAGGCCGCGCTGGACCTTCATCGTCGCATCCTGGTCCTGCTGGACGAAGACCTGGACGCCAGCGTCGCTCATCTCCAGCAGGTGGTCGAACATCGGGTGCTCCAGCGCCGAGGGGTGGAACAGGTACCCGATCTCGACGTCGATCGTGTCGGCCGAGGTCGGGCGGACGATGAAGAAGAAGGCCTGGTCCGGGGCGGTGCCCATGCACAGCGTCGGGGGCAGCAGGGCGAACGTGCTCCGCCAGCGCTCGTCCTCGGTGAGCTGCGGGAAGATCGGCATCAGCGCCTTGGTGGTGGCGTTGAACCCGCCGTCCATGTGGATGTAGCCGTTGGTCCGGAAGATCACGTTGCTGCCCGGCTGCCAGTCGACCGGGAAGGCGGCCAGCTCGCTGGGGCAGAAGTCCTGGATGGTGTGGTGCAGCTTGTTGGCGTGGTAGCCGTCGTTGAAGTTCTCGAACATCACCTTCCAGTTCCACGGCAGGCCGGTCAGCGTGAACGTGCCCGGGCAGACCGCGGTGTCCAGCTCGTAGTGCTCGAGGTACGGGGCGTAGGTGGCGAGCGTCGGCCCCAGCGGCTCGGCCTGCTGATCGAAGTGGACGAAGACGAAGCCCTGCCAGATCTCGACCTTCAGCGCCGGGAGCGGGAACTGCTTCTTGTCGAAGTCGGCGGTGCGCTCCATGGCGGGGGCGCCCAGCAGCCGCCCGGTCAGGTCGTAGCTCCACAGGTGGTAGACGCAGGTGAACTTGGTGCAGTGACCCTCGTCGTCGACCAGCTGCATGCCACGGTGCTGGCACACGCTGGAGAAGGCGTGGATCTCGCCGTCCTTGGCCCGGGCGACGATGATCGGCTCGCCGTTGACCGTGGTGGTGAAGTAGTCGCCGACGTTCGGGATCCGGCTGGCCCGGCCGACGCACTGCCAGTTGGTGGCGAACACGGCGCGGCGTTCGAAGTCGAGGAACTCCTGGCCGGTGTAGATCTCCGGTGGGAGCGTCACCGCGTGGGCGACGTCGGTGATCGACTCGTCGAAGCTGGCGAGCAGATCGTCGGTGAGCATCGTCATGCGCTGACCTCCTGGGTGGGTTCGACCGGCGCCCCGTACCCGCCCCCACCGGGCAGGTCGAGGCGGACCACGTCGCCGGGTTGCAGGGTGACCCGGGCTTGGGTGCGCACCGGGGCGTCGTTCACGGTGAACGCCCCGGGCGCACCCGGCTGACCGCCGAAGATCCCCTGCGGCGCATCGCTGAGCCGGGAGGTGACGGCGTTGAGCTGCCACGGCCGTTCGGTGTCGACGGTGAACTCGATGGTCTGGCCGAGGCCGCCGATCTGGGCCCCCGCCCCGCCAGAACCCGGGCGGAGTTGCTTGCGCAGGAAGTGGATGGGAGCGGAGGCCTCGACCACCTCGATCGGCACGGCCGAGACCCCGGTCGGGTACGAGCACGCCGACAGCCCCGGCTTGGTGGCCCGGGCGCCGACGCCGCCGGCGTAGGTGAACATGGCGGTGATGAACGGGCGGCCGTCGTCGTGGGTGCCGCTGACCTGCATGGTCCACACCGCCCCGCTGCCCTCGGCCATCGCCTGGTCCGGGCGGATCTGGGCCAGGGCCTTCAGCAAGGCGTTGGGCAGGAACATCCCCACCACGTGGCGGGCGGTGCACGGCTGGGGTGACACGGCGTTGACGATCGAGCCCTGCGGTGCCTCGACGCGGATCGGCGCCAGGCTGCCGTGGTTGTTCGGCAGGTCGGGGTTCAGCACGCTGCGCACCGTGAAGGTGGTGTAGGCGTGGGTGTAGTTGCGCACCACGTTGATGCCCGAGGGGCTGGCGCCGGACGACCCGGTGTAGTCGACCAGGATCTCGCCGGCGTCCGGGTCCACCGTCACCGCGCAGACGATGTCGATGGTGCTGCCGTCGGCCAGGTCGAGCACGGCGCTGGACCGGTAGGTGCCGGCGGGCAGGTCACGGATCGAGGCCCGGGTGGCGGCCTCGCTGCGCTCGATGATCTCGTCGGCCAGGTCCTGCAGGTCGTCGAGGCCGTGCTGGTCGCACAGCGCGGCCAGGCGCTGGGCGCCGACCTCGCCGCTGGCCATCTGGGCGTGCAGGTCGCCGGCCATGTGGTCCGGCTGGCGGACGTTGGAGAGGATGAACCGCCAGACGTCGTCGTTGCGCTCGCTGCGTCCGTTGCGCCCGACCATCAGCCGGCAGATCGGGATCCACAGCCCTTCCTCGAACACGTCGCGAGCGCCCGCGCCGATTCCGTACCCGCCGACATCGGTGTGGTGGATGGTCGAGCCGAAGAAGGCGATGACCCGACCGTTGCGGAACACCGGAGACAGCACGGTGACGTCGAGCAGCTGACCGGCCGTCTTGTACGGGTCGTTCGTGATCAGCACGTCGCCGGGGGACAGGGTGTCGGTGGGGTACTGCTCGAGGATCGCCGAGGCCGCCCGGGCCAGGCTATTGATGTGCCCGGGGGTGCCGGTGACCGCCTGGGCCACCATCCGCCCGGTGCGGTCGAACACCGCGTTGGCCAGGTCGCCGGCTTCGCGCACGATCGGCGAGAACGCGGCGCGCTGCAGGGCCTTGGCCTGCTCGTTCACCGTGGCGATCAGGCTCTGCCACAGCACTTCCAGCTCGATGGCGTCGAAGCGGCTCATCGTTGGCCCCGTTCGCAGATCAGGCTCCCGTCGTCGGCCACCGTCACCCGCCAGCCGGGGCGGATCACGGCGGTGGTCTCCCGTTCCTCGACGATGGCCGGTCCGTCGAAGGACTGCCCGGCGCCCAATTCGGCGCGGCGGTACACGGGGGTGTCCTGCACGCCGCCCGACCGGGCGAAGCGAACCGGACGGGTGCCGGCGGGCGAGCCGGCGGCAGCGGGCAGCGTGGCTCGCGGCTCGACGTCGCCGGCCGGGGCGTAGGCCGACAGGCGCCAGGTGACCGCCTCGACGGCCACGTCCGGGATGGTCAGGCCGTAGATCCGCCGGTAGTCGTCCTCGAAGCGCCGGCGGACGGCGGCATCGTCGGCGGGCCAGGCGGCGCCCTCGCCCACCCAGATGGTGATCTCGTTGCCCTGCCCGGCGTAGCGGGCGTCGACGCCGTAGCGGAAGCGGATCCGCTCCTCGTCGACCCCGGCGGCCACCAGCACCCGGCGGCCCTCGGCGCGCAGCTCGTCGAGCAATCGGTCGCGCTCGGCCGGGTCGACGCCGATCAGCGGGCGGACCATGCTGCGGGCCAGGTCGATGCGCACCGGGGTGACCAGCGTGCCGAAGGCCGACAGCACGCTGGCGTTCACCGGGAACACCACCCGGGGCGACTCCAGCAGCTCGGCCACCCCGCAGGCGTGCACCGGCCCGGCGCCGCCGAAGGCCAGCACGGTGATGCCGCGCAGGTCGGCTCCCTGCTCGACGGCGTGCATCCGTGCCGCCGCGGCCATGTTCTGGTTGACCAGCTCGTGGATGCCGGCGGCGACGTCGTCGGCGCCGAGCCCGAGTGGCGCGGCCACGGTGCCGAGCGCGGCGCGGCAGGCGTGGAGGTCGAGGGGCATGTCCCCGCCCAGGAAGAACCCGGCGTCGAGCAGGCCGAGGGTCAGGTCGGCATCGGTGACCGCCGGCTTGGCGGCGCCGCGCCCGTAGCACGCCGGACCCGGATCGGCGCCGGCCGACTCCGGGCCGACCTTCAGCAACCCGAGGTCGTCGACCCGCGCCTGGCTGCCGCCGCCGGCTCCGATCTCGACCAGGTCGACGCTGGGCACCGACACCGGGAACCCGGAGCCCTTCTTGAATCGGTAGATCCGGGCGACCTCGAAGATGTTGGTCAGGTCCGGCTCGCCGTGCTCGATCAAACAGGCCTTGGCCGTGGTGCCGCCCATGTCGAAGCACAGCAGGCGGTCCTCACCGAGCCGCCGGGCGAAGAAGCTCCCGGCCAGGGCCCCGGCCGCCGGGCCGGACTCGACCAGGCGGATGGGTGCCCGGGCGGCATCGTCGGCCGACACCACCCCGCCGTTGGACAGCATCATCAGCACGGACCCGCCGAAGCCCTCGGCGGCCAGCCACTTCTGCAGCTCCTCCAGGTAGGGACCGATCACCGGCATCGTCGCCGCGTTGCACGCCGTGGTGATCATCCGCGGGTACTCACGGATCTGCGGCGAGATCTCCGCCGAGACGCACACCGGCACGCCGAGGGCGGCCTCCAGATGGGCGGCCACGGCGCGCTCGTTGGCCGGGTTGGCGTAGGCGTTGATCAGGCAGACGCCCACGCTCTCCACCCCGGCGGCGTGCAGCCGGCCGGCCAGCTCCTCGAGGTCGGCCGGGTCGGGAACCGCCTCGACCAGCCCGGTGGCGGTGGTCCGCTCGGCGATCTCGAACACCCGATCCCGCGGCACCGGCGGCGCCGGGAACTCGATCTGCAGGTCGTACATGTCGTAGCGGTGCTCGCTGCGGATCTCCAGGGTGTCGCCGAACCCGGCGGTGGTGACCACCGCGGCCCGGCCGATCTTGCCCTCGATCAACGCATTGGTGATCAGCGTCGTGGCGTGGACGATGGGTGCGGTGATGTCCGCGGCGCACACCCCGGCCTTGGCCAGCAGCTGGCGCACGCCCGTGCGCACGCCATCCAGCGGTGCCGCCGGGGTGGTCAGCGTCTTGTCGACGACCACCCGGCCGGAGGCCGCGTCGAGCAGGACCACGTCGGTGAAGGTCCCGCCGATGTCCACGGCCAGGCGCCAGTCGGCGGCGGTTGGCGACGTCATCGGCCACCTCTCGGCGGGGAGAACACGTCGAGGATCCACACCTCGTCCAGCTCGGCGTCGCCGACGAACACGCTGTCGCCGTGCCAGACGCGCATCGGCGCCAGGTAGACGTCGCCGGCCGACAGCACGACGCGCTCGGGGGCGTCGCGGTCGGCGCTGATCCGGAAGTCGAGCGAGCCGCGCATGATGATGCCGAGCTGCTCGTTGCCCTCGTGCTGGTGGATCACCGAGCCGCTGGCACCGCCGCGGATCCGCCAGAACCACAGCTCGAGGTGGTCCCCGGTGATGATCCGGCGGCGGAACCCGGGCCGGTCCGTCTCGGCGAAGGCCGCCTCGTCGAAGAAGTGGCAGTACTGGTTGGTCAACGCCGTCACTGCAGCCGCTCCGCGACCTCGGGGGCTGCGCTGCCGCACTCCATCTGCGGCCGGCTCCCTGGCGGTTGCTCGGGTGCCCCGAGCGGCTGATGCGTCACAGCAGCCGCTCGGTCATCCGGCGCTCGACGTCGTCGAGGTGGGCGATCACCGCGGCCTCGGCCTTGCGCACGTGGCCCCTCGACACCGCCTCGGCGATCGATCGGTGGGCCTGGGTGGCCTCGGCGATCAGCTCGTCGACCTCGGTCCGGTTGACCTCGGCATACAGCAGCGAGGCGAACTCACCGGAGCCGAACAGGGAGGCCAGCGCCTTGGCGTGAACCTCGGCCAGCATCGGGTTGCCGCACGAGCGGGCCAGCGTGGCGTGGAACGCCCGGTCGATCGAGCGGAAGTCCTCCAGGCCGCGTGGCCGGCGAGCGGCCAGCTCGACCAGCGTCGCCCGATCGTCGTCGGTGGCCCGCTTGCAGGACAGGCCGGCGATGGTGGGCTCGATCACCTGGCGGACCTCGAACAGCTGCGTGACCATCGCCTTGCGGTCGTCGCCGGCGAAGTTGATCTCCGGCAGGACCTCGGCCACCACCGTGCGGTTGCCGCGGCGCTCGATGTAGCCGGCCATCACGAGACCCTGGATGGCCTCGCGGACCGAGGTCCGGGCCACGCCGAACTCCTGGCACAGCACCCGCTCGGCCGGCAGCGGCATGCCGGGGGTCAGGCTGCCGGTGTGGATGGCGTCGGCCAGCTGGGCGCGGATCTGCGCCGACACCGTACGGCGATCGACCGGGTCGAAGCTGCCCATCGCTCAGTCCAACCCGTGGGCGGCGAAGCGGCGTCGCTCGGCGGGGATGTCGAGCGGATCGATGATCGCCTGGTGCTCGGCGGCGCCCCAGTGCTCGGCCGGCACCAGCCACATCACCTCGAACTCCAGGCCGTCGGGATCCTTGGCGTACAGGCTCTTGTTGGCCCCGTGATCGCTGGCCCCGACCAGGGCCCCGGCCGCCCGCAGCCGGTCGGCCATGTCCTCCAGGTCGGCCAGGGTGGGCACCTCCCAGGCGATGTGGTACAGCCCGACGGTGCTGCGCCCGGCCTGGCTCGGCCCGGCCTGGGCGCCGATGGTGAACAGGGCCAGATCGTGATGGTTGGTGCTGGCCGGGGCGCGCAGGAACACGAAGGCGCCCTGCGGGTGCTCGATGATCGTCCGGAACCCGAGCACGTCGGCGTAGAAGTCGCGGGTCCGGCGGGCGTCGCGGACGTAGAGCACGGCGTGGTTCATGCCGGTGATCGCCATCGCCCCTCCCCTCCGCGTCTCGCCCTACTTGGACTGATGGTCAGACCATAGCAGCGGGCGCCAGCGGAAGTCGAACGGTGAACACCGCACCACCTCCCGGCGCATTGGCCGCATCGACCTGCCCACCGTGCTCCGCGGCGATGCCGGCGACGATCGACAGTCCCAGTCCCGATCCGGCACCGACCCGGGCCGGGTCGGCCTGCCAGAAGCGATCGAAGACATGGGCCAGGGCCTCGGCGGACAATCCGGGACCGTGGTCGCGCACGACGAGCTCGGCCTGCTCGCCCGACCGCCGGACGCGGACCTCGACGGGGGTGCCGGGCGGCGTGTGCCGGCCGGCGTTGGCCGTCAGGTTGAGCACCGCTTGGCGGAGGTGGTCGGGCACCCCGTGGATCACCACCGGCTCGGGGGCATCCAGGGACACCGGTCGCTGCGGGTCGGACGCCTTCAGGTCGGTGCAGGCGTCGGCGGCGATCGTGGCCAGGTCGACGTCGGTGCGCTCGGCGGGCGCGGTGCGGTCGAGGCGGGCCAGCAGCAGCAGGTCGTCGACCAGCCGGGACATGCGCGTCGACTCGTCCTCGATCCGGCGCAGCAGCGTGGCCTGGTCGAGGGTGGTCGACTCGCCGCCCAGTCGGGACAGCTCGGCGAAGCCGCGGATCGAGGTCAGCGGCGTGCGCAGCTCGTGAGCGGCGTCGGCCAGGAACTGGCGCAGCGTCTGCTCGGTCTCGTCGCGGGCGGCGAACGCCGACTCCAGGTTGGCCAGCATGGTGTTCAGGGCCAGGCCGAGCTGGCCGACCTCGCCCCGCCCGTCACCGGCATCGACGCGATGGGACAGGTCGCCGGCGGTCAGCGAGCGGGCCTGGGTGGCCATGTGCTCCAGCGGGCGCAGGCCGCGGCGCAGGATCAGCCACGCCCCACCGGTCAGCGCTGCCAGCAGGGCGGCGCCGGCGATGGCCTCGATGATCACCAGCTGGCGCAGCGAACGGCTGATGTCGCCCATCGGGGCGGCGACGACCGTGGTGTACCCGGACGCCCGGTCGGACGGGACGGCCAGGATCCGCCACTGACCCGACCCGCTGCTGGCGTCGACCGTGACCGGGTGCCCGACGGCCAGCGTGGCCGGCAGGGCCGGCGTGTCGGCGTCGGCCGCCGAGGAGAGCTGTTGCACGGCACGGCCGGCGTGGTCGCGCAGCTCGGCGTAGACCCCACCGAGGCTGACGTTCGGTGGACCCTCCCGCGGTCCCCGCTCGTGGGCATCGCCGGGGTTCAACCCGGCGGCATCGAGGAGCTGGCCTTCGGCATCACGCGACAGCGTGCGCAGCCGGGCGTCGAGGGCGTTGCGCTCGGTGGTGGCGTAGCGCGTGTAGGTGCCCACGCCGAACGCGGCGAGCCCGATGAACAGCAGCGTCGCCAGGGCCAGCACCAGCCGGCCGCGCAGGCTCACGGGCGCGGCTCGAACGGCACGGGCGTCACGGTGCCTCATTGTGCTCGATGGTGGGGCGGGGTGCTCGGCCACGGCTGTGGCCCGGCTTGGAGTTCGGTGAGAATCGGGGTCGAGGTCGCGGTGCTCCCGGTACGGTGGGCGGTCATGGCGACCGAGGCCCGCAAGCCGTTCGTGCTGGCCGTCGACGACGAGGAGCACATCACCGAGCTGATCGCCATGGCCCTCGGGTTCCACGGTTTCGAGGTCGAGCGGGTGTCCAGCGGGCGTGCCGCCCTGGCGGCCGTCGATGCCCGCCGGCCGGAGCTGGTGCTGCTCGACGTGATGCTGCCGGACCTCGACGGGTTCGAGGTCGCCCGCCGTCTGCAGGCCGGGTCGACGGCCACGAGCCGCGTGCCGATCATCTTCCTCACCGCCCGCGACGCCACCGCCGACAAGGTCGAAGGCCTGCGCCTCGGGGTCGACGACTACGTCACCAAGCCCTTCTCCATCGAGGAGCTGATCGAGCGGGTCAAGGCGGTGCTGCGCCGGACCGGTGGGAGCGGGCCGGGCCAGACCAAGCTGGCCTTCCACGACCTGGAGCTCGACGAGGACACCCGCGACGTCTGGCGGGGCGGGCGACTGATCGAGCTGACCCCGACCGAGTACAAGCTGCTGCACTACCTGCTGGCCAACGCTCGCCGGGTGCTGACCCGCGAGCAGATCCTCGAGGCGGTGTGGGACTACACCTTCGCCGGCAACGCCAGCGTGCTGGAGACCTACATCAGCTACCTGCGCCACAAGGTCGACGCCACCGAACCGGCGCTGATCCACACCGTGCGTGGCGTGGGCTACAGCCTGCGGCTGCCGGCCGGAACCTAGCCCTCGCCAGATCCCGGCGAACTCTCCGGCGACTCTCAGCGTTCTCCCAGGCATGCGTCCGATCATCGAGTCATGACCGAGCAGCACCAGCGCATCGCTGCCGCACCACGGGAGGGCGTCATGAACCGCATCGAGATCTCCACGGCCCCGGCCTCGGCCCATCCGGTCACTCGCCCGATTGCCGGCGGGCGCGCCGCCGGCCGCCGCCGGCCCCACCCCGCTCGCCGAGCCCGGCGGGTCAGCGGCCTGCTGGCCGTTGCCGGCGGCGTGCTGATGACCGCCTGCATGGCGGACCGCGCCGCCGACACCCAGGCGGCCACCGTCTCCGCCGCAGCCACGACGGGAGCCACCGCCTCGACGGCCACCACCTCCACCGCCGCCAACCGCACGACCTCGGCCACCACGGCCACGACCGCTGCGACCACGACCACCGCGGCGACCGCCACGACCACGTCGACGGTCACGACCACCGCGACCGCCGTCGCCGCCCAGCCGGCGGCCCAGGCCAACACCACCTCCAGTGGCAGCTGACCCGACCGAGCGCCGCTTCCGGGCGATGGGCTCGGACATCCACCTCGTCGTGGTGGGCGGCGCCGGGGGCCTGGCCGACTGGGCCGAGTCGCGCATCGCCGAGCTGGAGGCCCGCTGGAGCCGGTTCCGTGCCGACAGCGAGATCAGCCGCTGGAACGCCCAGCCCGGCCGATGGGTCGAGGTGTCCGCCGACACTGCTGCGCTGGTCGAGCGGGCCACCGAGGCGTGGCGGCTGACCGGTGGCGGATTCGACGCCACCGTCCTGCCTGACGTCGTCGCGGCCGGCTACGACCGCAGCTTCGACGGGCTGCCGGCCGACGCGCCGCGCCCGCCGGCCGGCCCGGTGCACGTTCGCCTGATCAGCGGAGCGGACGTGGAGGTCGACGGCCACGCCGTCCGCCTTCCCGAGGGCGCCGGCTTCGATCCCGGCGGGATCGGCAAGGGGCTGGCCGCCGACCTGCTCGTCACCGGGTTGATCGAGCGCGGCGCGGCGGGAGCGTGCGCCAACATGGGCGGCGACCTCCGCCTGGCGGGCAGCGCCCCGGACGGCGGCACCTGGACCGTTGCCGTGGACCATCCGCACTGCCGTCAGCCGATCGCCCTGGTCGGGCTCGGGGCCGGGGCGGTGGCCACCTCGACCGTGCTGCGCCGGACCTGGCGGGTGGGCGGGGAGCTGCGCCATCACCTCATCGACCCGGCAACCGGTCGGCCCAGTGAGTCCGACGTCGAGCTGGCCAGCGTTGTGGCCGGCGAGGCCTGGCTGGCCGAGGTGCTGGCCAAGGCGATCCTGCTGCGTGGCACGGATCGAGCGTTCGACATCGTCGAGCCCGGGCAGGCCAGCGCGCTGATCGTCGACCGCAACGGGCGGATGCAGTCGACGCCGACGTTCTCGGCGTTCACCGGCGGTGTGGCCCTGTCTGGCACGATCGTCCGCGACCTGATCTGATCGACGGGCGCGACGGCACCCGAGGGGGACCTGTGAACGACACGACCTGGTGGTACATCGCCCGCTCCGGCGGGATCGTCGGCTGGGCCCTGCTCGCCGGCAGTGTGCTGTGGGGCCTGGCGCTGTCCACCAAGGTCCTCCACGGCAAGCCGCGGCCGAACTGGATCCTCGACCTGCACCGCTTCCTCGGCGGCCTCGCCGTGGTCTTCGTGGCCGTCCACGTGATCTCGCTGATGGTCCACCGGTACATGCGCTTCAGCATCGGCGAGGCACTGATCCCGGGGGTCAGCACCTTCAAGCCGGCGGCGGTGGCCTGGGGCATCATCGGCTGGTACCTGCTGCTGGCGGTGGAGATCACCTCGCTGTTGCGCAAGCGGATGTCCAAGCGGTCGTGGAAGGCGGTCCACTACCTGAGCTTCCCGCTGTTCGCCCTGGCCACGGTCCACGGGTTGCAGGCGGGTACCGACCGGCGCGCCGGGCTGTTCGTCATCGCCAACGTGGTCGTCGTCGTGGTGGTGGTCGCCCTGACGGTGATGCGCCTGGCCAAGGCCGACCAGCACGACCTGATGACCGCTCCGCCTGCCGGCGTGCCGCCGCGTCGCCCGGCACGCTGAGCCGACCCGCCGGGTGTGCGGGGTGTCGGATTCCCGGTGACATCGGAGCCGACGCGGAGGGTGCGCTGAGCTTCGGGTTCGACGATGGGTCCGGTGAGGCGTCCGCCTCGCCGTCACGAAAGGAACCTCCCATGTCGCACCCCCCGTGCCTCGATCCGTCCCGCCCGTCCCAGCCCGCTGGACCCGGCGGCCGGGCCCGATCGCGCCGTTCCCACCCGGCCGGCAGCGCCCGGCGCACCACGGCGATGGCCGGCCTCGGCGCCGCCGTGCTGCTGGCCGGCTGCGGAGCTGCCGCGGCGCAGGACCGCTCGCCGTCGGCGGTGGCCGCCGCGGCCGCGACGTCCGCGACGTCCGCGGCGTCGGCCAGCGGGCCGCAGGTGGTCACCGGTCCGATGGCGCCGGACGCCACCACCCAATCCGCGTCGGCCGACGACGCCAGCGTCATCCTCGACGACGGCACCTGGTGGGGCGACGACCCGTGGGCGGATGGCCCGGGCGACCTCGCCGGCCTCGATGTGCACGGCGGCCACGGCGGCTACGGCGGCCAGGGCGGCCAGGGCGGCCAGGGCGGCCACGGTCACGCCGGCATCGGCGACCTGCGGCCCGCCAACCCCGGCGCCGCAGGCGGCCCGGGCCAGGAGCAGGGCCAGCAGCAGGGCCAGCAGCAGGGTCAGGAGCACGCTCCCACCCAGAGCCAGGGCGTCCCCGGCGCGGTCTCGCCGTCGGGGTCGTCGGGCGCCACGCCCGCCCCGCCGAGCGGCCAGCCCACGTCGTCGACCCACGGCAGCTGACCTGCGACCAGCCCACCCGTCGCCCGGTCGGTGTGCGCCGCCCCGGTCGGCGTGCGCCGCCCCGGTCCCAGCCCCGTCGCCCGGTGGGCGTGCGCCGCCCCGGTCCCAGCCCACCCGTCGCCCGGTTGGCGTGCGCCGCCCCGGTCCCAGCCCCGTCGCCCGGTCGGCGTGCGCCGCCCCGGTCCCATGGGCGCGAAACCTGCCGGATGTGCATGATTCCGCGCCCATGGGCCTGGGGACGGTCATCCGACGGGGATCCGGACTGCGGCTGGGGGTGCGGCGGGACGAGGAACCCCTGCCCGGCGGCGGCAGGTCAGGCCGGGTCGGCGGGGAGGGTGGCGGCCACCTCGCCGGCGTGGACCAGCCGGCCGCGCCACTCGTCGGCAGCCGGGTCGGTGACCAGCCAGGCGATGATCCGGGCGATCGTGTCCGGCTCGAAGGCGTCGTAGTGCTGGCGGTAGAGATCGGCCCGCCCGGCCAGCTCCATCCGTTCGGTGATCGTCAGTCCCGGCTCGATGCTGAAGGCCCGCAGCCCGGCCGGGCCGTGCTCGACGTGCAGGAGCGGGGCGACTCGCCCGAACGCCGCCTTGCTGAGGGCGTAGGCCAGGCTCCACCCGCCCGCCCCGATCGGCGCCGGCGGGGTGATGAACCCGGCCTGCGACACCAGGTTGACGATGGTGCCGGCACCGTGCTGCAGCATGGCCGGGAGCACCCGGCGGATGATCCGCAGCTGGCTGTGCAGGTTGCCCTCGAGCACCAGACGGATGTCCTCGTCGGTGCTGTCGACGAAGCGGGACATCGCCGCCGGACCTTGGTAGATGCCGTTGTTGACCAGCACATCGAGGCGCGGGGTGATCGCCTCGATCTCGTCCAGGGCTCGATCGACACTGGCCGGATCCGTGAGGTCGAGGGCCACGGCGTGCGCCTGGCCGCCAGCATGACGGATCATCGCCGCGGTGGTGTCCAGGCCCCCGGCCAACACGGTGTCGCCGCCGTCCAGCCGGGCGGTGCCGTCGACCAGGGTGCGCGCTGCGACGATCACGTCGTACCCGGCTGCGGCCAGGCGGACGGCGGTGGCCCGACCGATGCCGCGACTGGCGCCAGTGACCAGGGCGGTCGTGGTGGCCATCGCCGCACGCTATCCAGAACGGCGTGACCCGGTCACCGCCACGCGGTGATGGTGTCCAGCATCGACTGGACGAGCTCCTCGACCCCGGTCACGTCGATGGCACTGACGCGCCGCACCGACTCCAGGCTGGGCAGGGGGAGCGACGGGATGGGCGAATCGAGCCCCTCGAATGCCCGCCACTCGTCGGTGGCGAACGGGTCGACGGCGGGGGCCGGCGGCGCCGGGCGTGGCACCGGTGCGGGCCGACCGGGCACTGACCGGCCGGCGGTGGCCAGTGCGGCCCGGCCGCGACGCGGCGCGCCCTCGGCGCAGCGCCAGGCGACGATCAGCTCCGGGCGGCCGGCCAGCTCCTCGGCCAGCGTCAGCAGGGCGGCGATGGCGTGCTTGCACGGATCGTCCCAGTCCGGGCAGGTGCAGCTGACCATCAGCTCGGAGGCGTCGGGGACCAGTCGGGTCATCTCGGCGCGGTACCCGGCCGGGTCGGTGACGTCGCCGGGCGGGGTCACGGTGGGCACGGCGACCACCACCCGGTAGGGCTCGGCCCGGCTGCCGCTGACGACGGCCTCGCACACCCCGGTCTGCACGGTCAGGCGGGTCACTGCCCGCTGCCCGGCGTACGCCTTGCCGCGCCGGAACCGGTTGGGGTCGGCCATGCCCGCCACGGCCACGGACAACAGGGTGGCCGCCAGCTTGCCCACCGGATGGGCCTCGCGCCGGAAGGCGCCGGGAATCAGGACCACGCTCATCGCCGGATCACCGCTCCAGCACGACCAGCTCGCGCAACTCGTCGGTGCTCAGCTCGCTGAGCCAGGCCTCGCCGGTCGTGCCGACCACGGCGTCGGCCAGCGCCCGCTTGTCGGTGATTAGGGCGTCGATCTTCTCCTCCACGGTGCCCTGGCACACCAGCTTGTGGACGAACACGGCCTGCTGCTGGCCGATGCGCCAGGCCCGGTCCGTGGCCTGGTCCTCGACCGCCGGGTTCCACCAGCGGTCGTAGTGCACCACCCGCGATGCCGCGGTGAGGTTCAGGCCGGTGCCGCCGGCCTTCAGCGAGACCAGCAGCAGCGACCCGCCCCGACCGTCCTGGAAGCGCTCGACCATCCGGTCACGCTGGGCCTTCGAGACACCGCCGTGCAGGAACGGGGTCTGCAACCCGAGCTGCTCGGAGAGGTGGCGCTGCAGCAGCAGTCCCATCTCCCGGAACTGGGTGAACACCAGGGCTTGCTCGCCGGCATCGAGCAGGTCGGCCACCAGCTCGTCGAAGCGGGCCAGCTTGCCCGAGCGTCCGGCGAGGCGCGAGCCGTCGCCCAAGGCGTGGGCCGGGTGGTTGCAGATCTGCTTGAGGCGGGTCAGCGCGGCCAGCACGAGGCCGCGGCGGCGCATGCCGGTGGCGGCTCGGGCGTCGGCCAGCAGTTGATCGACGACCTGCTGGTAGAGGTGGGCCTGCTCGTGGGTCAGCGGCGCCCAGGCGACCTGTTCGATCTTGTCGGGCAGGTCCGGCACCAGCGTGCGGTCGGCTTTCGTGCGCCGGAGCAGGAACGGGGCGGTGAGCCGGCGGAGCCGAGCCGCGGCCTCGACGTCGCGGTTGCGCTCGATCGGCGTGGCGTAACGCCGGCGGAACTCGGCCGCCCCGCCCAGCAGCCCGGGCGCCACGGTGTGCAGGATCGACCACAGCTCGCTGAGCCGGTTCTCGACGGGTGTCCCGGTGAGGGCGATGCGCTGACCGGCCGGCAGGGTGCGCATCGCCCGCGCCGTGCGAGTGTCGGCGTTCTTGATCGCCTGGGCTTCGTCGAAGACCACGGTGGACCATGGTTGGGCGGCGAGGTGGGCGATGTCCCGCGTCGCCACCTGGTAGGTGGTGACCACCAGGTCGTGCAGGCCGACGGCGTCGGGCAAGGTCTCGGCGTCGTGTCGGGCCCCGCCGTGGTGGACCAGGACGCGCAGCTCGGGGGCGAAGCGGGCCGCCTCGGCCTGCCAGTTGCGGACCACGCTGAGCGGACAGACCACCAGGTGCGGCCCGGCCCGACCAGCGAGGTGAGCCAGGGTGGTGGGGGTCTTGCCGAGTCCCATGTCGTCGGCCAGGCAGCCGCCGAGTCCGAGTTGGGCGAGGAACTGCAGCCACCCCAGACCGCGGCGTTGGTAGGGGCGCAGCACCGCCCGGAAGCCATCCGGTTCGACGCCCTCGGCAATGGTCTCGTCGGGGAGTCCGGCCAGCAGGTCGCCCACCCAACCGCCGGCCTCGATGGCATCGGCTGGTGAGGACTCGCCGCCGGCCGACGGGTCGGTGTCGTGCTGGGCTCCGAGTTCGGCGGCGAGGGTCAGGAGTGCCAGGGGCGACAGCTCGGCGTGGTCGGAGCGGTGGCGGTCGAGGCGCTCCAAGGCTCGGCGGGCGTCGGCCCGGTCGACCTGCACCCATCGCCCGCCGACTTGCAGCAGGTTCGCCGCGCCGGCGGCGATGCGCGCCAGCGCCGACTCGTCCACCGCCTCGCCGTCGACGACCGCTTGCCAGTGCACGAGGGCGGTGGCGTTGAACCGCCCGGATCCCTGGCCCTGCGGTTGAGCCGTGCCCCGGGCCGCCGGCCGGCGGCGGGCCAAGGCCTCGGGGACCACCAGGCGCACGCCGTGACGCTCCAGCGCCTCGGTGGCTTCGAGAACGGCGGCGGCGGCGTCGAGGTCGACCATGGGGTCGCCGGACTGCAGCCAACCGGCCAACTGGCTCACGGCGCCGGTCACGACCTGCTCCGCCGCGTCGAGGTGCGCGGTGAGCACGTCGAGGAATCGCGGCTGGCGGGCGACGGCCAGGGCTGCGGCACCGCCCTCGCGCACGTCGGCCGCGGTGCACCACCTCCCGCGATCGTCGGCGTCGACGACCTCCAGTGTCAGCGGCCAACGCGGCGCGGCCTCGGCCTGATCGGGGTCGGGGGGATCGGCGTCGACCGCGCCGTCGACCGTGCCGTCGACCGTGCGGGCGTCGACATCCGCGGCGGTGTCCGGCAGGGCCAGGCGCAGGCGGGTCTCCAGCACGGGGATCCCCTCGGCCCGCTGGTGGGCGTGGTGCAGGGCCTGGGCGATGTCGGCCAGCTCGGCGTCGAGGTGGCCGGGGGCGACGAACGACGCCGACGGTTGAGCGAGCGCACCGGACACCAACCGCAGCGCCCGCTGCCGGCCATGGCCGAGGTGGGTCGGTCGGTAGTGCAGGGTGGTCAGGGCGGTGCGCGCCACGGCGTCGACCACGGTGGCCAGGACCTCGCCCGGGACCACGGGCCCCAGCGCGGCGACCACCGGGGGCATGGCGGCGAACAGCTCGGCCGCGGCCTCGAGGTCGGCGCCGAGCGGCAACCAGCGCGCCGCCCACACCGTCGGGCGGGTGTTGGCCAGCAGCGGCACGATCCGCCCGGTGCGCACCAGCGAGGCGGCATAGCGATGCAGGGCGACGAACCAGGCCAGCGACGGGCTGGGCTCCCCGGTGAAGCTGCGCTGCTGCCCGAGCACCGCCAGCGCCTCGGGTGCCAGGCGCTGGGCGACGACCTCCACCGTGCCGTGGGGCAGCGCGGCCTTCACCACCCGGAACCCGAGGCTGCTCATCCCGGAGGCGCCGGCCCGCAGCGACATCGCCAGGCGGCGGTCCGGTTGCCAGGCCAGGGCCTCGCCGTCCAGCCAGCTCAGCTGCAGACCGGGCGTCGACGAGGCGGACACCCCCGCCAGTCTACGGGCGGGGAGCGCGCCGGTTCCGGGGGTCAGTCGGCGGCCGGGGCTCCGAATGGGCCTTTGCCGAACTGCTCGCGGATCGGGACCATCGGTGGGTTGATCAGCGAGCGGCGCTGCCAGTTGGCCCCGTCGACCACCAGGGTGTGCCCGCTGATGAACGCTGCGTACGGCGAGGCCAGGAAGGTGGCCGCCCAGCCCAGTTCTCGTGGCCGCCCGGCGCGCATGGCCGGCTGGGCCCGCTCCTTGTCCGGCGACCGGCGGACGTTGGCCTGGATGTCGGCGGTCATGTCCTCGTGGGGGAACAGCCCGGGCACCAGACCGTTGACCCGGATCCCGTACGGCCCCCACTCCACGGCCAGCGTCTCGACCAGGTTCTTGACGCCCGCCTTGGCGGCCGCACTGTGGGCGAAGCCCGGACCGCCGGTCCAGGCGTAGGACGCCCCGACGTTGACGATCGAGCCCGGCGTTCCCGCCAGCAGGTGTCGGCGGCCGAACTCGCGGGCGCAGAAGAACGTGCCGTTGAGGGTGATGTCGACCACCGTCCGCCAGGCGTTGGGGCTCATCTCCTCGGCGGTGACCGGGAAGTTGGCGGCGGCGTTGTTGATCAACACGTCGGGCAGGCCGAAGCGGGCGTCGGCGGCGTCGAACGCTGCAGCGATCTGGTCCGGGTCACGGATGTCGCAGGCCACGGTGAGCAGCCCGCCGCCGCCCAGCGCGTCCTGCGCCGCAGCGAGGTGCTCGGCCTTGCGGCTGGCGATCACCAGGTTGGCCCCGAGCCGGGCGAACTCGGTGGCGATGGCCTTGCCCAGACCGGTGCCGCCGCCGGTGACCAGCACGGTCTGCCCGGCGAAGGTTCCGGCCGGCAGCGCGGCCGCCCCCAGTGCCGGCGGTTCGGGCAGACCTGGATAGGCGGGCGGCTCGGCGGCCGGCGTGTCGGGCATCGTCAGCTCCCCGTGTAGGTGGCCGGCCGGCCCTCGGCGCGGGCCGCCTTGAACTCGGCGAAGTCGTCGCTCTTGTTGATGAACGTCTGGAAGACCAGCTCGTCGGCCATGCTGGTACGCACGTCGGACTCGCTCAGGTGACGGATCACCCGGCGGGCCATCTTCACCGTCACCGCCGGGGCGGCAGCGATCTTGGTGGCCATGTCCATGGCGGTGTCGATCAGCTGGTCCGCCGGGACGATGCGGCTGACGATGCCGTGCGCCAGTGCCTCGTCGGCGCTGAGCGTTCGCCCGGTCAGCACCATGTCGCTGACCACGCCGTGTCCGCACATCTGGTACAGGCGGGCCACACCGCCGGTGTCGGGGATGACGCCGTGGCCGACCTCGGGGAGCATGAACCGGGCGCCCTCGGCGGCGATGCGGATGTCACACAGCAGTGCCCGCTGGAAGCTGCCGCCGATGGCCCAACCGTGGACGGCGACGATGATCGGGGCGTCGAGGTCGAACACCGTGAGGATGCCGCGGTGGCCGCGGCGCATCAGCTCGTGGTGGCTGAGCGGCGTCTTGTTGGTCCCGATGGATCCGACGTCTCGTCCCGACGACCACGACTTGCCCTCGCCACGCCACACCACGGCGCGGATGTCGGGCCGGGCCGACAGGTGGGTGAGGATGTCGAACAGTTCGACGTCCATCTCGTCGGTGAAGGCGTTGTGCTTGTCGACGTTGTCGTTGACGATCACGGCCACGTTGCCGTGCTCCTCGAGGCGCACCGTCCCCGCTGTTCCTGGCATGGCCGGACGTTACTGCTCGTCCCCCGCCCGCCCCCGCCCCGGAGCCCCGCACCCGCCCCGCCGCGCCGCCCCTCCCGTGAACCGGCACTCGGCGCGCCCATGGGCCCCACCCCGCCCGAAACCGTCACTCCCCGCGCCCATGGGCCCCACCCCGCCCGGAACCGGCGCTTCGCGCCCATGGGCGCGTCCGGCCCGTGCACTAGCACTCCCTGCGCCCATGGGCCCCGCCTCGCCCGTGAACTGGCACTTCCCGCGCCCATGGGCCCCACCCCGTCCGGAACCGGCGCTCTCCGCGCCCATGGGCGCGTCCCACCCGTGAACGGCACTCTCCGCGCCATGGGCCCCCGCCCGTGAACCGGCACGTTCCGCGCCCATGGGCGCGCCAGCTTGCTGGAACGGGAGTTTCCGCGCCCATGGGTCCGTGGGAGGGCGTTGGCCGGCGGGGGATGGGCTGGCGCGGACGGCTGACTGCGGGGGCCATCGGGTACGGTCGAGCCGGTGGGATGCCGCAACGAGAGCCTGGCACCGTGGCGCGCCACGGACGCCCCGGCCAGCCCGATGTCCTTCGTCGCCGGGCTGGTCATCGTGGCCATCGGGGTGGCCGGCGTCGCGATCGGCACGAAGCCGGTGGTGGCGGCCTGGATCCTCGTCGGCCTCGCCGTGGCCGTGGTGATCATCGCCGGTGTCCTCGTCGCTCACGGCCACCGAGTGGCCTGTGCCGTTCCTCGCGCCCTGTGGTACGCGGTCTGCGTCCCCGGTCTGCCGATCCGCCTGTTGGCCTTCGTCTGACTCGGTGATCGACACCCACGTCCACGTCGCCTGTCCGAACCGTTCGGCGTACCCGCGCGCCGGGTCGGGGGTCGGGAGCGACTGGCACGAGCTCGGCGGCGATCCGGCGGAGGTGCTGTCCGAGGTGTGGGCCGGTGGCGTCGACGCAGCCGTCGTCGTCCAGGCCGTCGGCGTCTACCGCGACGATTGGCGCTGCGCCGCCGACACGGTCGCCGCCGACCCGGCGAGGCTGGCATTCGTCCCGGCCGTCGTGCTGCCCGGCCGGGGTGCTGCGGGTCGCATCCGGGCGATGTCGTCGGCACCGGTTCGACCGGTCGGGCTGCGCCTGTTCGCCATCGGCGCCGACGTCGAGGCGTTCGACTCGGCCGAGGCCGACGGGTGGATCGATGCGTGCGTGTCGGTCGGCGCCGTGCCGGTCGTGACCGCCTTCCCGCACCACCTCGCCGGCCTTGCCCGTCTGGCCCGCCGGCACCGTGAGGTGACCATGGTGCTCGACCACGCCGGCTTCCCCGAACGTGGTCCTGGGCTCGACCACGTCCTGGACAGCGACAACGTGGTGCTGAAGATCACGACCCACGTCCTCGACCACCAGCCCGACCCGGCTGGGTGGCTGGCGCGGCTCCGTGACCACGTCGGCACCGGACGACTCTGCTGGGGTTCCGACCACCCCCAGCATCCGGGTTCCTACCGCGCCAAGCTGGCCACGCTCGACCGAGCCATCGCCCGCTGGTCCACCATCGATCGGGCCGAGTTCACCGACCACACGGCACGCACGACGTTCGGGTTGGCTGATGCATTCGGGGAGGGACAGAACGCGACGTGAGGTTCTGTTCCTCCCCGAAACGGGCGGGGGAGGGACTCCCCGGCGACGAAGTTGATATACTTCCACTCAGCATTTCTGACTAGAAGGGCACCATGGCACTCGATCCGAAGAAGTGGACGCTGAAGACCAACGAGGCCGTCGCCGCGGCGATCGACCAGGCCACGTCGCTGAACAACCCCGAGCTGACGCCCGATCATCTCCTCGCCGCGCTGTCGCGCCAGGAGGACACCATCGTCCCGGCCGTGCTGGCCAAGCTCGGGTTGGCGCCACTGATGGTTCGCAACAAGGCCGACGAGGCCGTGGCCAAGCTGCCGAAGGCCTACGGCGGCAACGAGCCGCGGATGAACCGAGAGCTGAACCACGTCTTCGAGAACGCCCAGGCCGCCCAGCGTGACCTGAAGGACGACTTCCTCTCCGTCGAGCACCTGCTGCTGGCGATGAACCAGCGTCTCGGCGTCGGCAGCGAGGAACTGCTCCAGGCGCTGCGCGAGGTCCGTGGCAGCCACCGGGTCACCAGCCAGAACCCCGAGGAGCAGTTCGCCGCCCTGGAGAAGTACGGCCAGGACCTCACCCAGCGGGCTCGCGACGGCAAGATCGATCCGGTCATCGGCCGCGACGAGGAGATCCGCCGGGTGATCCAGGTGCTGAGCCGGCGGACCAAGAACAACCCGGTGCTGATCGGGGAGCCCGGGGTGGGCAAGACCGCCATCGTCGAGGGCCTGGCCCGGCGGATCGCCGACGGTGACGTGCCCGAGGGCCTGAAGGACAAGCGGCTGATCGCCCTCGACATCGGCAGCATGCTGGCCGGGGCCAAGTACCGCGGCGAGTTCGAGGAGCGGCTCAAGGCAGTGCTCAAGGAGATCACCGACTCGGCCGGCCAGGTGATCACGTTCGTCGACGAGCTGCACACCATCGTCGGCGCCGGCGGGGCCGAGGGGGCGATGGACGCCGGCAACATGATCAAGCCGATGCTGGCTCGCGGCGAGCTGCGGATGATCGGCGCGACCACCCTCGACGAGTACCGCAAGTACGTGGAGAAGGACCCGGCGTTGGAGCGCCGCTTCCAGCAGGTGTACGTGGGTGAGCCCAGCGTCGAGGACACCATCGGCATCCTGCGTGGGCTGAAGGAGCGCTACGAGGTCCACCACGGCGTGCGCATCCAGGACTCGGCGCTGGTCAGCGCGGCGGTGCTGTCCAACCGCTACCTGACCAACCGTTTCCTGCCGGACAAGGCCATCGACCTGGTGGACGAGGCGGCCAGCAAGCTGCGCATCGAGATCGACTCGCTGCCCACCGAGATCGACGTGGTCCAGCGGCGGATCCTGCAGCTGGAGATCGAGCAGGTCGCCCTGTCGAAGGAGACCGACTCGGCCTCCAAGGAGCGGCTCGAGGCGCTGACCGACGAGCTGGCGCTGTTGAACGCCCAGGTCCACGAGATGAAGCAGCACTGGGAGTCCGAGAAGCAGGCGATCGACGCCATCCGGGCCCTGAAGGAGGAGCTCGGGCAGCTCAACGAGCAGGCCGAGCGGGAGACGGACCTGGCCAAGGCCGCCGAGATCCGCTACGGGCGGATCCCCGAGCTGGAGCGCCGCATCCTCGAGGCCACGACCCACCTCGACGAGCTGCAGCGCGATCAGCGGATGTTGAAGGAGGAGGTCGACGCCGAGGACATCGCCGAGGTGGTGTCCAAGTGGACGGGCGTGCCAGTCAGCCGGCTGATGGAGGGCGAGATGGCCAAGCTCGTCCACCTCGAGGACCTCCTGCACCAGCGGGTCGTCGGTCAGGACGCCGCGGTCACCGCCGTGTCCAACGCGATCCGCCGCTCCCGGGCCGGGCTGAGCGACCCGAACCGGCCGATCGGCTCGTTCATGTTCCTCGGCCCGACAGGCGTGGGCAAGACGGAGCTGGCCCGGGCCGTGGCCGAGTTCCTGTTCGACGACGAGCACGCCATGGTCCGCATCGACATGGGCGAGTACATGGAGAAGCACAGCGTCTCCCGGTTGATCGGTGCGCCCCCCGGCTACGTCGGCTACGACGAGGGCGGTCAGCTCACCGAGGCGGTGCGCCGCCGGCCGTACAGCGTGGTGCTGCTCGACGAGATCGAGAAGGCCCACCCGGACGTGTTCAACGTGCTGCTGCAGGTGCTCGACGACGGCCGGCTGACCGACGGCCAGGGGCGCACGGTGGACTTCACCAACGTCGTGCTGATCATGACCTCCAACCTGCCAGGCGAGCCGATCGAGTACTTCAAGCCCGAGTTCGTCAACCGCATCGACGAGATCATCCGCTTCCGGGCGCTGACCGAGGACGACCTGCAGACGATCGTCACCATCCAGGTGGCCCACCTGAAGCGGCGGATGGCCGAGCGGCGCATCGGCCTGGACATCACCCCGGCGGCGATGCGCACGCTGGCGCACCTCGGCTACGACCCGGCGTTCGGCGCCCGCCCGCTGAAGCGGGTCATCCAGCGTGAGCTGGCCGACCCGGTGGCCCGGCTGATCCTTAACGGCGAGATCGGCGAGGGTGACTCGGTGACGGTCGACGGGTCCGACGGCGCTCTCACCGTCGCTGCCGCCTAACGCCGGATCGTTGCCGCTGCGCCGTGGGCGTGGAAGCCCTCGTGACGGCTCATCGCCAGGATCGTCGGCGTCATCCGGGCTCGCGCCACCGCGGTGGCTCGGGCCACGGCGGTGCGCTTCAGGAACGCCTCGACGGTGATCCCGCTGGAGACGTGGGCGTACCCGCCGGTGGGCAGGCTGGCCGGGCAGCCGATGACGAAGTTGCCGGCACTGAACAGCGTGTCCTGACCGACCAGGATCTCGCCGGCGTTGACCAACCGGTCGAGCAGGGCGGTCTCGGCGTCGGCGGCCACGGCGACCTGGAGGTGCTCGGGTGCCCAACGGTTGGCCACGTCGGCCGCGGCCTCGAGGTCGTCGACCAGCACGCATCCGCCGTTGACGCCCAGCGCGGCGCGAGCGTTGTCCGCCCAGCGCCGGGGGAAGCTCGCCAGCTGCTGGGCCAGGGCGGCGTCGACGGCGTCGGCCAGGGTGGTGGAGGGGGTGACCAGCAGGGTGACCGAGTCGGTGCCGTGCTCGGCCTCGTTCAGCAGGTCGGCGGCCACCAGCTCGGGGTCGGCCGAGTCGTCGGCGATCACCAGGCTCTCGGTCGGCCCGAGGATCATCATCGTCGCCAGCCCGTGGCGTTGCATCTCCACCTGGGCGCACGCCACCGGCGGTGAACCGGGGCCGACCACCTTGCGCACGGCCGGGATGGTCTCGGTGCCGAACCCGAGGGCGGCGATGCCGGCCGGCCCGTTGGCCCGCACGACCCGCTCGATGCCCAGCTTGCGGCACACGACGAGCACGGCCGGGTCGATCCGCCCGCTGCCGTCGGGCAGCGGCGGCACGACCATCACGAGAAGGGGAACCTCGGCCACCACGGCCGGCACGCCGAGCTGGTAGGCGACGCTCGGGTAGCTGGCCTTGCCGCTGGGCACGAACAGCCCGGCCGAGCTGATCGGGGTGACCCGCTCGCCGACCGTGAGGCCCGGTTCGGACTCGAACGACCAGTCGCCGATCCGCTGGTGGAGCCGTTCGTTGAACGCCCGCAGGTGGGCGATGGCGTCGTCGATGGCCGCGTCGACGTCGTCGTCGACCCGGGCCGAGGCCAGCTCGTCGGCCGTCGCCGCCAGCTGGTCGGGTGTCAGCGTGACCCCGTCGAAGCGCGCCAGCGCCCGGCACAGGGCCTCGTCGCCGTGCTCCCGAACGTCGTCGATCAGCTCGCCGATCGAGCGGCGCAGCGCCGGGTCGAAGATGGCGTCGAGGCCGCGGCGGCACAGCGCCGTGCGGGCCGACTCGTCCATGGTCGCCCAGGTCAGGCGACGCATCTGCGGGTCGTCGGCGGCCATCCGGTCACGCTATCCGGGGCGTCGATGGCCACCGGGGTGCTCACGTCACGTGGTCGGCGCCGCCTGTGCGTGCCCGCCGTCGGGAACCGCTACACTGCCTGCATTCGGAGACGGGCCGAGTCCACACGTCGTTCAGACGACGGACCTCGCGACCGTCCCGGCCTGGTCTGGCTGCTACTCAGTGCGGTCACCGTGCCACTGGTGGTCCTGTTCGCCGTGACTGGCCTGAACTTCAGCCGCGCCTTGGCCGAGCGCCGCGCCGCCCAGCAGGTCAGCCGCAACATCGAGCTGCTCACCGCCGCGGCCCATGTCTACCTGCCCGAGACGCTCGACCGGGTCGACACGGTCGGCTTCGCCCGTCTCGACGAACTGCACATGAACCGGACCGTCGTGCGGGCCCTGACGGGCATCGATCCGGCGTCGCTCAGCGCGCCGAACCGGGTCGCCCTCGACGCCGGGCTCGACCGCCTGCAACGGCTGCTCACCGGTGACGGCGCCGATGCCGCGGACCGGGAGGCGGCGCAGCGGCTGGTGGCGATCCGGGCCCGCCTGCACGACCTGCGGGTCCGCTTCGACGAGGGCCAGACGACCTCGGCCGATCAACTCGGCGCCCACCGCGACCTGGTCAGTCTGGTCGACTCGATCGTCGACGAGACCCTGCTCGAACTGACACCGGGTCGCGCCGCCCCGGCGTCGCTGGTCCAGGGCGCGGCCACGGTGAAGGCGCTGGTCACCGTGGCGCGCACGGCGAACGTCGAAGCCAACGCCGCCTTCGGCCGGATCGTCCACCTCGGTGACCCGGCCACCCAGCCGGACCTGGCGATCATGGTCGACCGCCATCACCAGGCGCTGATCGATGCCACCCGGGCCGCCGGGCCAGAGCAGCGCGCCCTGATCACCAAGGTCGCCCGCTCGGCGCACGAGGCGGCGTGGGAGGCCTCGATCCGCACGCTGGTCACCCAGATGCCCGGCGGCAGCTTCGACGGGTCGTCCTACTCCGCCGGCCAGATCCAGGTCATCGCCCGGGCGCTGTCCTCACACCTCGACTACTTCAACGATCTCGACGACGCCACCGGCCAGGTCATGGACATCGAGGCCGACCGTGCCGGCGCCGTCGCCGACCGCGCCCGCCAGTCGGCCGTGCAAGCCGTGGTCCTGCTGGCCGTCACCGCCCTGTGCACGGTGGCCGGGGCCTACCTCGTCGGCCGGCGGGTCATCGGTCCGCTGCGCCGCCTGTCCTCGGCTGCCGAATCGATCTCCGAGGGTCACCTGCCCACGGCTCCCTTGCCCGAGCGCGGACCCAGTGAGGTGCGCTCCACGACCCGGGCGTTCAACGATCTGGCCGGCAGTCTGACGGTGGTCGAGGCCGCGGTGCACACCCTGGCTCATGGTGACGTCGAGCACCCGGCCGAGGTCCACGGCGTGCCGGGTCCGCTCGGCGAGTCGCTGCGCGCCTCGCTGGCCCGCCTGCGGCACGTCACCGGCCGGCTCCGCCAGAGCGACGCGGTGGCCTCGGCCATCGTCGGCACCGCGGCTGACGCGATCTGGACCCTCGATGCCAACGGCGTGATCCTGACGGCCAACGAGGCCGCGGTCGCCATGCTCGGTCGCCCCGGCACCGACCAGATCGGCCACCCGCTGACCGACTTCCTGGAGGACAACGCCGGCCAGCCGTACGTGATCAGCGCGTCCGGTCGGACCGTGCCGGTGCTGGTCAGCGTCAGCCGGGGGACGGTGCACGAGGCCGGGATCACCGCCGTGTTCGCCCGGGACATCACCGAGCGCCGCGAGCTCGAACTGCAGCTGGCCCACCAGGCGACGCACGACTCGCTCACCGGTCTGCCCAATCGCACGGCCGTCCTGCAGCGCATCGCCGCCCAGCTGTCGGCATCCGTCACCGCTCCGACCGCCGCCTCGCGGCCGGCCGGCGAGCCCGGCGGCCTTGCTGTGCTCTTCGTCGATCTCGACGGGTTCAAGGCGGTCAACGACACCCACGGCCACGGTGTCGGCGACCAGGTGCTCTGTGCGGTGGCCTCCCGCATGGCGCTGCTGGCCGGCACCGGCCATCTCGCCGCCCGGCTCGGTGGCGACGAGTTCCTCGTCGTGTCGCTGGCGCCCACCACCGAGCGCGATGCCGCCCGCCTCGGCCAGCAGCTGATCACCGAGTTGGAGCGACCGATCGACGTCGGCGAGGCCACCTTCAGCCTGTCGGCCAGCGTCGGCGTGGCCAGGTCCCGGCCGAGCGACACCGACCCGCTGGAGCTGATCCGGCGCGCCGACGAGGCTGCCCACCTGGCCAAGTCTCGCGGCCGGGCGCGCGTCGAGGTCTACCGGGCCGACATGCAGGCCCGCGTCGAGCAGCAGTCGGCCATCCTCCTGGCGTTGCGCCGGGCGGTGCGCGACGGCGAGCTGGAACTGTTCCTGCAACCGATCATGGACCTGCGCGTCGGCCGGTTCCCCACCGCCGAAGCGCTGGTGCGCTGGCGCCGTGACGGCGTGCTGGTCACCGCCGCCGACTTCATCCCCGTCGCCGAGCAGTCCTCGCTGATCAACGAGATCAGCCGGTGGATGATCGCCGAATCGTGCCGGGTGCTGTCCCGTTGGAACCGCATCGCCGGGCTCGAGGGCCGGCGCATCGCCGTCAACGTCAGCAGCCGGCACCTGATGGACGACCGCTTCCTGAGCGACCTCGACCAGGCCATCGCCGCGGCCGACACCCCGCCCGGGCAGATCGAGCTGGAACTGACCGAGACCCGCCTGTTGACCGACATGCCCAAGGTCAACCGCACGCTGCGCAGCATCAGCGCCCGGGGGATCACCCTGGCCGTCGATGACTTCGGCGCCGGCTACGCCTCGATGGCCTACCTGCGTGACCTGCAGGTCGACGTGGTCAAGCTCGACCGCCAGTTCGTCGGCCGGGTCGGCAAGGATCCCGTCGACCAGGCCATCGTCACCGCCCTGCTGGCACTGAGCGCTGCGCTGGGCTTCGAGGTCGTCGCCGAGGGGGTCGAGTCCGGCGAGCAGATGGCGTTCCTCGCCGCCCACGGGTGCACCCGGGTCCAGGGCCACCACATCGCCCAGCCGATGCCGGTGGCCGAGTGCGAGCAGTGGCTGCTGGCCCACCTGGCACCGACCACGGCCGAGATCGACCCCGCCAGTAGCATCTCGACCGACCCCTCGAGCACAGGAGCGTTGCCGCATGCCCGTCACCGTCGTCGTCGGCGCCCAGTGGGGCGATGAGGGCAAGGCCAAGGTCATCGACCTGCTCGCCGCCGACCACGCCTACGTGGTGCGCTACCAGGGCGGGCACAACGCCGGACACACGGTGGTCGTCGACGACCAGCGCTACGCCCTGCAACTGGTGCCCAGCGGGGTGTTGTACCCGCACGTGGTGCCGGTGATCGGCAACGGGGTGGTGGTCGACCTGCCCACGCTGTTCCAGGAGATCGACACCCTCCAGTCGCGGGGCATCGACTGCTCGCGCCTGCGGGTGTCCGATCGGGCCCACCTGATCTTCCCCTGGCACCAAGCGCTCGACGCCCTGCACGAGGCGTCCCGTGGCGACGAGCGGATCGGCACGACGCTGAAGGGCATCGGTCCGGCCTACGCCGACAAGGCTCGCCGCGACGGGATCCGCGCCGGCGAGGTCCGCTCCGGTTCCGGTGATGCGGAGCACGGCAGCGGCGGGATGGAGTCCTTCGCCGCCGAGGTCCGCCGTCAGGGCGAGATCCACAACCGGGAGATCACCGCGCTCGGCGGGACCGCCCTCGATGTCGACGAGATCGTCGAACGGTTCACCGCCCTCGGCTGGCGGGTGGCGCCGATGGTGGTCGACACCGTCGAACTGCTGCACGACGCCCTTGACCGGGGCGAGTCGATCCTGCTCGAGGGCGCCCAGGCGACGTTCCTCGATCTCGACCACGGCACGTATCCATACGTCACCTCCTCGAACCCCACGGCCGGCGGGGCGTGCGTGGGCAGCGGCATCGGACCGCGCCACCTCGACCGCATCGTCGGCATCACCAAGGCCTACTGCACCCGCGTCGGCGGCGGCCCGTTCCCCACCGAAGCGCTCGACGAGTGGGGCGACAAGCTGGTGGAGATCGGCCACGAGTACGGCACGGTCACGGGTCGGCGCCGGCGCACCGGATGGCTCGACCTGGTGATGCTGCGCAAGGCGGTGCGGCTCAACTCGCTCACCGAGCTGGCCCTGACCAAGCTCGACGTCCTCGACACGTTCCCGGAGATCCTGGTGTGCACCGAGTACGACGCCGAAGGCCGTCCGGTCTACGAGCGGCTGCCCGGCTGGCAGACCGACATCTCCGCGGCGCGCACCGTCGACGACCTGCCGGCCAACGCCCGGGCCCTGGTCACCCTGGTGGCAGCCGAGGTGCGGGTCCCGGTGACCATCGTGGGCACCGGGCCGGCGCGCGACGCGGTGGTGGCCTGGACGTGATCGGCCGCTATGCCCTGGCGCCGATGGCGGACCTGTTCACCGACGAGGCTCGCTTCGGTCGCTACCTGGAGATCGAGCTCCTGGCCACCGAGGCCCACGCCGTGATCGGCGCCGTGCCGGTGGCCGATGCGTCCACCTGCCGGGCGCGCGCCCCGCACGTCGACGCGGCCTTCGTCGAGGCCGTCGCCGAACGGGAGCGGGTCACCGACCACGACGTCGCCGCCTTCGTCGACGTGGTCCAGGCGGCCATCGGCCAACCCGCCGGGGCGTGGATCCACTACGGCTTGACCAGCAGCGACGTGGTCGACACCGCATGGTGCTGGATGCTCCGCGACGCGTGCGATCTGCTCATCCAGGCCGCCACGCAGCTCCACCGCACGCTGGTCACCCTGGCCCGCCGGCATCGCGACACCGTCATGATCGGGCGGACCCACGGCATCCATGCCGAACCGACCACCTTCGGGGCCAAGGTTGCCCTGTGGGCCCTGCAGGTCGAACGTGATCTGCTCCGGCTGGACGCCGCCCGCGGTGCCGTGGCGGTGTGCAAGCTGTCCGGAGCCGTCGGGACCTACAGCAACATCGACCCGGCGATCGAGGCCCACGTCGGGGCGGCCCTCGGCCTGACACCCGTGCCGGCGACCCAGGTCATCGCTCGCGACCGTCACGCCGAGTACCTGTGGGCGTGCGCCGCCGTCGGCACCACCATGGAGCTGATGGCCGTCGAGCTCCGCCACCTCCAGCGCACCGAGGTCAGCGAGGTCCAGGAGGGGTTCAAGGCGGGGCAGAAGGGCTCCAGCGCGATGCCCCACAAGCGCAACCCGATCAGCGCCGAGACCATCAGCGGGCTGGCCCGGGTGCTGCGCGGCAATCTCCAGGCCGGCATACAGGACGTCGCCCTGTGGCACGAGCGGGACATCTCACACAGCTCCGTGGAGCGCATCGTCCTGCCGGACTCGTCGATGCTCGCCTACTACGTCCTGGTCCGGATGACCCGGTTGCTCGATGGCCTGGTGGTGGTCCCGGAGCGGATGCGCGCCAACCTCGACGCCAGCCACGGCGTGGTCTTCAGCCAGCCGGTCCTGCTGGCGCTGGTGCAGGCCGGGCTGTCGCGGGATGTGGCCTATCGCATCGTTCAGGAGGGCGCGGCGACGGCGTGGTCGCAGGGGCGCCCACTGCGCGCCGTGATCGACGAGCGGCTGAGCGGGCCAGACGGCGTGCGAGTCGATCCGGCGGTCCTCGATGCGGCCTTCGACCTCGGCCGGGCGACCCGCCACGCCGGGCGCGCCGTCGATCAGCTGGCCGGCCCGCCGGGTCGCTGAGTGCCCGTGTCGGGCGCGGCCTGCGCGGCTGCGCCGACTCGCTCGACGTAGGCCGCCCACCACTCGGCGTCCGCGTCGGGCAGGTTGGCGTTGCCGGCGTGGTAGCCGGCCCCGCCGTCGATCAGCTCGCGAACGATGTCGGCGTGTCCGGCGTGACGGTTGGTCTCGGCGATCATCCGGACCAGGAGCTGTCCGAGCGTCGGGTGCCGACGCTCCTCGGGCCACCATGGCACCTCGCCCACGGCGTCGAGATCGAGGGCCTCGATCGAGGCATCCGAGCAGGCCCACACGTGGCGGTACAGCTCGACGATGTCGGCGCGGGACTCGTCAGCGGTAGCCCACATGTCGGCATTCGGCTCGGCGTCGGCCGCCAACCACGGCAGCGGCCGGTCGAAGGGGCGACCGACGCAGTCGTTCAAGTAGCCGGCCTCGACACTGGCGACGTGCTTGACGAGGCCCAACAGATTGGTTCCGGTCGGGGTCAGCGGCCGGCGAATGTCGTACTCGGACGCCCCCTCCAGCTTCCACACCAGCGCCTGGCGGGCGTCGCGCAGGGAGCGGTGCAGCACCGCTCGCAGACCGGCATCGTCGCCGGCCGCCGAGGTCACGCCGAGCGACCGATTCCGGCAGCCGACAGCACGGAGGCCGGAACGCCCACCTCGCGCCACGCCGCGTAGGTGATGTGGTTGCGCTCGCCATACCGCTTGGCCACCTTGACGAACTCGGCCTGCAGGTCGGTGATGTCCACGCCGGTCCCCATGTTGGCCAGCTCGGTCTCCAGGTGCATGCGCTCGCTGATCAGGCGCAGCTCGCTCACGGCATCGGCCTCGGCCAGCTTCGCCGCGATGGCGTCGATCTGGCGGCGGATGCTGTCCGGCGTGCGCTTCCGGCCGCGCTTGGGCTTGTTGGCCCGGAGCGCCTCGAGATAGTCACGCACCGCCTTGCCTTCGACTCGTCCAGCAGCCATCGCTGCCTTGTGTTCGGCGGTCACTTCTTTCGGTCCACGCTTTGCCATAGGCCGACCATCATAGATAGGAATTCGCCCGAGGCAACAGCTAGCGTCGATCTGGTGGACGTTCGCCGATTGTTTGATCTCCAGGCGCACGGCCCGGACACCCTTGTCGGCATCGGACCGCAGTATCCGTGGGGTGGCTTGTACGGTGGGCAGATCGTCGCCCAGGCCCTGCGGGCCGCGGCGTCGACGGTCGACGACGCGCTCGCGGCGCACTCGTTGCGCGCATATTTCATCCGTCGAGGCGATCACCACGAGCCGATCCGCTACGAGGTCGACCGGATCCGCAATGGCCGGAGCTTCGTGACCAGGCGAGTGGTCGCCCGCCAGGCGATCGGCGCAATTCTGAACTGTGACGCCTCCTTCCAAGCTCCCGAGCACACTCGTGACGTGCAGGCCGTGCACATGCCGGCTGGATTGCCGAGCCCGGCCGACCTCCCGGATTCGAGCTGGTCATCGGCGTTCGCCCGTCGCACCATTCCCCGCCCGGTCGACCTCGGGCGGGTGCCGGGCAGCGGGCACGTGGCCGCGTGGATGCGGGTCGCCGACGACCTCGGCGACGATGCCCTGGCCCATCGGTGCTGGCTGGCCTATCTGTCCGATGACCTGCCCACCGAGGCGCTGCAATGGGCCATTGCCGAGTCGGTGGGCAGCGCCGCCCGGCACGAGCCGGCGTTCACCGCCAGCCTCGACCATTCGATCTGGTTCCACCGCCAGCCACGGGTCGATCGCTGGCACCTGCACACCTGCACCTGCCTCGGCTACGTCGGCGGCCGCGGTCTGACGATCGGTCACGTGTTCAGCCCGGAGGGAGATCACGTCGCCACCGTGGCTCAGGAGGTGCTGCTGCGCGATCGCCCGGCCGGCACCGACGCACCACCCGGTTGAACCGGCGCATCACCACCGGGGAGACTGTCGCGATGACCGCTGCGTCGATCGCCGATCTGGCCCGCCGCGTCGACCGCATCGCCCGGTTGACCGGCACGTTCACGCTTCGTTCGGGCAGGATCGCCGGCGAGTACTTCGACAAGTACCGCTTCGAGGCCGATCCGGTGCTGCTGGCCGATCTCGCCGCAGCGCTCGAACCGTTGATCCCGCCGGGCACCGAAGTCCTCGCCGGGCTGGAGCTCGGCGGCGTGCCCATCGCCACCGCCCTCTCGTTGCGCACCGGCCTCCCGGCCGCCTTCGTCCGCAAGGAGGCCAAGACCTACGGCACCGCTCAGCTCGCCGAGGGTGCGGCAGTCGCCGGCCGCCGGGTGCTCGTGGTCGAGGACGTCGTGACCACGGGTGGCCAGGTGGTCATCTCGACCGCTCAGCTCCGTGACCTCGGGGCCCAGATCGACACCGTGCTGTGCGTGATCGATCGCAGCGACCCCACCGTCGACGGGTCCACCTCCGGTGCGGCGGCCCTGCTCACCCACGGCCTGACCCTGCGCGCCGCGCTCACCAAGTCCGACCTGGACGCCGCCCACACCACCTGACCAACCCCTGGCCAGCGGCCCGCCCCGGCGAGCCCCCCCGGCCCTGGCGCCGGCCCCGCCCCCGCCGCCCCCACGGATCTCGCCACCCCCCGGCCCCATGGGCGCGCAGACGTGCAGAAACGCATGATTCCGCGCCCATGGGCGTCGGCGTGGTGCGGTGAGGTGAGCGCAGGGGCCGCGGACACATCGCCCACCGCGTGACGCCGACCGGCCGCCGGCCAGCACCCGGCGCGGTCTCCCCCGGCCCCATGGGTGCGCCAACGTGCAGAAACGCATGATTCCGCGCCCATGGGCGCGGAAACGTTCACCGGGGCCCGGCCGGTGGGGGCGAGGGCGGGGTGGGGCGAGGGCGGGGTGGGGCGAGGGCGGGGTGGGGTGTCAGGGGAGGAGGACGCCGGGGTTCAGCAGGCCGGCCGGGTCGAGGGCTCGCTTCACGGCGCGCAGGGCGTCGATGGCCGCCGGGCCCCGTGCCCGCTCGATCCATGCGGTTTTGGCCTGGCCGATGCCGTGCTCGGCGCTGATCGCCCCGCCAGCGGCGACGACCCAGGACAGGACCGCATCCGTGACTCGCCCAGCGTGGTCGGTGGTCCCGACGTAGTTGAGGTGAAGGTTGCCTTCGGCGAGGTGGCCGAAGGCATACAGCGCGGCGTCGACGTCATGAGCGGCGCGCTGGGCCACGTCGACCAGACCGGCCAGGCGGTCGACGGGGACGGCGACGTCGAGCTTCAGCGGGACGCCGCGGCGGTTGATGGCCAGCGAGACGTGGTCGCGGATGGCCAGCAGGTGGTCGCGTTGCGGGCCGGTGGCCAGCGCCCCGCGGTGCTCGCTCAACACGCCGGCCAGCTCCTCAGCCGGGTCGTTGGCCGCAGCGCAGTCGACCAGCACGGCGACGGGTGCGTCGAGGCCGGCCGGCGGCGCCAGGCCGAACTCGTCGGCCACCACGCCGACGGCGTCGGCCAGCAGGACCTCGGCGCCGTCGAGTGAGGGCAGGCCGCGCAGCTGCGACAGCAGGCTGACGGCATCGCCCACCGAGTCGAGTGCCACCCAGGCGGCGGCGCGCCGGGCCAGGGCGGGCACCAGCCTCAGGCGGGCCGCCGTGACCACTGCCAGGGTGCCCTCGGAGCCGGACAGCAGGCTCGGGAGGTGCAGGCCCATCGTCGCCTTGGGCAAGCCGGACAGATCGTCGACGACCGACCCGTCGGCCAGCACCGCCTGGACCCCCATGACCTGCTGGCGCATCGTGCCGAAGCGCACCACGCGCGACCCGCCGGCGTTGGTGGCGATGGCCCCGCCGACGGTGGCCGAGTCGCGGGCGCCCCAGTCGACGGGGAACTCCAGCGCGGCAGCGGCCGCGGCGCCCTGCACGGCGGCGATCGTGGCCCCGGCGCCGGCCGTGACCTGGGCGGCGGCGAGGTCGACCGGGCTGAGGGCGTCGAGGCGCCGCAGGTTGACCAGCACCTCTCCACCCCGGGGCGTGGCCCCGCCGACCAGCCCGGTGTTCCCGCCCTGGGGGACGACGGCCGCTCCCGCGGCGGCGCAGGCCCGCACGACGCCGGCCACCTCGGCGGTGTCGGCGGGGCGGACCACGCAACGGGCCCGGCCGTGATAGCGACCGGTCCAATCGGTCTCGTAGCCGGCGCGGACGTCGGCCTCGGTCAGCACATGTCGGGCACCGACGATCGCCGCCAGTCGCTCGGGCAGGTCATCGGGGTGCTGCTGGCCCACGACCGTTCAACCCACCAAGCGGGCGCCCGGCGGCAGGTGGTCCACCAGGGCCTCGCTGACCCAGCAGCGGGTCAGGTGCAGGGTGCTGCGGATGCGGACGACCCGCTTCGGCTCGTCGAAGCCCCGCCCGCTCATGCACAGGGCGGCCTTGATGCAGTCCTCCTCGGTGGGCAGGACCATCGGCATCCGGCTGCGTCGGAGGCCGGCCGGCCCGGCGGTGAAGCAGTTGATGTAGGTCTTGGTGAAGTCGAGCTGGGCGGCCAACGACGCCGGGATGAAGTCGGCGAACCCGATGCCGAGGGCGTTGCCGCCGGACACGGGGGTCAGTGCCAGCAGGACGATGTTGGTGACCCGCGGCCGCTCGCCGTCGGCAAGCCCGGGGACCCAGAAGCGGCCGGTGACGTTGGGGTCCATCGTCGTCCCGCTGATGTCCTTGCCACCCAGCTCGATGATCAGGGTGTCGATCTCGTCGAACGGCAGACCGGGGATCAGCGAGCGGGCGACCTCGGTCAGCCGGCGCTCGGCGTCGCCACCGACCTCGTCGGCGGTGAGCGCCTCGACCTGAGCGACCTGGCCGGCCGCCGACTCGATCGAGGTCACCCCGCCCAGCAGGCGTCCCGTGCCGCGCAGGGCGGTGATGCCGGCCAGCAGGCGGTCACGCATCTGCGATGGTCCGCACGAATGGATCTGCGCCGCGCCCGGTTGCTTGCCCATGCCGACGACGGCCATCTTCGTGCAGCCGCTCTCGATCGGACCCTTGAAGCAGGTGTGCGCCTTGGTCCGGTTGACCGGCAGGATCCGATCCGCCGCGGCGGCGTGGCGGTCGAGATAGAGCGGCATGGTGTGACCGTCGGCGAGGGGTGGGGTGCGGGCGACCTCGACGGTCTCCATGGTTGCCCGGATCTCACAGCCGAGCGCGTCCTCTGTCATCCCCAGCGAGGCCAGCATGGCCCGCTGACCCTCCGCCGTCGCCCCGCCGTGGCTGCCCATCGCCGGGATGACGAACGGCTCGGCGCCCAGCTCGCGCAGGCCGGCGATGGTGCCGCGCAGCAGGGCGACCCGCTCGGTGAGGCCGCGCGAGCCGCCACCGACGGCGACGGTCATGCCCGGCGTGACGCTGCCGGCGAGACGGGCGATCACCGCAGAACGTGCCGCGTCCTGCACGTCGGCGATCGGCGGTGGATCCGGCACCTCGAGGGCCACCTCGTGCAGGTCGGGGATGGTGATCTCCGGAGGGAACGGCAGGCGCACCCCGGCCATCAACGCATCCCAACCGGTGGCGTGCTCCGACATGTCGGGCACGGTATCGGTTGGCGGCACGGTTGGCCGCGACGTGCGGCGGCGCTGGTCTACCCTGCGCCGATGCCGTGGCACCTGCGCCCCACCACGCCCGGCGACCTGCCGGCGGCGTGCGACGTGCTCAACCGGTCACAACATGCCGACGGGATCCCCGAGGTGCGTGCCCAGGACGAGTTCGCCGAGGGCCTCGCCGATGACGGAGTCGACCTGGACGCCGACATGCGCGTCGCCGTCGACGACGAGACCGGTGCTGTGCTCGGCTACGTGCACACGGCCTACCTGGCGAGCGAGACGCACACCGAGCGCTGCTACCTGTTCGGCGACGTCGACCCGCCGGCACGGCGCCAGGGCATCGGCACGGCGCTGATGGCGTTCGCCCTCGAGCGGGCCGCTGAGCAGCACGAGGCCTCGGATTCGCCCACCGCCAAGGTGACCCGGGTGCAGGCCGGCGAGCACGCCGTCGGTGCCCAGCGCCTGTTCGAGCAGTGCGGCCTGCGCCGGGTGCGGTATCACGAGACGCTGGTGCGCCCGCTGGACGACATGCGCGCGCCGCGTACCCCGACCGGCGTCGAGATCATCGCCTGGCCGGCGGATCGCGACGAGGAGATCCGCCAGGCCAAGATCGCCGCCTTCGCCCAGCATTGGGGGTCCAGCCCGGATTCACCGGCCACGTGGCGCAGTCGGGTCGACGGGTTCGGCTCGCGCCTCGACCTCAGCTTCGTGGCCATCGACACGGCCAGTGGCGTGATCGTCGGCCATTGCCTGACCCGCCGGTTCGAGGCCGACGACGACGTGATCGGACGACGCGAGGGGTGGATCGACAATCTCGGCACCCGTCCCGACCATCGCGGGCGAGGAGTGGCTTCGGCACTGATCGCCACGGCCCTGGACGCCTATGCCACCGCCGGGTTGACCCATGCCGCGCTGAACGTCGACAGCGAGAACCCGTCGGGCGCGGCCCGGCTGTACCGTGCCCTCGGCTTCGCCCACGAGCGCGGCGAGTGGACCTACGAGGCCGCCCACCCGCATCGCTGATCGGCGCCGACTCACCCCGCTGCAGCCGTCGATGGGGTGATCGTCTGCTCGGCTCGCAGCTGCTCGCAGTCCTGGCTCACCGGGACCGGCCTGTTCAGGCCGTTGTTGCGTGACGTGCCGTCGCCCTGGAGCGCATCGGCCAGTTCCCACATGTGATCCGACCAGCCACCCATCGGAGCCATCTCGCGCAGGATCGGCCAGTTGCGAGCCGTCGCCGTCGCCTGAGTGGCCTGCTGCTGGGCCGCCGCGTCGCCCGCAGCCCGGGCGGTGAACCACTGGTCGACCCAGGCGCAGACGACGGCACCCGTGACCCGGACGCCGAGCTGGTACCGATCGGCGATGTCCGAGGTGGCGATCACCGTTGGGTCGAACGCCGCCGGGAGCGGCACCCCGGTCAGCATGTCGCGGATGACGCCGGGCTGCCCGTCGGTCTGGGTGGTCGACGCCGGCATGGCGCGCAGCCAGGTCTCGACATCGACCAGCCTGACGTGGTCCAGCGCCGACGTGAACTGCTCGAGCGTCCCGTGGTCGAGTCGCAGCTGAATGGCGTGGGCGATGTCGTTCCACTGGGCGACGAAGGTCTCCGAGCCGGCATCGAACAGGGTGGCGCGGCCGCCGGGAACGGGATGCTGACCGATCGACCGGGAGCTGCGATCGGCGGGTACTTGGGCAGCTGGTGACCACGTCAGCGCCAGGACGGCAGCGCCGACCGGCGCCGACGTCGGGGTGGCCTCGACGGCCGGGACGTAGTCGAGCTCGCCGAAGCCCTTGCTCTCGTCCGCGTAGCTGAGCTTCCAGGCCGGATCGTCGACGAGCAGGAGTGGCGAGCGCTGGGCCATGGCCACCAGCGGCGCAGCCCACGCGGTGTGATCCGTGCGATCCGGTCTGGCGATGTCGACGATCATCAGTGCCGCCGTGGCTGCCGCGGCGGCGCCGGCCAGCAACGCAGCGCGTCGCCAGCGGGTGGGCATCGGCCGATGCCGTCGCGGCGACGTGCTCGACGAGGCGCAGTCGTCCATGAGCTCGGTGCCGAGGCGGTCGAGTGCGTCGCGCGCCGAGGTTGCCAGCCGGTCGAGCTGCGCCGGATCGGCCTCGGCCAGCAGCCGGTCGAGGTCGCCGAGATGGATGTTGCGAGTCATGGTCGTTCCTCGTGCAGGGTGATGAGCGATGAAGCGGTGCGGCGTTCCCGTCCAGCGATCAGGGAGGCGGCCAGTCGCTGCCGGGCGCGGTGCAGGCGAACCCGGACCGCGCCGTTGCTCAGGCCGGTGGCCGCGGCGATCTCCGCCGGCGTGAGCCCCTCCCAGCTGGTCAGGGTCAGCAGCTCGCGGTCGGCAGCGTCCAGTTCGGCCAGCGCGGCATGGACGTCGACATGTGGCGCCGGCCGGGGTCCGTCGACGGCAAGCTCGGCGCGCAGTCGGTCGGCCAGGCGATTGGCTCGCAGCACGCCACGTCGGTGATTGGCCAGCACCAGGCGGGCCACGCCGAACAGCCACGGCCGGGCTCCGTCGCCGGCGGGCACGTCGTCGAGGCGGCGCCAGGCCACCGTGAACACCTCGGCGACGACGTCGGCGGCCTGCTCGCGAGGCTCGACCCGACGCAGGGCATAGCCCAGCACGGCGAGCGCGTGGGCTCGATACAACGCGGCGAATCGCTGCTCGGCGGGCGGCGACGGGGAACGCATCACCCTCACCTGTCCGGACGCGCCCCGTTCGTTACGTCAGACGGCGCGCATCCGGTTGTTGCGCGGCTGGTGCTCGACCTCGGCCAGGCCGAGGCGCTCCATGAGCGGGGGGATGTACATGCCGAAGCGGCCGCGCAGGCCCTTCTTCAAGCCGTACCAGCCACCCACGGGGTTGTCCGCGGAACGAGCCCAGGCCTCGACGGTGCCCGGCCTGGTCGGCTTCTGCTCGTCGGCGGAACCGAGTTCCATCCAGTCGCCGTGGGCTCGCAGCATCGCCTCGAGATCGACCAAGCAGCGAGCGTCGTACAGCAACACGGTCTTGCCCACGGCGCAGACCAACACGTCGCGGCCGTCGCGCTGCTCGCGGTGCATCTGGAACTCGGAGGTCAACGGCGGCGTCTGGAGCAGCCACGGATCGGCCGCGGTCCCGGTGCCCTTGTGGTTGCTCATCTGTGGTGCTGACTCCCCATCCAGCCGCTCGCCGGCACACAGTGTGGCAGACCGGTGACCGGTGGTGTGGGCGCTGGCGGCGGCGCACCGGTGCGGTCCTATCCTCGGTTCATGAGCCTGACGACGACGCCCATCGAGCAGATCCCGACCGTGGTGGCCGGTGCCCGGGCGGCCGTTGCCCAGGGGCGGACCACCCCGTTGGCCTGGCGGGTCGACACGCTG
Source organism: Actinomycetes bacterium (assembly GCA_029782355.1). GTDB lineage: Bacteria > Actinomycetota > Acidimicrobiia > Acidimicrobiales > Ilumatobacteraceae > JAKOUY01. The sequence goes on from JAKOUY010000016.1 coordinate 147,890, forward strand.
CGCCGGCTGCGCGCCCTGCTCGTCGCGCACGAGGACGCCCTGCTGGACGCGCTGGCCGCCGACTTCGCCAAGCCTCGACCCGAAGCGTGGCTGAGCGAACTGGGCTTCACCCTCTCCGACATCGACCACACCCTGGCTCACGTGGCGCTGTGGGCCGCCCCGGAGAAGGTGGCCACCCCGCTGACCTTCAAGCCCGGCCGCAGCGAGATCCATCACGAGCCGCTCGGGGTGGTCTGCGTCATCGCCCCCTGGAACTATCCGGTGCAGCTCCTCCTGGTGCCGATGGTGGCGGCCATCGCCGCGGGCAACGCAGTGGTCGCCAAGCCCAGCGAGTTGGCCCCGGCCACCTCGGACGCGTTGGCTGCGTTGATCACCGCGCTCGGCGATCCCGCCGTTGCACTCGTGCAGGGCGGCGTCGCCGAGACCACTGCGCTGTTGACCGAGCGCTTCGATCACATCCTCTACACCGGCAACGGGCGGGTGGCCCGGGTGGTCATGCGCGCCGCCGCCGACCACCTCACGCCCGTCACCCTGGAGCTGGGCGGCAAGAGCCCGGCCATCGTCACCGCCTCCGCCAACATCGACGTGGCGGCGCGGCGCATCGCCTGGGGCAAGTTCCTCAACTGCGGGCAGACCTGCATCGCTCCCGACTACGTGCTCGTCGAGCGATCCGTCCACGACCAGCTGGTGACGGCCATCGGGAACCAGATCACCGAGTTCTACGGGCCCGACCCGCAGGCCAGCGCGGACTACGCCCGGATCGTCAACGACGTCCACTTCCAGCGGTTGGAGAAGCTGCTGCACGCCGGCACCGTGGCCGTCGGGGGGCAGACCGATCCGGACAGCCGCTACATCGCTCCGACCGTGGTCACCGGTGTGACGCGTGCCGACCCGGTCATGCAGGAGGAGATCTTCGGACCGATCCTGCCGGTGATCGCCGTCGACTCGGTGGACGAGGCGCTCGGCGTGGTCAACGCCGACGACAAGCCGCTGGCGCTGTACGTGTTCACCGAGGACGACGCCGAGGCCGAGCGCGTCCTGGCCGGCGCCACCAGCGGCGGGGCGTGCGTCAACGGCACGCTGATGCACATCAGCAACCCGAACCTTCCCTTCGGCGGGGTCGGCGAGAGCGGCATGGGCGCCTATCACGGCAAGTTCGGCTTCGACACCTTCACCCACCATCGCTCGGTCATGACCCGGACCACCAAGCTCGATCCGCCGATGACCTACCCGCCCTACACGGCGAAGAAGGAGCGGATGATCCGCCGGGGGCTGACGCTGCCCGACCCGCGGGATCTGTGGGCCAGGGTTCGCTCCGCCCGCCACCGCCGCTGATCCCGGCGAGGCCGGTTGACGGGCCGGAGGTTGGTGGCGTCACACCCCCTCGATAAGGTCCGACGCACTTCCCCCAATCTGCACGATGCCGGCGCCTGGTGGTGCCGGCCGGCATGTCGGAGGACGTGATGATCGTCTGCTGGTCGGTCAAGGGTGGCAGTGGAACCACGGTGGTGGCCGCGGCGCTGGCCCGGGCCCGGTCGAACGAGGCGCCCACCCTGCTGGTCGATCTCCAGGGTGACGCCCCGCTGCTGTTCGGCGCCGGTGGCACGAGCGGTGAGCCCGGCGTGGGCGAGTGGTTGCGTTCGGCGGTGGCCACCGAGGACTCGCTGCGTCGCCTGGCGGTGCCCGTGTCGGCCGGCCTCGGCGTCGTGCCGCGCGGCGCGGAACTGGACGCCACCGCCGACTGGACCCGTCTCGCCGGCGTCCTCGGCAGCGTCCGCAGCGTGGTCGATGCCGGTCTGGGCCCGCCACCGGCGGCGCTCCACGATGTCGCCGAACAGTCGCTCCTCGTCGTTCGCCCGTGCTTCCTGTCGATCCGCCAGGCGGCCCGGTGCCCGGTGCAGCCGTCGGGCATCGTCGTCGTTGGGGTTCCCGGTCGGGCGCTGGCCGCCGGCGACATCGAGCGTGCGGTCGGGGTGCCCGTGATCGCCACGGTGGGCTGGGACCCGGCGATCGCCCGGGCGGTCGACGCCGGAACCTTCGCCGCCGCGGCGTGGCGGGGCGTGGACCGCGTGCTGCGTGGTGCCGCATGAGCTCGAGGGCGACGGCGCCCGGCCGGCCGGTGGCGGCCGATGCGGTGGCCGAGCGCACGGCGTACGCCGGGCTGCTCCGCTTCCTCGACGACCCGCAGGTCACCGAGGTCATGGTCAACGCCGGCACCCAGATCTGGGTCGAGCGGGGCGACGTCATGGTGCGCGCCGGGGCGATCAGCACCGGCGCGCTGCTGGCCGCCGTCGAGCAGATGCTGGCACCGCTCGGCCGGCGGCTCGACCGGCTCAGTCCCGTGGTCGACGCTCGGCTGGCCGACGGGTCGCGGGTGTGCGCCGCCATCCCACCCATCGCCGTGGACGGCCCGTGCCTGTCGATCCGTCGGTTCGCCGACCGTGCCGTGGGAGTCGCCGACTTCGGCGCCCCCGACGTGCAGCGCCTGCTCGCCGATCTGGTCGAGCGGCGCTGCAACGTAGTGGTCAGCGGGGCCACCTCGACCGGCAAGACGTCGTTGCTCAACGCGCTGTGCGGCATGGTCCCGCCCACCCAGCGGCTGATCACCATGGAGGACACCGCCGAACTGCGCGTCGATCACCCGCATGTCGTCCGGCTGGAGTGCCGACCGGCCACGGCGGAGGGGGTCGGGGCCACCTCGCTGGCCGACCTGCTGCGCCTGGCGCTCCGGCTGCGTCCGGACCGCCTGGTGGTGGGCGAGATCCGTGGCGACGAAGTGCTGTCGCTGCTCCAGGCGATGAACACCGGGCACGACGGCTCGCTGTCCACCGTGCACGCCAACTCCGCCGTGGACGCCGTCCGCCGGGTGTGTTCGCTGACCATGGCTGCAGCGCCGGCCTGGTCGCCGTCGGTGGTGCGCGAGCTGGCCGGCTCGGCGATCGACGTCGTCGTCCACCTCCATCGCCCCGCCAGCGGGAACCGGCAGGTCTGGGAGGTGCTGGAGCTGGGCGTCGACGACTCGGCCAACCGAGTGCTCGCGACCACCGGTCGGGTGCTCGATCGGGTGCGGGCCGGGCGGGCGGGTGGTCGATGACCGGCGCACCGTCCAACGTGTCGCCTGCCGTGCTCGTCGCCGGTGCGGCCGCGGCGCTCGCCGTGGGTGTGGCGGCGCTGGCGATGGTCGGGCGGATCGGCCGGTCCGCCGGCCACCGACCACCGGACGCCGGCGGATCACCCGGACCTTCTGCCGCTGGCCGTGGCCGGCGTCGAGGGGACGGCACGCAGGCGCTGATCGACGTGCTCGACGGCCTGGCCCAGCAGGTCCGGGCCGGCGAGGCGCCGGTGCTCGCCCTCCCCGAGGCGGCCGGTGGCCCCCGTGGGGCGAACCGCTCCGGCATCGCGCGCCGGACGGCGCGCCGCCAGGGTGCCGCCGACCTCGCCGACACCGCCGTGGCGCAGCACGGCTTGGCACTGGCCCGTGAGGTGGGTGGGCAGGTGGCCGCCGTCCTCGACGCCGCGGCGGCCACGCTGCGCTCCCGCCAGGCGATGCGCGCCGAGGTCGCCGCCCACAGCGCCCAGGCTCGGCTCAGCGTGCGGGTTCTCACCGCCCTGCCGGTCGCCGTGGTGGCGCTGGTGGCCACGTCGGCCAGCGGTCGGCGCTCCCTCACGTCACCGGCCGGTGCGGTGTGCCTGGCGGTTGGCGGGCTGCTGGGGGCCGTGGGCTGGTGGTGGATGCAACGTCTGATCCGATCGGCCGGGCGATGAGCGCCGTTGCCGGGGTCCTGGCGGCCGTCGCCGTCCTGCTGGGGTTGGTGGCCGCCGTCCAGCGCGGCCGGTCGACGGTGATCGGCCGGGATCGGATGACGGCGTGCCGTGCGCCGGACCGACCGGTGGGTCGCCGCCTGCGACGGCGGCTGATCGACACGGGCTGGCCCGACGCCCTCGATCTCGTCGTGCTGACCATCACCGCCGGATACCTGCCGGTGCAGGCACTCGACGCCGTCGAGGCGCATGTCGTCGAACCCATCGCCGAGGCCTTCGCCACGGTGGTGGGTCGGTGCCGGTCCGGCGCCCGCTTCGCCGATGCCGTGCACGAGGTGTCCGTGGCGCTCGGTCCGCTGGCCAGCTCGTTCGTCGACAGCCTGGCTGCGGCCGACCGGTACGGGTTACCACTCGCCCCCGTCCTCGCCCGGCTCGCCGACGAGGCTCGTGACCATCGCCGTCGGACCGGCGAGGCCCGCGCCCGTCAGTTGCCGGTTCGCCTCTCGATCCCGCTGGTGCTGTGCACCCTTCCGGCGTTCGTGCTGGTCGCCATCGCGCCGTTGCTCATCGGCGCCCTCTCGTCGCTGCGTCGATGACGCGCGACCTCGTCGAACCCCGAGCGGATCGGAGCCCACCATGATCGACCACCTTCGTGCCCGGTACCTGCAAGCGGTGCTGTGGATCCTCTCCCCGCCGCCCTCGCACCGTCCCGCCGATCGGGGCCAGGCCACCACGGAGTACGCGCTGGTGCTGCTCGGCGCGGCACTCGTCGCCTTGCTGCTGGTCGCCTGGGCCACCGCTGGCGGGGGTGCCGGCAAGATCGGCCGGTTGTTCGACCGGGTGATCGATGCGGTCATCAGCAAGCTCTGATGCGCCGCAGGACCGCCAGGCGCGGCACCCCGGCGACCGCGGCCAGGCGACCGTCGAGCTGGCGGTGGCCACGCCCGTGGTGGTGGTCCTGCTCGTCGCCCTGGTGCAGGTGGCGGTCGTGGTGGCCGACGCACTGGAGGTCCAGTTGGCGGCGCGCGAGGGGGCTCGGGCGGCCAGCGTGGCGGCCGCAGGCGCCGGGTCGGGGCCAGCCGCGGCCCGGCGCGTCCTCGGGGCGACCGGCTCGGTGCTCCTGCGCGATGACGGCCGCACGGTCACCGTGACGGTGCGGCGGGTCAACCACACCGACGTGCCGCTCATCGGAGCGCTGCTACCCGACGTCACGCTGGTCGCCGAGGTCACCATGGCCGTCGAACCGCCGCCGTAGCGGTGGATAGCCTGCCGGGCGGATGGATCTGCACTGCTCGGTCAGCGAGGTCGCCGGTGCCACGGTCCTGGTCGTGCGGGGCGATCTCGACCTGTCGACCGTGCCGACGTTGGGCGATCAGCTCAGCCGGGTGATCCAGCGCCACGCCGGTGCCATCGTCACCATCGATCTCGACGAGGTGACCTCGATCGACGATGCGGCGATCGGTGTCTTGCTCGGCGCAGCGGCCGGGGCACGGCGCACCGGTGGCGACCTCCGCGTGGTGGCCGGGCGCCGCTCGATCCGCCAACGGCTGGAAGCGGTCCGCCTCGACCGGCTGATCGACCTCGGTGCGGCGATCCACGACGACCCCTCGGCCTGAGCGAGATCCGTGGGTGACGCCGGTTCGGTACAGTCCGTGCCGGAGGGCGCGCACATGAACGAGGTCAGGCCACTGCGGTCGGGTCGGGCGGCGCGACTGCTGCCGCGCCGGGCTCTGGGGGTGGTCGCCGCGCTGGTGGGCAGCCTGGTGGTCGTCAGCCCGATCGGCCCCGTGCCAGCCGTTCTCGCCGACGACGACGGACTGGCCGTCACCGACGAGGCGACGTTCCGGGTCGACCCGACCACCGGAGCGATCCACGTCGAAGAGATCCTCCACCTGACCAACACCAAGTCGAACGTCCGCCACGGCAACATGATCGAGAAGCCGTACTTCACCGGGATGGCCGTGCCGGTGGTGGCCGCCAACTTCGGCGTCAGCGCCGACCAGAACGGCAAGCCGTTGCGGGTCGAGGTCGATCCATCGGACGGCACGGCGTACACCCGGGCGATGGTCCATCTGGCCAACAACCTGTTCGCCAAGAAGTCGACCACGGTCACGGTTCGCTACGACGTGATCGGCGCCCTGCCGCGCAGCGAGGATCCGGTTCGGGCCACCCCGGCATTCGTGTTCTTCCCGGCCTTCGCCCGCGGCGACGCCAACCGGGCGACCGTGCGCGTCGTGGTCCCCGGTGACTGGACGGTCGACCTCGACCGCCTCCCCGCAGGAATGACCCATGCGGAGGCGTTCGGCAACACCATCCTGACCGCCGAGAACATCGCCGACCCCCTGCACTTCACGGCCTACATCATCGCCAGCAAGCCCGAGCAGTTCCGGGTGATCGACACCACCGACCGCGAGGGCAATCGCTACCGCCTCCGTTCCTGGCCGGTCGACGGCGAGTGGATGGACTTCGCCAAGCGGCAGGTCGACGCGGTTCCGGAGATCGCCACGTTGATCGGCCAGCCCTGGCCCGTCCCCGGCATCCTCACCGTCGACGAGACGGTCACCCAGTACTTCGAGGGCTACTCCGGCGTGTTCCGACCGGAGACCAGCTCGGTCGACATCGGCGAGGACCTCGATCAGACCACGATGTTGCACGAGCTGACCCACGCCTGGTTCAACGACCGGTGGTTCGCCGATCGGTGGGTCAACGAGGGCCTGGCAGAGACGTACGCCGGTCTGATGCTCACCCAACTCGGCGGCACGCCGCGCCAGCCCGAGGCCGTCGGCACCTCCGATCCGGGCGCCTTCGCCCTCAACGACTGGGTGCCGGTGTTCCAGGGCACCGATGCCCAGGAGACGTTCGGCTACAACGCCTCGTACCTGGTGATGAAGTCGATCACCGACGAGGTCGGACCCGAGCGGATGCGGGCCGTGTTCGACGCCGTCGCCCACGGCACCCCGGTGTACCGCTGGCCGCGTCAGGGCGGGAACGACTCGATCGACGAGGTCGCCGTCCGGTCCGACTGGCGACGGCTGCTGGACTTGCTCGAGACCGTCGGAGGCTCGAAGCAGGCCGCCACCCTGTTCGCCAATCGGGTGGTGTCGGCCGGCGAGCGCGACCTGTTGCAGACGCGAGCCAAGGTGCGCGCCGGGTACGACACGCTGCTCGGGGCGCTGACGGACTGGGCGCCGCCCCGCGAGTTGCGCCGCGCCATGGAGCAGTGGCGGTGGAACGACGCAACCCAGTTGCTGAACGACGCCCTCGCCACCATCGCCCTGCGCGATCAACTCGTCGCCCGTGCCGCAGCGGCCGGCTCCACGGTGCCGTCGAACCTCGCCAATCAGTTCGAGGTGGCCGTGCATGCCACCTTCCCGGCGCTGCAGCAGCAGATCCGTGACCTGCTGGCCACCGTGCCGAGCCCACGACCGAGCGTGCCGGCGACGACGACCACGCAGCCGCCCACCACGACGACTCGTCTGCCGACCACGACGACCACGCCGCGCCCGACCACGACGACGTCGAATCCGCTGACCGTCTCCGGCTGAATCACCCGGGTCGTCGGCTGGGCGCCCGGCCGGCGACCCTCAGCCGTGGTGATAGGCGGCAGCCTGGATCCGGTACAGCTCGGCGTACGGGCCGTTGCGGGCCATCAGCTCGTCGTGGCCGCCCACTTCGGCGAGGTGGGCACCGTCGAGGACCACGATCAGATCGGCCATGCGGACCGTGGAGAAGCGGTGCGACACCAGCACGGTGACCCGCCCGCGACCGCTGTCGCCGCGGGCTGCGTCGGCGAACTGCTCGAACAGGGCGTGCTCGGTCTCGGCGTCGAGTGCCGCAGTCGGTTCGTCCAGGATCAGCAGCAGCGGCGCGTCGCGCATGAAGCCGCGGGCCAGCGCCAGCTTCTGCCACTGACCGAAGCTGACCTCGGCCCCCTCCGGCCAGGTCGGGCCGAGCTGGGTGTCCAAGCCGTGGGCCAGGCGGTGGATGACGTCTTCGGCCCCCGCACGGCGCACCGCCGTCTCCGCGGCCGGCCGGTGATCGAGGCGCGGCAACTCGCCCAATCCGATGCTCTGCTGGGCGGGGAGCTCGAACCGGGCGAAGTCCTGGAAGGCGCCGGCCAACCGCTGGCGCCACTGGGCCACGTCGATGCCGGCCAGATCGTGGCCGTCGACCAGGATCCGTCCCCCGGTCGGGGCGTACATGCCGGACAGCAGCTTGACCATCGTCGACTTGCCGGCGCCGTTCTCGCCGACCAGGGCGACCACCGCGCCGGCGGGGAGGTGCAGGCTGACGTCGTCGAGCACCAGCCGCTGGGTTCCGGGGTAACGGAAGGAGACGTGCTCGAGGTCGATGCCGCGGGTGAGATGATCGGGTGCCGGCCCGGTGGCTCCGGCCGAGCGGGACGCGGCGTAGTCCTCCAGCCAGGTGAGGCGGCGCGAGGCATCGAGCCAGAAGCCGCGCAGGAAGCCCAGTTCGCCGGCGGTGGCCCCGATGTAGTGGGCCAGGCGCAGCCCGGCTGCCAGCACCAGGGCGACGTCGCCGGCGGTTCCGGTGTGGAGGTGCGCGGTGGTCACCACGGCCACCACGTACCCGGCGGCGAACACGGCCCAGGCAGCGCACTGCCACAGGGCGGTGGCCACCCGAGTCCGGGCGATCGGGCGGTACCACGCGTCGAACTCGGCGTCATGGGCCTCGACCAGCCATTGCTGGGTTCCGGTGACCCGGATCTCCTTCCCCGGTGGCGCCGTGGTGCCCAGGGTGAACAGGTGCCGGGCCAGCCGGGAGTGATGGATCGCCCGTTCCTCGACGACTCGTTCCACCCCGGGCCGCCAGGTGCTGACGGCGAAGGCCGGCGCCGCGCCGAGCAGCAGCAGTGCCAGCGCCGGATGGACGCTGGCCAGCAGGATCCCGGTGACCACCAGGCGCAGGATCCAGCCGAGCGTGCTGAACAGCGACATGAACATGTGGTCCAGGGTGAACACCTGGTTGCGCAGCATGGCCAAGCGGTCGAGGTAGTCGGGCCGCTCGTGATGCTCGATGGTGGGCACGCTGGCCTGGAGCTCGGCCACATGGCCTTCCATGACCATGGCGATGCGGTCACGGAACTTGCGCTGGACGCGCTGGGACGCCACCGACAGGTACCACGTGAGGGTCACCGACGCAGCTGTGGCCCCGGCGGCAACGCCGATCTTGGCGCCGTCATGGGCGACGATGCCGTCGACGAACACCTTCAGCCACACGGCCAGCAGGGCGTCGGGCACCATCATCAGCAGGGCGAGGAACAGCGACCAGGCCAGTAGACCCGGTTCGGCGTGGGCCCCGAGCCGGAAGGTCCGCCACAGGCTGCGCAGCCGCCCGGGGAGGTCGACCTCGGCGGCGTGCTCCGCCTCCGCCGTGGAGGCGGCCGTGGACGGGTCGGCCGGCGTGTCAGTCGAGGACGTCATAGCGAACCTCCTCGCCATCGTCGTATTCCGGCTCGGCATGGGCGGCGAACCGGCTGGCCTGCAGCTCGAACATCGTGTGGTACCTGCCGTGGCGAGCCATCAGCTCGTCGTGTGTTCCCGACTCCACGACCGTGCCCCCTTCGACCACGGCGATGCGATCGGCCCGCCGGACCGTGGAGAACCGGTGGGAGATGAGCACCACGGTTCGGCCGCGCGTCGCCTCCAACACCCGCTCGAAGATCTCCGCCTCCCCGCGCACGTCGAGCTGAGCGGTCGGCTCGTCGAGCAGCACGACGCCCGCTCCTCGGCGCACGGCGAACAGGGCCCGGGCCAGGGCGATGCGCTGCCACTGCCCACCGGACAGGTCGGTCCCGGCCGGGTAGGCCTTGGACAGGATCGTGTCCAGGTTGCCGCCGGCGAGGTGCTGGGCCCCGGCATCACGCAGGGCGGCGCGGATCTCGGTGTCGTCGGTGATGTCGTGGGAGCCCGGGGCGACGTTGCGCCGCACGCTGAGCTCGAAGCGGACGAAGTCCTGGAACACGGCAGTCACCCGGCGCCGCCAGTCGTCGATCCTCCATCGCTTCAGGTCTGTGCCGTCGGCCTCGACCGTGCCGGAGGTGGGGTCGTACAGCCGGCAGATCAGCTTGGCCAGGGTGGTCTTGCCGGCCCCGTTCTGGCCGACGATCGCCAGGCTGGTGCCGGCCGGGATGACCAGGTCGACCCCCGACAGCACCGGATGGTCCGGCTCCTGCGGGTAGGCGAAGTGCACGTCGGTCAGGCGCAGCACGGGGGCCGGAGCCGGAGTCGGGGATGCGGGCAGCGACGCGTCGAGCGGGGGCGCCGCCAAGGCGCCGGCGTCGACGACCTCGTGCTCGAGGCGGTGCAAGGCGGCCACGGGGGCTGCGGCACCGTCCAGGGCCCAGTTCAACCCACCGAAGGCGATGGCCGACACGCCCATGGCCGCCTGCACCACCACCACGGCACGGGCCAGGGAGAGCTGGCCATCGCTGGCCTGGTGGGCGATGAGCCAGAACAGCCCGGCGTTGGTGGCCGCCACGATCAGCAGGCACAGGGCGACGGATCGCTCGCGCAGCCGGGTGGCCTCGTACTGCAGGTCGTACAGCGTCCGGCGCATGGCCACGAAGCGCTCGGTCACCCATCCGGCCAACCCGAAGTAGCGCAACTCCTTGGCCGGCCCGGGGTCGACGGCGAGGCGGTAGGTGTAGTCGGCGTGGCGCTGGGCGAGGCGGACCCGATCGGTGTTGCGGTCCTTCCACACGCCGCTCTCGCGCAGCAGCCAGTGGGTGCTCAGCCAGGCGGCAGCCAGCGCCGGCCCGGCCCACCAGTGGAAGGTCATCAGCACCACGGCTGCCGCGGCACCGATGACCAGGTTCATCAGCCCGCCGGCGATGAAGTCCATCGACACGCTGAGCGGTGGGCCGAGGATGCCCTGGTCGAAATCGCGGGCCATCGTCAGGTCGTTGGTCAGGTCGGCCCGCTCGAGATGGCCGATGCCCGGCGGGGTGGTGGTGGCTCGGAGCAGGCGCCGATACAGATGCCCGGACAGGCGCGTCCCGAGGTTGGCGGACAGCATCTGCTGCACCGGCTGCAGCACCAGGGTGAGGGCGAAGCTGACGGCCACTGCGGTGAGCGGCGGACCCAGCCCATGACCGCGCTGGTGGGCGTCGATCAGCCAGCCGAACAGGATGGTCGTGACGGCCGGGAGCACGCCGTTGAGCACCAGGACCGTCCACCACGCCACGGCGTAGCCCGGTGCGGCGCGGTACAGCGCGGCGAAGAACTGCCACTCCGGTCGCCCGGTCAGCCGGCGAATGGGCCGCTCGTCCATGCACCCAGCGTGGCACAGGGGTGTCGCTCGGTTCGCCGGCTTGCGCGACCGGGACGCGGTCGGCGGTGGGTGACGTAGTGTCGGCGCCGGGGTCGCGCCGATTCGCTGGTCGGTGGATGGGGCGTTGAGGACGAGGGGGACCGAGATGCGACAGGCTGGGCGGCTGCTCGGGGCAGCGCTGGCAATGGGTGCGCTGGTGATCGCCGGAGCCGTGGACGCACGTGCCGGGACGGCCCCGCCGGGCCCGACCCCGCCGGCCACCAGCCCGCAGCTGCCGTTCGACGTCACGGTCAACGGGTTCTCGTTCCCCAACTACGGCAACGACGACGGCGTGACCAATCTGACCTCGGCCGACGTGGTCGCCCTGTTCGGCGACTCGGCATGCGCGATGGGCAGCGGCGAGGGGTGCACGCTGTCGCCGCCGGCGGCGCGATGGATGCAGGAGTCCAACGCGCGCGTGAACGGCGGGCACTGCGAGGGGATGGCCGCCCTGGCGCTGATGATGGACGAGGGTCTGATCGACCCGAACCAGTTCGGCGCGCCAACTGCCGGCCAGCTCACCCTGGCCGGCAACGTCCCCTTGCAGCGCGAGATCGCCAAGTGGTGGGTGACCCAGTCCCTCGACCCCACCTACCCCTCCACGCTCACCGGGCCGCCGGCGGGCATCGTCAACGCACTGCGCCAGTGGTTCGCCAACCCGTCGGGCAGCTCCGGCTACACGATCGGGTTCTACAAGCGCAACGGGACCGACGGGCATGCGGTGACGGCGATCGGCCTGCGCGACCGCGGACCGGACGCCGTCGACATCGCCGTGTACGACAACAACTACCCAGGCGAGACCCGCTACCTGGCGGTCGACACGGCGAACAACACCTGGTCGTACAACGGCTCGCCGAACCCCGACCAGACCGAGGGGTTGTACGAGGGTGACGACTCGACGCGCACCTTGTTCATCACGCCCACCGCCGCCCGACTGCAGCCGCAGCGCTGCCCGTTCTGCGACGCCGCGGCGCAGGCATCGGGCCTGCGGGCCGTGACCACCACACCGCCCAGTGACTCGTTCGGCCTGGCGCCGGCAGCCCCGGCGGCGTCAGGTCCACGTCTCGCCGTGTACCTCGACGCGGCGGCGTTCGACGCGGGCGCACGCGTCGAGGTGCTCGACGCCAACGGCCAGCCGCTCGCCGGAGTCACCCGCGACGCGCCACGGGGCGGCGACGAGCTGAACACCAACGACGAGCCGCCGGTGTTCTTCGTGCCCACCGATGCGCCGTTCGACCTGGTGATCGACGCCACGGCGGCGACGGCCGAGGTGGCCGATGCCGGCCTGACGATCGTCGGCGCCGGCGTCGACGCGGGGGTGGAGGGGATCTCGCTGCAGCCCGGTCAGCGAGACACGCTGACCTTCGATCCGGCCACGACGGACCTCCGCTACACCACGACCAGCACCGAGTCGCCGACGGTGTTCGTCGGCTTCGACGGTCATCCGGACAGCTTCGACTTCAGCTTCGCCGGCGTGGAGCTGGGAGCGTCGGGCGGGTCGCTCGACGTCCGCCTCGATCGGAGCAAGCGGGTCGTCGCGGCGCGCACCAGCGGGTCCGCCGATGCCGCGGTGGCCCTCTCGCTGGAGCGGATCAACGATGCGGGCGACGAGGTGCTGACCCACGACAACCTGCCGCTGGCCCCGAACGAGACCTTCCTGCTCGACTACGGCAGCTGGACCGGCAACGGCAGTTCCGTCAAGGCCGGGATCGACCAGAACGGCGACGGGGTCATCGACGAGCCGTTGGAGATCACCGATCAGGCGTGACCGCAGCCGGCCTGCGGACCGCCGATCAGACGAGCACGTTGGCGAACACCTGCCACGCCAGCAGGCTCTTGGCGATCAGGCTCAACCAGACGTACGTGCGCTCGCCGCGCAGGTAGTCCGCCCAGCGGCCCCGGGCCCGGTACTGCAGGAGCTGGACGACGGCGAAGCAGTTGAACATGACGAACAGCGACACGTAGATGCCGTAGACGAACCCGGGCATGCCCTCGTCGGCGCCGGCCAGATACACGCCGATGGCCACCCATGGGGCGATCCCGGCGATGCAGCCGAACACGTACGGGGTCCAGGTGCGTGCCGGGCGCTGCGGGTTGGCGGTCTCCATCAGCCAGCCGAACAGGATCATCGAGGCGTTGACGACGAACAAGGCGATCAGCGCGGCGACATCGGTGATCCCGGTGATGCCGGCGATGATGACGATCATCACCGACGCCGACAGCGAGTACTCGACCCACCGGAACCGGTTGCGGTGCTGGGCGAGTTCGGCGGTGTAGCGCTGCCACATCGGCCCGGCGACGAGGACGTGGAACAGCGCCGAGAGTACGCTGAACAGGGCGACCGCCCAACCGATGCGGTAGGTGAACAGCTGGTCCACCGCCGGGGGACGGCTGGGTTGGCCGGGAGGGCCGGAGGCGAACACGGCGGTCACCGGCAGCGAGCGCGAGTTGGACAGGGCGACCATGGCCACCGCCTGGGCGGCGTGGGCCACGGCCATCACCGTGTTGAGGGCGCGCAGCCGGCGGACGGAGGTGTCGGTGGGGGGCGTCACGAGGAGCTCCTGGGAGGTGCCAGCACGCCGCGCAGCGCACTGATCGAGCTGTGCTTGGGCTGGCCGTCGGGGGGTTCGATGGAGATGTCGACGATGGGGAACTTGGCCGGGTCGTAGCCGGCGGGGATCGGGTAGGTCCCGTCGCCGTGGAAGGGCCCGAGTGACACCATCTTGTCGACGGCCGTGTCGATCATCCACACCTCGAGGTACGAGCCCGGAACCGACGGTGGCTTGTCGAGACGGATGTCGAGGTCCAGCTCGGATCCCTGGCGGCGGACCTCGGCCTGGCCGTGGGCTCCGACTGCCTGGGCGCTCAGCCCGTTGTTGGTCAGTTCGGTGGCCATCATCGGTGCCGACGCCGAGTCGCGCGAGGCGATCCACCATCCGCCCACGGCCAGGGCGGCGATGGAGGCGGCGACGGCCAACCACATCGGCGTGCGGGTACGCCGGCGGTCCGCCAGGTTGGTGATGGTGGCGCCCGGTGCCGTGTCGGCGACGGCGGCGTCGGTGAGGGACTGCTCGATCCCGGCCCACACCTCGGCCGGCGGGTCGTGGCGCAGGCCGTCGTCGGGCTGGCGGATGGCGAAGGCGTGGGCAACGAGGTCGAGGTCGTCCGAGCTTGGTTCGTCGGGGAAGGGATCAGCCATGGTTCACCACCTCGTGGGCGCTGCGCAGCGCCCTGGCAAGCCGGGGAATGGAGCGACGGAGGTCGCTCTTGACGGTACCGATCGGCAACCCGGTGCGATCGGCGATCTGTTCGTGGGTGAGGCCGTCGAGATGGGCCAACTCGACAACGGTCCGCTGGCGCTCGGGGAGCAGGCTCAGCGCGTCGTCGAGGACTAGGCGATCGGCGAGTTGTTCGAACTCGTCGGGTCCCGCCGGTCCGTCGGCTTGGGGGTGATCTGCCACCGGCTGCTCGCGCCGTTTGCGCCAGTGATCGACGCAGCGGTACTTGGCGATGGCGATCAGCCAACCGGCGAGGGTGCCGCGGGCTGCGTCGTAGCGGTGCTGGGCGCGCCACGCACTGACGAACACCTCTTGGGTGACATCGGCAGCGGAGGTGGCGCCGACGGAGCGGACGCAGTACGTGTGGACGAGGGATCCGTACAACCGGTATGCCTCGCCCAACGCACTGCGCCCTCCGGCGGCGAACGTGGCCTCGATCATGGCGATGTCGCGTTCTGAGACAGCCATCAGGTCAAGGTAGTGGGGAAGTTCGCGACCAGCACCGTACGACGGGGGGTCAGCTGGGCGGCAGCACGACGGAGTCGATCAGGTGCACCGTGGCGTTGGCGACCGTCACGTCGGCGCACTGCACCGCAGCGGCACCACCGTTGATCACCACGGTGTCGTTGACCTTGGTGAACTTGAGCTTGGCGCCGTTGACGGTGTCGACCTCACCGGCGGCCACGAGATCGGCGCTGCTCATCTGCTTGCCGATGACGTGGTAGGTGAGGACCTTGGTCAGCTTGTCCTTGTCGGCCAGCAGGCCGGTGAGGGTGGCCGGGTCGACCTTGTCGAACGCCGAGTTGACCGGGGCGATGATCGTGAACGGTCCGGGACCGTTCAGGGTGTCGACCAGGCCGGCGGCCGTGACCGCGGCGACGAGCGTGGACAGCAGCGGGTTGCTCGACGCTGCCGTGGCGGCCGGTGCCTTGGCCATCTCGGCGGCGCTGCCGGCGCCCTCGGCCGGAACCGCGGCGCACAGCGAGCCGGAGGGCCCGGACATGGCGGCCATCGTGCCGCCGGGTGGGGTGGTGGATGCTTGGGCGTGGACGCCGGTGGCGGTGCCGAGTCCCAGCGTGGCAAGTGCCACGCCGACGATCATCCGACGATGAGCTGCGTGCATGGTGGTGTCTCCCTGGTGTTGGGCCGGCACGGTGCCGACAGCCATCCCTTCGCACGAGCGGGCGTCCACGGATGCAGATTTCTCGACGAGTTCGCCGCCGGGTTCGGGACGCCCGCTCCGGCTACGCGGCCGACGGGTAGCCTGCGAGACGGAACGGTGGCAGAGCGGACAAATGCGCGCGCCTTGAAAGCGTGAGGCCGCAAGGCCCGGGGGTTCGAATCCCTCCCGTTCCGCTGATGGGAGTATCGGCCCTGCGTGGTCTGTCACGAAGGGGCCATAGCCAGGGAACATGTGTCACCGACGTTCACCGTGGATCACGGTCGGTCGTGGAGCGTTGCTACCGTCCCCGTCCTCGATCGCCGCCACCTGATCGGTGGCCACCTTCCCGAACAGATCTTCTACCTTCATCGCTGCGCCTCCTCGTGCCGGACTTCGTCCCCACGGGCGGCGTCGACGACGAGCGCCGGTCAACCCGAAGGGCTCGGCCCCGAGGAACGAGGGGCTTGACCGGCAAGCGAGCGGCGACGCACCACCGCACCCGCCCGAAGGGCGGCAACTTCGATCAACGCCCGGTCGTCCGGTTCGTCAGCACCTTGGCGCGATCAGGCCACCGTCGTTCTCACACGATTGACGTCTACCGAGACCGGTAGCCCGCGAGGTGCTCGAGCACGAGACTGTTCGCTTCCCAACCGTCAGGGAACTTCTCCGGCTCGTCGAGGAAGATCGGATCGGCGTCGGGGAACTCGGCGAGCAGCCGGTCGGCACCGGCGCGGCCGACGACGATGCACGCTTGCCGGTGGCGGGACAGCATCACGCACATTCGTCCGGCTTCGAGGTGGAACGCAGTCGCGTCGCGGCGGCCGGCGAGCGGGTGCCACACCAGCACGACCTCGTACTCGCGGCCTTGGACCTTGTTCGCGGTCGACACCACGAGCGAGTCCGGGTCCACCCCGGCCTGGGCGAGGGCGTACCGCACGGCGTGGACTTGGTCGTTGTGAGCGGCGACGACGGCGACGTCACTCGCCGTGAGCGGTCGGCCTTTCGGTCGCAGTTCGTCGACGACGATTGCGCCGCGCTCGAGGAGGCGGCGAACAAGCTGGGCCATGCGCGAAGCGATCGCTGTGTCGGTCCGAACGGTCAGCCGCTCGGGCAGCTCCACATAGGCCCAGCCCGCTGCGGCCGCGAGGTCGAGTACGTCGTCGTCCACATCCGAGCGCTTACCCGCGAGCTCCAGCGTTCGCTGCCCCGCAGCGGTTCCGGCGTCGAATCCTGCGAAGGGGTAGAAGGCCGCTGAGACGATCCCCGCTGCGCTCGCGGGCAGGCGCCATGAGGTGGGCAGCTGGTGTACGTCGATCTCCGGGTGGAACGCGCGGAGCGTGCCCATCGCGGTGCGAGACGGTGCATACTCGAGGCCCTTCCACAGCGAGTCGTCGATCGTGGTGAACGGGTCGAGCTGGCCGGGGTCGCCGACGCACATCAGCCGATCGAACAAGCCGGCGATGCCGAGCAGCGCATCTGACCGCATCTGGTACGCCTCGTCGATCAACGCGAGCCCGTACTTGCGAACGTTCCCGTTCTTCTGCTGGCCGGAGCGGACGAACTCCCACTTGCGGGCGGTTGCGACGACGACCTGGGCCTGCTGAACGTCGGAAGCGTCGTGGTCGCTGGACAGCACCAGCCCCGGCCCGCTGGCTGCGAGAGCGAGCATCGCGTGTGATGGACCGGACGTCGATCCCGTCAGCCGGGCAACGGCGATCTCCGGGTGCTTCTTACGAAGCGATGCGACGATGTCGTCCGCTTGCTCGTTCGTCTGGGTGACGATCGGGAGGCGGAGGCGTCTGTCGTGGGCCGTCAACTCGTTCGTGACGGACACGGCGAGCGAACTCTTCCCGGCGCCTGGCGGCGCCTCGACGAGCACCGCCTCGTCGGCGGCGAGACGGCCGATGTCGTCGACGACACGGCGGGTGTAGTCGGCGTTGATCGACACGAAGTCGTGGACAGCACCGGTCACAGAATCACCCCGGGCTCGTCTGCTGGGCTCACGGCACCGACGATCGGGATCGCAGCAAGTTCGGCAACGGTCATGTCGGGGCTGTCGTCGCTCGCACCGGCGGTCGGGTCGGTGGAGTCGTCCCCGGCGAGCTCGGACGTCGTGGGCCGGTGCGTCCACGGCACCTCGTCGGGAGCCCACGGGTTCTGGCCACCCCACGGGTCGAGCCCGACGAACACCATCTCGTCGCCTACTCCCACACTCGCTTCGCCGAGGGCCTTCACCCCGCCGGTGATCGCGATCGTGAGCGACTCAGGGTGCACGTCGCGCAGCTCTCCCTTCACGCGCTGTTCGCCGGCCCACCGGACGACCTCTCCGGCCAGCAGTTGGGTCGGGGCGGTCAGCGTCAACTTGATCAGCGGAACGGTCGTCCGGTTCTTGCCGCCCGGCTTGATCTCCTTGTGGTCGACGTCAAGCGACGTGACGTCACCAGTGACGCAGCGACCGGCCGCGTCCAAGCCGGCGAGGATCAACGGGTCGTCGAAAGCCTGGTCGGTCTCGAGCTCTTCCGCTGTTGAACTCCAACGCTGAAGCATGGCTGCGGCCCGCAGAGGGTCGTGGCGTCGAGCGAAACGCGGGATGCCGTTTGCCGATCGGCGGGCGTGAGCCCCCCACTCGTACACGTCGTTGTCCCAGCGCTTCGCGACGCTCGCCGCCGGCGAGATGCTGCGCATCACTGCGATCGCACGGTGAGTCGCCGCATACGCGACTGAGAGTGCGTCGCGGACCTCGCGTTCGACGTGCTCAAACGCCAGTCGCATCCTCTCTGGGTCATCCTCACGCAGGCCCTCCGTGTAGGCCCTCACGAACGGTTCAAGCCGGCGCTCCCAGTCCGGGTTGGGAACCGGACCGTACGCATGCTGCTCGAGCCGCTCGAGCTCGGGCAGCCGATCGCCCGGCAAGCCGTCGATCCACGCCAACAGTGTTGCCAGGTTCTCGTCCTCCAACGCCGACTGGCCGGTGACGAAGTGCTGCGACAGTGTCTCGGTCATCGCCAGGAACGTCGACTGACCGGGCAGGTTGGCGTGCTCGGCGAACCAGGACAGGTGTGCTCCTGTCCACTGTGTCGACTCCGGCACCTCGTGGGTGTCGCCGAGACCGAGGTAACGAAGCGAGCGACCGAGCCGTGCGCCTAGGTAAGCGCGTGTCGCCCGATTCGGTGTAACGATCTGCGGAGCGCTCGATGTCACTTGCCGGAACGTCCCTGGCTTCCGGGGCACCGGCACGGCTCGGAGAATCAGATGCGGTCGAACGAACTCGACGAAGTCCGTCGCGAACGCGTTGATCGCGCCGAACCGGGAGTCGCGGTTGCGGGGCTCGGCAGCAACGACCAGGGACGCCTTGCCCGGATCGTTGTCGGTGCCGTACATGATCCCGAGCGGTGCCGCGGCTTCGCCGGACAGGTTGTACGCGACGACCACGAGCGGTCGGTCGGACAGGTGCACGTGCCGGTACGCCGTTCGCCGCACGGCTGCGCCGGCCCGGGCGGCTTCCGCTGCCATCACCACGTCCAGCAGGGTCACGGGGTGCTCGCTCTCGGCAGTGGCGGCGTCACACCGGCCGTCGGCACACGGGCGCGCGCCCGCTGAATCGCTGCGTACGTGTCGCCGAGCGCCTCGGCGACATCGGCTAGTTCCTCCTCACCCGCCGCTGGACCAGAAGTGGCGAGGCGCAGAGCGTCGGCGAGTGAGTGCACCCCGGCGAGGTTGTCGCGAACGGTTCGTCCCAGCCTCGCCGGGTCGTCGTGCTCCCACGCCTCCCATCGACAGAACTTGGCCATGTCGCAGTTCTGCACGCACTCCGGTACGTACAACGCAGGCACGCTCTCGACAGCGTTTCGGAGCGCCCACCGCAACGCAACCCCGTCGAGCTTTGCGGCCGGGTCGACGTCGAACGTCAGCCCGTCCGGCAGGGTCGCCAGCACGTCGGGAGTCCGTGGCACCGCCTTGAGAACCCGGGCCAACGACATCGACTTCTTCTTCAGCGGGATCCGGTGAGCCACCGGCTGGCGACCGAAGTTGCGCGGAGCCACCAAGATCACCGACCACACGAGCAACTCGGGGTCGAAACCGAGTCGTTCGAGCGTCGCCCGCAACGCCATGTGGTACACGGCCGACTGGCCGGCCGTCGACGCCAGCTTCCCAGGATCGGCCTGCCCGTCGATGATCGGGTAGGCCTTGATCTCGACCAACTCGAGCTTCTCACCGACGCGGAACGCCAGGGCATCCGGCTCCAGGTTCACGGTCACGCCGGTGAGGTCGAACCGCAGCACCGGGTGATCGACGATGTGCGGCGCGTGCTCGTCGCCACGAGCGATTTGCGACAGCACGTCGTCGGTGCGAGCGACCCGAGCGTCCATCCATTCGGGCGTATACCGCCGCCCGCCGATGTCGTTGACGTCCTCGACGATGAGGTCCGGTGGCTTGGGCAGATCCACGTACCGCGCCAGGGCGTCGACCAACAGTTCGTAGCCACTCCGCCGCTTCAATCGGTCTTCGAATCGATTTCCGCCCTCGATCGCGAACGGCGATTGCCCTCGTGGGGTCGGGTGCCCCAGCTTCTCAGCCAACTCGTGGGCTGCGACGCCCGCAGCGTCGATCACCCGGCGGCGAGTACAACCAGGGTTCTCCGTCAGCGCCGCAACGGATCGGGCGTTCGCACGGGCACCCGGCAGCGTGCCCCGGATCGCATCGAGACCTCCAACCGCATCGCCGCCCTCCCGCAGGCTCATGTGTGCACCCTATGTCTCCGGATCCGTATGAGTTCGCTCTGGGCGGACTCGGCAAGACGAGGCGCTTCCAAGTTGTCCAAAGGAGGACGGGTCCTGTCTCGCTTGAACGATCTGTTGCGACAGCTGCGGATGGAGAACGCCGCACTCGCCGACGACCTGCAGCGCGAGTACGACGCCCTCGCCGACCGGCGTTCCTTCGGACTCAACTTCGAACGACACGTCCCGGAGGCCGTCGAGCTCCCCGGCCGTATGGTTCGCAAAGGTGACAAAGTCCGCATCCTGCCGCCTCGCGGCGAGGTACGCACTGCCGATACCGACAGGCTCTGGCGGGTCACCTCAGTCGAAACGGCCGACGGCCCCCGGCGGGCGACGCTGATCTCCCTCGACGACCTCGACGAGACAGCATCCAGTCCGGTCAGCGACCTCGTCGTCGTGGCAGAGTTCCGCGACCCGATCTACCCCGGCCTCGTGTCGACCGGCAAGGTAGAGCGCGGCGGTGACAAGCCGTTCCACACGGTCATCAACGCAGAGAACTACCACGCCCTCCAGACGCTGCTGTTTACTCATCGCGACAGGATCGACTGCATCTACATCGACCCGCCGTACAACACCGGCGCCAAGGATTGGACCTACAACAACGACTACGTCGACAGCGGTGATCTTTACCGTCACTCAAAGTGGCTCGCTTTCATGGAACGCCGCCTGGAGCTCGCAGCTGAGCTGCTGAAGTCGGACGGCGTGCTGGTGGTCACCATCGACGAGCACGAAGTTCAGAACCTAGGGCTCCTGCTCCGACAGGTCCTCCCCGAGGCCAGGGTCCAGTTGGTCACCATCGTCACCAACACTGCGGGCTCAATGTCGCCCGGATTGTTCACGCGAGCTGACGAGTACGCCTACTTCTGCTTCTTCGGCGAGTCCAGCCCGAATCGGATGCCCACCGACTTGTTGTCCGAGTCAAGGGGTGCGCCTCAGTACTGGTTCCCTCTGGCCCGAGGGCGTGGGCTGAACGACCGCCCGTCGAGACGCCCGAACCTCGTCTACCCGATTGCTGTAGATCCCGACTCTCAGCAGATCGTTGCGGTCGGTCGATCACTCAAGGATCGCGTGGATGCTGGCGAGGTGTCGGGTGACCTTGATGCATGGTTGCCCGACCCGGATGAAACCCTCGACGGCAAACCACTCGTCTGGCCTGTTCGGGACTCCGGCGACGTGTCGACTTGGCAAGTATCGGCTGCGGCCCTCCCCGGATTGATCGCAAAGGGCTACGTCCGCGTTCGCATACCGCGCAGCGACCCGAAGCCATTCCGACCGTTCACTCTCGCCTATATCAAGTCCGGGACCCAGCGGAAAGTTGAATCCGGCGAGATCGAGATCGCAGGGCGAGAGCCTGATGGGGCTTTGATTCTTGCCGGAGGCGACCAGTCAAGCATCCCCAAGACGACCTGGAAGGTAGCCTCCCACGACGCCCGACTTTACGGAACGACGATGCTTCGGGCACTGTTGGGCGCCACCACCTTTACGTACCCGAAGTCTCCGTACGCTGTTCGCGACACGCTTCAGGCGCTCGTCGGAGAAAATCCCAATGCAGTGATTCTGGACTTCTTCGCCGGATCCGGCACCACTCTGCAGGCGACCACGATGCTGAATTCCCAGGACGATGGAGAGCGGCAGTGCATTCTGGTGACCAACAATGACGTGCCAGAAGATCTACGGCGCCAGTTGATCACCGAGACCCGGCGGCCCGGCGACCCAGAGTGGGAGTCCAGAGGGATCGCAACTGCGGTGACGTGGCCACGAGTGGTTGCCGCCCTCTCCGGACAGCGCATGAACGGCGAACCGCTCGAGGGCGAGTACATCGACGGCACCGCCCTCTCTGAGGGGTTCGAGGAGAACGCTGAGTTCTTTACCTTGACCTACGAAGCGCCGCTGCGCGTCAGTTCAAACCGGGAGTTTGCCAAGATCGCGCCGCTGCTCTGGCTGAGGGCGGGCTCGCGAGGTCGGCGGATCGACAACATGTCGAACGGCTGGGACGTCGCTGACGTGTACGGGGTGATCACTGATCTCGACCAGTCCGAGCCTTTCTTGAAGGCGATCGCCGAGAACGATGACGTAGCGATGGTGTTCATCGTGACGGATGAGGACAAGTTGTTCGAGGCGCTCGTTGCCGCTCTGCCGGACCACGTGGAGCCGGTACGCCTGTACGAGTCGTATCTGCGGAACTTCGAGATCGAGGCTGGAAGGGCGGCCCGGTGAAGTTCACCCTGAAGCCGTACCAGGCAGAGGCCGTTGACGACGTGCTGCGCGAGCTTGGAAAGGCGCGCCAGCTGTACCACGGCGAGGATCAGGTGACGTCGTCGGTGTCGCTGTCGGCGACCACCGGCGCCGGCAAGACCGTGATGGCGGCGGCGGTGATCGAGGCGCTGTTCTGGGGTAGCGAGCGGTTCGACGTCAGCCCCGACCCGGGCGCCGTGGTGATCTGGTTCTCGGACGACCCGAACCTCAACGAGCAGACCAAGGACCGGCTGCGCCAGGCCAGCGAGAAGTTCACCTACGACCAACTCGTGACGATCCAACACCCGTTCGCAAGGGCGAAGCTCGAGCCGCACAAGGTGTACTTTCTGAACACGGCCAAGCTGACGAAAACATCGCTGCTCACCCGCGGGTACGAAGGGGATGGCTTCAACGTCGAGATTGAGTCGTTCGATCGGGTGGCGCCGCCCGATCTGCAGGGCTGGACAATCTGGGAAACGATCGCCAACACGATCAACGACGACGACTTGACTGTGTACATGATCCTCGACGAGGCACACCGCGGCTTCAACACGCGCACGACGTCGGACAAGAAGACGATCGTCAGCCGTCTCGTCAACGGGCACGCTGGTTACCCGGCGGTCCCGATCGTCTGGGGCATCTCCGCGACGATCGACCGCTTCAAGGAGGCGATGGCGGAGGCGGAGGTTGTCGCGAGCCGACGCGTCCTTCCACCGATCCAGGTCGAACCGGCCCGAGTGCAGGACTCCGGCTTGGTCAAGGACACGATCGCGCTCGACATCCCGACTGAGGCAGGCAACTTCGACACGGTCCTCGTCCGGCGAGCGGTCGAGAAGCTGCGGGAGGCGAGCGCTCGCTGGGAGCGCTACGCGAAGGCTCAAGACTCGCCCGACGTCGTTCGGCCGCTGCTCGTACTGCAGGCGCCAAACACTCCAGACCCGGACCAGATCGCACGCGCACTGGACGAGATCCTGCGAGTGTTCCCGGAGCTGACGGGCGACTCGGTACGCCACGTCTTCGGCGACCACTCGACCCAGCAGTTCGGTAGCTGGGAGGTCAGCTGGATCGAACCGCAGCGGGTCGAGACAACGACGAACGTGCGGGTTCTCGTGGCCAAGGATGCGATCTCCACCGGTTGGGACTGCCCCCGCGCAGAGGTTCTCGTGTCGTTTCGGCCTGCCAGGGACAAGACGCACATCACCCAGCTGCTCGGCCGCATGGTTCGCAACCCGCTGGCCCGGCGGGTGCCCGGCGACGAGCGGCTCAACGCCGTCGACTGCATCCTGCCGTTCTTCGATCGCACGACGGCCGGCGAGGTCGCGAAGTTCCTCAGCGGAGCAATCGACGAGTTGCCGGGCGGCGGCGGCAAGAAGGTGCTACTCGACGGGCGCGAGCTGAAGCCAAACCCGACGATCCCCGGCGAGGTGTGGTCGGTGTGGGACGCCCTGGCGACCGAGACGCTGCCACAACGTGGTGCCCGTCCGGTGAAGCGACTCGTGGCGCTCGCCCAGGCGCTGTCCGCGGACGGCGTGCGGCCAGGAGCTCTGGCCGAGGTGGAGCGGACGATGCACAGGGTGCTCGACTCCCTGGCCGTCCGGTACAAGCCCGAGCTTGAGGCCGCGATGGAGGAGATTTGGGCCGTGCGCGGCATGACGATCTCCGGCCGTCGAAAGACCGGCAAGCTCACCTACACGGAGTTCGTGGAGCGCGCTGATGACCGCGCGATCCGGGTCGGGTTCGACGACGCCAAGAAGGCGTTTGGCGCCGACGTCGCCCAGTCGTATGTGAACCACCTCGCCGGTGATGATGACGAGGACGATGACGGCCTTCGCGAAGCCTTCGTGACCGTGTCGGCGCTCGCGATCGTGAAGGACGTCCGAGAGCAGGTCGACCGTGAGGCGAAGCAACTTGCCGACAAGTGGTTCGATGAGCACCGGGTGGCGATCAAGGAGCTGTCCGATGAACGCCAGCAGGCGTTCGAGGAGATCCGAGCCTCGGCCACCGAGCCCCAGCGCGGCGAGCTGAAGCGGCCTCGCACCCGCATGGAGGACTACCAGGTCATCGACGAGGACGGCCGGATCGCCATTGCGGTTCAGGTGGGCGGCCACCTGATGTCAGACGACGACGGCATGTTTCCCTTGAGCTCCCTGAACGCCTGGGAGCACGAAGTGGTGATGTGCGAGTTCGCGCGAGACTCGTTCCGCGCCTGGTATCGCAACCCGTCCCGGGCCGCGGTCGACTCGCTCGGTGTGACGTACAGAGACGCCGTCGGAAACTGGCGGTCGATGCACCCAGACTTCGTCTTCTTCAACGAGGTCGGCGGCAAGATCGTGCCCTCCATCGTCGACCCCCACGGCCACCATCTCGAGGACTCACTCGTCAAGCTCCAGGCGCTCGCCCGGTTCGCCGGGGACTACGGCACGGAGTTCCATCGGATCGAAGCGCTCGCGAAGATCGGCAACCAGATGCGCGTCCTCGACCTGCAGGCGGAACGCGTCCGGGCCGGGATTCTGGCGTCCGACAAGGTCCCACTCGAGCTGTACTCCAGCGACCTAGCGTCGAACTACGACAACGCTGGAGCGTGACCACCGCGCACCGCAGCGCGCCGGTCGTCAGAGCGCGCAGGTGCGGCTCGCGCCGCGACCACTTTCGTCGTCGAGCACGGTGACGGCGTTCGCGTCGACGCTCCAGCACGTCGCCCTCGTTCCGTCACGTACGACCCAGTCGTCGCGTCGAAGCGTGGCGAGCACGGACACGAGGCAACCGACGGCTGGGGTGTCGCCCGACGTGATCGTTCTCGCGGTGACCCGGACGATGACCTCGAGCCACGGCATGAGGTCGACGGCGAGCCGGAACTCGCACCACTCGCCATCGGGCGGGCCGCAACGCACGGGACCGCCAATGATGCGGCCGGTGACGGCGAGAACGTTCATGCGGGTCTCCATTCGCGTCAAGCGGAGGAATGGAGAGCGTTGCGGTCGGCTCTCGAACCGGCTGGTCGTACTCTAGCGCTTGGCTGGCCGTTCCGCCCCGTTCGCTCAGCCACCTCGCTCGCGTCCCGCCACCGTTCGCCCATCCGCGGTCGAACGCAAGGAACTAGGGGGCGTCGACTCGGGCTCTGTTACCAGGAGACCACAGTCAGAACCAGCAGAGCGAGAGATACGGCTCGAGCTGCGACAGCACGAACCCCGAAGTTCATGGTCGGCTGATGGTGGCGCGTGCGCCGGCGCGGGCGCGCAGCTTGGCCTGGACCAAGTCGTAGAGCGGCAGAGTGACCCGGCCCTCGTCCACAACCTCAACGGCGAGCCCGTACCGTTGGACCTCGTACTCGCGAAGGCCGGCCCATGAGGCCTTCGAGTGTGAGACCGCAAGGAAGTACTCGTCGCCGTCATTGGGGTCGAGCAGCATTCCTGACCACTCGGTGCGAACCAGCGTCGTGCGTCCGACCGCACGCGTCGACGGTTCGAGGGGGAGTCGCTTGCGGTTCTGCGGGAGCGGTGAGTAAGGAAGCGAGAGATCGGCTTCCCGTTGCTGGCGTGTCGGCTGTCGTTGGAAGATCGCGAGCGCCTGTTGTTCGTCGATCGCGCGCAGGAGCGTGAGCGTCATTACACCAGCGGTGTAGTCCCGCCGCTGCCGTCGCACCGGCGGGTTATAGGCCAGGGCAACCCGGATGCGTCTTCGCGAGCGGCCGGTAGCGAACTCCTCCGGGATTGCGATGCGGTGAATCTCGGTGGAGTCACACGGGAGTTCGGAATCGGCGATCATCACTACCCGGTTGCCGCCGCTGACCGTTGCGCGATCGGCACTTGGTGTGCCGTGTCCGAGGAATCCGACAAGATCGTTCTCCGGGATCAAACCGGGATCGATTGGCTGTATCCGAGCAGAGAGCGCTAGCAGCGCCCGCGTGAGATTGGCTGAGGCATCCGGATAGACGGTCATGATGCGCGCTGCGACATGTGCGACGCGCGGCGCCGCAAAGCTTGTGCCGTTGTGACCTGGTTCGAGCTGTGGATCGCCTTGGGCGGACGCAACGATCGTTGTGATTGCAGAGTCTCCTCGGTGGATGGTGCCCAGGTGGTCGTTCCACGCCCAGTTGCCGCCCCAGTGGGAGAGGTCAGGCTTGGCGAACTGCCGGCCCTGCGTCGCCACACCAGTTCGGCCGAACGGTGAAGGGTGGCCGCCGGGGGCGATCGACACGTACCCGTTCGTCGCTGGCGTGTCGTGATGAGCGATGCTGGAAACGGCGACCACATTTGCCGCAGTCGCAGGGGCGGCCACCGCCGCATCGGCGAGACGCAGGTATGTCGGGTAGTCCGTCGCAGCATGATGCCCGAGGACGTTCGTTGCGTACATCTGGTCGTTCGCGAGGTTGCCGACAGAGACGACGATCAGCACGTCGAGTTCGGCGCAGAGTCGGTCAAGGACGACAGTGAGCGGGCTGGGAAGCGAGCCGGCTCGTGCGGCGTGACGCTCGCATATGCTGAGGTTCACGACGCGTGCACCCTGCTCGTGCAACCACCGGACAGCGTCTTCCACCGAGCGCTCGAACACGGTGCCGGCCGGGGGCCCCACCTCGGTCGGGTTGTTCGGCTTCGGCTCAACGACCCGAGCGATCAAGACCGGATGTGTGTCCCCAATCGCCTGCCCGCTCCGAACGACATCCTCGAAGTCCAAGTAGGCCGCAAGTGATGCGACCGCGAGCCCGTGGCCACTGGGTGGGTTCCACGAGTGACCGGCTGGGAACGACGCCGACGCTCGCACAACGCGGTCAAAGATCGGGTTGCCAGTGATCGCCCCGTCATCGAGCACTCCAACCGGAGCGCCAGCGGGTGCCGACGCGTCGGCCGGCAGCGTCCATTCGGCCACGTTGGAAGGCGTCACTGTGATCGAGAGCGGCGGTGCGATGCTCTCGACCACCGACGTTTGCGCGATCAAGTCGAGCGTCTCACGCGACACGCTGGCGACGACGATGGTCGTCTCCGGGTCATCATCCGTAGCGCGCACTGAAGACCGCTGAGGATCGGCATCGATCACGCTACGCACCAGTGTGATACGGCCGCGGGCCTCGGCAGTGGTCGACGACGGCCATAGCCGGATGTTCACGTCGACCAGCTCTGTCGGGTCGGTGAGGAGTTCTGCGTCGAGGCGGTCCTCGGGACCGTACGGCTCCACCGTGTCGATCGTACTGAGAGTGTCGTAAAGGCTCTTGGTGCCGGGAAACTGAGATCCGTCCTGGGTCGCCGCGTACTGGTCCAGGCTGGCGTCGAGGCGGTCTCGGCCCATATCGTCCATGAGCACGAAGTACACCCATTCAGAGTTCTCACCGAGCACCTCAAGCCCTTGTCCTCGCAGCGAAGCGTCCGCTAGCAGCCCGGCGCTACGAAACTTGAAGACCCGGTTGGGATCGATCCCAGTGAGCTCCGCTGGTCGGCCGTCAGGCTCCCGGATGCTTGCCTGAAGCTGTGCAGCGTGCGACCGGGCGACGCGTGTCGGAGGGGACGGTGCGCCGTTACCCCGAGCTCGCCTCGAGGGGTTCCGGAGAGGTGCGGGTAGGCGGAGGTGCTGCGGCATGCATAGGTATGGTGGCACGGCTCGCCTGGCCCAGCGGCGACTCGGCGCCTGCCCGGCGCTGGTCAGCCGGCGGCGCGGACATAGGATGCGGGCATGTCGGGCCGGCACCTCAAGCTGTTGTTCAAGGCCCACCGTGAGGGCGATGACCTCACGTTTCGTCGCGTCGCGCTGGAAATCATCGCCGAGGAGGAGGCCAAACAGCACGTCCAGCTCGCACGGGAACTCCGCCGCTTGCTTGCGTCGGGGGGACCGGCCGTCGGCGACTGGGTGCCGCTGCCAGCCCCGCCGCGTGACGGAGACAACAACTTCGACCTAATGACCGTGACCGTGCCGAAGCGATTGCTCGGTTCGTTGGTGTTGCCGTCTGAGACCCAAGAGCGTCTGCGCGGCCTCGTCGCGGAGGTCGCCAGGTGGCCCGACCTCGATCGTCACGCAATCCCCCGTCGTCAGCGGGTGCTTCTGTACGGCCCCCCGGGATGCGGCAAATCGACCACTGCTGCGGCGCTGGCGGCAGAGCTCGGCTATCCGCTCGCGACGGTAAGGCTCGACGCGGTTGTTTCGTCGTTGCTGGGCGAGACGGCCTCTAACTTGCGGCGCGCCTTCGACTTCGCTCAATCAAACGCAGTTGTCCTGCTGCTTGACGAGTTTGACGTGTTCGGACGGGAGCGTGGCGATCCGAACGACCACGGCGAGCTTCGCCGCATCGTCAACGCCGTCCTTCAGATGATGGGCAGCTTTCAGGGGCCGTCCCTGATCGTTGCCGCGACGAACCACGCAGATGATCTGGACCCCGCATCCTGGCGGCGGTTCGATGAAGTGCTCGCACTGCCACCGCCTGATGTGGATCAGGTGGAGGCGATGCTTCGCCGAACACTTGGCAAGGCCGCGAATCCGCACCTCGATCTGACGCTCCGGGCCCGCAAGCTCGTCGGGCTGCCCCATGCTGCGGCGGAGAGCGTCGCGTGGGAGGCAAAGCGACAGTCGGTCCTCGCCGGAAGCAAGCACGTGACCGCACGTCAGCTCGACGAGGCCATTTCCGTCGCCACGGCGCGACGCTGGACGTAAGGGCGTGGCGCCAAGCGCGCTCCCCGCGACTCGGAGGCGACCGCGCAAGCCCTCCGGAGGGTTGCTACCGCCGTCGCTACCATCTCCCCGTCCTCAACGCCTCTAACAGGACAAATGGCTCAGCGGGTCGAATCCCTCCCGTTCCGCCAAGGGTGTTCGTGCACATTCGCAAACGTCCACGGACATGGACTCGTTGGTTCGCTGATGAGCGGGTGGTTCGTTGCCTGGACGTTGTTGGGCGGTCGTTCGCTCCCGCGCCACCCTCGGATCGTCCGAGTCTCGACCTGGGCATGATCGGCAGGACCTCGATTTCTTATGAAATGAGAATTAGTATCCAGGTTGTGGATAGATCGCCGACACCGTCACTTCTGCCGATCTTCCGGTCCCAGCAGCAGGCCGAGCTGCTGGCGCTCATCCTCGGTGACCCGTCGATCGAGCACACCCTCGCTGAGCTCGCCGAGCGAACCGGGATCCCGTACGCCTCCGTCCACCGTGAAGTCGAACGCGCCGTGGCAGCGGGACTCGTGACGAGTCGGCTCGTCGGGAGGACGCGCATGATCCGCGCCGACATGGCCAGCCCGTACTTCAGCGGGCTGTCCGACGTGCTCGTCAAGGCGTTCGGCGTTCCATGGGTGCTCGGCGAGGCGCTCGCCGGCGTCAGCGGGATCGACGCCGCCTACGTCTACGGGTCCTGGGCGGCAAGGTTCTCCGGTGAGGAGGGCGATCGACCGGTGGGCGACATCGACGTCCTCGTACTCGGAACACCGGATCGTGACGAGGTGTACGCCGCCGCCAGTTCTGCCGAGCGCCGGCTCGGGCGAGCGGTCCAGGTCACCATCCGGTCAACCGACTGGCTGACCGAGGGCAGCGGCACGTTCCACGACACCGTTGCTGGACGCCCGATGGTGCCGGTGCCGCTGACGACTACTCGAACAGACCAGGAGGATCGGCTATCAGCAGTGTCCCGACCGCCTCGACGACGGTCCGCGCCGTCGACAGCGCCCAAGCCGAGTCGTCGGCGCTGATCTCGGCACTGGACGGGTCGAAGTACTGCGCCGAATGGCGAGTGCGCCGAAGGCGCTCGAATGTCGGCTTGGCGAAGCCCGGGATCGGTTGCGCGTACTGCGCGCTGATGGCGTCCTCGACGGTCATGTGCGAACCGTCGCCGCCGGTCGCTCGCAGACCTTGGCGGGCGAGCAGGGCCTCGGCTGCCATCCGGTAGGCGTCGTAGGCGGCAGTGAATGCCCCTTCGATGTCGCCGGCCTGCAGCCCGCCATCGGCGGTGAGCAGGCGCCGTGCGGCCCGCCCGATGATCGCCGCGGCTGAGTCGACGGCCGCCTTGCCATCGAGCCGTTCGAGACGGCCGCGACCGAGCAAGTACTCGATCGTGCTTCGTCCGTCGGTTGGGGTGGCCACCGCCGTCACCGTACTTGGAGGGTGTCGCGCTCGAACCGCTCCCGGACGAAGCGGCGTACCTCACCCATTGAATTCCGCGGGCGCCACCGATCTGCGCCGGTGGAAGTCGTCAGGCATCGTGTGTGAACGGCTTCGCGCGATGCCCGAGGCGGCTCGGGGTTCGCGCTCATCGGTGGTCGGCGGCCGAGGGAACGGTGGCGACGAACCGGGCACCGCCCAAGGCGGAGTCGGTGATGGTGACGTCGCCGCCGTGGGCGCGAGCCGCAGCGCGGCACACGGCCAGACCCAGTCCCACGCCACCTTCGTCGCGGGCACGTCCGCCGTCCACACGGGCGAAGCGTTCGAAGACCTTGTCGCGCAGTGGGGCCGGCACGCCGGCGCCGTCGTCCTCGACGATCAGCTCGGCCAGTGCTTTGTCCTCGCGCACGCTCACCACGAGCTTCGATCGAGCGTGACGGACGCCGTTGTCGAGCAGGTTGCGGACCAAGCTCACCAGGCTGCGCTGATCGCCGACCACTCGGGCCGGCAGCAGCGACGCCACGATGGTGACTGCACCTCGCTGGGTCACGGCGATCTGCTCGCGGACGAGGTCGTCGAGGTCGATGTCGACGTGTTCCAAGGCGTTCTCGTCGAGGCGTGACAGCAGCAGCAGGTCGCCGACCAGCGCGTCGAGCCGGTCGATCTCCGCGAGCATCACGACGCGTGCTGCTGCGGTCCCCGCTTCGTCGGTGGGGAGGAGTTCGGCCGTCGCCCGCAAGGTCGCAAGCGGGCTGCGCAGCTCGTGTGACGCCTCCGAGGTGAACCGTCGCTGCCCGTGCACCGCAGCTTCAACCCGGGCCAGGAGGTCGTTCAGGGTGTCGGCAAGCCCTGCGAGCTCGGGCGATCGCGCCGCAGGGCTGAGCCGATGGTGCAGCGTGCCATGGCGGATGGCGTCGGCTTCGAGGCGCATGTCGGCGACGGGACGGAGGGACCGGGCCGCCACCGACCAGGTGAGACCACCAAGGGCCAGGGCAAGCAGCGGGACGCCGATCACTGCCATCCACGTCATCACCGTCAGCGTCTCCTCGGTGGTGCGAAGCGACGCGGTGGCCGCAAGCCGATAGTTGCCACCCGGCCCGTTGTGCTCCGCGATGGCGAGGTAGACCGGCTCGCCGCCGACCACCCGCCGCACCACGGTGGTATCGCCCGTCGCAACGCTCGGGACGTTGTCGAGCACCACCCGGAGCGTCGCGTCACCGGAGCCGTCGTCGAGTCCTCGGAGCGGTTTGACGGGATCGTCGAACACGATGTGAACGTGGGAGTCGGACGTGACCGGACCGAGTCCGGGGTTGGCAGTGTTGGCCATGGAGCGTTCGGCCGCCTGCAACGCGCGGATGGCCTCGGCGCGGACGCTCTGGCGCATCCGGTGACCGATGAAGGTGATCAGGACCAGCGCGATCACCGTCGTGAGCGCCACGGTCGCGACCGCGACGACGAGCGCCAGCCGTTGCCGGAGCCCGAGCGCGTGCCCGCTACGCATGCGACGTCAACCGGAACCCGACACCGCGGACGTTCTCGATGACCGTGCTGGAGCCAGCGGCGTCCAGCTTCCGTCGAAGGTGGCGCAGGTAGACATCCACGATGTTGTCGTCGACGCCGGCGTCGGTCCCCCACACCTCGTCGAGGATGTCGACCTTCGTCACGACCCCCGGATGCCGGCGCAGCAGGCACGCCAACACGGCGGCTTCTCGCGCCGTCAGCGCTACCTCTGCCGCACCCGCGCTGCTCCGCCGCGTGAACGGATCGAGCTGGATGTCGCCGACCTCCAACAGGGGAGGGCGAGGAACGTGGCCGCGCCGGATCAGCGCCCTCAAGCGTGCCGTGAGGACGACGAACGAGAACGGCTTGGACAGAAAGTCGTCGGCCCCGCACTCGAGCGCCTCGGCAAGGTCGTAGTCACCGTCCTTCGCCGTCAGGATGAGGACCGGCGTCCAGTTGCCCCACTCGCGGAGCCGGCGACAGACGGTGTACCCGTTCATCGACGGGAGCAGCAGGTCGAGCACCACCGCTGCGTAGGCGCCGTCGACCGTGCGGCGCAGCCCCTCCGCGCCGTCGTGCACCACCTCGCACTCGAAGCCGTCGGCGGCCAAGCCTCGGCACAGCGTCGTCGCCAAGCGAACCTCGTCCTCGACGATCAGCAGCCGCATCGAGCAAGTGTGCAGCAGATGTCATGGCAACGGAAGTCGCCGGCTGAACGTGCGTTCAGTCGCGTTCAGCCTCCGTTCCGACTCGCCCGTTCACCGTGTCCGGATGCGACTTCATCGACTGCTCACCCCTCCGCTCCTCGCCACCGCACTGCTGCTCCCTGCATGTGGTGATGACCACGGGCCCTCCTCTGCCAGACCGGCCGCGGGCACGTCGTCAGCCGGCGGGTCGTCCCCCGGAGATGTGGCCGACGCCGTGCTCGCCTTCGGTCGCTGCATGCGAAATCACGGGGTCGAAGGCTTCGTCGATCCGGTCATCGACGCCAACGGGCGGATGGAGATGCAGGTGCCGCCGGACGACCCCGACCTCCCCGCCGCGCAGGCGGCGTGCTCGTCGCTGCTACCGAACGAGGAGTTCCGTCCGCCGGATCAGTCGGAGATGGCGGAACTGCAGCAGCATGCACTCGACTTCGCCAGGTGCATGCGCAAGCACGGCATCGACTTCCCGGACCCCGTGCTCGACGGCAACGGCATGGTCCGCATCGACCCGGGCCACAACGACATCAACGCTCCCGACTTCAAGGCCGCCGACCAGGCGTGCAACCACCTGCTCCAGACGGGCGGCTCGCCAGTAGGTGCACCGTGAGCGGCTCGATGACACGACGGAGCCTCCTCGGCGCAGGGCTGCTCGTCGCAGCGGGCTACCCCTTCGTTGCAGACCGTGGACGATCGTCGGTGACAGCCGCCCCGTCCCCGGAGCCGACGACACCGACGGCGACCGCCAAGGTGACCAGGCGCGATTTGGTCGACACCGTCACCATCGACGGGCTCCTCGGCTTCGCCGCCCCACGAACCGTGGTCGGCAACGGTGCCGGCGTCGTCACGTTCCTCCCCGTGGTCGGTCAGGTGATCGACGTGGGGAAGAGCATGTACCGCGTCGACGACCGGCCGGCTGCGATCGTGATGCGTGGATTCGTCCCGATGTGGCGCGACCTGTCGGTGGGCGTCGACCCTGGGGTCGACGTGCAGCAGCTTCGCGGCAACCTCCTCGAGCTCGGGTTCGGCGTCGGCAAGCTCGACGGCGATGAGCGGCGGTACACGACGGCGACCGCGGCCGCGGTGAGGGCATGGCAGCGGAGCGTCGGCGCGGTCGAGAACGGCAAGGTGCGCCTCGGGGACGTCTGGTTCAGCGACGCCCGCGTTCGCGTCTCGTCCGCACCAGGGCAGGTCGGTGCCGCTGCGGCAGGCCCGGTGCTGGTGGTCACGTCGCTGCAGCAGCGGGTCACCGCGTCCCTCGACACCACCCACCTCGACCTCGCCGTGCTCGGCAGGGAGGTCGGACTCACGTGGCCCGACGGCTCGTCGACGTCGGCAACGCTGACGGGTGTGTCGGCGGCTGCCCGGCACGCCGCGGGCGATGGCGGCGATGCGTCGAAGGCGACCGTCGCCGTTGACGTGACTCCTGGCGCGCAGGTGCCATACCCGGACGGTACGCCGGTGAAGGTGATTCTGACCGCCAGCCGGGAGACATCGCTCGCCGTGCCGATCGATGCGATCGTCGCCGTCGCCGGCGGCGGGTTCGCCGTCGAGGTGGTCACCGACACGGGATCGAAGCGGCTCGTGCCGGTGACGCTGGGGCACGCTGCCGACGGCTGGGTCGCCGTGACGGGCGAGGTCGGCGACGGCATGTCGGTGGTGGTGGCGAAATGACCGGATCGGATGTGCTCCGTCTGGATGCCGTCGGAAAGGAATACCCGGGACCACCCGTCACCCGCGCCCTCAGTGAGGTGACGTTCTCCGTTCGCACCGGCGAGTACGTGGGGGTCGTCGGTCCCTCCGGGTCCGGCAAGTCGACGCTGCTCAACCTCGTCGGCGCACTGGACCGGCCGTCCGAAGGCCGGATCGTCATCGACGGTCACGACACGTCGACGGTGAGCGATCGCCAACTCTCCGCGGTGCGCTGCCGCAGCATCGGGTTCGTGTTCCAGTCGTTCAACCTCGTCGACGGGCTCGACGCCGTCGACAACGTCGCCCTCGGCCTGCTCTACGCAGGCGAATCGACGGCGTCTCGGCGACGCCGAGCGATGACGGCGCTCGAGCGGGTCGGCCTGTCGCACCGATCCGACCACCGACCGAGCCGGCTCTCCGGGGGCGAACGGCAACGGGTGGCCATCGCCCGCGCCCTGGTGAGCGATCCGGCGCTGCTGCTCGCCGACGAGCCGACGGGAAACCTCGACACTCAGAACGGCGACGCGGTGCTCGAGCTCTTCGATGAGCTCCACCGCGAGGGCGCGACGATCGTGCTCATCACTCATGATCCGCAGGTGGCCGGCCGGCTCCCCCGGACGGTGGCCATCCGCGATGGGCACGTGTGCAGCGACGTGACGGCCGCCCCGACCGCAGCGGAGGTGAGCGCATGACAGCGGTTGCAGCCAGCCGCCTTCGCCCCGCAGACCTGCCGGCGTTGGCGACGGTGGGGATCCGCACCCGTCGCATGCGGTCGGCGCTGACGGCACTCGGGATCGCCATCGGCATCGGAGCGCTGGTCGCTGTCCTCGGCATCGCCAGCTCCACCAAGGCCGAGCTCGACGCGCGTCTCGCTGCACTTGGGACCAACCGGTTGGAGGTCGCACCCGGACAGTCGCTGGTCGGCGAGAACGTCACTCTGCCCCCGACGGCGGCGGCCCGGATCCGGCGGTTGCCGGCGGTCACCGGTGCTGCCGCGGCGAGCCGCGTCGAGGCCGTGGTGCGACGCAACCCCCTGGTACCCCGAACCAACACCAGCGGCATCAGTGTCAATGCCACCGACCTGCAACTCCTCGACACGGTAGGAGCAACCGTCGCCTCAGGTCGTTGGCTCGACCCGGCGACGGCACGGCTCCCGGCAGTCGTCCTGGGTTCGACAGCTGCCCGACGCCTCGGCATCGGGTCGCCCGCGGGTCGCCAGGTGCTGATCGACGATCAACCGTTCACCGTCATCGGGATCCTCGCTCCGGTGCCGCTGTACGCGAGCCTGGACAGCGGCGCGTTCATCGGGTTCCCCGTCGCCGCCGAGCGCTTCGCGGCCAACGGAAACCCGAACTCGGTGTTCATCACCGTGCAGCCCGCGTCGATCGATACCGTCCGCGGGCTGCTGGCCGCGACGGTCAACCCGATCCGTCCCGCCGACGTCAAGGTGTCACGGCCAAGCGATGCCGTCGCCGCCCAGCGCACGGTGAGCTCCACCCTGACCGCCCTGCTGCTCGGGCTCGGCGGCGTGGCCCTCCTGGTCGGAGGGATCGGAGTCGCCAACGTCATGGTCATCGGCGTCATGGAGCGACGCACGGAGATCGGCGTTCGCCGAGCTCTGGGCGCGACTCGGCGGCACATCCGCCTGCAGTTCCTGTCGGAGGCATCCCTGCTCGGACTCGGCGGAGGGCTGATGGGAGTCGCCCTCGGCGCAGCTGTCACCGGCGGATACACGGTAGTGCGCCACGTGACGTTCTCCTTGCCGCCCTCGGTCGTCCTTGCGGGCGGCGCCACGGCCCTGCTCATCGGTGCCGCCGCCGGGCTCTCGCCGGCGGCGCGTGCGGCGCGCTTGGCGCCGGCCGACGCGATCAGGCCTGTATGACACGGCACCTCGCCGCCGTGCCGAACGCGGCTCGCTCGGGCGCAACCTCGGACCGCAACTTCGTCCTAGCGCGCGAGCATGGCCAATCGCCAAGCTGCGCAGCGATGACCCCCGTCGCATGGTTCGAGCTCGCCGCCGATGGTCGCCAAGCCGCTGCCCAGTGGCACCGGGACGTGTTCGCATCGACGACGGCAACGCTGCCATCCCGCGGCGGCCTGCCTCGATCCGCACGTTCCTCGTGGACGATGGGGTGGTGCTGATGCTCGCCCGCCCGGCACGCCTGGGCCGGCGCGCCGCGCTGGCGGCCATCGGCGCCTTGGTGCCTGCGGCGGGTGTCGCTGCGGCCTGTCCCGATGGACCGCGGGCGAGCACGGACGAGCCGCGGCTGCTCGTCTTCGCCGCGATCGGGGCTGGCGAGCGCTTCGACCTGTTCGAGATCCGCGACGGTGGCGAGCGCGTGCCGCTGACCACCACGCCAGACGCCGACGAGTCGTTTCCGCGTCTGTCTGCCGACGGTCGGCGGCTCGCGTGGATCGAGGGGACCCGGCCCGGCCTCGGCCGCATCGTCGTGGCGAACAGCGACGGGTCGGGAGCGACGCCGATCCCCGGCGGGAGTGAGTATCGCTCGGTCGCCTGGGCGCCCGACGGACGGCACGTCGTGTCGTCGTCGTTCGCCGACGCCGGGCAGCTCGTCGTCATCGACATCGCGACCGGAGCGGTCACGCCGATTCCCGGCACCGACGGCGCTGACTCGCCGGACTACTCGACGGACGGCCGCTCGATCGTCTTCCGCAAGGAGCTACCCGGCAACGACGAGATCTACCGTGTCGACCTCGAGGCCGGGAGCGTCGTGCGCCTGACCACGCGCGGCGACGTCAACGACCTCGGCCCGCGGTACTCGCCTGACGGTTCATCGATCGCCTGGTCGTCCGGCGAGTACCCCGCCGATGCCATCTGCACGATGCACCCTGATGGCAGCGAGCAGCGCTGCCTGCTGCCAGCTGTCGAGGAGGCGGAGAACCCGTCCTGGACACACGACGGGCGACAGATCGTGTTCGACCGTCGTGGCGACCTCTGGGCGATCGACGCCGCTGGTGGCACGCCGCGCCGGGTGGTGTCGGATGCCTCGTTCGCCGACGCGAGTCACTGGACCCCGTGACGCGCGGCCGCTGCCCGAGGTGTCACGGCGCACGGTCGAGCGCAGCCGCACCCGAACCGGCTGAGGTGCTCAGGCGCATGCCGCGGGCCGGTTCTGCTGCCACGCCGGGAAGCTGCCCTGCTCGATTCGAACCATGCCCCTCCCGTCGGGTCGGGCGATGACCAGATCGCCATGGCGGGACCAGATCAGGTACTGCGAGTCGGGGGACCACGCGGCGAAGCTGTCCTCGACCGAGTCGGACGTGACACGAACCTGCGTCCGACCGTCGGGGCTGACGAGGTGGATTTCCATCTCGTTGCCCATCCCCCGTTCGGCCACGGTCGCTGCGTCGGATTGGGTGTGAAAGGCGATCCAACGTCCGTCCGGTGACCATGCCGGACCCATGTCGTAGCCCGGCGTGGTGAGGATCGGGTGGGGATCCGTGCCGTCGGCGTTGACGACGAAGATATCGTAGTCCCCGCCTGCGTAGGCGAGCTGCTTGCCGTCGGGAGACCATGTCGGATACTCGCCGTGCTGGTCGATCAACGGGCGTTGGTCGGAGCCGTCGGCCTTCATCGTCCAGATCGCGAGCGGACCGTCACGGTCGGAGCTGTAGGCGATGTGGCTGCCGTCCGGTGACCAAGCAGGTCCCCAGTCGGCATGGTCGGGGTCGTTGACCAGGTCGACGGTCGTGCCGTCATCGACGTCGACGGTCCAGATCTCGCCGTCGTCGGCGCCGGTCAGCCGCCGGTATGCGATCACTTTGCCATCGGCGGACCACGTCGGATCGAAGCCACCGTCGCGAGTGAGTTGACGCGCGTGGCTTCCGTCAGCGGCGCTGACCCAGATCCCGTCGTCCTTCGAGAAGGCCAGGCAGCCATGCAGCGCGGAGGTGTTGACCGGTTCGTTCGTCGGAGCGCTGAGGGAGGTGGCGACGATCGTCGTGCTCGGTGATGCCGAAGGCGGCGTTCGTGCTGAGGCGCTGGCGGCAAGACACCCGATGGGCACCACCATGGACATGGTCGTTCCTGCCCGGCGACGCCACGCCAGGGCCCGGTTGCGACGATGGCGCCGCACTGCATGGAACGTCTGATTGGTCGGACCTGTCACGGTGCTGCCTCCTCCGATCGTGTCACTCTCGCAGGGGTCGGTCCGCTGACGTTTGGACATTCGTGCGGTCTTGCCGGTCGGGCGGAACTCGTGCGATCAGTGTCGAGGCGGATCCAGGAGCTCGCAGGCGCGCGTCACGGTTCGTAGCTCGGTGGGGCTCAGCGTCGTCAGCATGGGGATGAGGTTCCGGAGCCGCTGCCGCCGGCCGCGGTCGAGGAGCTGTCGCCCCTTGGTGGTGGCGGCCACGGCGACCACTCGAGCGTCGCTCGTGCTGCGAACCTTGGTGACCAGGGCGAGGCGCTCGAGGGCAGTCACCGATCGACTGACGGCGGCCGCGCTGATCCCTTCGATCTCGGCAATCTGTCCCACCGGCAGCGGGCCGGCGTAGACGACCACCGACAGCAGGGACAGCCGCTCAGGGGTCAGCCCGAGGCGGCGATCATCGACCGCAGC
Source organism: Actinomycetes bacterium (assembly GCA_029782355.1). Classification (GTDB taxonomy): domain Bacteria; phylum Actinomycetota; class Acidimicrobiia; order Acidimicrobiales; family Ilumatobacteraceae; genus JAKOUY01. The sequence continues at coordinate 186,983 of JAKOUY010000016.1, forward strand.
GGTGCGCAGCGTGTGGATCGCCATGCTGTGCACACGGTTCGCCGCCTCACTGACTGGTGAGCGGGCAACACCGGCGGGCAGCGTCGGTAGGTGTCCGGTCATCCCGCGACATCGGCCATGATCGCCACGTGGTTGCCGTCGGGATCGCGGGTGAACGCCATCCACAGTTCACCGTCGGCCGTGGCGTGCACGCGGTGCGGCTCGTCGATGAACTCGACGCCGCGACGGCACATCTCGGCGTAGGACGCCTGGATGTCGTCGACGGTGAGGTACAGCACCGGGCGTGATCGGAACTCGTCGCTCTCTGGTCTTCCGAGGTACAGCCGAGTGGCCCCGCACTGGAGGAACGCCATGTGCTGGCCCGGTACCTCGAACAGCAATGGCAGGCCGATGAGGTCTCGGTAGAAGCGGACGGAGGCATCGAGGTCGGTGACGGAGATGTGGATCTGGCCAAGCCCGGTCGGGTTCGCAGTTGGTTGCATACATGAATAGTAAACACTGTTATGCATATCCGCACGATGTTGGACGGTATTCGGCGGCTGCTCTCGCTTCAGGACGGGCGGCTGGTGGCTGCCGACGCGGCCTTCGGGATGGCACTCGTTCGTGAACGCCGCCGGGGTGTTCCGCCGAGCAGGTTGCGAAGGCTGGAAGGAGTCCTGCCCAGGTGCTGGGTGACGGTCCGTGTCATGTGGCCATGGTCGGCGAATCCGTGCTCTGCGGCCACTGCGGAGAGGTCATCCGTGCCGCCCTCCAGCTCATCGAGGACGCGCATGACACGCAGATGCTGCCGGAACTCCTTGAGGCCCATTCCCGTGGCCTCCTTGAACACCCGGCTGAGGTGGAACGGTGAGTATCCGACGCGTCGGGCGATCTCGGCGAGGTTGGGGTCGGTGCTGCGTTGCCGGAGGAGCTCGACCACCTGGTCGATGAGTTCGCGGCGCCGCCGCTCGGTTCTGGACCCGGGTGTGTTGTGCAGCGCGGGCATGCAGATCGCGAGCACCTGAGCGACGCGCATGCCGATCTCCCATGCTTCGCGTTCCTGCTCCAGATCCTTGTGGAGGAGTCGATGGTGCAGGTCGAGATCGGCCGTGACGAGCAGTGGGACTGTCCGAGACCGCAGTTCGTCGGGCGTGCCCGACGGCGGGCTGGCGATGAAGGTCAGACGGGAACATGCACCAACCGCGTGCCGGCTCTGGACCTCGGACGTCGCATCGAAGGAGAAGCCGACGGCGCGGTTCACGGCGTACGTCGATCCGTTCACCCGTCGCTGGTATCCACCGGCCCGCACCAGTGCAACCCCGTTGGTCCCATTGATCCGGGTCTCCGACCAGGCGTCGCAGTGGGCCGCGGAGTTCTCGATGTCGAGCACGTTCCAGCAAGCTCCCGACCACAGGATCCGGAGATCCTGGACTTGCTCGACGATCGGCGTCGCCACGGCTCATACCTAACAGAACGACCTGCCGGGCACAACGCGACCGCACGTTCGTCCGAGCGCGCCGCACGGCTCATCGGGTCCATCTCCAGCTGGCGGTTGGCAGGTGAGCGCGGCCTGGCCAGCAGCGGTCCTCCGTTGCCGACCGGGAGTGGTTCATCCGCCGTCGGGGTTCCGGCGTAGGACCCCGACGGCCAGCGCAGCGGCAACCAGTGATGCGGCGACGATGCCGAGCTTGGCGTCGGTTCGCTGGGCTTCGCCGGGCAGGGCCAGCTCGGTGATGAACAGGGCGACGGTGAACCCGATGCCCGCCGCCGCCCCGGCGCCAAGCAGGTGGGAGCGGCGCATGCCGTCGGGACGGTCGGCAACGCCACTGCGCACGGCCAGTGCCGTGGCGGCGACGACGCCGAGCGGTTTGCCCACCACGAGCCCGGCGACGATGGCCCAGGTGATGGGCGAGCGGACCGCCTCGCCCAGGCCGGCGGCGGAGATCTCCACGCCGATGTTGGCCAGGGCGAACAACGGCACGATGACGAAGCTGGTCCACGGGTGGAGCACGTGCTGCAGCCACTCGACCACCGACACCGAGCCGCGGGCCAGGGCGGTGGTCTGGCGGGCTGCCTCCACGTCGGACACATCGGCCAGCTCCTCGCCGTCCACCAGGTCGGGGGCCCAGCGGGGCACGGCCGGCGCCAGCAGGCCCATGACCACGCCGGCCAGCGTGGCGTGCACGCCCGCTTCGTGCAGACCCAACCAGCACACCGCACCCACCACGACGTAGATCCCGGTGGCGTGGACTTCGAGACGGCGGGCGAGGAGCACGGCGCCCACCGAGCCGGCGGCGACCGCCAGCCACCCGGCGGCGATGCCGTCCGAGTAGGCGACGGCGATGACCACGATCGCGCCGATGTCGTCGACGATCGCCAGGCCCAACAGGAACGCGCGCAACGACGTCGGAACCCTGCTCCCCACCACGGCCAGCACGCCGACGGCCAGGGCGATGTCCGTCGCCATCGGGATCGCCCACCCGTGCGGCGCCGTCCGGCCGGCGATCGCCAGATAGCACAGCGCCGGCACCGCCATCCCGCCCACCGCGGCGACGATGGGAAGCAGCGCCGCCCGAGCCCTGGCCAGGTGGCCGTCGGTCAGCTCGCGCTTGATCTCCAGGCCGACGACGAAGAAAAACACGGTCATCAGCCCGTCGTTGATCCAGTGGCGCAGATCGAGAGCCAGGGTGTGGTCGCCGATGCCGACGCGCACGACCGTTGCCCACATTCGCTCGTAGCCGCCCGCCCACGGCGAGTTGGCCCACACCAGCGCAGCCACAGCGGCGACGGCCAGCACCGCGGCCCCCGCCACTTCGGCGGCCAGGAAGTCGCGCAACGGCGACAGCACCCGCACGGCTGGCGGTGGGCGGCGTGGTTGGGCGCGTCGCTCCATGTCTCCTCGACGCCGACCAGCCTTCCCGGCACCCCTCCGTTGCGCCCCGAACTGTAACCGCCATGCCGTGGCGTTCGGCTGGCCTCGCGGCAGCGTGGTGACGATGGCCAGGGTTGGCGCGAGACTCCCCGGATGGCTGGTGCAGCGTCGCCCGATCTCGCCGCGGCGTTCTTCGCCGAGGCGTTCGATCCGGCGAACCGTGACAATCCGTACGCGGTGTACCGGAGGTTCCGCGAAACCACCCCGGTGATCTCCACCGAGATCGGCTTGCACCTGGCACTCAGCCACGGCGCGTGCGCCAAGGTGCTCCGCCATCCGAGCGCGAGCAGCGACGAACGCCGCGGCACGTACTTCCAGATGATGGCGGCCTCCAATCCACGCCTCGCCGCCGTCGCCGAGCGGCGCCCATCGCTGTTGTTCATGGACCCGCCCGAACACACGCGGCTGCGCGGACTGGTCGCCCCGGCCTTCGGACCCCGACGTGTCGATCAACTGCGCGGTCTGATCCGCCGGACCGCCGACGAACTCGTCACCGCGATGGCCGAGCGTGGCGACACCACCGTCGACATCATCGAGCAGTTCGCCTACCCCTTGCCCATCCGGGTGATCTGCACCCTGCTCGGTGTGCCCGCCGCTGATCACGAGCAGTTCCGCCACTGGTCCGCCACGCTCACCCGCGCGGTCGACCCACGGATGCTGCGTTCCGACGATGACAACGCCGAGATCGAGGAAGCCGGCGATCAGCTCCGCCGCTACACCGAAGCGATGATCGACGAGCGCCGCCGGCATCCGGGCGACGACCTGCTGTCCGACCTCCTCCGCCCGTCGACCGAACCGACCACGCGTCCGGACGAACTGCTCGACGACGGCGAGCTCAACGAGCTCGTCACGCTGATCCTGGTGGCCGGCCACGAAACCACCGTGAACCTAATCGGCAATGGGCTGGCCGCCCTGCTCGATCATCCCGATCAGCTGGCCGAGTGGACAGCCCAACCAACCCTCGCCGACTCGTCCGTCGACGAACTGCTCCGCTTCGACTCACCGGTGCAACTCGCCCAACGGATCGCCACCGAGCCGCTTGAGTTGGACGGCACCACCATTCCGCCGGGCGACCAGGTCATCGTGATCCTGGCGTCAGCGAACCGCGACCCGACGGTGTTCGATGATCCCGATCGGCTCGACATTCGCCGGTCCAACGCCAACCGGCACATCGCCTTCGGCGGCGGCATCCATCACTGTCTGGGCGCGGCCCTCGCTCGGGCCGAGGGCGCCATCGCGCTGTCGACGCTGCTCCGGGCGTTCCCGGGGATCCAAGCGGCCGGGCCGAGTCCGGTCCGTCCCACCTTCACGCTTCGCGGCCGATCCGAGCTTCCCGTCCACCTCGGCCGCCGGCGCTCCGGCGGCCCGTTTCCCCGCGGAGGCTGATCGGCCGGGCTCGGCAGGCGCCGGGCACTACGGACTTACGCACGGCTCTGGATGGTGAACCCGGCGTCGGCGGGGACGTCGGTGGGGACCGCCGACGTTTCGGCACCGAACAACCAGCGCAGCCAGCGGGTGACGATGCCCGTGATCATCGACTCGCTGCGTGCTGGCGCGACGTTTGGCGGTCCGCACCCGTCGGTGCCCAGCGTGCGCAACTCCGGCCGGGCATCGAGCAGCGGCCCCAGGCCCGAGGCCTCGGCCAGCCCGATCAAGCCGCGTCCGTTGCCGATGGTGCAGAAGTCGTCGAACCCGTTGTGGCCGACGTCGGTCAACTCGACCAGCCAGGTGGGAGACGCCGCCGACTCGAAGGCCGACTCGGAGACGCTGGCCGGTACGACCCGGTCGTTCGTCCCCGCCACGAACAGCGACGGGCGCGGCGGCGACACTTGGCCGTCGGTGCGACCCGAGGCCAGCGAGACGAACCCGTCCACCCGGGGATCGGCGGCCATCGACAGGGCGGTGAACCCACCCGCCGAATGACCCAGCGTGGCGACGTGCTCGAGATCGACGTGCCCGGCCAGCGGGTCGGTGGGTGCGGTGGCGGCGGCGGACACCACGTCGAGCGTGGCCCGCAGATCCTCGACCGCGGCCTCAGGGTCGGCCGTCGGGCTGCCGGCGAGCACGTGGAACATGTCCCGGCTGGCGTGGTCCGGGGCGGCCACGATCATCCCCCACGACGCCAGGTGGGCGGTGAGGAACGTCGACTGCAAGCGCATGCCGGTGAACCCGTGGCTGAACAGCACCACCGGGAACCGTCCGTCGGCGACGGCCGCGTCACGCCCCGCGGTGTAGGTCACCGTGGCCGGCAGGTCGGTCTTCAGCAGTGCGGTGATGGCCGGGGGTAGGAAGGCGCGCACGTCGTAGGTCTCGGTTTGCGCCGGGCCGGGAGCCGCCGGGTACCAGATCTCCGCCCGTCGACCACCCGGCACGTCCACGGTCCGCACACCAACCCGGTATGGCCCGGGGGCGGCATCGTCCAGCGGGCTCGTCGCGCCGGCGCCGGCGGTGCCGGCGGGTTGCGTCCCGGTGGGAGCCGACCCGGGAGGGGTGGTGTTCGGGCGGTTGGCGACGACGGCGCTGGCCGACGCGCCGACCGCACCCAGCGAGACGGTGACGACCGCGATCAGGCGTGCCGCAGCCGGCGACCACCGACCGCTCACGACGCCGTGCGGCCGACGGCCCTCGCCGCGGCGGTCGGGACGGCACCCCAGGTCATGTCGACGGCGGCCACCAGGCCACCCTAACGGGGTCGCCGGGATCCCTCGACCGTTCACCCCCGCCGCAGGTGATCAGCACATGTCGGCATGACATCGACATTCGCTGATCACCCCGTGGAGGTCCGGGGGGATCCCGGGGGTCCGGCGGGATCCCGGGGGTCCGGGCGGGGGCCCGGGGTCCCGGGGGTCGGGGGGATCAGGGGACGTGGACGCCAGCGGCGCCGGCTTCGGCGATGGCCTGGTCCTGGTCGGCCGAGCCGCCGGACACCCCGACCGAACCGACCAGCGAGCCGTCGACCAGCACGGGTGCACCGCCGCCGAAGATGGTCAAGCGTGGCGTGTGGGTGATGCCGTGGACCAGGGCCGGGTCGTCCTTGATCAAGTCCCACCATCGGTCCGTGGGTAGGCCGTTGAACGCCGCGACCGTGTAGGCCTTGTCGGCAGCGATGCGCGCCGACAGGCGGGGCGCGCCGTCCATCCGAGCGGCCACGACGGGCTCGCCGGCTTCGTCGGCCACGGTCACGCACACCGCCACGCCCAACTCGGTGGCGTGGGCCATCGCCGCGTCCAGCGCCATCCGGGCGCCCGCCAGCGACAGCGTGTGCGCCGGGATCACCGTGTTCATCGGGGCGTGGTGGGAAAGGCCACGAAGCGGGTCTCGGTGAAGAACTCGCGGCTGTGCCCTCCACCTTCGCGCCCCATGCCGCTCTGCTTGACGCCGCCGAACGGCTGGCGCAGGTCCCGCTCGAAGAAGCAATTGGCCCAGATCATGCCGGTGTGCAGGCGGGCGGCCACGTCGTGGACGGTGCGCTGGCTCTCGCTCCAGATGTAGCCGGCCAGGCCGTAGTCGGTGCCGTTGGCGATGGCCAGTGCCTCCTCGGCGGTGTCGAACGGCATGACCACCGCGACCGGGCCGAAGATCTCCTCCTGGCAGACCCGGGCCGTGGGCTCGACGTCGACGATGATCGTCGGCTCGACGAAGTAGCCGGTGTCCCGCCCGGCCGGCCGGCCGCCGCCGTGCAGCACCCGGCCCTCGCTGCGAGCCACGTCGATGTAGCCGGTGACCTTGTCGTACTGGGCCTTGTTGACGATCGGCCCGAGCCGGGTCGCCGGGTCGTTCGGATCGCCGGGCACCCAGCCGGCGGCCTCGGCGGCGAAGGCCTCGATGAACTGGTCGTAGATCGGGCGCTGGACGAGGATGCGCGAGCCGGCGATGCACAGCTGCCCGGTGTTGGAGAAGATGCCTGCTGCCACCGTGGGCACGCAGCGGGACAGGTCGGCGTCGGCGAAGACCAGGACCGCGGACTTGCCACCGAGCTCGAACGAGGTCCGCTTGAGCTGCGGCGCCACCCGGGTGGCGATGTCGCGGGCCGTGCCCGGCGAGCCGGTGAAGGTCACCCCGACCACGTCGTGGTGCTCCACCAGCGGGGCGCCGGCCTCCTTGCCGAAACCGAGCACCGTGTTGTAGGCGCCGGCCGGCAACCCGGCCTCCTGGAAGATCTCGCCGAGCACGCCGATGCTCAGCGGGGACAGCTCGCTGGGCTTGTGGACCACCGAGTTGCCGTAGGCCAGCGCCGGCGCCAGCTTCCACGTGCTGAGCATGAACGGCGCGTTCCACGGGCTGATCACGGCGAAGACCCCGACCGGGTCGCTCATCGTGTAGGTCCGCAGGTTGTCGTCGCGGTTGAAGGCGTGATCGCCGGCGAGCTCCTGCTCCATGGCGAAGAAGCGCAGGTTCCAGGCCGAGCGGCTGGGCCCCTGCACCGGGTTGCCGATCGGATGGCCCATCTCCAGTGCCTCGCGCCGCAGGATCTCCGGGTAGCGGGCGTCGATCAGATCGGCGGCCTTCATCAACACCTGGCGGCGGAACGACGGCTTGGCCCGCGACCACTCGCCGGACTCGAACGCCTGCTGCGCCGCGCCGACCGCCGCGCCGACATCGTCGACGTCGCCACGCGCCGCGGTGGTGACCACCTGCTCGGTCACCGGGTTGACCACGTCGAAGGTCTGCCCGGAGATCGAGTCGACGAACTCGTTGGCGATGAAGTGGCGGGCGGGAGCGATGGCGGACGTGTCGGTGCTCACGTGGATCTCGTTTCGTGCATCAGGTGTCGACGCGGCCATGAGCCCCCGGCCACCCGGGCCGGAGGCTCACGACCGCCATGGGATGGATCTGGTGGATCAGGTGTAGACGGAGAGGAAGGCCTCGTTGAGCTTACGGTCGTGGTAGAAGACGGCCGGGCCGACCTCCTCCCAGGTCCAGGTGATCGGCTTCCAGTCCGGGTAGCTCTGGTAGCCGCCGCAGAACGTCTCGAAGCGGTTGCCGGAGTTGTCGAAGGCGTAGATGGTCGTGCCCCGCGTCACCCCGTGGCGTGTCGGGCCCATGTCGATCGACACCTTGTTCATCGACATCAGGTCGGCGGCGCGCAGCACCTTCTCCCAGCTCTCCAGCAGGAAGGCGGTGTGGTGCAGCTTGCCGGGCTCCTCGTTGCGCACGAAGGCCACGTCGTGGGCCTTGGTGCTGCACGACAGCCAGATGGCCAGGTCGGTCTCGCCGTCCGGCAGGACGATGTGCTCGACGAGGTAGAACCCGAGGACGTCGCAGAACAGCGCCTGGACCTTCTCGATGTCCGGCCCGTACAGCAGGGCGTGGTCCATGCGGATCGGGGCGATGCCGCGCTCGGCAGCCTCGCTCCACGGCGGTGGGTTGGTGTAGCCCATGCCGTTGCCGACGTCCTTCTTCTCGGCGTACAGCTCGATCTGGTGGCCCGAAGGGATCTCGAAGCGGACCCGCTCGCCGGTCTCCAGCAGATCGCCGGCCGGGATCCGTTCGGTGGTCACGCCGTAGTTGTTGAGGTCCTTCTCCAGCCGATCGAGATCGGCCTTCGACGCCACCTTGAAGCCGTAGAAGTCCATGCCGGCCTCACCGGCGTCGCGCAGGATCACGCTGTGATGGTCGCGCTCGTCCCAGCCCTTGAAGTAGGCCCGGTGGGCGTCACGGCCGGTCTGCACCAGGCCGACGACGTTGGAGTAGAACTCCACCGCCTCGTCCAGGTCGAGGACCTTGAGCTGCATGTGCCCCGGTCGGAGCACTCCGGTCATTCCCATGGTTTTCTCCTTTGTTGATTCCTGTCTCGATGGGTGTCAGTCGGGTCGTGGCGTCTCGGCCGAGGCAAGCGGTGCGGTCGCCGCCGGCTTGGGTGCGCACTGCACGGTCAGATCGCTGGTCGGGTAGGTCCGGCAGGACAGCACCACGCCCGCCCTCAGGTCGTCCTCGGTGACGAACGCCTTGCTCATCCGCTTGGTCGTGTACGTGCCGGACAGCACGGTGATCCGGCACACCCCGCATCCGCCGCTGCGGCAGCCGACCTGGATGCCTCGCCCGCAGCTCTGCTCCATGCCGTGCAGCACGCTGCGATCGGCGGCGCTGGCGAAGGCAGTTCCCTCGGGCAGCACGGTCACGGTGTAGGCGGTGGTCATGGCTAGATCCGCTTGAACAGCGGGCTGCGCACCCGCGAGGCGTCGGCGGCGGAGATGAACTGCTCCTGGTAGATGTCCCGCTCGAACAGCCGGCCCTGCATGAGCGTGGTAATGCAGGCGTCGATCATCGCAGGCGGTCCGCACAGGTAGGCCTTGTGACCGCGGAAGTCGTTGGCGAAGTGGGCCTTGGCGGCCTCATGGACGAATCCTCGCGCCCCCGCCCAACCGCTGCCATCCGGCTCGTGGGACAGCGTCGGCAGGTAGGTGAACGTGGGCGTGCGGTCGGCGAGGGACGTGAGCTCGTCCACGTGGTACAGCTCGTCGGCCGTGCGCGCGCCGTGGATCAGCGTGATCGGCAGCGTGCACCCGCGCTCCAGCAGGTCGAGGATCATCGAGCGCGGGCTGGACAGGCCCGACCCGCCGGCCATGAAGATCATCGGTACGTTGGCCGACTGGCGGACGTGGAACATGCCGTAGGGCCCGGCGAGGTGCAGGGTGTCACCGACCTGCAGCCGCTCGTGGATCCAGGTGGTGGCCGCCCCACCCGGCACCAGACGGACGTCGAGCTCGATCTGGTGCGGGTCAGACGGTGAGTTGGCGAAGCTGAACGGGCGGTGTTCGTCGCGATCGGGGAGCTGGACGTTGACGTACTGCCCGGCCTGGAAGGGCAGCCCGTCGGGATCGTCGACCCGGGCCACGACGCCCTTGATCGTGGGGGTCAAGGCATCGATCCGGGTGACCGTGGCGGTGACGTTGCGCACCGGCAGCCTGAGCGCATCGGGCTCGTCCTCGATGTCCGCCTCGATGGTGACGTCGCTCTCGGCCCGGGCGCAGCACGCCAGGCACAGGCCCTCTTCACGCTCGAAGTCCATCAGGGCGAAGCTGGATGCCTCGCCGTGGTCGATCTCACCATCGACCACCTGCACCTTGCAGGTGCCGCACAGGCCGTGACCGCAGGCGTGCGGGAGGTACACGCCGGCGCGCAGGGCAGCGTCGAGGAGGGTCTGGCCCTCGGCCACGCCGACCGTCTGGCCGAGCGGCTCGATGGTGAGATCGAAGCTCACGGCCCGCTCAGGTGCTGGAGCCCTTGACCCCGGTGAGCCCCGGGGTGCGGAAGGTCAGGCTGTCCTTGTGGCGCATCCCGTTGTCGGCCAGCGAGGCGGACAGATCGGGCGTGAACGGCTCGCCGTTCTTCGTCCACTCGACGCTCGACCAGTCGATCGAGGCGAAGTCCGGGTGCGTGCCCACCGCTCCGGGCAGGACCGCTTCGACGATGGCGCCGAAGGGCATGTCCGGTGGCAGGGGGAAGGCGAACGGGGCGCAGAACATCAGGTGGTCGATCCAGCCGATGTAGGTGAGTTGGGCACCGTGGAACTGGTCCTGGGTGTCCTTCGGGGTACCGCGGTACTCCGTGACGGCGGCAACAGACATGTCGGTCTCCTCTCGTGCGGGCGGGTCAGGCGTTGCTGGTGGTCATCTGGCGCCAGGCACGGAAGTGGCGCTGGTCCTCGGAGCCCTCGTAGGGGGCGTTGTCGACGCCGACGTTCATCTGGTACCAGGTGATGACCTCGAGCAGTGGGTTGAAGTCGGCGGCGGTGGGATCGGCCTCCGGGCGGAAGCAGTTCCCCTGATAGATCTGGTGCACCGGCAGCCAGGCCTGCACGTACTTCTCCGGCTCGTGGTCGAAGATGTTCTTGCAGCCGTCGGAGCAGAAGTGGTAGCGCTCGCCGTCGTAGACGCTGTCCCGGTAGCAGATCCGTGTCGGGTCACCGGGCTCGGTGAACAGCATCGGGATCTGGCACACCTGGCACAGCATCGGCAGCGTGCCGTTGTTGTACCGGTCGCCGGCAGCCTCCCGCTCGGCCCAGTGCTCGAAGCGTGGCCGGTAGTACTGGTCGAAGGTGCCCGGGTACTTCTGGGCCATCCAGTCCATGTCCTCCGGCGACGGAACCCAGGTGTGGAACGGGGCGGCGGCCTGGTACTGGTAGAAGGTGCTCCACGCCTGCGAGCTGAGGTGGACCTTGTCGTCGCAGGCCTGCTGCCAGCCGAGTGGTGGGCGCACGCCGTAGCGGGCCAGGTCGTTGAACAGCGCCCCGCCGTTCTCCTCGGCGTAGATCTCCCACGCCTCCTTCCAGCTCATCACCTTCTTCGGCAGCATGAAGTCGAGCATCATCGCCACCAGCGTCAGCACCCGGTAGCCGCGCCAGAACCACTTGTCGATCCAGTGCTGGACGATCGGCAGGTTGTCCGGGTCCTGCTCGAGCATGAACTTAATGGCCTCCAGGCCGAGGGTCATGTGCCGGCTCTCGTCGCTCTGGGCGGAGAAGCCGAACGCCATCGCCCCCATGTCGCCGTTGTACGCCGCGCCCGAGATGAACGGCACGAACAGCAGGTTGGTGAGCACGTATTCGAAGGAGAAGCCGATGGCGATCATGAACTCGAACGGGCCGGCGGTGATGGCGTCGTCGAAGAACGACTTCGGCACGGAGAGGTACCAGACCCGGTCGTGCATGTGCCGCCAGGCGTGGAACCCGTCGTACAGCTTGTTGTAGTTGGACATCGAGTGGATCTGCGTCTGCACGTGACGCAGCTCGTCGAGCGACTGCATCTGGCAGGCCACCCGGGCACCGACGCCCGGCAGCGAGCGGCCGACGTGGGCGAAACCACGGTGGGCCATGTACTCGAGCGGGGAGACGCCGGTGAGGAACAGCTTCAACGAGTTGATGTAGCGGGCATCGGTGAGCCCGAGGTGCCCGTTGTTCTGGGCGAAGGCGTCCATGATCGCGTAGAGCTTCTGCTCCTTCTCCGCCTGGTACTTCCAGTAGGCGTCCATGGTCAGGCGGAACGGGTCCTCCCACGCGTTCCAGTCGTGGACCTTGATGCCCTCGTAGGTGGCATAGGGGAAGACCTTCTCCATCGGCTGATAGGTGGTCTGCCAGTCCAGGCCCCGGGTCATCAGCGCGTAGCGCTCCTTGAGACCGAGCTTCTTCGGTGCGGCGGTGGTGGTCATCGGGGTGCTCCTAGTTCCAGCTCAGGGTGAACTCGTCGTCGGACTCGTCGATGTGGCCCGACAGGGTGATCAGGTGGACGTGCAGCTCCTGCAGGTCGAACGAGCGGCCGAGCTTCTCCTCGACCGTCTCGCGCTTGATGGTCATCGAGCCGGGCACGTCGACGCGGACCATGGCCGGCTGCTCGTTGATGGAGGCCGTCGGGTTGTCCTCGACGATGGCGTCGACGATGCCGCGGCTGGCCTCGTTGGTCTGGAAGGCGATGAAGACATTGGACATCGGGGTCACCTCTCGTGGATCACAGGGTCAGGCCGCACTTGGCGGCGCGGGCGTCGAACGCCGTCACGGCGTCGGTCATCGCGGCGGGAGCGTCGCCACCGAGGGCTGCGTCCATCAGCGGGGCGATGGCGGCAACGGCGCGGTCGCGCCACGTGGTCGCCCATCCGCTGACCAGCTCGGCGTTGGCCGAGGACTCGGCCGCAGCGGTCTTGATGGTGGCGTCGACCCACTTGGAGGTCTCGGCGAACCAGTCGTTCTGGAAGCGCACCAGCATCGACACGGTCGGTCCCGCCTGGACCGTGAGTGCCGTGTCGAACGTGCCGTAGACCAGCGGGAACAGCAGACCGTCGAGGGCGAAGTTCTGGGCCACGTACAGCTCGAACGGGTCGCCGATCACCAGCAGGTCTTCGACCAGGTGGCGAAGCCCTTGCCACTGCGGGGCGTCCATCCACGCCGCCTTGGCCTCGTCGAGGGCCTCGACGTCGCCGAGCAGCAGACCAAGACGAGTGAGGTACTGGGCGATGCCCAGCTGGTCCATCGCCTGGAAGATGCACGGGGCGGTGAAGCTGGTGCCGTAGCCGTAGGCGCAGATCGAGGAGTTGTTCATGTTCGCCCCCCAAGCCACGTGGCGCAGCGGGACGAGCAGGTCGAGGGCTCGGCGCTTGGCGTCGGCGGCGAAGGTGTCGGCCAGGCCGCGCTTCTCGACGAACTCGAAGTCGGCCTCGGCCGTCTCCTGCATGCGCGCCCGGGCGATGGTGTAGGTGGCGTAGTACATCTGCCGCGGGTCACGGAAGGCGTACCAGTCGGCCATCACCAGCTTGGTGCGAGAGGCGTCGAAGATCTCGTGGCCGGGATCCCATGTCGGCCGGTAGTGGAAGTTGGCGTTGGCCTGGACGTCGAGCACGCCCTCCTGGTAGCGGCTGGCGGTCTTGTTCGGACCGATGCGCCGGGCGACGTGGTCGAACGTCTGGCGCACCGGGGTGATGCTCACCGTGCGGAGGTCGATCTGCATCAGCTGTCTCCTTGTGGTCGTGGCCCCGCGGGGCGCCTACTTGAACCGTTGGTGGGTGGCGTCGTGCAGGGTCCAGCCCCACTCGTCACCGGCGTCGCCCGTCTCGTCCGAACCCGGCGCGCCGACGTCGGCCAGCACCTCGGCGTGCTGGGTGGCGCAGAACTCGGCGAAGGCCGGCCCGTCGAGGAACATCTCGACGAACAGGTCGGGGTCACCGATCGAGAAGCGGAACTCGACAAAGCCGTCGGCGCGGCGCTCGACGACCCGCACGAACCGGCGGTCCGTGTCGATGATCGGTGGCGTTGTGGCGTCGTCCACGTCGGCAGCGTGCGCCTCGCTACGCCATGCCGTACAGCCTCACGTTCCGCAAATCGGAACGCCGTTTCGTGGCGTACCGGCGGCGTTCCGCCCGACCCCCGGACGACTCCTCCCGCGCCCATGGGCGCGGCCATGCGCACCACCGCACGTTCCCGCGCCCATGGGTTCGTGGCGGTGGTGGGAGGGCATGCCGGTCCCGTTGTGGCGTCCCCTGGTCCCATGGGCGCGGACAGGTGCGGACGTGCAAGGTTCCGCGCCCATGGGTTCGTGGCGGGTCGGGCGGTGGTGGGAGGGCTTGCCCGTCCCGTTCTGGCGTCCCCCGGTCCCATGGGCGCGGGAAGGTGCGGATGTGCAAGGTTCCGCGCCCATGGGTTCGTGGCGGGTCGGGCGGTGGTGGGAGGGCGTGCCGGTCCCGTTCTGCCGTCCCCTGGTCCCATGGGCGCGGCAAGGTGCGGACGTGCAAGGTTCCGCGCCCATGGGTCTGAGAGGGGTCAGGGGTCAGGGGTCAGGGGGTGGGGTGGGCGTTGCGCTCGGCGAGGGTGTGGCCGGCGGCCATGAAGTCGGTGGGCTCGAACTCGGTGATCCACACCCGGATCGAGGCCAGCGGGGCGCCGAGGGTGTCCTGGGCGGCCTGGGTGATGGCCGCCAGCAGGGCCCGCTTCTGCTCCGGGGTCCGCCCGGCGGCCATGCTGACGTGGACCAGCGGCATCACACGCCTCGCACCGTGACCGAGCCGAGGTGCCCGAAGGTCGCCGTCACGTGGTGGCCGGCCGCCAGTGGAACCGCTGCGGTGAGCCCACCGGTGAACACCATCCACCCAGGCTCGATGGCCTCGCCGCGGGCGCCGAGGAAGTTGGCCAACATCGCCGTGGCCTCGGCCGGATGACCCATGGTGGCCGCTCCGGTGGCCGTGGCCACCTGGACACCGTCGACCTCCAGCAGCAGACCGATCAGCGAGAGGTCGAGGCCGTCCGGGCGGTGCATGGCCGGGCCGACAACCACCTTGGCCTCGCTGGTGTTGTCGGCGACGACGTCGGCGGCCGTGAACGAGAAGTCGGCGTAGCGCGAGTCGATGACCTCGAGCCCGCAGCACACCCAGTCGGTGGCGGCCAGAACATCGGCGGCGCTCACTCCTGGGCCCGCCAGACGCTGGCCGATGATCAGCACGATCTCCGGCTCGACGCGCGGGTGGATCAGGGTGTCGACCCGCACCGGTTCGTTCGCCGGGTGCAGGCCCCCGCTGAACAGCCGGCCGTACACCGGCTCGGCCACCTGCATCTGCTGCTGCTTGGCGGGCGAGGTCAGGCCGAGCTTGGCGCCGACGACGCGTTCGCCCCGCGCCAGACGCCGCCGGGCCACCTCGTCCTGCACGGCGTACCCGTCGTCCAACGTGAGCGCATGCTGCTCGGTCAGCCGCCCCATGGCGGTGCGGTGAGCGACGGCTGACTCCACCAGGTCGGCGCAGGCGGTGATCGCCGCGCTCACGCCGCGGCCCCGTGCTTGGCCAGGGTGGCGGCGATCTGGATGATCTGGTCCTCCTGCCCGCCCACCAGCCCCTGGCGGCCGCACTCCAGCAGGATCTCGGCACCGGACACGCCGTAGCGCTCGGCGGCGCGGTAGGCGTGCTTCAGGTAGCTGCTGTACACGCCGGCATAGCCCATGATGATGGCCAGGCGATCCTTGACGCACTCGCCGTCCATCACCGGGCGAACCACGTCCTCGGCGACGTCGATCATCCGCAGCACGTCGAGTCCGGTGCGGATGCCCTGGCGCTCGGCGACGGCGGCGAACACCTCCAGCGGGGTGTTGCCCGCACCGGCACCGAAGGCCCGGGTCGAGCCGTCGACCTGCACCGCCCCGGCGCGCACGGCCATGACACTGTTGGCCACCGACAACCCGAGATTCTCGTGGCCGTGGAAGCCGACGGTGGCATCTCCACCCAGTTCGGCGACGACGGCCTCCACCCGGACCGTGACGTCCTCCAGGATCATCGCCCCGGCCGAGTCGACCACATAGACGCACTGGCATCCGGCGTCGGCCATGATCCGTGCCTGGGCTGCCAGCACGTCGGGCTGCTGGGAGTGGGCCATCATCAAGAACCCCACGGTCTCCAGGCCGAGCTCGCGGGACATCCCGAAGTGCTGGATCGAGATGTCCGCCTCGGTGCAGTGGGTGGCGATGCGGATCACCCCGACACCGAGGTCGGCGGCGGCCTTGATGTCGTCCTTGGTGCCCAGCCCCGGGAGCATCAGCGCGGCGATCTTGGCCTGCCGGGCCGTCTCCGCCGCGGCCTTCATGAGCACCCGTTCGTCGGTACGGGAGAAGCCGTAGTTGAACGACGACCCGCCGAGTCCGTCGCCGTGGGTCACTTCGATCACGGGCATTCCCGCAGCGTCGAGCGCCGCCACCACGGCGCGCACGTCGGCCTCGCTGAACTGGTGGCGCTTGGCGTGCGAGCCGTCGCGCAGGCTGGTGTCGGTGATGCGGATGTCGAGGTCGGCCGAGTACGGCATGTCAGTGCTCCTTGCTCAGCAGGTGGCGGGCGATCTCGTCGCCCACCTTGGCGGCGGCGGCGGTCATGATGTCGAGGTTGCCGGCATACGGCGGCAAGAAGTCGCCGGCCCCACGCACCTCGACGAAGGTGGCCACCCGGCCCGTGCCGTCGGGCATGGTGTCGAACTGCGGCTCGCTGCGCAGGTGATAGCCGGGCACGTAGGTCTGCACTTCGGCGACCATGTCGTGGATGCTCGTGGCGATCTTGTCGTGGTCGGCGTCCGCCGGCAGCGAGCAGAAGATCGTGTCACGCATCATCAGCGGTGGCTCGGCCGGGTTGAGGATGATGATCGCCTTGCCGCGCTGCGCCCCGCCGAGGACCTCCACGGCCTTCGAGGTGGTCCGGGTGAACTCGTCGATGTTGTTGCGCGTGCCCGGCCCGGCCGAAGCCGACGAGACCGTGGCGACGATCTCGGCGTAGTCGACGGGGACGACACGGGAGACCGCATAGACCATGGGAATCGTCGCCTGCCCGCCGCACGTGACCATGTTGACGTTCATCTCGTTGATGTGCTCGGTGAGGTTCACCGGTGGCACGACGTACGGCCCGCGGGCGGCCGGCGTCAGGTCGACGGCGTGGATGCCAGCGGCGCGATAGCGGGGCGCGTTGCGGACGTGGACGTAGGCACTGGTGGCCTCGAACACGAGGGCCGGCAACTCGGGTCGATCGAGCAGCCAGTCGACGCCTTCCGGTGAGGCCTCCAGCCCGAGCTCGCCGGCCAGACGCAGGCCGGCCGAGTCGGGGTCGACGCCCACCATGTAGCGGGGCTCGACGACGTCGCTGCGCAGCAGCTTGTACATCAGGTCGGTGCCAATGTTGCCGGGACCGACGATGGCGGCGGTGATCTTCTGCATCGCTTCCTTACAACTCGATCGGGCGGGAACAGGCAAGGCCCGTGTTCCGTGGAGCGGAACGCCGTGTGCGGATCACGTGAAGCTCACGGCCACGGCCCCGAGCACGTCGAAGTCGGCGCGGATGTGGTCGCCGGCTGCCACCGGCACCATCCGGGTGCACGATCCGGGCATGATCACGTGGCCGGGCTCGAGGGCCACGCCGAACTGGGCGACCTTGTTGGCCAGCCAGGCGACGGCGATGGCCGGGTTGCCGAGCACCGCCCCGCTGCACCCGGTCTCGACGATCTCGCCGTTCTTGCGCAGGTTGGCGCCGATCAGCGCCGGGTCGATGTCGTGCAACCGAGTGGGCCGCCCGCCGAGCACCAGCGCCGCCGAGGAGGCGTTGTCGGCGATGGTGTCCTGGATCTTGATCTTCCAGTCGGCCAGACGGCTGTCGACGATCTCGATCGACGGCAGCACGTAGTCGGTCGCCCTGACCACGTCGGCCATGGTCACACCGGGGCCCTGGAGCGGCCGCCCGAGCACGAAGGCGACCTCGATCTCGGCCCGCGGTTGGCAGAACCGGCCGGCCTCGATGGCCGCCCCCTCGTCGACGAACATGTGGTCCAGCAGGTGGCCGTAGTCCGGCTCGTGGACCCCGAGCATCTGTTGCATGGCCTTGGCCGACAGCCCGACCTTGTGCCCGCGGATCAGGCTGCCCTCCTCCAACCGGCGGCGGATGTTCACCAGTTGGATCTCGTAGGCGTCGACGACGTCGATGTCGGCGTAGGTCTCGGTGAGCGCGGCGATGGGCGCCCGGGCGTCCTCGGCGGCTCGGAGGGACTGCGCCGCGGCGCGCTGTTGCTCGGCAGTCAGCATGGGCCGACAGTACGAATCGGTCGTGCCGCCGGCAAGGGTGGTGTTCCGCGTGGCGGAACGCGGCGCTGGCCGACGTCGGCCGTGATCAGTACTGTCCGAACGATGGCCCGGCCTGATCAGGACGCCGGCGGGCAGGAGCGTGCCCAGCCCGGCATCGGCGTGCTGACTCGTGCCGTCGACGTGCTGCAGTCCTTCACCAGCGGTCCGGGTACCACGCTGTCGCTGGCGGAGCTGGCCCGGCGCACCGAGTTGCCCAAGCCGACGCTCCATCGCCTGCTGTCTGCACTCCACGGGCTGGGGCTGATCGACAAGCGCCCCGGGGGCTACCAGCTCGGGATCAAGCTGTTCGAGCTGGGCGAGCACGTGCCGCGCAAGCACAAGCTGCGCGAGGCCGCCCTGCCCTTCCTCCAGGACCTCTACGAGGTCAATCACGACACCGTGCACCTCGCCGTGCTCGACGGCACCGACGTGGTGTACCTGGAGCGGATCCGTGGCCACCACGCCCTGAACGTCGCCTCGCGCGTCGGTGGTCGGCTCCCCGCCTACTGCACCGGGGTGGGCAAGGCGCTGCTGGCGTTCAACCCCGACGCGGCGATGAAGGTCCTGGCGATGCCGCTGGTGCCGCGCACCGCGTACACGATCACCGACCATCGCCTGCTGGCGGCCGAGCTGGAGCGGATCCGGGAGGCGGGCATCTCCCTCGACCGGGAGGAGAACGCCCTCGGCGTCTCCTGCGCCGCGGCGCCCATCCTGATCGGCGAACGGGCCATCGGCGCGGTCTCGGTGACCTGCTCGCCGGTGCGCGCCGACGTCGAGCGATATGCGCCGGCGGTGAAGGCCGCGGCGAACGGCATCCGCCGGACCATCGTCAACACGCCCGGGCTCCGTCCCGACCTCCCCCAGGAGCGACACCCATGAGCGCCGTGCCCGACCCGACCGCCGACTCGTCGACCGCCGAACCGACAAGCCGCCCGGAGATCGGCCGACGGGTGACCGCCGGCGGGGTCGGAACGAACTACCTGGAATCCGGTGACGGATCGCCGGTGGTGCTGGTCCACGGCTCGGGCCCGGGTGTGTCGGCCTACGCCAACTGGCGACTGACCATCCCATCGCTGTCGGCCGAGCACCGGGTCCTGGCGCCGGACATGGCCGGGTTCGGGTTCAGCGACAAGCCGGGCGGCTACTCGATGCACGGATGGGTGGCCCAGCTCGACGGGTTCCTCGACGCGCTCGGCCTGGACCGGGTCTCGCTCGTGGGCAACAGCTTCGGCGGCGGGCTGGCGATCGCCTTCGCCGCCCGGTGGCCCGAGCGAGTCGACCGCCTGGTGCTGATGGGGTCGATGGGCGTCGAGTTCCCGATCACCGACGGTCTCGACCGGGTGTGGGGCTACGCGCCATCGATCGGGAACATGCGCTCGATCCTCGACCTGTTCGCCTTCGACCGCCAGCTGGTCAACGACGAGTTGGCCGAGCTGCGATACCGGGCCAGCACCGAACCCGGCGTGCAGGAGGCCTTTGCGGCGATGTTCCCGGCGCCACGCCAGCGCTGGGTGGCGTCGATGGCCACTCCGGAGGCCACGATCGCCGCACTGCCCCACCAGACCCTGATCGTCCACGGGCGCGACGACCGGGTCATTCCCCTGGACAACGCCATCCGCCTGGCGCAGCTGATCGACCGATCCCAGCTTCACGTCTTCGGCCGATGCGGGCACTGGACCCAGATCGAGCACGCCGCCGACTTCAACGCCCTGCTGCGCCACTTCCTGCGCTGAGCGGGCGGACCGCACGCGCCTCACCGCGGCGGTCGAGGAAGCCCATGCCGATGCTGATGTCCAGGGCGCAGCGGCGCACCATGCGGGTGAACCGGGGCACGAGGTCGGTGGTCATCCGCAGCGTCGGGCCGGCCATCGACACCGCGGCGATGCACGCCCCGTCGTGGCCGAACACGGGTGCCCCGATGCTGACGACACCACGCTCGTTCTCCTCCACGCTGATCACGTAGCCGTCGGCGCGCACCTTGGCCAGCGCGTCGCGCAACGCCCGCTCGGTCGTGATCGATCGCGGGCCGATGCGGCGCAGCCCGGCCGCCACCACGGCGTCGACGTCGGCCGGGTCGCCGTGGGCCAGCAGGCACTTGCCCGACGAGGTGGTGTACGCCGGCACACGCCGACCGACCCGCGAGAACGTCCGCAGCGTGCTCGGCGATTCGAAGCGGTAGACGAAGACGACGTCGGTTCCTTCCAGCACGGCGATGTGCACGGTTTCCCCACACTCGTTGCGCAACCGTTCCAGCGGAGCGTGGGCCACCTGGCGCAGCTCGAGCGAGCTGACCACCAGTTGGCCGAGCTCGTGGAGCTTCAGCCCCAGCCGGTAGCGGTCGTCGTCGGTCCGGGCGATGAACCCTTCGGCCACCAGCGTGGTCAGGATCCGGTGGACGGTGGACTTGCCGAGGCCGAGGCGTCGGGCCAGCTCGCTGACGCCCATGACCGGGCGTTCATAGCTGAACGCCTGGAGCACCTGCAGCGCCCGGGACACGGTGGACAGCGACTGGTCCATCAGCCGTCCAACACGGTCACGGTCCCGGCGGTGCCGTCGACGCGCAGCAGCTGGCCGGTGCGCACGGCGTGGGTCACGCCGGGCACTCCCGTGACCGCCGGCAGGCCGTACTCCCGGCAGACGATGGCGACGTGGCTCATCAGCCCGCCCACCTCGGTCACCGTGCCGGCCAGCCGGGAGAACACCGGCGCCCAGCTCGGGCTGGTGCACTCGGTCACCAGGATGTCGCCGTCCTCGATGTCGTCGAGCCCGTCCGGGCCGGCGACCACCCGGGCTCGACCGACGACGGTGCCGCTCGAGGCGCCGAACCCGTGCAGCTCGCGGGGCGCGGACTGGTCGAGCCACGCGGCCACCGCATCGTCCGTGATCCCCCAGAGCATCACGGCGAACGGCTCGTCGACGTGATCGGGCACCAGGCCGAGGGCGGGTGGTGGGACGGCCCGGCTGCAGGCGGCGAGGATGTCCCGGCGACGGGCGATCTCGGTCGGCCAGAGCTGCGGGCCGCAGGCCGGGACCCCGCTGGCCCAGGCCATGACGAGGTCGTCGAGCGCCGCGGCCAGCTCGTCGACGCGCAGGTGGAAGAGGTCGTCCGGGGCGTTCCAGAACCCTTCCTTGACGAACACCACCGACAACTCGCGCAGCTTGCGCCAGACCACGGCCATGCCCCAGTGCTCGACGTAGAAGTTGTGGTTCTCGACGTAGTGGGACACGTGGCGGGCCAGGCCGAGGGCGGCGTCGAACTCGGCGCGGCGCTCGGCGGCCACGGCGGTGCGGATGTCCGTGGTCAGCCGGTCGCGGGTCGCCGCCAACTCCTCGGCCGAGGTGTCGATCGGGTGCCCGGCGAGCAGCTGATCGACGTAGTGGCGGATGAAGCCGAGCGGGATCTCCAGGTGGTCGGCCCAGACCGGATCGTCGAAGTAGAACCCGGTGCCACTGGTGTACTGGAACCACGGGTGCTGCACCCGTTCGAACTCGGCCAACCACGCCGCTCCCCCCGGGCGCTCGGCCAGTGCGTCGATGCAGCTGCGGCCGGGCTCGGCGCACAGCGTGCTGGCCAGCCCGAGCTCGACGGCGCGGTGGGCCAGGCGCCGCAGCTCGCGGTCGGGGCGGAACAGGTCGACGTCCAGCCCGGCCACCGTGCGGGCCACGGTGAGGTCGGTGACGCCAGGCGCATGCTGGCGGCAGAAGCGGAAGTAGTCGAGGTAGGCGGAATAGCCGAGGGTGAGGAACTCGAAGTGGTATTGCCAGAGCTCGGCGGCGAGGTCGAGGAGCGTGCGGAGCGCCCGGGGCAGGTCGTAGGACGGGCCCAGGCCCCGGCCGGCCAGGACCTCGTGACGCGGGGCGATGTCGGGCAGGACCGTGAAGCTCAGTCCTTCGAGCTGGTGCAGCAGGCGGCGGATCCGCGCCATCCAGGCCGCGTACAGCTCGTCCCAGTGTTCGTAGTAGTGGCCGGCGCGGTCGTCGAACAGCGCCTGGCGCTCGGCCACGGTGTCGGGATCGGTCACCGCCAGTGGGCTGAGGTAGCAGTAGCCGTGGAGGATGCGCACGTCGATGCCGGCGGCAGTGGGCAGCACGAATTGGCGATGGTTGGCCTGACCAAGAGCCAGCATCGCCTGCTGCAGGATCGTCGCCTCCAGCGGCCGCAGGGGGCGCGGCCAGTGCACCGACTCACGGAACCAGAAGGCACCGTCCTCGTGCGCCCGGCGGTGCGGCCCGAACACCAGGTAGTACGGGTAGAGCTGCTCCCAGCCCTCGGCGCCGGCCGGCACCGGCACCTCCGAGGGCCGGGCGAAGCGGGCACGGGGCATCCGCACACCCTCACACGCCAGGACCAACCCGGCCCAGCACACCGTTCCGTGTGGCGGAACGCTGTTCCGTCCACCCCCCCCGCCGCGCCACGCCCCACCACATCCCGCCCGCATCCCCGCCACATCCCGACCGCATCCCCGCCCCCGCTGCGGCCCCGCCCCCGCTGCATGCGTGCGCAACCCTTCGCATCCGACGGTTTGCGCACACATGCACGACGCTCGCGTGCGCAACCCGTCGCGTGCGTCGGTTGGCGCACGCGACCTTGATGCGGGGGTGGGGGGTGACCTTGATGCGCGGGTGGGGGTGACGGGGGTGGGGGTGACCTCGATGCGGGTGGGGGTGACGGGGGTGGGTGACGTGGGTGGGTGGTGTGGGTGGGCGGATGTCTGGCACCATCGTCGACCATGAGTGCCCAGCCCATCGGCCGTGACGCCGTCCGCCCGTGGTTGACCGAGGTCGAGGCCCGCCGGGAGGCCGAGATCCTCGGGGCGCTCGGCGCGGCGAGCACCGCTGCGCTCGACGCCCGAGTGAACGAGCTGGTCGCCCGCAACCGCGAGATCCACGACCGGGAGTGCATCAACCTCAACCCGGCATCCAACGTGATGAACCCGCGGGCCGAGGCGCTGCTGGCCGAGGGGCTCACCACCCGGGCGTCGCTCGGCCATCCGGGCGACAAGTATGAGATGGGCCTCGAAGCCATCGAGGAGATCGAGGTGATCGCCGCCGACACGGCCCGGCGGGTGTTCGGTGCGGCCTTCGTGGAGCACCGCGTCGGATCCGGGGCGCTGGCCAACCTGTACGCCTTCATGGCCACCTGCCGGCCCGGGGACCGAGTCATCGTCCCGCCTGCCTCGATCGGCGGTCACGTGACCCACCGCGCCGCCGGCGCTGCCGGGCTCTACGGGCTGGACATCCACGAGTGCCCGGCCGACCCGGACCGGTTCACCGTCGACCTCGACGCGCTCGCCGAGCTGGCCGAGGCGGTTCGCCCGGCGCTCATCACCATCGGCACCAGCCTCAACCTGCTCCCGCATCCGGTGGCCGAGATCCGCCGCATCGCCGACGGTGTCGGCGCCCGGGTGCTGTTCGACGCCGCTCATGCCTGCGGGATGATCGCCGGGCGCGCATGGCCCAACCCGTTGCACGAGGGTGCCCATGTGATGACGATGAGCACCTACAAGAGCCTCGGCGGTCCGGCCGGCGGACTGGTGTTGACCAACGACGCCGAGCTGGCCGGCCGCCTCGACGCCATCGCCTATCCGGGGCTGACCGCCAACTTCGACGTGGCCAAGACGGCTGCGATGGCGATCACCCTGCTCGACTGGCTGGACCACGGGTCGGCCTATGCCGCAGCCATGGTGGCCAACGCAGCCGCGCTGGCGGCCGAACTCGAGCGGCTCGGCCTGCCCGTGTTCCGCACCCGGATGGGTCCGACCTGCTCGCATCAGCTCGCCGTGCACGCCTCGGCGTGGGGTGGCGGGCATGCCGCGTCGCAGCAGCTGCGCGCCGCCAACCTGCTGGCCTGCGCCATCGGCCTGCCCACCGCCGACGGCGGTGACGGCATCCGCTTCGGCACGCCGGAGATCACCAGGCTGGGGATGACCGTCGAGCACATGGCCGAACTGGCCGGCCTGATCGCCGACGGCTTGCATGCCTCGACCCCCGCCGAGCAGGCCGAGGTGGCCGCCCGGACCAGTGCCCTTCGCCAACGATTCCCGACCGTCCACTTCGTCCGAGCCTGAGGTTGCGCCATGCCCACGACCACCGCCGCCGATCCGACCCTGAGCGCCGATCAGCTGGCCGCCTTCCGGCGCGACGGGGTCGTCGTCCTACCCCACCGCTTCCGCGCCGACGAGGTGGCGGTGATGCACGACGCGCTCGACGAGCTGCTGGCCGAGGACGTCCCGCAGAACATCCGGGAGAAGTCGAGCGGGGTGGTCCGCACGGCCATGGGCCTGCACCTGCGCCACGAGGTCTTCGCCCGCCTGGTCCACGATCCGCGGCTGCTGGCACCGGCCCACCAGGTGTTGGGTCCCGGACCGCTGTACGCCCAGCAGGTCAAGGTCAACGTCAAGGAGGCGTTCACCGGCGAGCAGTGGCAGTGGCACTACGACTTCGCCACCCATCACCACGAGGACGACGTGCCCGAGCCGTTGGCGCTCAACCTCCACGTGTTCCTCGACGAGGTCACCGAGTTCAACGGACCGCTGATGTTCGTGCGCGGTTCGCACCGCGACGGGCCGGTGGCGACGTCGCTCGACACCGTGACGACCAGCTACCCGCTGTGGACGGTGGGCCCGGAGGTGGTCGGCCCACTGGCCGAGCGCGGTGGGCTGATCAGCCCGAAGGGTCCGGCCGGGACGATGCTGATGTTCGGTGACACGATCGTCCACGCCTCCCCGCCGAACCTGTCGCCGTGGCCGCGGCGGATCTTCTCGCTGATCGTCAACCCGGTGGGCAACCGCCAGCGCAGCGACCGCCGAGCCGATCACTTCCACCATCGCGACCTGACCCCACTGGGGTGAGCCGGTCAGCTCAGCGGCGCTTGCCGTCCACGTAGACCAGCGTGGCGACGTCCTTCTCGGTGCCCTTGACGGCGACCACGTAGTACTGGTGGGTTCCGCTGCACTGGAACGGCAGCTGGGCCGACCCGGAGACGGGCAGGCCGGTCTCGAACGGACCGTTGGGGTTGTCCACCGCGTCGTACACGCTGTCGGCGCCCGTGGCCTTCCAGTGCAGGGTGAGCATCGGCTGCACCGGGTTGGTGCCGCCGGCGCTGGCGCAGGACTCCTCGCCCGACGTCGTCACCGAGACCACCTTCGGGCCGCTGGCCACCGTGGTGGTGGTCCGCTTGGTCGAGCCACCGGACTTGGTGCGCGGGCGGGTGGTGGGCGAGGAGACGAGCGTCGACGGGGTGGTTGGCGCAGCACCCGCCGACGCAGCGGACGGCGTGGCGGTGCGGACGGTCTCCGACGAGCACCCGCCCACCACCAGGAACCCGGCGAGCAGCGGTGGGATCCAGTGGCGCACAACAGCGATGCTATTCCCCGGTGGCGGACACCACCGAGGAACGCCGACGGCGAAGCTTGTCGAACTCGAACCAGGTCACCGCCGCGCATCCGGCCAGCAGGGAAATCACCCAGTCGACGGCGCCGATCGGGCCGAAGCGGAAGGCCCGGCGCAACGGGGCCACGTTGAGCAACATGACCAAGAGGGCAGCGCCTCCGGCCAGGATCCACTTCACCGTGACGTTGCGCCGGGTGCGCAACGCGCCCCACAGCGAGAGCCGCCACGACCGGTTGACCAGGATCAGCAGCAGGTTGGTGACCACGAGGGTGGCGAAGGTGACGGAGCGGACCGTATCGTCGGGGCGTCCGCTGTGCATCGCCCACAGGTACACGCCGAGCACGGCGACGAGCGAGGACACGCCCTGGAGCACGGCGACGAGCAGCGTGGTCCCGGCGAACATCCGCGAATCCCGGGCGCGCCGCGCCTGGTGCATGATCTGCGGATCGATCTGCTCGGACTCGAACACCACCGAGCACGCCGGATCGATGATCAGTTCGAGGAAGGCGATCTGCACGGGGAGCAGCACGAGCGGCCAGCCGCGCACGAACGCAGGGATCAAGGCCATCCCGACGATGGGTACGTGCACGGCGATCACGTAGGACATCGCCTTGCGCAGGTTGTCGAAGATCCCCCGGCCGCGGCGGATGCCCCCGACGATGGACCCGAAGTCGTCGTCGGTGATCACCAGGGCGGCGGCCTCGCGGGCCACGTCGGTCCCGCGCCGGCCCATGGCGATGCCGATGTCGGCAGCGCGCAGCGCCGGGGCGTCGTTGACGCCGTCCCCGGTCATGCCGACGATCTCGCCGTTGGCCCGCAGGGCGCGGATCAGGGCCAGCTTCTGTTCCGGCACCATCCGGGCGAAGACGGCGACCGTGCCCGCCCGGGCGGCCAGTTCCTCGACCGGCATCGCCGCCACCTGCGACCCGGTCAGGTGGCCGCCGCCGGTGTCGAGGCCGATCTCGGCCGCCACGGCCATCGCCGTACCCGGCGCGTCACCCGTGATCATGACCACCCGGACCCCGGCCGTGGCGCACTCGGCCACGGCGCCGGCGACACCGGGCCGCACGGGATCGTGCAAGCCAACGAGTCCGAGGTACTCGAAGTCGAAGTCGTGCTGCTCGGTCGGCAGGTCACCGCTGGCGGTGAACCGGGCGCGGGCGACGGCGAGAACTCGTCGCCCGCCGGCCGTCGCCACGTCGACCTGCGCGGCGACCGCCGCGGCCTGGTCGTCCGCCAGGTGGCACAGGTCGACGATGGCCTCCGGCGCTCCCTTGGCGGCGATCACGTAGTCGGTCAGGTCGGGCGATCGCCACACGTGGGACAGGGCCAGGAGGTGGTCCGAGAGCGGGTACTCGCGCACCAGCGTCCAGTTCCCGTGGAGGTGCTCGGTGCCCGACAGATCCCGGGCACCCAACTCCTGGAAGGCCCGGTCCATCGGGTCGAAGGGATCGATCGGGGAGGCCAGCACCCCGAACTCGGCCAAGGAATGAACCGCCTCCGGCAGCGGAGAACCATCGACCCGCCAGTGACATGCTGGTGCGTAGAGATCGGCGATGGTCATCGCGTTCATCGTCAGGGTCCCGGTCTTGTCGACGCAGATCACCGTGGCCGAGCCGAGCGTCTCGATCACCGCCGAACGGCGGGTCAGCACGTGGCGCTTGGACATCCGCCAGGCGCCGAGTGCCAGGAACACGGCAAGGACCACCGGGAACTCCTCGGGCAGCATGGCCATCGCCGTGCCGATGCCGGCCAGCGTGCCCTCCAGCCAGTGGTGACGGGTGAGCCCGTAGACCACCACCACGGCGGCCGCGGCGCTGACACCGATGCCGGCGAGCACCACGACCAGGCGGTTGACCTCACGCCGCAGCGGGGTGTCCTCCTGCTCGATCGATCGCAGGGCCGTGCCGATCCGGCCGAACTCGGTCCGCCCGCCCGTGGCCAGGGTCACGGCCACGCCGTGTCCCTTGACCACCAGCGTGCCGGAGAACACCCAGGGTGTTCCCTCCCCGCCGGGCGGGCCCATCGTGTGCGGCTCGCCGGCCCGCACGGCACGCTTTCGAACGGGAACCGACTCGCCCGTGAGCGTCGATTCGTCGACGGTCAGGTTGACGCTGTCGACCAGCACCGCGTCGGCCGGGACGCGGTCGCCCTCCGCCAACCAGATGACGTCGCCGCGCACGACGTCACGCCCGGGGATGCGCACCCGCGTCCCGTCGCGGATCACCTGGGCGCGTGGCGCCGACAGGTCGCGCAGCGCGCCGAGGGCGTTCTCCGTGCGGTGCCCCTGGTAGATCGAGATCCCGATCACCACGACCACGAAGGACATCAACACCGCACCCTCGAGCACATCGGCGAGCAGGAAGTTGACCGTCCCGGCGCCGAGCAGGAGCAGCAGCATCGGCTCGCGCAGCACGTCCCACGCCTGGCGAGCGAGGCTGCGCGGCGCTGCCGAGGGCAGCTCGTTCGGCCCGTCGGCGGCCAGCCGGGCAGCCGCTTGGTCCTCGGTCAGGCCCGCCGGGATGGCGACGTCGGCACCGACCATGCCCTCACCCTGGTCCCCGGCATGCCGTCGGGCAAGGGCCGGTCGGACCGGCACGGGCGGGCCAAGAGCCACATCCCGCTCCCATCCCGGCCCCTCGGTACGATCGGCGCCGATGGGCCACCCGGCGATGCGGCTGCACGGCATGGATCAGGCGAGCGAGCGCATGGCCGGGGAGGTGTTCGAGTACGTCCGCCAGCGGATGGCCATGGATCCGGCGCCGCTCGACGGTCCGCGCTCGCCCGACGAGTTGCGCGCCGCCACCGGTCCGATGATCACCCCCGAGGGGTTGGGCTCCGAGCGGGCCCTGGCCATGTTCACCGACGTCCTCGCCCCGGCGTGCATCTCCAGCGATCACCCCCGCTACCTGGCCTTCGTCCCGACGGCCCCGTCGGAGGCCGCCACGCTGTTCGACCTGGTGGTCTCGGCCTCGTCGATCTACGGCGACTGGTGGATCGAGGGGGCCGGGGCGATCTTCGCCGAGAACGAGACCCTGCGCTGGCTGGCCCGCTCTGCCGGGCTGCCCGACGATGCCGGCGGCGTGTTCGTCAGTGGAGGCACGTCGGGCAACCTTGCCGCGTTGACCACGGCCCGCCAGGCCTGGCGGCGCCGCCACGGCCGGGCTCGACCGGCGGCGATCGCCTGTGCCCCGAGCGCCCATTCGTCGATCCGCCTGGCGGCGATGGTGATCGACACCCCGGTGGTGACGGTCGATCCCGACGAGCGCGGACGGCTGACGGCCGGGCACCTCCGCCGGGCCATCGAGACCGCCGCCGCGCAGGGTGTCGACATCTACGCCGTGGTGGCCACGGGCGGGGCGACCAACACCGGCGTGGTCGATGACCTCGCGGGTGTCGCCGAGGTGGCCGAGGCCTGCGGGGCGTGGCTGCACGTCGATGCGGCCTACGGCGGGGCGGCGCTGGTCTCCACCGTCGGACGACCGTTGTTCGCCGGGATCGAGCGAGCCGACTCGTTCGTGGTCGATCCGCACAAGTGGCTGTTCGCCCCGTTCGACTGCTGCGCCCTGCTGTATCGCAACCCGGCGTTGGCCCGTGCCGCGCTGACCCAACACGCCGAGTACTTGGAGACGCTGGACGCGACGGGCGAGTGGAACCCGGCCGACTTCGCCGTGCACATGACCCGGCGGGTCCGTGGTCTCCCGCTGTGGTTCAGCGTCGTCGCCCACGGGACCGATGCCTACGACCGGGCGGTGAGCCGTGGTCTGGAGCTGGCCCGCCTGGCCGCCCAGCGGATCAGCGCCCATCCGGAGCTCGAGCTGGTCATGGAGCCGGAGCTCTCGGTGGTGCTGTTCCGCCGGGCCGGCTGGACCGCCGAGAGCTATCAGGCGTGGTCGGACCGGGCACTGGCCGACGGGTTGGCCTTCGTCGTTCCCACCGTGTACGGCGGCGAGACCTTGTTCCGCTTCTGCTTCGTCAACCCGCAGACCACGGTGGCCGACATCGACGCGGTGCTCGACTCGATGACCGGTCCCACCGACCCTGCCAGCCGGTGACCTCCGGCCGATGCGCCCGATCCGTCGGCGAGCGCACACTGGCGGGTGACCGGAGGAGACCATGCGCACGATCGTCATCGTCGGCGCCGGAGGGCGCGACTTCCACAACTTCAACGTCGTCTACCGGGACGACCCGGACACCCGCGTCGTGGCGTTCACCGCCGCACAGATCCCGGGCATCGACGACCGCACCTACCCAGCCGAGCTGGCCGGGCCGAACTACCCGGCCGGGATCCCCATCCGTCCGGAAGCGGAGCTGGACGAGCTGGTGCGCACCGAGCAGGTCGACGAGGTGGTCTTCGCCTACAGCGACGTGACCTACCACCAGGTGATGGAACGGGCTGCGGTGGCCTTGGCGGCCGGCGCCTCGTTCACGATCCTCGGTCCGCAGGCGACCATGCTCCCCTCGTCCAAGCCGGTGGTTGCGGTGTGTGCTACCCGCACCGGATGCGGCAAGAGCCAGACCAGCCGGGCGATCGCCCGCCTGTTCAGCCGGCGCGGCCTGCGGGTGGTGCTGGTCCGCCACCCGATGCCCTACGGCGACCTGGCGGGCATGCGCGTCCAGCGCTTCGCCAGCCAGGCCGACATCGACGCCTCGCACCCCACCATCGAAGAGCGTGAGGAGTACGAGTTGCCGGTCGCCGAGGGCCTGGTCATGTACGCCGGGGTCGACTACGCGGCGATCCTCCGCCAGGCCGAGCAGGAGGCCGACGTGATCGTCTGGGACGGCGGCAACAACGACATGCCCTTCTTCCGGGCCGATCTGACGATCACCGTCGCCGACGCCCTGCGCCCCGGCCACGAGCTCGACTACCACCCCGGCGAGGTCAACCTGCGCCGCGCCGACATCGTGGTGGTCAACAAGGTCGACTCGGCCACCCCGGACGCCGTCGCCCAGGTGGTGGCCAACGTGCACCGGTTGAATCCCGGCGCCACGATCGTCCGCTGCGCCTCCCCGGTCAGCCTCGGCGGCGGCGGAACCCTGGTCGGTCGTCGGGTGCTGGTCATCGAGGACGGGCCGACCATCACCCACGGTGGCATGCCGTTCGGCGCTGGGACGGTGGCCGCCCGCCATGCCGGGGTCACCGATCTGGTCGACCCGCGGCCGCTGGCCGTCGGGAGCATCGCCGACACCTACGCCCGCTACCCGCACATCGGCCCGGTGCTGCCGGCGATGGGCTACGGCGACGCCCAGATGGCCGACCTGCGAGCCACGATCCGGGCGACCGGCTGCGAGGTCGTCGTCAACGGCAGCCCGTTCCGGCTGAGCAGCGTGCTCGATGTCGGCGTGCCGGTGCGGGACGTCAGCTACGAGCTGGCCGACGTGGGCAGCCCGACCCTGGCCGCGGTGCTCGACCCGTGGGTCGATCGCTGGCAACCGTCGTGACCGGCGCCCGCCCGCTGATGGTGGCGGCCATCGGCGGCAATGCCCTGCTGCGCCGCGGCCAGCAGCCCACCATCGCCGTGCAGCGCGACAACCTCCGGCGGGCCGGCGCCGAGCTGGCGGCGATGGCTGAGCGGTGTCGGCTGGTGGTGACCCACGGCAATGGGCCGCAGGTCGGACTGCTGGCCCGTCAGGCCGAAGCGGTGGCCGATGGTGGTGGTGAGCCGGCCGTGCCGTTCGACGTCCTGACCGCCGAGAGCGAGGGCTTGATCGGCTACCTGCTCGGCGAGGAGCTGAGCCGTCACCTCGGTGCCGACCGGGTGGTGGTCGTGCTGACCCGGGTGACGGTCGATCCGGCGGACCCGGCGTTCGCCGCGCCCACCAAGCCGGTGGGCACCACGCTGACCGAGGCCGCCGCTCGCCGAGCGGCCGCCGACCGTGGCTGGAGCGTCGCCGCCGACGGCGACGGCTGGCGGCGGGTGGTGGCCTCGCCGGAACCGTTGGCCGTCGTCGAGGCGGGGGCGATCGGCGTGCTGCTGGACGCCGGGCTGGTGGTGGTGTGTGCCGGGGGCGGCGGGATCCCCGTGGTGGTGGGCCGGGAGGCCGAGGGTCCGGTGGACGCGGTGGTCGACAAGGATCTGACCAGCTCGCTGCTGGCGGTCCAGCTCGGCGCCGACGAGCTGGTGATCCTCACCGACGTCGACGGCGTGTTCCGCGACTGGGGCACGCCGCGCTCGGCGCTGCTCGGCGAGGCCACGGTGGCCGAGCTGCGCCGGACGCGGTGGTCGATCGGCTCGATGGCGCCGAAGGTCGAGGCGGCGTGCCGCTTCGTCGAGGCCACGGGACGTCCGGCGCGCATCGGCAGCACCGTCGTGCACCGGTGACGGGCGGTGGGTCGGACCGGCCGAACCCGGGCGGCGCTCAGGCGCGGATGCCGGGGGAGAGGTGATCGGCTCGGAACCGGCGTGGCGTGGTGGCGAACGTCCGCCTGAACACCCGATAGAAGTGGCTGACGTTGGGCAGGCCGACCTCGGCGGCGATCAACCCGATCGGCCGGGTGGTCATCTGCAGGCGGTCGGCGGCCACCTCCATGCGCACCTCGTTGAGCACGTCGACGGCGCGCTTGCCGGTCGACTGGCGGATCACCCTGCTGACGTGCTCGCGGCTCCGGCAGGCCAGGCGAGCCAGGGCGCCGACCCCGCCGGCCATGGCGGCTGGGGAATCCCGCCAGCGGGTCAAGCTCTCGGTCAGCCACGGGGGGAACGGCGAGGTGCGCACCGCCCGGGGATGCACGGTGGCGACCACGTCGATGAGGAACCGGTCGATCTCCAGTTGCGTCGCCGCGCCGGTGCACAGGTTGCGAGCCACCACCAGCAGCACCGCAGCCTGATGGGCGCTGAGGTGGTAGGACCGCGATGGCGTGTCCATCCACCCGGCCGCGTGTTCGGGCACGTAGCGCTGGTGCAGCAGGCTCATCGTGCCGACCGGCATCGACAGGTTGATCAGGGCGAAGTCCTCCGACGGAGAGCGGAAGCGGTGCACGTCGGTGTGGTGGATGAAGACCAGGTCGCCGGCCACCAGCGGGTAGTCGCGGCCGTTCAGCTCGTGGACGGCGGTGCCGCCGTCGACCAGGAAGACCTCCTCGAACCCGCCGTGGGTGTGCAGCGAGCGGCCCATCAGCCGATCGCGGTGGATCCGGTAGCCGGCGTTCCAGCCGATCGTGTCGTCGAACACCGACCAGTCGATGACGTAGTCGGCGACGGGCGCTGCGCTGGCACCAGCCACGGCGCCACCGTAGTGCTCGATGAACGAGCGGTGAAGATCACGCCAGCACAACAATGTGCCGCGCTCGGTACAGCATCGGCCCCCGCCGAGCGTCAACGTGGGGATCGACGGCTGCGCTGTCGGGCGACGGCCGACGGGCTCCACGAGACCCGTCAACAGAAAGGGGAGAGCGTGCGCAGGACATCCAAGCATCGGGTGGCAGGGGTGCTCACCGCGACGGCCGCACTGGTTGCGGTCGCCGCCGGATCGGCCTCGGCCACCACACCGGGGACCAGTGCCGGCACCGCGGCCGGTGGTACCGCCGCCGCGCCGAGCGGTGAGGCGATCACGATCTCGGTGACCACCAACGCCATCAGCGGCGGGAAGAACTCCGCCGAGGCCGACTTCTTCCAGAACTACGTGATCCCCGAGTTCCAGAAGGCCGAAGCTGCGAAGGGCAAGAACGTCACCCTCCAGTACCAGCCCAACGGTGTCGACGACGAGAACTACAAGACCAAGCAGGCCCTCGATCTGAAGAGCGGCGCCGGGGCCGACCTGATCGGCATCGACGGCATCTGGTACGGCGAGTTCGCCGATGCCGGCTACATCAAGCCGCTCGATGACATCGTCGGGGCCGACACGGTCAAGGCCTGGAGCGGGTGGGCGCAGATCCAGCCCGCCGTCCAGGCGCTGACCAGTTACAACGGCAAGCTGTACGGCATCCCCGCGGGCACCGACGGCCGGGTCATCTACTTCAACAAGGACATCTTCGCCAAGGCCGGCCTGCCAGCCGACTGGCAGCCGAAGAGCTGGGATGAGATCCTCGCCGCGGCCAAGACCATCAAGGAGAAGGTCTCCGACGTCATCCCGCTGCAGTGGAACGCTGGCTCGTCGATGGGCGAAGCCACGACCATGCAGGGCGTGCTGCCGTTGCTGGCCGGCGCCGGCGGCCAGGTGTTCGCCGATGGCAAGTGGCTCGGTGCCTCGCAGGCGCTGAAGGACGTCCTCGGCTTCTACGCCACGGTGTACGGCTCGGACAAGCTGGGCGACCCGATCCTCCAGCAGGAGGCCCAGGGCCGCGACCAGTCCTTCGAGCAGTTCTCCAAGGGCCAGATCGCCATGCTGGCCGAGGGCGACTACTTCTGGCGATCGGTGATCGAGCCCAAGGCCGGCGACTTCCCGATGGCCAACCGCGACACCGTCGTGGGTTGGGCGAAGATCCCGGCGATGAAGCCCGGTTCCGGCATCAAGGGCCAGGATTTCGTGTCGATGTCCGGCGGTGGCGGATACGTCATCAACCCGAACTCCAAGCACGCCCAGGAAGCCTGGGACCTGATGACGTTCCTGGCCGAGCCGGACACGATCAAGGCCCTGCTCAACGGCGCGGCCCGGATCACGGCTCGTGACGACGTCAACTCCGAGGTGCTCAGCAAGGATCCGTTCCTGTCCTTCGTGGCCAAGGACGTCCTGCCGATCACGGCGTACCGGCCGGCGTTCGCCATCTATCCGCAGGTCTCGGTGGCCCTGCAGGAGGCGACCGACGACATCCTCACCGGCAAGTCGGTGGACGACGCGGCCAAGGCCTACCAGGACAAGGTGGTGCAGCTGGCCGGCGCAGACAAGGTCGCCACGAGCGGCTGACATCGGGTGAAGCACGACGATGGCGACGTCGCGGGGCTCGGGCGGCCCCGCGCCGTCGCCTTCGCGCTTCCGGCCCTGGCGATCATCGGGGTCTTCCTGTTCCTCCCGGCCCTGTGGACGCTGTGGCTCGGCCTGACCAACTACCGGCTGACGGGGACCGCTGCGGCGCATCCGAAGGTGGTGTGGTTCGACAACTACCGAACGGCGCTGACCGACCACGAGTTCCGTGGGGCACTGTGGCGGACGACGCTGTTCGTCATCGGCTCGGCGCTCATCGGGCAGTCCCTCTTCGGCTTCAGCCTGGCGTGGGTCCTGCAGCGGGTCCGCAAACCGATCCGCTCAGTGGTCGAGTTCTTCGTCCTGCTGGCCTGGATCGTGCCGTCCTCGGTGTCCTCGTTCCTGTGGTTCGCCCTCTACGACCGGCGCAACGGCACGCTGAACGCCCTGCTCGGCACCAAGGGCACGGCCTGGCTGATCCAGTACCCGATGTGGAGCATCGTCGTGTTCAACACCTGGGTCGGCACGGCGTTCTCCATGCTCCTCTACCGCTCGGCGTTGGGATCGGTGCCGCCCTCGCAGCTGGAGAGCGCCCGCCTGGCAGGAGCCGGCCCCGGCGCCCAGCTGCGTGACGTGATCTTCCCGCACATCCGCAGCCACATCCTGACCAACACCCTGCTGATCACGCTGTGGACGTTCAACGTCTTCACCCCGTACCTGTTGACCGGGCCGGCCAACCGCAAGGCGGAGATCATGGCCGGCTACATCTATCGGACCTCGCTGCGGGTCGGCGAGCTGGGCCAGGGGGCGGCGATCTCGCTGATCATGATCGTCATCAACCTGATCATCGCCCTGGTGTACCTGCGCGTCCTGCGGGAGCGGACGCCGTGAGCGCCTCGCCGGTCGCCGAGCGTTCGACAGCGATGTCGCGCTTCGACGCCCAGCCGATCCGGCACTTCCTCGGCGTCATCGGGCGGACGGTGTTCGTCGCGTTCATGCTCGCCTTCTTCACCCTCCCGGTGCTGTGGCTGGTGTTCGCCCCGTTCGACAAGACCCCCGGCCTGGGCGTGAGCCTGCCGGAGTTCACCATCGCCAACTTCCGCACGCTGTTCAAGAGCTCCTCGGCGCTGTCGGCCCTGCGAAACTCGCTGATCCTCGCCGGGGGAACCGCCGCGCTGGTGCTGGTAGCCGGTTCGCTGGCGTCCTACGCCCTGTCGCGGGTGCGCATCCCCGGTCGCGACATGCTGCTGTACGTGCTGCTGCTGATGTCGTCGATCGTCACCGGCACGGCCGCCATGGTGCCCACCTTCCAGCTGGTCAACGAGCTGCACCTGATCGACAAGATGCTGGGCGTGGTGCTGGTCATCGGCGCCGGCACCCTTCCGACGGTGATCTTCATCCTCAAGGACTTCATGGACAACATCCCCAAGTCCTACGAGGAGTCGGCTCGGCTGTTCGGGGCCCGGCCGCTGCGGATCCTGTGGGACGTGGTCGTCCCGACTGCCCGCTCCGGCCTGGCGGCCATCGCCGTGTGGGCCGTGGTGCAGGTGTGGGGCAACTTCCTGGTGCCGTACATCCTGCTGCGCTCGCCGGACAAGTCGCCGGCGGCGGTGGTGATGTACACCTTCTACACCGAGGGCGGCCAGCCCAACCTCCGGCTGATCGCCGCCTTCGCGCTCGTCTACTCGCTGCCCGTCGTGCTCGTGTACTTCTTCGTCAGCCGGCGCTACGGGTTCCGCTTCTACGGAGGGATCAAGCGCTGATGGCCTCGATCAGGACGGTCAAGCTGACCAAGGAGTACCCCGGCGGTGTCAAGGGTGTCGACGACCTCACCCTGGACATCGTCGACGGCGAGTTCTTCGCCCTGCTCGGCCCGTCCGGCAGCGGCAAGACCACGCTGCTGCGGACCATCGCCGGGCTGGAGTCGGTGACTGCCGGGCAGCTGTTCATCGGGTCGCGCGACGTCACCCAGCTCGACCCCGGGCGGCGCAACGTCGCCATGGTGTTCCAGGACTACGCCCTGTTCCCGCACATGTCCACGGCGGACAACATCGCCTACCCGTTGAAGGTCAAGAAGGTCCACAAGGCGCAGCGCTACGCCACGGCCGAGGAAACCGCCGACGCCCTGTCGCTGCAAGGCCTCCTCGGCCGGCGGCCGAGCCAGCTCTCCGGCGGACAGCAGCAGCGCGTTGCCCTGGCCCGGGCCGTGGCCTCGAACCCCGACGTGTTCCTGTTCGACGAGCCGCTCTCCAACCTCGACGCCCGCCTGCGCCTCGAGGCCCGCACCTTCCTCAAACAACTGCAGCGCAGACTCGGCGTGACCACCGTGTTCGTCACCCACGACCAGGCCGAGGCCCTGGCCCTGGCCGACCGCATCGCCATCATGGACAAGGGTCGGATCCAGCAGCTGGGGACGCCTCGTGACGTGTTCCGTGCCCCGGCCAACACCTTCGTCGCCGCGTTCATCGGCTCGGTGCCGATGACCTTGATCCCCGGGACGTTGGCGGGTGGCCGGTTCGCGTTCGGCGAGGAGCGCCTGGAGCTGCCCGACGAGGCCGCAACCACGGCCGCGGCGATGCCCGACGGCACGGCGGTCACGTACGGAGCCCGGCCGGAGTACATCTCGATGAGCTCGGACTCCCGCCCGGGGGCGATCGCCGGACCGGTCCAGGTGGTCGAGCACCTCGGCGCCTCGCTGCTGGTCAGCGTGGCCTTCGGCGACCAGCTCGTCCAGGCGGTCGTCGACGAGGACCACGAGCCGGAGATCGGCGCCACGGTCTACCTGCTGCCCAACCCTCGCCGGGCCTTGCTGTTCGACGCCGAGGGCACCCGGATGGCGGACGACGCCCCCGCCGAGGCCGGCGGGTGACCCAGCGGTTCAGCGCCCGGTTGACGCCCGAGGACCGGGCGGCGACGCCCTATCTCGCCGTTCCCGTCGACGTGCCCGCCGGGGCCGGCTCGATCGAGGTCGAGTTGACCTTCGACCACCAGGCCGGGGTGATCGATCTCGGTTGTGAGGGGCCCGGTGGGTGGCGCGGGTGGTCAGGTGGGGCCCGGCAGCGCTTCGTGATCACCGACGACGCGGCGACCTGGGGCTACCTTCCTGGCCCGCTGGAGCCCGGTGTTTGGCACGTCGTGCTCGGGCTGTACCGGGTGTCGGCGGGCGGCGTGGCCGTCAGCGTGCGCATCGACGTGCCGGCCACCGGCGTGGTCGAACCCGATCCCCCCGCTCCACCGGCCGCCGCGCCGGTCAGCGCCGGCCGCCGCCGGGCGTTGCCCGGCGCTGCCGGGCTGACCTGGTGGGCGTGCGACTTCCACGCCCACACCCTGCACTCCGACGGGGCGCTGAGCGTCGCCCAGCTCGCCGCCAGGGCCGCCGGGCAGGGTCTCGACGCCCTGGCGATCACCGACCACAACACGGTCAGCGGCCACCGCCTGCTCCCCGACGCCGCCCAGCGATACGGCCTGACCCTGATCCCCGGGCAGGAGATGACCACCGATCGGGGTCACGCCAACGCCTTCGGGGCGATGCCGTTCGTCGACTTCCGGCGCCATCCCGACCAGTGGGCGGCCGACGTCCGGGCACACGGCGGGCTGCTCTCGGTGAACCACCCGGTGGCCTTCGACTGCTCATGGCAGTGGACGATGCACGACCGCCCCGGCCTGGTCGAGGCGATGCACAGCAGCTGGTCGTACGCCCCGACGGACACCTCGATCTGGTCGTGGCTAGCGGCCAGGGGTGCCGACGGGCTGGGCGTGGTGGGCGGCAGCGACTTCCACACGCCCGGCGAGGGCATCGAGGTCGGTTCCCCCACCACCTGGGTGGCGGCACCCGACCCGTCGAGCGACTCGCTGCTCGACGCCGTTGCCGCCGGGCGAACCGCGCTGTCGATGGGTCCACCGCTCGATGGTCCGGTGTTGGTGCGCGACGGCGACGACCTGCTGGCCGTCGGCGCCGACGGGGCGTTGCACACCGACTGGGAGGGTCGCCAGCGGATGGTGCACGGCGATCGGGTGCGACTGGCCGGTGACACTCCCGGGCTGCACCGGCTGGTGGCGGCGGACGGGCGGATCCTGGCGATCTCGCCATGAGCGATCTCGTGCTGGTCCCGCACAGCCACTGGGACCGCGAGTGGTACGAACCCTTCCAGCGCTTCCGCTTTCGCCTGGTGGACATGTTCGACGAGGTCCTCGACCGGTTGGAGGCCGACGGCGAGTTCCGCTTCACGCTCGACGGCCAGACCGCGGCGATCGAGGACTACCTGGAGATCCGCCCCCAGCACCGCGACCGGGTGACCGAGCGAGTACGTGCCGGGCAGCTGGCCATCGGTCCGTTCCACATCCTGCTCGACGAGTTCCTGTGCGCCGGCGAGACCATCGTGCGCAACCTCCAGCTCGGCATCGCCGGAGCCGACGCGCTGGGCGGGGCGATGCCGGTGGGCTACCTGCCGGACATGTTCGGGCACATCGCCCAGATGCCCCAGTTGTTGCGCCAGGCCGGGATCGCCGACGCCGTCCTGTGGCGTGGCGTGCCGGCCGTGGTGACCGGTCATGCCTTCCGCTGGGTGGCGCCGTCCGGTGACGAGGTGCGCGTCGAGTACCTGTTCGACAGCTATGGCAACGGGTTGGGCCTGACCACGCCGCCCGGACGGCTGGGCGAGTTGGGCGCCGAGTACCAGGCGCGCACCGCCGGCCGCTTCGCCGGGGATCCCGCGTTGGGGATGGTGGGCGGTGACCACACCAGCCCCGACCCGCACCTGATGGACGCCGTGCGCCAGGCCCGTACCGACGGGTTGGCGGTCGAGGTGGCCACCCTCGCCCAGTACGTGCCGGGCCGGAGTCGCCACGGGCACGTGGTCCGTGGCGAACTTCGCAGCCATGCCGTTGGCAACGTGCTGCCCGGCGTGATCTCCGTGCGCCGGTCCTTGAAGGTGGCGATGGCCGCGGCCGAAGGCGCCGTGCTGTCGGCCGAGCGGCTGATGGCCCGCTGGTCGTCGGTGGACCACGGCCCGTTCCTGCGCCTGGCCTGGCGCAAGATCGTCGAGTCCAGCGCGCACGACTCCGTGGTCGGTTCGGGAGTCGACGCCACGGTCCGCCAGGTCCACACCCGGCTGGAGGAGGCCGAGCAGCTCGGTCGGGCGGTGGCCGACGCAGTGCTCGGCGCCGTCGCCAGCGATGTCCCGGCCGACGGGTTCGTGGTCGTCAACACCCTCGCCCAGCCGGTCGAGGCGTTGGTCGACGTGGTCCTCGACGCCGACGGCGGGGAGCTCCCGACGGTGGTCGACGGTGCCGGGCGGGTACGGCGCACGCAGGTCGTGGGCGGGGAACTCGGTGACCTGGGCGATGAGAAGCTGGACGCCGGGCAGCTGCTCCGGCTTCTGCAGCGAATCCACGGGCGCGAGCTGTACGGGCAGTTGATCGAGCGAGTCGAGTTCGGCGACCACGAACTGACCCTGTTCGTGGCCCGCACGCCGGCGACCGAGTCGTTCGACGGCGCCGCGTTCCGGCGGCGGTTGGCCCAGGAGGCGGCCGACCAGCCGGGCCCGTGGCGGATCCGCACCGTCGCCCGCCGCCGGCTGCGCGCCCTGGTCGAGGTGCCCGTGGGGCCGATGGGCCGGATCTCCCTGCGGCCGCACCCGCCGGCGCCGGTCGCCGAGCCGCCCACCCGGGGTGACGTCGTGGTCGTCTCGGGCGGGGTGGACCGTGGCGAT
Organism: Actinomycetes bacterium; assembly: GCA_029782355.1. Taxonomy (GTDB): domain Bacteria; phylum Actinomycetota; class Acidimicrobiia; order Acidimicrobiales; family Ilumatobacteraceae; genus JAKOUY01. The sequence goes on from JAKOUY010000016.1 coordinate 226,900, forward strand.
GGGGTCGTGCTGGCCAACGGCTCGGTCACGGTGCAGGTCGGCAGCGACGGGTTGGTCGCCATCACCGGTCCGCGGGGAGAGCGGCTGGAGGGAGTCGGGCGGATCGTCGACGGTGGGGACCGCGGCGACGCCTACAACTTTGGTCCGCCGGCCGACGACGAGGTGATCGATCGGCCGACCGCCGTCGAGGTGGTGGTTGAGCACGCCGGGCCGCTGCTCGGGTCGGTCGCGGTGTACCGCTGGTACCAATGGCCGGTGGGCCTGGGCGACAGCGCCGACAAGCGCAGCGGGGCCACCGCGCCAGTCGAGGTGGTCACCCGCTATCAGCTGCGTGCCGGCGAACCGCTGGTGCGGGTCACCGTCGACTTCGTCAACCAGATGCGCAATCATCGGACCCGCCTGCACATCCCGCTGCCCGAGCGCGTCGGCGGATCGGCATCGATGGGGCAGTTCGCCGTGACCGAGCGCGGCCTGACGGCCGAGGGCGGTGGTGGTGAGTACCCGCTCCCCACCTTTCCGGCGTACGAGTTCGTCAGCGCCGGCGGGCTCACCGTGCTCGTCGGTCACGCCACGGAGTACGAGGTGGTCGACGGGGGTGGCGAGCTGGCATTGACGTTGCTGCGGGCCGTGGGGATGATCAGCGTCAACGTCCACCCGCTGCGTGACGAGCCGGCTGCCGCGGAGATCGCGATCCCCGGTGGCCAGGAGATCGGCACGCCGTTGCACGCCTCCTTCGCCCTGCTGGTCGACCGGCGCGGATGGCGAGCTGCGGACGCCGTCGGATGGCAGGCCCGCTGGGTGGCACCGCCGGTCGTGGCCGCCGGGCGGGCCGCTCGCCACGCCGATCTCCCCGTTGCGCAGTCCGGACTGTCGGTCGGCGGTGACTCGATCGCCCTCAGCGCGTGGCGCCGGCAGAGCACGGAGGTGGACGAGCTGCGCCTGGTGAACTACTCGCCCGAGCTCGGGACGGCGACGATCACGGCCGACTACGCCTCGATCGAGACCACCGACCTGCTCGACCGCCGCCTCGGCCTCCCCGCCCCCCGGCGGGCCGACGGCGGCGGTTGGCAGGTCGACCTGCCGCCGTGGGCGGTCGTCACCCTGGCCGCCCATCGCTCCGTACGCTGACATCGATGGCCGACACCGCCTGGATCGATCGGCTCGTCGCCGCGCTCGGTGCGGCGGGTGACCCGCAGCGAGCCGTCGAGCAGCAGCGGTACATGAAGTCGGCGCTGCCGTATCACGGCATCACCACACCGGAGCTGCAGCGGCTGCTGCGGCCGTTCCTCACCGACGCGGCCACCCGGTTGACGAGCCGCGCCACGTGGGAGGAGACCGTCCGGGCGCTGTGGGACGGCGCGACCCACCGCGAGCAGCGCTACGCAGCGCTCGCCCTGACCGGTCATCGGCTGGCTCGCAGCTGGCAGGACCCCTCGGCGCTGACCCTGTACCGCCATCTCGTGGTCACCGGCGCCTGGTGGGACGTCGTCGACACGATCGCTGCCCGCCGAGTCGGCCCGATCGTGGCCGCCCATCCCGCCGTCGGTCGGCCGCTGATGCGCGCCTGGGCGGACGACGACGACCTGTGGATCCGCAGAACGGCGATCCTCCACCAGCTCGGCGCCAAGGCGGACACCGACGCCGGGCTGCTGGCCGAGATCGTCGAAGCCAACCTGGCCGGGTCACCGTTCGCCGGCGAGTTCTTCGTTCGCAAGGCCATCGGCTGGGCGCTGCGCCAGTACGCCTACACCGATCCGGCCTGGGTTCGCCGGTTCCTGCGGACCCACGCCGACCGGCTTGCTGCCCTCTCGGTACGCGAGGCCGCCAAGCACCTCGCCGACTGACGGGCAGCGGGCGGCCACCCGGGCTCGCGCCCGTACGCTGGGCCCACCGTGAGCTCCTCGCCCGACCGCCGTCCCCGGCATCACGTCGAGCTCGTCATGGGCATGGCCGTGTCGATCGATGTGCGCGACGACGTCCCATCGGAGGCGATCGACGAGGTCGTCGCCTGGCTGCACCACGTCGACGACACCTTCAGCACGTACCGGCCGGACAGCCCGATCAGCCGGTTGGGGACCGGCCAGGCCACCCGGGCGGAGATGAGTGCCGAGGTGGTCGAGGTGCTCGACCTGTGCGACGCTCTGCGAGCCGACACCGACGGTGCGTTCGACGCCCACGCCGTTCCGGCGCCCAACGGGTCACGGTTCGATCCGTCCGGCCTGGTCAAGGGGTGGTCGATCGAGCGAGCCGCCGGGATCCTCGAGCGGCATCGGGCGACGAACTTCTGCATCAACGCCGGCGGGGACATCGCCCTGCGCGGCGAGGCCGAGCCCGGCCTTCCGTGGCGTGTCGGCATTCGCCATCCCGACCAGCCGATGATGAGTGCCGCGGTGCTGGCGGTGAGTGGGCGGGTGGCGGTGGCCACCTCGGCCACCTACGAGCGCGGCGCGCACATCATCGACCCGGCCACCGGGGAGCCGACGACTCCGGTGGCCAGCGTGACCATCGTCGGATCCGATCTGACCGTTGTCGACGCCGTCGCCACCGCCGTGTTCGTCATGGGTCTGGACGGCTTGGCCTGGCTGATCCAGCGGCACCCCGATCTCGCCGGCTTCGCCATCACCCGCGACGAGCTGACCTACCGCACCGAGAACTTCGCCCGGTACCTGGCTCCCGGCTGACGGTCGAGCGGAGCCGGCTGGCCTGCGCTCAGCCGGCGCGAGATCCGACGAAGGCGACAGGAGCGCCCTGCGGATCCGTGGCGACGACGATCCAGGCCCCACCCGGTACCTGCCCGGGGCCGTGGACCACGGTGCCACCGGCCGACTGGATGTCGGCGACGGTCCGGTCGATGTCGCCGGTGCCGAAGTAGGGCAACCATGCCGAGACCGGGGACTCACCCAGGCCCATCATCCCGCCGATGTCCGCGCCCTGGTGGGCGAACAGCTGGTAGGTACCCATGTCGCCCATGTCCATGGCGTCACTCGCCGTCCAGCCGAACAGGCCCTGATAGAAGTCGAAGCCGGCCTGCGGGTCCGAGCTGGCCAGCTCCAGCCAGTTGCCGTGCCCGGCGCGGGCCTGATCGAACGCGGCAACCTCGGGCGGCCCGTCCATCGGCTGGGGTTGGAGCAGGCCGAACCCGGCGCCCTGCGGGTCGGCGACCACGGCGAATCGACCAGTGCCCGGGATGTCGGTCGGCTCGACGATGACCGACCCACCCCGAGCGCGCACATCCGCCGCAGCCTGGTCGGCGCCGTCCACGGCGAAGTAGACCAGCCAGAACGGAGGGGCGCCCGCCATGTGCTCGTTGCTCATCATCCCGGCCACGCCGTGGCCTTCGGCGGTGGACGCCAGGTGATAGGTGAAGCCCTCCATGCCGGAGTCGACGACGGTCCAGCCGAGCACGGTGCCGTAGAACCGCGCCGCACCGTCGAGATCGCTGGTGGCCAGCTCGTACCAGCAGGGGGTTCCCAGTGCGGAGGTGCTCATGAGCTCGGTCCTTTCGTGACGGAGACGGCGAGTGTCGCACAGGTGGTAGCAAAAGACAACCAGCCGTCGTTGGGCGGCTGGTAGGGTGCGGTCATGTCCGGTCGGGACCGTGCGGTGCGGTACGACGAAGGATGCCTGGCGGCCAATGCCCTGAACGTGGTGGGCGACCGGTGGGCGTTGCTGGTGGTGCGGGAGCTGCTGCTCACCTCGAAGCGGTTCCGGCAGATCCGCGCCGGGCTGCCCGGGGTGACGGCCAGCGTGCTCAGCACCCGCTTGGCGCAGCTCGGCGAGCAGGGCATCGTCACCCACGACCCGGCCACCGGCGGGTACGCCCTGACCGCGCTCGGTCGGACGTTGCGCCCGGTCATCCTCGCCCTGGCCCGCTTCGGCGCCGGCCACCCGGACCACGACCCGCGACGGTTCATCAGCCCGACGTCGCTGATGCTCTCGATGACGATCATGGTCGACCCTCCGGCCCGTCGCCGTCCGCGCCTGGTCGGCGGGTTCGATCTCGGCACCGAGCGGTTCCTGCAGCGCCTCGGCGGGAGTCGGGCGTCCGACCCGCTCACCGTCGAGGTCGTCGCCGATCCAGCCGAGCTGGACGCCGCCGAGTTCGTCCTGGTGGGAACGGGCAACAGCCTGGCCGTGGCCGTGTACGGTCCGCTGCCGCTGGCCGATCTGATGGAGACGGGAGCACTGGTGGTGCGCGGTGACGTGGTCGCGGCACAGTCCTATGTCGACCGGTTCCGGCTCCCCGGACCGGTCAGCGGGTGAGGTGCTGGGTGGCCCGCTCGGCACCGGCGATGGCCTCGCGGACCACCGCCTCGACGTGGTCGATGTCCAGGCCCAGTGCCTGGCCGATGTGCACCGACCAGACCTCGGCCCGGATGTTGTTCTCGAAGTCCAGTTGGCTGCGCAGATCGGTCCGTTGCGCCTGACGGTTCTGGCTGATCATCACGAACGTCGACAGGAAGATCGCCTCCAGCGACACGATCATCGTCAGCAGACCGAAGGGGAACTTGTCGAACTCGTGGCCGACGAAGAACAGCCCGACGTTGACGGCGATCCACACGCCGAACCAGATCACGTGGATCCACACGAAGCGCATCGACCCGGCGAAGTCGGTGACCTTGTCGGCGGTGCTGTCCTGGATCCGCCCGATCAGCCGGAACAGCGAGCGCCGTGAGGCGCTGGCGAAGTGGCTCGGGTTCCACACGTGCCCGTCCTCGACCCCGTCGGCTCGGTCGATGACCCGGCAGGCCGGGCAGTCGAGCGGCTGGAACGGCATGGGCGCGGCGGTCGGCTCGGCCGGGGTCGAGTCGCTGGGTTCGGTGGTCATCGCCGAACGTTACGGCGTGGCCGGCAGCGCTCGTGGCGGCTCGGCGGATGTGCTGGACTGAGCCGATGACGACTGCACCGGGGTCGCCCTCGCTCCCCTCGTACGCCTCGGGCACTGCCGCGGTGGCGCTGCTCGGGGAAACGATCGGCGCCAACCTGGAACGTACGGTGTCGCGGTTCCCGGACCGCCCGGCGCTGGTCAGCTGCCACCAGGACCTGCGCTTCACGTACGCCGAGTTCGACGAGCAGGTCGATCTCGTCGCCCGTGGCTTGCTGGCGCTCGGCGCCGAGACCGGCGACCGGCTGGGGATCTGGGCTCCGAACTGTGCCGAGTGGGCGCTGGTCCAGTACGCCACCGCCAAGCTCGGCGTGATCCTGGTGAACATCAACCCGGCCTACCGGCTGCACGAGCTGTCGTTCGCCCTGGCCCAGTCCGGCTGCCGGTTCCTGGTGGCGGCACCGGCGTTCAAGACCAGTGACTACCGAGACATGGTCGCCCAGGTGTCCCCGCAACTGCCCCGCTTGGAGCGGACCGTGTTCCTGTGGTCGGCGGACTGGGACGACCTGCTGACCGCCGGGCAGGCGGTGGCCCGTGACGCGGTGCGCCAGCGTGGCGCCATGCTGCAGTTCGACGACCCGATCAACATCCAGTACACCAGCGGCACGACCGGGTTCCCGAAGGGAGCGACGCTCTCGCATCACAACATCCTGAACAACGGCTTCTTCACCGGCGAGGGGTGCAACTACACCGAGCACGACCGGATCTGCATCCCGGTGCCCCTGTACCACTGCTTCGGCATGGTCATGGGCAACCTCGGTGCCACGACCCACGGCGCCTGCATGGTCTATCCGGAGGCGGCGTTCGATCCGGCGGCAACCCTCCGGGCCGTGGCCGCCGAGCAGTGCACCAGCCTGTACGGGGTGCCGACGATGTTCATCGCCGAGTTGCAGCACCCCGACCTCGCCGGCACCGACGTCTCCAGCCTGCGCACCGGGATCATGGCCGGATCCCCGTGCCCGATCGAGGTCATGAAGCAGGTGACCACCCGCTTGCACATGCCCGAGGTGGGGATCTGCTACGGGATGACCGAAACCTCGCCCGTCAGCACGCAGACCGCCGCTGACGACAGCTTGGAGCATCGCACCGGAACCGTCGGTCGGGTCCACCCGCACGTCGAGGTCAAGGTCGTCGACCCGGAGAGCGGGCGGGTGGTCGAGCGCGGCCAGCCGGGGGAGCTGTGCACCCGCGGCTACTCGGTCATGCTGGGGTATTGGGACGAGCCGGACAAGACGGCAGCAGCCGTCGACGCCGCCGGCTGGATGCACACCGGCGACCTGGCGGTGATGGCCGAGGACTCCTACGTCAACATCGTCGGGCGGATCAAGGACATGGTGATCCGCGGCGGGGAGAACGTCTACCCGCGCGAGATCGAGGAGTACCTCTACACCCATCCCGCCGTCGCCGACGTGCAGGTCATCGGGGTCCCCGATGCCCGCTACGGCGAGGAGATCATGGCCTGGGTGCGCCTGGCAGACGGGGTCGACCCGGCCACGGTCACCGCCGACGACCTGCGCGACTTCTGCCGCGGCCAGATCGCCCACTTCAAGATCCCCCGCTACATCCGCTTCACCCATTCCTTCCCGATGACGATCACCGGGAAGATCCGCAAGGTGGAGATGCGTGACGTCTCGATCGCCGAGCTCGGGTTGGGCGCGGTGGCGGCGATCCGCAACGCCTGAACCGCCCCACCCGGCCCGGGACGCGTGACAGCGGCGACGCCGGCCCACGGGGGGCAGTGGGGGCGCCGCCGCTGTCGGGGGGAGGAACGATCAGGTCGCGATCAGGCGGCCTTGCGCACCTTGGCGGCCACCGGCTGGTGGTCGAACTTGGCGACGACCGGGTCCATGGCCTTCATCATCTTGCGGGCGAAGGCGGCCTGCTCGTCGATGACCCGCTTGCGCAGCTTCAGCCCGTGATCGAGCCAGTCGTGGGCCGTCGGCATCTCGGTCATGAAGCCGGGACGCTGGCGGACGTACGTCGACAGCCGCTCGGCGATCTTGCCGACGACATCGAGCATGGGGGTCTCGACCTTCTTGAGCATCTCGAAGTACTTGTCTTCCCAGGTGCTGATGGTGGTCATGGCGGACATGGTTGCGCTCCTTCGGGGCGTCGGTGAACTGCATACAAGTGTCGCAGGGAGTGCTGTCTTTTGCAAGCACTGCGCCTGTGACGTCGGTCTCCGCGTTGGCCGGCCCCAGGAGGCTGCCCGCCCGGCGGCGTGGATAGGGTGCGCCGATGCGGTTCTCCTATGCCGAGGCGCTGACCCACCCCGACTACTACGTCCCGCTGGCCCAGGCCGCCGAGGCAGCCGGGTATCACTCGATGACCATCCCGGACTCGTTGATCTACCCCCGTGACTCGGACACGCGATACCCGTACACAGCGGACGGCGACCGCTCGTTCCTCGACGACAAGGAGATGCTGGAGACGTTGATCCTGGTCACCCACCTGGCGGCGGTGACCACGACCTTGCGCTTCACCCCGTTCGTGCTCAAGCTGCCGATCCGCCCGCCCGTCCTGACCGCCAAGCAGGCCGCCTCCGTTGCCGTGCTGTCCGGCAACCGCCTCGGGCTCGGCGTCGGCCTGTCGCCGTGGCCGGAGGACTTCGCCGCCCTCGGCGTTCCGTGGGCCGAGCGCGGCCGGCGGACCGACGAGTGCATCGACATCATCCGCGGCCTGACGGCTGGCGGCTACTTCGCCTACGACGGCGAGTTCTACCAGCTGGCGCCGATCAAGCAGACACCGGTGCCCACCACGCCCATCCCCATCCTGGTGGGTGGGCACGCCGACGGGGCCCTGCGGCGCGCCGTGGTGCGTGGCGACGGGTGGATGCATGCCGGCGGCGATCCGGCCGAACTGGATCGGATGCTGGAGCGTCTGGCACAGATCCGCACGGAGCACGAGGACCACCGCGCCGACTTCGAGATCCATGTCATCTCGGTCGACGCCTACTCGCCTGACGGGGTCCGCCGCCTCGAAGACCGCGGCGTGACCGACTGCATCGTCGGCTTCCGCGACCCGTATCACGCCGGGCCGGACACCCAGCCGCTGTCGGCCAAGATCGCCGCCCTGGAGCAGTTCGCCGAGCAGGTGATCCACCGCGTCGAGGGCCGCCGCGGTGCGGGACCGTAGGGGCACGTTCCGTGAGGGATGACTTCGAGCCGGCGAGACGCCGTTGCTACCGTCGGTGGTCATGGACTCCCCTCGGCCCGCCTGGACGGTTTCCGTCCTCGGGCCGAGTTCGGTGCGTGGCCCGAGCGGTGAGGTGACCGTCGCCCGACAGGATCTGCGCGTCCTCACATCGTTGGCCGTCCTGGCTCACGACGGTCAACTGGTCGACTCGGCGACCATCGAAGAGCACTCGTGGACCTCGCCACCGTCTCCCCGTTCGTTGCAGTCAGCCGTCTACCGCCTCCGTGAACTGCTGGGTGAGGACGCCATCGTCACCGGACGTCGCACGCTGTTCCTGTCCGGACGCGTCGGCGTGGATCTCGACGAGTTCGTCGACCTGGCAGCAGCGCCCGAGGGCCGAGCCGCGGCCCTCGCGCTGGTGCGCGGCACGCCGTTCAAGACGATGGACGATCACCCAGGGTGGCGGGCGATGCGCGCCGCCTGGAAGCAGCGGATCGAGGCGGTCCGCGACGGCGTGGTCGCCTCGCTGCTCGAGAGCGGACGGTTGCACGAGGCCACCGAGGTGCTGGTCGCTCAGCTCTCCGAGACCCCGACCATCACCCTTCGGTGGGTGCGCCTGGTCGATGCACTGAGCGCGCTCGGTCGGCGGGTCGAGGCGTTGCGCGTCGTCGAGTACGCCCGGCGGGCGATGGCCCGCGCCGGATTGGAGGTCGACCAGACCCTGCGAGATCGCGAGTCGGTCCTGCTGGCCGGCGAGCAGAACGGTCCGGCCACGCCGCCCACTCGTCGCAGTCGTGCCGCACGGGCAACGTCGCCCGAACGAGCGCCGGGCCCCGTGGCCACCGAGCTCGTCGGGCGAGGTGCGGACATCGAGCGGGTCGTGGAGGCGCTGCGCGGGCCTCGCCCTGGGGTCGTGGTCCATGGCCGGCCGGGCTTCGGCGCCCGCTCGGTGGCCGCCGCGGCGGCGGCGACGGTGACAGCCGACGGGGCCGTGTCGATCCTGCTCGGTCCCGCCGAGGCGGGCGACGCGGCGTGCACCGACGCCCTCCGGTCGGTGCTGGTGGGGTGCGGGCACGACGCCCCGCCTGCGGAACCCACCGAGTTCGACGTCGCCACCGCCGCCCTGACGCTGGGCCGGCCCGTGGTGGTCGAGTATGGCGACGTCGTCGGCCGCCCGGCCGCCGTGTGGCGCTCGCTGATCCGCGTTGCCGGCCTGACTCGCGGGCGGATGCGAGTCCTCGGCTGGCTGGCCGCCCGGCCCACCGAGCACTCGGGCGACCCGAACGTCACCGCCATCGGCCTCGAGCCGGTGGACGACGAAGCGTTGTGTTCGATCGCCGGCGAGGCGGCCGCCGCCGAGTTCGGCGTCGATCGCCTGCGCCTGCTGACCGGCGGGGCGCCGGCCGACGCCCGGGCGATCGCCCGGATGTTCGGCGACGGGCGGCGGGCCCACTCGGTCGGCCGCCGGGTCGTGCACCGCCGTCTGGCCGGTCTCGACACCGAGTCCGGTCTCGTGTGGGCGGCAGCCGCCATGCTGGGTGGCCGGGCGACCCGTCACCAGGTGGCCGCGACCATCAACGACGGCGGCAGCCGCCTCGACGAGGCGCTGTCCCGTCTGGTCGACGAGGGCCTGGTGTCCGAGGGCCCGGACCAGAGCGTCGTCGTCGACCCGTGGTTGGCGGGGCTCCTCGTCGATGTGCTCAACCTGGAGACCCGGACGATGATCGCGGCCGCGCTCCACCGGGTCCTCGACGGGGACACCGATGCCACCTGGGCCCGGGCCGCCCTGGCCATGTCGTCGGACCGCGACGAGGGCTGGCGGGGCGCCCTGCACCTGGTGCTCGGTGCCACCGCCGCCGAGGTGGAGGCCGATCCGGATGCGGCGGCCGAGTTGATCAGCTCGCTGATCGTCGCCCTCGAGCGCGATCGAGTGCACAACCGCGACGCGCTGACCCGGCTGCGTTCGCGGCGGGCGATGGTCAACCGCGTCCGCGGTCGGACCGAGGAGTGGACGACGGAGATGACCCAGGTGATCGCCACGGCGCTGCGTCCACCGGACCCCTCGATCCTGCTGGCGACCCTGATCGACGCCAGCTATCCGGCCGTGGTGACGGCGACCGACGACGGCGAGGCGTGCCGCCGATTCGCCGACTCGATCCTGCGTCTCGACGGCATCGACGAGCACCTCCGACTGACCGCACGCGCCGTGCAGGCCAACCAGGAACTGGCCAGGGGATCGCTGACCGAAGGCCGGTCGATGGCCGCCGGCCTGCTCGAGGAGGCCCTGCCGATTCAATGCCCGGTCCTGCGGCGTCGGAACGTGGGACACGGCCCAGCGCATCGCCTCGGTCGGAGCCAGGTCCAGCGCCGACCAGGCTCTGGTGAGCCCCGTCGCCAGCACGCACTCGGCATCCCATCGCCGGGCCAGCAACCGAGCCGGCGCCACGCACTCCGGTCGGGCCAGCACCAGCACGGCGAGGTCGCGCCAGGTCCGCAGCGCCGGCGCCGCACCGCAGACCGCGTGGTACGCGGCGTGGAGCAGTCGTCCCGGGGCCGCCAGGGCGGTGACCATCGCGCCGCCGAGGACGAACGATTCACCACCCATGGCCATCAGCTCGCGCCCGTCGAGCCGGGCTCCGAACGGCCCGCCAGCCAGGCTGAGGTGCAGGTCGAGGTCGGCACCGTCCGGGCTGATCAGCGTGGCGGCCTTCCCGAAGCGTCGCTCCCACCAGCCGCGCAGTGGTTCGTCCCAGCGAACCAGGCCGGTGGCGCGCAGGGCGCCCAGCGCCACCGGCAGGTCGTCGCGACGGATCAGCAGGTCGGCGTCGGTGAACGTCCGCATGGCCGGGTCGGGCTCGTCGAGATGGGCGTGGGCCAGCCCCTTGAGCACCCGGACCTCGACGCCCCGATCGCCGAGCAACCCGGTGACGCGCACGGCCAGGGCCTCGCTGCGCAAGCTGTCGTCCAGGGCGGCGAGGTGGTGGTGGTGAATCTGATCGACCAGCGTCGTGCTGGCCACGAGCGCCCCGGCGCGCAGCGCAGCCGCGGCCAGGCCGGTGATCCGATCGGCCAGGAGTCCGGCCAGGAACGCCTCGCCGTCCGCATCATCCAGCACCACTGCGTCACGCTGCTCGATGCCGGGCAACCCGATCGTGGCCACCCGTCGCAGGGCGACCGTTCGGTTCACCGGTGCACGAGCGCGGCGCGTTCCAGCGAGCGGAGAGCCGGGCCCAGCTCGCCGGTGTCGACACCGGCCTCGGACAGCCGCCGGGACAACTCGGGCACGTCCGCCGGGGCGTCGAGCGCCGCCCACACCAGCGCCGCACCGCCGGTCAGCTCGACCGATCGGCCGGCGATCGTCCGGACCAGCACCCGGTCGTGGGCCACCCGGAACACGGCGGGCATCCGCCGATAGGCGCTCACGTGCGGAAGTTCTCGAAGTAGCGGCTCGGCGTCGGACCGCGCTGGCCGTGATACTTCGACCCCAAGGCGCCGGATCCGTACGGATGGTCGGCGGCCGTCGTCATCCGCATGAAGCTGACCTGGCCGACCTTCATGTTCGGGTACAGCGTGATGGGCAGGGTGGCGATGTTGGTCAGCTCCAGGGTGATGTGCCCGTCGAACCCCGGGTCGATGAACCCGGCGGTGGAGTGGATGATCAGACCGAGCCGCCCGAGGCTGCTCTTGCCGTCGATGCGCGCCACCATGTCGTCCGGCACGGACACTCGCTCGGCGGTGCTCCCGAGGACGAACTCACCCGGGTGGAGGATGAACACCCCGTCGTCGCCGATCTCGACCAACTCGGTCAGGCCGGTCATGTCCTCCTTGACGTCGATCAGCTTGGCCGTGTGGTTGCGGAACACGCGGAACAGACCGCTGATCTTGACGTCGATCGACGACGGCTGCACGCACCCCGGGTCGAACGGATCGATGACGATGCGTCCGGCGGCGATCTGCTCGCGCAGCGTTCGGTCGGAGAGGATCACTGCGCCGACGCTAGTGGGTCGCCGGCACGGCGGCGCGGCCGCGGACACCCGTGGTAGGAACGGCGGATGAACGCCGAGACGATCCGTGCCGTCCGCTACACCACCGAGGGCATCCAGGTCGTCGATCTGCCGGCGGCCGACCCGTCGATGGGTGTCCGCGTCAACGTGCGGGCCTGCGGCATCTGCGGCACGGACCTGCACATGCTCGACTGGGGGCCGCGCCCGATCACGTTCGGGCACGAGATCGCCGGCCACCTCGACGACGGCACCCCGGTGGCCGTGGAGCCGGTGCGTCCGTGCGAGACCTGCGACCAGTGCCGCACCGGCAACTACCACCGCTGCCGGTCGGGACTGGCCACCTGCATCGGCACCGGCATCGACGGCGGCATGGCCACCTCGATCCGTGTGCCGGAGCGATCGCTCGTCGCCCTGCCGCCCGGCCTCGGCGTGGGCCAGGCGTCGCTGGTCGAACCGCTCGCCGTGGCGCTGCACGGCCTGCGCCTGGCCGGCGTCGGCCGAGGCACCTCGGTCGGCGTGGTCGGCGGGGGATCGGTGGGGCTGGCCGCCGTGGCCGGTGCCCGGGCGATGGGTGCCGCCGTGACCCTGGTGGCTCGCCATCCACACCAACTCGACGCCGGCCGGGCGTTGGGAGCCGCCGTCACCGACGACCCGGCCGTTGTCGGCGGTGTCGAGGTGGCCGTCGAAGCTGCCGGAAGCGCCTCGGCCATGCGCCAGGCGGCCGACGTGGCCGAACCCGGGGCGATCCTGCTGGTGCTCGGCGTGCACCTCTCCGACCTGCCCGTGCCCGGCATCACCGCGCTGATGAAGGAGCTCAGCGTGCGCTCGTCGATCATGTACAACCGTGACGGGAACGGCCGCCGCGACGTCGATGACGCGGCCACCATGCTGGCCGCCGACCCGGCCATCGCGGCGACGATGATCACCCACCGGGTCCCCCTGGAGCGGGCCGCCGACGCCTTCCGCATCGCCGCAGACCGCGCCGCCGGGGCGATCAAGGTGGTCGTCGAGCCGTGATCCGCGCCCGCTGATCGGGTTCCGTGAGCCAGCCAGCCACCGACCGCCAACCGTCCAGCGACGCCCCCGAGCCAACTGGTCAGCGAATCCGGGCGAATTGCCCGGATTCGCTGACCACCTCGGTCCGAAGCCGGGCGGAAGGGGCGGGCGGAAGGGGCGGCGGGGGTCAGGGGCGGCGGGGCGGAAGGGGCGGCGGGGGTCAGGGGGCGGCCCTGGGGGCGGCGGGGGCGTGGGGGGTCAGGTCCAGAGGGTGCCGTGGTCGATCACCAGGTCGGCGCCGGTGATGCCCCGGGCATCGTCCGAGGCCAGATAGGCAATGGCCCCGGCGATCTCGCTCGGATCCATCGCCCCGGGCATGACACCCATCATCCGGGTCATCAATCCCCAATCGGCATCGGCCGGGATCGAACCGGCGGCGTTCTGGGTGATCGGGGTATCGACCATGCCCGGGCACACGCAGTTGACGCGGATGCCGTCGGCGGCCAGCTCGACCGCCAGCGACTTCATCAACAGGCGCACCGCGCCCTTCGAGGCGCAGTAGGCGGCGTTGTACGGCTGGCCCTGCAAGCCGGAGATCGACGCCACGGTGACCACGTTGCCGCGCCGCGCCCGCAGGTGCGGGAGCGCCGCCTGGACCACCAGCGCCGGGCCCACCGCGTTCACCGCCAGGTGGCGGTTCAGCATGGCCGGGGTCAGCTCGGCGAAGCGGCTGAAGGTCTGGATGCCGGCCACGTTGGCCACGACGTCGATCCCGCCCATGGCGCCGGCGGCCTCGGCCACGGCGGCTCGCACCGCTTCGGGGTCGGTGACGTCGCAGCGATGGATGCCCTCCGCCTCGGTGACATCGACCCCGAACACCTGCGCCCCCTCGGAGGCGAACAGCGCCTTGGTGGCGGCCCCGATCCCCGATGCCGCTCCGGTCACGAACACGCACTTGCCGTCGAATCGCATGGTGCGAACGTAGACCTCGCTGCCGGCCGGCGAGCTAGTCCTGGGTCGCCGGGCGTTGGTCGAAGGGCATCGACGACTCGCTGTCCAGCACCACGTGCAACTCGCTGAGGCGGACCTGGCCGTCCTCGACCCGGACCGAGCCGCGAACGACGGCGCTGGACAGCGGCGCCACCCGTCCCTCGACGATCTGGGTGACGAACAGGTACGAGGCGAAGGCCAGCTCGCCGCTGGATCGGGCCACGGCGTGGACGTTGCTGGCCTGATGGCGCAGCGGGTACGGGCTGGCCCGGCGGTGGGCGGTCTGCCAGGCCAGCACGGCGTCCCGCCCGGACAGGTCGGCGCGCACGAAGTCCTCGTACGCGGTCCGTCCGGTGTCGGTGCGGCAGGTGAAGTGGACGTCGGCGGTCACCAGGTCCGGCCAGCGATCGAACTCGGCTGCGTCGTACTGGCACCACCAGCGGCCCAGGGCCTCGGCGGCATCGGCTGTCGTGATCATCAGTAATAGGTTACTGTACGGCGATGATCCCTGTGGCGCCGCCCGTCCTGATCGACGACGTGTACACCGACGATCAACACCGCCGGCTGTTCGACGTGGTCAAGCGCCATGGTCCGTGGCCCACCATCACCGCGCATCACTTCGACACCGTCGAGGAGCTGATCGCCACCTCGTCGGGCATCGTGCCGGCGAACCACGGCATGACCCTGGACGACATCGCCACGGCGCACTTCCGCGGCATCTACGGCGAGCACTCGACCTGCCTGTACGACGAGATCGCCGACTGCTACTACAACCCGGCGTTCCTGGAGATGGTCAAGCGCTACTGGGGAGCGGCCTATGCCCGACCGACGCTGATGTTGTTCAACCTGTGCGGGCCGCACCACAGCGGGCTGAACCCGCACCTCGATGCCACCACCTTCCGCGGCATCCGCATCGAGAACTCACCCGTGTGGCTGCAGAACATCATGGCCAAGTCCGGGCTGTTCGACGCCTACCTGGAGAAGATGGCCCAGGTGATCACCTGGTGGTATCTCGGCCCGCGGGGGACCTTCACCTACTGGCCGGACGGTCCCGATCGACCGCCGCAGCACCTCGACACCCCCATCTGGAACCGCGGGGTGGTGGTCCAGAACGAGCAGATGTTCCACCGTGGGGACCCGGTGGGTGATCCGGCCGAGCGGGACATCCCCGGCCTGAAGCACCGCTCGCGGATCGAGTACCGCCCGGATGCCGGCGACTGGGCGATCACCACGGACGGCGCGGTGATCCGCGCCTACCGGCCCGAGCAGATGCGCCTGCTGGTCCACTGGAGCGCCCAGGTGTACGCCGACCGGGCCGAGCTGCGCGCCTCGACGGACCACTCCGACGACCTGACCCACGAGCAGGTGTTCACCGCGCTGCTCGCCGACCTGCGCCGGCGCGGCGTGGCCGTGACCGAACCGTCCGACCCGTTGCACGACCAGGACTTCATCCGTGCGCTGCTCACCACCTACCAGGTCCGCCCGACGACGGACTGGCTGACCGCCGACGCCGCCTGAGCCGACCGGGGCCCGACGTCCCGCCCGGCTCCTCGCCGAGCCCCACGCCGTGCCTCAGGGCCAGCGTTGGTCGACGGCGGTGGTGGGCAGCACGGTCGGCCACTCGATCTCGGGCAGCGGGCGACTGAACGCCGGGTACTTCGGCACCGCGGTGGCCCGGTAGCGGTCGGTCGAGTGCGTCCGGTCGGGGTCGTGCTCGGGGATCACCTGGTCGCCGAACAGCTCGATCATCTCCATCAACTCGTCCGGGTACAGGTCCTGGGGAATCCCGAAGACCAACTGGTCGCAGCCGACGGTGGCGTAGGCGGTGAGCTGTTCGGACACCTCCTCCGGGTTGCCCACCATCATGTAGCCGCCGGCGATCAGCTGGTCGAGGAAGGCGTCGGGGTCCGAGCCGGCGATGTCGCGCAGGCGGACCGGCGCGGCGGGCCAGGTGATCGCGTCGGGCGACTTGGGCATCGTGTCGTGATACAGGTTGACCATCGTGACCAGGTAGCCGTTGAGCCGGTCGAGGGCGATCTGGCGAGCCCGGTCGCGATCCTCCAGGCAGATCACCCCGTTGGTCATCATCACGTTGTCGTTGACGTACTGGCCGAGCGGTTCGGTGCACTGGGCGATGGCCTCCTTGTAGGCCTCGATCCGGCCGCGCAGGGCGTAGATCGGCTCGAAGTTGAAGGCGATCGCCCCGATGCCGAGCGCCCCGGCCTTGGCGAACGTCGGCGGGTTGCCGCACGCCACCCAGATCGGCGGATGACCGGGCGCATACGGCTTGGGCAGGATGTTGTGCGGGGTCGGCACCGTGAAGCTGCCCGAATGCGTGTAGTCGACCTGCTCCCACATCCGCGGGATCTCGGCCACGACCTCGTCCCACTCGGCCTTGGTCGAGTTGGTGTCCATGATGTTGAACGAGGCCACCTCGTGGCTGCCCGCGCCGCGGCCGGTGCCCCACTCGAACCGCCGGTTGGTGACGTGGTCGAGCATCGCCGCCCGCTCGGCGTAGCGCACCGGGTGCTCCTTGCGCGGGGAGAGGCTGTTGATGGCGGTGCCGAGGTGGATGTACGACGTGCGCGCCGCGACGTACCCCATCATCACCTCCGGGGCCGAGAGGTGGCTGTACTCGGTGAGGGCGTGGTGCTCGCCGAACCACAGGTACTTCCAGTGGTGCTGATCGGCGTGGATGCCGTACGCCATCTCGCGCATCAGCTGGGTGTGCTCCCACTCCGGGTCGTGGGCACCGGGCCCGGGGATGTAGCCGTTGAGGAAGACGCCGAATTCCATGTGTTGCTCCTTACTGAGCGGGGTGGACGGACAACGAGTCGAACAGCGCGGCGACGTCGCGCTGCAGCGTGGCCCGGGCCTCGGCGGCCGTGATCGAGCCGGCCACCCACGAGTAGGTGACGCTGTTCAGGAGGTGGCCGACGATGTCGACCACCTGGGACCGGTGGGCCACGGCGTCGTCACCGATGGCGGTCTCCATGATCGTGCGATGGGTGGCCCCGGTCTGGGCGCGGACCCGGCGCACGCCGGGATCGAGGGCATAGACGGCGCGCATCAGCGTGGCGGCGACCTCGGCCTCGTCGATCCACCAGGCGGTGAGCCGGCGGAGCACGGCGAGCACCCGGGCCTTGGCGGTGCGACCACGCGGCGGCCGCGCCGCGAGGTCCTCGGCGAACTGCTCCATCCACTCCAGATGGGCCTCGGCGATCAGGTGATCCTTCGACCCGCAGTACTGGTAGATGGTGGTCATCGACATCCGTGCCTGGCGGGCGATGTCGCGCATCGACACGTGCTCGTAGCCGTGACGGGCGGCGACCCGGGTGACCTCCATCAGCCGCTGGTATCGCGAATCTCCCCGCCGGGCGGCGAGCTCGGGTGTCACCGGGCGAACCGTAGTGGTCGGGAATCCGCCGGGTCCGTACGCTGCCAGCCATGGCCGACACCAACCCGCTGCCCGACTGGCCGTGCCACCTCGCCGGGCGGCTCGTGCCCCTCGGCCAGGCGACCGTGTCGGTGCTGGATCGCGGCTTCCTCTTCGGGGACGGGATCTACGAGGTCGTCCCCGTGTACGGACGGCGGCCGTTCCGCCTCGCCGCCCACCTGGCCCGGCTGCAACGCAGCCTCGACGCCATCCGGATCCCCAACCCGCATGACGTGCCGGCGTGGCGGGCGCTGATCGCCGAGCTGATCGCCGCCCAGGAACCCGCCGACCAACTGGTCTACCTGCAGGTCACCCGCGGGGTCGCCCTGCGTGATCACGCCATGCTCCCCGGGCTGACGCCGACCGTGTTCGCCATGTCGACGCCGATGCGCCAACCCACCGCCGCCCTGCGCGCCACGGGCGTGGCCTGCGTGACGGCCGTGGACGTCCGCTGGCAGCACGCCGACATCAAGTGCACCTCGCTGCTCGGCAACGTCCTGGCCCGGCAGGTCTCCATCGACGCCGGCGCCGTGGAGACCGTGCTGTTCCGCGACGGCTGGCTCACCGAAGCCTCGTCCAGCAACGTCTGGACGGTGCTCGACGGCACGGTGGTCGGCCCGCCGGCCGGCCCGCACCTGCTCGATGGCATCCGCGTCGGTCTGGTCGAGGAGCTGTGCGCCGAGGAGGCGATCCCCTTCGCCCGCCGGCCGGTGAGCGAGGACGAGGTGCGCCTCGCCGGGGAGGTCCTGCTGACCTCGGCGACCAAGGAGGTCCTGGCCGTCACCACGCTGGACGGCCGACCGGTCGGTGGCGGCACCCCGGGCCCGGTGGGCGCCGTCCTGTACGACGCCTACCAGCGAGCCAAGGCGACCGACCGCAGCTGAGCGACTCAGCCGCCGCCACGGCAGTGGAACACCCCGGTGTTCGGATCGGTGAACCGGGTGCTGGCGGCGAAGCCGTGGCTGGTGGCCTGCACGGCCACGAAGCAGTCGCCGTTGGCGTCGAGGGTGTTCGACGGCACCGCCGGAGCGTGCAGCCCGCCGCCCGTCCACTGGCCCACCGCCTTGGCCTGGCGCATCACGCAGGAGCGGGTCAGCTGGGATCCGCATGCGGCGGCCGCCGTGGCGAACAGGGACCAAGCGCTCCAGGCGGTGACCCCGAGGGCACGCGGCGGCGCCCCGGGCACGTAGCGACCGAGGATCTCGACGTACTGCTGGGTCGCCGATCCGGGCGTGGCCGACTCGAACGGCACCAGCGACTCGTCGATCAGCACCGTCGTCCGATCGAGCAGCTCGCCGGCCTCGGCGACCACGGCCGGGTCGTACATGTTGCCCTGCAGCGTGATGTAGCGCGGGAAGTAGCCGACGTCGTTCATCGTCCGGAGCAGCGGTGCGAGCAGTCCGGGCGTGCCCATGAAGTGGAGCACCGCGACACCGGCGTGCTTGATGCCCTCCACGTACGGGCGCCAGTTGTCCATCGACACCACCGGGAACTCGGCCGTGTACACGGTGTGGAACCCGGCCTGCTCGGCGGCGGTCCGATCGCGCTCACCGATCACCCGCGTCGAGGGCAGCTCGTGGTTGAGCACCCCGAAGTGGGAGATCGCCGCGGCGTCCTCGGCGGCGATCCGCCGGAAGATGCCGGCCATCGCGCTGCCCGTGGCCGGGTTGGCCGCCGGCTCGAGCGAGGTGGCCGACGCTCCGGATCGCTCCGATGCGGTGAACGCGGCGATCTGCGGCAGCCCGCAGCCCTCGCGCAGGTCGACGCCGGCATCGTCGAGTCCGAAGCCGTTGCCGACGAGCAGGAAGTCGGTCTGGCAGGCCCGGAGCATGACCGCACCGACCTCGAACAGGGCCGCGTCGTAGGTGTGCAGCACCAGCCGGCGGCCGAGGATCCCGCCGGCGTCGTTGCACCAGCCGACGAACGCCACCGCCGTGTCGATCAACTCCTGATCCAGCCCGGGCACGATGGTGTTTCCCGGGTCCGCTCCCGTGCCGACCACGATCTGCTCGGCGGTGACGCCCTGATCGGTTGCGCCGGTGGCGTTGCCCGGCCCGCACACGGCGCGCCGATCACCGAAGTCGCCCGGACCCCGATCGCTCGGCGGGGTGGTCGAGCCGGATGCGGTGGCCGCGACGAGCAGCGCCCCGACGGCCAGCAGCCTCACGGTCCTACCCTGCCACGCCCCGACCCCGGGCCACGCCACCGGCCGGGCTCCGCCGCCGGACCATCAGCACGATCGGCGGACGTACCCGGGCTGGCCGGTGGCCACGAGGTCACGGTCGCGCAGCACGATGGACACGTTCGCAAACCGCGCGCAGCCACGGCGGAACGCCGTCGCCCGGTACTCCACCATGTACACCTGCTGCCCGTACCCGGCGGTGTAGGCGGCGCACTCGCCGTACTGGCTGCACTGCTCGGCGATGGCGAAGTCGTATCCGGTGCGGGCCCGGGCGCCGACCAGCTCGACGGTGTTCTTCTGGGCGATGGCCAGCCGGTCGAGGTGGGCCCGGTCGGTCAGCCGGCGGGCGTAGTCGATCGCCTGCTCGCTGGTGAGGAGACCGGGGAACCGGGTGAAGGTGTCCAGGTTGTCGATCTCCACGCCCTGGTACCCGCTCCGTGCGCAGCCGTCGATCCAGCTGCCGACGACCTCGGCCAGTTGGGTTCGTTTGGTCGGGGTGGAGATGTCGAGGATGTACTCGCCCGGCCAGTCCGGATCGCGCACCGGGGTTCCCGTGGCGGTGCGCAGGAGCAGGTCGGGATGGTGCGCCAGCCACCAGGCGGACTCGCCGGGCTGGGTCTGGAACCCGTTGACGTAGCAGATGCTGTAGGCCGTGCTGAGGGGTGGATCGAAGCGATCGCGAACCACCACGCGCACCGCGGCCGGTGGCGGGTAGGCGCCGCCGAGCTGGTAGTCGAAGTCGGCGTTGGCCGGTGGCAGCGGCACCGTACCGGCGGCGCCGGTCTGGGCGGCGACTCCGCATCCGAGGGTCAGCGCGGCGACGCCCGTGATGATCTTCTTCGGCAGCATGTCGGACCTCCTGTGTCGACGATGCCGGTCATGGTGCACGAGCCAAGATGACCGGACGATGACGCGCCGCGTCATCCCGAGCGCCGATCACTCGGTGTTGGAGTCGCCGGGCAGCTCGATCTCGAAGATCGCCCCGGGGCGGGATCCGACCAGGCGAGCCGTGCCGCCGTGCGCCTGCGCCACCCAGCGCACCAGCCACAGGCCGACGCCGGTCCCCCGTCCACCGTCGGTTCGGAATCGCTCGAACACGTCCTCGCGGCGGGCCTCGGCCACGCCGGGGCCGGAGTCCTGGACGGTGACGACCACGCCGGTGCCGCGCCGCCGGACGGTCACCTCGATCCGCGGATCCTCCGATGCGCCGGCCCCGTGGCGCTCGGCGTTGATCACCAGGTTCTCCACGGCCACGGCCAGCAGCTCACGATCCACCGCGCCGGGGGCCGGCTCGGTGTCGACGACGACGTCGGGGTGGGCACGGAGCACCGAGCGGACCACGTCGGCCACGTCGACGCGCTGGCGGAACACCGCGGCCCGCCCAGCATCGACCTGGGCCACCAGCAGCAGGCGTCGGACCACATGACCGGCATCCTCGGTCAGCCGGACCAGGCGGGCGGCACGGGCGCGGGCCTCGTCCAATGCGTCGGGCGTGGTCGGCCGGGCGCCGACCAGGGTGGCCACGTCCTCGGCCACCGCCTGGACCCGGGCCAGCGGGGTGCGCAGCTCGTGGGCCGCGGCGGTCAGGAACTCGTCGCGCTGGCGCAGCGATGCGGCCGCCGGCCGGATCGAGCGTCCGGCCAACCACCACCCGCACACACCCACGGCCCCCACCAGCAGGACGGCCGCGATCCACGTCCAGCGGGCCACCACGTTGCCGGGGGTCGGGCGGCGAGCAGCCACCACCACCGCCCCGCCGATGGTGTCGTCGACGAACAGCGGCATCGCCGCCGCCCGGCGGACCTGGCCCCCGATGCGGACCTCGCCGGGCGTGCCGCGCTCGGCGGCGTCGGCCGTGGCCCGCCGAGCCAGCTCGAGCGCTCCGGACAGGTCGGCTCGCCCACCGAGCAGCACCAGTCGCCCGTCGTCCCCCGGAGCGAACGCCGCCCACCACACCCGCTCGGCCACCACGTCGTCGGCAATGGCGTGCGGGTCGAGGCGCCGACCGCTGTCGTCGACGAGAGAGGCGGCCCGACCGGCCCAGCCGACCAGCTCGTCGACCTCGCGCTGGTCGCGCAGGTGCCGCTCGACGACGGTCACCACGAGGGCGAGCAGGACGACGGCCAGGGCGCTGGTGAGCGAGTACCACAGCGTCAGCCGCCGGCGCAGCCGGCGCAGGTCACCCGTCGGGTCGCTCACTCCCCGACGACCAGTGCGTAGCCCAGCCCGCGGGTCGTCACGATCAACGGCGGGTCACCGAGCTTGCGTCGCAGCGCGGCGATGCGCACGTCGACCACGTTGGAGCGGGGGTCGAGGTGTTCGTCCCAGCAGTGCTCGATCAGATCGCGGCGCGACACCACCTGGCCGGCGCGGCGCATCAGCTCGTGCAGCAGTATGAACTCCTTGCGGGTCAGCTCGATCTCGGCGCCGGCGCGGGTGACCCGGGCGCGCTGCGGTTCGAGCACCACGTCGGCGACGCGCAACTCGGTCTCGACCGGCGTGAGGGTCGCCCGCCGGGTCAGGGCGTGCACCCGGGCGACCAGCTCGTCCAGGGCGAACGGCTTGACGAGGTAGTCGTCGGCACCGGCGGCCAACCCCGCTACCCGCTCGGGCACGGCATCGGCGGCGGTGACGAACAGCACCAGGCAACCCCCACCGCGATCGCGCAGGCCGCGGACCAGCTCGAGGGCGTCGCCGTCGGGGAGGCCGCGGTCGAGCACCGCGATGTCGTAGTCGGTGACGTACAGCTTGAGGTCGGCATCGGCCAGGGTGGACGACCGATCGACGGCGAACCCGGCGCGCTCCAGAGCCCTGCTCATCGCTCCGGCGATGTCGTCGTCGTCTTCGAGGAGGAGGACGCGAATGGTCCCGACTCTAGGCCGAGACCCGTCGAGCCGGGCCGCTGCCGACCGGTTGCCCGCTAGTCTCTAGGCGTTCTGCGGGTGTAGTTCAGAGGCAGAACATCAGCTTCCCAAGCTGAGAACGCGGGTTCGATTCCCGTCACCCGCTCCCAGCCGGCATCGCCGGTCACACGGCCAGGCCGCGGCGGGTCGCCTCGCTGCGGATGGTGGCGGCCACTCCGGCCACCAGCAGGTGGCGCAGCTCCGGGTTCGGGCGGGTGCCGGCGACCGTGGTGCCGATCAGCTCGCCCGCCAGGTAGCCGCGCAGCGTCAGGAACGCGTAGCGCACCAGGTCGGCCTCGGTGGCGGCGGCGCCGAGGGTGCGGTCGAACAGCGGCTGCCAGGCGCGCACCAGGCGCTGGCCGTGGACGCGAGCCGCGGCACGGACCTCCGCCGTACGGTCCGGATTGCCGCCCAGATCGAGCAGGATCTGCAGCTGGACCAGGTGCAGCGGGCTGCCGTAGTGCTCGGCGAGGACCGCCAGCAGGCAGGCCAGCCGCTGCTCGAGGGTCGCGCCGGTGATCTCGGCCGAGGCCATCGACTGCTGGACGGCGTCCCAGCGGGCGTTGAGCACCTCGAGCAGCAAGGCGTCGCGGGTCCGGAACTGGTGCTGGATGGCACCCCAGGTGACCCCGGCCCGCCGAGCGATCTCGTTGGAGCTGGCCCGGTAGTAGCCGAGCTCGGTGATGGTGGCCACGGCTGCGTCGAGCACCCGTTGGCGGGTCTGGGCGCCGTCGGACCGGTGCGGTCGGCGGGCCGGCGGGACCGTGGCCTGCCGGCTCACCAACGCTCCAGGACCACACCGGTCCGCCCGGCGCTGACCAGCACTCGCTGCGGACGGCCGATCTGGTTGGCTGCCACCCCGCGCAGCTGGCGGACGGCCTCGGACGTCAGGTTCAACCCGTGGATGTAGCCCTCGCCGATCAGGCCCCCGTTCGGGTTGGTGGGCAGCGACCCGGTCGGACCGAGGTGGCCGTCGGCCACGAAGCCGGCGGCTTCGCCGGGCCCGCAGAACCCGAGACCCTCGAGTTGCATGAACAGCACCGGGGTGAAGGCGTCGTAGATCATCGCCACGTCGATGTCCGCCCGAGCGATCCCGGTGCTGCCGAACAGCCGCCGTCCGAGGGCCACGGCGCTGTCCATCACCGCCAGGTCGGGCCGGTAGTGGTTGGTGGCGACCTCCTCGCCGCCCACCGCCGCACCGGATGCCGCGGCGATGCCCACCGGTGCGGCGAACGACGCGGCGCGTGGCCGATCGGTGATCACCAGGGCCACCGCCCCATCGGTCTCCTGGCAGCAGTCGAACAGCCGGATCGAGGGCTCGGCGATCCAGCGCGACGCCTGGTGGTCGGCGAGGGTGATCGGTCGCCCGGCGAAGTGGGCGTCGGGGTTGGTCGCGGCGTACTGGCGCAACTGCACCACCGCCCGGCCGAAGTCGGCGTTGGTGAGGCCGAAGGTGTGCAGGTAGCGGGTGGCGTTGAGCGACATCCACGATGCCGGGGTCAGCAGGCCGTACGGCGTGCACCACTGGCTGGCGGTGGTGCCGGCGTGGCTGGTGCCGGCCTGGGTGCCCACCTGGGCTCGGCCGAAGCGGTTGCCCGAGCGCGACTTGCAGGCCCGGTAGGCCACCACCGTGGTGGCCGCGCCGGATGCCGTGGCCGCGGCGGCGTGGAGCAGAACGCCCTGTGAGCCGCCACCCCCGTACGGCACCCGGCTGGACCAGGCCAGCTCCCGAAATCCGATCGCCCGGGCCAACTCGGTCTCCTCGACCGGATCGATGGTGTAGCTGACCAAGCCGTCGACGTCGGCGGGTGCCAGGCCGGCGTCGGCCAGGGCGGCGCGGATGGCCTCGGCGGCCAGCTGGGTCTCGCTGCGCCCGGCCGCTTTGGAGAGCTCGGTCTGGCCCAGGCCGACGATGGCCGCCCGCCCGCCGATGCCGGCACTCATCGCTGCGCCGCTCCCGCCACGGTGAAGACCGGGACCTGCCCCCCGGCGACCGTGGGGGCGAAGCGCAGCTCGACCGGCAGACCGATGCGCACCTCGGCGGCGGCCACGCCGATGAGGTTGGACACCAGGCGGACACCCTCGTCCAGCTCGACGACGACGGCGATCACCGGGTAGTCGAACGCCGGGTGCTGCGGGTGGTGCAGCAGGGTGTAGCTGTACACCACGCCCGTGCCGGGGACATCCGTCCAACGCAGGTCCAGTGAGCCGCACGCCGGGCACATCGGCCGCGGCGGGTGGTACCACGCCCGGCACCCGGCGCAGCGCTGGACGGCCAGGCGGCCGTCGTCGGCGGCATCCCAGAACCCATGGTTGTCCGCCGTGCGCACCGGCTCGGGGTGGGGCCGACCAGGGGTCATGACACGCCGACCGCGCCGGCAGCGATCAACGCGTCGATCTCCTCCGGGGCGTATCCGGCTTCGCCCAGCAACTGGCGACTGTGCTGGCCGCACCCGCACGGGCCGCGCTGGACGACGCCCGGGGTGGCCGAGAAGTCGATCAGCAGCCCGGGGTCCTCGAACCGCCCGACCCCGGGAGCCTCGGTGGTGGTGACCCAGCCGAGCCGGGCGGCCTCGGGGTCGTCGAACAGCGTCCGGCAGAACGACTCGTCGACCACCTCGCACGGCACCCCGGCGGCGTCGAGCAGCTCGAACCAGTCGCCGGCGGTGAGCTCGGCAAGGCGCGCCGGGCGCTCGCCGGGCGGGCCGGCCAGCTCCGCGAATCGCGCTGCCGAACGGTCGTCGAGCGTGACCACGAAGATCCAGCGCTGATCGGCGCAGCGGAACATCCGGTACCGGTCGGACAGGCCGGTCTGCTCGGCGTCGAGCCGTCCCGACTCGGCGGGGGTGCCGTCGGCGCGCAGGTAGCTGTAGGCCGTGTGCAGCAGGCCGGCGTTGACGATCGCCGTGCTCACGGCCTGGCCCTGGCCGGTGAGCTCGCGGTGGTACAGCGCGGCGCAGATCGCCGCTGCCGCCAGGAGCGCATTGCCCGTGTCGCCCATGTTCGAACGGCTCCACAGCGGCGGGTTCCCGGCGTCGCAGGCCCCGTCGGCCCACTCGGTCCCGGTCAGCGCTGCGGCGGTCTGATCGGTGCCGGGCAGCGCCGATCGTGGCCCCGTGTCGTAGCCGCGGGTGTTGCACCAGATCAGCCGGGGGTGGCGGGCGTGCAAGCCCTCCCAGTCGAGGCCGAGCCGGGCCGCTGCGCCCGGGCGCCAGTTGGTGGTGACCACGTCGGCGGTGCCGACCAGGCGGTGCAGCACGGCCAGGCCGGCGGCGGACTTCAGGTCGAGGGCGATGCTCCGCTTGCCCCGGTTGGTGCCCAGGCCCATGTGCGTGCCGGCCCAGTAGCCGTCCCACATGGCCATCACCTTGACCACGTCGGCACCCAGGTCGGCGAGCAGGCGGCCGGTGAACGGCCCGGCCACGCCGAGGCCGAGGTCGAGGACGCGCACGCCGGCCAGCGGGTGGGCCAGGTGAGCGCCCGCCGGTGCGGGCGGGGACGCCGTCGCCCGGCGGGCCGTGCCCTCGGCGTGCCCGGTGGCCTCGGCGCGCACCTCGGCCGTGTCGGCGCCGCGGCGATGCGTCGGGCCCTGCACCCGGCCCGGCGTCGCCGAGAAGTCGAGGACCACCCCGACGTGACGGATCGGACCAAGATCCGGGTCGTCGACGGTGACCACGCAGCCGTCGGCGGCGAACGCCTCGTCGGCCAGGGCTTCGGCCGGCGAGCGCACCGCGGCCACGCCCATGCCGGCCTGCTCGGCGGCGGCGGTCCACGCCCCGCTCGGGAACTTGGCGAAGGCCTCGGCCAGCAGCGGATGGAGGAACATCCCGGTCAACAGTCCCTCGGGCTCCATCGACAGCCGATCGGGGTCGTCGCGGTAGGCGGTGTCCAGTGGCGCGGCCGCCAGCGAGTCGCCCGCCGCGGCGCTCAGCACCCAGTGCGGGCGCACCGTCCAGTGGTGCACCCAACGCCCGTCGGCGCAGCGGTACAGCCCCTCGATGCTGCGGGCGTCGATCGGCCACATCCAGTACAGCGGAGCGTCGGGGCGCTCGACCCGCTGCCAGTTCAGGCAGGTCGCGGCCAGCGCCCCCTGGAGCAGCGAGGTGTGCACCCGCTGGCCGGTGCCCGTCACGGCTCGGGCCCGCAGCGCCGCGGCCAGGCCCACCGCACCGAGGTACATCGCCCCGATGCTGGGCCACGTGGTGCGCGGCAGCACCGGTCCGTCGCGATCGGCGCCGCGCACCAGCCCGTCGGGCGTGCCGAACTCGGGGTGCGGCCCGGGCCGGCCGGCGATGTACTCCATCGCTCCCCCGACCCGGCCCTTCTGGTCGTACAGCAGACCGGTGCGGGCCATGACCAGGGCGTCGTAGCCGGGACGGTGGCGGTGGGCCGGGTGCGCGCCGTAGGCACTGATCGACAGGGTGATCAACCTCGGGTTGGAGGACGCCAGGCGATCGTGGTCGAGGCCGAGCGAGGCGGCCCGCCCCGGCGCGAACGACTCGACGATCACGTCGGCGTCGGCGGCCAGGGCGCGCACGACGGCGAGGTCGGCGGGGTCGCGGAGGTCCAGCTCGGCCCGTCGCTTGCCGCGGTGCCAGACCCGCTCCCCGCTGCCTAACGGAACGGCGTCGGCACCGGGGCGCTCGATGCGGGTCACCTGGGCACCCTGGTCGGCGCACAGCATGGTCACCATCGGCCCGGCGATGCCCGTCGACAGATCGACGACCCGCAGACCGTCGTACACCCCCACCCGCCGCAACATAGCGGATGCTATGGATCGGCCGCGATCCGGCCTCGCTACGATGCCAGCCGTGACGGTCGACCCCAGCTCCATCATCGGCATCGACATCGGCGGATCGGGCATCAAGGGGGCACCGGTGGACATCGCCGCCGGCAAGCTGTCCGGCGAGCGGATCCGCCTGGTCACCCCGCAGCCGGCGACGCCCCAGGCGGTGGCCGCCACCGTGGCCGAGCTGGTCGGCCAGCTCAAGGCTCCCGGCCGCCTCGGCATCACCCTGCCGGCCGTGGTCCGCCAGGGCATCGTCGAGACCGCGGCGAACATCGACCCGGCGTGGGTGGGGACCAACGCCACCCAGCTGTTCGCCGAGGCCACCGGCCGCGAGGTCGTCGTGGTCAACGATGCCGACGCCGCCGGCCTGGCCGAGGTCCGCTTCGGGGCCGGCAAGGGCCGCACCGGCGTGGTGCTCATGCTCACCCTCGGGACCGGCATCGGCAGCGCTCTGTTCGTCAACGGCGTGCTGGTGCCGAACACCGAGCTCGGCCACGTCGAGCTCGACGGCAAGGGCGACGCCGAGGACTGGTGCGCGGCGTCGGTGCGCGAGCACGACGACCTCAGCTGGAAGGAGTGGGCCAAGCGGCTGCAGCGCTACTTCCGGTTGCTGGAGAGCGTGATCTGGCCGGACCTGATCATCATCGGCGGTGGGGTCAGCGACAAGTCCGACAAGTTCCTGCCGCGCATCGACCTGCGCACCGAGATCGTCCCGGCGGTGCTGGAGAACGAGGCCGGCATCGTCGGCGCCGCCATGGTGGCCGCCGAGCGCTGAACGTCAGCGGCCGGACGGAGCACCCGCTCGGCGCCGATCAGCCGGCGCTGATCGTCACCCGGTGGTCGACTCCCTCCCAGTGCTCGCCGGTGCGCCGGGTGAACGTCACGTCCCGATGCCCGGCCAGCGTGGCGGCTTCCACCAGGACCCCCCACCGGCCGAAGGGTAGGGGCAGTGCGTCGACCTCGTGCAGCTCCTCCCAGCCGTCGAACCCGAGGTGCACGGTGAACGGCTGGCGGGCCTCGACCAGCAGGTCACGCCCGGCGGGGAGGACGTCGAACGGGGTGTCGTCGCGCCACGACCACCGGCTGGCCGGTCGAGCCGTGGCGTAGCGAGCCTCCACCGCGTCGAGCTGCTCGACGCACCGCTTGTTCAACGCGGCGAAGGCCAGCTTGATGAACTCGGCGTGAGCCCACACCAGCGGCATCGCGCTGCCGGACGCCGAGCCCGGGTACAGCTCGCGCTCGGGGATCGGATCGGTGTCCCACACCTGCTCGGGCAGCATGCCCCCGGCACTGGCGCACTGCTGCATGGTCCGCAGGTACGGCGTGGCATCCTGCCCGGCCAACACGGCCAGGTGGCCACGCTCACCGGTCAGCAGCGGCCACAGACGGCCGACGCCGGATCCGCTGAACGCCGACCCGTCGGCTCGCTCGCCGTAGCCGTCGTTGACGTAGCGCCGGTAGACCACACCCGCCGGGGTGGGCACGCCCAGCACCGCGTCGACGACGGTCAACGTGTCGACCACCCGAGGATCGTCGGCCCGGCGCAGCCCGAAGCGGACGAGGTAGGAGAACTCCAGGGCCACCAGATCGGCGGCGGCGATCATCTCCCCGTCGCGGTTGCGCAGCATGACCTCGCCGTCAAGGCCGCCCTCGCTCGGCACGCTGAGGCGGACGTAGTGACCGGGCACGCCGAAGCGGCGGGCCAAGGGCGTGTCCGTGGCGTAGCACCACGTCTCGATCCGCTCGTTCCACTCGTCGGCCAGGACCAAGGCCTCGGCGCGCTCGGCGGCGGTCAGCCATCGCCCCCCGGCCACGAGGGCCGCGATCATCACGGCGACGGTGAACGGGTTGATCCCGGGGTTCTCCTCCCACCGGTCCTGGTGGGTGCTCGGCCCCATCCGGGCGAGGCATCCGAGTGCGCTGCGGACCATGGCCGGCACGCCGTACACGGTGGTGCCGGTCACCTCGGCCAGCTTGGCGGCCAGGACCACCGGGAAGGCGACCTCGTCGAGCTGCTGGCCGTGCCAGTAGACGGTCCCGTCGGGGTACTCGTTCTGCGCCCAGTGACCGTCGGGCAGTTGGGTGGCCACAAAGCGGGCCAGCACGTGGCGGGCGTCGTCGATCTGCCCGGCGGCCACCAGCGCCAGGGCGGTCAGGCCGGCGTCGCGTGGCCACACTAGGTGGTAGCCGCCGGCCACGGTGGTGGTGTTGCCCCACGGCACGCTCAGCGAGGCGGCGATGGCCCCCGGGTAGGTGCGGTCCTCGTGCATCTTCAGCACGGCGGCCGAGGTCATGGCCAGCGCCCGCCAGCGCTCGTCGAAGTGGTCGACGTGCAGGTCGCGCTCCCAGGCCCGCCACCGGGTGACGAAGTCCCGGCGGGCCAGATCGAAGCCCTCGGCCAGACTGCTGCGCGCCAGGGTTCGAGCCCCGACGGTGGACGTGGCGAAGCCCAGGGCGAGCACGCCGCGGCGGGCCTCGGTGGACGCGGTGAGGGCCACGTTGCCGGGCCCGGCTGCTTCGTACGACCAGGTCAAGGTGCCGTGCTGGTCGAGGTCCTGCCACCCGTCGCTGACGCCCACCACCCCGACGCTGCGATGGATCAACGGCACGTCGGCGCGCAGGGTGACCGCCCGGTCGTGGCCCTGCGTGGCCACCAGGCCGTCCTCGTGGACCACGGCGACGTTGTCGTGGCCGCTGCCGCCGAGGTGCGGGGCGGCGATGACCACCAACTGGTACTCGCCCTCGACGGTGAAGCGGACGAGCAGCACGTCACGGCGCGGGTCGGGCAGCGGTTCGAGGGTGACCCGGTAGTCCTCGCCCTCGTGGACGATGGTCAGCACGGGCACGGCCGGCGACTCGACGCTGAGCCGGTAGGTGCGCACCCGCTTGAGGTCGATCCAGCCGTCCTTGCCGACCAGGTAGAAGGTCACGTCGCGCAGCTCCGGCTCCCCGGTCGAGGGCCAGTAGACCTCGTTGATCACCCCATGCCCGATGGTGG
The DNA here is from genome assembly GCA_029782355.1 of Actinomycetes bacterium. Lineage (GTDB taxonomy): Bacteria > Actinomycetota > Acidimicrobiia > Acidimicrobiales > Ilumatobacteraceae > JAKOUY01. Next base: position 257,218 of record JAKOUY010000016.1, read on the forward strand.
CCCACAGCCGCGAACGACCGAGGCTGGTGGTCACGAAGTCCTTGTCGCTGCTGCACCAGGTGGGCGCGAGGAACTGGCCGCTGCCCGGCGCCTGCACGCTGGCGGTGCTCATCGGCGCGACGTTAGCGGTCGGCGCAGCCAGCGGATTTCGCGTCGGCCGGCACCGATCACTGGCTCAGCCGGCCGTCCTCGATGCGCACGGTGCGGTCGGCGTAGTGGGTGATCCGCTCGTCGTGGGTGACGATGATGGCCGAGGTGCCGCGGGACTTCATCTCCTCGCGGATCAGGCCGACCACCTGGTCACCGAGCTGCGAGTCGAGTGCCGAGGTCGGCTCGTCGAACAGCACCAGCGCCGGATCGTTCATCAACGCCCGGCCGATGGCCACCCGTTGGCGCTGCCCACCGGAGAGCTGCGCCGGGAGGTTGGCGGCGCGATCGGTGAGGCCCAGCTCGCCGAGCAGCTCGTCGGCCCGCTTGCCGGCAGCACGCCGGCCACGACGCTGGCGACCGGCGAGCTCGTCGACCACCAGCAGGTTCTCCCGGGCGGTGAGGAACGGGACCAGGTTGACGGTCTGGAAGACGAACCCGACCGAGGTCCGGCGGAACTCGGTGAGCTCGGCCGCCGACCGGCCGGTGATGTCCCGTCCGCCCACCTCGACGGTGCCCGACGTGGCCCGCAGCAGCCCGCCGGCGATCGAGCACAGCGTGGTCTTGCCCGAGCCGGAGGGGCCGACGAGGGCGACGATCTCGCCGTCGGCCACGTCCAGGTCGGCGTGGTCGAGGGCGACGATCTCGTTGTCGCCGACCTGGTAGGTCTTGCGCACGGCGCGCAGGCGGAGGGCGACGGGGCTCGGGGAGGTGCGCATCGTGGGAACCACCTGTGGGGTGTGGCGGTCGTCGGGCCCGGTCATGTCCCGGCTCCGATGGCCGAGGCCGGGTCGACGCGCAGGACGCGCCGGAGGGAGAAGGCGCTGCCGAACACCGCGGCGGCCACCATCAGGGCGACGCTGCTGGCCAGTCGCGCCGGTGTCACCTGGAACGGGATCGTCCCGGCGGGGATGACCGCGGCGAGCAGCAGGGTGGTGAGCACCCCGACCAGGCTGGACGCCAGGGCGATGGCCACCGCTTGGACGAGCACCCCGGCGAACAGTCGCGAGCTGGAGGCGCCGATGGCTTTGAGGATGCCGTACAGGCCGAGACGCTCCAGGGTGATCAAGGCGAAGAAGAGGGCGACGACGATCAGCACGATCAGCGCGGTGACCCCGATGATCTGGGTGAACGTGGCCCGCTGCTGGGAGACGCCGGGCAACGCCTCGATCGCCTGCTGGCGGGTCAGGGTGGTGGTCGCGCCCTGCGTCGCCGCGTCGATGGCCTGGGCCACCGCGCCGCTCGCGGCCCCGCGGACGACCACCACGGCGGCCTGCACGGTCGAATCGCCGAGGGCCAGGTCGGGGCGGTTGGCCGCCACCACCTGGCGCCACGTCGCCAGCGAGGTCCACAACGTCGACTGCCCGGAGAAGCGGGTGTCGTCGACGAAGCCGACGACCGTGATCGGGGTGCGCGCCGGGCCGACCAGCAGGACGTCACCGGTCCGCACGCCCTTGGCCGTGGCCGAACGGTCGGCGATGGCCTGGCCGAGCGGCGGCGGTTCGGCCGGGAGCCCGGCCGGAGCCAGGTCGTAGCCCAGGACCGCGGTGGAGATCAGCCGGCGCGGATCGCCCTCGGACTGCCGGCGCGACCCGAGCTGGGCGCTGCCGAGCCGCCCGACCTGCGCGACGCCCGGCACGGCGGCGATCCGAGCCAGCACGTCGGCCGTCAGCCGGCTGCGCACCAGCGACTGGCGAGCGTCGGCGGAATACACGACCAGGTCGGCGCGCTGGGCTCGGTAGGCGCCGGTCTGCGAGCCGACCAGGCCGTCCAGCAGCGACCCGAGGAACATCAGCAGGACGGCGAGCACGGTCAGCACGGCGGTGGCGATGGCGAATCGCCCCGGGCGGCGGCGCAGCTCGCGCCAGGCCAGCCTCATCGCCCACCCGCCCCGGTGGTCGCCTCGATCGGGTCGATGCGCAGCACCCGGCGCAACGACGCCATCGCTCCGACCAGCGCCAGCACGGTGAAGATGGCCGACCAGGCCCCCACGGCCGCGGGGTCGTAGCGCAGCAGCAACCCGCCGACCCGGCCGCGGGCCACCGCGGCGTACAACCCGACGCCGATGACGATGCCGGCCACGGTGACGATCAGCACCTGCCAGATCAGGCTGCGGGCCAGCAGGGCGGTGCGTGCCCCGATGGCCCGCAGCAACGTCAGCGCCCGAGACTTCTGCAGGGTGACGATCAGGAAGAACAGCCCGGTGACCAGCGGGACCACCAACCCGTACAGCAGGAAGATCAGGCCGAACGATTGGCGCACCTGGGCAACACCGGGGGTGGTGTCGGCGGCAACCTGACGGGTGACTGCGTCGGCGTCGGGGACCGTGTCGGTGATCCGCCGGGCGACGTCGGCCGCGCGCTGACCAGTGTCCGGGGCGACGACCAGGGCGCTGGGCCGCGGCGACGCACCGGCCGGGTTCACCGCCGCAGCCGCCTGGGCGTAGCTGGCCGCGTCGACGAACACCGTCGGCGTGACGTTGAGTTGGACGTCGTCGGCCAGGCCGACCACCGTGAAGCGGGCCGGGCCGGCCGGCCCGCGCCCGGACACGGTGACGGTGTCGCCGAGATGGAAGTCGGCGGCACTGCCGACCGCCTCGCCGGCGGCGCGCACTGCGCGACCCGCCGCCAACGTGCGCGGCCGACCGAGGCGCCGATCGTCGGAGCCCACCACGGCGGCGTCCTTCGGCGGGCCGCCGTTGATGGTCACGGTGAACGTCGACTGGAACAGCCGCGCCGCCGTTCCCACGCCCGGAACGGCGCGCACCGCCGCCTCCATGGCGTCGGGGATCACGCTGCCCTGGAGCGTCCGTTGGGCATCGAGCCCGTAGACGAGGACCGGCGCCTCCTGGTTCTGCACCCCGCCGACGAACGCCGTGATCAGCCCGTTCTGCAGGGCCTGCTGGAACAGCACGAGGAACAGCAGCAACCCGACAGCTCCGGCCAGCAGGGCGAAGCGCACGATGCTGCGGCGCAGTTCACGCAGGGCCAGGAACATCGCACCAGTATGCAGAGGCGAGCACCGCTCAGAACCGATCCGTGGACATCATCACGTCTCCGGTGGGCGTCGGCGACCCGCCGACGGGCTCGACGGTCACGGCGAACTGGTGCGTCCCCGGCATCAACGTCCCGGCGGCGGCCACGACCCGGCCGCCGGTCGGGGCGAACGTCGCCCCCGGCATCATCGCCCCGTCGACCTGGTACCACAGCTGCAGGACCCGGTCGGCGGGCATGTCCCCCAACCCGTCGAGGACCACCACCATCCGCCCGACGCTGGGCGAGAACACCAACCGGCCGCTGCCGTGGTCCCCGTGCAGCGCCATGACCTCGGCGTCGGCCGCGGTCAGCACCCGGTTGAGGGCCATGGCCTCGTCCCGCTGGCGGCCCACGCTCACCAGGCGCACGGCGAGCACGGCCAGGATCATGGCGGCCGCCACGCTCAGCCCGGCGGTGACCCACCGCCGGGACCGACTCGGCGCGCTCGGCAGCGGGCGAGCCTGCGGGGTCTGGCCGATCTCGGACAGGACCGCGGCGCGCAGCGTGGGGGGCGGCTCGGCGGCGACGTGGGCGGCCAGCATGCCGGCCACCTCCCGGTACTCGTCCAGGTCGCGGCGGCACGCCGGGCAGCGAGCCAGGTGGGCCTCGAAGCGGACTCGCTCGAGATCGTCGACCGCGTCGAGGGCATAGGCGGCGACGAGGTCGTGGATGTCGTCGTTGGTCGGACGGTTCATGGGTGGTCCCCCAAGGCATCGCGCAGGCGGATCAGGCCGTCGCGCACTCGCGTCTTCACCGTGCCGAGCGGCACGTCCAGCAGGTCGGCGATCTCCGTGTGGGTGTGCCCGCCGTAGTAGGCCAGTTCGACGACCTGGCGCTGCAGTTCGGTCAGCGAGCCGAGCGCCCGCCCGACACGCCGCCGGTCGAAGTCGTCGATCACGTCGCCGGCCGGATCGGCGCCGACGACCGGGTCGAGCAGCCCGACGCGTTCGTCGCGGCGCTGTCGGGACGACTCGGAGCGCACCCGGTCGACGGCACGGCGATGGGCGATCATCGCCGCCCAGGCACCCACCGAGGCCCGATCGCGGTCGAATGTGCGCGCCGTGCGCCACAGCTCGACGAAGACCTCCTGGGCCACCTCGTCGGCCTGGGCCGGGTTGCGCAGGACACGCCGGGCAACCCCGACCACGGTGGGCGCCAAGCGGTCGTAGAGCCGGGCGAAGGCCTGCTCGTCGCCCCGGCACACCTGCGCCATCAGACCGGCGTCGCCGTCGGCCGCGCCGACAGGGGCGACGGTCGGCGCGGGGCGACGTGCGACGGGCACGTCAGCCATGTTGGCAGGCGCGGCGAGGCCGCCTCGGTGAGCTCACGCCATCCATTCGGCGCCGGCGGTCGAGCGGATGGGTGCGACCACGCCCGCCGGTTCGCCCACCGAACGCCAGCCACCTCACCGACGCCTCGGCGGAGGATCCTCGTCCGCCCGTCGCTCCGCTCCGTGTTCGTCGGCGGCCGGCCTCATCGACCGGCGCCGGCGGTCCCGCCTGGTCACCTGGTGATCAGGCTGACCAGGGCGATGACGGCGACGACGAAGCCGATCAGCGCCATCAGCGCGCTGCGACCGCGCGGCGCCTGGGCCAGGTCGCCCTCGTCGCGGCGCAGTGCCGGCGGCCGGACGATGGCCAGCACGTTGCCGGCGAACAGCGCCGCGCCCAGCGCCAGCAGCAACCAGACGATCAGGTTGTCCCCGAGGAATGCCCCCGAGCCGTCGGCCAGCAGCGCCACGCTCACACGCCCCTCGCCGCGTCGCCGAACTTGGTGTACTGGCCGCGGAAGACCAGCCGGACGATCCCCGTCGGACCCGAGCGGTGCTTGGCGATGCTCAGTTCGGCCATCGCCTTGTCGGCCGAGTCCCGGTGGTAGACCTCGTCGCGGTACAGGAACATGACCACGTCGGCATCCTGCTCCAGCGATCCCGACTCACGCAGATCCGACAGCGCCGGGCGCTTGTCGGCTCGATCCTCCAACTTGCGGCTCAGCTGGCTCAGGGCGACGATGGGCACCTCCAGCTCGCGGGCCAGGATCTTCAACCCACGGCTGATCTCGCTGACCTCGAGCTGGCGGTTCTCCACCGAGGCGCCACTGCTCATCAGCTGCAGGTAGTCGATGACGATCAGGGCCAGCCCGCCGTACTGGGCGCGGATCCGCCGTGCCCGGGCGCGGATCTCCATCACGGTGATCCGCGGGTTCTCGTCGAGGAACAGGGGGATCTCCAGGCGGGCGTAGGCCCGGCCGATGCGACTCCAGTCCTGCTCGGACAGCCGCCCGGTGCGCATCTTCTGGGAGTCGACCTCGGCCTCGCTGCCCAGGATCCGCTGGGTCAGCTCGGCATGACCCATCTCCAGGCTGAAGACCAACACCGGCTTGCGCGTCACCTTGGCGACGTTGACCGCGATGCCCAACCCCAGCGCGGTCTTGCCCATGGCCGGGCGGGCCCCGATGATGTTCAGGGTCGAGGGCTGCAGCCCGGACAGCAGCTCGTCGAGGTCGTTGAAGCCCGTCGGGGTGCCGGTGATCGTGTCGCCGCGCTCGCAGGTCTCCTGGAGGCGGTCCATGGTGATGGGCAGCAGCTCGGACAGCTCGCGGGCCGAGTCGGTGACCCGCCGGTCGGCGATCTCGAAGACCCGGGTCTCGGCCTCGTCGAGGGCCTTGGTGACGTCGTCGGGCTCGGAGAAGGCCAGCTCGGCCACCTCCCCGGCGACCCCGATCAACCGCCGCAGGAGGGCCGTGTCCTGGACGATCTTGGCGTAGCGCCCGGCGTTGGAGATGGCCGGGGTGGCGTTCTGCAGTTCCAGCAGGACCTGCGGCCCACCGATCAGCTCGAGCAGGCCGCTGCGGCGCAGTTCGTCGGCAACCGTGACGGCGTCGACCGGTTCGCCGGCATTGGCCAGCCCACGGATGGCGGCGTAGATGTGCTGGTGGGCCGGCTTGTAGAACTCGTCGGCGGCCAGGCGCATCTCCGCCGCCTGGTGCATCGCCTCGCGCGAGAGCAGCAGGGCGCCGAGCAGGCTCTCCTCGGCGCTGAGGTTGTGGGGTGGGACGCGTCCGTCGCCTCGCCGCTGCTGGCGATCACGGACGCCGTCGCGGCTGTCGCGGGTGTCGATCATGGGGCACCTACCCTGCCCGAGGGGCGTTGTGGATCGCTAGAGGGTCAACCGCTGAATCTGGCTGTGGACGAACCCCGGCGAGCTGTGGCATCTGTGGACAACCCCTACCAGAGGGGCGCGCGCCGGTTCGCGGATGGTCACCCGCCGTCGAGCGGACCGCGCCGGGCCAACTCGGCTCGCGACCAGAAGCCGGGGAGGGGCCGGTGCCTGGCTCCTCCGGCGGCGTACGCCGCCAACCGGGCTCGCCCGTCCGCCGATCGGGCCTCGACGACGTCGAACAGCACCTGCGGCCCGGCGGCGCGCAGCGTGGTGTCGGCCTCCGAGCGGCGCGCCGGCAGCTCGGTGGTCAGCACCAGCACCGGCACCTCGTCGCCGGCCCCGGCCAGGGCACTGGCCCGGCCGATGACCCGCCAGGCGACGTCGACCCGGGTCAGCCCGCCGCGCCGGGCGGTGAACGGACCACCGACCTCCACGTACCACGGCTCGCCGGCGGCGTCGGTGGCCACCAGGTCGACGCTGACCCCCGTGCGCCGGACGCGGCGGGCCCGGTGGGTGATGTGGAAGCCGGCTTCGACCAGGGCGTCCTCGGCCATCCGGCGGGCGCCCAGCCCCGACGGCGAGACCTCGTCGAGGTGGCCCTCGGGCGATCCCGTCGACAGCGTGTCGGCGCGCCGGGCGTGGACCTCGGCGACCCGCTGGCGGGCCAGCTGGACGTAGTCGGCGTCCAGGTCGTAGCCCACGTACCGCCGGCCGAGCGCCGCGGCCGCGCACAGGGTCGATCCGCTGCCCATGAACGGGTCGAGCACCAGGTCGTTCTCGAAGGTGTACAGGCGGATCAGCGCCTCGGGCAGCTCCACGGGGAACGGCGCCGGATGGCCGACCCGCCGGGCGCTCTCGGCCGGGATCGACCACACGTCGAGGGTCGACGCGAGGAAGTCGTCGGCCAGCATCGTCGAGCGATGCGGCAGCCCCTCGGCCGCCCGGCGGGCCACCGATCGGGCCCGATCGAAGCGGCCCTTGCTGGCCACCACCACCCGCTCGGTCACGTCGCGCAGCACCGGGTTCGCCGCGCTGCGATACGAGCCCCACGCGCAACTCCCGCTGGCTCCCTCGGCCTTCTGCCAGATCAGCTCGCCGCGCAGCAGCAGACCGAGACGGTCCTGGAGGATGTGGATGACGTCGGCCGACAGGCTGCGGTACGGGCGGCGACCGAGGTTGGCGACGTTGACGGCGATCCGCCCGCCCGGCTCCAGGGTGCGCACGCACTCGGCGAAGACCTCGGTCAGCAGTTCGAGGTACTCGAGGTAGGACCCCGGCACCCCGTCGCGACCCAGCTCCTCCTCGTACTGCTTCCCCGCGAAGTACGGCGGCGAGGTGACCACCAGTGCCACCGAGCCGTCGGCGAGCTCGGACATCGAGCGGGCGTCGCCGAGGACGAACGGCTCGGCGACGTCGCCGGGTGGGGCGACGTGGTCGTCGGTGGAGAGCTGCGGGGCGACGAACCGGTCGTAGAAGGCCGAGCTGTCGTGGCTCTCCCGGGCGCCGACGCCGAAGTTGGAGGTCGACGTGCGTCGGCCGGCGACGCGCCGCCGCGAGCCAACCGGCGGGTCGGGCGGGCCGGCGCTCACCGGGCGCAGACTACCGAACGGGGACCGGCTACTTCTTGGTCACCGCCACGGTGATCGGGAACTCGACGTCGTGGTGCAGCTTGGCCGTGACGGTGTGCTCGCCGACCGTCTTGATGTGCTCGAGGTGCAGCTTGCGGCGGTCGAGGGTGATGCCGGTCTGGGACTGGACGGCCTCGGCCACGTCGTGGGCGGTCACCGAGCCGAACAGCTTGCCCTCGGCGCCGGCCTTCATCGGGATGCTGATGACCTTGGCCACCAGCGCCGATGCCACCGTCTGGGCGGCCTCACGGTCGGCCTGATCGCGCAGGTCGCGGGCTCGGCGCATGGCCGCAGCCTGGCTGACCGCGCCGTCGGTGGCGACGATGCCGTGACCCTTGGGCAGCAAGAAGTTACGGGCGTAGCCGTCGCTGACCTCGACGATGTCGCCGCGCTTGCCCAGCCCGGCCCGATCACTGCGGAGGATGACCTTCATGCTCAGGCCTCCGCCGTCTCGCCGGTGTCGGTCGACTCGATGGTGTCGTCGACCTGCTCGGGGGTCTCGGTGACCTCCTCGTTGCGCCGGCGGCCCTCGCCGTCGCCGCGGCCGCCGCGCCCGGTGCGGGTCTGGGCGACCCGCTTGGTGTAGGGCAACAGGGCCATCTCCCGGGCGTTCTTGATGGCCGTGGCGATGTCCCGCTGCTGCTGGACGTCGTTGCCGGTCACCCGCCGGTTGCGGATCTTGCTGCGGTCGCTGACGAAGCGGGTCAGCAGGTTGACGTCCTTGTAGTCGACGTACTCGACCTGCTCGGTCACCAGGACGCTGGTCTTCTTCTTGAACTTCTTGGCGCTGTCGCCCTTCGGGCTGCGCGCCTTGTTGCGCTTGCTGGTCATGTCATGGGTTCTTTCGTCGGAACGGTGGGGGTCAGAACGGCTCTTCGTCGCCGTACACGGGATCGGGGGCGCGGCTGGCGCTGGGGGCCGACGAACCGCCACCGGACGAGCTCTGCCCGCCCTCGCGGGCGACGCGCTCGACCTCGGCGCGGGCCCAGCGCAGCGACGGCCCGATCTCGTCGGCGATCACCTCGACGATCGAGCGCTTGTCGCCTTGGGGTGTGTCCCACGAGCGCTGCTCGAGCCGGCCGGTGACGATGACGCGCATGCCCTTGTTCAGCGAGGCGGCGGCGTTCTCGGCCAGGGTGCCCCAGGCGACGACGTTGAAGAACGAGGTCTGCTCCTGCCACTCGCCGTTCTGCTGCCAGCGGCGGTTCACGGCGAGGCCGAAGCTGCAGTTGCCGCGGCCGCCGGTGGTGAAGCGGATCTCCGGGTCCTTGGTCAGGTTGCCGGTGAGGGTGACGGTGCTGTCGGCCATGTCGGGCCTCCTTGGTGGTGCAGCCTCAGGCTGCGGAGCCCATGCCGCGGCGGGCAGCCTCGGCGTCGGGCAGGCGGATGAGCTTGTGGCGGACGATGTCGTCAGCGATGCGCAGCGTGCGCTCCAGGTCGTCGAGCGCCCCGCCGGGGGCCTCGACGTTGAGCACGATGTAGTAGCCGTACTCCTTCTTGTCGATCGGGTAGGCGAACTGCCGCTTGCCCCACCAATCCGGCTTGCCGTGGACCGAGCCACCCGCAGCCGTGATCGAGTCGCTCAACGACTTGGTCCACGCCTGGGCGGCGGTCTCTTCGACATCGCCGTCGACGATGACCATCAATTCATAGGCACGCGCCATGCGTGCAACCTCCCTTCGGACCCGGCGGGCGCCGGGGCCCCTGGACGGGGCAGGGCCAATATGACCCGGCAAGTGTAGCGGGGGGCGTCGCCGACCACGCCGTCGATGCTGCTCCACGGGTGTCATGCGGATCTGCGGCGGGCGCCGATACGGTGCATCACGTGGATCTGCTCGGTTGGATCACCGCCGATCTGGCGGCGATGCGCCAGCGACTAGACGACGGCGTGCTCGGCCTGGTGCCCGTCGAGCGGTGGGCCGAACAGGCCGACGGTGGTGGCTCGTCGATCAACCACCTCGTCCTGCACCTCGCCCGCCACCAGGACCTGGCGGTGAACACGGCCATCCGCAACCGGGCTCCCCTGTTCGCCGCCCACGCCGCGGCGCTCGGCATGCACGACCCGGCGCCCGCCGCCGGGCTGGCCGAGCGGGAGGACCGCCACGTCACCGGGGGGCTGACGCCCGATGCCCTGCGCCGGTACGTGGCCGCGGTGTTCGACGGCACGGCCCGCTGGTTGCGCGGGCCGGCAGCGCAGGACCCGGATGGCCTGCTCGACACCATCCCGCCCACCTCCCGGCGCCTCGCCGCCAAGGGGGCGATCTCGGTCGACGAGGCCGGTTGGCTGCATCGCATGTGGGATGGTCGATCGATCGGCTGGCTGGTCCAATGGCCGGTGGTCGGCCACGGCCACACCCACGTGGGCGAAGCGACCTCGGTGCGCAACCGCCTCGGGTTCAGCCCCTTCTGACCGCCTCGCCGGCGATCAGCCGGTGCGCCGGGCCCGGCGCCCGCCGAGCGGCAGGGCGCGCAGCAGATGGTGCCAACGGCACTCGACGCACGCCTCGACCACGTAGGCGGTGAACTCGTCGGTGCGCACGTCGAGCTTGGCCAGCTCGGCGGCGGTGGACACGCAACGTCCGTGGGCGGGCAGGCGCGGCCCGAAGACGTAGGTCACCAGGCGCAGCGCCGGCTCCTGGCAGATCGGGCAGGGAACCGATGCCGGGGCGCCGACGTTCGTGGCGGCACGGATCAGCTCCGGGTGGGCATCACAGACCTGGTCGGGTCGCAGCCGGCCGCGGCGGAACTCGTTGATCAGGTGGCGGCGGGCCATCCGATGGTCGACGACCCCCGCGCCGCGGCGCAGCATCGCCTCGCCGAAGGCCGGTTCCGCGGTCATGGCCGGCCAGGCTATCCCCCGCTCCGACGGCCCCAGGGAGCACACTGGGCCGCATGACGATCTCCTATGGCGCGCACGTCGCCGACGACGGCGAGCTCCGCCTGTGCGGCGACCTGGCCGGCAAGCGAGCGCTCGAACTGGGCGTCGCCGACCCGCCGAACGCGGTGACCATGGCCGTTGCCGGGGCCAAGGTGATCGCCATCGATCCCGACGGCGACCGCCTCGCCGCGGTGCGCGGCGCAGCCACGGCCGCCGAGGTCCACGTCGAGTGCCGCCATCACCAGCTGGCCGACCTGGGAGATCTGACCAGCGGCTCGGTCGACCTGGTGCTGGCGGTCCACGCGCTCGGGAGGGTCGACGACATCAACCGCCTGTTCCGCCAGGTCCACCGGGTGCTGAAGGTCGGGGCCAGCTTCGTGGTCAGCCTGCCCCACCCGGTGGCGGCGATGCTGGATCAGCACGGCTCGCTCACGGCCCGCTACGGGGCGACCTCGCCCACCTGGAGCGAGCTGTACGCCGCGTTCGAGCGGACCAACTTCCACGTCGACGCGATCCACGAACTGGCCGCTTCGACGCACGACCTGGCCCCGGCCGAACTGGTCCTGCGGGCACGCAAGCAGGGCAACTGACGGGTCACCTGCCGGCCGGGCGATCGACGCTCCCGGCCAACCGGCCGGCCAGCTCGGCCAGCGCCTGGCGGACCTCGGGCCCCGCCACGACACGGAACGGAACGCGGATCCGGGCCAGCTGCTCGGCGTACCACACCGGCTCACTGGTCGAGCCGATCACCCGGCAGTGCTCGTCGTCGACGGCCTCGAGCCGTCCGAGGGCGCCCGACACCATCCAGCGGATCCGCTCGATCGGGGCCTCGACGTGCACCTCGACCGGGTACTCCCACCCCTCGGCCAGGTGCTCCTCGAGCGCCCGCACGGGGTCGAGATCGATCGGCGGCTCGACGTCGACGTTGAGCTGCTGGACGGCGCCGACCCGGTCGATGCGGTAGGCCCGCCGAGCACCGCGACCCACGGACCAGCACAGCAGGTACCACCGCCCGTGGCGCACGACGACGGCCCACGGATCCACCTCCTCGGTCCAGGCGGTCCCGGCCTCCGAGCGGTAGTCGATGCGCACCCGGTGGCGCGCCGCGCAGGCCTCGACTACGGCGGAGATGATCGCCGGGTCGGCGCGCACCGCGGCCCGGTCTCGAGCGGCGCGGGCGGTGCGCCGGACCCGCTCCGCCGGTGTGACCACGGCCGCCGGGAGCGCGCTCATCAGCTTGTCGAGCGCGCTGCCCACCGGCCCGTGAGGGTCGGCGGCGTCGTGATGACCGTCGAGTGCCGCCATCACCAGGCCCAGTGCCTCGGAGGCGGTGAAGCTCATCGGGGCCAAGCGCACGCTGCGTCCCAGGCGGTACCCACCGAACGGGCCGCGTTCGCCCTCCACCGGCACGCCGGCCTGGCGAAGGATCGCCGCGTAGCGCCGGGCGGCGCGGTCGGAGACGCCCAGCTCGTCGGCCAGCTCCCGGGCGGTGATGCCCGGGCGGCGCTGGATGCACTGCAACGCCAGCAGGGCTCGGGCGGTCGGGGTCGACTCGGCGGACATCTCTCCAGTGTGCTCCGCACCCGGACGCCGATCGTCCGGATCCCGTCCTACCGTGGCCCGGCACGCCGTCGAAGGGAGACCCCGTGGACATCACCCGATTCAGCGTCGTGTTCGACGCCGCCGACCTGCTGGCCGAGAGCACCTTCTGGGCCGGCATGCTCGGCGGATCCGTCGAGATGGCCGCCGAGGACTGGCACCGGGTGAGCGATGCCGCCGGCGCCCATTGCGTGTCCGTCCAGCTGGCCCCCGATCATGTCCCCCCGCAGTGGCCGGACGGGTCGCCCCAGCAGGTCCACCTCGACCTGTACGTCGACGACATCCGCGACGCGCACGGCCAGGCCATCGCCCTCGGTGCGCGGCTGTTGCAGGCAGCCGACGATCTCGACGCCGCCGACGGGTTCCAGGTCTACGCCGACCCGGCCGGCCACCCCTTCTGCCTCTGCTGGGGCTGAGCCAGCCGGTGCCGGACCGCTCGCCGCGGCGGCCGCGCTACAGCCGCCCGGCCGCTGCGGCGGCCGTCTCGGCGGCGTCGATCTGGGCGTCGAGCAGCGACAGGCCGCCGTCCCAGAAGCCGGGGTCGGCGAGATCGCAGCCGACGATCCGGCCGAGCTCCTCGGGCGGCATCGACCCACCGGCGCCCAGCAGGTGCAGGTAGCGCGAGGTGAAGTCCGGTCCCTGCACCTGGGCCTGGTGGTACACGCTCATGGCCAGCAACTGGCCGAAGGCGTAGGCATAGACGTAGCCGGGCGAGCCGATGAAGTGCGGGATGTAGCTCCACCACGTGCGGTACCCGGGAGTGATCTCCACCCCGTCGCCCAACATCGCGCCCTGGGTGTCGGCCCAGATCGTGTTGAGCCGCTCGATCGACAGCTCGCCCTCGGCCCGGCGGGCGGTGTGCACCCCGTGCTCGAAGCGGTTCATCGCCACCTGGCGGAACACCGTGGCGATGCCGCCGTCGATCGACTCGGCCAGCAGCGCCAGGCGGTCGTTGGGGTCGGTCGCCTCGGCCAGCAACGCGCCGAACGTCAGCTGCTCGCCGAACACCGACGCCGTCTCGGCCATCGTCAACGGGGTGGCCTGGCTGAACACGGTCTGGCGGCGAGACAGGTAGGCGTGCACGCCGTGACCGAGCTCGTGGGCCAGGGTCAGCACGTCGCCGCGCCGGGACGTCCAGTTCAGCAGCACGTACGGGTGATGGGTGGGAACGGTGTAGGCGCAGAACGCCCCGAAGCGCTTCCCGGGGCGGGTGCCGGCGTCGATCCACCGCCGGTCGAAGAACTCCTGGCACACGTCGGCCAGCTCCGGACTGAAGGCCCGGTAGGCGTCGAGCACGATGCGCGATCCCTCGGAGAACCCGTAGGTCCGGTCGCTGGTGGCCACGCTGGCCATCCGGTCGTAGTCGCGCAGCCGGTCGACGCCGAGCAGGCGGGCCTTCAGCCGGTACCAGCGCTGGGGCAGGTCGTAGCGGTGCTGCACGGCGTCGACCAGCGCCTCGACCGACTCGTCGGAGGCCTCGTTGTCCAGGTTGCGCGACGAGATCCACGTCGGGAAGCGGCGCAGCTCGTCGTCGGTCGCCTTGTCGGCGGCCAGGGTGTTGAGGATGAACGCCCGGGTGGCCATCCCGGGCACCAGCGCCGCGGTGACCGCCTCGGCGTGGACCCGGCGCTGCTCGGGGTCCGTGCTGCGCAGCCCGGCCAGTCCGAGCTCCAGCGTCGCCGGAGCGCCGTCGAGCTCGACCGAGATGGCCGACACCTGCTCGTCGAACAGGCGGACCCAGGCCGAGCGCCCGGTCACCGCCTTGCGTGCCAGGAGTTGCTCGGACCGCTCGTCGAGGAGGTGGTCGCGCATCGCCCGGACCACGGCGAGGTGATGGGCGTAGCGCGCCAGTGCCGGATCGGCCATCAGCGCCTCGGCCCGCTCGGCGGGCGCCGCCGCCCACTCCAGATCGACGAACACCACTCGGGTGCCGAGCTCGGTGGCCCGCTCCTGGGCGCGCTGCATGGTGGCCGCCACCGCCGGGTCGTCGGTGGCGGTGCACCACGCCAGCTCGGCCCACTCCGTGGCCCGGCGGACCAGTTCGGTGAACTGCGCCAGGTGGTCGAGCAGCGCGGCGACGGCCACCGCGTCGAGCCCGGCGACGTGGCCGCGATACTGCTGGACGTCGTCGGCGATGGTCTCGGCCGCGTCGAAGGCGGCATCCATCCCGCCGACCTCGTCCATCATCGGGTCGAGGTCCCAGCGGACGTCGTTGCCGTCGTCGGGGGTCACGCCGGCCGGTTGATCGAGGAGGGTCATGCCTCCACGCTACGTGCCTGCCACCACGCCATCAGCCGGGCCACCGCAGCCTCCCGCCCGATCAGACCATCCTCCAGGCGGATGTCCATCAGGTACGCCAGGGCCTCGCCCACCGGTCGGCCGGGCGGGATGCCGAGCAGCTCCATCACCTCGACCCCGTCCAGCTCGGGCCGCAGGGCGCGCAGCTCCTCGTGGGCGGCCAGCTCGGCGATCCGCTCCTCCAGCTCGTCCATCCGCCGGCCCAGCATGGCGGCCTTGCGCGGGTTGCGGGTGGTGCAGTCGCAGCGGGTCAACACGTTCAGCTCGCCCAAGAGGTCGCCGGCGTCGCGCACGTAGCGGCGCACCGCCGAGTCCGTCCAGCCCATCGAGTAGGTGTGGAAGCGCAGGTGCAGGGCGACCAGCTCGGTGATCGCCTCGACGTCCTCGTTGCTGTAGCGCAGCGCGGCGAGCCGCTTGCGCGTCATCCTCGCCCCGACCGCGTCGTGATGATGGAAGGTCACGCCCTTGCCCGAGGCGTAGCCGCGCGTTCGCGGCTTGCCGACGTCGTGGAACAGCGCCGCCAGGCGGGTGCGGCGGAAGTCGTAGGTCAGCGCCGGCCACTCCGCCGGGGGGCGGACGTTGTCGATCACCGCGATGGTGTGGGTCAGGACGTCCTTGTGGCGGTGGATCGGGTCCTGCTCGAGGCGCATCGCCGGCAACTCGGGCAGGAACTGCTCGGCCAGACCGGTGTCGACCACGAACCACAGCCCGGCCGCCGGGTGGGACACGGTGATCAGCTTGTCCAGCTCGTCACGGATCCGCTCGGCGGACACGATCCCCAACCGCCCGGCCATCGCCCGGACCGCGCCGACCAGCTCGGGGACCGGGGTCAGGTCGAGGCGAGCCAGGAAGCGAGCGGCGCGCAGCATGCGCAGCGGGTCGTCGCTGAAGCTGATCTCGGGCGACAGGGGGGTGCGCAGCGTGCGAGTCATCAGATCGGCTGCGCCGCCGTACGGGTCCACCAGCGTCGGGGTCGCCGCGGTCAGCTCGAGGGCCATGGCGTTGATCGTGAAGTCGCGCCGGGACAGGTCGACGGCGACGTCGTCGCTGTAGACGACGTCGGGCTTGCGCGACTCGTCGGTGTAGGCCTCGGAGCGGTGGGTGGTGATCTCGTAGGTCCGCCCGGCGCGCATCGCCCCGATCGTCCCGAAGCGCTCGCCCTGCGTCCAGATCGCCTCCGACCATCCGGCGAGCAGCTGCTTGATCCGCTCCGGGCGGGCATCCGTGGTCAGGTCGAAGTCGATCGTCGCATGATCCTCGGCCAGCAGCAGGTCGCGCACGGTCCCGCCCACCAGGTACAGGCGCGCCCCGGCCGCCCGGAACCGCTCGGTCAGCTCTGCGGTCTCGGCCAGCACCGGCTCGAACCGGGGTGGGATCACGCCAGTCCCGCCTCGGCCAGCATCCGCCCGATGCCGTCGATCTGAGCCATGCCCGGCCCGCCGGCCGTGGCCTCCTCCACCGGCGCGCTGGGCAACCCGGCCAACTCGCGCAGCACCGCCGCGGTGCTGGCCGACAGGGCGTCGAGGTCGTAGCCGCCCTCCAGCACGACCAGGCGCCGCCCGGCGGGCACGGTGTCGAGCACCCGCCGGGTCAGGGCCGGGTAGTCGGCCGACGACAGCCCGAGCTCGGTGATCGGGTCGAAGCGATGAGCATCGAAGCCGGCCGAGACGATGGCCCACGTCGGATCGAACTGCTGGGCCACCGGGGCGACGAGGCGGTCGAACGCCGCCAGGAAGACGTCACCGGTGGCACCTGGCGGCACCGGCACGTTCAGCGTCGCCCCCCATCCGGCGCCCTGGCCGAGCTCGCCCGGACGACCGGTCCCCGGGTACAGCGGCCACTGATGGATGCTCACGTAGAGCACCCGCGGGTCGCTGAAGAAGATGTCCTGGGTGCCGTTGCCGTGGTGGGCGTCGTAGTCGAAGATCAACACCCGCTCGCCGCGCTCGGCCAGCGCCGCGGCAGCGATGGCGACGTTGTTGACGATGCAGAAGCCCATCGACTCCGTCGGGGTGGCGTGATGCCCAGGAGGGCGGACGGCGCAGAACGCGGCGTCGCCACGACCGGCATCGAGGGCCTCGATGGCCGACAGCGCCGCCCCGGCGGCGAGCATCGCCGCCTCCCACGTGCCGGCACTGGCCGAGGTGTCCGGATCGAGCCGGCCTCCACCGGCCGCGCAGACCTGCTCGACGTGGTCGAGCAGCGTGCCCGGGTGGACGCGGCGGATCTCCTCGCCCGTGGCCTGACGGGGCTCGACCGGTGCCAGCGCGTCGCCCAGGCCGGAGCGCTCGACGCCGCGCCACACCGCCCGCAGCCGCTCCGGGCTCTCCGGATGGTGCGGGCCGGCGAGATGCTCGAGGCACGCCGGGTGGGTGGCGAAGAGCACGGTCACCTGCTCGACGTTACCGCTCGGTCGGTGGCGGCCACCGGAGCGTGGGGCGCCGTCGCCCGCCGGCCGCCACCGACGGCCACTACCGTCTCCGGAGGTGAGGGGTGCGGTGAGGACGGCGACGGCCGCCACGGTGGACACGGTGACGTTGCACGGCTCCTCGGTGTCCGCACAGGTCCGCCCGGTCCCCCACCAACCCACGACCGCGCAGCTCACCCTGCTCGGCCAGCACGCCCCGCCATCCGACGGTGACGTCGCCCGCTGGCTGGCCAGCCTGACCGACCACGGCTACCGGCGGGTGCGCACCGGCGCGCTGAACGCCGCCGCCCGGCGGGTGTTCGATCGCCACGGCTTCGTCGTCGCCCAGGAGCTGGCCCTGCTGGAGCACACCCATCCGGCCTGGCGCCACCCACCCCGGCGGCCGACGGCCGGTCGCCTGCGGTCGATCCGCCCGACCGACCTGACGGCCGCGGCGGACGTCGACACCGCGGCGTTCGGGGTCGCCTGGGGCATGGACGACGCCGCCCTCCAGGACATCTGCCGAGCCACCCCGGAGGCCCGAGCCCGGCTGGTGGAGGTGGACGGTCACGTCGTGGCGACGGCCATCAGCGGTCGTGACCGTGAGCTCGGCTTCCTGCAGCGCCTGGCCGTCCATCCCGACCATCAACGTCGCGGCCACGGCGACGCCCTGGTGGCCGACGCGATGCGGTGGATGGCTCGTCGGCGGGTCCGGCGGGTCCTGGTCAACACCCACGTGGCCAACGACGCCGCGCTGGCGTTGTACCACCGGCATGGCTTCGCCGTGCTGGCCGAGCGGCTCGACGTGTGCGAGCGGGCGGTGCCGTGACGCGGCTGGTGCGGCTCGTGGTGCTCGCCGTCGCCGCTGGCGGGCTGGTCGCCGTCCCCACCCGGGCCACCGCCCCACCGCCCACGGCCCCACCGCCCGGGGCCGGCACGGCCGTGCCCGTCGACAGCCCCGTGGCAGGGGTGGTGGTCACCGGCCAGGACCTGCGCATCACGCCCGGCCAGCGGCTGCATCTCGAGCTCGAGCTGCGCGGCGACGTGCAGCCCACCGACACGGTGTACGTCGACGTCGCACCCATCCTCCGGCGACTGGATCTGCAGACGGTGACCGATCTCGATCCCACCGACAGCGTCTCGGTCGACGTCGCCACGCTCGGCGGGGCCGGCGCCCGTCGGACCCTCGACGTGCCCACCGAGGTGCTCACCGCGCACGACTCGACGCTGACCTTCGACACCCCCGGGCTGTACGCCGTGCGCGTCGCCCTGGCCGACCAACCCCTCCCGTCGGTCACCTTCGTCGAGGTCGCCGGACCGTCGGCAGCGACCGGGGCTCTGCCGGTGGCGCTGGTGGCCGGCAGCGCGGGCGGCGTGACCGTGGATCCCGACGGGACGGCACACCTCGACACCGAGGCGACCCGCTCGATCGACTCGCTGACCACCGCCCTGGCCGCCTGCCCGGCGCCGATGTCGGTCCATCTCCCGGCCGGGGTGGTCGAGGCGCTGGGCGCCGACGAGCCCCGCCGCCGGGCCCTGGCCGGCGCGCTGGCCGGCCGGGAGGTGTTCAGCGAACCGCTGCTCCCGCTGGACGCCTCCACCGCCGCCGCCACACACCAGCAGGAGATCTTCACCACCTGGCTGCGCGAGGGCGAGGACCGGGCCAACGCCACGTTGCAGCTCTCCACCCGGCGGGTCGTCACCCTGGTCGACCGCCCGCTGTCGGAGCCGGGGGCGATCATGCGACGCGACCTGGGCAGCCGTCTGCTGCTGTTCACGCCGGCGGCCTTCGACGTCCTGCCCGGCACGCCCGGGGTGTTCCTCGACCCCACCCGCGTGGTGGCGGTCGGGTTCGCCTCGGGCACGGTGCTGGACGCCACCGTGCCGGATCGGGCCATTGCCACGATCCTCGGCAGCCCGTCGGCGCCGTGGTCGAGCCCGGCCACCACGGCCGCCTCGATCGTGGCCCAGCTGCTCGCCACGCGGGCCGACCTGCTGGCCAGCGGTGCCGACCTCACCGGCCGCGGCGTCGTCGTCGGCACGGCGAGCCTCGGGGTCCCGCCGGTCGCGGTCCTCGCCGAGCTGTGCCGGTTGGTCGCTGCGACACCCGAGCTGTCGCCCAGCCGGCTCGGCGATCTGGCCGGCCGGCTCGACCCGATGACCACGGGCGGTGACCCGCTCATGGTCCACCTCCCCGCCACCGTGTCGCCGCTGGCCGCCCGGCGCACCCCGGCGGGCGATCTCCGGCGGCAGATCGCGGCCGTGGCCTCGATGCTGCCCGCCACGGACTCCCGACCGGCGGTGTGGCAGCACCGCCTCGACGTGCTCCCGACCACTGCCCTCGACGAGCACGCCGCCGCCAGCCTGGCGGCGTCCGTCCAGGACGACCTCGCCGATGTCCTCCGTGCCGTGGTCCCCCCGGCACCGTTCAACGCCACCCTCGGCGGGCGCTCGGCGACGCTCCGGCTGACCATCGCCAACACGTCGGACACGCCGCTGCGGATCCGCCTGCACCTCAGCGCCGGAGCCGCCAAGGTGGTCTTCCCGGACAACGACCAGATCGTCGAGCTGCGCCCGCGTTCGACCACCCAGGTCCCCGCGCAGATCGAAGCCCGGTCCAACGGACGGATCCCGGTGCTCGCCGAACTGCAGACACCGCAGGGCGACGTGGTCGTCGGACAGCCGGTGCCGCTGACCTTCACGGTCAACGGATTGCCGGGACTCGGCTACCTGCTCAGCGGGGCGGCGGGGCTGATCCTGGTGACGTGGTGGGTGCGCCACCATCGCCGAGCCACCAGCGCCCGCCGGGCCGGAGCTACCCTGCCCGGATCATGAGCGACTCGCCCGTCCGCATCGTCACCGACTCGGCCTGCGATCTCCCGGCCGCCGTCGCCGAGCAACTCGGCGTGCGCATCGTCCCGCTGACGATCCGCATCGACGGGGTCGAGTACGTCGACCGCCGCGACCTGACGCCGGCCGAGTTCTGGTCGCGCTGCGCGGCATCGCCCACCCTGCCGGAGACCGCCGCCCCGGCCCCCGGACAGTTCGAACAGGTCTACCGCGAGCTGGCCGCCGACGGGGCTGGCAGCGTCGTGGTCGTCAACCTGAGCGGGGCACTGTCGGCCACCATGCAGTCGGCCGAGCTCGCCGCCCGGGCGGTCGCCGACGTCATCCCGGTGACGGTCGTCGACTCGCGCAGCGTCACCCTCGGTCTCGGGGTCATCGTGTCCGCCTGCGCCCGGCTGGCCGCTGCCGGTGGCTCCCACGACGAGGTCGTCGCCCTGGCCAACCGCCTGGCCGAGGACACCAAGGTGTGGGGCGCGCTGGACACCCTCGACAACTTGAAGAAGGGCGGGCGGATCGGCGGGGCCAAGGCCTTGCTGGCCTCGGCGCTGGCCATCAAGCCGATCATCGAGGTTCGCCACGGCCTGGTCGAGCAGGGCGGCAAGCAGCGCACCCGGGGCAAGGCCTTGGCCTTCCTCGTCGACAAGCTGCGCTCCTCCGGCGCGGTCGAGAACCTCTCGGTGCTGCACGCCGACTGCGACGACGTCGAGCAGTTCCTGGCCATGCTCCGCCCGCACTACGCCGGCGAGATCGTCGTCGGCGACATCGGCCCGGTGGTCGGATCGCACGCCGGGCGCGGCACCATCGGCGTGGCCTTCACCGTGGCCCGGCCGACTCGATAGGCCACACCAGCCGGCCGACCCGTGCGCCGAGCGGAGTTGGCGCGTCTCGATTGCCGGGAACGCGCCGGGTCGCCCAACTAGCGTGAACGGCGCGCCCATGTCCACCCAACAGTCCGTCGACACTCCTGCCGCGCCCCAGGCCGCGGCCGTCCTGGCCGGTCGGTACCGGTTGGATCGACGCTTGGCGCAGGGCGGGATGGCCGAGGTGTGGGTCGGGTCCGATCTGCTGCTCACCCGCCAGGTGGCCATCAAGCTGCTGAAGCCGAACCTGGCAGCCGACCCGATCGTGGCCGAGCGCTTCCGCCGCGAGGCGATCGCCGTCGCCCAGCTCAGCCACCCGAACATCGTCACCGTCTACGACGCGGTGGAGGACGACATCCAGGGGCACCGCCGCCAGGCCGTGGTCATGCAACTGATCAGCGGCAAGAGCCTGCGCACCCTGCTCGACGACCAGAGCAAGCTCAGCCCGGAACTGACGATGCACATCGGCAGCTGCGTGGCCAACGCCCTCGACGCCGCCCATCGCGCCGGCCTGGTGCACCGCGACGTCAAGCCCGGCAACATCCTGATCACGCCCGACGGGCGGGTGCTGCTCACCGACTTCGGCATCGCCAAGGGCGTGGCCGACGTCGACGACCTGACCAGCGAGAACATCATGATGGGGACGGCGAAATACCTGTCCCCGGAGCAGGTTCGCGGCCGACGCCTCGACGGCCGGGCCGACCTGTACTCGCTCGGCCTCGTGCTCTACGAGTGCCTCGCCGGGCGGGTGCCGTTCCAGGGCGAGAACGACGCCGAGACCGCCCTGGCCCGGCTCAACCGGGACCCCACCGACATCGCCCGCCTGCGGCCGACGCTGCCCAACGGTCTGGCCGATCTCGTCCACCGCCTGCTGGCTCGCAAGCCGGACGATCGCTTCGCCACCGGCGCCGAGGTGCGCGCCGCGCTGAACGCCATCACCGCCCGCGGGGCCACGACCACCGGCCAGGTTCCGGCGGTCACCGGCAACACCACTCCGACCCGCCTGGCGCGCACCGGCGGGTCGCCGGCGTCGCCGATGCGCAGCGCGCCGGGCAAGGAGCGCCGGCCGTCCCCCACCCGGCCGACCCCGGGCGGTGGGTACCAGCTCGGCCACGGCGGACGCCCGGCCGGCGTGCCGCTGCGCCCGGACCGCACGCCCGCCGACCCGAACCGCCCGGAGCCACGACCCAACCGCCAGAACACCCAGCGGCACCGGCCGTCGATGCTGCTGATCGGCGGGCTCCTGTTCACCGCCGCCGTCCTGGCGATCGTGATCTTCTCGACGCTCCACGACAACCCGGCTCGTCCACTGTCCACCAAACCGCCGGCGGTGTCGGGCACCACCGCGGCACCCGGCGCACCGACCCCCCGTCAGCCGTCGCTGCACCTCTTCGACCCCGACGGCGACGGGTCGGAACCGACCGACGGCATCGCCCTGGCCATGGACGGCAGCCCGGCCACGGCGTGGCAGTCGCTCTGCTACCAGAGCAGCACCCTCGGCGGGAAGCGGGGAGTCGGCCTGCTGCTCGACCTCGGCCAACCCGAGATCGGCACCCTGTCGGTCACCGTCGGCGACGGGCCCTACGGACTCCAGGTGCTCACCGCCGGGGACGGCCCGGCGCCGACCCAGTTCGAGCAGATGGACATCGTCAAGCGCGCCCAGGGCCGCCGGGCAGGCACCGTCACCGCCAGCGCCGACAGCCCGGCGCGCTACCTCGCGGTGGTGTTCGTCGGCTTGCCGAAGGATGCCAGCTGCCCGGCCGGACGCCCGTTCCGTGGCTCCCTGGCCGAGTTGCACTGGTCGGCGGGATGATCGCCGACGGCGACCTGGTCACCCGGGCCCAGGCCGGTGACCGCGGGGCGATGGACGACCTGCTCCGCCGACACTACGACCGGATCTACGCCGTCTGCCGGCGGATCACCGGCCACGAAGCCGATGCTGCCGACGCCGCCCAGAACGCCCTGATCGCCATCGTCCGGTCGTTGGCCGGGTTCGATCGGCGCGCCGCCTTCTCCACCTGGGCCTACCGCATCGCCACCAACGCCAGCCTCGACGAGCTCCGCCGCCGTCACCGTCGCCCGGCGCCCGTCCTCGACGCTCCGGTCGGCGACGACACCGCCATCGAGCTGACCGACGACCAGGCCGCCGACGTCTTCGACCGCTTCGTCGACCGCACCGTGCTGGAGGCCGCGCTCACCGACGTGCCCGAGGACTACCGGATCCCCGTCGTCCTGCGAGAGGTCGGCGATCTCGACTATCAGGACATCGCCGATCAGCTCCAGCTCCCCCTCGGCACCGTCAAGAGCCGGATCGCCCGCGGTCGATCGGCCCTGGCCGCGGCCTACCAGCGGCGGATGAGCGCCACCCAGCCGTCCGGGAACCAGCCGGGATCGACCGAACGTCCAAGCAGCGCACCATGACCGAGACCCCCGCCGATCCGTCGGACGCGCCCGTCCCCGACGACCCGCTGCAGCGGGCGCTGCGGGACGTCCCCGTTCCGCCCGAGGCGCGCCACTCGGCCGTCGCCGCGGCCCTCGTGGTGTTCGACGAGCTCGCCGGCCGCCACGCGTCGCCGGTCGCCGCGGCGGCGCCGTCCGTCGGCGCCGTTCCCGCGGCGACGCCGGTCACCAACGTGGTCCCGCTGCGCCGCCGCTGGCGATCGATGTCCCTCATCGGTGTGGCTGCCGCCGCCGTGGCCGCAGTGGCCTTCGCCATGTTCCGGCCCAACGCCAGCGACGTCCAGCTGTCCGACGCCCCGGTCAGCGTGGCCAAGGCGGCCTCCCGCCAGGTCTCGACCTCGACACCCGAGGCGGCCGCCGGCGCGGCGCCGGCCGCCGCCGCGCCCAGTCCGATCACCGGTGCCTCGGACCCGGATCTCGCCACGCAGATGTCGGTGGCGGGCCCGCTGGTGGCCGACTCCGCGGAGCAGTTGCGCGCCCTGCTGCTCGACCGGCTGAGCACTCGCCAAGCCGCCGGCGCCGCCGATGCGGCCCCATCCGCCGCGACCGTCACCGAGCCCAGCGTGGCCTCGTGCCTCGCCGATCGGACCGTCGTCGAGCTGGTCGTCTACCAGCGCCGGGCCGCCGTGCTGGTCGACAACGGTGACGGCTCGTACTCGGTGCTCGACGCCACGAGCTGCGCCGTGGTGGTGACCGTCCGGCCCTGAGCTCGCCAGCGCGCCCGGTACAGTGCTGACCATGCCGGGAAACCCGTTGACCGATCCCGACTGGGCGGCGAACCTGACCAACACGATCGACCGATACGTCGGCCTGGTCCGCGACAACGCCACCGTCCGGGTCGTCAAGATCGTCCGGCTCGTCGTGTTCGGGCTGCTCGTCGCCGTCGTCGGGATCATCGCCGCCGTGCTCGCCTCGGTGGTCGGCCTGCGCCTGCTGCAGAACCTGCTGACCACGATCTTCTCCGTCGGTCACGGGTCGGCGGTGTGGATCTCCTACGTGGCCGTCGGCACGCTGTTCCTCCTGGCCGGTGCGTTCGTCATGCGTTCCCGGCACACTCGCCACGCATGACCCACCATCGCATCGTCATCATCGGATCCGGACCCGCCGGGCTGACCGCGGCCATCTACACCGCCCGGGCCAACCTGGAGCCGCTGATCATCGAGGGCGAGCCGAGCAGCACCAGCGACCAGCCCGGCGGGCAACTGATGCTCACCACCGAGGTCGAGAACTTCCCCGGCTTCCCCGACGGCATCATGGGCCCGGAGTTGATGGGCCGGATGCGCCAGCAGGCCGAGCGGTTCGGCGCCGAGTTCCTGACCGAGAAGGTCACGGCCGTCGACTTCTCGGTCCGCCCCTTCGTGGTCACCGTCCGCCAGCACACCGTCACCGCCGATTCGGTCATCGTCTCCACCGGCGCCCAGAGCCTGATGCTCGGGCTCGAGGACGAGGCCCGCCTGCTCGGGCACGGCCTGTCGACCTGCGCCACCTGCGACGGCTTCTTCTTCCGTGGCCAGGAGATCGCCGTGGTCGGGGGCGGTGACAGTGCCGTGGAGGAGGCCACCTTCCTCACCAAGTTCGCCTCCAAGGTCCACCTGATCCACCGCCGCGACACGCTGCGAGCCAGCAAGATCATGCAGGACCGGGCCTTGTCCAACCCGATCATCGAGCCGGTCTGGAACGCCGTGGTCGAGCGCCTGCTCGGCACCGACCGGCTCGAAGGCGCCGTGCTGCGCGACACCGTCACCGGCCAGACCCGCACGTTGCCCCTGCAGGGCCTGTTCGTGGCCATCGGTCACCGACCGAACACGGACCTGTTCCGCGGCATCCTCGACATGGAGGACAACGGCTACCTGATCACCCGCCCGGGCTCGACGGCCACGAACATCGACGGCGTGTTCGCCTGCGGCGACGTCCAGGACCACACCTATCGCCAGGCGATCACCGCCGCCGGCTCTGGCTGCATGGCCGCGATCGACGCCGAGCGCTGGCTCGAGTCGAGCCACTGACCGGCGGACCTCGCCCCGCCCGGGGGAGGTCCGCTCGGTAGCATGATCCTCTGACGAAAGGATCTGCCTCATGGCTGATGGCATCGTGACCCTCACCACCTCGACCTTCGACGAGACGATCAACTCGGCCAGCACGCCGGTGGTCGTCGACCTGTGGGCGGAGTGGTGCGGCCCGTGCAAGATGATCGCCCCGATCCTGGCCGAGATCGCCACCGAGCAAGCCGGCAAGCTCACCATTGCCAAGGTCAACGTCGACGAGAACCCCGACCTGGCCATGCGCTACAACGTGATGAGCATCCCCACCCTGCTGGTGTTCGACGGCGGCGAGGTGCGCAAGCGCCTCGTCGGTGCCAAGGGCAAGGGCCAGCTGCTCCAGGAGCTCAGCGAATTCCTGCCCGCTTCCCTCTGACCGCGGGTCAGCGGGGCGAGGCAGTTCGCGATCTCCAACGGCGGCTGACGGCGGCCGGTTTCGCCCGCTCGGGCCACCTCGAACCCGCGTTGCTCTGCGAGGCGACCGTGGACGCAGTCCGCGAGTTCCAGCGCGCCCGCGGGTTGTTCGTCACCGGCGTGTGCGACGAGCACACCTGGAGCGCCCTGGTCGAGGCGAGCTGGGAGCTCGGCGACCGCCCACTGTTCCTGACCTCGCCGAACCTGCGCGGGGACGACGTCATCCAGCTGCAGACCCGGCTGGCCCGCCTCGGCTTCGACTGTGGACGGGTCGACGGCATCTTCGGCCCGCGAGCCGTCCACGCCGTCACCGCCTTCCAGGACGAGGCCGGCCTGGTGGCCGACGGGGTCTGCGGCCCGAAGACCCTCCAAGCGCTGTCCGTGCTGGCCGACCACTCCGGTAGCGGTCCGGGCGTGGCGATGATCCGCGAGCACGAGGGCCTCCGCGATCACGCCGGCTCGGTCGCCGGGGCACGCATCGTCGTCGGACAGTTCGGCGCCCTGGGCTCGGTCGTCCGGCTCCTGGCTCGCGACCTGCGTGACCGAGGTGCATCGGTGATCGTCCTCGACGAACCCGACCCGCTGGCTCAGGCCGAGACGGCCAACCAGTTCGGGGCGACGATCTACCTGGCCTTCGAGGCCACGGAGCAGGCCCGGCTGGACATCCACTTCTACCAGGTGCCGTCGTTCGAGTCGGTCCGCGGCCACCTGCTGGCCGATCGAATGGCCGAGGCCGTCGCCGACCGCCTCGGACGCACCGCCACGGTCCAGGGCATGCGCCTCCCGGTCCTGCGCGAGACCCGGATGCCCGCCCTGCACGTCGTGCTCGGGCCGGTGCACGAGTTCACCGATCAAGCCCGAGAGTTGGCCTGGGCGACGGCGGCAGCGGTCCAGTCATGGATCTCAGGTCGCGCGTCATAGTTTGTCCACACCCTCGTCCACAGATGTGTGTAACCCTGCCGCGCGAGGTTGGGGACAGGGTTTACGAAACGTGACTATTCGTCACGCTCTGTGGTAACCATTCGGTAGTAGATCCGCTCGAGGTCCTCTAGGTCGGCGAAGTCGACCGTCAGCCGACCCTTCTTGCGCCCCAACGTCACCGCCACCGGTGTGGATAAGTGGTCGCTGAGCAACCGCTCCAACTCGAGCAAGCCAGGCGGTCGGAGTCGGGTCCCCGGCGCGATCCCGGCCCCGTCGACGGTTCCCGCGGTTGGCGTGGGCGCCGCGCTCTCGCTGGACGGCGGCTCGGCCGCCGGATCGGCGCGCATCGCCGCCTCCAACATGCGGACCGACCAGCCCTCGGCGACGGCCTCCTGGGCGAGGTGCTCCTGGCGGGCCCGGTCCGGGCTGGCCAGCAGAACCTTGGCATGACCGGCCGACAGACGCCCATCGCCGAGCAGGTGCAGCACGGCCGGCGGGAGGGACAGGAGCCGGAGGGTGTTGGTGACGGCAGACCGGCTCTTGCCGACTCGGGCGGCGACCTGCTCGTGGGTCAGCTCGAAGTCCTCGACGAGCTGCTGGTAGGCGGCGCCCTCTTCGAGCACGGTCAGGTCCTGACGATGGAGGTTCTCGACCAAGGCCCGCTCCACCGAGCCGAGATCATCGGTCTCTCGGACGATCGCCGGGATGGTCGACAGATCGGCTCGTCCGGCAGCCCGCCACCGGCGCTCGCCGGCGATCAACTCGTACTGACCGTCTCCGACCGGCCGGACCAAGACCGGTTGGAGGACGCCGAGCTCGGCGACCGAGGCGGCCAGCTCGGCCAGCGAGGCCTCGTCGAAGTGCACCCGCGGCTGATGGGCATTCGGTCGGATGGCTGCCACCGGCAGCTCGACCAGGCGCGGTTGGTCACCGGGGGCCGGGAGCCGGGTCGCCTCGGTGGGGATCAGCGAGCCGAGTCCCCTACCCAATCCGGGTCGAACCATGGTGCACCTCCTGGGCAACGGCGCGATACGCCGAGGCACCGCGTGACATGGGGTCGAAGGTGATGATCGGCTGGCCGTACGACGGCGCTTCGGACAGCCGCACCGTGCGCGGCACGACCGTGCGGCAGACCGTGTCGCCGAAGTGGTTGCGCACCTCGTCGACGACCTGCTCGGCCAACTTGGTCCGAGCGTCGTACATCACGCAGACGATCGTCGACAGCTCCAGCCGTGGATTGAGGTTGCGCTGGACCAGATCGACGTTGCGCAGCAGCTGACCGAGGCCCTCCAGGGCGTAGTACTCGCACTGGATGGGCACCAGCACCTCATGGGCAGCGTTCAGCCCGTTGACGGTGAGCAACCCGAGCGATGGGGGGCAATCGATGAGCACGTAGTCGTAGTCGTCGAGCACCGCCTCGATGGCCTTGCGCAGACGATGCTCCCGGCTGAACAGGGGCACCAGCTCGATCTCCGCCCCGGCCAGATCGAGACTGGCCGGGGCGAGGAACAGGCCGCGCACCGCCGTCGGTTCGACACAGTCCTCCAGCGGCACGTCGTGCAGCAGCACGTGGTACATCGAGGTGGCCAACCCCCGTGTCTCGATCCCCAGACCGGTCGAGGCGTTGCCCTGCGGATCGAGGTCGACGATCAGCGTCCGGCAGCCCAACTCGGCCAGGCAGGCTCCGAGATTGATGGCCGTGGTGGTCTTGCCGACCCCGCCCTTCTGGTTGGCCACGGCGATGACCCGGGGGAGCGGGCGGCGCAGCGTGGAGGCTCGGTCGTCGGCCGACGGGGGGACGGTCCGCTCGGGCTCGTCGCTCATGGGCGACACGATATCCCGAGCAGCCCGGGCCACCGGATGTTCCACGTGGAACCATCCGAGCGGCGAGCTGGGTTCTCGCCGGCGATCCGTGGCGGTTCCACGTGGAACATCACCGATGCTGCAGGTGGCGCAGGCCGTCGTGTGCTCCGAGGTCGACCATGCTCCATCGGTCGAGCAGCTCAGCCGGCCACCGCGCTCCATCCACCGGATCGCCCGGCGGTTCGCTGACCAGGGCGATCCCGCCCTCCCGGAGCAGGGCCGCAGCCCATCGAAGGGTGACGGGCGGGGCGGCGAAGCTGCGCGCCGTGACCACGTCGAACCGGCCGGGGTGCGACGTCGCCACCTGGCGAACGTCGGCGACGAGGACGGCGGCGCTCGACAGGCCGAGTGCCACGACGGCCCGATGCAGCTGATCGGCCCGGCTCTGGCGGCGCTCGACCAACGTCACGGCCAGCTGCGGGCGTCGCCAGGCGATGACCAGGCCGGGAAGTCCACCTCCGGAACCCAGATCGACGAGATCTCGGGCGCCGTCGGGGATGGCGCCCACGAACCGGTCGGCGTGGGCCACAGCCCGGGACAGCGACCGTTCGCCGATCGCCCCCCGTCGGCGGATGTGCTCGAGGACGACCAGCAGGTCGTCGTCGCCGGCCACGTCCGGTCGTTCAGCCCGACGGGGCGATCACCACGCGGCGGTAGGGATCCTCCCCCTCGGAACGGGTCGAGATGCCGTCCATGCCTGCGAGCGCATCGTGGATCGCCTTGCGATCGGCCGAGCCCATCGGCTCGAGGACCCGGGCCGTGCCCGACGCCTTGACATCCTCGGCCATCTTCGTGGCGAACGCGCCAAGGGCCTCCTGGCGGCGCTGGCGGTATCCGCCGATGTCGACCCGCAGCCTAGTGTCGTGATCGCCGAGACGTCGCTGCGAGGCAACCCGGGCCAGGTCCTGGATGGCCTGGAGGGTGGTGCCTCGCGGTCCCACGAGCAAGCCGACGTTGGCCCCGGACACGCGGATCTCCAACTCACTGCCCGCTCCGGACAGGTCCGTGGTGGCCTCCAGCCCGAAGGCCTCGACCAGTCCGCCGACGAAGCGGCGGGCTTCCTCGCCGACCTGCGCGGCGTCGACCGCTGGGCCAGCCGGACGATCGGCCCGCGGAGTCGACGGACGCGGCTCGCTGCGCCGGGCCCGCTCGGCCGGTCGCCTTGGGGTGGCGTCGGCCGCCGGGGTCGTGCTGGCAGCGCCTGCCGCTCCCGTCGTCGGCGCCGCGGCCTCCTTCTTCGGCCGCCGCTCACGGCGCTCCGGCTTGGTGCGCACCTGCGTCGGGCGCACCCGGGCGCGCACTCGCGCCTCGCCCCGAACCCGACCGAACAGGCCGGCCTTCGGCTCGTCGAGCACGTCGAACTCGGCCTCGTCCTCGGCCACGCCGAGCTGATCCAGGGCCTTGCCCTTGGCTTCATCCAGCGTCTTGCCGGTGGTTTCCACCCACTCCATGACGTCCTCCGTCTCTCCTGCTACTTCTTCTTCGACTGCTTCTGCTGGGCACGTGACCCGTCACGCACCGCTCGCCCACTGGATGCCGGCCGGCTGGCCGACGCCCGCCCACCCGTGGGGCGGTTCTTCGGCGGCGTGACCCGCTTGCTGACCACGGGCGTCGCCGCCTCGGCCGCAGCCGGCTGCGCGTCCCGGCGAGCCTGGGCCTCGCGGCGGGCCTGGGCGAACAGCCCGCCACCACCGCCGGCATCCTTGTCGGCCTTGGCGATCTCCCGGGCCCGCTCCCCGGCGGCGTGCGCCTGGCGGCCGAGCGAGTCCTCACCCTTGTAGAACCGATGGGTGATGTAGTGCTGCAGACCGATGCGGATGATCGCCTGGGCCATGTAGTAGATGATCAGACCGGTGGGCCAGAACACCAGGATGACGGCGAAGACCACCGGCAGGTACTGCATGATCTTCTGCTGGGTCGCCGACATGTTCGGTGCGGCCATGGCCCGGGCGGCGATCTGGCGTTGCTGGATGAGGTACAGGCCACCGAGGGCGACGACCAGCAGGGCGTACGGCCAGCCGGCACCGATGCTGTGGGCGATCTTCGACGACGGACGGGCGGCGAGGTCGAAGCCCCACTGGAGCATCTCCTTCTTGCCGACGAGCGACTTGTAGAGCACCGAGCCGTGGTCGACGTACTTGGGCTCGAAGGCGTCCTGGACGATCGTGACCCCGTCGACCACGGCCGGCTTGACATCGGCGTGCCGGAAGGTCAGACCACTGAGGACCTTGAACATGATCCAGAAGACGGGCATCTGCAGCAGCAGCGGGAAGCACGAGGCCAGCGGGTTGACCTTGTGCTCCTGGTAGAGCTTCATCATCTCTTCGTTGAGCTTCTGGCGGTCGCCGCGGTACTGCTGCTGGAGCTTGCGCATCTCGGGCTGCAGGCGCTGCATCTCCAGCATCCCCTTGGTGCTCTTCAGCAGCAGGGGCGCGGTGATCGCCATGACGATGAAGGCCATGAACGACACCGACAAGATGTAATTGTGGGTCAGGCCATAGAACCATTGGTACGGCTTGGCAAAGACGTCAAACAGGCCGGCGGCAATCATCGGCGAGCCTTTCGGTGAGGGACCCGAGCAGGGGCTCGGTCCGGGACGGGGTCATATCCGGATGGCCCGAACGGCCGGCAGCGGATCAGCCGGCGCGCTGCCAGCCAGGCACCGCGCCACCGACCGTGGTCGACCACGGCCTGGCGGGCGTACTCCGAGCACGACGGGGTGAAGCGGCACGGCGAGGGCCGGCCCTCCATCGCCCGCTGGTACTGATCGATCAGCCAGAGGAGTGCGCCGCGTCGAACCGGCGGCGCAGTTCGGTCAGGTCGAACTGCAGTTCGCCGTAGCTGGATGCGGTGGCGGCTGGCGTGGCGCCGATCAGGTACCAGCCGGGCGGCAGCGGGTCGCCAGCCACCAGCGAGCGCAGCCGGCGGCGCAACCGGTTGCGTGCCACGGCCGGCCCGCAGGCGCGGCCGATCGCAAAGGCCAGGCGCGGCGGTTGCGCCGATTCGTCGAGAAGGTAGGTGCACCACAGCACTCCGGCCCGGACGCGCCGTCCCCGACCCGCCAACCGGGCGAAGTCGTCGCGCTCGCGGATACGCCAGATCAAGCCGACAGGCGGTAGCGACCCTTGGCCCGGCGAGCCTTGAGCACCGCTCGCCCCGCCCGGGTGCTCATCCGCTGGCGGAATCCATGCTTCTTGGCCCGACGGCGGTTGTTGGGTTGGTAGGTGCGCTTCACGCAGCCCTCCTCACGACAGCTCACGACACCGGCCGGACCGGTGGACACGACGACAACTTGGCGACCACGTGACGCTCGGCGACGACGCGGCTCGCGGCGACGCCAACGGGCGAAGGCCGTCCGACAGGCTACGGTCGAGCGCCCACGGTCCGCAACACCCGGCGTCCCGGCCACGCGGTGGGGGGGAGCGGCGCCGTTTCCGTGCTCCCGAGCGTGCTGCTAGCGTGGGCAATTCAGTCGTCAGGCCCGCGCGCTGCCCGCTTCCACACACCTTGTGGACAAACGTGTGGACAGGCGAGGGTGATGCTGCGGAGGGATTGCCGGTGAGCGACGCGGAACAGCTGTGGAAAGCCGTCTCCCAGCTGTTGCGCGCCCAGGTGTCCGAGGCGGTGTGGCTGTCCACGTTCCAGGACGTCGCCGCCATCGACGACGATGGCGCACTGCACCTGGTGGCGCCGAACTCGCTGACCCGCGACCGGATCATGTCGCGGTACCTGCCGATGCTGCGCGACGCCCTCGAGGAGCTCAACCATGGCGACCACCCGGTCACGGTGGACGTTGCCGACGCCGTCGACGAGCCGACCCAGCTGACCTTGGCCGACGCCCCGTCCGCCTCGTCGTCCGCCTCGTCGTCCGCCGGATCGTCGGGTGACGACACCGGGGAGATCGCCCTCGGCGGCGGCCTGAATCCGCGCTACACCTTCGAGGCCTTCGTCAAGGGGCAGTCCAACCAGTTCGCCCTCGCCGCCGCCCAGCGGGTCGCCGAGACGCCGGGACGCAGCTACAACCCGCTGTTCATCTATGGCTCGGCTGGGTTGGGCAAGACCCACCTGCTCCACGCCATCGGTCATTACGTGCGCTCCCACTACCAGCACGACGTGGTCCGCTACGTCAGCACGGAGACGTTTCTCAACGAGTACGTCGACGGGATCCGCACCGACACGATCGCCAACTTCAAGCGCCGCTATCGGGACATCGACGTCCTCTTGATCGACGACATCCAGTTCATGGAGAACAAGGAAGGTCTGCAGGAGGAGTTCTTCCACACCTTCAACACCCTGCACGGCCAGAACAAGCAGATCGTCATCTCGAGCGACCGGATGCCCGACGCCATCCCCACCCTGGAGGAGCGGTTGCGCGGCCGGTTCAAGTGGGGCCTGATCACCGACATCCAGCCGCCCGACATGGAGACCCGCCTGGCCATCTTGCGCAACAAGGCCGAGCGGGACCGCAGCCCGGTCCCCGGCGAGATCCTCGAGTTCATCGCCTCCAAGGTGACCTCGAACATCCGTGCCCTGGAAGGGGCACTGATCCGGGTCACCGCCTACGCCAGCCTGAACAGCGTGCCGATCAGCACCCACCTGGCCCAGCAGTTGCTGGCCGACCTCCTGACGGACAGTTATGTCAAGCCACGCACCGACGACGAGTTGCTCGACGAGATCGCCGTGATCCTCGGGTTCAGCGTCGACGCCCTGCGCGGCAAGAGCCGCCAGCGGCCGCTGGTCACCGCCCGGCAGATGGCCATGTACGTGTTCCGCGAGCTCACCGATCTCAGCTACCCGGCCATCGCCCGGTTGTTCGGAGGTCGCGACCACACCACGGTGATCCACGCCGTCGACAAGGTCCAGCGGTTGATGCGCGAGCGCAAGCAGATCTACGACCAGGTCACCGACCTGATCACCCGACTGAAGAAGAGCTGACGATGCTGTGCACCAGCTGTGGACGAGGGCCGCTCGCCAGTGGACGGCGTCATGGTTGTCCCCCGAATCACAGCACGGTGATTCGCCAGCTGTGGGCGACGGTGGTCAACCTGTGCACCGCCGCGACCCCTGCATGCAGGCCGAACGCCGACTTATGCACAATCCACACCACTTATTAGAACTACTACGACCTAGAGACGAAACGACGAGAAAGGTAACGCTGTGAGATTCCGTTGCGAGCGAGACGTGTTGGCCGATGCCCTGGGAACGGCGGGGCGCGCCGCCACGGGACGGACTGGCGCGCTGCCGGTGCTGTCCGGAGTTCGCCTGGTGCTGGACGGCAATCAGCTCAGCGTGACCGGGACCGACCTCGACCTGACCATCCAACTCACCGTCGAGGTGGGGGGCGAGGCCGACGGCGGGGTCGTGCTCCCGGCCCGGCTGGCGTCCGACATCGTCCGTTCGCTGCCCGCCGGCAAGGTCGAGCTGGAGGTGTCCGACGACAACGTCCACGTCAGCGGTGGGCGGTCGCAGTTCACCGTGCGACCGCTGTCGATCGACGACTACCCGAAGCTCGCCGCGCCGACGACCAGCGCCACGACCCTGCCGGCGGCCGAGTTCGGGGAGGCCCTCCGCCAGGTGGTCCGCGCGGCCAGCACCGACGACGCCCGACCGATCCTGACCGGGGTGCTGTTCTCGGCCGAGGAGGACGGGCTGCGCATGGTGGCCACCGACTCGTACCGCCTGGCGGTGCGTGATCTGCCCGGTCAGCAGGCGCTGGCCAACGCCCAGCGGGTGCTGGTGCCCGGCCGGGCCCTGGGCGAACTGGCCCGCCTGGTCGGTGGGGGAGCCGACCTGGTCATGCGCCTCGGTGACCGGGACGCCTCCTTCGAGGTCGGCAGCACCCGGTTGACGACGCGGTTGATCGACGGGGAGTTCCCCAACTACCGCCAGCTGATCCCGGCCGATCACCCGAACCTGCTGACCGTGGAGCGCGACGCACTGCTCGACGCCATCCGCCGGGTGAAGATCCTGGCCCGTGAGTCGACGCCGGTCCGCCTGGCCATGGGTGGCGAGACGCTGCGGATCAGTGCGATCACCCAGGACGTCGGCAACGCCAGCGAGGAGCTCGACGCCGAGTTCCGCGGCACCGATCTGGTCGTGGCCTTCAACCCCGACTACCTGATCGCCGGCGTCGAGGCCTGCACCGGCGAGCACGTCACCCTGGCGACCCGCGACGGGATGAAGCCGGCCGTGCTGCGCGGTCAGGACGCCGCCGACTACCTCTACCTGCTCATGCCGGTGCGCGTCCCGGGCAGCTGACGGGTGATCGTCCGCCACCTCGAGCTGGTCGACTTCCGCAACTACGCCGCCGCCACCTTCGACCTCCACCCCGGCATCACCGCGGTGGTCGGGCGCAACGGGCAGGGCAAGACCAACCTGGCCGAGGCGCTGGGCTACCTGGCCACCACCGACAGCTTCCGCGGGGCGCCGGACGACGCAGTGATCCGAGTGGGCACCGACGAGGCCGTCGTCCGGGCCACGGTGGTGGACGGCGAGCGCGAGCAACTGATCGAGCTGTCGCTCAGCCGTCACGGGCGGAACCGGGTGCAGGTCAACCGCCAGCGCCTGCAGCGGGCCCGGGATCTCCTCGGCGCGCTGCGCGTGACGGTGTTCTCGCCGGACGACCTGGCGGTGGTGAAGGAGGGGCCCGGGGTGCGCCGGACGTTCCTCGACCGGACCCTGACCGACCTGGCGGTCAAGTACGACGCCCTGCGCCTGGAGCTGGACCGGGTGGTCCGCCAGCGGAACACGTTGCTCAAGCAGCTGGCCGGCCGGCTGGACGACGCCGACACCTCGACGCTCGACGTCTGGGACGAGCGCTTGGCCACGGTGGGCGATCGCTTCGGCGTGGCCCGGGGCACGCTGGTCGAGCGGTTGGCGCCGATGGTGGCCGAGGCCTACGCCCAGCTGGCCGGGATCGGCACACCGGTGGAGCTTCGCTACGATCCGCCATGGCGGGACGGCGGCCTGCTCGCGGCACTGGGAGCGGCTCGGGCCGACGACGTGCGCCGGGCCACGACCACGGTCGGCCCGCACCGCGACGAGCTGGAGCTGTCCGTCAACGGCATGCCCGCTCGCCTCCAGGCGTCGCAGGGCGAGCAGCGCACGCTGGCCCTGGCGCTGCGCCTGGCCGCCCACCGGCTGGTCACCGAGCGCACCGGCTCGGCCCCGGTGCTGGTGCTGGACGACGTCCTCAGCGAGCTCGACCAGCAGCGCTGCACCGCCCTGTTGCACCACCTGCCACCCGGCCAGGTGGTCATCACCACGGCGGGTGTCCTGCCCGACGCCGCCCACCCCGACGCCGTGCTGCACATCGCCGCCGGCGCCGTGGCCGGGTGACCGGCCCAGCCGAGCGCGCCGTGGCACAGTGAGGCGATGGAGGAGGGACCGATCCCGCTGAGCGAGAGCCTGGCCGGGGTGGTCCGCGCCCTGCGCGGCCCCGGCGGGCGGGCCGACCAACCGGCCCCGGCGGTGGTCGGTGGGGTCTTCGGCCGCTGGAACGACGCCGTCGGCGAGGCGATCGCCGCCCATGTCCAGCCGGTTCGTCTCGACGGGACCCGCCTGCTGGTCGAGGTCGACGACCCGGCGTGGGCCACCCAGGTGCAGTTCTTCGCCCAGACGATCTGCCAGCGTCTGGCGGAGGTGGCCGGGGCCACGGTGGAGCACCTCGAGGCCCGGGTCGCCGGGCGCCGGCACTGACCGTGCCGTGCCCGTCGGGGCCCGGTGGCGTGGTGGTCCGGACGGGGTCGGCAACCGGGACTGTCCGCCACTCCGTGACACCCTCCCGGTAGACTGGATCAACATCGCGACCACCGTCCGGAGCGCAGCGCCCACGGTGCCGTCGCCCGAAAAACACCAGGTCAGCCCGGGTGCGCGCCACGGCGTGCAGGCGGGCGGGCACGACGGATCGAGGTCATCGCGTGTCGCCGGACACCCCCAGGGAAGCCAGCAAGGGAAGCGCCACCTACGGCGCCAAGGACATCCAGGTGCTGGAGGGGCTCGACCCTGTTCGCAAGCGCCCGGGGATGTACATCGGCAGCACCGGCCTGGCCGGACTGCACCACCTGATCTGGGAGGTCGTCGACAACTCGGTCGACGAGGCGATGGCCGGCTTCTGCACCCGAATCGCCGTCACCCTGCTGGCCGACGGTGGCTGCCGGGTCGACGACAACGGCCGCGGCATCCCGGTCGATCCGTATCCGTCCGGCCCGCACAAGGGCAAGAGCGCGGCCGAGGTCGTGCTCACCGTGCTGCACGCCGGCGGCAAGTTCGGCGGGGCCGGGTACAAGGTCTCCGGCGGTCTGCACGGCGTCGGCGTCAGCGTGGTCAACGCGCTCAGCGAGCGGCTGGTGGTCGAGGTCGACAAGAACGGCAGCCGCCACGTCCAGGAGTTCGCCAAGGGCGGCACCCCGCAGGGCAAGCTGGCCGTGGTCGGCGAGACGCCGAAGCGGGGTCGCTTCCCGCGCCAGTCGGGCACCTCGGTCACGTTCTGGCCGGACCCGACGATCTTCGTCGCCGAGGGCACCGAGTTCGTCGCCCGCACCGTCCTCGACCGCTTGCAGACCGTGGCCTTCCTGAATCGCGGTCTGGAGATCGTCTTCCGCGACGAGCGCCCGGACAAGGAGCAGGAGGTCACCTACCAGTACAAGGGCGGCCTGGTCGACTTCGTCCGCCACCTCAACTCGTCCAAGGAGGCACTGTTCTCCAAGGTGTGCAGCTTCGAGGACTTCGACGACGACGGCCAGACCCTCGACATCGCCATGCAGTGGAACACCGGCTACTACGAGGGCATCCACGGGTACGCCAACAACATCTCGACCATCGAGGGTGGGATGCACGTCGAGGGCTTCCGCAGCGCCCTGACCACCGTGGTCAACAAGTACGCCCGCACCAAGGGCTTGCTGAAGGAGAAGGACGACAACCTGCTCGGCGAGGACATCCGCGAGGGGATCACCGCCATCGTGGCCGTCAAGCTGCGCGAACCGCAGTTCGAGGGCCAGACCAAGGCCAAGTTGGGCAACGTGCCGATGCGCAGCTTCGTGCAGAAGTCGACCAACGAGCGGCTGGCCGAGTGGTTGGAGGAGAACCCCACCGAGGCCAACAAGGTGGTCAAGAAGGCCCAGGCAGCCGCCCAGGCGCGGGTGGCGGCGAAGAACGCCCGCAACGCGATCCGTCGCAAGACCGCGCTGACCGGCGCCGGCATGCCCGACAAGCTGCGTGACTGCACCAGCAACAACCCGGGGGAGAGCGAGCTGTTCATCGTCGAGGGCGACTCGGCCGGTGGCTCGGCGCTCAACGCCCGCGACCCTCGCACCCAGGCCCTGCTGCCCATCCGCGGCAAGATCCTCAACGTCGAGCGCAGCCGGCTGGACAAGATGTTGAAGAACAACGAGATCCAGGCGCTGATCACCGCCATCGGCGGTGGGGTCGGCGACGAGTTCGACGTGGCCAAGGCCCGCTACCACAAGGTCATCGCCCTGTGCGACGCCGACGTCGACGGCAGCCACATCCGCACCCTGCTGCTCACCTTCTTCTTCCGCCAGATGCGCCCGCTGGTCGAGGCCGGGTTCGTCTACATCGCCCAGCCGCCGCTCTACAGCATCCTGGTCGGCAAGGAGAAGGTCTACCTGAAGGATGACGCCGCCAAGGCCCGCTTCCAGGCCGAGCACCCCAACAACAAGAACGCCTTCGGCCGGTTGAAGGGCCTCGGCGAGATGGACTGGGAAGAGCTCAAGGTCACCACCATGGACGTGGCCACTCGCACGCTGCTGCAGGTCACCCTGGAGGAGGCCGCCCTGGCGGACGAGATCACCAGCGTGCTGATGGGCGACGACGTCGACAGCCGCAAGCAGTTCATCACCACCAACGCCCGCGACGTGCGCAACCTCGACTTCTGAACCGGAACCACTGAACGATGTCTGACACCCCCACCCCCACCGGCCCGGCGGCCGACGGCGGCGACGACGGCGAGCGCCTGGCCGTCGAGCCGATCCAGCTCCAGGACGAGATGGAGCGCAGCTTCCTCGACTACGCCATGTCGGTCATCATGGCCCGGGCCCTGCCCGACGTTCGTGACGGGCTCAAGCCGGTGCACCGCCGGATCATCTGGGACATGGAGGAGCAGGGCTTCCGCCCCAACCGCCCCTACGTCAAGTCGGCCCGCGTCACCGGCGACACGATGGCCAAGTTCCACCCCCACGGCGATTCGGCGATCTACGACGCCCTGGTGCGCATGGCCCAGCCGTTCTCCCTGCGCCACCCGCTGATCGACTTCCACGGCAACTACGGATCTCCCGACTTCTCCGCGGCGGCGTCGCGCTACACCGAGTGCCGGTTGGACCCGCTGGCGATGGAGATGCTGGCCGACATCGACGAGGACACCGTCGACATGGTCCGGAACTACGACGACTCGCTCGACGAGCCGACGGTGCTGCCGGCGCGGTTCCCCAACCTGCTGGTCAACGGCAGCCAGGGCATCGCCGTGGGCATGGCGACGAACATCCCCCCGCACAACCTCGGCGAGGTGATCGATGCCACCATCCACCTGATCGACCATCCCGAGGCCACCCCCGACGACCTGATGCACTTCGTCAAGGGCCCGGACTTCCCGACCGGCGGGCAGATTCTCGGGCGGGCCGGGATGATCGAGGCCTACCGCACCGGGCGGGGCAGCATCAAGATGCGGGCCACGGCCACCATCGAGGAGACCAAGCGCGGCGGGTTCCAGATCATCGTCAGCGAGCTGCCCTACCAGGCCAGCTGCGAGGCCATCTCCCGGCGGATCCAGGAACTCGTCGACGCTGGCGAGCTGGACGGGATCAGCGACGTCAACGACAGCTCGGCCGGCGGCAAGACGAAGCTGGTGGTCACGCTGAAGCGCGACGGCAACGCCAACGTGGTGCTCAACAACCTGTTCAAGATGACCCAGCTGCAGACCAGCTTCGGGGTCAACATGGTCGCCCTGGTCGACGGGGTGCCGCGCACGCTGAACCTGGCCGACGCCCTGGCCGGCTACATCCGTCACCAGATCGACGTCATCACCCGGCGCACCGAGCATCGCCTCGCCGAGGCCAAGCGCCGCCTGCACATCTACGAGGGCCGGCACAAGGCGCTGAACGTGATCGATGCGATCATCGCGCTGATCCGGGCCAGCGACGACACCGCCGCGGCGCGCGCCGGGCTGATGGCGCCGCCCTTCGAGTTCTCCGAGCTGCAGGCCAACGACATCCTCGAGATGCGTCTCGGCCAGCTCACCAAGCTCAGCCGGATCGACATCGAGGCCGAGATCGAGTCGCTGAAGGTCAAGATCACCGAGCTGCAGGGCATCCTCGACGATCCGGTGGTGCTGCGCGGCGTGATCAAGACCGAGCTGGCCGCGGTGAAGGAACGCTTCGCCACGCCACGGGTCTGCCAGGTCACCCTGGACACCGGCGACATGAGCGTCGAGGACCTGGTCGAGGACAAGGAACTGGTCATCGTCATGACCCAGGCCCAGTACGTCAAGGCCGTGCCGGCCGGGTCGTTC
Source organism: Actinomycetes bacterium (assembly GCA_029782355.1). Taxonomy (GTDB): domain Bacteria; phylum Actinomycetota; class Acidimicrobiia; order Acidimicrobiales; family Ilumatobacteraceae; genus JAKOUY01. Next base: position 297,299 of record JAKOUY010000016.1, read on the forward strand.
AAGACCCAGGGCCGCGGCGGGCGGGGCGTGTCGGGCGCCAAGTTGAAGGCCGACGACATCGTCCGCAACGTCATCTTCACGACCGCCCACGCCTACCTGCTGTTCTTCTCCAACCGCGGCAAGGTCTACCGGTTGCGCGCCCTGGACATCCCCGAGCGGGAGCGCACGGCCAAGGGCATGCCCATCGTCAACCTCCTGCCCCTGCAAGCCGGGGAGACCATCGAGGCCATCATCGACACCCGCGACTTCGCCGGCGAGCGCTACCTGTTCTTCGCCACCCGCCAGGGCGTGGTCAAGAAGACGGCGTTCAACGAGTACGACAACGGCCGGCGCGACGGATTGATCGCCGTCAACCTGCGTGACGGCGACGAGTTGGTCCGGGTGATCGAGACCAGCGGCACCGACGACATCTTCATGGTCAGCCGCACGGGCATGACCATCCGCTTCAACGAGGACGAGGTTCGGGCCATGGGCCGGGCCGCGGCCGGGGTGCGCGGCATGAAGCTGAAGCCGGGCGACGAGGTGGTGTCCGTCGACGTCGCCCGTGACGACACCGCCATCCTGATGGTCACCGAGGCCGGGTACGGCAAGCGCACCCAGCTGGACCGCTTCAACGTCCAGGGCCGCGGCGGCCAGGGCGTCATCGGGATCCGCCTGACCGGCAAGAAGGGTCAGGTGGTGGCGGCGTTCATGGTCGGCCTGGACGACGACATCGTCGCCGTGTCCGATGCCGGCGTGACCATCCGGATGAACGTGCGCGAGATCTCCTCCCAGGGTCGCGACGCCACCGGGGTCCGGGTGATGAACCTGGACAACGGCCAGACGGTCGCCTCGGTCGCCCCGATCCTGTCCAGCGACGAGTAGGCCCACCGGGTCGCTCGACCCGTCCATCGGCCGCTCGTGCGGCCCACCTCGTGGGTTCGGCCCACCGCAACCGGTGGAGCGGGCCGCGACCTGGCCCGCCGTGGGCCTGGAGGTGTCCGATGCGACGCACGTCCGATCGGGGTCAGGCGATGCCTCTCGTTCTCGTCATCGTGGCACTGTCCGTGGTGGCGGCAGTTGCCGCCGGGGTCGCAGCCGGCGAGGTGACCAAGCGAGGGCGCGCCCAGGCTGCGGCCGATGCCGCAGCCCTCGCCGGACTCGATGGCGGACAGCCGGCCGCAGCCGGCTTGGCGGCGCGCAACGGGGCCGTGCTGACCTCCTTCGTCCGGATCGGTGCGGTGGTGACCGTGACGGTCGAGGTCGACGGCATTGGCGCGTCGGCCCGGGCCTCGAACGGCCCGGGCCCCGCCCCGTGACGACGCCCACCCGCCGTCCCCCTGGCCTCGCCCACCCGCCGTCCCCCTGGCCTCGCCCACCCGCCTGTCCCGTGAGCGCCCTCGCCCGTCCCGTCCCGTGAGCGCCCTCGCCGCCCGTCTGCGTTGCGGCGGACCCATGGGCGCGCAATGTGCCGATCGTGCACGTTGTGGTCCCCATGGGGGCGGGAGTGGTCGGTCGGGCGCTGGCGAGGTGGCGTCGCCGCTCGGCGCGTCCCGTGGTGTCGCTCGCCTGCTCGTCTGCGTTGTGGCGGACCCATGGGCGCGCAATGTGCCGATCGTGCACGTTGTGGTCCCCATGGGGGTGGGAGTGGTCGGTCGGGCGCTGGCGAGGTGGCGTCGCCGCCTGGCGCGTCCCGTGGCGTCGCTGACCTGCTCGTCTGCGTTGTGGCGGACCCATGGGCGCGCAATGTGCCGATCGTGCACGTTGTGGTCTCCATGGGGGCGGGAGTGGTCGGTCGAGCGCCGGCCCGGGACCACCGGCCGCCACCCGACGGTGCGACGCCCCGGCGCGCGACCCGGCTGCCATACTTGCCGGGTGGATTCCGCCTCCGACCTCGGGGTCGGCTCCGACTCGACCGCTGCCGACGGCAACGGTGCGGTTCGTCGGGCGATCGATCCGATCGTCGCCCAGCTGAGCCCTGGTCGCCCGGACTCGCCGGCGCTGCCGGCTGTGGAGGCGGCGGTGGCGTTGCCGGCGGGGTCGCCGGCCGAGGATCGCACCGAACCGCTGCCGCGGCCGATCGACGTGCTCGAGCTGCCGTCGGCGGCACCGGCCGATGACGCGGCCGACCTCGAGCCGATCGCGCCCGCCGAGGCGCGGCCGATCGCCCTCGGCGTGGCCGACGCGGACGACGTCGGGGAGACGCTCGGCGGCGAGACCGAGGCGGCTCCGCAGACCGCCGGGGTCGAGTCCGGCACGACCGATCGAGCGGATCCGGCTGGCGCCGATGTGCCGGCGGACCAGCCCGACGAGGCTGCCGCCGACGGGGCGAGCAGCGAGCCCGTCGAGCCGCCGGTCGAGGCTCGTCCCTCGCTCGTTCCGCCCCCACCGAATCCAGAGGCCTTCGACGACGACGCCCTGGCACAGTCCGTGGGACTGTTCGACCCGGTGAGCGGGCCGACTGCCGCTGCCCCCGCCGAGGACCCCGTGGTCCTGCTCGACCCGCAGGCCGCCGCCGCTGGCGTCGCCGCTGGCGTCGCCGCTGCTGGGGTGGGAGCTGCCGGGGCCTCGGCCGCTCCAGCGGTTGCGCCACCCGCCACGCCGTCGGCTCGCTCGGTCCCGCCGGCCGCCCCGCCACGTCCGGCCGTGCCCGTCGTTCCGGCCGGCGGCGCCCCGCCGCGCCGCCCGGCGATCGCCCCGGCTGACCCGGACTCCACCGGCGAGATCATGAAGCGGCCGCAGCGTCCGGCGCGCCCGCTGCAGCAGCCGGTCGCCGTCCGGCGCCCACCGCGCAGCCGCGTCCGGCGGGTCACGCGTGTCGTGCGCAGCCTGGACACGTGGAGCGTGTTCAAGGTGGCGGCCATCTTCAACCTGTTCATGCTCGTCGTCACCCTGACCACCGGCGTGCTCCTCTGGAAGGTGGCCGTCGCCACCGGGACGATCGACAACGTCGAGCGTGGCTTCGAGAACGTCGGCTGGCAGGTCATCGACCTGAAGAGCAAGGGCGGGGAGATCTTCCGCAACGCGCTCATTGCCGGACTGTTCGTGGCCATTGGCCTCACCGGCCTGGCCGTCATGTTGGCCACGCTGTTCAACCTGATCACCGATCTGGTCGGTGGGATTCGCGTCACCGTGCTGGAGGAAGAGGTCCGCACCAAGGACGAGCGGCCCCCGATGGTCGTCCAGCAGCGGCCCGGCCAACCGGTCGGTCAGCCGACCCGTCCCGCCGTCCGCCAGCCGGGAGCCCCGCCCGGCGGTTGAGTCGGGCGAGGCCCGCCGATATCCTCAGTCCGCCGCTAGCGGGGCTATAGCTCAGTCGGTTAGAGCGCATCCCTGATAAGGATGAGGTCACAAGTTCGATTCTTGTTAGCCCCACCCCCGCCGCTGCAGGCGCTGGCGATGATCGCCACCACTGGCGTCGCCGGGCCGCCGGGTGACCACCTAGATTGAGGCCGATGAAGGCTCTGCGGCGGATCTTCGTGGCCCTGACCATGGCTGGGGCGATCGCCGGTGCGCTGCGCTTCCGCGGCAAGGGTGGGGTGCCGCCACAGCAGGGTGGCTGGCGCGAGGTCCCGCCGCCCACGCCGGGTTCGTGACCGGCGAGGCCGCCGGCTCGCCGCGGTCCGGCTCGCCAGCGGCGCCGACCATCGCGGTCGTCGGGATGGGCGTCACCGGTCGAGCCACCGCCGATCGGCTGACCGAACACGGGTGTGCGGTCGTGTCGGTCCACGCCCCGCGGCTGGGTGACGAGGCCGGCAGCTTCTCGCCCGGCGACCTGACCGGTGTCGACCTCGCCGTGCTGTGCCAGGGCGCATCGCACGCCCCCCTGGCGGCGAGGCTGGTGCGCGCCGGCTGTCCGGTCGTGAGCGTCGCGGACCAGCTCGACGACGTCGACGACCTGCTGGCCCTCGATGAGGTGGCTCGAAGCAACGGTGTGGCCCTGGTCGTGGGTGCCGGCATGTCGCCCGGCCTCAGCGGGTTGCTGGCCCGCCACCTGGCGGCACAGGTCGCGGTGGTCGAGGAGATCCATGTCGCCGTGCACGGCACTGGTGGGCCGGCGTGCGCTCGTCAGCACCACGAATCCTTGGGTCGCGGCGGCATCGCCTGGCACGACGGCGAGTGGCTGGAACGACCCGGCGGCAGCGGGCGGGAGCTGTGCTGGTTCCCCGAGCCGGTCGACGCCCGCGACTGCTACCGGGCTGCACTCGCCGACCCGCGGCTCCTGCAGCGGTGCTTCCCGCAGGCTCGCCGGGTGTCGGCTCGGGTGTCGGCCAATCGCCGTGACCGGCTGACCGCTCGCCTGCCGATGTTCATCCCACCGAGAAGCGGTGGCGACGAGGGCGCCGTGCGGGTCGAGGTGCGCGGCGCGCAGCACGACGCCAGCCGTGAGACCGTGGTGATCGGTGCGGCCGGGCGGGTTGCCGACCTCGCCGGGGCGGTCGCCGCGGCGACGGCCGTCGAGGTTGCCGCCCGGCAACCGCCCGACGGCGTCGTCGTCCTCGGGGACACGACGGTGGATGCGGCGGCGATCCTCGGTCGGGCGCAGCGCTTCGGTGTCGTCCTTCAGGAGTTCACCGGGCTGGCGCGCGCCACCGCCTGGTGACGGGGATCAGGCCGTGGCCTGCTCGCCTGCTGCCGGCGCGGCGGCCCCGTCGAGTTGCGCCAGCCGGTCGGTGAGCCGCTCGACCGCTCGGGTCAGCCTGTCCAGGCGCTCGTCGAGCTCCTGGCTGGTGACCACGTCGCCCAGTGCCATGCGCACCCCGGCCAGCTCACGGGCGAGGAACTCGGTATCCGCCTGGGTTCGCTCGGCCACCCGGCGGTCGTTCTCGCTCTGCTGGCGGTCGCGGATCTCCTGGCGATTCTGGGCCAGGAGGATCAACGGTGCGGCGTAGGCCGCCTGCGTGCTGAACGCCAGGTTGAGGAGGATGAACGGGAACGGATCGAACAGGCCCTTGTGGACGTTGCTGAAGCGCAGCACGCCCCAGGTGATGTTGATCGCCATCCAGATGATGACGATGACGCTCTGGATGACCAGGAAGCGGGCGGTACCGAAGAAGCGGGCGATCGACTCGCTGAACTCGCCGAACTTCTCGCTGTCGTAGTGCACCCCGATGCGGCGCGGCTGGCGCGGCGTCGTCAGGTCGCGGTTGCTCATCCGCTCACCTCCTCGCGGAGGTGCACGCTGGGCCGGCGACGCAGCCGCCAGTCCCGTGGCAGCGCCCGGTCGAGGACGTCGTCGACCGTGATCGCCCCGAGCAGCCGGCCGGCATCGTCGGTGACGCCGACGGCCAGCATGTTGTAGCTGGCCAGGCGTTCGGCCACCTCTCGCTCGGGCATGTTCGGCGAGATCGTCGGCTCCTTGACCAGGCAGGTGGTGAGCTCGGCCATTGGCGGTTCGCGCAGCAGCCGCTGGAAGTGGACCACGCCGAGGTAGGTGCCCGTCGGCGGCTTGAACGGCGGGCGGACCACGAAGACCTGGGCGGCGATCGACACCAGCCAATCAGGATCGCGCACCTGGGCCAGGGCCTCGGCCACCGTGCTGGTCGGGCCGAGGATGACGATCTCCGGGGTCAACAGGTGGCCGGCCGTGCCCTCGCTGTAGCTGAGCAGGCGGCGCATCGTCTCGGCATCGTCGTCGTCCATCGCCTCCAGCACCCGGGTGCGCTGCTCCCCGGGCATCTCGGCCAGGAGGTCGGCGAGGTCGTCGAACTCCATCTCCTCGAGCACGTTGACCAACCGCTCGGTGTCGAGACCTTCGATGATCCGCAGCTGCTCGGCCTCGGGGAGTTCCTCGAGCATGTCCGCCAGGCGGTCGTCGTCCATCGCCGCAGCCAGCTGCTTGCGGCGCTCGAGCGGCATCTGGCGGACGGCGGTGGCGACGTCGCTGGCGTGCATGTCGCGCAGCCGGGCCACCTCGGCGGCCACCTCGGCGCCGGCGAACGAGGCGAACAGCTGAGGGACGTCGTCGAAGTCGACCAGCCGGTAGCTGGGTCGCCGGCGGATGGTCGAGCGCTTCGCCAGGCGGATCTTGGCCGGCTCCCACCACTGGCTGCGGGCGTCGCCCATCGAGCGCAGGGCGACGTCGGACACGGTCTCGTCACCGACCTTCTTGTCGATCAGGTCGCGGCCGATGAGGACCTCGCCGACCCGTGGCTTGAACGGGTTGAGGTCGACGTCCCAACTGCGCAGTCGGGCGCCGTCGGCGTCCAGTGCGGAGAGTCGCCCGGCGTTGACGAAGATCCGCCGCCGCTGGCTGGTGGCGACGAACCCGAGGACCCGCGGCTGGCGACCTTGCACCGGTGGGGCGACGACGATGTCGTCGACCTTGCCGATCGGCGACCCGCCGGCGTCGAGCAGTGGCAGGCGCATGATGCGGAACGCATAGATCAGCTCGCCGGCCATCGGGCCAGGTTACTCGGCACGCTTTCCACCGAACCCGTGAAAGACCTGCCCGTCCCGTGGGTTAGACGTGTCGTGATGACCACGCCCGAACGGACCGTCGCCGACGAGTTCGCCCGGTTCGTGGCCGACGCGGGTGTCAGCGTGCGCCGTGCCCTGGTGGCCCGCTACGGCGTCGACGTCGGGACGGAAGCGGCCGCCGCCGCGCTGGCCGTTGCCTGGGAGCGGTGGGCGCAGATCCGGATCATGGACCGCCCGGCCGGCTACGTGTATCGCATCGGTCAGAGCCGGGCGCGCCCGCACGTGCGCTGGCGCCGCCGGGCCGTCCAGTTCCCGGGCGAGTCGGCGACCACCGCCGACGTGAACGCCGAGGTGCTCGATCTGTTCGCCGCCCTGCGCCGGCTGCCCGCTCGGGAGCGCACCGCGCTGGTGCTGGTCAAGAGCTACGGCTACTCGCACCGGCGCGTCGCCGAGCTGCTCGGCGTTCCCGACACCACCGTCAACAACCTCGTGCACCGCGGCCTGCAGCGCGTGCGCGCCCTGCTGGAGGTCACCGAATGAACCTCGATCAACGCTTCGTCGCCGCCGGCGACGTGCTCGACCTGGCCACCGCTCACGCCACGCCGTCCGCTCCGCCGGCGGAGCATCGTCGGGCCCGCCGCCTGGTCGTGGCGGGCGCGGCAGCGGTCTTGGCCGCGGGCGGCGCGGCATGGTGGGCGCGACCGCCTGCGCCGGGTCACGGCAGCATGACCAGCGTTCCCCAACCGAGCGCTGCGCAGATCTGGGTGCCGCCCTCGTCCATCGACCGGATCGAGGTCGATCCCAGCTTCTTCGAGAGCGGAACGCGGCAGTACGGCCAGATGCGCTCGCCCTCCGGTCAGGTGTTCGGCGTCGGTGTCGGCGAGAACCTGCTCGGCACCCTGCCGTCTGATCGCGACCGTCGAACCGTCGACGGGACGACGTTCGGGCGCTTCGAGGAGATGTCCGTCGCCGTCTACACCGCCGTCAACGAGTGCACTGCGGTCGGCGTGCAGACCGTGGAACCGGCATGGAGCGATGAGGTCATGGCAGTACTGGCCGCCGTGCACCTCGAAGCCGGAACCGTGTCGGTCCGGCTGCCCGCCGGCTGGACGTCGCTCGGCAGCGGCCCCGTGGTCCCCGTGATCCGCATCCAGTTCGACGCCACGATCGACGGACATCCGGCGACCTACCAGCTCAAGGAGGCCGTCGGTCAACCGCTCGGTTCACTCGAAGGGCCGGTCGGCGGGCTGATACCCGTCGACGTCGGCGACTCGCCGGGCTGGTTGGGGAACGGCGAGGCCCGGGTGCTTCGGTGGGAGCGCGACGGCGTTGCACTCCAACTCGCAGCCACCAACGTCACCACGGACGAGATCCTGCGGGTGGCGACCTCGCTGGTCCAGATGCCCCTCGACCGGGCCCGCTCCAGCGCCCCGCCCGCCGCCGCTGGCTCGACGGCCACGACGACGGCCCTGATCCCGGTGAGCCAGCCCGCATCCTGCCCGACGAACCGGACCCTGACCATCACCAACCCCTGAGGTGATCAGCGAATGTCGGCATGGCACCGACAACCGATGATCACCGCGGCGGGGAGCGGCGGGAGCGGGGAGTGGCGGGAGCGGGGAGCGGGGCGGCGGGAGGTGGGAGCGGGGAGGCGGGAGCGGGGGCACAATGGGGGGCATGACCGATCGACCGCTGCGCATCGCCGTCCAGCTGCATCCCCAGCATGCCGAGTACGCCCAGATCCGGGACGCCGTGCGCCGCGCCGAAGATCTCGGCGTCGACGCGGTGTTCAACTGGGACCACTTCTTCCCGCTGTACGGAGCGCCCGACGGCGAGCACTTCGAGTGCTGGACGATGCTGGCCGCGTGGGCCGAGCAGACCGAGCGGGTCGAGATCGGTGCCCTGGTGACCTGCAACTCGTACCGCAACCCGGAGCTGCTGGCCGACATGGCTCGCACCGTCGACCACATCAGCAACGGCCGGTTGATCCTGGGCATCGGTTCGGGCTGGTTCGAGCGCGACTACACCGAGTACGGGTACGAGTTCGGCACGGCGGGCGGACGGCTCGACGCCCTCGGTGCGGCGCTGCCACGCATCCGTGACCGGTGGTCGAAGCTCAACCCGGCTCCCACCCGTCCGATCCCCGTGCTGATCGGCGGGGGTGGGGAGCGCAAGACCCTGCGCCACGTGGCCGAGCACGCCGACATCTGGCACAGCTTCAGCGATCTCGACACCCTGGCCCGCAAGCGCGAGATCCTCGAGCGGCACTGCGCCGACGTCGGTCGCTCCCCGTCGGCCATCGAGCTCTCCGTCGAGGTCAGCCAGCTCCAGCCGACCGACGCGGGTGGGGGGCTCGTGGCCGCGGGCGTCACCCTGTTCACCATCGGCGTCGGCGGGCCGGACTACGACCTCGGTCACGCCGAGGACTGGATCGCCTGGCGCAACGCCCAGTAGGGACATCGGGGTTCAGCGCCCTCAGGCGGGTCGGACCCCCACGAGCGTGTCGCTGTAGGCCACGCCGCCGCCCCACTCGGTGAGCGTGTCGTTGGTGAGCGAGTTGGCCACCTGACCGTTGCCGTGGTGGCGACCCCACCAGCCCCAGGGAATGGCGACCACGCCCGGGCGCACCCGGGCACTGATTCGCACCGGCACCGGCACGCAACCGCGGTCGTTGAACACCTCGACCGCCTGGCCGTCGGCCACGCCGAGCCTGGCGGCGTCGGCCGGGCAGATCTCGACGAACGGGCCGCCCTCCCGCCCGCCGTGGGCGGGCAGGTGCGAGTAGCCCGAGTTGAGGAACCGCTGGTGGTGCTTGGGGGTGAGCAGCTGGAACGGGAAGCGCTCGGCCCGCGCCGAGCCCGGCCCTTCGAACGGGGCGACGAAGGTGGGCAGCGCCGGCTGGCCGAGTGCCACGAGCTGCTCGCTGCGCAGTTCCACCTTGCCGCTGACCGTGGGGAACGCCCCGTCGGCGTACGGCCGCCCGTCGGCCGGGTAGGGGACTCGCTGCCAGCCGGTCTGGCGCAGTGCGGCGAGGTCGACCGTCGGCAGCGCTGCCGCGAGCGCCGTGGCGTCGTCGTCGAACAGGCACGGGTCGGTCATGCCCATCGCCCGCGCCAAGCGGCGGAACAGCTCGCTGTTGGACACCGCCTCGCCGCACGGCTCGATCGCCGGTTCGTTCCAGCCCAGCCAGAGGTGACCCCATGCCGGGGTGACGTCGAGTGCCTCGATCTGCGTCGTCGCCGGCAGCACGATGTCGGCGAACCGGGCCGTGTCGGTGAGGAACTGCTCGTGGCACACGGTGAACAGGTCGTCGCGCGAGAGGCCGCGGCGGATGGCCTCGACGTTGGGGGTCGACACCATCGGGTTGGCGTTCCACACCAGCAGCGCGGCGACGGGCGGGTCGAGGGTCGGGTCGTTCAGCAATCGGCCGAGGTGGCTCATGTTCAGCTGGCGGGGGATCCCGTTCGGGCGCAGGTCCGGCCGGGTCAGGGCGGCGCCGTCGATCAGCGGGTCGGCCCACGAACCGACACTGCGGGCCAATCCCCCACCACGGTCGCGCCAGGCACCGACCAGCGCCGGCAGGCAGGCCAGCGTGCGGTAGAACATCGCCCCGTTCTCGTGGTGCTCGGCGCCGATCAGGGTGCGGATCGCGGCCGGCCGCACGGTGCCGTACTGCGTCGCCAACTCGACGATGTCGGCGGCGTCCAGGCCGCACACCGCCGCGGCCCGCTCCGGCGTCCACTCGGCCACGTGCGCGGCCAGCTCGGCGTAGCCGACGGTGTGGGCGTCGACCCACGCCTGGTCGACCAGCCGATCTCGGATCAGCACGTGCATCATCGCCAGGCACAGGGCGACGTCCGTGCCCGGCAGCGGTTGGAGGAACCAGTCGGCGGCCTCGGCGGTGACGGTGCGCAGCGGGTCGATGACCACGATCCGGGCACCGGCCGACCGGGCGGCTTCGATGGTCGGCCACAGGTGCCGGTTGGTCAACTTGGTGTTCGTCCCCCACAGGACGACCAGGCGAGCATGCACCAGCTCCAGCGGGTCGAGGCACAGCCCGGTGCCGTAGGTCATCGACACGCCGGCGCCGACGGTCGGACCACACAGGGCGCGTAGCAGCCGGCTGGCACCGAGGGCGTTCCAGAACCGCTCCGGGAACATGGTGGCCAGCAGGCTCTGATTGCCGGCGTCGCTGTAGGGCACGATCGATTCGGGACCGTGGCGGGCGATCGCGTCGCGGAACCGTTCGGCGATCAACGCCAGCGCGTCCTCCCAATCGATCGGCTCGAACTCCGCGGAACCCTTGGTCCCCACCCGCCGCAGCGGGGTGAGGACTCGGTCGGGCGAGTACACCCGGTCGAGGAAGCGGTTGACCTTCGGGCACAGCTCGCCGGCGCTGTACGGGTGGGCCGGGTTGCCGCGGACCTGCACGGCGTGGCCGCCCTCGACCGTCACCTGCCACCCGCAACTGTCCGGGCAGTCGTGCGGGCAGGTGCCGTGGACGAGCATCGGGTCATCGTACGACGGCCCGGCGAAACCGGCCGGGCAGGATTTGCACCCGGGTACGGTGGGGTCATGCCCGACCTGCTCCAGATGACCTGCCCACGCTGCGGACTGCAGGGAACCCAGGCCTACTACGGGCCGTGCTCGCTGTGCCGCGAGCAGCTGCGCGCTCAATACCACGGGCTGGCCCGCCACGTCGAGGCCGCCGAGTACGTGCCGAAGATGAACGTCACGCCCAACGCCGTCGCCACCAAGGACGACGACTGACCGCAGCCGTCGGTGATCGACCGACGCTCGTTGTTCATCCGACGGTCGCTGCTCTGCCAGACTGTCGCCACCAACCGGTGGGGGGAGGACCTTTACCGTGTCGGTGTCACACCTACACAGGGGAGCAACATGAAGCGTACGTACGTCTCGCGGTCCATCGCCGCCGGTGCCGTGCTGGCAGCCGTCATCGCCACGGCCTCGGCCACCGCCACCACGCCGGCCGCCGGCACCACCGCAGCAGCCGGCACGGGTGCCGCGACCGCAGCGTCCATCCCGCCGGTCCCGCAGGAGTTGATCGACGCCTGCACGGCGGAGAAGAAGGTCAACCTGATCGCCCTGCCGGACGAGTGGGCCAACTACAAGGGCATCCTCCAGGCGTTCCGTGACAAGTACGCCGGCGTGGAGAACCCGGTGGCCAGCCCGGACATCTCCAGCCAGGAAGAGCTCGACGCGATCAACAACCTCAAGGGCCAGGCGGACATGCCGGACTCGATCGACGTCAGCCCGGCCAAGGCCCAGGACGCCATCGACCAGGGCCTGTGGGAGCCGTACAAGCCGTCGAGCTGGGACCAGATCCCCGATGGCCTGAAGGATCCGAACGGCAACTGGGTGGCCGCGTACTACGGCATCATGGCGATCACGACCAACACCAAGATCGTCAAGGTCGCCCCGAAGACGTTCGCCGACCTGAAGAAGGCCGACTACAAGGGCCAGGTGGCGCTGAACGGCGACCCGCGCAAGGCGGGCGCGGCGTTCGCCGCGGTCATGGCCGCGTCGCTGGCCAACGGCGGCTCGCCCGACGACATCATGCCCGGCATCCAGTTCTTCGCCGACCTGAAGAAGAGCGGCAACCTGATCCCGACCCAGGTCGACAAGCAGACGGTGCTGTCCGGTGAGACCCCGATCGCCATCGACTGGAGCTACAACGTGCCCGGGCTGCAGAAGGCCCTGCAGGACGCCGGCCTGACGGTGGAGACCAACTTCCCGAGCGACGGCATCTACGGCGGGTACTACGCCCAGGGCGTCGTCAAGGGCTCGCCGCACCAGAACTGCGCCAAGCTGTGGGTCGAGCACATCCTCTCCGACGAGGGTGCCCTCGGATACCTCGAAGGTGGAGCGATGCCAGCCCGGTTCAACGCCCTGGTCGCCGAGGGCAAGGTGTCGGCGGAGCAGATGAAGAACCTGCCGCCGGCCGATCTGGTGGCCAAGGTCAGCTTCCTGACCATGGCGCAGGTCAAGAAGGCCAACGAGGCCCTGCAAGCCAACTGGGGTCCGATGGTGGCCGACGCCTAATGGGCATTGGCGCTGGACCCCTACTCGGGCCCTATGCCACGGTCGATGTCCTGACAGGGGGTCCCGCCGCCGGCGGGGCCCCCTCGGCCGTTTCCACGCCGGAGCGGCGGAGCTGGGCCTGGCTCGGCCTGCTGCCGTTCCTGGCCTTCGTCGGCATCTTCCTGCTGTTGCCGACGTTCGGGGTGATCCGCAAGGCGTTGCGCGCCCCGGATGGTGGGTTCACATTCCGCGGGATGACCGATGCGCTGACCAGCCAGAAGGTTGCCTTCATCAACTCGGTGTGGATCTCGCTGGTCAGCGCGGCCATCGGTGTGGTCCTCGGCGGCCTGCTGGCGTACGCCGCGGCCACCGCTCGGCGGCCGAAATGGCTGCGCACGCTGGTCACTGCGTTCAGCGGGGTCGGCGCCAACATGGGTGGCGTCATCCTCGCCTTCATGTTCTTCTCGCTGGTCGGCCGCACCGGGCTGGCCACCAAGTTCATCAAGTACTTCGGGTACGACCTGTACGGCCACGGCTTCGACCTCGCCAAGCCCGCTGGACTGATCACGGTCTACACGTACTTCCAGATCCCGCTGATGGTGCTGGTGACGTTGCCGGCCATCGACGGGTTGAAGACCTCGTGGCGCGAAGCGGCTGCCAACCTCGGTGGCACCCCCTGGACGTACTGGCGCCGGGTTGGCCTGCCGGTGCTCACCCCGTCGCTGATCGGGGGGTTCCTGCTGCTGTTCGCCAACGCGTTCAGTGCCTTCGCCACGGCGCGGGCGATCAACCAGGGCGTCAACATCGTGCCTGTCCGGATCAGCTTCTACCTGCAGGGCGACGTGGCCAACGGGGGCTCGCTGCCGTTCGCCCTGGCGACGTGGATGGTCGTCTTCATGGCCGTCGCCATGACCGGGTACGTCTTCCTGCGGCGATGGGCGGAACGATGGATGCGGTGATCGATCCCGCCCCGACCCGCCGACCCTCGACGTGGCGGTCGCGCATCGGCCCGACGCTGGTCCTGATCGTCTGCGGGCTGTTCTTCGTCCTGCCGATGATCACCATGGCGCGCTACAGCCTGCAGAACATCATCACCCCGCTGCTTCGCTGGGAGGACGTGTTCAAGAAGTGGTCGCTGAGCGGGATCAAGGCCGCCGTCAGCGATCCAGGGTTCTGGCCGGCGCTGAAGCTCAGCTTGGAGCTGGCCGTGGCCACGGTGGCGCTGACCCTGCTGTTGCTGCTGCCGACCCTGCTCTTGGTGCACATCAAGGTGCCCAAGGCCCGCCCGCTCATCGAGTTCACCACATTGCTGCCGTTCATGATCCCGCCGATCGCCCTCGTCGCCGGTGTCGCCGCCTTCTTCCGTCCCAACGCCAAGTGGTTCCTGAACAGCAACTTCTCGCTGGTGCCGTTCTACGCGATCCTGGCGTTGCCGTTCACCTTCCGGGCCATCGACGCCGGGATCCGGGCGATCGACGTGCGCACCCTGATCGACGCCTCGCGCAGCCTCGGTGCCGGGTGGGGCCGAACCCTGTTCCGCGTGCTGATGCCCAATCTGAAGATGGCGATCGTCTCGTCGTCGTTCCTGACCTTCACCGTGGTGATGGGCGAGTTCACCATCGCCCAGACCTTGCTGAAGCGGACCTATCCGCAGTTCATGTACGAGTTCTATTCGAACCGTGGTCAGGGGGCCACGGCCCTGGCGTTGTTCACGTTCCTCGCCACGACGGCCGTCCTCGGTCTGATGTTCTTCTTCGTCCGCCGTCGTGACCGCCGGGCCGGCACGACCACCACCGTCTTCTAGGGAACCTCATGAGCCAACTCTCCTTCCAGGCGGTCCGCAAGACCTTCGGTCCGACCGTGGCACTCGAAGCGCTCGACCTCGACGTCGGCGAGGGTCAGCTGGTCAGCCTGCTCGGCCCCTCCGGCTGCGGGAAGACGACGGCGTTGCGGATCGCCGCCGGCTTCGAGTTCGCCACGTCCGGCAAGGTGGTGGTGGCGAGCAAGGACATCTCCAACGTCCCGGCCCACAAGCGCAACATGGGCATGGTCTTCCAGAGCTACAGCCTGTTCCCCAACCTGACGGTGGCCCAGAACGTCGACTTCGGCCTGCGGACCCGCAAGCAGGACAAGGCCCGGCGAACCAAGACGGTGGCGGACATGCTCGACCTCGTCGGGCTCACGGCCCAGACCAGCCGGTACCCGCATCAGCTGTCCGGTGGCCAGCAGCAGCGCGTCGCCCTGGCCCGGGCGCTGGCGGTCAACCCGCAGGTGCTGCTGCTCGACGAGCCGCTGTCGGCGCTGGACGCCAAGGTGCGCACCAACCTGCGTGACCAGATCCGCCGGATCCAGACCGAGCTGGGCATCACCACCATGTTCGTCACCCACGATCAGGAGGAAGCGCTGGCCATCAGCGACAAGGTGGCAGTGATGTCCAACGGCCGGGTCGAGCAGTACGCCACCCCGCTGGAGATCTACCGGACGCCGTCCACGGCGTTCGTCGCCCGCTTCGTCGGGTCGATGAACCAGCTCCCCGGCATGGTTCGCCTGGACGGCGGTGTCGACGTGGCCGGGACCACCCTGCCCACGCCGACCGAACTGCCCGCCGGGCAGGGCGTGGTCGTGCTGGTCCGACCCGAGGCCGTGAGCGTGGCCGAGGAGTCGTCCGCCGGGTTCCGCGGCACGGTCGCCTCGCTGACCTTCCAGGGCGCGGACACCGTGGTGGGCGTGCGCCTCGACGTGCTCGACGCCCTGGTGCTGGCTCGCTCGGAGAGCACCAAGGTCGGGCAGTTGAGCATCGGGGACCGGGTCGGCGTGCAGGTCGACACCAGCCACGCGGTGGTCGAGGCGGCCGCCACGGAGCCGGCTGCCTGACGCCCACGCCGGCGTCGTCCGCCACCCGCCCGGCGTCACCCACCCGATAACGTGTCGGTGCTCGCGGGGACGTAGCTCAGTTGGCAGAGCGCCACCTTTGCAAGGTGGATGTCAGGGGTTCGATTCCCCTCGTCTCCACGCACGACCCACCCGCACCGCGAACACGGATAGTCACCAAGCAACCCGTCTGGGTGGGAACGGCGGCTGGCGGCACGCTACGGTACGGCTGCTCGGGGGAGGTCTGCCGGGCTGGGCACCAATTCGGAGGAGTCGCCACGGTGTTGTTCGACCAGGCAGTGACGTCGGCACGGTGGCTCGGCGCGCCGCCGCCGCATCAGGGCGAGTCGATGGGATTGTTCGTGATGTTCCTGGTCGTCGCCGTGATGATCGGGCTGGCCGTCGTGCTCTACCTGGTCAACGTGCGCCGCCCCATCGTCCCGCCGCCGATCCCGGTCGACCGGGCTCGTGAGGTGCTCGACCTGCGGTTGGTGAACGGAGAGCTGTCGATCGAGCAGTATCGCGACATCCGCGCCGCGCTCGACGGGCGCAGCGGATCGCTCAGCGATCGGTGAGCCCGGGGGCGACGGCTACGCCCAACGCGTCCAGCAGACCGACCACGCGCTGACGGATCTGATCGCGGATCCGGCGGACCTCCTCCACGGGACGTCCGGCCGGATCGTCGAGGACCCAGTCCTCGACCCGGGTGCCGGGGTAGACCGGACAGGTGTCGCCGCAGCCCATGGTGACGATCACGTCGGCGGCGCGGACCACCTCATCGGTCCACGGCTTGGGGAACTCGCTGCGGATGTCGATGCCCACCTCGTCCATCGCCGCCACGGCCGCCGGGTTCAACGCCGCCGCCGGCTCGCTGCCACCCGACCAGGCCACCGCCCGCTGGCCGGCGAGGTGGCGGAACCAGCCCAGAGCCATCTGGGAGCGCCCGGCATTGTGCACGCACAGGAACAGCACGGCCGGGCGTTCGTCGTCGGCGTTGGTCATCGGACCATCATATCGACAGTTGTCGATGTTATGGCAACGACCAGCCCAGCCTGACGGCGACCTACGCTGCGGCCATGTCGTTTCGTGGGTTCCCCCCAGCTGCGTTCGAGTTCTACGAGCGGCTGCGTGCCGAGAACACCCCGGAGTTCTGGACGGCGAACAAGGCGACCTACGACCAGGCCGTGCGCGGCCCGATGCGCGAGCTGTGCGCCGAGTTCCCCGACGTCGGCCCGTTCCACATCTTCCGCCCCTACCAGGACCGCCGCTTCGTCAAGGACCGCCCGCCGTACAAGGACCACCAAGGCGCCATCGGGGAGTCCGAGGGCGGTTCGTCGTTCTACGTCCACGTCTCCGCCGACGGCATGCTGGTGGGCGCCGGCTACTACCACCTGGCGGCCGACCAGCTGGTCCGCTACCGCGGCGCGGTCGACCGGGAGGCCACCGGTACCGAACTGGTCGCCATCGTCGAGCGGTTGCGCAGCGCCGGCCTGTCGGTGACGGCGCGTGACGTGCTGAAACGAGCACCCCGAGGCGTTCCGCTGGACCACCCACGCCTCGAATTGCTGCGCTTCGGTGGACTCATCGCCACCCGGTCGTGGCCCGTGTCGGCGTGGATGCACACCGCCCGGGCGTCAGCCCGAGTCGCCGAGCAGTGGGCCGTGGCGGCGCCGCTGTGCGCGTGGATGGATCGGCACGTCGGTCCGTCGACGTTGCCGCCGCCGGACGCCGAACGCTGATCAGCCGGCCCGGCCGGGGTCGACCGAGCCTCCCACATCGGCCATCGCTGAGTCGATCTGGGAGGCGGTCGGCATGCCTTCGCGTGCCCCGACCTGGGTGACGGAGAGCGAAGCGGCGACCACCGCTCGCTCGGCGGCCGTGGTCAGTCCCAGCCCTGCGGCCAGGCCGGCGGCGAGCACCCCGTTGAACGTGTCGCCGGCGCCGGTGGTGTCGCGCACCGCCGCCGGGCGGGCGGCGATCGGAGTCGTCCGCCCAGCGCCGTCGACGACCAGCACGCCGTCGGCGCCGAGGGTGACGAGGACGGCCGCGCCGGTGGT
The DNA here is from genome assembly GCA_029782355.1 of Actinomycetes bacterium. Taxonomy (GTDB): domain Bacteria; phylum Actinomycetota; class Acidimicrobiia; order Acidimicrobiales; family Ilumatobacteraceae; genus JAKOUY01. The sequence goes on from JAKOUY010000016.1 coordinate 314,668, forward strand.
GTGGTGCAACGTGGCCGCCCGTTCCTCGATCGAGCCGTGGTCGGTCAGTCCGGCCAACTCGGTGGAATTGGGCGTGAGGATCGGGGCGTCGGCGAGGACCTCGCACACCGCGGCGACCACCGGCGCCGGGTTGAGGATGCAGCGCACGCCGGCGGCCGCGGCGGCGCGCACCGCGGCGATCACCGCCTCGCCGGCGATCTCGGTGGACACCAGGACGCACCCGCACCCGCCCAGCAGGCCGGCCAGGGCGGCGGTGACGGTGGACGCCGAGAGCGCAGCGTTGGCGCCCGCGGCCACCGCGATCTGGTTCTCGCCGGCGTCGTCGACGACGATGAATGCCGTTCCGGTGGACACGGCCAGGCGGGTCACCCCATCGACGCCGACGCCGTCGGCGGCCAGGAGGGCCAGCGCGCCGCGACCGAAGTCGTCGTCGCCCACCGCCCCGACGAGGTGCACCTCCGCGCCGGCGCGAGCCGCAGCGACCGCGGCATTGGCACCCTTCCCACCGCCGAACTGGTGGAGCTCCGGTCCGACGACCGTCTCACCCGGGCCCGGCAGCCGCGGGGCGCGGATCACCAGGTCGACGTTGATCGCCCCAACCACCACAACGCTGCCTCGCTCGGCCATGGCGTGCGACACTAGAGCAATCCATACCTCCGGGGGTATGCTGTGGCCATGCGACCCATCCACAAGACGACGTCGTTGTCGATGGCCGACGCCGAGACCGAGGTCCGCCGGACGTTGGCAGATCAAGGCTTCGGCGTGCTGACCGAGATCGACGTGGCGACCACCCTGCGCAACAAGCTCGGCATCGAGCGTGCGCCGCTGAAGATCCTCGGGGCGTGCAATCCGACGTTCGCCCACCGAGCCCTCGAACTCGACGAGCGCGTCAGCCTGATGCTGCCGTGCAACGTGGTGCTCTCCGCCAAGGGCGGCCAGACCACGATCCGCGCCGTCGACCCCCGCGACCTGATGCCGTCGGGTGAGTTCGACGATCTGGCCACCGAGGTGGCCAACCGGCTGCAGGCCGCGGTCGACGCGGTGCCGGAGCACTGACCGGATGTGCCGTCGAGTGACCTGCCCGGACTGCGGGCGGCCGGGATACTCGGGATGCGGTGCGCACGTCGAGCAGGTCCTCGGCAACGTGCCGCGGGCCGATCGGTGCTCGTGCAACGGTCCCGGGATGCCTTCTCCGCACGCCTCCATCTTTGGACGGATCTTCGGTCGGTGAGCATCCCCGTCGAGCTCGAAGACCTCGCCGGTGCGCTCGGTTCGGTGCGCTTCGCCTACCTGGTGAGCGCCTCGTCCAGTGGTGCGCCCCACGCCGTCGCCGTGCACCCCGTGCTGGCCGGCCCGGACGTGGTGATCGACGGCGTCGGCCGGCGGTCGGTGGCGAACATCACCGAACGTCGCGAGATCGCCCTGGTCGGCCCGCCGGCCGACGACGGCGGGTACTCGTTGATCATCGACGGTGTCGCCACCCTCGACGGTGATGACGGGGCGGGTACGACTCGCATCCGGCTGCGCCCGTCGCGTGCCGTCTGGCACCGCCCGGCTCCCTCCCCGACCGGTGGGTCGGGGGCGCACGCCGGCGCGCCCGAGGGCGACCACGGGTGTGGCGCCGATTGCCGCCCGATCGAGCTCGTGGGTCCGATCGGCCGACGTGATACTGGGCCAGCGGGGCGAATCCGTTGAACCCGGCCGCCGAGTAGCTCGTGGTGTCGGCACCCGCCGCCAGCACGTCGACGTGGTCCCCGGCGCGCAGGCACTCCGCCAGCCGGTAGCCGGCGTCGTCGACGACGATGTCGGCGCTGCCGCAGGTGGGTCCGGCCAGCACCACCGGCGAGTCGTCGGCCCAGTCGTCGTCCTCGTGGTCGATGCCGTCGCCGGGGACGGCCCGGACCCGGTAGCGGATCGCCTCACCGGCCGCCTCGGCCAGCCCGCCGAACATGCCGACGTCCAGCTCGGCCCGGCTGTCCACGGTGAACCGGGTGATGCCGCGGGCTGCGGCGAAGGCGACCGATCGGCCCCGGCGCGGTCGACTGCCTGACCCGCCTGTCAGGCGGGCTGATCAGCCAGTCATGCCCCAGGCGTCGGCGATGAGCCGGTAGGAGCGCATCCGGTGCTCCGGGTCATGGGCGACCGTGGTGATCATCAGCTCGTCGGCACCCGTCCGGCGGGCCAGGTCCACCAGGCCGTCGACCACCACCGGGGGCTCGCCGATCAGATGGTGGCGGGTCCAGCCGTTGGCGACCTCGGCCTCGATCGGGGTGAACTCGTGCGCGGCCGCCTGCTCCGGCGTCGGGTAGCGGTCGGGGTGGCCCTGGCGCAACCGAGCCATCGCCAGTGCCGCCGGCCGGGCGAGATACCCGGCCTCGGCGGCAGTCGGGGCGCAGAGGGCGTTGACGCCGAGCATGACGTACGGCTGCTCCAGCACCGCGGAGGGGCGGAACGATCGCCGGTAGACGGCGACCGCGGCGTCGGTGTTGTTGCCGGAGAAGTGGTGGGCGAAGGAGAACGGCAGGCCGAGCTGGCCGGCGAGGTGCGCGCTGAAGTCGCTCGACCCGAGCAGCCACAGCTGCGGTCGGTCGCCGCGCCCGGGCGTGGCCCGGATCACCGGCCGCGGTGAGGTCGGATCGGCCGGTGGATCGTCGTCGAAGTAGTCGATCAGTTCCGCCAGGTTGCGGGAGAAGACCTCCGGGCCGTCGGCCTGGAACGTGCGGCGCAGTGCCGCGGCAGTGAACGGATCGGTCCCCGGCGCCCGCCCGATGCCCAGGTCGATCCGTCCGGGGTGCAGCGCTTCGAGCATCCCGAACTGCTCAGCGACCACCAACGGGGAGTGATTCGGCAGCATGACCCCGCCCGAGCCGAGTCGGATGGTCGAGGTGCACATCGCCAGGTGGGCCAGCAGCACGGCCGGCGACGAGCTGGCGATGCCCGGCATGTTGTGATGCTCGGCGACCCAGTAGCGGTGATACCCGAGCCGGTCGCAATGGGCCACCAGCGCCAACGCAGCTCGCAGGGCCTCGCCGTGGGTCGATCCGACGCCGACGGGTACCAGATCGAGCACGGACAGGACCGGGCGATCGGACATGAGGGTCATGCAATCAGCTGGATGCCCGGGCGTGACACACGACCACCCGGAGAGGTCAGGTCGGGGATACCCCGGTGGGTATGGTGGATCGTGATGAAGCAGCTCGTGTGGGCTCCGCTGGTGGTCGCCCTGGCGGTCACCGTGGCAGCGGGCTGCTCGAGTGGCGGAGACGCCGGCGGTGGGCCGGCGGCCCCTGCCGCCCCGGCAGCGCCGATCGGCCCACCGGGCAAGTTGGTCTACGCCCAGTCGTGCGCTCGATGCCACGGCTATGACGGCGCCCCGCTGAAGAGCGCCACCCCGGTGTTGAGCACGGCCCGGATGAGCGGTCTCGGCGACCAGACCCTGACACTGCTCATCCGCTCCGGGAAGGGGCAGATGCCGGCGTTCGGCGCGCTGACCGACCTGCAAGTGACCGACCTGATCGCCTACCTGAGGACCCTGTGATGCTTGCCTCGTTGCCGACCCACCCGCTCATGGTCCACATCCCCGTGGTCCTGATCCCGCTGACCGCGATCGGGGCGCTGGTGGTCGCCCTGCGACCGCGGCTGCTCCCCAGCTTCGGTGGCCTGCTGGTCGTGCTGTCGGGGGTGGGCTTCGTCGGCACGTTGCTGGCGGCGAGCACCGGTGACGAGCTCGAGGAGCCGTTCCGCGCCGCAGGACAGACGATCTCGCCCGTGCTCCACGATCACGCCGAACTGGGGGAGACCACGGAGGTGCTCGCCCTCGTCTTCTTCCTGACCACGCTGATCTGGGTCGGTGTCGCCTGGTGGCGGCGCCGGTCGGCGCAGCGCACGTCGGCGACCCCTCGCCCGGCATCCGTGGTGGTCGGGATCCTCGCCGCGTTGGCCGTGCTCGGCGGTGCGGCCGCCACCGTCGGGGTGGTCGCCACGGGTCACAACGGCGCCAAGAGCGTGTGGGATCAGCACGCCCCCTGACCGTGCCGACCCCCGTGGCGGGCGGGCTCAGGCGCCGCCGGCGTCCCACCAGCGGATGATCCGCCGGGCCCGCAGCGTGTTCCACCGGCTCGGCGATCCGACGCCGGGTTCGAGGTCCAAATGCACTCGACCGGGGTGGATGCGATCGAGCGGCCACCGCCCGTCAGGCTGCTGCTTGCGACGGACGAGCTCGACCGCCTCGCCCATCCGCGTCTCGGGGCGCCTCCCGGTGGAGCGGAAGTAGTCGAGGGCGCGGAGCACGTCGTAGCGCCAGTAGAAGGGGAAGGCGAAGTCGGTGACGGCCGGGTCGATCACCGCACCGGTCGACAGCCGGCGCATCAGCTGGCGGTCGAGCAGGTACTCCTCGGCGCGGCGGCGAGCCTCCGTCACGGCCGGTGAGCCGTGGCCGGCCCGCTCGTACTCGATCAGCCCGTCGAGCACGTCGAGGGTGGTGTGGATCGAGGAGCGGACCGATCCGTTCTCGGCCTCGCAGTTCCATCCGCCGTCGGCCAGGCGTTCACCGAGCAGCCGCTGGACGATCGGGCCGACCTCGACCCCGAAGTAGGCACCAGCCTGGACGGTCCGGCCGTTGATGCACGGCTCGACCTCGCCGTCGAAGTAGCGCTGGCCGTCGTGCTCCCACCGCCCGTGAGCGGCCACCTGCTGGGCGACGGTGCGGGCCCGCTCGCTGGCCGGGTCGAACCCGAGCAGTTGCAGCGTCTGCAGGGTGTGCATCGTGGCGGTCCAGGGTTGCCCGGGTTCCTCACCCCGATAGCCGGCCGGGAAGCAGGCCCCGCCGTCCCACAGCCCGTCGGGACCTTGGAGTGCCAGCAGCCTGGCACCCCAGCCCTCGTGCTCCACCCGGCGCCGTTCCTTCACCACCTCGCCGGGCGGTGCGTCGAGCAGGTCGGCCATGGTCTGCCAGCGGATGGCCGGGTCTCCGTCCATCAGCCAGTCGAGCACGGGATCGGACGGGTGGGTGCGCATCGCCGCGACCCTATGAGGTGAGGCGGACGAGAGGCGTCCGCATCAGGCGCCGTCGAGGACGCCTCCCTCCGCGGGCCTCCGGTCGGGCGCGGTCTGCCTCCGGGCTCGCCGGCGGCCGGCCTGGACCGCCGGGTTTGGCACCGGGGCGGCCTCCAGCAGTCGCCGGGTGTACGGGTCCTCCGGGTTGCCGAGCACCTGGCGGCGATCGCCGACCTCGACGATCCGACCCGACGACATCACCGCCACCCGGTCGCAGAGCTGGTCGACCACCGCCAGGTTGTGGCTGACGAACAGGCAGGCGAACCCGCGCTCGGCCTGCAGGGCGCGGAGCAGGTCGAGGATCCGGGCCTGGACCGAGACGTCGAGCGCCGAGGTCGGTTCGTCGCACACCAGCAGGCTCGGATGGAGCGAGATCGCCCGGGCGATGCTGACTCGCTGGCGCTGCCCTCCGGAGAGCTCGTGGGGGTAGCGCGCCGCCCATCTGGCCGGCAGCTTCACCGACTCGAGGAGCTCGGCGACGCGCCGCTGCAACTCGGTGCCGCGCAGGCCGAGGTGGACGGCCGACGGCTCGCCGATGGACGTGCCGACGGTGAACCTCGGGTTCAGCGAGCCGCCCGGGTTCTGGAAGACCATGCCGATCTGCCTGCTGGTCCGACGCGACAGCCCCCGGCCGCGGACCAGCCGCTCGCCGAGCACGTCGATGCGCCCACCGGTGAGCGGGGTCAGCCCGACGATGGCTCGCGCCAGCGTCGACTTGCCGGACCCGGATTCGCCGACCAGCCCGAGAACCTCGCCGCGGCGCAGCTCGAGGTCGACGCCCTGGACCGCCCGGACGTGGTGCCGGCCGCGCCGGTACTCGACGTGCACGCCAGCGGCCCGGACCACCTCGTCGGCCTCCGGTGACTCCGGCCGGCGAGCCTCGGCGATGCCGGCCCCGATGCGCGGGACAGCCGAGAGCAGCTCCTGGGTGTAGCGGGCGACCGGACGGTCGAACAGGTCGGTCACCGTGGCCTGCTCGACCACGACGCCGTGGCGCATCACCAGCACCCGATCGGCGACGTCGGCCACCACGGCGACGTCGTGGGTGATCAGCACGACGGCCAACCCGAGCCGCTCACGAAGCTCGACCAGCAGGTCGAGCACGCCCTGCTGGACCGTCACGTCGAGGGCGGTGGTCGGCTCGTCGGCGATCAGCACGTCCGGTTCACTGGCGAGCGCCATGGCGATCATCACCCGCTGGCATTGGCCACCGGACAGCTGATGGGGATACGAGCGCAAGATCCGGCGCCCGTCGGTCAGTCCGACCTGTCCGAGCAGCTCCACGGCCCGGGCGCGCCGCGCCGAACGACCCAGCGAGCCGGCGGATCGGCGGATCGACTCGCCGAGCTGGAACCCGACCGTGAAGACCGGGTCCAGCGCGCCGACCGGGTCCTGGAAGATCATCGCCACTCGACGGCCGCGCACGGAACGCCAGCTGGCGGTGTCGCCCCCCAACAGCTCGCGGCCGTCGAGGCGGACGCTGCCGCCCACCGTTGCCGAACGTGGCAGCAAGCCGAGCATCGCCAGGGCGGTGACGCTCTTGCCCGAGCCGGACTCGCCGACGACGGCGAGGATCTCCCCGCGGGCCACGTCCAGGTCGAGGCCGTGGACCACCCGGTTGCGGGTCCCTCGTCGACCGGAGAAGCTGACCTCCAGCTCGCGGACGCGCAGCAGCGGCGCTGCCTGGTCGGTCATCAACGGTCGGGCTCCTGCTTGCGATAGGCCTGCCACTCCTCGTACAGCCGGTGGTGCATGCCGTTCATCCAGGTCATGTAGCGCAGACCGTTGCGCACCCGATCGCGGCCGCGCTCGCCGAGTTGACCGGCCAGGGACTCGGTGGCCTCGGCGAAGAGTTGCCGATGGGTCTCGATGAACGCCCGATCCGACGACAGGAAGCTACCCCACATGTCGTCGGCGGCGACGAAGTAGTGACGGCGGTCCCCGGGCACCAGCACCCGGCGGATGAACCCCATGTTGACCAGGTATCGCGTGGCCACGGAGATCGACCCGGCGCTGGCACCGACTGCCGCCGCCAGGTCGGCCGAGGAGATCATCTCGTCCTCCAGGACCATCAGGTAGCCCATCACCCGCCCGGTCATCCGCGGCACGCCGGCCGCCTCGGCCACGCCGGCGAACCGCTCGACGAACGCCATCACGCTGGCGTGGGTCTCCGGTCGTGAACTGGACGGTTGGTGACGGGCCATCACGGGTCCTCCTCGCCGAGCAGAGTAGGACGAACGGTCCGGAAGCGCTCGGGTTCCCAGAAGGTCATCCCGCCGATGTCGGCCCGCACGGGTCGGCCGGATCCGTCGCGATGGATGCGCACGACCTCGCCGGCCGAGGCGAACCCCGGCTCCCGGGCGATCCGCAAGGTGTCGTCGTCGATCACGGACAGCTCGGCGTACATCGACGTCGGATCGGCGGCTCCGGGCCACAGCAGCACCAGCCGGTCCCCGATGGCCACGATGTCCTGGTAGCCCCACAGGCTGAGGAACCGTCCGGCGTACCGGCCCGTGTCGATCCCTTCCCGGGCGAGGTCCGTCGTGGCGGCTGGAGCGGTCGAGAGCTGCAGGGCCAGATCGATCAGCTTGACGATGGCCACGGCGGTCTCGTGGGCCGGCCCTTCGACGGCGTTGGTCAGCACGCTGACCACCAGCCCCTCCGCCGGATCGACGAACGTCCGGCTGATGAAGCCGGGGAAGCCGCCGCTGTGCCCGATCAGCCGGCGGGTGCCGATGCGGTGGATCTCCACGCCGAGGCCGTAGCGGCCCTGCTCCTCGTCACGGACGACGACCACCGATTCGTCGCGCTGGATGATCCGCTTCGATCGGTCGGTGAGCAGCCGCTCGTCACCGAGGACGTGCGCCGCGCCGAAGCGCACCATGTCGCACGCCGTGCTGTAGCACCCGGTGGCGGCGGCCATGGCGCCGGTCGAGACGTGAGGAATGGCCCGGATCGGGTCGTCGGCATCGAGCGGCTTGGTGTGGCCGGTCGCAAACTCGGATCGGCGGGCCTCCGCGAACTCGCCGCCGGTCGCGGCCAGGCCGAGGGGTTCGGTGATCGTCGCCGCCAGCGCCTCGGCGAACGATCGGCCGGTCACGGCCTCGATCACCTGACCGATCAAGGACAGCCCGATGTTGGAGTACTTGAAGAACTCGTTGGTGGCAAAGGTCAGTCCGCCATCGTCGGAGGTGGCCATGGCGTAGATCTCGGCCACGTCCGGGAACGGCCGGACGAGCTGCCAGTAGTTGCAGTCCTGCCCGTCACGGATCACGCCGGCCTGATGGCCGAGCAGCTCGCGGATGGTCAATGCCCCGACGTCCGTGGATGACGTGGCGGCCAGGTACTGGTCGACCCGGTCATCGAGCCGCAACCGGCCGTGCTCGAACAGCTGCATGATCATCGTCGCGGCGAACCACTTCGAGTGCGAGGCGATGCGGAACAGGTGGTGCTCGGTCAACGGCGTGGCGGTGGTGGCGTCGGCCAGCCCGGACGCGCCGCTGGCGACGGTCTCGTCACCGACGGCGATCGCCCACTGGATCCCGGGGCATCGGGTGCGGACGCGCTGCAGCTCGACCCAACTGCCGAGGTAGTCGCCGAGGCGCTCGATGGCCGTACGCAGCGCGGTCCGAGACGAGGAGTCGCTCACCGCCGTCCCTTCGGGTCGAGGGCGTCTCCGAGGAGATCGCCGAGGAGGATGAGGCTGACGGCCGTGGCCGTCAGGAAGATGCTCGGACCGATCAGCAGATGCGGGTCGCTGGAGAGCCGGGCCTGGGCCGCGGCCATCTGCTGGCCCCAGCTGATCGTCGGCGGCTGCAGCCCGACACCGAGGAAGGTGAGCACCGATTCGGCCACCACCACCCCGCCGAACAGCAGTGTGGCGAGGGCGATCAGCGGTCGCAGGGCGTTCGGCAGCACGTGGCGGACCAGGATTCGTGTCGTGCCCAGCCCGCCGAGCCGTGCCGCCTGGACGAACTCGGTGTCTCGCACGGCGCGGACCGAGCCGCGCACCGTGCGGGCCAACGTCGGCCAGGTGAACAGGGCGAGGGTGATCCCGACGGCGACGGGTCCGCGGGACCGCAGGGTGGTCAACACGACGATGGCCCCGAGCAGGAACGGGAACCCGAGGAACACGTCGGTGGTCCGGGCGATGACCGAGTCGACCCATCCCCCGAACCACCCGGCCGCCGTGCCCACGGCGACCGCGATGAGCACGCTCAGCGCCGTGGCGATCAGGCCGACCTCCAGCGAGGCCCGGGTTCCGTAGATCACGTTGGCCCAGATGTCGCAGCCCTGCGTGTCCGTGCCGAATGGGTGTCCGGACGATGGCCGTAACCGGAACAGGTTGATGTCGCAGGCCCGGGGGTCGCCATGACCGAACCATCCGGCGAACCACTCCGGGGCGACGGCGATGATCACCAGCACGGACAACACCGCGGTGCAGCCCCAGAACAGCGGTCGCCGGCGGACCGATTCCCACAGTCCGAGCCCGATCGCTCCGACGTGCTCGTCGAGCGCGGTGACGGACGCCAGCTCACCGAGGTCAGTCACGGCGAATCCGTGGATCGATCACCGAGTTGAGGATGTCGACCGCTGCGCTGGTGACCAGGAACCCGATGATCAGGACCGTGGAGATGGCCACGATGGTGGGCCCCTCGTGGTCGCGCAGCGCTCCGTACAGCAGTTGTCCCACGCCGGGGAGGTTGAAGACTCCCTCGATCACCACCGTGCCACCGATCAGGAACCCGAGGTCGACGGCCAGGAACGTCACCACGGGAACGGCGGCATTGCGCAGCATGTGCACGCCGACGATCCGTCCGCGGGCCAGACCCTTGGCCTCGAGGGAGCGCATGAACTCGGCGTCGTCGATCTCCAGCATGCTGCCACGCAGCAATCGGGCGATGGCCGCCAGGCCGTACAGGGCGATGACGAAGGCCGGCAGGAGATAGGAGGTCGGCCACCCCTGGCGGTGCCCGGAGATGGGCAGCCACCGCCAGCGCATCCCGAACAGCCACTGGGCACCGAGGGCCATCACGTAGTACGGGACCGACGAGATGAGCACCGTCCCCAGCATGACGGCGCGGTCGGCCAACCGGTGCCGGCGGACGGCGGCGACGACTCCGAGGCCGACGCCCAGCACCACCTCCAGCAGCCAGGCGGTGAGGCCCAGCTTCAGCGTGATCGGCCATCGGGCCCGCAGCCGATCGCTGATCGCTCGACCGCGCAGGTCGTAGCCCAGGCGGCCGTGGATCAGGTCGTTCAGGTAGTAGAGGTATCGCACGATCGGGCCGCGGTCGAGGTGGAACTTGTGGCTCAGCTCGTTGCGGACGCTCTCGGCCACCACCCGGTCCCCGGCCAGCGTCAACAGCGGGTCACCGGGGAGCGAGTAGACGAACCAGTGGATCAGGAACGTCACGGCGAAGAACACGACGACCAGTTCGAGCAGGCGCCGGCGGATGTAGCGGCCCATGTGCCTCCTTTCCGCCGGCGCCGACTGGTCTGATCATCGTCGGGGCGTCAGCCCCGGTTGCGCCGGTCACCCGGCCAGGACGACAGCCTCGTAGATCGGCACGCCGGCGAAGGCCGTCATCGACTTGATCTTCGTCGAGGTCACGAAGTTGTAGGTCTCGTAGAACAGCGGGATCCACGGCAGGTCGCGGGCCAGGATGTCGGTCTGGATCTTCGAGTACAGCTCGATGGCCTTGGCCTGATCGACCTCGGCGTCCGCCGCCTGCAGCGCCGCCGTGATCTCGTCGGTGTAGTACGCCACACAGTTCGGGCAGCCACCCTCCTTGGTGTAGAAGGCGTGCAGCGTGTTCTGCATGCTCGGATACAGGGCGCCCCACCGGCTGAAGTACAGCCCGGAGAACTGCGCACCCTCCCGGGCGGAGGCGAACGAGGCCCAGTCCGTGCTGGGCCTGGCGACGGCGTCGACACCGAGGTTCTGGCGGATCTGGTTCGCGTAGGCCTGGTAGATCTCGTCGATGCCCAACCCGCCCGGGTAGTGGATCTCCAGTGGTCCGGTCCATCCGCCGGCTTCGGCGAGGAGCGCCTTGGCCTGCTCCGGGTTGAACACGCACGACTCGCCACAGGCGTTCTCGGGGGTCCCGATCTCCGCGGCTGGTGTGAACGAGGTGGCCGGCGTCAGGGCTCCGGCGAAGATCGCCTTGTTGACCGCCGCCCGGTCGATCGACATCGAGATCGCCTTGCGCAGCTTGGGGTTCTCGAATCGCTGGTCCCACAACGAGACACCCAACCCGGCGATCCCCGGCGCAGCGTTGAAGTACACCCGGTCGCCGAAGTCCGACTTGGCGACGCTCATCTTGGCGGGCGGGACGCCGGCGATGTCGACGTTGTCGGCCAGCGCGTCGGCGTAGGCCGTGTTCGGATCGGCGTACAGCTTGAAGGTGATCTTCCCGGAGGTCGGCTGCTTGCCCTGGTACTTGTCGTAGGCGACCAGCTCCAGGTCCTCGGTGTCCTTGTAGGGCTTGGTCATCATGAACGGGCCATTGCCGATGGGCATGGTGTCCTGTGCCGCCGGATCGGCCAGGCCGGCCTTGGACATCGGGTAGAACGCGGTCTGCGCCTGGGTCAACTGCAACGGGAACTGCCCGTCGGGTGCGGTCAGCTTGACCGTGAAGGTCAGGTCGTCGACGACCTTCAGCCCACTCATCTGCGTCACGGTCGGCTCCCCCTCGGCCGGGTTCAGCGCGGCGTAGCCGTCGATGTGCATGAGGAAGCCGTTGTTCTCCATCTTGTTGGTCTTCAGGGCTTCGGCGTTCCATCCGTCGACGTAGCTCGAGGCGGTCACCGGCTCGCCGTTGTGGAACGTCCACCCCGGCTTGAGCGTGATCGTCCAGTTCTGGGCGTCGGTGCTGGTCACCGATTGGGCCTGGCCCATGGTCACCCGGTTCTGGTCGTCGATGACCACGAGCGAGGTGTACATCAGCATGACCTGATCGAACATCACCGTCTGCCGGTACGGCGACAGCAGTCCCGGCTGCAGCATGGCCACGGAGATCTGTCCACCGGGCGCCGCGGCTGCCGGAGCCGGACGGGCGCCGGCCGCCACTCCGCCTGCGCCCACCACCGTCATGACGGCGACGGCGATCGCGGCACTGAACCTTGAACGACGCATGGTGCTCCTCCCAACGAGTCGACCGGGCCGGTCGCCGACGGTCCCCAGACTCGTCGGGTCCACAGCGGACTCGCACAACATACCGAACTTTCAGAAACTTGTAAAGATTCCGGTCGGGCGTCGACGTCGAGGTGATGGTGCGCACCCACCAGATCCGGTCGAAGCTCGGCGGCGCCCGGCACATGCGCCACGATGGTGGGCGTGGCGCCCCCTGCACTGGATCCCCCCGAGCCCTCGAGCGCGGGCCGGTTCGCCGCCGAGTGCGGCCTGGACCGCTCGCAGCTCGAGCTGCTCGACCGGCAGCTCGCCCACGTCGGCGCCACGGAGCCGACCCTCCTGCGGATCCGCCCGCTGTCCCTGGCCGGCCGGCTGGATGCCGGACTCGGCGTCGAACGTGGCGGACCGGGGGACGTCGTCATGGCGCGGGCGCTGCGCGGCGTCCCGGCGTCCTGCCTGCACACGCCGCTCGACCTGCGCCGGCCGTCACCGGCCGACCGCCGCCCGGTCGGGCCACGGGTCATCGTCGCCAGCACGCCACGCGCCGGGAACTCGATCCTCCGCCTGATGATCGAGCAGTTCGGCTATCGCTCGACCGCCGTCCACGACTGTGCCGATCTCGATTGGCGAGCGCTGCCCGCACGCAGCGTCGTCCAGGTTCACGCCACCCCGGGCGCGGTCGCCGAGCTGGTGCCCGATGCGGACTCGGTCAAGGTCGTCACCCTGGTGCGCCACCCCGTCGACGTGTTGATCTCCATCCAGCGCTTCGCCGTGCGCTCGCCGGAGTGCCGGTACTGGCTCGGAGGGACGGCACTGCCGGAACCGGAGTCCCTGTCCGACCCCGACGCCTTCCTGGCGTGGGCCACCGGGCCGGGTGCCGCGGCGTTGCTGCAATTGTCCGTGGACTGGGCTGCCCGACCGGACGTCTGCGTGGTCCGCTACGAGTCGCTGGTCGCCTCACCGGGTCGCCAGCTGAACCGGTTGGCGGGCCACCTCGGCGAACGCCGCTTGACGGGCGCCCGGCGACGGATGCGCACCAAGACCGCCAGCCTGCCCACGGCGCACATCACCCACGGCGGTCCCGGGGCCCACCGCGGCCTACCGGCGGAGCAGTTCGACCTGCTGGTGAACGCCCACCGCGACATCGTCGAGGCCCTCGGCTACACGCCGACGGCTGAGCATCCGGGCGGTCGGCGGTGGATCATCCGCCACCGGCCCCGTGGCCGATGACCTGAGCGCGCTCGAAGGGACTCGAACCCCTAACCTTTTGATCCGTAGTCAAATGCTCTATCCATTGAGCTACGAGCGCAGGGCCCGACCAGTGTAGACGGGCCGGCGACCGATTTCGTCTACGGAATCACCCCGTTGAGGATCCACGGGGCGAAGCTGTTGCCCGCCCGCTGGTAGAGGGCCAGCGCGGCCGTGGCGTTGATCCGCGGGTCGTACAGCATGTCGGAGGAGACCACGCCGAGCGGGATCAACCAGCCCTTGTGGACGTTCCAGTAGATCTGGAACAGCCCGAAGCAGCAGTAGTTGCGGACGTTCGGGTTCCAGTTGCTCTCCCGCCAGGCGATGGCGATGGCCTTGTTCTCCACGTCGTCCGGCCACACGTCCCGGATGATCTGCTGGACCTCGGCCTGGGTGTAGGTCCGCTTGCGGGGCACGGTCGTGGTCGGGGCGACGGTCGTCGTGGTGGTCGGCCGCGGCCGGGTGGTGGGGGTGGGGGTGGTGGTCGTCGTCCGGTGGGTGACCGCGGTGGTGGGCGGCACGGTGGTGGCCGGGGTCGACGCCCTCGCCGGGAGACACACCGTGGCCCCGGCCCGCAGCGATGTCCGGACCGTGGCGCCGTTGGCCCGCAGCAGCCGCACCAGGCTGACCCGGGCTCGACCGGCCATGGACCGCCACGAATCCCCGGTGCGGACCCGGATCCGACCGTACGGGCAGGCCTTCACCGCGGCGCGGCGAACCGCCGCGGTCGTCGGCGGAACGCTGACCGGCGGGCGGGAGCCGCGCGCCGCGTTGGCGACTGCGGATGAACTCGTGCTCGAGGGCCGTTGCACCGTCCGCGTCGAGGCCGGATTGGCTGCCGGGCGGACCGGCCTGGCCAGCGAGCGGTTCGACCGGCGATTGACCCGCGACGCCACCGGTGCGCCCGCCGCGGCGGCTCCGGCCGAGCGGCCTTGGCCGGTGGCGACGTCGGCGGCCGCCGCGGCAGCCTGGTCGTTGGCCGCGACCGGCTCGGCGGACTCGTCCAGCGGGACGGTCGTGGTGGTCACCTCGCCGGCCGGGGTGCGCTCGGCGGCGGACAACGGCGACAGGGCCGGCCCTGCGCCGCCATGCCCACCCGACATGGCGATGGCTCCCACGACCAGCGCCAGTGCGCCCACGCCGGCGCCGACCCGCCGCCGCCGAAGCGTGGCCGCGCTGGCCCGTCGGGCGGGGGACCGCAGCGGGACATAGGTGCCGGTCACGCCGCGCGGTGGGGGGGTGAAGTCGAAGTCCTCGGGGTCCCCGAGGTCGTCGAACAGGGCCCCGGCAACGCTGCTCGGGAACTGCAGCGGGGCGCTCGGGGCCGGTGTGGTGGCTGCGGGTGCCGCTGCAGGGGTGACGGGGATCGCTCCGGTGTCGCCGCGCCGGGCACGACGGATGATCGGCAGCGACAGCGTCGGGCGATCGTCTCCCCAGAAGTCGAGTTCGTCCTGTTGGTCCATCTCCGTTGCTTTCTGCCCGCCAGCACGGTGGGATCGAGTCCACGTGACGTTCCCGTCGGGGAACGAGGGCAGTCTTGTCGATTCGTAATCAAAACGCAACATAACTACAACGGCGTGACTTCGATGACGAAACGATGTCGGTCCCGGGCCGTTGGTCCGCGAGGAGGTGACGACCGTCCCTAGCTGGCGTGATGCCGGGCTCCTACCGTGAGAGGTGCCCGGCAGGGCGTCGGGCGGAAATTTCCCGAAAGGCACGGACCATGTCCACCGAAGCCCCCTCCACCCCTGTGACGAACGATGTCGTCGTCCTGCACCGTCGTTCCATCGACCGAGTGCTGATCGCCTTCGGTGTGCTGACCACCATCGTCCTCGCCATCGCGGGCGCACTGCTGCTGTGGGGCCGCAGCTACGCCGACGACTACGTCTCCAAGGAGCTCACCGCCCAGAAGATCGCCTTCCCCAGCGCCGACGAGTTGAAGGGTGAGAAGCGTGACGACCTGGTGAAGTGGGCCGGCCAGGCGGTGACCACCGGCGACCAGGCCGAGGCCTACGCCAGCTACATCAACGGTCACCTCCAGGGCATCGGTGGCGGCAAGGTGTTCTCCGAGATGCACGAACCGCAGGTGGCCGCCGAGACGGCCCTGGCCGATGCCAAGAAGGCCAACAAGCCGGCCGACGAGATCGCCAAGCTGCAGGGCGTCCTCGACGGCATCAACGGGCAGCGCAACGCGCTGTTCCAGGGTGAGACCTTGCGGGGCCTGTTGCTCAGCACCTACGCCTGGAGCATGCTCGGCAAGATCGCCGGGATCGCCGCCATCGTCGCCTTCATCGCCGCCGCGCTGATGCTGGTGCTGGTGGTCATGGGCTTCGTCCACCTGGGACGACACGCCAAGGCATGACCTGAGCCTGGTTCTCGACGCAGCGGAGCCCGGCCGTGTGGCCGGGCTCCGTCGCGTGGCGGAGAGGGTGGGATTTGAACCCACGGACCACGTTGAGGGTGGTCCCCGCATTAGCAGTGCGGTCCGATCGACCAGACTCCGGCACCTCTCCTGGGAGCCCACAGGCTAGCGCACGGGTTCACCCTCCCCTCGGCCCGGACCCGCCCTCCCCACCCACCCACCCGCCACCCACCCGCCCACCGCCGCCCCCCGCACCGAACTTGTCGTGACGAGATGGCGACGTCGCGAACCTGTCACGACAAGATCGCCGGGGTGAGGGTGACGGGGTCCGGTGACGTGCAGGGGGACGGGATCGGGCGGGGCGTGGGCGGCGTCAGGTGGCCCAGTGGCAGGCTGCCCGCAGGGAGGACGTGGCCTCGCCGACCGGGCGCAGGTCTGGCTGCTCGTCGGCGCAGCGGGTCGCCTGGACCTCCGGACAGCGCGGGTGGAACGAGCAGCCGCTCGGCGGGTTGGCCGGTGACGGCACGTCGCCACTGAGGATGATCCGCCGGCGCTGATCGCGTCCGGCGGGGTCGGGGACCGGAACCGCCGACAGCAAGGCCTTCGTGTAGGGGTGCTTGGGGTGGTCGAAGACGTCGTCGCGGGTGCCGATCTCCACCACCCGGCCGAGGTACATCACGGCGATCCGGTCGCAGAGGTGCTCGACCACGGCCAGGTCGTGGGAGACGAACAGGATCGTGAAGTTCAGCCGACGCTGCAGGTCGCGCAGCAGGTTGAGGATCTGCGAGCGGATCGACACGTCGAGCGCCGAGACCGGCTCGTCGGCGATCAGGAACGCCGGGTCCAGCGCCAGGGCCCGGGCGATGCCGATGCGCTGGCGTTGCCCGCCGCTGAACTCGTGCGGGAACCGGGTGGCCACGGCCGGGTCGAGGCCGACCAGCTCGAGCACCTCGGCCACCCGCTGGCGGCGGGCGTCCCGATCGGTGCCGTGGGCGCGCAACCCCTCGGCGATCGAGTCGCCGACGGTGGCTCGCGGGTCGAGCGACGAGTAGGGGTCCTGGAAGACGATCTGCATGTCCCGGCGCACCTGGCGCAGCTCGGCGCCCTCGGTGGCCAGGAGATCCGTGCCGCGGAACGAGATCGTCCCGGACGTGGGGTCGATCAGCCGCAGCAGCAAGCGCGACAACGTGGTCTTGCCGCACCCGGACTCACCGACCAGGCCGACCACCTCCCCGGCATAGATGTCCAGGTCGACGTCCTGCACGGCGCGCACCTCGCCGGCGGTGCGCGAGAAGGCGCCACCGCGAATCGGGAACGTCTTGCTGACGCCCCGGGCTTGGACGAGGAGCTCGGTCATCGGCGCCGCCCGCCGAGCACGACCGGCTGGTCGACGGCATCGCTGTGCAGGAAGCAGCGCACCTGGCGCGCCGGCTGGACCTCCACCAGGGCCGGCGTAGCGGTAGCGCACCGGTCCATCCGCTGCGGGCAGCGTGGCGCGAATCGGCATCCTTCGGGCGGGTCGACCAGCGTCGGGACCCGACCGCGGATGACGGCCAGCTCGTCCTGGCGCCGCCCGAGCACCGGGACCGACCCGAGCAGGCCCTCGGTGTAGGGGTGCAGCGGCTCGGCGAACAGCGTCGTGACCGCGGCCTGCTCGACGATCTGGCCGCCGTACATCACCGCCACCCGGTCGGCCATCTCGGCGACCACCCCGAGGTCGTGGGTGATCAGGACCACGGCGGCATGAGTCTGGTGCTGCAGCTCGCGCATCAGATCGAGGATCTGGGCCTGGATCGTCACGTCGAGGGCTGTGGTCGGCTCGTCGGCGATCAGCAGCTCGGGCTGGGCGGCCAGTGCCATGGCGATCATCACCCGCTGGGCCTGCCCACCGGACATCTGGTGGGGGAAGGCCTTGGCCTTCTTCTCCGGATCGGGGATCCCGACGCGGCGCATCATCTCGACGGCCCGGGTGGCCTGCTCGCCGCGCTTCATCGAGCTGTGCACCCGGTAGACCTCGGCGATCTGGTCGCCGGCGGTGTAGCACGGGTGCAGGCTGGCGTTCGGCTGCTGGAAGACCATCGAGATGCGGTTGCCGCGGATCCGGTGGAGGTCGCCGGTGGGCATGTTCAGCACGTCGCGGCCGTCGAAGATGACGCTGCCGGCCACCACCCGGCCCGGGCGATCGACGAGCCGCAGGGCCGACAGCATGGTGACGCTCTTGCCGCTGCCGGACTCGCCGACCAGACCGAGGACTTCGCCGCGGGACACGTCGAGATCGACCCCGTCCACGGCGTGGACGTCGCCGGCCTCGGTGCGGAACCAGGTGCGCAGGCCGCGGATCGACAGCAGCGGGCTGGCCAGGCCGTCAGTCACGACCAGCCGTCCGCGGGTCGAGGGCGTCGCGCAGGGCGTCGCCCAGCAGGTTGAAGGCGATGACGTTGAGGAAGATCATCGCTCCGGGGAAGAACACCAGGTGTGGGGAGTTGAAGATCAGGCCGCGGGCCGCGGCGATCATCGTGCCCCACTCGGCGGTGGGCGGGGTGACCCCGAGGCCGAGGAAGCCCAGCCCGGCGATCTCCAGCACGGCGGTGGCGAAGCCCAGCGTCGACTGGACGATCAGCGGCGTCAGCGTGTTCGGGAAGATCCGGTGGCGCAGGATCCGGCCGCGGGGCACGCCGAGGGCGACGTCGGCGGTGACGAAGTCCTGCTCCTTCAGTGACAGCACCTGGGCGCGCACGACGCGGGCGTAGGTGGGCACGCCGACGATGGCGATGGCCAGGATGCTGTTGATCAGTCCCTTGCCGAGGACGGTGACGATGAGGATCGCCAGGAGCAGGGATGGGAAGGACAGGATGATGTCCATGATCCGCATCAGCACGTTGTCCAGCCACTTGCCGTAGAAGCCGGAGATCAGCCCGAGGATCGTGCCGACGACCACGCTGAGGATCACCGCCGCGGCGCCGGCCAGCAGTGACAGCCGGGTGCCGTAGACCACCCGGCTGAACTCGTCGCGACCGTTCTCGTCGAGCCCCATCACGTGTTGGACCTCGCCCGAGTCGCACCCGAGGAGGTGTACGCACGGCTGCTCCAGCTTGCGCTCGTTGCGTGACGAGTCGAGCAGGACCTTGGTGGGCGGGTACGGGGCGATGACCGGGGCGAGCACGGCGACCCCGACGAGGAACACCGCCAGGACGAGTCCGAGACGTCCGGACCACGAGCGAAGGACGCTGCGCCAGATGTCCCGTCCACGCCCACCGGAGGCCGCGGAACGTTGTGGTGCACCGGCCGCGGTGACCGCCTCGTGGGGGATCTCCGCCGGCGTCTCGGCACCCGGGTCGAGGCTCACGAGGGACGCACCCGCGGGTCGAGGACGGCGTAGAGGATGTCGGTGATCAGGTTGACCACGACGAAGGCCAGGCCGACGATCAGCGAGAAGCCCTGGACCACGCCGTAGTCGCGCGCCGTGATGCTGTCGAACAGGGTCTTGCCCACGCCGGTCAACCCGAACACGGTCTCGGTGAGGATCGCCCCGCCCAGGAGCCCGCCGAGCGACAGGCCGATGACGGTGACCACCGGCAGCAGCGCGCTGCGCAGGGCATGGCGGCGGACGACGGCGAACTCGCTGAGGCCCTTGGCCCGGCTGGTGCGCACGTACTCGTGCCCGAGCACGTCGAGCAGGCTGCTGCGGGTCATCCGGGCGATGATCGCCAGCGGGATGGTGCCGACTGCGACGGCCGGCAGCACGAGGTGCTCGGCGGCGTCGACGACGACCCGCCAGTTCCACTGCAGCAGGCCGTTGAGCAGGGTGTGGTTGGAGATGAACTCGAGCAGGCCGTTCTGGTGCAGGCCCCACTGGGCGTAGAACGGCTTGGGGATCAGTCCGGCGCTGAGCCGGCCGCTGGGTGGCAGGGCCAGCCAGGTGTTCTTCAGCATCACGGCGAACACGTATTGCAGGACCAGGCCGAGGACGAAGACCGGGACGGAGATCCCGGCGTTGGCCACGATCATCGTCCCGGCGTCGATCAGCGAGTTGCGTCGCCGGGCGGCGATGACGCCGAGCGGGATGCCGACGACGACGGCGAAGAGCAGGGCGGCGATCGACAGCTCGACCGTCACGGGGAGGCGCTCGGCGATCAGGGTGGTGATCGGCCGGCGGACCTGGAACGACCGCCCGAAGTCGCCGTGGAGCATGTTGTTCATGTACCGGCCGAGCTGGACGATGATCGGGCGGTCGAGCCCGTTGCGCCGGTTGAAGTCGTCACAGACCGCCTTGGTGGCGCGCTCGCCGAGGGTCGCCTTGCATGGATCGCTCGGAATCACCCGGGCGAGGACGAAGACGGCGATGACGATCCCGAACAGGACCGGGATCGAGGAGAGCAGCCGGCGGAGGATGAATCGGGTCATGTGCGTGTGGGGCGGGCCCGAAGGCCCGCCCCGTACACGTCAGCGTGGTGCAGTGGTCAGCTCTTGGCGGGCGGGTTCAAGAACCCGCCGAACAGCGCCGAGAAGTAGGTGAAGTCGCCGGTGCGACCCTTGTGCAGCGGGCTCGCTGCGTCCCACTGGACGGTGAAGCTGTCGACCACGTCGGTGGCGTCGAGGTCCGACCCGTCGGAGAACTTCACGCCCTTGCGCAGGTGGAAGGTCCACTCGGTCAGGGCGTCGTTGCTCTCGAAGGACTCGGCCAGCGACGGAACCACCTTGGTGCCGCCGACCTCGTAGGCCAGCAGCGACTCGCCGATCTGCTCGCAGACCCGCAGAGCCTCGCCGTCGGTCTCATCGGCGCAGTACAGGCCGCTCGGCTCGCCGTTCTGGACGAACACGAACTGGTCCTGACCGTCGATGCCCATCACCGAGAGGTTCTCGTTGGACAGCGGGCTGGCGTGGGCGCCCTTGACGGCCGCCTTGTAGGCGACGGCGGAACCGCCGTAGGCCACGGGGACCATCGGGACGTGCTCGGCCAGCAGGGCGTTGACGTCCTGGTACAGCTTGGCGCGGGCGGCCGGGTCGGCGGTCTGGGCGGCTTCCTGGATCTTGGCGTGCAGATCGTCGAAGCCCTTGCCGAACTGCGGCGAGGCTCCGGCACCGAAGTGGTAGTCGAAGAAGTTCGTCGGGTCCGGATAGTCGGCGCCCCAGCCCAGCAGGTAGAAGGGCAGCTTGCCGGCGTTGGCGTTGTCGAGGAAGGTGCCCGACTCCTGGACGTCCAGCTTGATCCGGATGCCGATCTCGGCCAGTTGGGCCTGGATGTCGGTGGCGATCGGGGTCGGCTGGGGCAGGTAGCCGCGCTGGACGTCGCGGTAGCTCAAGGTGACGTCGACGCCGTCCTTCAGGCCGGCCTGCTCCATCAGCTTCTTGGCCTC
Source organism: Actinomycetes bacterium (assembly GCA_029782355.1). Classification (GTDB taxonomy): domain Bacteria; phylum Actinomycetota; class Acidimicrobiia; order Acidimicrobiales; family Ilumatobacteraceae; genus JAKOUY01. The sequence continues at coordinate 335,825 of JAKOUY010000016.1, forward strand.
GTCGACGTTCTTGGTGAAGTCGGTGAAGCCCTTGTCGAAGCCGGGGATGCCCGGCGGGAGGAACTGCGTGGCGGCGACGGAGCCCTTCGGGTAGAAGTTGTCGACCAACCGCTGGCGGTCGAGGGTCAGGGCGATCGCCTTGCGCACTTCGGGCTTGTCGAACGGGGCCATGTCGACGTTGAAGCCGACGTAGAACACGTTGAGCGCGTCACGCGGCTTGACCTGGAAGTTCTTGTCGGCCTCGACCGTCGCGAAGTCGTCGGTGCCGAGGTTGTCGATGCCGTCGGCGTTGCCGGACTGCAGCTCGACGAGGCGCTGGGCGCTCTCCCCGTTCCACTTGAAGACGACGGTCTTCGACAGGGCCTTGGTGCCCCAGTAGTTGTCGTTGCGCTCGAGGACGATCTGGCTGCCCTTCTCCCATGCCTTCAGCACGTAGGGGCCGGTCCCGACCGGCTTCTCCAGCAGGTCGCCCGTGCCGCCCGTGGACTTCAGGTACTCGCTCGGCGCGATCTGGAATGCCGAGAAGGCCACCTTGGCCGGGAAGGCCACATCGGGCCCGCAGAGGGTGAACTTCACCGTGCTGGCGTCGACGGCCTCGATGGCCTTAATGTTGCTGCTGTTCTTGGCCTTGTCGGCGCACAGGTCACCGGTGGCCGCAGCGGTTCCGGCGGTGGTGCCGCCGCTGGTGGGCGGCGTGGTTGCTGATGCGGTGCCCATGGCGACCAACAGCAGTCCTGCACTTGCGGCGAGCAGCGCGCCCGCGCGAGTGGTTCGGCGCATGTATGTCCCCCTTGTCGTGGTTGCCGGACGGACGTCGGTGTCCGCCCGGGAGGTGCGCGGCACCTTAGCAATTGGTGTGCCCGTGCCAGGCAAGGCGTCGCCCGGGTGGGTTCGTTCCAACACGACCGGGACGGGTTCGAGAACGACGGAACCCGCCGACCGGGTTGACCAGCGGGCGGGTTCCGTGTGGCGGAAGGAGTGGGATTTGAACCCACGGAGGCTTGCACCTCGCACGCTTTCGAGGCGTGTCCCTTTGGCCGCTCGGGCATCCTTCCGTCAGTCAAGGCTAGCGGCCGGCCCAAACCCCGGCACCCGCCGTCCAGCCCTCCGTCAGCCGACGGTCAGCGCCTGGCGGCGAAGAACTGCTTCAACACCATCGAGCACTCGGCCGCTCGCACGCCGGCATCCACCGGGGGACGATGGTTGAGCCGTGTGTCGGCGCAGACCTCGTACAGACTGGCCACCGCGCCGGCCTTGGGGTCGGTGGCGCCGTAGACCACCCGGCCGATCCGGGCGTTGACCAGCGCGCCGGCGCACATCACGCAGGGCTCCAGCGTGACGTACAGCGTGCAGTCGACCAGCCGCCAGTGACCCACCACGGCGGCGGCGTCGCGGATGGCGAGGATCTCGGCGTGCGCCGTCGGGTCACCGGTCAGCTGGCGCTCGTTGTGCCGCCGGGCGATGATCTCGCCGTCGCGCACCACCACGGCGCCGATCGGGACGTCACCGTGCAACTCGGCGGCGCGAGCTTCGATCAGCGCCTCGCCCATGGCCGCCTCGTCGTCCATCGCCGTCATCGGCTGACGTAGCGGGCGGCCGGATGGGCGGGGCCGCCGCCCTCGACACCCACCCGGCCATCGTCGGTCAGCTGGCGAAGGTGGGCGAACACGCTGCGCGCCGCGGCGGCGTGGAGGGCGGGGCGGACGTCGGCGTACAGCGCCGGCACCATCTCGGCCAGGGTGCCCAGGCCGTCGGCGACTGCGCCGAGCACCTGGGCCTCGCGATGCAACCGGTGTGCCAGGTAGGCGTCGAGGAACGGCCCCGGGTCGGTGACCGCGGCCCCGTGCGTCGGGTACAGGGTGTCGTAGCGACCGTCGATCACCCGGCGCAGCGAGGCGAGGTACTGAGCCATGTCGCCGTCGGGTGGGCTGACCACCGTGGTGCTCCATCCCATGATGTGATCGCCGGTGAACAGGGATCGGGTCCCGGCCGCGTCGAGCGCGTAGCAGGCGTGATTGGAGGCGTGACCCGGCGTGGTCACGGCGCGGATCGTCCACCCGTCCCCGTGGGCGGCCACCGCATCGTCGGCCACGGTGCGGTCCGGGGTGAACGCCAGGTCGTAGGCCTCGTCGCTGGCGACATCGGCATCGGTCGACGGCGCGTCGTCGGGCACCGGGAACGACGGCCACGCCTCGTGCGGCCAGTCGTCGCCGCCGGTGCGATGCGGGCCGATGGCCACCGTCGGCGCTCCGGCATGCTCGGCGAGCCATGGCGCCAGGGTCGAGTGATCGGCGTGGCAGTGGGTGACCAGGACGGCCACCACCCGCCGCCCGGCGAGCGCGGCCTGGAGCGCGTCCTGGTGAGCGGCCAGCCGCGGCCCCGGGTCGATCACGGCCACCTCCCGGTCGCCGACCAGGTACGTGCCGGTGCCCGTGTAGGTGAACTTCGAGGGATTGGCCGCCACCACCCTGCGCACCAGCGGGGCCACCTCGACCACCTCGCCGTAGCGCGGCTCGTCGAGGGCGACGAACGGGATCGGCCGGCGCCGACCGGGATCAACCGAGGTCATCGACCCGGTCCTCGGAGAGGAACACCGGTTCCTCTGCTCCGGTCGAGTCGACCTCGTCCGGTGTTTCCGTCGCTCGGGGCGAGTCACCCGCTGTCGCCACGACGATGGGCGCGCCCTGGGCCAGGGCCGTCCGTTTGAGCCGCGCCCACTTGCGCTCGCTCAACCGTCGCTTGACCGACAGCGTGGTCAGCTTGGTGTCGATCACCTCGTGGCGGCGGCCGATGTCCTTCGCCAGGGCCTGGATCATCGCCGCGCCGGGGATCGCCAGCACCGCGCCGACCGCGCCGAGCAACGCCGCCCCGACGAGCGCCGAGCCGAAGGCGATGGCCGGGTGCAGATCCATGGTGCGCGAGGTGATCCTCGGCAGCAACAGGTAGTTCTCGATCTGCTGGTAGAGGATGACGAAGGCCAGCACGATCACGGCCCGCAGCGGGGAGTCGATGAACGTGATCAACACCGGCAGGGCGCCCGCCAGGTAGGTGCCGATGACGGGGAGGAACTGGCTCATCAGCCCGACCCACAGGGCCAGCGCGAGCGGGGCCCGGGTGCCGATGGCGGTCAGCACGATCCAGTGGAACAGCGCCGACAGACCGGCCAGCAGCGCCCGTGAGTACAGGTAGCCCCCGGTCTTGTCGATGGCCACCTCCCAGGCGCCGAGCACGCGGCGCTGGCGTGACGGCGTCAGTCGGCTGCAGACCGCCCGGCGCAACCGCGGCCCGTCGGCGACGAGATAGAAGGTGAACAGCATGACCGTCAGCATCTGGACGATCAGGCCCAAGGCGGCCACGGAGAGGTCGACCACCCGGCCCTGCTGGCTGCGGATGAACCGCTGGACCGGACCCTCGGGGTCGTTGATCGAGTCGATCACCCGCTGGGCGTTGATGTGCGCGTTGAACGTCGAGTTGAGGAAGTCGACGGTCTTGTTGACGTAGGTCTCCGAGTTCCCGAGGAGGTCGGCGATCTGCTGGCCGACCAGCGAGGCGATGGCCACCACGAACAGGCCGAACAGCACGACGACACCCAGCAGGATCAGCGCCGTGGCCGATCCGCGTCGCCAGCCCCGCGCCGCCAGGTGGTTGACCCCCGGCTCGATGGCGAGGGACAGGAACAACGAGACGAGCACCACCAGGAAGAAGCCGCCCAGCCGGCCGATGAAGTCCTGGGCCAGGGTGGCCAGCAGGTAGACCCCCCAGAAGACCACCGCGGCCTTCCACACCCAGCGCGGGAGGCGCCGATCGCCCACGGATTCCGGCGTGACGTCGCCCGGGCTGCTCACCGGCCCGAGGCTAGCGACCGGCGTCGGCGGGGTCGATGGGCTGGCGGTTCGCCGGCGTGTCGACGGCGGCGGCCAGGGACGGGGCGGCGTCGCCACGGTCGGCCACGACGACGCGGCCCAGCCCGAGCCAGGCCGCCATCGAGGCCAGCTCGCCGGCCACCCGCCCGGCCCAGGCGCCGGCCTCGGACCCCGGCTCGACGTGGGCGGCACGCACGTGCAACTCACCGGCGGCGCGCTCGGCCTTCAGATCGAGCCGTCCGACCAACGTGTCGCCGTGCAGCACGGGCAGGACGTAGTAGCCGTATCGGCGCTGCGCGGCGGGGGTGTAGATCTCGATCCGGTAGTGGAACCCGAACAGGCGCAGTGCCCGGTCCCGGTACCAGCACAGTGGGTCGAACGGGCTGAGCAGTGCGCACGCGTCGACCCGCCGCGGCAGCCGTGCCTCACGGTGGAGGTAGGCCGGCTTGCCCCAGCCCTCGACCCGCACCGGACGCAGCGCGCCCTCCTCCACCAGTTCGGCCACCAGGGGCTTGCACGGTGTCACCTTCTGGCGGTGGTAGTCGGCGAGGTCGTCGATCGTCGCCACACCGAGGTACCGTCCGGCCAGTTCCAGCAGCGCCTTGCGGGCCTCGGACTCGGGGGGCGTGGGGCGGGCCAGCACGTCGGCCGGGATCACCCGCTCGGCGAGGTCGTAGACCCGGGCGAAGTCCTGCGGGCGGCGGGTGGCAGCCAGCCGTCCCTGCCAGAAGAGCAGCTCCAGCGCCGACTTGGCATCGTCCCAGTCCCACCATGGACCCTTGCGCCCGACCCGCTCGGACAGCTCGCCGCTGACCACCGGGCCTCCCTCGGCGATGCGCCGATACACGGCCTCGACGTACCCCGGCCGATCGACCTCGATCTTCCAGTGGTGACTGCGACGGACCCGCCAGCGATGCAGGTGGTGGTGGCGGATGTCGGCGTGCGAGGCCTCGTGGACCCAGTACTCGTAGAGATCGCCGGCCTGGGTGGCGTCGAAGATCAACGACCGTTGGTGCGGGCCGAGGCGGGCGAACAGTGGCAGCTCCTGGCTGCGCACCAGCACGTTGACGCTGTCGATCTGGATGACGCCCATCCGGTCGAGCAGCCGGCGCAGGTGTCGGCGGTCGATCCGCCCTGTCGGGCGGTCCTCGGCGAACCCTTGGGCGGCGAGGGCCACCCGGCGAGCCTGCGCCCGCGAGAGCTCCTCGGCGAACACCGAGGGGGCCGGTTCAGTCGGCCACGGAGATGGTCACGGATTCGATGACCACGTCGGTGCGCGGCCGATCGTTCCGATCGGTGTCCACCTTCTGCATGGCGTCGATCACGTCGAGGCCCTTGACCACCCGGCCGAAGTGGTTGTACTGCGGCGGCAGACCGACCCCGCTCGGTCCGGTGATCAGGAAGAACTGGCTGCCATTGGTGTTCGGCCCGGCGTTGGCCATGGCCAGCGAGCCGATCTGGTAGCGCTGCTTGACCGGCTCGTCGTCGAAGCGGTAGCCGGGACCGCCGCGCCCCGTCCCGGTGGGGTCGCCACCCTGGCAGACGAAGCCGTTGATGATCCGGTGGAAGATCACGCCGTCGTAGTAGTGGTGGGCGGCCAGGAACACGAAGTTGTTCACCGTCAGCGGCGCGTGGAGCGCGTCGAGGGCGATGACGATCTCACCCATGCTGGTGCGCATCGTCGCGGTGTAGCGCTTCGACGGGTCGATGCCCATCTCCGGGGCGTCGCGGAACGTCTGGGTGCGCTCGGCGGAGCCGTCGAGCGGGGGGAACGGGGTAGCCATGAGCGACCAGGCTACGGCCAACTACGCTGGCCGCCCATGGAGGCAGTGGATCCCGGCTCGCTCGACCGCACGCCTGACGGCGTGGCCGAGCCGCTCGACCTCAATCGGGTCGAGGCCGACCTGGCCGGGGTCGAAGCCGCCTTGGCCCGACTCGACGCCGGCACCTACTTCCACGACGAGGTCACCGGCGAGCCGCTCCCCGACGAGTTGCTCGACGCCGATCCCACCGCGCGGCGCGCCGCACCGGTGTGATCCGGCGCACCATCCAGCGTCACCCCGGCCTGCTGCGCATCGAGCGCGCCGCCCGCATGTGGCGGCTGGCGGCCCGCAACGGCGTGCGCTACGTGATCCACCGGATCCGCAAGGTCGGGGCCAACGACGACCGGGCGCGCACGGCCGACGAGCAGTTCGCCATCCGCAGCGCCGCCGACGTCGCCCGCGAGTTGGGGAACATGAAGGGCGTGATGATGAAGGTCGGGCAGATGCTCAGCTTCATCATGGAGGCCCTGCCCGAGCCGGCCCAGCAAGCACTGGCCAGCCTGCAGGCCGATGCCCCGCCCATGTCGCCGGCGGCCGCCGCCGGCGTGGTGATGGCCGAGCTGGGCGCCCCACCGGACCGGGTGTTCCTCGACTGGTCGCCCGACCCGTTGGCGGCGGCCAGTGTCGGCCAGGTCCACCGGGCGGTCACCCGCGACGGTCGCCGGGTGGCCGTCAAGGTGCAGTACCCGGGGGTCGACACGGCGATCCGCTCGGACCTGGCCAACGCCGAGATGCTCTACCGGATGGTGTCGGCCACGGTGCTGAAGGGCCTCGACCCGAAGGCGCTGGCCGACGAGCTGCGCTCTCGGATGGGCGACGAGCTCGACTACCGCATCGAGGCGGCCAACCAGCGGTTCTTCGCCGAGGCCTTCGCCGGTCACCCGTTCGTGACCATCCCCGAGGTCGACGTGGCCCATTCCAGCCGGCGGGTGCTGACCACGGAGTGGGCGCCCGGCCTGGGCTGGTCCGACTTCCTCGCCCAGGCCACCCCGGCCGCCCGCCAGCGCGCCGGCGAGAGCATCTGGCGCTTCGCCCAGTACGCCGTCCAGCACCTCCGGGCGTTCAACGGCGACCCGCATCCCGGCAACTACCGGTTCGACCCGGACGGCACGGTCACGTTCCTCGACTTCGGCCTGGTGAAGCGGTGGAGCGAGGCGGAGTGGTCGGCCCTGGCCCCGACCATGGATGCCATCGTCGTCCACCGCGACCCCGATGCGTTGGTGGCGGCGATGGAGGCCAGCGGGTTCCTCGCCGCCGGTCATGGTCTCGATCCACAGCGGGTCTACAAGTACGTCAGCTCGCCGTACCGGCCGTATCTCGCCGACGAGTTCACCTTCACCCGCGACTTCGTCAAGAACACGATGTCCAAGGTGCTCGACGTGACCGGACCGTTCAGCGACGTGATCGCCAAGCTGAACATGCCGCCGAGCTTCGTCATCCTCGACCGGGTGGTGTGGGGAGTCAGCGCGATCCTCGGCAAGCTCGAGGTCCACGGTCCGTTCCGGGCGATGTTCATGGAGTATCGCCACGACGACGCGCCGGCGACTGTGCTCGGGCGTGACGAGCGAGACTGGCGACGCCGGCGGGGCGAGGCCGAGCGGGTGGGCACGCCGTAGCATCGGCCACCATGTCCGTCGCCATCGTCGAGCTGGCGGCGTGGTGCGACGAGTTCGCCGCCGCCGAGGACCGCTTGTTCGTCGCCTACGGACACTGGGCCCACCAGCCCGCTGCGCCCGGCGTGCAGCGGCGCTGCGCTGCGGCGTGCCTGACCCACGGCGAGCGCGCCGCGGCGTGGCGGGCCCGCCGCCCGCAGATCCCCGGGCTGGCGCCGGCACCGGTCATGGGGGGCGTGGCCGACCCGAACCTCGGCGCCATCGCCGACCTGGACGCCACCGATGCGAATGCGGCGAGTCTCCTCGCCCGCTACCGCGCCGCCCGGGAGCGGATCGACGAGCGCCTCGACGCCCCCACCGCCCGCCTGCTCGACACCATCCTGGCGACCCCCTAACCCCGCCCGGTCCCCACCGCCCGCTGCCCACCGCCCACCGCCCGGCCCGCCCACCGCCCCTTACGACGTTGCCCGAGCCCATGGGCGCGGGATGTTGCAGATGTGCAAGTTTCCGCGCCCATGGGTCCGGCGAGCGTCTGGTGGCGGCGGGAGGGGGAGTCTCGGGGAGGGTCAGTCGGAGAGGCTCGGGGAGGGTCAGTCGGGGAGGGTCAGTCGGGGAGGTCGGCGACGAAGGCGTCGATGGTGACCACCCAGCGCTCGAAGAACGTGGCCATCTGCTGGCGTTCGAGGGGATCGAATGCGCCGAGCAGGTAGGCCATCAACTGCTCGCGCCGCCGGCGCACCACGTCGTGGGCGGCTTGGCCGGCGGGGGTGATGACCACGTGGACGACGCGGCCGTCGTCGTTCGACGGTCGCCGCTCGGCGAGGCCGGCATTGACCAGTCGATGCACGGCTCGGGTGGCCGTCGACGGATCGACGCGCAGCGCGTCGGCCAGGTCGCTCATCCGCCAGTGCGTGCGCCGGGCCAGCAGGTCGAGGACGTCCATCTGGGCGTAGTCGATCGGGTCGTCCATGGTCCCGAACAACCAGTCGCGCAACGCCGTGGCCGAGGCGCCGCGGCGCATCTCCACCCACGAGTGGCCGATGCGCGTCGCCAGCTCACGGTTGGTGGCGGCGCCGAGGTCGACCGGCGTCACGGCCGTGGCGGGGCGGCGTGTCATGGGCGAACGGTAGTGGCCCGATCCCGCCATCGACGGGACCGAGCACGCGTCACTCGCCGTAGCCGAGGATCGCCTTGGTCTCGAGGAACTCTTCCATGCCCAACTCGCCCCACTCGCGCCCGTTGCCGGACTGCTTGTAGCCGCCGAACGGGGCGTTGAGGTCCCCGGGGGCGCCGTTGAGATGGACGTTGCCGCTGCGGATCCGTCGGGCCATGGCCCGGGCGCGGTCGGTGCTACCGGAGATGTACCCGGACAGCCCGTAGTCGGTGTCGTTCGCGATGCGCACGGCATCGTCGTCGTCCTCGTAGCCGATCATCACCAGCACCGGCCCGAAGATCTCCGGGCGGGCGATGGTCATGTCGTTGGACACGTGGGAGAACACGGTGGGCTTGACGTAGTACCCGGTGTCGAGGCCGTCGGGACGGCCCGGACCACCCACCTGCAGGCGAGCGCCCTCGTCGATGCCCTGCTGGATCAGCCGCTGGATCCGGTCGAACTGCGTCGCCGAGACCACCGGGCCGATGGTCGTGGTGCCGGCGTGGGGGTCGCCGGGCGTGATCCTGGCGGCGGCGTCGGCGGCCACCGCGGCGGCCTCGTCCATGCGACCCGCGGGGACCAGCATGCGGGTCGGGGCGTTGCACGACTGGCCGGAGTTGACGCACATCCGGGCGACGTCACGGGCCACCACGGCGGCCAGGTCGGCGTCGTCGAGGACGATGTTGGCCGACTTGCCGCCCAGCTCCTGGGCCACCCGCTTCACCGTGGGGGCCGCGTTCTTGGCCACCTCGACCCCGGCGCGCGTCGACCCGGTGAAGGAGACCATGTCGACGTCGGGATGCGCCGACAGGGCCGCGCCGACGGTGGGCCCGTCGCCATGGACCAGGTTGAACACCCCGGCCGGAACGCCGGCCTGGTCGAGGATCTCGGTGAAGACGATCGCGCTGAGCGGAGCAACCTCCGACGGTTTGAGCACCATCGTGCAGCCGGCGGCGAGGGCGGGCGCCACCTTGCAGGCGATCTGGTTCATCGGCCAGTTCCACGGCGTGATCAGCGCGCACACCCCGATCGGTTCCTTGACCAGCAGCGTCGAGCCCATCGAGCGTTCGAACTGGTACTCGGCCAGCACCTTGCGAGCGGTCATGAAGTGGCCGACGCCCGACGACGCCTGGGCCTTGATCGCCATGGGCAGCGGGGCACCCATCTCGGCGCTGATCGTCTCGCCCATCTCGGTCATCCGTGCCGCCAGGCCGGCGATGATCCGGTCGAGGACGGCCAGGCGTTCCTCCACGGTGGTCGTCGACCAGCCCTCGAACGCGGCCCGGGCGGCGGCGACCGCGGCGTCCACGTCGGCCGCACCACCCATGGCGATCGTGGCGATCTCCTGCTCGGTTGCCGGGTTGATCACGCCGAGGGTCTCGGTGCTGATCGGCTCGACCCACCGGCCGCCGATGAAGAACTGTCGGGTGTGCTGCACCCGTCCCACGCTACGTGGAGCAGCGGGCCTCGATGGTGGCCTCGTCGCGCCGCCAGCCGTGGACAGCGTCGTCGACGGTCCTGGTGATCGATGCACCCGCGGCGCATCGGCAGGACGGTTGCGCCAGATCCCGTGACGACAAGGTGATCATCGAGTGTCGGCATCACGCCGACATCCGGTGATCAGCTTGGGCGGTGTGGGCCGAGGCGGGTCGGGCGGTGTGGGCCGAGGCGGGTCGGACGGTGTGCGCCGAGCGGACAGTCCGGGGCGGTCAGGTCGGGGCGGCGACCAGCGTGCGGAGGCCGAGTTCGGCGTCGATCTGGTGGCGGGGACGGGCGCCGACCACCTGGCGGATCATCGCCCCGTTGCGGAACAGGCCGATCATCGGGATGCCACGGATGCCGTAGCGCAGCGACACGTCGGGGTAGGCGTCGACGTCGACCTTGACGACCTTCAGTGCGGCGCCGTACTGCTCGGCGAGGGCCTCGACCTCGGGGGCCACCATCCGGCACGGACCGCACCACGCGGCCCAGAAGTCGACCAGGACGGGGACCTCGCTGTCGAGCACTTCGCGCTGGAACGAGACGGCGTCATCGGCGTGGATCACCTTGGACATTGCAACCTCCGGGAGGACACGCCGGGTTCGGCGTCGCTGCCTCCCTGAACGCATACCCCACTGGGTATATTCCCATCCCGCTCTCGCCGGTCTCTCGCCGACCTCTTACCGTCCCTACATACCCTCGGGGGTATCACGGACTGGGAGGTCAGGATGATGAAGCGATCAACGACACGCTGGCAACTCGGGTTGCTGTCGGTGCTCGCGCTGGTCGGTCTCGCCGCATGCGGCAACGGTGGCGGTGGGAACGGCGGACCGGGCAACGGCAACGGTGCCGGAAACGGGTCACAACGAGGTGCCGGCAACGGACCACTGTCGGTCAACGACGACGGCACCACCCGGCTGGACGGCAGCGTGCTGCGGTCCAGGCTGGACAGCATTCCGCCCGGGCAGCTGACGTCCGCAGACGCCGCGGCGCTGGCGTACCTGCGCGAGGAGGAGCTGCTGGCCCACGACGTGTACGTCGCCCTTGGGCGGCAGTGGAACCTCCGGGCCTTCGCCAACATTGCCGCGGCCGAGCAGACCCACACCGGTGCCGTCGCCACGCTGCTTGAACGGCATGCGCTCGCCGACCCGGCGAACGGGCACGTCGCCGGCACGTTCGTCAACGCCGACCTGTAGGCTCTCGCCAGCCGGTTGGTCGCCCAGGGCTCGGCCTCGCTGGTCGAGGCGCTGCAGGTCGGGGCGTTGATCGAGGAACTGGACATTGCCGACCTGCGCGCCCGGGCGTCGACGGCGCCCGACGTGCAGTTCGTGTTCGACAACCTCGAGCGGGGTTCGCGCAATCACCTGCGCGCGTTCGTCAGGCAGCTCAACAGCCGTGGGGCGACGTATGCGCCGTCGCATCTCAGCCGGGCCGACTTCGACGCCATCGTCACGAGCCCCATGGAGCGCGGCCGATCGGCGGTCGGTGATCGGAGCCCAGACAGGGAATCGAACCCTGGACCTTTTCATTACGAGTGAAATGCTCTACCGACTGAGCTATCTGGGCGGCGGGTGGCCATGCTAGCGGTGCGCGGGCTGGGCCTCACAGGCTCGGCAGGTCGAGCAGCAGGTGCTGGAGCTGGAGCATCTCGTTGGGGTTGCGATCGAGGGTCTCGATGGTGCGGTGGATGCGCATGACCGCCTCGGCCAGCGCGTCCGGGCGGGCGTGGGGCGACACGTCGACCAACGCGTCCCGGTAGCTGGCCGCCATGGTCGCCAGGCCGGACCGCAACTCGTCGGTCCGGTGGCGGCGGAGCTCGCGGCGATGCCGCTCCTCGACGCTCTTGCGCCGCCCGCCGCGCTCGCCGGTGGCCTTGGCGTCGGCGTCGAGGGCGGCGATCTCGGCCGCCTGGCGCTCGGTCAGCGGTGCCGCCGCGGTGTCGATCAGGGCGAACAGCTCGTGGCACACGGCGACCACCAGGTGACCGGTCCCGTCGAGCCGCCGGGGCACCCCGGCGAACACCTCCCGGCGGTGCTGCAGGTCGGGGTCGCCGACCAGCAGCCGGGCCCGTTCCAGGTTGCCGGTGGCAGCCGCCGCAGCCGTGGCCGCCGCATCGGGCGGGGCGCCCTCGGCCACGAGCACCCGCTCGATCACCTCGGAGGGAACCGGCCCGAAGTCGACCTGCACGCAGCGCGAGGCGATGGTGACCAGGTCGGGGGTGATCGTGTCGGCGAGGATGACGAACACCGTCGCCGGGGGCGGCTCCTCCACGGTCTTCAGCAGGCGGGCCGCGGCGTTGGCGTCGAGGCGGTGCAGCTCGTGGAGGATCATCACCTGGCGGGCACCTTCGACCGGGGCCATCGAGGCCTGGCGGATGATCTCGGTGACCTGCTCCTTGGAGATGCTGGCGCCGACCCGTTCGACCTCGCGCACGTCGGGGTGCTCGCCCCGCAGGGCCAGCCGGGCGTCGCGCAACTCGGGGTCGTCGGTCCCACCCGTCAGTAGCAGCGCGGCGAAGGCCCGGGCTGCGGCGCGCTGGGTCGAACCTGGTGGGCCGACGAACAGGTAGGCGTGCACCGGGTGCGCGGCGGCGCCGACGAGGGCGGCCACGGCCCGCTCCTGGCCGTGGACGCCGTCCCACACCGAGGCCATCAGATCCCCAGCCGGATCGACACGGCGGCACGCACCGCCGCCGCCACCTGGTCGGCCTGCGCCGAGGCATCGACGGTGACCCACCGGCGCGGTTCGGCATCGGCCAGGCGGCGGAACCCGTCGCGCACCCGCTGGTGGAAGGCGTCGCTCTGCAACTCGAAGCGATCGAGGTGGCGGCCGGCCATCCGTTCCGCCAGAACCGCCGGCGGGGCGTCGAGCAGCACGACGAGATCCGGCCACGTGCCCCCGATGGCCCAGTCGTTGAACTCTCGCAACTGGCTGACCAGCAGGCCGCGCCCGTAGCCCTGGTAGGCCAGGGTCGAGTACACGCTGCGGTCGCTGACCACGTGTCGGCCGGCGCGCAGCGCCGGGGCGACCACCTCGGCCATGTGCTGGGCGCGATCGGCAGCGGTCAGCAATGCTTCGGCCCGATCGTTCAACGAGGTGACCCCGGGGTCGTGGAGGATGTCGCGGATCCGCTGACCGACGGCCGTGCCGCCGGTCTCCCGGGTCAACACCGCCCCGAGCTGAGCCGCCAGCGCCGCAGCCGCCGAGGACTTGCCACACCCCTCGGCACCCTCCAGGGCGATGTACGAGCCGGGCATGCCCGAAGGGTACCGGTCGGTCCTGCCGGGCGGTGGTCCGACGGTACCGGGCCCGGTCGCCGGGAACCGCTCGGCCGTCGTGCTCGTCGTAGGCGGCATGCCTGCTCGCCGCCGCCTGCTCGCCTCGCTCGCCTCGCTCGCCACGCTCGCCACGATGACCGCCGTCGTCACCACCGTGGCCGGTGCGTCGCCGGCGGCTCGCGCCGAGGACCCCGCCGGCGTGCTCGGGCTGGCCACGTCGGGCGCCGAGGCCTGGCTGATCACCACCGCCTCGACGGTCCACCGTCATCTCACCCTGCCCGGCGTCCCTCGCCAGGTGACCCAGCCGGTGGCCGGACAGGTGGCCTTCCTCGGCGATGGGTGGGTGATGATCCTGACGGTCGCCGACGGCACCGAGGTGACCCACCGCCTCGAAGCCGGCCGGCTGTCCGGGGTGGCTGACGGCCAGCGGCTGGCACTGCTCGTGACGGAGCAAGCGGCCGTGGAGGATGCCGGTGTCGTGCCGCCACCGGTTCACCCGGCGGCCTTCGTCGATCTGCTCACCGGGACCACCACCACCTTCGACCAGCTCGGCCTCGCCCGGTTCGAGGTCGGCCGGCGCCTGCCCGCCGCCGTGGTGCTGCGCGGCGCCGATCGGACCGTGGTGGTCCGCCTCGATGCGGCCACGCCCAACCCGGTCGACGTGCCGGGTTCGGTGGAGGATCTGGTGGCCGACGAGGACGGCACGCGGTGGGCGGTGATGCACGGCGGCTCGGTGCAGACCACCGACGGCACCGCGCCGTTCGCCGAGCGGACGACCACCGCGGACGTCGGCGACCTCCTCGGCTGGTTGGGCGATCGACTCGTGGTCCGCACCGAGGCCGGCATCGCCCTGGTCGATGATCTCGGCCGGCTGCGAGCGGTCGACGTTCCTGGACCGATCGAGCGCTACGAGGGTCGTGGGGTGCTGCGCCTGGCCGGCGACGCGCCGCGCTGGGGGATGGTCGACCGCACCGGCCGCTACCGGCCGCTGCCGGTGCTGGACGGCATGTCACCGATCCAGCGGGCCGGCGCGACCTGGTGGTTCGCCGATCTGGAGCGCGCCGTGCCGACGACGTCGCCGGGGCCGGTGGCCGTGCTCGACCTGGTCACCGCGCAGGCCACGCCCGTTCGTGGCACGCTGCGCCAGCTGGCCGCGCTGACCGACGACGACGCCGGATCGTCGGCCGACGGTCGGCTTCGCTGGGCGACCGTCCGCCAGCCCACCGGGCACCCGGGAGTGGTCCTCGGTCGCAGCGACGGCGAGGCGAGCGACCTCAGCGTCCTGGCGCTCCCGATCGTGGCGTCACCGGACGACCGGCACCTGCTGTCCGTCACCGTCCAGGGGGTCACCGTCACGACCCTTGGCCCGAGCACGGTGGTGACGCCGGTGGTCGAGCTGGGCCGGGACGTGGCGCCCGAGCGGTTGCGGTGGGTCACGGGGTGAGGGCGCCGCTCGCTCTGCCCGGACCGCCCGCCCGGCCATGGCGCAGGGAGCGGACCCAGTGGGCCAGGCCCGGCTGGCTGAACACCAGCTGATCCCGCCCGGGACTGGCCAGCAACTGGTGGGTGTTGATCAGCAGGTCACGCCGCCCGGAGACCTGAGCGGTGCTCATGCCCAGCCGCTGCGCCACGGCGGAGGACGACACCAGCCCGGTGGCCGGATCCTCGACCTCGGCCGCCGCGGCCACGTAGTCGCGCAGGGCCGGTGTCAGCTGCCGCCAGCGGGCGACGAACAGTTGCGGTTGCAGCTCGTCGACGGCCCGCCGAATCCCGGTTCGGGCGGCGTCGGCGTCGAGCGGGCCGTCACCGGCCGCCTCCCACGCGTGGTAGCCGATCAGCTGGATGACGTACGGGAAGCCGTTCGAGGCGGCGGCCAGCTGCTCGACCACCTCGTCGTCGACCACCCCGCCGGCCTCGCGGATGGGGATCGCCAGGGCGGCCACGGCGTCGTCGCGCCCGAGGTTGCCGACCACGGTGAAGCGCTGACGCTCCAGCGGGGAGGCGGCGTCGATCCAGCGGTGGCGGGCTTCGGGCAGCCCGGCCGCCCACACCGCCACGGGCAGGCGGCGGACGTTGGCCAGCTCCTGCATGACCGCGGCCAGCACGACGACGTCCTCGCGGGTGGCGTTGTGCGCCTCGTCGACCCAGACGATCACCTGGCGGCGGCGGCGAGCGGCATCTCCGGCCAGCCGCTGGATCAGCCCGAACGCCGACCCGCTGGGCGGCGGTCCGGCCGGCACGGTGCTGGCGGTGGCGGAGACCAGACCGGGGACCCCGACCGTGGCCGAGGCCTGGACCCCGCCGCTGCGCCCCCAGCGGCTGCGCAGCACCGGGCGCAGCTCCTGGGCGGCCACGGCCATGGCCTCCTGCAGCGGGCGTGACCCGGCGGTCCACCGGGCCACCACGGCACCGTGCTCGGCCACGGCCAGCTCGACCGTCGCCTCGATGGTCACGGTCTTGCCGGTTCCTCGAGCGCCGATCACGAACTGGTGGTAGGCGGGCGACCCGGGGCCCCGGCGCAGGCCGCGGATGGCCTGGTCGACCAGGTCGGCGCGCCCCGCCAGGTATGGCGGTTGCTGCCCGTAGCCGGGGGTGAAGGGGTTCTCGCCGTCCACACGACGAACCTATACAACGGGTGTTGTATAGATCTGCGCGACGGGGCCTGGGTCGAGTCCGTCGTTCCGTGGTCGCGCCATCGACACGATACGGTCGAGGTCAGCGCAACCTTGAGGGGGTTATGTCCGTGAGCAGCATCCCGACCGAACGGATCCGCAACGTGGCCTTGGTGGGTCACAGTGGAGCGGGGTCGACCACCCTGGCCGAGGCCTTGCTGGCCCGCGCCGGTGCGGTCCCCCGGGTCGGCAAGGTCGACGACGGGACCAGCGTGCTCGACACCGAGCCGGAATCGATCAAGCGCAAGATCTCCCTGTCGATGACCCTGGCCCCGTTCGAGTGGAAGGCTCCCGACGGCCAGACCTACAAGATCAACCTGCTCGACACCCCGGGCTACCCGGACTTCGTCGGTGAGGTCGAAGCGGCGCTGTCGGTGGCCGACCTGGCCGTCTTCGTGGTCAGCGCCGTCGACGGGGTGCAGGTCCAGACGGAGATGCTCTGGCGTCGCGCCGCCCAGATCGGCGTGCCGCGCATGGTCTTCGTCAGCAAGGAGGACAAGGAGCGTGCCGACTTCCACGCCGTCCTCGACCAGCTGCGCGCCCGACTGGGCCACGGCTTCATCCCCCTCGAGCTCCCGCTGGGCGAGGCCCACACCCTGCACGGCGTGGCCGACGTGCTGTCCGAGGAGGCCTACGAGTACGAGCCCGGCGGCACCCACCACAGCGAGGCGATGCCGGCCGATGTGGCCGACGAGGAGCATCGCCTGCACGACGAGGCGATCGAGGAGATCGTCTCGGGCGACGACGAGCAGCTCGAGCGGTACCTGTCCGGCGACGTGCCGTCGGTGGCCGAGCTGGAGTCGTCGCTGGCCCGTGAGGTCCTCGACGGCGTCGAGTTCCCGGTCCTGCTCGGCTCGGCGCAGACCGGCGTCGGCGTCGACCGCCTGGCCGACTTCCTGTGCGAGCTCGGCCCCTCGCCCGCATCCCGCCCGGCCGCGGTGCAGGCCGGGGAGGGCGACGCCGCCCTGGCGGTGAACGTCCCGGCCGACGCCTCGGCCAACCCGCTGGCCTACGTGTTCAAGACGATCACCGATCCGTTCGTCGGCCAGCTGTCGATCTTCAAGGTCCTGTCCGGCACGCTGGCCACCGATCAGCACCTGATCAACGCCCGCTCCGGTCACGACGAACGCCTCCACGCCCTGTTCGCCCTGCGTGGCAAGGAGCAGCACCCGGTGACCACCGTGGTGGCCGGCGACATCGCTGCCGTGGCCAAGCTGTCCGACACCCGCACCGGCGACACGTTGGCGCCGAAGGGGACCCCGGTGCGCGTCGCCGCCACCGAAGGCCCGGTGGCCCAGTACGGCGTGGCCGTCACCGCCGCCACCCAGGCCGACGAGGACAAGATGGGCCCGGCACTGGCCAAGCTGCAGGCCGAGGACCCGTCCCTGCTGGTCGACCGGGTCGAGGAGACCCACCAGACGGTCGTGCGCGGCTTCGGCGACACCCACGTGGCCGTCACCCTGGAGCGCCTGGCGCGCAAGTTCGGGGTGCACGTCAACACCGAGCCGGTGCGGGTCCCGTACCGCGAGACGATCACCGGCTCGGCCGAGAGCGAGGGCAAGGTCAAGAAGCAGACCGGTGGCCACGGCCAGTTCGCCGTGGTCAACATGAAGGTCTCGGCGCTCGGCCGGGGCGCCGGGTTCGAGTTCGTCGACTCCATCGTCGGCGGAGCGATCCCGCGCAACTACATCCCGGCGGTGCACAAGGGCGTCGAGGAGACCATGGCCCACGGTGGCGTGCACGGCTTCCCGGTGGTCGACGTGCGCGTCGAGTGCGTCGACGGCAAGTTCCACGCCGTCGACTCCAGCGAGATGGCCTTCAAGACCGCTGCGGCGCAGGGGTTCAAGGACGGCCTGGCCGCCGCCGGGTCGGTGGTCCTCGAACCGATCTCGCTGGTCCGCGTCACCGTGCCGAACGACCACCAGGGCGACGTGATGGGCGACATCAACACCCGCCGTGGGCGGGTGCAGGGCACCGAGGCCGACGAGCACGGCGACCAGGTCGTGTCGGCGCTGGTCCCCACCGGCGAGCTCGGCCGCTACGCCGTCGACCTGCGTTCGATGACCGGCGGGCGCGGCTCGTTCACCGCCCAGCACGACCACTACGACGTGCTGCCCGCCCACCTGGTCGACAAGGTCAAGGCCGCGGCCCAGCCGCCAGCACCGGCCAAGCACTGATCAGCGTGGTCGGGGCGAGCTCCCCGGACGACCCGCGCCGGCCGGGGGCGCAGGTCACCATCCGCCACCTCGACGACCCCGACGTGCCCTGGCAGGTGGTCAAGCGGCAACGCAACGCCGACGGCAGCGTGGCCGAGGTGCGCGAGAAGTGGCTGGCGTTCAGCCCGGACCCGCAGTACCTGTCGCTGTACGCCCACTACGACCCCGGCATGATCGTCCGCCGCCACGGGCACTTCAGCCCGCACGTGGTCTTCGTGATCGAGGGTGGGGTGTGGTGCGGCGACCGGTGGTGCCCGGCCGGCACCCATCTGGAGCTGCCGCAGGGCGCGGCGTTCGGCCCGTTCCGTGCCGGTGACGAGGGGGCCGTGCTGTTCGAGGTGATGATGGGCGATCCGCGCAGCTGGGGCGACCAGCCCGAGACCCTCGACGCCCTGCGCGCCCAGCACGGGGTCACCGCCCTGCCCGACCCGCCGCTGGCGTACCCGCCGTGGCTGGCCGACCTCCGGCATCACTGGGCTCCGGAGTGACCACCGCGCCCCGTCCCCGTTCCATGCGTGCGCAGACCTCCGCATCCGTCGGTTTGCGCACGCATGCGGAAGTGGTGGGGCGGCGTGACCTGCCGGGTGGGGTCGGGGTGGGGGACTTTGGCCCCTTGGCGGTGGTCGGAGGGGGACGTACGGTGAACGACGAGACACAGAGGAGTTGCACGTGACCGCCGAATGGACTTGCCTCGACGGCAACGAGGCTGCGGCGCGCGTCGCCTACGCGCTGAGCGAGGTCGTCGCCATCTACCCGATCACCCCGGCCTCGCCGATGGGCGAGTACGCCGACGACTGGGCCGCAGCCGGCAAGCCGAACCGGTGGGGCCTGGTCCCCGACGTCATCGAGATGCAGTCCGAGGCCGGTGCCGCCGGCACGCTGCACGGGGCCCTGCAGAAGGGCGCCCTGGCCACCACGTTCACCGCCAGCCAGGGCCTGCTGCTGATGATCCCGAACATGTTCAAGATCGCCGGCGAGCTGACCCCGTGCGTGATCCACGTCGCCGCCCGCACCCTGGCCACCCACGCCCTGTCGATCTTCGGCGACCACAGCGACGTCATGCACGCCCGCACCACGGGGTGGGCCCTGCTGTCGGCGGCGTCCGTGCAGGAGGCCCACGACTTCGCCCTGGTGTCGCACGCCGCCACCTTGCGCAGCCGGGTGCCCTTCCTGCACTTCTTCGACGGCTTCCGCACCAGCCACGAGATCAACAAGATCGCCCTGCTCGACGACGCCACCCTGGCCGCGCTGGTGGGCGACGACGACATCGTCGACCACCGCCTGCGCGGCCTGACCCCGGATGCCCCGACCCTGCGCGGCACGGCGCAGAACCCCGACGTGTTCTTCCAGGCCCGCGAGGCGTGCAACCCGTTCTACGAGGCGGTCCCCGGCATCGTCGCCGGCGTCTTCGACGAGCTGGCCGAGCGCACCGGACGGCGCTACGGGCTGGTCGAGTACCACGGTGCGCCCGATGCCGAGCGGGTCATCGTGCTGATGGGTTCGGCCGCCGGGACCGCCGCCGAGACCGTCGAGTCGCTGACCGCCCGGGGCGAGAAGGTCGGCGTCCTCGTGGTCCGCCTCTACCGGCCGTTCCCGGCCGAGGCCCTGCTGGCCGCCCTGCCCGGAACGGTCACCAGCATCGCCGTGCTCGACCGCACCAAGGAGCCGGGCGCGTTGGGCGAGCCGCTGTACCTCGACGTCGTCACCGCACTGGCCGAGGCGGTCGGGCGCGGCCAGCGCGCCGCGATGCCGCGGGTCATCGGCGGGCGCTACGGCCTGTCCAGCAAGGAGCTGACCCCGGCGCACCTCGGCGGCGTCTTCGCTGAGCTGTCCGCCGAACAGCCCCGGCCGCGGATCACCGTCGGCATCGTCGACGACGTCACCCACCTGTCGGTCGGGCCCGCCGACGTGCACTACGCCCGCCCGGCGGGCGAGGTCCAGGCGATGTTCTTCGGCCTCGGCTCCGACGGCACGGTGGGCGCCAACAAGTCGTCGATCAAGATCATCGGCGAGGAGACCGACCTGTACGCCCAGGGCTACTTCGTCTACGACTCGAAGAAGTCCGGCTCGGTCACCGTCTCCCACCTGCGCTTCGGCCCCCAGCCGATTCGCTCGACCTACCTGATCGACGACGCCGACTTCGTCGCCTGCCACCAGTTCGGGCTGCTGTCGAAGATGAAGGTCCTCGAGTTCGCCAAGCCGGGCGCCACGTTCCTGCTGAACAGCCCGTACTCGGCGGACACGGTGTGGGACCGCCTGCCCGAAGAGGTCCAGCAGCAACTCGTCGACAAGCACATCCAGTTCTGGGTGATCGACGCGGTCAGCGTGGCCCGCGCCGCGCAGATGGGCAACCGGCTGAACACCGTCATGCAGCCGTGCTTCTTCCAGCTCTCCGGCGTGCTGCCGGCCGACGAAGCCATCCAGCACATCAAGGCCAGCGTGCAGAAGTCCTACGGCAAGCGCGGCCGTTCGGTGGTCGAGCGCAACTTCGCGGCCATCGACGCCTCCCTGGCGGCGCTGCAGCGCGTCGAGGTCCCGGCCACGGTGACCGCCACCACCCGGCGCAGCGCCCCGGTGCCGGAGGGCGCCCCGGACTTCGTCCAGCGCGTCACGGCGATCATGCTGGCCGGTGACGGCGACCTGCTGCCGGTGTCGGCCCTGCCCGTCGACGGCGTGTTCCCCACCGGGACGGCGGCGTTCGAGAAGCGCTCGCTGGCGCTGGAGATCCCGATCTTCGATCCCGACGTGTGCATCGACTGCGGGCGCTGCGCGGCCGTGTGCCCGCATGCCGCGATCCGCATGAAGGTCTACGAGCCGGCGGCCATCGCCGGGGCACCGGAGGGCTTCAAGACCAAGTCGTTCCGCAGCAAGGACGCCGCCGGGTTGTCGATGACCATCCAGGTGGCCCCCGACGACTGCACCGGCTGCGGCGTGTGCGTCGACGTGTGCCCGGCCAAGTCGAAGCAGGCCGTGCGCCACAAGGCGATCAACATGGAGCCGGCCGATCAGCACCGTGAGGCCGAGCGGCCGATGTGGGACTTCTTCCTGTCGATCCCCGAGCTCGACCGTGACTTGCTGGGCCACGACACGGTGAAGGGCGCCCAGGCGCTGCAGCCGCTGTTCGAGTTCAGCGGGGCCTGCCTCGGTTGCGGCGAGACCCCGTACATCAAGCTGGCCACCCAGCTGTTCGGCGACCGGATGTTGATTGCAAATGCAACGGGTTGCTCGTCGATCTACGGCGGCAACCTGCCCACCACCCCGTACACCAAGAACGCCGAGGGACGCGGCCCGGCGTGGGCCAACTCGCTGTTCGAGGACAACGCCGAGTTCGGCCTGGGCATCCGCCTCGGCTACGAGGCCCAGGCGCGCGAGGCGCGCATGCTGCTGGCCCGCCTGGCCGACCGCCTGCCGGCCGAGCTGGTCAACGGCCTCCTGCAGGCCGAGCAGTCCACCGACGCCGGCCTGCGCGCCCAACGGACGCGGGTCGACCAGCTCCGCCTGGCATTGGCCGGCATCGACCACCCGGATGCGGTGCACCTGCGCTCGCTGGCCGGGGCCTTGGTCGACAACGCGGTGTGGATCATCGGTGGCGACGGGTGGGCCTACGACATCGGCTTCGGTGGGCTCGACCACGTGCTCTCCAGCGGGCGCAACGTGAACGTGCTGGTGCTCGACACCGAGGTCTACTCGAACACCGGCGGCCAGGCCTCCAAGGCCACACAGCGCGGCGCCGTCGCCAAGTTCGCCGCCGCCGGCAAGCCCAGCGCCAAGAAGGACCTCGGTGCCATCGCCCGGTCCTACGGCAACGTCTACGTCGCCCAGATCTCGATGGGGGCCAACGACCTGCAGGCCACCCGGGCGCTGCTGGAGGCCGAGGCCTGGCCAGGACCGAGCCTGATCATCGCCTACTCGACGTGCATCGCCCATGGCATCGACATGTCCCAGTCGATGACGCACCAGAAGGACGCGGTGCGCAGCGGGTACTGGCCGCTGTACCGCTACTCGCCGGTCGACGCCGAGCACGGCACGCCGTTCAAGCTCGACTCCGCCGAACCGTCGATCCGCATCGCCGACTTCATCAGCGCCGAGGCCCGCTTCGCCGTGCTCTCTCGCACGCACCCGCAGCAGGCCGCCGAGCTGGGCGAGATGCTGCAGTCCGACGCCGACGAGCGCTGGCGGTACTACACCCAGCTGGCCGGGGTGGAGCGGCGGGTGACCGTGCGCCACGCCCACCCGGAGATCGACGACACCGCCACGGACACCGAGGACTGACGATGACCACCGACCTTTCCACCACCTACCTCGGCCTGTCGCTGCGCACGCCGATCGTCGCCTCGGCCGGCCCCTACACCCGTGATCTGGACCACGCCAGGCAGTTGGCCGAGGCGGGCATGTCGGCGCTGGTGCTGCCGTCGCTGTTCGAGGAGGAGATCCTCCACGAGGAGAACGAGCTGACCAGCGCCCTCGACGCCCTGGCCGGGACGAACGCCGAGGCCACCGACTTCTTCCCCGACGACGTCTTCGAGCGCTTCGACTCGCCCGCCGATCGCTATCTCGAGCACATCGAAGCGGTGAAGGCCGCCGTCGACGTGCCGGTCATTGCCAGCCTGAACGCCGGCTCGCACGGGGCGTGGACCTCGTACGCCCGGCTGATCGCCTCGGCCGGGGCGGATGCGCTGGAGCTCAACCTGTACCACGTGGCCGCCGATCCGGACCGCACTGGTCACGACGTCGAGCAGGCCGACGAGTTCCTGGTCGGCGAGATCGCCAAGCTGATGGAGATCCCCGTCGCCGTCAAGGTCTCGCCGTTCTACTCGTCGATGGCCAACATGGCCCGCCGCTTCGTCGATGCCGGCGCGGCCGGGCTGGTGCTCTTCAACCGCTTCTACCAACCCGACCTGGACCCCGATAGCCGAGAGGTCCGCCCGACGCTGGAGCTGTCCTCGCCGTGGGAGCTGCGTCTGCCGTTGCGCTGGATCGCCCTGCTCCGCCCGGCGCTGCCGGAGGTGTCGCTGGCCGCCACCACCGGCATCGAGAGTGGCCGGGACGTGGCCAAGGCCCTGCTGGTCGGTGCCGATGTGGCGATGATGACCTCCGCCGTGCTGCGCCACGGCCCGGACCACGTCCGCCGGGTCGAGCGCGAGTTCGTCGAGTGGGCGACCGAGCACGAGTACGACTCAGTGGCCCAGCTGCGCGGCAGCGTGTCAGCGGCCAACACGGAGCACCCCGACGCCTTCGAGCGGGCCAACTACGTCCGCACGTTGCACAGCTACACACTGAACTGACCAAGGCCGGGGGGCGCGCCCCGTAGAGTCTGGCGCCGAATGGGGGAGCAGGTCGACGCGCCGACGCCGCCGGCGGGAGTGCTGGCGCTGCTGCGCGGCTATCAGCGGCGCTGGTTGCGCGGCGACGTCATTGCCGGCGTCACGGTGGCCGCCTACCTCGTCCCCCAGGTCATGGCCTACGCCGGCATCGCCGGGCTCTCGCCGGTGGCCGGTCTGTGGGCCTCGGTGGGTCCGCTCGTCGTGTACGCCGCGCTCGGGTCGTCCCTGTTGCTGTCGTCCGGGCCGGAATCGTCCACCGCGCTGATGACCGGCGCCACCATCGCCACGCTGGCCCACGGCGATCCGGCGCGGGCCGCGTCGATCGCCGCCGCGCTGGCCGTCGCCGTCGGCGTGGTGTGCCTGGTCGGCTGGCTGTTCCGCCTCGGATTCTTCGCCGACCTGCTGTCCCACCCGGTGCTGGTCGGCTACATGGCAGGCATCGCCGTGCTGATGATCGTCAGCCAACTCGGCAAGGTGTTGGGGTTCTCCGTCTCCGGTCGGCGGCCGTACCAGCAGCTGTGGTCGGTGCTGCGCCACCTCGGTCAGACCAACGTGCCGTCGCTGGTGACCGCAGCGATCGTGGTCGGGGTCCTGCTGCTGGCCGCCAGATGGCGACCACACTGGCCGATGCCGCTGATCGTGATGGTGGCCGCAGCCCTGGTGGGAAAGGTGTTCGACCTCGAGCACCACGGGCTGAAGGTGGTGGGCGCGGTACCCCGCCGCCTTCCGGTCCCCGGCTGGCCGTCGATCCCGATGGACGACGTCGTCCGCATGCTGCCCGCCGCCCTGGCCCTCGCCATCGTCGGGTACACCGACAACGTGCTGACCGCCCGGGCGTTCAGCGAGGGTGAGCCGATCGACTCCAACCGGGAGTTCCTGGCCCTCGGCGCGGCCAACGTGGCCGCCGGGATGATGCGCGGCTTCCCGGTCAGCAGCAGCGGCAGCCGCACGGCGATCAGCGCCGCGGTCGGCGGCACCACGCAGGTCTCCTCGATCGTCACCATGCTCACGGTCTTGGCGGCGATGTTCCTGGTGGGTCCGGCGCTCGGCCACTTCCCGCTGGCCGCACTCGGTGGCCTGGTGATCTTCGCGGCCACCCGGTTGGTCCAGGTGGGCGAAATCCGTCGCATCGCCCGCTTCCGGCGCACGGAGCTGGCCCTCTCCGTGGTGGCCATGCTGGGTGTGCTGGTCACCGACGTGCTCGTCGGCATCGCCGTGGCCATCGGTCTGTCGATCCTCGACATGCTCCGCCGGGTGGCCCGCCCGCACGACGCCGTGCTGGGATACGCCCCCGGCGTGCCCGGCATGCACGACGTCGAGGACTACCCCAACGCCGTCACCGTTCCGGGGCTGGTGGTCTATCGCTACGACTCGCCACTGTTCTTCGCCAACGCCGCCGACTTCCGCCGCCGAGCGCTTCGGGCCGTCGCCTCCGCCGGTCCGGACATCCGCTGGTTCCTGCTCAACGCCGAGGGTCTGATCGAGGTCGACCTGACCGGCATCGACGCGTTGGAGGAGGTGCGTGCCGATCTGGTGCGTCGCGGCATCGTCTTCGCCATGGCCCGGGTCAAGCACGAACTGGCCGACGACTTGGAGGCCGCCGGCTTCCTCCAGCGGGTGGGCGCCGACCGGATCTTCGCCACCCTGCCCACCGCGGTTGCTGCCTTTCACGGGGCTGCTGCCGACGACTGAGCCCGGAGGGTTTACGCTCCCGTCCCATGACATGGAAGCGAGTCCTCATCGCAGCGGCGCTGGTCGCTGCCCTCGGCGGCTGGACGGCGACGGTGACGGCCACCACGCCCCCCACCACACCCTCGCCGGCGCCGTCGGCTCCCGGGTCGGCCCCGGCCGGTACGGCGGCGGGGACGGCGACGCCAGGCACCTCGGCCGGTGCCCCGGCGGCCTCCAGCCCCGCTGCGGCTCCCGCCGGGTGGGAGTCGGTGCAGGCGCCCGGGACGTGCATGTGCAGCGATGGCAGCCCGTTCCGCTACTTCGTCCACCGCGGCGACCCGACCAAGGTCTTGTTCTTCCTCGAGGGTGGCGGGGCGTGCTTCAGCGCCGACACCTGCGGCCCGGCGAGCACCAGCTACAAGCGGACCCTCAGCCCCGAGGACCCGCCGAAGCTCGACGCCGGGATCTTCGCCCTCGACCGGGCCGACAACCCGTTCAAGGGGTTCTCGGTGGTGTTCGTCCCGTACTGCACCGGTGACGTGCATCTCGGCAACCAGACCAAGGATTACGGCAACGGCGTCGTCGTCCGCCACAACGGCTACCTCAATGGCACCACCGCGCTGGGCGCCATGGCGGCGACGTTCCCCGATGCCGCGCAGGTCGTGGTCGCCGGCGAGAGCGCCGGCTCGGTGCCCACGCCGCTGTACGCCGGCCTGGCCCACGACCTCCTGCCGTCGGCCACGATCAGCGTGCTGGCCGACGGGTCGGGCGCCTACCCGGACGTGGCGGCGATCAACGCCGTCATCGGCGGAGCGTGGGGCACCGGCAACGCCATCCCGTCATGGCCGGAGAACGCCGGGATCACGGCGGCGACCTGGAGCTTCCCGGCGCTGTTCATCCAGGCCCACAAGCACGACCCGGCGATCATCTTCGCCCGTCACGACTACGCCTTCGACCAGACCCAGCAGATGTTCGCCGGGCTGGCCGGCATCGACGCCTCACACCTCGACCAGTTGATGGATCAGAACGAGAAGCAGGTCGAGGCCAGCGGCATGCAGCTGTCCACCTACCTCTCACCCGGCACCAACCACACCGTGCTGCACACCGACGCCTTCTACACGGAGACCAACAATGGGGTGAAGCTCGTCGACTGGGTCGCGCAACTGGTGGCCGGCAACCAGCCGCCGGACGCCCACTGCACGGTCTGCACCGCCGACGCCTCCGGCGGCTGACCCCGGCCGACACGCCCAAGGTCGCCCGGCGCCCGCGACATCCGGTCCACTCCGCACGGCCCGAATGGGCCCGGGCGCGACCGCGTGCGGACGGGCGAGGTGGCCGCAGCGTGCCAGTCGGTCCGGTCAGTCGCGGCTGGGGTCGTTCCAGCGGGTGAAGCCGGCCGCCCGGGCGTCGTCCTCGTGCTGGAACCAGACCTCCGCCTTGGTCCGCCCGTAGTACGGCGAATCCTCGGTGTGGTAGAGCATCGAGTCCTCGTTGCCCTTGATCGCCCAGCCCTCGGGTCCTCCGCCATCGGCGTTGGGCACGGCGGAGCCGGCGAACTTCCCCGCCGTCCAGGTCTGCACCGGCGCGTCGTCGGCGGCGTGGCGCTTGTGGTCCCAGCGTCGGAAGCCGGCGGCTTGGGCGTCGTGTTCGTGTTCGAACCAGACCTCGGCGCGGGTGCGGCCGTAGTACGGGGACTGGGGGGTGTGGTAGAGCATCGAGTCTTCGTTGCCCTTGATGGTCCAGCCGTCGGGGCCACTGCCGTCGGGGGCGGGCTGCATGGAACCGGCGTGGCTGCCCGACACCCACGACTGCGCCGCAGCAGGCGGCTCGGCCCCATCGCCGTCGGCGGCGGTCGCGGAGCCGCGCTCGGACACCTCGGACTCGGCCGGCTCGACGTCCGATCCGGCGTCGTCCGCACCGGCGTCGTCACCCGATCCGGCGCCGTCCGATCCGGCGCCGTCCGCACCGGCGTCGTCCGCACCGGCGTCGTGGGATCCGCCGTCGTCCGCACCGCTGTCACCCGCACCGGCGTCGTGGGATCCGCCGTCGTGGGATCCGCCGTCGGTCACGCCCAGGGACGCCGGGTTCTCGACGTCGATGTCGGCGGGCAGTGCACCATCGTCGGCCTCGGCCGGAGCGTCATGGGTCGCAGCGGCCGGATCGGACTCGGCGGGATCCGACTCGCTCCAGCCGGCATCGTCGCGCTCGCTGTCGTGTCCGGAGCCGCCGCCGGACTCGGTCTCGGCATGGGAGTCGCCGGACGACGCGCTCGCCGCGCCGGACGACGACGCGGCGGGCTCGTCGGCGGCCGGCGCCTCGTGGACCGTAGCGGAACTCGAGGCCGAGGAGTCGGCGCCTCCATCCCGATCGCCCGCCACGTCGGTGTCCGTGGAGGCAGCCGCCGGGCCGGCGCCGCCACCATCCTCGGCGCCGTCCGCGGTCAACCACTCGGCGGCGTTCCCGGCACCATCGGTCACGCCGGCGTCGTGGTCCCCCGGCGAGGCTGGTGACTCGTCGGCCGCGGCGTCCGCCGAGCCGTGGGCGACCTCGGCGGGATCGGCCCATGAGGCGGTTCCAGCCGTACCTTCGGACGCGCTGGACGCGCTGGACGCGCCGCCAGTGGTCGAGGACGCGGTCGAACGAAGGGAACCAGCCGTCGATCCGGCCGAGCCGGAGGATGATCCGGCCGACCCGGACGAGACATGGCGGGTCGAGGTCGTGACCGGGACGGCGCCACCACGAGCCTGCGTGCGGAACCACCACCACAGCCACAGCAGCACGAGCAGGATCAGCAGGATCAACAGCAGCCACCAGTACCAACGCATGGGTCCTCCTCGGGCCAGGTCTTGGTCGGACCATACTCTCAGCGCACCACGCAGTGTGACGGGGATGCGCCGACCTGCGGTCGACGGCCGAGGCCGTGACTAGGGTCGGTCTCACGTCAGCGCACGAGCGAGGATCGCCATGAGCCAGCACGGCAACGAGACCCTGCCCCGCAAGCCGGTTGCCGCCCCATCGCTGCGCCGCCAGCTGCTGGAGATGTCCTGGCCGATCGAGGCTGCCGGGTTCATGACCATGGCACCACTCCTGCAACTGGGAGCCATCGGCGACGGCCATCCCGTGCTGGTCCTGCCGGGATTCACGGCCGGCGACGGCTCCACGCTGGCGCTGCGCTGGGCGATCCGCAGCCAGGGCTACGTCACCCATGCCTGGCGCCAGGGCCGCAACCTCGGACCGACCACGGCGATCATCGACGGCATCCGCGCTCGCCTCGCCGAGGTCGCCGATCGTTCCGAGCGGCGGGTCAGCCTGGTCGGCTGGAGCCTCGGTGGCATCTACGCCCGGATGCTGGCGCGTGAGCGTCCGGAGCTGGTGCGCCAGGTGATCACCCTCGGCAGCCCGTACCGGATGGTGGAGGGCGACGGGAGCTCGGCCATGGTCATCTGGCGCCGGCTGCAACACCTGCACGATGCCGACGTGGATCTCGGCCGGATCGCCGAGCAGGCCCGCCCGAGGTTGACCGTCCCGGCGACGTCGATCTACTCGCGCCGCGACGGTGTGGCGCCGTGGCAGACGTGCATCGACCAACTCGGTCCGATGGCGGAGAACATCGAGGTGTACTCCAGCCACACCGCCCTCGGCATGCATCCGGCCGTGGCCTATGCCGTGCTCGACCGGTTGAGCGTGCGCGAGGGCGAGTGGCGACCGTTCCGGCCGCCGCTCCCGCTGCGGATGTGGTACCCACGCGCCGTGGGCTGGAAGTTGCGCGGCCACGGTCGGCGCGGCGCCCGCCTGGTCGAGCTGTAGCTACCTCGTCCGAGTGCGCCGCACCGGCCGCTTCCCGGCCCGGGCGGCCGGCTCGGCCGGTGCCATCGCCGCCTGCGCCGCGCCGTGCAGCTCGGCCATCGACTCGTGCAGCAGGTCGATCATCGACCACAGGTCGGGGACCAGCTCGCGGTCGGCGACGAACCCGAAGTCGAGGCTCCCGTGATAGCTCTGCACGGTGAGGTTCAACCCGATCCCGTCGCTGATGGTGCTGACCGGGTAGAAGTGCTTGAGCTCGGCGCCCGCCGAGTACAGCGGGTGGTTGGGCCCGGGCACGTTGGAGATCACCACGTTCACCGGTATGCCCACCCGATCGGCGATGCGCAGCCGGGAGATCAGTCGCATGGCCTGCCCGGCCACGGCCGGCGGGGCGAACTGGGTGAAGTCCTGGAGGGCTTCGGCGCTCACCGGATCGAAGCGCTCCTTGGCCGCGGCCATCCGCGCCGCGATGCGGTGCAGGCGGGCCACCGGATCGGCCTCGTCGGTCGCCAGCTCGCAGGTCAGACCGGAGACCTTGTTGCGATAGACGTCGTCGGTGTCGCCGGGCGGGCGGACGCTGATGGGCACCATCGCCACCAGTGGCTGCTCCGGCAGCGCGTCGTGGGCTTGCAGGTAGCGGCGCAGGGTGCCGGCGCACAGGGCCATGACCACGTCGTTGAACGTCACCCCGAAGGCTCGGCGGATGTCGCGGGCATCCTCCAGCGGGATGGTCGTGTAGGCGAAGCGGCGGTGCGGGGAGATGGTGGCGTTGAACGGCGTGCGCGGGGCCGACAGCCGCGGCAGCTGAGGGAGCTCGTCCTCGACCGAGCGCTCGCCACGGATCCGGTCACGGATCGCCCGGCCGAGCGGCCCGGGCAGCGGTCGGGCGGCCGCTTCGGCCATGGCCATCAGCCCGAGGTTGCCGCTGCGCGCCGCCATCGCCCGCCCGGCGCGAATGCTCAGGCGGACCATCTTCTCCGGCCGTTGCACGAACGCCACCGCGGTCCGCCGGAGCAGGTCCCACGAGGACGGGATCTCGTCGACCGGCCAGGCGGCAACGGGCTCGTTGGGCTCCGACCCGGGGTGCTGGTCGAGCATCACCCCGAGC
The DNA here is from genome assembly GCA_029782355.1 of Actinomycetes bacterium. Classification (GTDB taxonomy): domain Bacteria; phylum Actinomycetota; class Acidimicrobiia; order Acidimicrobiales; family Ilumatobacteraceae; genus JAKOUY01. The sequence continues at coordinate 365,829 of JAKOUY010000016.1, forward strand.
ATCAGCACGCCGGCGGCGCCGTCGATGGTGGCGTGGTGGATCTTGTTCAGCTGGGCGATGTACCGGCCGCCCTCCACCCCCTCGATCACGTACAGCTCCCACAGCGGTCGGGTGCGATCGAGCGGGCGGGAGATGATCCGGCTGACCACCTCGGCGAGCTGCTGGGGCGTGCCCGGCGGCGGCACGGCGTGGTGGCGGACGTGGTAGTCGATGTCGAAGTTCGGGTCGTCGATCCAGTACGGGTTGTCCAGGCCGAGCGGCACGGTGACCAGCCGCCGGCGGTACGGCTCGAGCCGGTCGATGCGCGCCAGGATGGTCCGCTTGGTGATCTCCAGGCCGGCCCCGTTGGAGCCTGGCTTGGGCTCGAAGATGGTCAGCGAGGACACGTGCCCGTAGGTGGTGGGCGACTCCATGTTCAAGAAGTTGGTGTCCATCCCGCCGAGCTGCTTCACGACCCGTGCTCCCGGTAGGCGGCCTGCAGCGAGCGCTTGTCCAGCTTGCCCATCGCATTGCGCGGGATCGTCTCGACGAGGTGGTACTGCTTCGGGCACTTGTAGCCGGCCAGGGTCTGGCGGGCGTGGGCGTCGAGCTCGGCGGCCGTCACCGCGACACCCGGATTGAGTTGGACGACGGCGACGAGACGCTCGCCCATCTCCCGGTCGGGGACGCCGATGCAGGCCACGTCCTGGACAGCCGGATGGCGCTGCAGGGCCTGCTCGGCCTCGGCCGGGTAGATGTTCACCCCGCCGGACACCACCATGTCGGAGAACCGGTCGGTGATGTAGACGAAGCCGTCCTCGTCGAGCTTGCCGATCTCGCCCAGGGTGAACACGCCGGGGGCGATGTGCGCCGCAGCGGTCTTCTCCGGGTCGCCCTCGTAGCGAATGCCCCGCCCGGTGGTGTCCCGGAAGTACAGCCGGCCCTCGGTCCCCACCGGCAGCTCGGTGCCGTCCTCGTCGAGGATCAGCGCCTCGAACGGCGGGACTGCCCGCCCGACCGAGCCGGGGTGGGCCAACCAGTCCTCGGAGTTGATCGTGCACGTCGGCCCGGACTCGGTGCCCCCGTAGGCGTCGAACAACACCGGCCCCCACCAGTCGATCATCGCCCGCTTGACCTCCACCGGGCACGGCCCGCCGGTGTGGATCACGCAGCGCAGCGAGGACACGTCGCAGGACCGGCGGACCTCCTCGGGGAGGGCGAGGATGCGCACGAAGTGGGTAGGGACCATCACCGTGGCCTCGATGCGCTGCTCCTGGATGGTGGCCAGGGTCTTCTCGGCGTCGAAGCTGCCGTGGATCACCAGTGGCACCCCGGCCAGCAGCAGGCGCACGGCGGTCAGCGGACCGTTGTGATACATCGGTCCGACCATCAGGTGTGGACCGAACTGGGCCAGCTGCTGGGCACTGTTGTAGGTGGCGAACCCGGCCAGATCTGGCGTCGGGCCGATGGTGGCCGGCGGGAGCTGCACGGCCTTGGGGCGACCGGTGGTGCCGGAGGTGAACAGCAGGTTGGGGATCACCCGCTGTTCGGGGTGCAGCTCGATCCACCCGTGTCCGGCGGCGAAGGCGGCCAGCTCGCCACCGATGCCGTGATCCGGAAGGCGGACCACGGGCACGTCCCGCCCGGCGATGGCCTCGGCGACGGCGGGGTAGGTGGCCGAGTCGGCGAACACCAGGCCGGCGCGCGACTCGTCGACCTGGTACTGGATCTCCCCGGCGGTGAGGTGGAAGTTGACCGGCACCGCGGCGGCCCCGCCGAGCAGGGCCGCGGCGTGGGCCACCGCCGCCGACGGCCGGTTGCGCGAGACGACCATCAGCCGCCGGTCGGGGCCGAGGTCGGCGTCACGGATCGCCCCGGCCAGGCGCATGATCGCATCGGTCAGCTCGTGCCAGGTGGCGCGGCCCATGCCGTCGGACGACAGGGCGACGCCGTCGGGCTCGCCGGCGGCTCGGTCGAGGATGGGCAACAGGTTCATCTGGTCGGTACCGCCTGGGTTGGACGAGCCGAGTTGGCCGGCTCGGTCATGTCGGCTCGATGAGGTGGGCGCGAAGGGTGGCGAGGGTGCCGGGGGTCAGGGGGAGCGAGTGCACCCAGCCCGTCAGGGATCCGTGACGCCGTGCCATCCGTGCCAGCAGTTCGGCCATCGCCGGCGCCGGGGCAGTGAACAGGTACGGCGGGGCGTGGCGCACGGGTGGGTCGTCGGGACGGAGGGTGTCGATGATCCACTGCCGGCGGGCCATCGCCGGACCGTCCGAGCGAGCCCAGTCGGCGACGATGTCGTCGGCACCCACGCCGAGGGCGGCGTGGATCAGGGCCACGGCCAGGCCGGTGCGGTCCTTGCCGTAGGCGCAATGCACCAGCACCGGGCCGGAGGCGATGTGGTCAGCCACCAGGTCGAGCACCTCGCCCATCTGGGTCTGGCTGCGGTCGAGCATCTCGTCGTAGAGGTCGGTGAGGTCGCTCGGCTGCTCCAGGCGGGGCGGGTTGTCCAGGTCGATGACCCGGTCGACCAGCGGGCGGTGGTGGACCTGGAGGCGATCTCGGACGAAGCCCTCCGAGCGGATGTACTGGGCGTGCTGGCGCAGGTCGATCACCGCGCTCAGCCCGAGCGCCTCGACGCTGGCTCGGCCTCGGTCCGTCAGGCGGATCGGGTCGTCGGCTCGGTAGAGCCGCGCCCGGCGCACCCGACCACCGTCGGCTGCCCAGCCACCGGCGTCGCGGAAGTTCAGGCATCCCTCGATGTCGAGATGTCCTGGTCCCAGCGAGGTGGGGATGGCGACCACGGTCCTCCTCGCTGACGGTCGGTCTCGCGCCCCCCGGCGCGCCCACCTACGATACGAGTGACTGGAGTCAATACCAAGAAACTCCGAGGGACGATGGACGCCGCCGACATCATCGAGATCCACCAACTACTCGGCCGCTACGGCCATGCCCTCGACCACCAGCGCTGGGACGAGCTGGCCGGGCTGTTCCTCGCCGACGCCGTGCTCGACTACACCCGTGCCGGCGCGCCGGAGGTGTTCCGTGGCGCGCCCGCCATCGTCGACTGGTTCCGCGGCGTCACCCACCCGTCGGCGCATCACGTGACCAACATCGTCGCCACCGCAGACGGGCCGGACCGGGCGGTGGTCGACAGCAAGTTCCTCGTGCCCTACACCCGCCCGGCGCACCACCCGCAGCGCCTGGCCGGCGGCGACTACCACGACACGGTCGTGCGCACCTCCGCGGGGTGGCGCTTCGCCGAGAAGGTGTGCATCAAGCGCTGGCAACTGACACCCGGCGATCAGACCGGGTTGGGGCCGCGCCACGCCACCTTCTGACGTGCCCGCCGGCTCGTCGATCTGGCCGACTTACTAGATGACGAGTACAGTACGTTCCCCAGGGGAAAGAGGGGACGATGGGTTCGTTGCGCAACGCCGCCAGCCATGCCGAAGTCATCCGCGGCGCCGTGCGCGAGGCGATGCGTGCTGGTTCCGGCGCCGATCTGGTCGCCGCCATCATGGCCATCCCGGCCGACGAGCTCGACGTCTTCCTCCATGCCAGCTTCGTCGGGGACGGCGATCGAGAGCTGCTGACCACCGGCCTCGGAGCCTCGCCGGGCGCGGCCAGCGGGGAGATCGTCCTGACCGCCGACGCCGCCGTCGCCGCGGCCGAGGCCGGCCGGGCGGTCATCCTGGTGCGCAACGAGACCTCACCCGACGATGTGCTGGGCATGCAGTCGTCGGCCGGGGTGCTCACCACGCGCGGTGGCATCACCAGCCACGCCGCCGTCGTCGCCCGCGGCTGGGGGATCCCGGCCGTGGTCGGTGCCGGCGAGTTGGTCATCGACGACGAGGGCGTGCATCTCGATGACCGCGTCCTGCGCCCCGGCCAGCAGATCTCCATCGACGGGCGGACCGGGCAGGTGTATCTGGGCTCGGCGGAGACCAGCGTGGCCGAGGAGGCGCCCGACGAGATCGTCAGCCTGCTGGCGTGGGCCGACACCATCCGCCATCGTGCCGACCGGCCCGTGCTGGTGCGGGCCAACGCCGACAACGCCGCCGACGCCGCCCACGCCCGGCGGATGGGAGCCGAGGGGATCGGCCTGTGCCGCACCGAGCACATGTTCCTGGCCGAAGACCGCCTGCCGCTCGTCCGCCGCTTCATCCTCACCGACGACCCGGCCGAGGCCACCGCAGCGCTGGCCGATCTGGAAGCCGCGCAGGAGCACGACTTCGAGGCCCTGCTGGGGGAGATGTCCGGGCTGCCGGTCACGGTCCGCCTGCTGGACCCGCCCCTGCACGAGTTCCTCCCCAGCCTGGAGCAGCTGATCGTCGCTGAGGCCACGGGCGAGCTGGACGCTGCTGGCCATGCCGAGCTGGCTGCGGTCCGCCGGATGCACGAGGTCAACCCGATGATCGGCACCCGCGGCGTGCGCCTCGGGGTGATCAAGCCGGGCGTGTACGAGATGCAGGTCCGCGCCCTGTTCCGGGCGGTCATGGCCCTGGCCGACCGCGGGGTGGAGGCCGACGTCGAGGTCATGATCCCGCTGGTCGTCGACCCGACGGAGATGCATCTGGCCCGGCGGTGGGTGGCCGAGTCGCTGGCCGACATCGGCTGCACGGCCACCCCGCAGGTCGGGGCGATGCTGGAGACGCCTCGTGCCGCCATCGTCGCCGGCGAACTGTCCGAGGTGTCCGACTTCTTCAGCTTCGGCACCAACGACCTCACCCAGCTGACCCTGGCCTTGAGCCGTGACGACGTGGGCAGCAAGCTGATCCCGGAGTACGTCCGCCGCGGCCTGCTGCCCGCCGACCCGTTCGAGGCCCTCGACCAGATCGGGGTCGGGCGGATCATCCGCGTCGCGTGCGAGCACGCCCGGGCGGCCAAACCGGGCATCAAGATCGGCGTGTGCGGCGAGCAGGGTGGGCATCCCGAATCGGCCCGCTTCCTGGTCCAGCAGGGCGTCGACTACGTCAGCTGCTCCCCGTACCGGGTGCCCATCGCCCGCCTGGCGGTGGCCCAGGGTTTGATCGAGGCCGGCCGAGTGGGTGACGACGTCTTCGACGAGATCGCCGCCGAGCTGGCCGCAGCGAACGCCGCCGGTGTGCCGGGTGGGTCGGCCGCCGAGCCGGCGCGCCCGTCCAGCGCGCCGAGTGCCTCGACGGGGACGGCGGTGCCGTCGGCCGCGCCGGCGTCGGCGGCCGCCGACGCGGGCGACCACCACTTCCTGGTCATGCACGCCTTGCGGGTCAAGGGCTTCGCCGCGCCGGACGTGCTCGGGGAGATCGCCGGTCTCGACCCCGCCGACACCGTCGCCGTGCTCGAAGCGCTGGCCGGCGCCGAGCTGACCAAGCACATCCCGGCGCGCAACCTGTGGCAGCTGACTCCCACCGGTCGTGCTCGCCACGCCGAGCAGCTGGCCGCCCGCCCGGCCGCCGAGACCGCCGGGCTGCACGAGCCGTACGAGGCCTTCCTGGCGCACAACGTCGAGTTCAAGGACCTGTGCAACCGCTGGCAGATGCGCGGCCAGGAGCCCAACGACCACACCGACTCGGCCTACGACGACGAGCGCCTCGGCGAGCTCGATGCGTTGCACGAGGCCGCTGCCCCGGTGGTGGCCCAGTTCGTCGGGGCCGTGGCCCGCTTCGACACCTACCGCCGGCGGCTGGCCGACGCCCTGGCCCGGATCCATGCCGGCGAGACCAAGATGTTCACCGGCGTGATGTGCGGTTCGTTCCACGACGTGTGGATGGAGCTGCACGAGGACCTCGTCCAACTGCTCGGCGTCGACCGCCACGCCGAGGGCAGCTACTAGGAAGCGGAACCCCCCATGCCAACAACCGATCTGCTGACCGACGTGGGCGGCGAGCCACGCCTGCGTGGCGCCCGATGCCCGTCCTGCGGCACGCACACGTTCCCGGCGCAGGACACCTGCCCGCGATGCGCAGCGGCGATGACCGGGACCGACCTCCCAGCCCGCGGGACGGTGTGGAGCTGGACGGTGCAGCGCATCGCCCCCAAGCCGCCGTACCGGGGGACCGAGCCGTACCAACCGTTCGTCGTCGGCTACGTCGACCTCGGCCCGCTGCGGGTGGAGAGCCGGTTGTTCGGGCGGCCGGTCGAGGGTTGGTCGATCGACGATCCGGTGATCCTGCGGACCGGGGAGCTGCACGGCGGCTACTGGTTCGAGCCGGCCGGGACGGGGGGCTGACATGGGTGTGTCCATCGTGGGTGTCGGCCTGCACCCGTTCGGGCGGTTCCCCGTCAGCGGGCGGCAGATGGGCCTCACCGCCGCCCGGGCGGCGCTGGCCGATGCGGGCGTGTCGTGGAGCGACGTCGACTTCGCCGCCGGCGGCAGCCGCGACGGCGGCCATGCGGACGCGCTGGTCAGCGAGCTGGGCCTCACCGGCACCCCGTTCGTCAGCGTCTACAACGGGTGTGCCACCGGTGGCAGTGCCCTGCTGGCGGCGACCAACGCCATCGAGTCCGGCCGGGCATCGCTCGCCCTGGCCGTCGGGTTCGACAAGCACGACCGCGGCGCGTTCGCCGCCTCGCCGGCCGAGTACGGGCTCGGCGACTGGTACGGCGAGGACGGGCTGATGGTCACCACCCAGTTCTTCGCCCTGAAGATCCAGCGCTACCTGCATGACCACGGGCTGGACCCCTCGCTCCTGGCCGAGCTGACGGCGAAGGCGCTGCGCAACGGGGCGCGCAATCCCAACGCCTGGCGGCGCACCCCGATGCCGGTCGAGGAGATCGCCGCCGCCACGATGGTCAACGACCCGCTGACCAAGTACATGTTCTGCAGCCCGAGCGAGGGTGGGGCCGCCGTCGTGCTGACCTCCACGGAGCGGGCCCGTGCCATGGGCGTCCCGGCCGTGGAGCTGCGTGCCGTCGAGTTCCGCACCCGCAAGTTCGGCACGTTCGAGGTGTTCAGCCCGTGGCTGGCGGCGCAGATCACCGAGGGGGCCACGGTCCACGCGGCGCGCGCCGCGTTCGAGACCGCCGGCCTCGGCCCGGACGACGTCGACGTCGCCCAGTTGCAGGACACCGAGGCGGGTGCCGAGCTGATGCACCTCGCCGAGTGCGGGTTCTGCGAGCACGGCGGGCAGGCCGAGCTGATCGAGCGCGGCGATCTGGAGATCGGCGGACGCATCCCGGTGAACACCGACGGCGGGTGCATCGCCAACGGCGAACCGATCGGTGCCAGCGGGCTGCGCCAGGTGATCGAGTGCGTGCTGCAACTGCAGGGCCGAGCCGGCGAGCGCCAGGTCCCCGGCGAGCCGCGCACCGCCTTCACCCAGGTCTACGGCGCCCCCGGCCTCAGCACCTGCACGGTGCTCGTGCGATGACCGGGTTCGTCCTGCCGCTGGCGGAGCGGGCGGCCGCAACCCCCGACGAGCCGGCGATGCGCGCCGGCGGGGTGGCCGTCACCTGGTCCGAGGCCGCCGACCGGGTGCTGCGCCTGGCAGCCGCGCTGCGGTCGATGCCGCTCGGCGACGCCCGGCGGGTCATGGTCATGGCCCGCAACCGGGCCTCCACCGCGGTCGCCCATGCCGCGGCCCTGCTGGGTGAGGCGGCGTCGGTCCCGGTGAACTCGCGGCTCACGCCCGCCGAGGTCGCCTACCAGATCGACGAGTCCGCCGCCGGGCTGATCGTTGCCGACGAGGCCACCGCTGCCGTGGTCGCCGAGGCCGCTGCCGGCCGGCCGATCCGGGTCGTCGTGCTCCCGTCGGAGGGCGTGCGCGGCGAGTCGCTCGACGGGCTGATCGGCGACCACCCGGCCACCGTGCCGGGGCCCGACCAGCGGGTCATCCCGAGCCTGCTGTTCACGTCCGGGACCACCGGCAAGCCCAAGGCGGTCCAGCTCCCACCCACCACCATCGGGCGCACGCCGACGGTGGCCGGCCTGATCGAGCACGTGCGCGGTTCGCGCCTCGCCCGCGCCGGCACGCACCTCGTGGTCGGGCCGATGTCGCACAACGGGCCGCTCACCGCGGTGCGCCTGCTGCTCATTGGCGTCCCCCTGGTGATCCACGAGCAGTTCGACGCCGCCGGCACGCTGGCGGCCATCGAGTCGCAGGGCATCGAGTCGTCGGTCATGGTGCCCACCCACTTCGTCCGCCTGCTGGCTCTACCCGCCGAGCAGCGGGCCACGGCCGACGTGTCCTCGCTGCGCGTCGTCGTTCACACCGGCGGGGCCTGCTCGGTGGACATCAAGCAGCGGATGCTCGACTGGTGGGGCCCGGTGCTGTACGAGTCCTACGGCGGGACGGAGTCGGGGACGACCTGCTCGATCGGTCCGGAGGAGTGGCTGGCCCACCCCGGCTCCGTCGGCCGCCCGGTGCCGCCGTTCGAGGCGCTGATCCTCGACGAGGACGGCACCGAGTTGCCCGTCGGCGCCGAGGGCCGCCTGTACTTCCGGGACACGACCGGGCGGGGCATCCAGTACGAGGGCGACCCGGCCAAGACGGCTGCGGCGCACGTCGCCCCCGGCGTGTTCACGCTGGGCGAGATCGGCAAGCTCGACGACGACGGGTACGTGTACATCACCGACCGGTTCTCCGACATGGTCGTGTCCGGCGGGGTGAACATCTACCCGGCCGAGGTCGAGCAGGTGCTGATCACCCAACCCGATGTGATGGACGTGGCCTGCATCGGCCTGCCCGATGCCGAGATGGGCGAGCGCCTCGTCGCCGTGGTCGAGATCCGCGCCGGTTCCACCGTGACCGACGACGACCTGCGCGCCTGGTGCAAGGCCTCCCTCGCCGGCTACAAGGTCCCCAAGGCCTTCCACCGCGCCGACCACGTCCCCCGCACCCTCATGGGCAAGATCGACAAACGCGCCCTGCGCGCCACCCACACCCCCTCCTAACCCCGCCCACCCCCGCCCCGCACCCACCCGACCCCGCCCCCCCGGCAGTTCCCCGCCCCGGGGAAGTTCCCCGCCCCCCGCCCGGCCGGTCCCCGCCCCCGGCCCCGGCCCCCGCCCAACCCCCGCCCCGCACCCCACCCGACCCGCAGCGACCCACCCCTCGCGTGCGTAAACCGCCGCAAACGGAGGTCTGCGCACGCGTCACGTCGGCATGCGTGCGCAAACCGACTGATGCGGAGGTTTGCGCACGCATGGAACACGGGCGGGGTCACGCGGTCAGGCTCGGACCGACGAGGGTGGGAGGGACGAATCCGCGGCGCACCAGGACGAGGGCGACGTCGTGCACGGCCTCGGCGAGTCCACCGTGCACGTCGAGATTGGTCACTCGCACCGTCTCCCAGCCGATGGTGGCCGCCTTGCGGTCGCGCAGCTTGTCGCGATGCGACTGTTCGGCGCCGTCGTGCCAGGCCGGATGGTCCACCTCGAGGGCAACCCGCTGCTCGGGCCAGGCGAAGTCGAAGCGGATCGTCCGGCCGGTCGGCAGGGTGATGCGGTGTTGGGTGACCGGTCTCGGCAGCCCTTGCGCGGCGATCTCCTCCATCACCGAGTGCTCGAGTCCGCTCTGCACGGCCTGCTGCCACGCCGGACGGCTGCGGATCACCGCCGTCATCGTCTTGGTGCCCGGTCGACGAGGGTGCCCGAGGCGGCGCAGCGTGTCGACGACCGTCTCGAACTGGCAGTACTGGTCGACGATCTGCTCGACGGCTGATGCACACGTCGACGGTCCCATCATGTCGGCGGCGTCGAACACCGCCCGGGGTGGGCTCGCCAGCCGGATGCCGTCGGGGCGCACCACGATGTCGACGGGGTCGATCCGCCGGCATCGGTGAACGATCAGACCCGGGAAATCCGGCGTGATCGGGTTGTCGACGAGCACGTGGATCCGAGGCTGCGGGCCGATGCCGCGGATCGACCACAGGCTGCACGCCGTCAGGAACCCGATGCACAGCTGGCGATACCGCTGACAGACCGCCGACATCCGCTGGAGCGCCGTCTGCGGCGTCGCACGAGATCGGTACACACCGCTCGCCATGCGGATGAGCTCCCCGCGTTGGACCATTCGCCGGATGGTGGCGTCCGAGCAACCGAACGCTTCGAGACGGGCGGCGGTGATGGCACCGTGATGGTCGGCGAACCAGCCGTCCACCAAGCATTGCCAGCGTTGTCGGGACATGAGGGCTCCTCGTCGGACGCGTTGCGTGAAGCGGGGGAGCCGTGGTCGGACCTTATCGAGCTGTCCGGCAGCTCACACCGCCCCGAATCCAATGGGGTGGCTCCCGACTGGAGGACCCAGGAGAGCCCTCGGTACCGTGAGGGCGTGACCGCACGCCTTCGATCGACTGTCGCTGCCGCGGTCGCCGTGGCCGGGCTCGCGGCGGTCGGGTGCAGCGACGACCACAAGTCCGCCTCCGCGAGCACCGCGACGGCGGCTTCGGTCGCCGGCTCGGCGGTGTCCGCCACATCGGCCGAGGTCGTGATCGTCGACGTGCGCACCCCGACCGAGTTCGCAGCCGGCTCGGTCAAGGGTGCCCGGAACATCGATGTCGAGGCCGCCAGCTTCGACCAGGCGATCGCCAGTCTCGACCGCAAGGCCACCTATCTCGTGTATTGCCGCAGTGGCAACCGCTCGGCGCAGGCCGCGGCGCGGATGCGTGCGATCGGTCTGACGGTCAAGGATGGAGGCGGCCTCGCCGACATGGCCGCCGCCGGCTACCCATTCACCAGCTGACCGCCGGCACTCACGTCATCGCTGCCGACTCGGCCGCCTCCCGAGTCCCGCGGCCCGAGTCCCGCTGCCCGCCCGCCCGCCACCCCGCCCACCAGCCCGCATGCGTGCGCATTCCGCCGCTTGCGTCGGTTTGCGCACGCATGCTCGGGGCTCGCGTGCGGAAACCGGCGACTTCGTGGGTTTGCGCACGCGAGGGTGACACGGCGGGGGAGCGTGGCGAGAGATGATGTGGGCCGGTTCGGAGTTACTTGACAACTTCGCTAGTTTCTAGCGCAGCTGCCTGGGGAGCAGGCCGGAGCGTGGAGGAGCCCGCATGGGAGAACTGGATGGACGCGTCGCCCTGGTGACGGGCGGGACGCGGGGGATCGGCCGGGCGATCGCCGAGGCCTTCCTGGCCGAGGGTGCCAAGGTGGTGATGACCGGCACCACGCCGGCCAAGGGCGAGCAGGCGCTGGCCGAGATCGGCCGGCCCAACGACACCCACTTCGTGCAGGCCGACGCCAAGGTGCGGGAGGACTGCGAGCGGGCGGTGGCCGAGGCCGTGGCGCACTTCGGCAAGGTCGACATCCTGGTGAACAACGCCGGTGGGGCGAACAACCACGCCCCCATCGCCGACCTCACCGACGAGGCGCTCGAGGACGCCCTGAAGTGGAACCTGTGGAGCACGTTCTGGCACTCCCGGGCAGCGGTGAAGCCGATGATCGAGCGTGGCTGGGGCCGGATCATCAACATCTCCTCGGTCGAGGGCAAGGTCGGCAAGCCGGGCATCAGCATCTACGTGGTGGCCAAGCACGCGGTCAACGGGTTCACCAAGTCGTTCGCCATCGAGGTGGGCACCACGGGCGTGACGGTCAACGCACTGTGCCCGGGGGTGATCGAGACCGACATCACCCGGGAGGTCGGCCCCAACGCGGCGGCGCAGATGGGCATCACCTACGAGGAGCTGATCCAGATGTTCGCCCACGAGGCCGCCACCAAGCGGATCATGGAGCTCGACGACGTGGCCAACGTGGCCGTCCTGCTGGCCTCCGACGCCGGCGCCGGCATCACCGGCTCGCTGATTTCCATCGACGGCGGCACCTCGCCCTACTGATTGAGAGGAACGACCATGGGAAAGTTGGACGGAAAGGTCGCCTGCATCACGGGCGGGACCCGCTCGATCGGGCGGGGGATGGCCGAGGCGTTCCTCCGCGAGGGTGCCAAGGTGGTGGTCAACGGGCGTGATCAGGCCAAGGGTGAGCGGGCGGTGGCCGAGATGGGTGGCGGCGACAACGTCACGTTCTTCGCCGGCGACGCCGTGAAGCAGGCTGACGTCGAGGGGCTGATCGATTTCACCATCCAGCACTACGGCCAGTTGGACATCTGCTGCCTGAACTCGGGCGGGGTCAAGGCCACCGCTCCGGTGGCGCAGATGACCGACGAGGAGTGGAACCTGGAGATCGACTGGAACCTCAACCACGTGTTCTGGGGGATGCGCCGGGCGTTGCAGCACATGATCCCGAGGGAGTCCGGGCGGATCCTGGTGACGTCGTCGGTGGAGGGCAAGCTGGGCAAGCCGGGCATCCCCGGCTACGCGGCCACCAAGCATGCGGTCAACGGGCTGGTGAAGTCGGCGGCTCGTGAGGTGGGCACGCTGGGGATCACGGTGAACTCGCTGCTGCCGGGCCTGATCGAGACGGACATCGTCAAGGAGACCGGCCCGGCGTCGGCGCAGATGATGGGCCTACCGTCGTACGACGCCATGCTCGACCTGTTCGCCCAGGAGTCGGCGATCAAGCGTCTCAACAAGGTCGAAGAGGTCGCCGCCGTGGCAGTCCTGCTGGCCAGCGACGCCGGCAAGAACATCGCCGGCTGCATGTTCCCCATCGACGGCGGGACGATGCCGTACTAGTTCTTGGTCAACGGGCGCACCCGCCCCCCGCTCGGGGAATCTCGGCTCGACGCCCGGCGAGGCGCGATCGCTCGGAACCTGAAGCCGTCAGCCCAGCAGCCGGCCGACCCAGTGGTGCAGCTTCTGGTTGCCCATCTCGTTGCGGCCGAAGCGGATCACGTCATCCGCTAGAGCGGCGAACCGCCTGGTCACACCGATCACGGTCACGAAGTCCTCGTCGTAGGTGACGTCGCGGTACTTCACTCGCTTGGCTTCGGCGTCGGCTTTGGCGGCGTCGGTGTCCAGCGGGGCGCGGAAGTACTGGTACTGCACCACCGTCGACTCGGCCACGCCGGGGCCGGGGAGGATGCGGCTGACCATCAGCGGGTTGCCCGGCTGACCGGAGATGGAGATGTTCGGGAAGATGTAGTGCACCAGGCTGAACGCGGCGTACATGTCCCACTCCTCGACCGGGATGTTGCGCTGCTCGAGGATCGGCTTGTTGGCGAAGCCGATGCGCACGTGAGGGCCGAACAGGTCGTAGGTGTTGCGGTTGGTGATCGACTTCGCACCAATGGTGTTCTTGTGCAGGTAGCCGAGGTGGTAGCCGTCGAGGTACCCGTCAGCCGTGGCCTTCCAGTTGCCGCTCGGCAGGCGGGTCTCCACGTCGTGGCGGTGCAGCTCGCCGAGCTTCAGCGCATCGAGCGCCGAGGCCATGTCGCCCAGCCAGTCGTCGATGTCCAGCGGCGCCCCGACGGTGAGGATCGCCCACACCAGGCCGCTGCGCTCGGCGGTCGGGTACTCGATCAGGCCGGTGGCGTCGATGCCCTCGAAGGCCTCCCGGCCGGGGATGCCCACCAGCTTGCCGGCCGTGTCGTACACCCACCCGTGGTACGGGCAGGTCAACCGGCGGCCGCGGCCGAAGCACTCGGTGGCCACCGCCGCCCCACGATGGCGGCAGGCGTTGAGAAACGTGCGGGCCACGCCATCCTCGCCGCGCACCACCACCACCGGGCGCTCGACCATGTCTAGCGTGGTCCAATCGCCCGGGTTGGGGATGTCGCAGGTCATCGCCACCACCACCGGGCTGCGGCGGAACACCATCTCCAGCTCCCGCGCGAAGCGCTCCGGGTCGGTGTACTCGCGCACCGGCACGTTCATCATCGACTCGGCGTAGTCGCCGTGGTCGGCATCGACGTTGGCCAGCACTCGCTTGCCGACCTCGGTCAGGGGCATCGCCGTCATCGCGTACCTCCTCGTACGTTCGAAAGGGATTGGGCGAAGGTCAGCGTGCGGTCCTCGCCCGGCTCACGGGGCAACCCGAGCACCCGCTCGCCGACGATGTTGCGCTGGATCTCGTCGGTGCCACCGGCGATCCGGTACCCGGGCGCGCCGAGGACGTGTTCGTTCCAGGCGAACGTTCCCCACTCGCCCGTGTCGGCCGTCAGCGCCGGGCCCAGCAGCTGGCCTGCCACGGCGCTGGTGTGGGCCATCTCTACCGTCCACATCAGCTTGGTGATCGACCCGCCCGGGCCAGACGACCCCGTCGCCCGAGCCCGGGCCGCGGCGCCGGCCCGCACCCACTCGCGCACCTTGCGCATCGAGTACGCCCGAGCCAGACCCTGGCGGATCAACGGATCGGACTGGCGCCCGAGGTGGCGGGCCAGCATGACCAGCTCGTCGTAGCCGCCGCCCCGCTTGCTGCCGCCGGTGCTGGCCCGCTCGTGGCCGAGCACGGTGAGCGCCACCTTCCACCCGTCGCCATCGCCACCGATGCGCATCTCGTCGCCCAGGCGCACGCCGCCGAGGAACACCTCGTTGAACGAGGCGCCGCCGCTCATCTGGCGGATCGGGCGGACCTCCACGCCCGGCGCGTCCAGCGGCACGATGAAGGCGGTCATCCCGGCGTGCTTGGGGACGTCCCAGTTGCTGCGGCAGATGGCGAAGCCGTACTGGGCGATGCGCGCCGTGCTGGTCCACACCTTCTGCCCGTCGAGCACCCAGCCGTCGCCGTCGCGCACGGCCCGGCAGGTCAGTCCGGCCAGGTCGCTGCCGGCGCCGGGCTCGCTGAACAACTGGCAGCAGTACTCCTCCAGCTGGAAGAAGCGCCGGCACCACCGCTCGCGCTGCTCGGGCGTGCCCCACTCGTCGATCGTCGGAGCGATCAGCTTGCTGGTCACGCTGATCAACTCGTGGTCGCGAGGCACGTCGAACTGGGCCTCGAGCTCCTTGAACGCCGCATCGTGGGCCTTGGTCAACCCACCACCGCCGTACGCCGCCGGCACGGCGATGGCCCCGAACCCGGCCGCCACCTTGTCCCGGTGCCAGTCGCGGTAGGCGTCCAGCACCGCCCGCTCCTCGTCGTCGGTGGCGTCGTGGAAGACCACCACGGAGAACTCGCCCTCGCCCCATCGCTGCGGCGCATCCGCCGTGCGCCGGTGGGCCCGGGCTTCCAGCCAGGTGCGCGCCCGGTCGCGGAACTCGGCGACTGCTTCGGTGGCGGAGCCGGTGCTCAAGCGCGATACCCCTCGACATGGCCGCCACGGGCGGCTGTGGTTTCTATAGTCCAACACTAGTAACATCGAGCCGTCCGCCGGCAACGTGGTCGGCAGCGCTCGGGGAGGGACGCCATGGATCTCGGACTTCGCGGCAAGCGGGCCATCGTGACCGGTTCGACCAAGGGCATCGGCCGGGCCATCGCCGAGACCTTGCTGGACGAGGGTGCCTCCGTGGCCATCTGTGCCCGCGACGCCGACGGCGTGCAGGCTGCGGTGGACGAGCTGCGCGGCCGCGGCACCGTGTGGGGCCGGGCGGTCAACGCCGGCGACGAGGCTTCGCTGCGCAGCTACGTGGCCGACGCCATCACCGAGCTCGGCGGTCTGGACATCTACGTGCACAACACGAGCGGCAAGCCGGCCAAGACCCTCGAGGCCTGGCAGAACAACTTCGACATCGACCTGCGCGCCCTGGTCGTGGGCGCCGACGCGGCCGGCGAGGCCCTGGCGGCCAACCACGACGGCGTGCTGATCAGCATCGGCACGTCCGCCGTCGGCGAGCACTTCGCCAGCGGGGCCAACAGCTACAGCGCGTTCAAGGCCGCGGTCACCAACTGGACGCTCGGCCAGGCCCAGGTGCTGGGCGCCAAGGGGATCCGCTGCAACGTGGTGTCGCCCGGCCCGATCTGGGTCGAGGGCGGCGACTGGAACCGGGTGCGCGACGCCAAGCCCGAGTTCTTCGCCGCCACCGAGCAGGCCCACCCGATGGGTCACATCGGCACCGTCTCCGACGTCGCCAACGCCGTCGCCTTCCTGGCGTCGCGCGCCGCCCGGCACATCAACGGCGCCAACCTCACCGTCGACGGTGGGTTCATGAAGCGCGTCAACTACTGACCCGCCATCGATGACCGACCTGCCCGCTGCTCCCGGCCGACGCATCGACGTCGTCCTCGTGGCCGGTGGGAAGTACCACGACATCGACTTCGCCCGCCTGCAACTGCTCACCCTGCTGGCCGAGCACGACGAGTTCCGTGTCCGCGTCCAGCCGGACTACGAGGACACGTCCACCCTCGACGCCACCCGCATCCTGGTCAGCTACACCTGCAACGTACCCATCAGCCAGCACGCCCAGCAACGGATCCACGACTGGGTCCGCGGCGGCGGCCGCTGGGTGGCCCTGCACGGGACCAGCACCGTGCTCCAGGCCTCGCCGCACGGGTGGGTGGCGCCACGGACCATCCCGCTGTGGGCTGCGACGCTGGGCTCGCAGTTCGTCGCCCATCCGCCGATCGCCCCGTACCCGGTGCGCAACGTCGCCCCCGACCACTGGCTGGTAGCCGGCATCGACGGCTTCGAGGCCACCGACGAGCTGTACCTCAACGACTATCCCGACCGCAGCGCGCTGGTGCCGCTGCTGGCCACCACGTACCAGGGGGAGGCACGCGGCTTCGCCGAGCACGACTGGACCACCACCGATCCCGAGCACCTGGTCATGTACCTGCGGCCGCTCGGCGACGGGGCGGTGCTGTACAACACGCTCGGGCACTGCCGCGGCCACTACGACATGGTCCCGGTGACGGACTACTACCCCAGCGTCGACCGCTGCTCCTGGGACCTACCGGTGTTCCACGAGCTGCTGCGCCGCTCGCTGCGCTGGGCCCGCGGCGAGGAGAACTGAAAGGACTCGTATGGAGTTGACCGACGAGCAGCTGCTGGCCATGCACCGCAGCATGATCCGCATCCGCCTGTTCGAGGAGACCGCCGGCAAGGTGATGGAGACCGGCAAGATGCCCGGCTTCCTGCACCTCTACGTCGGCCAGGAGGCCGTGGCCGTCGGGGTGTGCGAGGCGTTGCGCGTCGACGACTACATCACCTCGACCCACCGTGGCCACGGCCACCTCGTGGCCAAGGGTGGCGACCTCCGGCGGATGATGGCCGAGCTGATGGGCAAGGCCACCGGGTACTGCGGCGGCAAGGGCGGGTCGATGCACATCAACGATCTGTCCCTCGGCATGCTCGGAGCCAACGGCATCGTCGGTGCCGGCGCGCCCATCGCCGTCGGTGCCGGCTTCCGCAACAAGTACCTCGGAACCGATCAGGTCAGCGTGGCCTTCTTCGGCGACGCCTCCACCAACATCGGTGCCTTCCATGAGGCCGCCAACATGGCCTGCGCCCTGCACCTGCCCGTGGTGTTCGTCTGCGAGCACAACATGTACGGCGAGTACACGCCGACCAACAAGGCGATGGTCATCGCCGACATCGTCGACCGCGCCGCCGGCTACGGCATGCCCGGCGTCATCGTCGACGGCATGGACGTGGTCGCCGTGCACGAGGCAGCCACCGAAGCCGTCGCTCGGGCTCGCCGTGGCGAGGGCCCGTCGCTGGTCGAGTGCAAGACCTACCGCTACTTCAACCACCACGGCATCCAGAACCTCGGGCTGAAGTACCGGCCGGACGACGAGGTGCTGGCGTGGAAGGAACGCGACCCGATCTTCACCTTCGAGGCCAAGCTGATCGACACCGGCGTGGCCAGCCGTGAGCTGCTCGACGCCACCTGGGCCGAGATCCATGCGGCCATCGACGAAGCCCTGCAGTTCGCCGACGACAGCCCGTTCCCGGCCGAGGACCAGATGCTGGCCGGGGTGTACTCGTGAGCGCCGCCGATGTGCCGTTGCCCGACCCGGGCGAGCGGGAGATCACCTACGTCGCCGCGTTCATCGAAGCGGTCAAGCTGGAGATGGCCGCCGACCCCGACGTGTTCATCGCCGGCGAGGACGTCGGTGCCCACGGCGGCGTGTTCCACACCTTCGACGGCGTGCAGACCCAGTTCGGCGAGCGCCGCGCCGTGGACACGCCGATCAGCGAGCAGGCGATCATCGGCCTCGGGATCGGCGCGGCAGTCACCGGGCTGCGACCCATCGTCGACCTGATGTTCATGGACTTCGTCCTCGTCGCCGCCGACCAGATCGCCAACCAGGCCGCCAAGTTGAAGTACATGTTCGGCGGCCAGGCCAAGCTCCCGCTGACCATCACCACCGTCGGCGGGGCCGGGCTCAGCGCTGCCGCCCAGCACAGCCAGAGCCTGGAGGCGTTGTTCTGCCACATCCCCGGGATCAAGGTGGTCTTCCCGTCGAACCCCTACGACGTGAAGGGGCTGATGGCCGCCAGCGTCCGGGAGGACAACCCGGTGCTGTTCGTGCTGCACAAGCGGATGCTCGGCCAGCGGGGGGCGGTGCCGGTGGAGCGCTACGAGATCCCTCTCGGCCAGGCGCGGATCAGCCGTCCGGGTTCGGACGTGACCCTGGTGTCGTGGGGCAAGACCGCCGCCGACAGCCTGGTGGCCGCCGAGCAGCTGGCCGGCGAGGGCATCGACGTCGAGGTCGTCGACCTGCGCACCCTGTCACCGCTGGACATCGGCACCGTCGTCGAGTCGGTGCGACGGACCAACCGGGTGGTGGTGGCCCACGAAGCGGTGCGCTTCGGCGGCTTCGGTGCCGAGGTCGCCGCCCAGATCCAGGAGGAAGCGTTCGACTACCTCGACGCGCCAGTCGGGCGGGTCGCCGCGCCGTTCAGCCCGGTGCCGTTCACGCCAGCCCTGGAGACCAGGTACGTGCCCGACCCGGCGCGCATCGCCGCCGGGGTGCGTGCCGCCGTGGCGCGCCCGCTGCTCGGCAGGTGACCGACGTGGCGGCCGTGGGCGTGATCGTCAACCCGTGGGCGGGCAAGGACCTGCGCCGGTTGCACGCCCCCACCGGGCACACCCCCGACGCGGCCAAGGTCGGCATCCTCCGCCGGGTGGTGATCGCCGCGCTCGACGCCGGGGCTTCGGCCGTGCTGGTGGCCGACGACGTTTCGCGCATCGCCGCCCGGGCCGTGCACGGCATCGACGGCGCCGCGCTGGTCGAGGGGCCCGGCACCGGTTCGGCACTGGACACCCGCCGGGCGGCGACGTCGCTGCACGACGCCGGGTGCCGGCCGATCGTGGTGCTGGGCGGCGACGGCACGTGCCGGGACGCAGCCATGGGCGCGCCCGACGCCCTGCTGCTCGCCGTCTCCACCGGGACCAACAACGTCTTCCCCCGGTTCGTCGACGGCACGTCGGCGGGCACGGCGGCGGGCTTGGTGGCCGGCGGGCTCGTCCCGTGGGAAGCAGTATCGGCGCGCGCCAAGCAGATCCACGTCGAGGTGGTCGATGGCCATGCCTCCCACCACGACATCGCCCTGGTCGACGTCGGCCTGATCGACGCGGCGCGCACCGGCGCACGGGCCGTGCTGCGGGCCTCATCCGTTCGCGCCGTGGTCGCCGCGATGGCCACGCCGGCCAGCACCGGGCTGTCGGCGGTGGCCGGACGAGTGGCACCCGTGCGCCGCGGTGACGATGGCGGCGTGCTCGTCACGCTCGATGGATCCGACCGGCTCGTCCGGGTTCCGCTCGTGCCGGGGACCGTCGACGACCTGGCCGTGGCCGACGTGGTCCGCCTGGCCGACGGGCAGGCCGTCGTCTGGACCGGTCCCGGGGTGCTGGCGTACGACGGTGAGCGCGATCGGGTGCTGAGCAGAACCGCCACGGTCACGGTGTCCGTGCGGCGTGACGGGCCGTGGGTCCTCGACGTCGAGCGCACCCTGGCCTGCGCGGTGCGCCGCCGCCTGTTCGATCGGCCCGCTGCCGTCGCTCCGCTCGCCAAGGAGGGCATTGATGATTGAGGTCCCGATGCCGAAGCTTGGCCTGACGATGGAGGAGGCGATGATCATCGACTGGCTCGTCGCCGAGGGCGACCAGGTCGAGGCCGACGCCCCCATCGTGCACATCGAGACCGACAAGACCGAGACCGAGGCCGGCTCGCCCGGTGCCGGGCGGATCCACCTGATCGGCCGGCCGGGGCAGGTCTACCGCTGCGGCGAGCGGATCGCCGTCCTGCTGGGCGAGGGCGAGCAGCCACCCGCCGGCGACGCGCCGGCTGCACCGGTCGCGTCGGTCCCGCCGCCGACTCGGGTTCCCGACGCGCCCGCCGGCCCCGCTCCCGCGTCGGTGCCACCGGTGCAGGGTGGGCGGATCCTGTCGTCCCCGAATGCCCGGCGTGTCGCCGCCGAGCAGGGCGTCGCCCTGGCCTCGCTGCGCGGCACGGGTCCGGGCGGTCGGATCGTGGCTGCCGACGTGACCGACGCCGTTGCCCGCGGCGGCGCCGACTCGCCGGCGCCCACGCCGGTCAGCGCCGGCGCAGCGGTGGCCAGCGCCGCGGCCCGCCAGCTGGCCGACCTCCTCGGCATCGACCTGACCAGTGTTGCGGTCGACCCGGCCGAGCAGCGGATCACCCGCGACGGCGTGGCCCGCTTCGTCCGCCACCAGCTGCAGCGACTCATCGCCGCCCCGCCTGCCACGCCCCCGGCTCCGGCGGCGCCGGTCCCGACGATGCCGCTGCTCCAAGAGCCGACGCGCACCGTCCGCCTGGGCGGCATGCGCGGCACGATCGCCAAGCGGATGCACGCCTCGCTGCAGGAGATGGCTCAGCTGACCCTGACCATGGACGCGTCCGTGGACGCCGTCGTGGCCGACCGCCTGCAGCGCAAGCAGGCCGGCCGCCTGCCGGTGCCGTCGTTCACCGACTACGTGGTCGCGGCAACTGCTCGAGCGCTGGTCCGCCATCCGATGATGAACAGCCAGGTCACCGCCGGCGGTATCGCCGTCCTGCCCGAGGTGCACGTCGGGCTCGCCGTCGCCGTTGACAACGGCCTGCTGGTCCCCGTGGTGCGGGACACCGTGCACCTCGATCTCGCCGATCTCGCCGCCGAGACAACCCGCCTGGCGGCCGCCGCTCGTGATGGTCAGCTCGGCCCCAGCGATCTGGAGGGCGGCACGTTCAGTGTCAGCGCCCTCGGCGCGTTCGGCGTCGACGTGTTCACGCCGGTGATCAACCCGCCCAACGCCGGCATCCTCGGCGTCGGCCGGCTGCGCGACGACCTCGTCCTGGTCGACGGGCAGGTGACGACCACCACGTGCCTGACCCTCAGCCTGACCTGGGACCATCGTGTCGTCGACGGCGTCCCGGCCGCCGAGTTCTGCCGCACCGTGGTCGAGCTGCTCGCCGACCCGGTTCGCCTGGACTGACCGGCAGGCGGCGAGCGGCGGCGAGCGTCAGGCGAAGTCGCCCACCGCCTGGCGGATGCCGCGCAGGGCGCGGAACGCCCGGCGCTGTTCGGCCAGGCTGATCGGCAGCAGCGAGAAGATCTGCGCGTTCAGCTCGTCCGTACAGCGCTCGACCGTGCGCCGCCCCTTGGGCGTCAGGGCGGCCAGCACGCTGCGGCCGTCGTCCGGGTTGGCCTCGCGGCGGACCAGCCCGGCGTCCTCCAGTCGCTGCACGGCGTTGGTCACGCTGGCCGGGTGGACCTGCAGGCGCTGGCCGATCTTGCCGACCGGCATCGACCCGCTGCGGCTGAACGCCAGCAACCGCAGCACCTCGTACCGGGCGAAGGTCACCCCGTGCGGACGCAGCACCCCCTCGACCCGGCCGAGGAACACCTGCTGCAACCGCATGATCGAGGTCACCAGGGCCATGCCGTCGGCGGCATCGCTCCAGCCGTTGCCGATCCAGTTGGAGCGGGCCAGCTCGATGGGATCGCGACGCAGCGGGGTGCGCACCGTGCCGCTCATGTGCCCGCCAACCGGGCGACGATCGGGGCGAACGTGTCGAGGTACCGCTGCGCCACGGTGACGTAGCTGATCCCGTAGCGCTCGCGGCGCTCGACCAGCGTGTCGCAGATCTGCTCGACCGACCCGAACAACCCGTGCGGGTGCGTCGCCAACGCCGCCGGGTCGACACCAAAGCGTGCGGCCATCGCGTCGATCTGATCGGTGGCGCGCTCGCCGACGGCCACGAAGTAGGCGGCGATCTCCAGCTCGATCTCGTCGAATCGTTCACCGGCGCCCGCCCGGATCCACTCCAACTTCTGTTCGGTCTCCGCCGCCCCGGAGCTGGCGATGCTGCTCGCCCCGAGCTTGCCGGAGGCGTTGTTGAAGTTCAGGCTGACGATGTCGGCGTAGCGCCCGGCGACGCCGAGGATCTTCGGTGCCCCGCCACCGATCATCAGCTTGGGCCCGCCGACCCTCGCCGGCAATGGCCGACCGGCGAACCCGGTGACGCGGACGTACTCGCCGTGCTGGTCGATCTGCTCGCCGCTCCAGTGGGCGCGGAGCAGCTCGGCGTACTCGGCCACCTTGGCGACGCGCGTCCCCGCACCGGCCATCGGTACGCCCATGGCGTCGTACTCCTCGCGCACCCACCCGGCTCCGAGACCCACCTCGAGGCGGCCGCCCGAGAGGAAGTCGAGGGTGGCCGTCTCCTTGGCCAGGACGACGGGGTGGTGGTAGTCGACGGCGAACACCCGGCAGCCGACGCGCAACTGCTGGCTGCGTGCCGCGGCGTACACGATCGAGGTCAGCGGGGCGACGTCGAGGGGACGGTGGCCGGTTGCGTCCGAGACGGCGCCGGGACCGAAGTAGTGGTCGGAGCTGAACAGGGTCGAGTAGCCGAGATCCTCGGTCCGCCGGACCACGTCGAACCAGTCCTGGGCGGTCGCCGCTTCGAAGGCCTGCAGCCCGAAGCGGAACGGATGCGATGGCATCGGCCGAGTATGCCCGTTCGCAGCGGTCCGGCGCCAGGGTTGTCGTTGCGGCTGGCTCGCTCCGTCCGTTAGGTTCGCGCCGTTCACTTTGACGTCAAAGCAACTTGGGGGACGCAATGCTGGGGGATCGCTGGATCACCGACCGCACGCCGACGAAGCGATTCCCGGACTACACGCGCGGCAACGCCGGTGAGGTCATGGCCGATCCGGTCAGCCCACTCGGTTGGACCTTCCTGCACGAGCCGGGAATCGTGCGTGGCTGCGTCGACGGGTTCGAGCAGATGGGTGTCTTCGACGCCCTCGAGTACGACGCCGAGTTCCCCGAGACCTTCGGCCTGTTCGGCGGCTACTTCTACAACTCGCTCACCCAATCCCGCCTGTTCGGCGTGCGCTCCGGGGCCGGGTGGGACGCCATCGACAAGACCTTCTTCGACTCCGGGAGCCAGGAGATCCCCCCGTACGTCGAGGCCGACTGGCACAACTCGCCGCGACACACCGAGAAGCTCGGCGTCACCGTGGGGTGGTGCCTGTCGACGCCGAACGTGCCGGAGGTCGACCTGCACAAGCAGGAGGTCAAGGCCCTGCGCGACAGCCGGCCAGACCTGTCGACCCTGACCGACGTGCAGCTGCTGGCCAGGGCCAAGACCATGCAGCGCTTCCTGCGGGCGACGTTCTCCCAGGTGGTGTGGTGCTCGCTCGGTGGATCGGTGGCCAGCGGGATCATCCCGACGATGGTCGGTGACAGCGACCCCGGCGCGGCGACCAAGCTGATGACCGGGATCGGCGACGTCGACTCGGCCGACATCGCCCATCGCATCTTCGTGATGTCCCGCCAGGTCACGGCCTCGCCGGCACTGACCGCCGAGTTCGCCGCGGGTCTGGACGGCCTGCTCGACCGGGTTCGGGCCATCGGTGGCGACGAGGCGGCCGCCTTCCTGGCCAACGTCGACGAGTTCCTGTACGAGCACGGCAGCCGCGGTCCCAACGAGTACGACCCGTACTCGTGGAGCTACGAGTCCCGACCGCTGATGCTGGTGCAGGCCATCGACCACGCTCGGGGCGCCGCCGACGACGCCGACCCGGCCAGCAACCTGGCCGCCGGCGCAGCCGAGCGCCAACGGTTGCTCGACCACTACGCCGAGCAGTTCGCCGGCAACCCGGAGGCCCTGGGCACCTTCCAGGCCGCCACCAAGGCCACCGCCGTGTGGATGTCAGCCCGCGAACGGTGCAAGTGCAACCACATCCGCGTCGTCGGCGAGGTGCGCCAGTGCTTCCTCGAGCTCGGCCGGCGCGCTGTTGCGGCCGGCAACCTCGACCACGTCCGCCAGATCTTCATGCTGCTGGCCGACGAGATCGAGCCGTGGCTGGCCGACCCGGCCTCGTTCCGCCAGAAGCTGGCCGAGCGTGAACAGGACTATCTGGCCCTCTACGAGTTGGATCCGCCGTACATCGTCAACGGCGAGGCCCCGCCGCTCAGTCAGTGGAAGCGCAAGAACGAGGGCGACGTGGAGACGGTCAAGGTCGGCGACGTGCTGACCGGCGTGGCCGGCTCGCCGGGCGTGGTGACCGGCACGGCGCGCATCCTCCTCGACCTGTCCGATCCCTCGAAGCTGGAGCCCGGCGACATCCTCATCGCTCCGTCCACCGACCCGTCGTGGACCCCGCTGTTCCTCGCAGCCGGCGGGGTGATCACCAACATCGGCGCCGTCGGCACCCATGCGGTGATCGTCAGTCGCGAGCTCGGCATCCCGTGCGTCCCGTCGATCGCCGATGCCACCCGGCGGATCCCCGACGGGGCGACCATCACCCTCGACGGCGCTCTCGGCAAGGTCACCATCGACGCTCTGCCCTAGGGTCACCGGCTCCTGCGATGTCCCCTGGCATGTAGTTGGACATCAAAGTATCCTCTGATCGTGGCGACGAACCGAGAGATCTGGCAGCGGGCATACGACGGCTCGCCGAAGCGCGACGTGGACCACCAGACCATGTCGGGAATCCCCCTCGATGCGGTGTACGGCACCGACGGCAGCGAATACCCGGGCGTGTACCCGTACACCCGCGGACCCTATGCCTCGATGTACCAGTCGAAGCTGTGGACGATGCGGATGTTCGCCGGCTTCGGCACCGCCGAGGACACCAACTGGCGGTTCAAGGAGATCATCAAAGCCGGTGGCACCGGGCTGTCCACGGCCTTCGACATGCCCACCCTGCTCGGCATCGACAGCGACGACCCGATGGCCCTCGGCGAGGTCGGTCGTTGTGGCGTGGCCATCGACACCCTCGCCGACATGGCCGACCTCTACGCCGGCATCGACCTTGGCGAGATCACCACGTCGATGACCATCAACTCGCCGGCGGCGGTGATCTTCGCCATGTTCGTCGCCCAGGCCGAGCAGGCCGGCACACCCCGGGCGCGGCTGGGCGGCACCCTGCAGAACGACATCCTCAAGGAGTACCAGGCGCAGAAGGAGTTCGTCTTCCCACCCCGCCAGTCGATGCGCCTGGTGCGCGACACCATCGCCTTCACCGCCGCCGAGATGCCCCGCTGGCACAGCATCTCGATCTCCGGCTACCACATCCGCGAGGCCGGATCGACGGCGGTCGAGGAGCTGGCATTCACGCTGGCCAACGGATTCGCCTACGTCGAGCTGGCCCTCCAGGCCGGCCTCGACGTCGACGCCTTCGCCCCCCGGCTGAGCTTCTTCTTCAACGCCCACATCGACTTCTTCGAGGAGATCGCCAAGTACCGCGCCGCCCGGCGGATCTGGGCCCGGTGGATGAAGGAGCGCTACGGCGCCACCGATGCCAAGTCCATGCAACTGCGCTTCCACTGCCAGACGGCCGGGGTGTCCCTCACCGCCCAGCAGCCGGAGGTCAACATCGTCCGCACCGCCATCGAGGCGCTGGCCGGTGTGTTGGGCGGCGCCCAGTCGTTGCACACTAACTCGATGGACGAGGCTCTCGCCCTGCCCACGGAGAAGTCGGCGCGCATCGCCTTGCGCACCCAGCAGGTGATCGGCTTCGAGACCAACGTGGCCCACGTGGCCGACCCGCTGGGCGGCTCGTACTACGTCGAGGCGCTCACCGAGGAGATGGAGCGCCAGGCCGAGGCCCTCTTCGCCGAGCTCGACGAGATGGGCGGCGGGTCGATGCTGGAGGGCGCCATCAGGGGCATCGAGGAGAACTGGTTCCAGGGCAAGATCGCCGACTCGGCCTTCGAGCTGGAGAAGCGGCTGAACAGCGGGCGGCGGATCACCGTCGGGGTCAACGCCTTCACCGAGGGCAACGACGAGGACCAGATGGAGCTGTTGGCCATTACCGACGAGGACGAGTTGCGCCAGCGCAAGCGGCTCGACCAGGTCCGCCACGACCGCGACCAGCAGGCCGTCGACGCCGCCTTGGCACGGGTGGCCGCCGACGCCCGAGATCCGCAGGTCAACCTGATGCCGGCACTGATCGACGCCGTCAAGGCGTACGCCACGCTGGGCGAGATCATGGGCACGATGGAGCACGAGTTCGGGCGGCACGTCGAAGTCCCGGTGATCTGACGTGGCCGGCGAGCGCATCCTCATCGCCAAGGTCGGCCTCGACGGCCACGACCGGGGCATCAAGGTCGTCGCCCGGATCCTGCGAGATGCCGGGTACGAGGTCATCTACACCGGTCTTTTCCAGACTCCCGCCACCGTGGCGGCCGCCGCCGTGGACGAGGACGTCGACGCCATCGGCCTGTCGATGCTGTCCGGCGCGCACATGACCCTCGCCCCGCTCGTGGTCCAGGAGACTCGTGCTCGTGGCAGCGAGATCCCGGTCATCCTCGGCGGCATCGTTCCCGCCGCCGACCTCGAGCCGCTGCGCACCGCCGGCATCGCCGCCGTGCTGACGCCGGGTGCCACGGCCGAGCAGATCGTCAACGAGGTGCGTGGCGTGCTCGACCGGGCCGCTGCCGGGCGGTGACCGGCTCCGGGTTCGGCGGGGGAGTCGCCGGTGAGTCCGGCGGCGTGTTCGGCAGCGTGTTCGGCATCGGGCTGACCGTTCCGCAGCTCGGCCCCCACGTCACCCGGGACGCACTGCGCCAGTTCTGTCAGTCCGCCGAACGGCTCGGCTTCTCCAGCCTGTGGGTCCAGGAGCACCTGTTCTTCGCCCTCGAACCGTCGGCGCCCTATGCCGCCCGCCCGGGAACGTCGGTGCCCGAGGCCTACCGCGCGACGATGTCCCCCCTGGAGGTGCTGTCGTTCGCCGCGGCGTGGACGGAGCGGGTGCGCATTGGCACCGGGGTGCTGGTCGGCGGCTATCACCGGCCGGTCGAGCTCGCCCAGCGACTGGCCACCATGGACATCCTGTCCGGCGGGCGCCTGGTGGCCGGGCTCAGCGTCGGGTGGTCGAAGGACGAGCACGACCAGATGGACGTCGACTTCCGCACCCGCGGCCGGCGGATGGGTGAGCTGGTCGAGGCGGTGCTGGCCTGCTGGGGCCCGGATCCGGTGAGCTTCGACGGCGAGTTCTTCCACATCCCCCCGTCGGTCGTCAGCCCCAAGCCGCTGCAGCGGCCCCACCCGCCACTGCTGTCGGGCATGCGCTCTGAGGCCGGCCTGGCGCGCACGGCGGCACTGTTCGACGTGTGGAACCCCGCCAGCGGGACGATCGAGCAGATCCAGGCGGCGCGAGCCACCATCGACGCGGCCCGCCCTGCCGGCCGTCCCCCGATCAGCGTCGTCCAGCGGGTGTTCACCGAGCCGCCGTTCGTGGTTCCCGGCCTGGCTCCGCTCGGCGTGGACGCGCTGCGCGCCAGCGTGGTGGCCGCCCGCCAGGCCGGCTTCGCCGAGGTGATCATCGACACCGGCTTCAGCACCGAGGTCCATGGCCCGCACGACTGGGCCACGTTCCCCGAACGCCTCGCCCCCGTGCTCACCGCCCTGGCCTGACCATCCCGTAGACGCCCCCCGACCCGCCCCTCACTGTCCCGCCGCCCGCCCCCATCACCGCCTGACGACCCCGCCCGCCTTCCCCGGTCGCATGCGTGCGCAAACCGGCGCTTCCGACGGTTTGCGCACGCATTCACCCGGGTCGTGTGCGCAAGCCTCCGCATGCGTCGGTTTGCGCACGCGAGGGGACCGGGGCCCGGGGGTGACCGGGGCGTGGTGAGGGGGCGCGCTGGGCGGGGTCAGGGGGTCAGGGGGTCAGTGGGGGTGGCGGGTGTGGTGGAGAAGGGCGTCGAGGTCGTCGAGGGCGGTGTGCACGGCGGTGACGTGGATCGCCGCCCAGCCGTGGGCGCGGGCGCCCTCGACGTTGGCGAGGAAGTCGTCGAGGTAGACGATCTCGCCGGGTCGGCACCGGAGCCGCTCGGTGACCAGTTGGTAGATGTCCGGCTCCGGCTTGCGCATGCCGACCTCGGACGAATCGATCACCTCGTCGAAGATGGAGAAGTCGACGGCCGCCTCCAGCACGGCGCGGAACTCCCTGAAGCTGTTGGTCAGCAGGGCGGTGCGGTACCCGTCCGTGCGCAGGTCGCCGATCCGCTCGACCACTTCGTGGTGCACGTCGAACACACCGTCGAGCAGGAAGTCGAGGTCGTGGTCGGCCAGGTGGATGCCGCGACGACCGGCGTGCTCGATGATCCCGTGGACCATGGCGGCGAGGTCGATCTCGCCGCGCTCGGCACGGTGCCAGGGATGGTCGTGGGTGGAGACGTCGCGCGGCCCGATCATCACGTCGAGCAGCTCGCCCATGGTGACGCCGTGGCGCTCGGCCAGCTCGTCGACCTTGGTCGTGATGGGTGTGATCAGGACTCCGCCGAAGTCGAACACGACGGCGGCGAAGCGTTGGGCAGACATGGGTTTCTTTATACTGCCTACAGATGACCGATGCGCCCTTCCCACTGACGTTCCGGCCGATCGAGGTGGGCACGTTGCGCCTCGACCATCGAATCGTCGTTCCCCCACACGGCGGCGGCAACGGCAACCTGCTGGGCTCCGCGGCCGAGTTCGAGCAGCACTGCGCGCTGTGGCTGGCCAAGGTTCGTGGTGGCGTGCAGTGGGTCGGTGGCGGGCCGAACTTCGTCGCCAACCCGCTGCCGCCCGGCTTCGAGCCCACCGGCGTCGGCGCGCACGGTCCCGGCTTCTTCCGCGACCCGCAGTATCCGCAGCGCATCGGCGAGTTCGCCCGCCGGGTGCACGATGCCGGCGGGGTCCTGAGCGTGCAGATGGTGCTGCAGGGCGGGATGCCGATCGGTCCGTCGGCCACCTTCAGCGGGTACGCCGACCATCGCATCGCCCATGCCCTGGATACCGACGAGATCGCCTGGCTGGTCCGCGAGTACGCCGAGAGCGCAGCCATCGCCGTGGCCGCCGGCGTCGACGCCATCGAGATCCATGCCAACCACGACGACGTCGTCCAGTGGTTCCTGTCCCCGGCCACCAACCGCCGGACCGACGCCTACGGCGGCAACTTCGCCAACCGCCGCCGGTTCCTGAGCGAGATCGTCGAGGCCATCCGCTCCACGGTCGCCACCCCCTTCACGTTCGGCCTGCGGCTGAACCTGGACGAGATGATCGAGGGCGGGTACGCCATCGACGGCTGCCAGCAGCTGGTCGAGGCGTTCACCGCCGACGGGCTGGTCGACTACTTCAGCTTCGATGTCGGCGGCAACTGGGATGCCCCGAGCTACATCCCGATCCCGTGGTACGACGACGCCCAGTGGGCCGCGCTGTGCGGGCAGGCCAAGCAGGCCACCCATCTGCCCGTGGTCTACGCCGGCCGGGTGCGCACCGTCGCCCAGGCGGAAGCCGTGCTGGCGGCCGGGCACGCCGATCTGGTGGCCATGGCCCGGGCGACGATGGCCGACCCCGACCTGGTCAACAAGGCCCGGGGCCTCGACCCGCTCCCGCAGCGGCCGTGCATCGGGCTCAACGAGTGCATCCACCGCAAGCAGGTCGAGGGACTGCGTTACGCCTGCGGGGTCAGCACCTCGTTCGCCCGCGAGGCCGAGCTGGCCGGCCGACCACCACGGACTCGGACCCCGCTCGATGTGCTGGTCGTGGGCGGAGGCCCGGCGGGAAGTGAGCTGGCCGCGCAGTGCGCCGAGCAGGGCCACCGGGTCCGCCTCTGGGAGCGCAGCGGCACCATCGGTGGGGCGATCAACATCGCCCGCCTGGCTCGCGGCAACCGCACCTACGGCGACTGGGTCGCCTGGCAGGCCGATCGGCTGGCCCGCCTCGGGGTGGACGTGCGCCTCGGCCGGGCCGCCGCCGCCGACGACGTGGCGGCCGCCGGCGCCGACCTCGTGGCGATCTGCACGGGTGCCAGCCCACGGATCCCGCCGATCCCCGGGGTCGACCAGCCCCACGTGTTCACCGCCGCCGCGGCCCTGCGCCTCACCGCAGCCCTCACCGTCGCCAACTTGTCGGGACAAGAATCGAACAGTGCCGAACATGTCACGACAAGTTCGGGGAGCGGGTCGGGGAGTGGGACGGGGGGCGGGGGTGGGCCGGGGGGCGGGGGTGGGCTGGGGCTGGGGAGGCATGTGGTGGTGATCGCCGAGGACGACGGACCGGCGCCGCTGTCGGTGTCCGACCACCTCGCCGGCCTCGGTCACCGGGTGACGCTGATCCATCAGTCCGCCGCACCGTCGCCGCTGGTCGGCAAGTACTCCAACGGCGGCATGTTCGCCCGGCTGATCGACGGTGGGGTCGAGCTCCTGGCGATGACCCGGGTGGTGGGCATCGATGGGCCGAAGCTGGAGTTGGCGTCGAGTTACGGCACGCGCCGGTCGACGCTGGAGGGGGTCGACAGCGTGGTGCTGTGCGCCGGCAGCATCCCCGACGACACGCTCTACCGCCAGCTCAAGGGCCGCGTCCCGCGCCTGCACGTGCTGGGCGACGCCTTCGCCCCGCGGCGGATGGTGTTCGCCACCCGCCAGGCCTCCGCCCTGGCCGAGACGCTGCGCTGAGCGAGCGCCCCGACCGAACCCCGGACGCGACGGAGGCCGGCCGCCGGCACCGCGAGGTGCCGCCAGCCGGCCTCCGATCAGGGGAGGATCACACGCCCCAGAGCTTCTTGAAGTCCTGCTCCATGGTCGGCGGAGCCCAGTCGCCACCAGCGTCGCTGATCTTCTTGGCGGTGTCGGCGTCGGTGACCAGGAACGTCGGCAGGTTGGCAGCAGCGCGCTCCTCGTCGAGCGGCATGCCCAGGCTGAGCCGGGCGGCGGCATCGACCAGCAGCCAGCCGACGTAGCCCTTCGGGTCGGCCGACCAGGCGCCGTTGGTGCCGGCGACGATCTCGTCCAGGTTGGCCTTGGAGAAGTCCTGGCCGTACACCTTGACCTGCTTGTCCAGACCGGCCGACTTCAGCGCGTCGGTCAGGCCGATGGGCAGCGAGCCGAAGGAGTTGAACACGTAGTTGATGCTCTTGTCCTCCTGCAGCTTGGCGGCCACCAGGGCCGGCACCTGACCACCGACGAGATCGGCGATCTTGACGTTCAGCTCGGTGATCTTGCAGTCCGGGCAGTTCTTGGCCATCTCCGCCTTGTAGGCGTCGGTCTCGGCCACCAGGACCGGGAAGTCCGGGATGCTGACGATCAGCGGGTTGGCCTTGCCGTTGGAGTCGACGATCGCCCAGTTGGCCATCAGCGGGCCGGTCTTCTCGACGAACTGCTTGTCACCGAACTGGGTGTAGACGTTGGTGTCGTCCGGATGCGGCACCTCGGTGTCGTAGGCGCTGAGGATCTTGATCCCCTTGGCCTTGGCCGCATCGGCCTGGTCCTTGTACAGGGCGAGGGCCTCGCCCGAGCTGGCGATGAAGTCAGCGCCGGCATCGATCGCCTGCTGGAACGCTGCGGCCGGCTCGCCGCTCTTCGAGCTGATGATGATGGCGTCCCAGCCCAACGCGGCCGTGGCCGCCTTGACGCCCACCGTCTCGTAGGGGCACGACTCGAGCTCGCACTCCAGCCAGGCGAACTTCTTCTTGTCCGGCTTGCGGGTCAACGGCGTGGTGACGCCGATGGGCTGGTTCGGGTCGGTGTACTTCGCCACCATCGCCTTGGCGGCGTCCATGCCGGACATGGCCGCGGTGCCGGCAGTCGTGCCGCTCGAACCGGCCCCCGTGCCGGGCGTGGTCGCACTGGCCGTGCCGTACGCGCCCGAGACTGCGGCACCGCACACGAGCACGGCTGCCAACTTGCTGAACTTCCTCATGGATCCCCCTTGGAATCCTCGCGGCGCTTCTCGCCCCGAGGTGGTCCCCCGTAGATTATTGACAACGACCACAGTTTGCTAGTGTCAACTTGATGGGGATTGGGGGATCCGTGTCAGACAGCACGCTGCGCATCGATCACCTGTCGAAGACCTTCCCCGGGCAGCGGGCGTTGCACGACGTCAGCATCGAGGTTGGCAAGGGCGAGGTCCACGCCCTGGTCGGGCAGAACGGCTCCGGCAAGTCGACGCTGATCAAGATCCTCGCCGGCTACCACCAGCCCGACGACGGCGGGGAGGCGTGGGTCGACGGTGCCCCACTGGCCCTGGGCGACGGCCAGGCCGCGGCGTCCGCCGGGATCCGCTTCGTCCACCAGGACCTCGGTCTGGTCGGCAGCATCAGCGCGGTGGAGAACATCGCCCTCGGCGCCGGCTATCGCACCGGGCCGATGCGCAAGATCCGCTGGCGCGACGAGGTCCGCCGGACCAAGGCGGCGCTGGAGCGGCTCGGCCTCGCGGCCGTCGACGTCAGGGCCCCGGTGTCCACGCTGGCCCCGTCGCAGCGCACGGGCGTCGCCATCGCCCGGGCCCTCGTCGGGTGGGAGGACGGCGCCAGCCTGCTGGTGCTGGACGAACCGACGGCCACCCTGCCCGGTGACGACGTCCACCGGCTGTTCGAGGTGATCCACCGGTTGAAGGACAACGGGGTGTCGATCCTCTACGTGTCCCACCACCTCGACGAGGTCTTCGAGCTGGCCGACAAGGTCACCGTGCTGCGCGACGGCAAGCTGGTGGCCACCGTGCCGGTGCGCTCGCTCGACCACCTCGGGTTGGTGGAGATGATCATCGGCCATCGCTTGGAGACGACGACGGCCACCGAGGCCATCGAGGGCGCCGAAGCGATCCTCGACATCCGCGGCATGCACGGTGGCACGGTCCGCCACCTCGATCTCACCGTCGGCCGCGGCGAGATCGTCGGGATCGCCGGGATCACCGGATCGGGCCGGGAGCACGTGCTCGCCCTGATCGCCGGGCAGATCCCACGCGCCGCCGGCTCGGTCGTCCTCGACGGGGTGGAGCTGGCCAACTACCAGCCGCGCCAGGCCATCGACCGGGGTGTGGCGTTCGTGCCGGCCGAGCGGGCGGTGCGCGGGGCCATCGGCCCGATGAGCGTGCGCGAGAACCTCACCATCACCGGGCTGCGACGCCACTTCCACCGCGGTGTGCTGTCGCGGCGCAGGGAGTTGGACGAGACCCATGGCTGGATCGACCGCCTGTCGATCAAGACGTCCTCGTCGGAGGCTGCCATCGGCTCGCTGAGCGGCGGCAACCAGCAGAAGGTCATGTTCGGCAAGGCGCTGCGACTGCAGCCGAAGCTGCTGCTCCTCGACGAGCCCACCCAGGGCATCGACGTCGGCGCCAAGGAGCAGATCCATCGCCTGGTCGACGAGGCCGCCGCCGACGGCGTGGCCACCATCGTCGCCTCGACGGACACCGACGAGCTGGTCCGGTTGTGTCACCGGGTGGTGATCATGTCCAACGGGCACGTGTCGGCCACGCTGCTCGGCGACCACATCGCCACGGATCGCATCGAACACATCCAACTGCAGGGCTCGCGGAGGGCGTCATGATCAAACGGCTCGGCCTCGACCGCTTCAGCGCGCTGTACCTGTGGGCCCTGTTCATGATCGTGTTCGGCATCACCAAGCACGACTCGTTCCTGTCGAAGGCCACCTTCAACCTCGTCACCCAGGAGAACGTGGTCATCGGCGTGCTGGCGCTGGCGTTCCTGGTGCCGCTGTCGACGGGCACCTACGACCTGTCGATCGGTTCGATGATGTCGATGTCGCTGGTGATCTCGGCATACCTGTCCAAGCACCACGTGATGCACCCGTTGCTGGCCGCCCTGGTGGCCCTGGCGGCCTGCGCGGTCGCCGGGTTCATCGCCGGGTTCTTCGTCATCAAGCTGCGGATCAACAGCTTCATCGCCACGTTGGGCATGAGCCAACTGGTGACCGCGGTCATCAACCACACCTCCAGCCAGTCGATCACCTCGGCGTTCCCGGAGTCGTACCGCAAGCTGGGCAAGGACACGTTCCTGTTCGGACTGAGCCGCTACGTGTTCTTCTTCCTGATCCTCGCCGTGGTCATCTGGTACGTGTTCGAGCACACGCCGCTGGGCCGCTACATGTTCGCCACGGGCGGCAACCCGGAGGCCGCCCGCCTGGCCGGGGTGCGCACCGACCGGCTGGTGTGGGGCTCGCTGGTGGCCTCCGCGGTCATCGCCGGCTTCGCCGGCATCATCCACACCTGGAAGATCGGCAACTACAGCGACTCGATCGGTCCTGGCTACCTGTTCCCGGCGATCGCCGCGGTGTTCTTCGGGGCGTCGCAGCTGAAGGGCCGACCGAACGTCTGGGGCACGTTGATCGCCCTGTACGCCCTGGCCTGGGGCATCTACGGGCTGAACCTGGCGATCACCAACACGACGTGGATCCAGCCGGCCTTCTACGGCGCCTCGTTGCTGGCCGCGGTGGCCCTGGCCAGCCGCAGCGAGGTGGTCAAGGTGCCCAAGCGCAAGAAGGTCTCCTCGCTGTCCCCGGCTCCGCCGCCGGCCACCGGGCTGACCAACCCGGTGGTGGCCGACGACCAGGTGGTGCTGGTCGAGGACGAGACCGGCGGATCGCCAGCCGGGGCGTAGCGCCTGCTCAGCGCGACAGGTAGCCGGCGTCGACGGCCAGCGCGTGGCCGACCGTGAAGCTCGACGCCTCGCTGCACAGCCACAGGGTGGCCGCGGCGATCTCCTCCGGCGTGCCGAAGCGGTTCAGCAGGCTGAGCCGCTGGGCGGCCTCCTGCGGGTCGCGGCCGCGGCGAGTCAGGGCAGCGCGCAGCATCGGGGTGTCGATGCTGCCCGGGCAGATGGCGTTGATGCGGATGCCCCGCGCGGCGTAGTCGAGCGCGGCCGAGCGGGTGAGACCGAGCACGCCGTGCTTGGACGCGGTGTACGCCGGCTGGTGGTGCTGGGGGCGGAACGAGTTGGTCGAGGCGATGTTGACGATCGCCCCACGGTGCTCGCCGCGTGGCTCCTGGGCCAGCATCACGGCGATCTCCTCCTTCATCGACAGGAAGCAACCGCGCAGGTTCACGGCCTGCATCCGCTCGAAGTTCTCCAGCGTGCACTCGTGCAGGGGCACCTGTTCGTTCTCGATCGCTGCGGCGTTGACCGCGCAGTCCAACCGACCGAAGCGACGGGTTGCCGTGGTCACCGCGACCTGGACGGCGTCGGGGTCGGCGACATCGGTGACGACGAACTCGGCGGTGGCCCCGGTACGGCGCACCTGGGCCAGGGTCTCGGCACCACCGGCGTCGTCGACGTCGGCCAGCACCAGCCGAGCGCCGCAGCGGGCGAAGGCCAGGGCGATGGCCCGTCCCATGCCACCCGAGGCCCCGGTGACCAGGGCGACATCGTCGGCGAATGACGTGCTGAACGTGCCCACGGGCGCCTCTCCTTCCGCTGAGTTACTTGAACACGAGTTCAGATACTAGCTCGGGAGTAGTGTCCGGCGAGTGCTGCTCGGCGCCGACGAGTTCCCCTTCCACCAGATCGCCCAGACCTTCGCCGGGGTGGCCACCGGCGACCCGAGCTGGAACGACGGGCACTACGTGTGCGCCGCCGACCGCCACGGCCGGGTGGCGCTGACGTCCAACCTCCGCCTGTACCCGAACAACGACGTGATGGACGGGTTCGTCTGCCTGCGTCACGCCGGCCGGCAGCACAACGTACGCGTCTCCCGCCGGCTGCGGCCGGACGTCGAGGACCTGCACGTCGGCCCGCTGCGCCTGGAGATCCTTCAACCGCTCGGTGCCGTTCGCCTGGTGCTCGAGGACAATCCGATCGGCATCCGCCTCGATCTGACGTGCACGACGGCCAACGTGCCGTACATGGGGCCGATCGAGGTCCGCCGGCACGAGGGCCGCCTGCTCAGCGAGCGGGCCACCTACGAGATCACCGGGACATGCCACGGATGGGTCGAGGTGGACGGGGTCCGCCTCGACCTCGACGCCCGGGAGGCGTCCTGCTTCCGCAACCACTCGTGGGGGTTCGGCCCCGGTCGGGGCGGCCCACGGCCGTACGGTGCCCCGGCCCCGCCCAAGCGGGCGCCCGGTGTGCGCCACTGGGTCCTGCTGCACGCCGCCGACCACGGTGCCTTCTGCTTCGTCGATCCCAGCGGGCGGGCCGCCGCCGGGCGGGGAGCGATCCTCGAGCCGCAGCGCATCGTGCCCGTCGTCGACATCGACCACGACGTCGAGTTCTACGACGGCGGGCGGCGGTTGCGCCGCGCCAGCCTGGCGCTGACCGACGTCGAGGGCCGTCGGCGGCAGTACGCCGTGCGGGACCTCGGGTGGGTGTACTGCCAGGGCGGCGGATACTTCGGTGGTTTCGACGACGGCCTCGGGCAGGGCGTGTTCCGCGGCGACGAGCACGTCGAGGGTGAGGTCTGGGACGTCAGCCACCCGACCACCATCGTCCGGTCCGACGGCAGCTCGTTCGAGGTCGAGCACGACTGGGCGGAGAGCTTCGTCGCCGTCGATCACGACGGTGGCGGCGGCCTGGCGCACTACGAGTGCGTCGTGATCCGCTGACGCCACTGACTTACTTGACAGTGAGTCCTGTTGCGGCAAGATAGGTGGATGATCGCGATCATCGGCCACCTCGACGTCGACCCCGCCGACCGGGACCGCCTGGTGTCGTCCTCGATCGAGCTGCAGCGGGCCACCCGGCGCGACGAGCCCGGCTGCCTGGTGTACACCATCGCCGCCGACCCGGCCGATCCCGGGCGGATCCGCATCGTCGAGCTGTGGGAGGACGCCGCATCGCTGGACGCCCACTTCGCCCACCCCAACTTCCGGGCCACCGGCGAGGCCCTGCGTGGGGCAACCCGCCTCGGTGGGTCGGCCGTGAAGTACCGGATCGACGCCGTCGACGACGTGCGCGGGCCCGACGGTCACGTGACCAGCGAGTTCCGGTCCGCCGACGGAGACTGACCAGGTGACTGGCGGGCCGATCCAGGCGGCGCCCGACGCGCCGGCCGTCCGGCACACCGACGCGGCGCGGGCCTTCGAGCCCACCGCGCACTACGCCGCGCTGCGCGACGCCTGCCCGGTGCACCGGGTCACCGAGTACGACCCGCCCTTCTACGTGCTCACCCGGTTTGCCGATGTCGTCGACACGCTGAAGGATCACGATCACTGGCAGAACCGCCACGGTCCCGGGGTGTTCTACCAGGAGCGCGGCGTGCTGGGGACCACCGACGAGCCCGATCACGGCCGCCACCGCCGGGTGTTGCGGGCCGCGTTCCTGCCCACCGTGATCGACGGCATGGAGCCGCGCATCGCGGCGATCGCCGACCAGTTGATCGACGGGTGGATCCAGCGCGGTGAGGGCGACTTCATCAGCCTCTACGCCGGTCCGTTCCCGGCGCTGGTGATCGCCGAGGTCCTGGGCATCGGCGCGGCGCACCGCGACGAGTTCCGTCACCTCAGCGACGTCGCCGTGGCCGCCTTGACCGGTGGCGACGTGCAGCGCTACGCCGAGGCCAAGGCAGCTCTGGAGGACCAGGTGGCCGCCGGGGTGGCTGCCCGTCGGGCACGGCTGGACGCCGGCGACGCGGCCGGCGACCTCCCCGACGACGTGCTCGGCCGGTTGGCCGTCGCCGAGGCCGAGGGGACCATCGACCACACCGAGATGCGTCACCTCGGGTACCAGCTGCTGGTGGCCGGGCACGAGACGACCACCAGCCTGCTGGGCCTGATGCTGTACCGCCTGCTGGAGCGACCCGAGCTGCTCGCCCGGCTGCGCACCGACCCCGGCCTGATCCCGGCGACCATCGAGGAGACGCTGCGCTTCGACTCGCCGGTGCACGGCCTGTTCCGGACGAACGCCGAGGGGTGTGTGCTCCATGGTGTCGAGCTGCCGGCATCGACCAAGGTGCAGGTGGCCTTCGCCGCGGCGAACCGCGACCCGGCGCAGTTCGCCGATCCGGATCGCTTCGACATCGACCGGCCGCGTCCCGAGATCGGCCGGCACGTGGCCTTCGGATGGGGGATCCATCACTGCATCGGCGCTCCGCTGGCCCGGCTCTCCGCCCGGGTCACCTTCGAACGCCTGCTGGCGCGGTTGGCGTCGATCGAGCTGGCCGGCCCACCCGTGCGCAACGACTCCTTCGTGCTCCACGGCCTGACCTCGCTCCCGCTGCGATGGAGCGTCGCCGGGTGAGCCTGCTCGAGCAGTTCCGCCTCGACGGCCGGGTGGCCGTGGTCACCGGGTCGGGCCAGGGCATCGGCCGGGCGATCGCCTGGGGGCTGGCCGATGCCGGGTGCGACGTGGTGCTCAACGCCCGCCGGGTGGCCGATCTGCAGGTCACCGCGGCCGGCGTGCACGAGCGAGGTCGCCGCGCCCTGGTGGTCGACGGCGACATCCGCTCCCTCGCCGACACCCTGGCCGCCCGCACGGTGGAGACCTTCGGTCGGCTCGACGTGTGGGTCAACAACGTCGGTGGATCGGACGACAAGACCGTCCGCCAGTTGGTCGACACCCCGGACGACGTCTTCCGCGCCCAGTTGGAGCTCAACCTGGTGTCGGCGTTCCAGGGCTGCCGGGCCGCGGCCGCCCACCTGCCCGATGGCGGGTCGATCGTCAACATCACCTCCGGTGCCGGGACTCGCGGCTCACCGTGGACCGGGCCCTACGCCGCCGCCAAGGCCGGACTGATCAACCTGACCCAGACCCTGGCGCTGGAGCTGGCCGAGCGGGGCATCCGGGTCAACGCGGTGTCGCCTGGGCCGGTGGCCACCGAAGCGTTCGTCGAGATCCTCGGCGTCGAGGAACGCCTCGACGAACTGACCCGGACCATCCCGCTCGGGCGAATGGGCCACCCTGACGACATCGCTGCTGCCGTGGTCTACCTGGCCTCGCCCGCCGCGGCCTGGGTGACCGGCGAACACCTGCTGGTGGCCGGCGGGCGAACGACGCGCAGCTACCAGTACCGACCGAGAGGAACGTGAGATGAGCACACCCGATGAGCGGGCTGCCGGGCAGGCGGGCAGGAACGGCGACGAGTACGTCGACTCGTACGAGGACGTTTCGGTGTTCGCCCTCGGCGGCGATCGCGAGCAGACCCTCCACGACCGCCAGACCGAGTGCACGTTCATGTGGTCCACCGCCACCGGCGAC
The DNA here is from genome assembly GCA_029782355.1 of Actinomycetes bacterium. Lineage (GTDB taxonomy): Bacteria > Actinomycetota > Acidimicrobiia > Acidimicrobiales > Ilumatobacteraceae > JAKOUY01. The sequence continues at coordinate 404,879 of JAKOUY010000016.1, forward strand.
CCGGTGGGCGTGATCATGAACTACCTGCTGCACGACGGCCGGTTCTGGGTGACCTGCACCCGGCGGCGCAAGCGGGTGGCGGCCGTCGAAGCCCGGCCGCGGGTGGCCATCGCCGTGACCAGCCGGGGGACGAACATCGGGGTCAGTCAGTCGGTGACCTACAAGGGCGACGCCGTGGTCCACGACGACCCGGCGGTGAAGGCCTGGTTCTACCCGGCGCTGGCGGCGCGGGTGCGCCCGGAGAGCGCCGAGCAGCAGGCTGCCTTCGTCCACCACCTGGACACCCCGGGACGGGTGGTCATCGAGATCGTGCCCACCGATCGGATCGGCTTCGACGCCGAGCAGATGTTCGCCAACAGCCCGGCTGGGCCCAGCCGCACCGAGGTCTGAGCGGCGGCGAGGTGGCCTGCCGGTGGGGGAGGATCAGCGGAACTCGCCGGTGAGGTCCGCCGGCCCGGCGTAGTAGGTCGTCAGCTCGCGGCTGGCGAAGCGCCACCCGTCTGCGGTGCGCCGATAGGTGTCGTCGTAGTGACCGGCCAGGACCTTGCGCGACCCGTCGACCAGCTCGTTCAGCTCGAGGAACTGGCATCGGCCGGTGGCGTCGTCGCCGTCGATGTCGTAGGTGCTCGACAGGTACAGCTGCACGACGCGGGCGTACTTGGCCAGCGAGCTGCGCCACATCGTCACCAGCGCGTCGACGCCCTGGACGTCGCGACCCGGGCCGAGCACCCAGCGGGCGTCGGGTAGCCAGGTGGCCGCCCAGGCCTCGGCATCGGCGGCGCGCACCGCATCGGCGTACGTCAGGGACAGGGCTCGCAAGCACGACTCGTCGGTGGCGGGCACGGGTGCTCCTTGGTCGGTTCGGGTCAGTTCGGCCGGCCGGTGATCTCGGCCAACTGACGGAGGTAGTGCAGGTGCAGGGCGGTCCCGATGATGCCGAGGTTCGGCGACGGCGTGGAGGCGAACACCCGCCGGCAGGTCAGGTTGGCGCACGCTCCCTTGAAGTAGTTGAACGCGCTCCAGTAGCGCAGATCGGCAGCCGTGAGGCGCACGCCGGCCAGTCGCTCGAACAGCTCGGTCCACTGCGCGGCGGTGCGGGTGCGCACGCCGCGCATGGTGATCAGGTACACCCAGTCCTCGGTGGGGTCCCCGAGATGGGCGAACTCCCAGTCGGTGAAGGCCAGAACCCGATGCCCGTCGTGGACCAGGTTCCCCGGGCCGGGGTCGCCGTGGACGATGCCCACCCGTGATGGGGTGGGGGCGTAGCGGTGCAGCCAGGCGGCGCCTTCCTCGACGAGCGCGATCGGCGAGGCGACCTCCGCCCGGGCGACGGTGTGCCAGTGCTCGATCTGGCGGTGCACGGCGTCGTCGACCCCGACCGCGTGGGCCGGGTCGGCACCCAGCTCGGCGGCCCACGGTGTGCGGTGCAGGTGGTCGAGCTGGGTGACGAAGTCCTCGACCAGCTCGTCGGACATCGACCGGTCGTCGCGCCCGGACGGCACGCCACTGACGAAGTCCATGACGAAGAACGGTTGGCCGATCACCGCACCGGTGGGTTCGGCCCAGCGGACCTCGGCGACCGGGCAGCCCAGCCGGTGGGCGGCGCGCATCAACGTGAACTCCTCGGCACCGGACGTGCCGAACACGCCGTGCTGCTCGACCCGGGTCACGTAGGCGCTGCCGTCGGCCATCCGCACCGCCCAGTTGGCACGCGAGTTGCCGGTGGCCAGGCGGGTCAGCTCGGTGATCGCCACGGCGTCGCCCCGCCGGGCCGACAGCCAGGCCTGCAGCGCCTCACGATTCATCGAGGCGTCCCCGGAAGGCGTCGACCAGTGGGCCGGTGACCGCCACCTCCTCGTCGAGATGGGCGACGACCACCGGGCGCAGGACGGCGCGGATCTGCTGCGCGTCCTCGCCGGTGTCGCCCACCGCGGCCACCAGGGCTGCGGCGACGCGATCGGCGGGCTCGCCGCCGGCCGGCACCAGCGGATTGCCCTCCACGGCACCCAGCGCCTCGACCAGCTCGGCGCGGCGGCGCTCGGCCACATCGCCGCCGGGCGGGCGGGTGGCGGCGTAGCGGACCAGGCCGACCAGTTGCACCGTGGCGGCCCGCGCCCACTCCTGGTCCGCGGGGAGCGCCGGCAGGATGACCTGCCGGAGGGTGTGCTCGACGCAGGCCCACACCTCGGCATCGGTCAGTGGACCGTCAACCACGGCGGATCCGCTCGGCAACGGCCGCTTCGGCGGCGAAGTCCCAGGTCGACTTCCACACCGGATCGGCCAGGGGCTGGTCGAGGCGGTCCCATCCCTGCTCGCGGAACCAGTGGTAGGTGTGCTCGTGGCCGGCGCGCAGGTCGTAGCGCGGCCGGACGCCCAGCAACTGCTCGGCCTTGGTCGTGCTCAACGCAGCGTGGTGGCGGACCTTGAACAGATGCCCGTACACGGGTGCGCTCCCCGGGAGGTCGAGCTCGGCGACGATGTCGTGCGGGACCCGCACGACATCGGCCGCGGCGCCGACCACCTCGGCCAGGGTGGCCACATAGCGGTTGACGTCGCACGCATCGGTGGTGGCGTTGATGATCTGCCCGGCGGCGCCCGGATGGCGGGCGGCCCGGATCATGGTCTCGCACAGGTCGTCGACATGACCGTACGACCCCACCACCAGGCCGTCGTGGGGAACCAGGACGGGCAACCCCCGGAGCAGCCGCAGGAACATCGGCGTCTCCATGTCGTAGATGTTGTTGTGCGGCCCGTAGATGGCGGCCGGCCGCACCGAGCAACCGGGGAACCCCGTGTCGGCGTGGCGTTGCAGGATCGACCGCTCGGCCAGGGCCTTGAACCCGCCGTAGCTGGCCGCCCCATCGGGGTTCAGCGGTTGATCCTCGGTCCACGGGAAGACACCGGCCCAGGACTGGTCGTAGGCCATGATCGAGCTGACGAACACGTAGCCACCGGCGTGCCCGTCGAGCAGGCCGAGCAGCAGGTCGATGTCCGATCCGCCGGCGGCCATCACGAAGCCGGACACGTCGAGGACCAGATCCCAGTCCCGGCCGGCCAGGGCGGCGCGCAGCTGAGCGGCCTCGGTGCGATCGGCGGTGATCCGCCGGACGCCGGCGGGCAGGTCGGCGACCGTCCGGCCCCGGTTCAGCACGGACACCTCGGCGCCCCGCTGGTGGAGCACCTCGACCACCCGCCGGCCGACGAACACGCTGCCACCGAGCACCAACGCACGCCGGCCGGCCAGATCGTGCGCCGCCGCCGGCTCCACCGGGTTCACGATGTGGCAGCCGCCAGCACGGCGCGCATGCCGTCCGCCGAGCGCTGCGCGGCCTGGTCGATCGGTCCGGCCCACAGCGCTGGGTTGCACACCTCGATCGAGATGGGAGCCGTCACCCCCATCTCCATCAGCAGGCGGACGAAGCCGACGCAGTCGAACTGGCCCTCGCCCGGCGGAACGCGGCCGGCCAGGCAGTCGGCCTTGTAGTCCAGTCCGGGGTCCGGGTCTCGCGGTCCGTCGTTCATCTGCACGCTGAAGACCCGCTCGGGTTCGAGGGCGCGGATCTGGTCGAGGTCGTTGGCGCCGCGGGTGTGGTGCCAGATGTCGGCGCAGTACCCGAGGTTGGGACGGTCAACTGCCTGCACCACCCGTTGGGCGGTCGCCGCATCGGGGATGTTCGTGTAGGGCAACCACTCGATGCCCACCAGCAGACCGTGCGCCGCGCAGCGGTCGGCTACCCCGCCGAGCTGGTCGTAGGCCGATGCCAGGTCGAACCCCGTGCCACCGATCAGCTGGAGGTAGCGCGACCCGAAGTGGTCGGCCATCTCGAAGATCCAGTCCTCCTGGCGGGCGTAGGCCGCACGGCCGTCGTCGTCGGTGGCCCACCAGCCGCGGGCCACCTCGATCTCGGCGATCGTGGTGCCGTGGCGGTCGAGGACCTCGGCGATCTGCGCTGCGCTGCGTCCCTCCTCCTGGCGCAGCCGGGCGTACTCCTCGTGGAACAGTCCGATGCCGGCGTATCCGGCGGCAGCCGCCGCGGCGACGCGCTCGTCGAACAGGCCGTAGCGCGGCCGGCTGAAGTGGGCCCAGACCAGGTCGGGCCAGGCCATGGCGTGGGCGTCGGTCGCCGTCAGCCGGCTGATGGGCGGATCGGTCATGGGTGGTTGACGACGATCCGGTGATGGGCGACCTTCGGTCCGCCGACCCAGTTGCACAGCTGCGGGTCGGCCTCGAACAGCTCGCCGTCGACCCATTCCCCACCGGGGGTAAACGTCCCGACGCGGTCGCCGGCCGTGACCCGGACGTTGCCGTGCCCGTCCTGCTCGTACAGCGCCCGGCTGAACGGGTGGCGGATGCCGAGCATCAGCCCTCCACCCACCGGCCGAGCAGGTCGTGCAACCAGCGGACCTTGGACTCCTGGTAGTTGGCCAGCGTCACGCCGGGCTTGGTCATCGTCTCCAGGCCGCGCTGGACGCGGGGCATGTTGAAGGCATCCTGCTGGAACACCTTGGCCAGCATGCCCAGCTCGGGCGCATCGGTCCAGTCGTCGTCCGGGCCGAGGTAGGTGGTGGCCGCCGGGGCCGGCCGCGGGCCGCTGAACGGGGCCAGCAGGAAGACCTCCATGATGCAGGTGCGGTGGTCGTCTCCGTTGGGGCGGAAGCGGTAGCAGATCCGGTTGTACGCCCCCCACGGATGCAGGTTGGGGAACAGCGTGTAGTCGATGTTGTCGATGAACTCGGCGTCGCTCCACTGGTCGACCCGGTCGCCCACCACCGGCCGCCAGCGCTCGCGAGCCGCCGCCGCGGACACCGCCCGGGCCGACTGGTCGCCGGCTGTGAAGAAGTTCTCCTCGTCGACGCGGATGTCCAGCATGTAGCGGAGGATCTCGTCCTCGCTCGGGGTCCAGCCGAGCAGCGGGCTGGCCGTCCCGCCAGGGGTGATCACCCGGGCGACCGTGTCCCAGATGTCGACCTGGCTGTTGACGTCGCCGAGGTACGGGAGTGCCTGGGGGTGCGTGCCGCCGACGTGGTACGACTCGCAGAAGGCCTCCTGGGCGACCTTCCAGTTGCAGCGGATCACCTTGTGCACGTGGGCCTGGATGTAGCGGTCCTCCAGGGCCCAGCGCTCGAAGTGCCGGGGCAGCTCGCCGAGATGCTGCTCGAGCGGTTCGGCGTCGGGGTCCATGTTGACGAACACCCAGCCACCCCACGTGCCCACACGGACCTCGGGCAGGGCGAAGGCGGCATCGTCGACGTGGGGGAAGTCCCACCGAGCGGGTACGTCCTGGAGCTCGCCCTGCAGCGACCAGGCGAAGCCGTGGTACGGGCAGCGGATGATCGAGCACCGTCCGCCGTGGTCCTTCAGTGCCCGGCCGCGATGCAGGCAGGCGTTGTAGAAGGCCCGGATCCGGCCGTCGTCGCCGCGCATGATCACCAGCGAGACGTTGGCGATCTCGTACAGCACGTGACATCCCGGGTCGGGGATCTGCTCCTCGCGGCACGCGGCCTGCCAGACCCGCTTCCACAACCGCTCGACCTCGCGCTCGTGCCACTGCCGGGAGATGTACCGCTCGATCGGCACATCGGCGCTACCGAGGTACTTCGGGGCCACCTCGCGCAGCGACTCGGGCACCGGGAACGGGTCGGTGTCGAGGAGCTGTTGGTAGGTCACGCCGGCTGAGCGCGCCGCGCCAGGTTCCTGGCGATCGTTCATGTCCACCCCCGTTTCTTGACAGCGACTCTAGCTGGCAGGTCCTGGGGTGTCAGTTGGTCGGGCCTCAACCGAGGAGTCGGACCGGATTGCTCCCGTCCCAGCCGACGGCGGCATCGGCCACCTGGCGATAGAAGGCGACCAGGCGCGGCGCAGCCGGATAGAGCTCGACGAAGTGGCCGAGCCGGTCGACCGCGTCGACGAAGCGGAACGGCAGCCCGCCGCTGGTCTCCGCCGACATCGCCTCGGTCATGCCCTGGGCGGCCAGCGACTCGACCGTGGCTGCCAGCCCGCCTGGGCCGTCGCCCTCGTCGACGAGCCATGCCAGATGGTGGAGGCGGCTGGCGCCCGGCGGCACGAGCTCACTGATCACGTTCGGGTCGGGGCCGTGATCCTCCACCAGCTCGACCATGATCGCTCCCCACTGACCGTAGGCCGACGTGTGGTCGAAGCTCGACGGTCGGCCGCGGTAGACCACGGTGCGCAGTTCGATGTGCGCCCGAACGAAGAACGGACCGGCGCCGAACCGTTGCGCCCAGTGCTTCGCGGCGTCGACGGCGTCGGGCACGGCATAGGCGATCTGCACCGGCGCCCCGAGCACCGCCTCGCCGATCATCCGATGCCGAGGGACTTGGCCCGGGCGCTCTTGTCGTGGAAGTCGGCCTCGAAGCACACCAGTGGGCCGGCGAAGCGCAGGTACGACATGCACGGGACCGACCATCGCCGCCCGACGTACTCGGCGCCGTAGGTCTCGGGCAGGAGGACCTCGCCGCTCATCACGTAGTGCACGGCCAGTCCGCCGTCGTTGGCCCAGAACTCGGTGGGGTCGAGACGCAGGTTGGCGGTACGGCTCATGCCGCGGGCGAAGAAGGCCCGGATGGCCGGCCACCCCTCGAAGCGGCCACTGGCCACGTCGTCCAGGACCGCGTCGGGGGTGAAGAGGCACTGCGGAGCATCGGCGTCGCCGCTGCTCCACGCGGCGAAGACCTGCCGGGCGACCTCGATTCGCGGGTCATCATTGGACGCGTTGAACATGTAGTCATTATAGAGAAAGTGTTTGCACCGGTCGGCCGGCATGGCACGCTGGTGAGCATGTCCGACCGCGACGACATCATCGACGTGGCGATCGCCTACACCTGGGCGCTCGACACCAAACGACTCGACGATCTGGCGCAGGTGTTCACCGCCGACGCCACCGGCATGCTGCACGGCGTGGCCTGCGACGGCCTGCCGGCCATCGTCGAGCGCATCGGCGGGGCGATCCTGCGCCTCGACGCCACCCAGCACCTGGTGGGCAACCACCAGGTGCGCGTCGATGGTGACACGGCGACCCACCGGTGCCAGCTGGCCAGCCAGCACGTCAAGGCCGGGACGCCGGGCGGCGACACCTACGTGGTCGGCGGCTACTACGACGACCGCCTGGTGCGGACCGCCGACGGGTGGCGGATCACCCACCGGACGATGCAGCAGACGTGGGCCGATGGCAACCGCGAGGTCGTCAAGCGTCCCGCCGGCGGTGCGTCGTGAACCCGACCAGCACGCGCATGGTGGTGCTGCTGGCCCGCCCCGGCGCAGGCGGTCCGCAGCCCGAGGACTTCGCCATCGAGGAGCGCCCGCTGCCGGCCCTCGGCCCCGGCCAGCTGCTCGTCCACAACACCCTGATGAGCGTGGACCCGTCGATGCGTGGCCGGCTGGAGACCGGCGAGAAGCACTACACGACCAACTTCGAGATCGGTGCACCGCTCGACGGCTCGGCCATCGGGCGCGTCCTGGCCAGCACCGCCGACGGCATCGCCGAGGGCAGCTACGTCCGCCACCGGATGGGTTGGCGGGAGCACGCCGTGGTCGACGCCGCCGGCGTCTCGGTGGTCGACCAGCAGGCCGCTCCGCTGGGTGCCTGGCTGGGCATCCTCGGCCAGACCGGCTTCACCGCCTGGGTGGGCGTCAAGCGGATCGGCGCGCTGCAGCCCGGCGAGCAGGTCTTCGTGTCCGGGGCGGCGGGCGCCGTGGGCTCGGCGGCCGGTCGGTTCGCCAAGCTGCTCGGTGCCTCGCGGGTCGTGGGCAGCGCCGGCGGTCCGGCGAAGACGGCTGCGCTGGTCGACTCGCTGGGGTTCGACGACGCCTTCGACTACCGCACCGCCGAGCCCCGCCGGGTGCTGCGCGAGCTGTTCCCCGACGGCATCGACGTCTACTTCGACAACGTCGGCGGCCCGCAGTTGGTCGGCGCGCTGAAGAACATGGCCATCAACGGGCGGATCGCCCTGTGCGGGATGATCAGCCAGTTCAGCGACGACGGCCGCGGCCAGGACATCAACAACCTGATCGAGGCCGTGCTGCGACGGGTCACGGTGCGCGGCTTCATCGTCCGCGATCACGAGGACATGCGCCCCGAGTTCGAGCAGACCGTGTCGGCCTGGCTGCGTGACGGCGAGGTCACTGCCCTGCAGACGGTGGTCGACGGCCTCAACCATGCCGTCGACGGGTTCCTCAGCATGCTGCAAGGTGGCAACACCGGCAAGGCGTTGATCCGCCTGGACACCACCGTGCCCGTCTGACGTCGGGGACGGAGCGGACGACTGAATCGGCGGCGTTACGAGCCGACGATGCGCTCGGCGATACCGCCGACCTCGTCGGTGTAGCGCCGGGCGCCGAGGCTGCGGTACGTGGCGTCCTGGTTCAGCATGGTGGCCAGCGCCGTCTCCAGGAGCGACGTCAACGCCACCGCGGCCACCCCGGCCTCGGCACTCGTGTACGCCGGCCGGGCGCTGCGCACGGCGGTGCGCAGTGCCTCGACCAGCCCGACGCGGGTCTCCCGGCGCAGGGCCTCGACCACCAGGTTCAGCCCGAGGCTGTTGACGAAGTACACGGTCGCCGGGACGCGCTGCTTGGTGGTCCACGACATCAGGTTGGCCACCAGGGTGTGGATCGTGCCGCCGTCGGCGACGGCGGCGAGCTGCTCGCGCAGGTAGCCGAGCAGGCCATCACGGAACTGCTCGAGGCCCTCCAACAGGATCTGCTCCTTGGAGGCGAAGTGGTAGTAGACCGCGGCCGAGGTCATCTCCACCGCCGAGGCGATGTCCTGGACGGTGACCTCCTCCACCGGCATGGTGGCGAACAGGCCCATCGCCCCGTCGATGACCGCCTGGCGCCGCGACGGGCGATGCGCCGGGCGCCGAGATACCGCGGCTCCGTTGATGGCATCTACAGTAGGACACGGCACGGGCCGCCCCCCGCAGCCGCTCGACGAACGAACCGCTCGATGGCCTCGACCACCACGACTCCCGCGCACCGACCCTCGCGCCGGTCCGACATCATCGAGGCGGCCGTGCGCCAGTTCGCCCGCAAGGGCTTCGTCGATGCCGGCATCGCCGACGTGGCCAACGACGCCGACGTCGTCGCCACCGCCGTCTACTACCACTTCTCCGGCAAGGAGGAGTTGTTCACCGCCGCAGTGCAGTACGTGTTCGAGTCGATCACCGCCGTGGTCTCGGCCGTTCGCGACGTGGGCACGGCGAGCGACATCGACACCCTCGACCGGGCCATCGACGCGGTCTGGCAGTGGATCGACGATCACCCCGACGAGGCCACGCTGATTCACCTGCAACTGCCCGGCGCAACCCCCCAGATCACCACGCTGCGCCAGGAGTTCGAGGCCCTCCACGTCCAGCGGGCCTTCGGGTACCTCAGTCCGACCACCACGCGGGCCCGGCCGTCGGCGGCGCGCCGCGCCGTGGAGACCCTGTCGGTGCGCACGCTGGTCGACCTGCTCATCGCCGTGCACACCATGCGCCTGGCGGACGGGCCGCTCAGCCGGGAGAAGAGCGGCAAGCTGCGCGCCGCGGTGCACGACCTGTCCCGCCGGCTGGTGGCGATCGACTGAACGACGCGCCGGCCAGCCACGTCCGGCCGCGCCCGCCGCTCGCTCAGTCGCGGGTGATCCAGCGCTCCAGTTCGGCGTGCAGGCAGCGGATCTTACTCTCCTGGTAGCGGGCGAAGACGACCTCGTCGATGGCGCCGGACTCCAAGCCCTCCTGGACGCGCGGCAGGTTGTAGACGTCCTGGTTGAACACCCGGGTCAGCAGGCCCAGCTCCCAAGCCTCGGTCCAATCGTCGTCGACCCCGAGCATCTTCAGCGGTGCCGCCGGTGGGCGCGGGCCGCGGAACGGGCTGAGGATCATGCACTCCATCACGCACCGGTCGTGACGGTTGCCGTCCGGGCGGAAGCGGTAGACGATGCGGTTGTAGCTGCCCCACGGATGGAAGTTGGGGAACACCGCGTAGACCATGCTGTCGTTGACCTCGGCGTCCGACAGGCTGTTGGCCCGGTCCTCACCGAGGACGTGGACCAGGCCGGCGCGTCGGTGGTCGGCCAGTGCCTGGCGACCGGACACCCCCTCGGGCACCACGAACGTCGGATCCTGGTCGAGCGCCCGGTCGAAGTGCACGTCGACCATCTGCTGGTCGGTCGGCTCCCAGCGCAGGTGGGTGCTCGGCAGCCCGTTCGGCGTGATCGCCCGGGCGAAGTGGCCGAAGGCGTCGTACTGGGTGATCGTGTCGCCCATGCCCGGGAGCAGCTGCGGGTGGGTGGCGACGACGTGGTACGACTCCATGAAGGCTTCCTGAGCCAGCTTCCAGTTGCAGCGCAGGACCTTGCCGACGTGGACCTGCTTGAAGCGCTCCTCCAGCGGCCATTCGGTGAAGTGCGCCGGCAGGTCGCCGAGGAACTCGGCCAGCGGTCCAGCGGCGGGGTCGAGGTTGATGAAGACGAACCCACCCCAGGTGTCCGCCTGGACGGGCGGGAGGTCGAAGTCGTCCTCGTCGACCTGCGGGAAGTCCCAGCTGCACGGGATCTGCTTCAGGCCACCGTCGAGGTTCCAGGCGATGCCATGGAACGGGCAACGCAGCTCCTCGGCCCGGCCCGGATACTCCTTCAACATCCGGCCACGGTGGCGGCAGATGTTGCGGAAGGCGCGCACGGTGTCGGGCGCGGTGCGCACCACCAGCACCGAGATCCCGGCGATGTCGTAGGGCAGGTGGTCGCCGACTTCGGGAATGTCTTCCTCCCGGCAGGCCATCTGCCACACCCGCTTCCACACCTTGTCGACCTCCACGCGGTGGAACTCGGGCGAGGTGTACCGCTCCACCGGCACGCGCAGCTGGCCGTCACCCATCGGTGACTGCCAGCGGTAGACGTCCGGGGTCGGGCGAGAGTCCTGGTCCAGCAGGGCCTGGTACAGGGCGCCCTCGGTGGCGGCGCCGAGCGAGGTGCAGTCGAGCGAGGCGGAGCGGACGCGGACAGGCGCCTCGGGCGCCACCGGCGAACCGGATGCGTCAGGGATGGCGTTCACTGCGGCACCGGCCCGGGTTGGAAGTCCTTCGGGTTGCCGGGCACGCCGGCGGGCAGTTGCGGGCCGGCCAGCCAGCCGCACAACTGCGGGTCGCAGCTGCGCAGCTCGCCGGACAGCCACCGTCCCTGCGAGTCGAACCGCCCGACCCGACCGTGGAGGTTGACCTCGATCAGGTTGTCGGCGAGCACGTCGTAGACGGCCCCGCTCAGTGGATGCACACGCGCTCGCATCGATTCCTCCCAGCGGTTCGAGTTTCAGGAGTCAGTGTTGAGTAACTCGATGCCGCCAGGCTAGGGCCGAACGTCCCGAAGGCCGGCGCCGAGTCAGCTGGGAACCGGCCGAGCCCGCTGTGTCGCCCAGGCGCGGGCCTGCTCGCCGGACACCCACAAGCAGGCATTGGTGAGCAGTCGGCGGAACACCGGGTGGCCCAGGGTCGACGGCCCGTGACCTGGCAGCAGGTAGACGATCGGGCTCGCCCCGGCAGCGCTGGCCCAACCGACCAGCGAGGACCCTGGCCCGGCACCGGCCGGGCCGACCCGCCCGTGGCGGACCTCGCCGTAGGTGTCGATCATCTCGTGCGCATCGATCGAGGCATCGGTGCCCAACAGGGCCAGCACGTCGTCGTCGAAGACCGCGCAGCGGTACAGCTCGTCCTCGACGGTGAACGCCTCGATCCCGGCGCACACCGGATGGTCGGACGCCAACACCTCCACCCGGTACGTGGCCATGCGGTATCCGGATGCCGACGTCGGCACGCCGCGGACCGTGCCGGGGGCGTAGAGGAACCGGCCGCCGAGTGCCTCGGCCCACCCATCCCACGCCGGCCACCCGGCCAGGGCGTGATGCAGGGCGACGATGCCGCGCCCGGCGCGCAGGAGTGCGCCGAGCACCCGGCGGGCTTCGGCGTCCGGCCCAACCGGCGTCGGCTCTGCGCCGCGTCGGAGGTCGAGGCCGGGAAGGTCGTACAGCAGCACCGCCCCCTGCCACGCAGGCCGTTCGGTCCGGGCGGCCAGTGCGCCGATGGCGTCCGGGTGGGCCATCCGGACCACCGACCACCCGAGGCGGCCGGCGATGTCGTCGGTCATCGCCGCCACGGCCTCGTGGTCGACCCGGTGCCCGCCCGTGATCACCACCAGCTCACCCGGCCCCGAACTCACCGCGCCCCCCGGATCACCACGTCACCCGACCACCCTCGACCGCCGAGTTCCGAGCCCATGGGCGCGGGATCGTGCGTCAGCGGGAGTTTCCGCGCCCATGGGTCTGGGGGTGATCAGGTGGTGGGGTGTCGTGCGGGGGTGGGTGGTTCCGCGCCCATGGGAGTGGGGTGGAGCGTCAGCGGGAGTTTCCGCGCCCATGGGTCTGGGGGTGGTCAGGTGGTGGGGTGTCGTGCCGGGGTGGGTGGTTCCGAGCCCATGGGTGTGGGGTGGTGCGTCAGCGGGAGTTTCCGCGCCCATGGGTCTGGGGGTGGTCGCGTGGGTGGAGATCATGGGTCGTCAGGGCGTGTCGGGGGAGGGAGGGGCCATGAACTCGGTGGGGTCCTCGACCCAGGCGGCGAGGAGGTCGGGGACGCGGAGGGGTTCGGGGATTCGCTCGGGGCCGATGACTCGGTCGATCCAGGCGTGGACGTGCCAGATCCGCCGCTCCTGGTAGTTGAGCACCTGTCCGCCGTGGGCGGCGTGCTCCATCGAGCGCTGGATGGGACCCAGGTTGCGGTAATCCTCCTCCATCAGCACGGCGAAGCGGTCCAGCCGACGTCGCCAGACGTCGGCTCCGGGAAGGTCGCCATCGCCCCAGTCGGCGGCGAACCAGATGATGTCCAGCCGGGTGCGATCGATCCCCACCGGCCACCACACCAGGAACGGGAAGCCACGGGCGTCGAGCGGGGTGATGATGTTCGGGAAGACGCCGTGCGCCGGTTGGATGGGCTCGGCCATCAACGCCGGCAGGTGGGCGAGCGTCGCCAGCGACTCCCGCCCGTCGCCGCGCGTTCCCGGCTTCACCGGGGACAGCATGTTCTGATGGCCGTGATCGAACAGCGAGATCACCGTGCCCCGGGTGTCGAGCGTCGGCGCCACCGTGGTGGGGTGGATCGTCCGGGCGTGGTACACCTCCAAGAACCCCTCGGCCAGGATCTTCCAGTTGCACGGCAGCTCGACCGACGTCCGGTCCAGCACCCGCAGCGGCGACCGGGCGACGTCGGCCAACAGCGCCGGCAACGGCGCCAGCCAGTCCAGCAGCGGCATGGCCTGCGGGTCGAGGTTGACGAACCACCAGCCTCCCCAACGCTCGCAGCGCACGGCGGGCAGGGCGCGAGCGTCCGGGCGCAACCCGACGAAGTCGCGCTGATCGGGCACCCGCTGCAGTCGGCCGCACAGGTCGTAGGTCCACGAGTGGTACTGGCACACCAGGGCGCGGGCCTGCCCGCAGGGCTCACGCACCACCGGTGCGCCCCGATGGCGGCAGGCGTTGAGCATGGCACGGACCTCGCCGTCGTCGCCCCGGACCATCAGGACCGGGGCTCCGGCGATGTCGCACAGGCGGTAGGCGCCGGCGCCGACCAGCTCCGAGTCGTGACAGGCGTACAGCCACGAGCGGCCGAACAACCGGGTGCGCTCGAGCTCGAAGAACTCGGGATCGGTGTACCGGCCGAGCGGCAGATCGGGCAGGTCCGGAAACCCCTCCGGTGGTCCGGTGCGCGCCGACTCCCAGGCCGAGCGCTCACGGAACCGGGCGAGATACTTGAGATCCATTGCACCTCCGGCTGCCACGGTACTGGCACACTCTGACCATGGGGGCCAACGTCATCGCCGGTCTGGATCCGGCCGGTTGGGACGACGTCTTCGACGATGTCGCCGACATCGTCGTGGTGGGCAGCGGTGCGGCCGGCGGATCGGCGGCCGCCGTGGCCGCCGGGCGGGGTGCCCGCGTCCTGGTGCTGGAGAAGGCGGCGTTCACCGGGGGCACGACCGCCAAGTCGGGCGGGGTGATGTGGGTGCCGAACAACCCGGTGATGCGCGCCGCCGGCCTGGTCGACGAGCGCGCCGCAGCCCTGCGGTACATGGCCCGCACCGCTCACCCGATGCAGTACCGGGCGAACGAACCCCATCTCGGTCTCGACGAGCGCACTGCTCGCCAGCTCGGCGCGCTGTACGACCACGGGGCCGAGGTGCTCGACGAGCTGACCGCGCTGGGAACCTGGACGTTGGAGGGGGTGGCGTACCCCGACTACTACGCCGATCTGCCCGAGGACGAGGCCCCCGTCGGCCGGGTCATCCAGCCGGCCTTCCCTCCGGGATGGCGCCGAGGCGTCGACCCCACCGGCGGCCAGCTGCTGGCCGACGCGCTGCTGCGGGTGGCGGTCGACCACGGCGCCACGGTGCGCACCGGGACCGAGGTGGTCCACCTGGTGCACGACGAGCACGGCGCGGTCATCGGCGTCGAGGCCCGCGCCGGCGTCCGGAGCGTGCTGTACGGCGCCCGCCGGGCGGTGATCTTCGGCAGCGGCGGCTTCGTCCACGATCGCCAGCTGACCCGCACCTACCTCCGCGGCCCGGTGCTGGGGGCTGCCGCGGCCGAGTCGGCGACGGGTGACTTCGTGCGCATCGGCATCGAAGCCGGGGCCCAGCTGGGCAACATGACCCAGGCGTGGTGGGATCAGGTCGCCGTGGAGCACGCCGTCACCGTGCCGGCGACGATCAAGGACGTGTACATCCCCTTCGGGGCATCGATGCTGATGGTCGACAAGCGCGGGCGGCGGGCGGTGAACGAGAAGGCCGTGTACAACGAGCGCGGCCAGGCCCACTTCACCTGGGACCCGAGCCGGCTGGAGTACCCCAACCTGGTCCTGTTCATGATCTTCGATCAGGCCGTCGCCGACGACCCGGAACCCTCGCGGTTCCGGTGGCCGGTTCCGCTGCCGGGTGAACCGTTCCCCGACTTCGTGATCCGCGCCGACACGCTGGCGTCGCTGGCCGGGGAGCTGTCCGCCCGTCTCGAACGGCTCGCCCCGCACACTGGCGGGGCGCGGCTCGACCCCGACTTCGCCGGCACCCTCGCTGCCTCGATCCAGCGGTTCAACGCCGCGGCTCGCGACGGTCACGACCGCGACTTCCGCCGTGGCGAGACGCCGATCGAACGGGCCTGGGCCGGGGCGGCCCGGCCCGGGCTGCCCAACCCGACCATGGCGCCGCTGGCCGAGCACGGCCCGTACTACGCGGTGATCGTCGGCCCCGGGGCCCTGGACACCAAGGGTGGTCCGGTGACCGACGAGCACGGCCGGGTGCTGGCCGTCGACGGATCGCCCATCGTCGGGCTGTACGGTGCCGGCAACTGCGTGGCGTCACCGGCCGGGCAGGCCTATTGGGGGCCGGGCGGGACCATCGGGCCTGCGGTGGTGTTCGGGGGGATCGCCGCCCGCCATGCACTGCGTTCTGCCTAAGTGGATACAGTCTCCAGAAAGCCGAACGAGGGGGATTCGTACGAGCATGTCCGATGCAGTCAACGACGATCGCTGGTTCCTGGACGCCGAGATCGGCGAACGGTTCCCGGCGTGGACGCGGGGAAACGCGGCCGACGTGTTTCCGGAACCGTTCAGCCCGCTCGGACAGACACTGGTCATCCGTCAGGGCATGTGCACCGGGCTGCGCGATGCCTACATCCGCCTCGGTGCGATGACCTGGAACGAGTTCGAGGACCCGGTACGTCCCGATCTGTTCAAGGTCTTCGGGGGCTATCCGTACAACCCACTGTCGATGACCCGCGTCCTGGGGGCGCGAATGCCCGGCGGGTCCCCGGAGATGATCGACAAGGCGTTCTTCGACGACGACGCCGACATCCCGCCGTACGAGCACCAGCCATGGCATGACTCGCCGGACGCCGAGGCTCGACTGGGGGCGACGATGGGCTGGGTGCTCACGGTGGAGTCGCTGCCGGACCTCGATGCCGACAAGGAGATGGCCAAGGTGCTGCGTGACACCCGGCCCGACCTGTCGACCGCCACGGATGCCGCGCTGGTCGCCAGGGCCCGGTCGGTGATCCCGATGGTCCAACAGTCCTTCGACAACGGCATGTACGTGTCCAGCATGGCGTCCGTGGGTCCGGGCGTGCTGGGTGGGATCTGCGAGGCCCTCGGCGACGCCACCATGGCCGTTCGGTTGCTGGCCGGTATCGAGGTGGATTCCGGCCTGCCGCCACACGCCATGTGGGAGCTCGGTCGGCTGGCGCACCACGACGCCGATCTGTCAGCCGCATTCGACCTCGGCCCCGATCACGTGCTCGAGGCGTTGCGGGCCTCGGACAAGCAGGCGGCGCGGGACTTCCTGTCGCGCTTCGATCACTTCCTCGACGAGTACGGCTCTCGCGGGCCGAGCGAGTACGACCCGATCTCCAGCTCGTGGGAGGCCAAGCCGCGCATCGCCCTGGCGGCCATCGACCTGATGCGCAAGTCGGACGACGCTCAGGCGCCGACGGTGCGCGGTCAGGCCAGCGTGGCCGAGCGTGACGCCATCGCCACGCGCATCCGCCAGCAGCTGCAGGGTGACGCCGAGACCGCTGGGATGTTCGAGGCCGCGCTGCGCTCGGCGGCGCTGTTCCTGGCCGGACGGGAGCGGGCCAAGACCACCACGGTGCGGGTGATCAACGAGGTCCGCATGGCCGTTCGCGAACTCGGCCGGCGCTACGTGGAGCGCGGGCTGATCACCGAGGTCGAGCAGATCTTCATGCTGACCGACGACGAGCTCGATCACGTCCGCCACGACCCCGAGCACTTCCGCCAGACGATCGCCGAGCGGTGGGCGCAGTACCGCCGGCTGGCCGACCACGAGCCGGTGTTCAACGTCAACCACGTGGCCCCGCACCTGTCGGACATGACCCGCCGCGCCGACAAGGGGGTCAGCAAGGCGGTCAGCGGGACCGTGCTGAAGGGGACGGCCGGGTCGGGCGGCGTCGCCACCGGGCGGGCCCGGGTGGTCAACGACGCCGCCGATCCGGTTGGCCTGGAGCCCGGCGACGTCCTGGTGGCCCCGCAGACCGACCCGTCGTGGGTGCCGCTGTTCGTGCCGGCGGCGGCCGTCGTGGTCAACGTGGGCGCGCTCGGCAGCCACGCGATGATCGTGTCGCGCGAGCTCGGCATCCCCTGCGTGGTGGCGGTCAGCGACGCCACCTACCTGATCCCCGACGGCGCCACGGTGACCGTGGACGGGACGGCCGGAACCGTGACCGTCCACTGAGACCGGTCGGTGCCAGCAGCGGCGCCTCGCCCTACCCGCGTGACCCGCTCGGCTCGCCCGACTCGACGGTGGCGACGCCCATCATGTCGGCGGCCTTGGCCGAGAACCGGCCGGAGCCGCCGTTGATGCTGCGCCCGGCGTCGACCACCAGGGTGTGGCCGTTGACGAAGCGGGACTCGTCGGAGGCCAGGTAGAGCGCGGCGTTGGCGATGTCCATGGCGTCGGGCGTGACGCCGAAGCGGGCCGTCTGGTCCTTCGCCACCGCGGCGAGGTTGGTGGGGTCGCCGCTGACCAGCTTGGCGGTGAGCGCGGTGGGGATCGACCCGGGGGCGATGGCGTTGACCCGCAGGCCTTGGCTGCCTACCTCGGACGCCACCGACTTGGTGAGACCGACCACGGCGGTCTTGGCCGCGGTGTAGGCGTGCGGGCCGAGACCGCCGATCACCCCGGCGATGCTCGTCGTGTTGATGATCGACCCGCTGCCCTGGGTCAGCATGACCTCGACGGCGTGCTTGCAGCCGTAGAACACCGAGTGCAGCAGGACGTCGATGGTCCGCAGCCAGGCGTCGGTCGACATCTCGTGGATCTTGCCGACGGCGCCGATCACCCCGGCGTTGTTGAACATCACGTCGAGCCGTCCCCAGCGCCCGGTTGCCGCGGCGATGGCCGCCACGACCTGTTCCTCGTCGGTGACGTCGCAATGGACGAACGTCGCCGCATCGCCGTACCGCCCGGCCACCACCCGGCCGGGCCCGTCCTGGATGTCGGCCACCACGACCTTGGCGCCCTCCTCGACGAAGCGCTGGACCGTGGCCTCGCCGAGGCCACTGGCCCCGCCGGTGACGACGGCGATCTTGCCGTCCAGCCGTCCTGCTGGTGTGCTCATGGTCGTACTCCCGTGGTGAGGTGGATGACGTGACGTGTCAGTCCGAGGCGATTTGTCAGACTGAGGCGATGCCTGAGCGCCCGGTGACCATCGTGACCGGAGCGGCGTCCGGGATCGGAGCGGCGACCACGCACCTGCTGGCTCGGCGCGGCGTCGCCGTGGTGGCCGTCGACCTGCGGTTCCCGTCCGAGCCGGCCGGTTCCCCGCCAGAGT
The DNA here is from genome assembly GCA_029782355.1 of Actinomycetes bacterium. Classification (GTDB taxonomy): domain Bacteria; phylum Actinomycetota; class Acidimicrobiia; order Acidimicrobiales; family Ilumatobacteraceae; genus JAKOUY01. Next base: position 423,260 of record JAKOUY010000016.1, read on the forward strand.
CGGTCCGCTGTCTCGAGGGCGACGTCACCAGCGAGGAGACCAACGCCGCGGCGGTCGACCTGGCCGAGTCGAGCTTCGGGCGGCTCGACGCCGTCGTACTCAATGCCGGGGTGCGCGGATCGGGATCGGTGGAGACCGTCGACTGGTCGATCGTCGAGCGCTCGCTGGACGTCAACCTGCGAGCACCGATGCGCGGGATGCGCGCGGCCATCCCGGCGCTGCGCCGCGCCGGTGGCGGCTCGATCGTGGTGACCTCGTCGATCACCGGGATGCGCGGCGAGGTCAATCGCTTCCCGTACGGCGTGGCCAAGGCGGCGGTGATCAACCTGGTGCAGAGCGTGGCCCTCGACGTGGCCGCCGAGGGCATCCGGGTCAACGCCGTCTGCCCCGGCCCGACTCGATCGGGGATGACGGTGGAGCTCGAAGCCACCGATCCGGACCGCTTCGAGCGGTTGCGCCGACGGGTCCCGATGCAGCGATGGGGTGACCCACGGGAGGTGGCCGAGGTGATCGCCTTCCTGTGCTCGCCGGCCGCGTCGTTCGTCACGGGCGTGGTCCTGCCGGTGGACGGCGGGGTGATGGCCGATACCGGTCAGGGTGTGCTGCCGGAGCGGCTGGACGCCGGGTGACCGCCTGATCGCCGGGTTCACCCCTGGATCATCTTTGCCATCGTCTCGTGGTAGTGGCCGATCTTGCACTCCCGCTCGCTCAAGATGTTGTTGACGTAGCCGCTCGACCGCTTGGTCCGCTTGAGCTGCTCGTAGATGGCGATGTCCTCGCCGACCACGACCTTCAGATGGTCCCAATGGGCCTGCATGCGCTGGCGGTAGGCCTGGTAGTCCGGGTCGCTGTCGTCGCCGGGGTAGATGATCTCCCAGCACAGGAAGCGAGTCCGATCGACCTCGATCGGCAGCGGGTTGAACACCTGGATGTGCTCGGGGTTGCAGTTGAACACCGTGTTGGGGAACACCACGTAGTGGCAGATGGCGTACTTGTGGTGGTCCCAGCCGTCCGCCAACCGATCGCGGTGCTGGTAACGGGGGACGAAGCACATGTAGTTGTGGTCGTTGACGAAGTGGAACGTGCTGTCCCGCGCCGACTTCGTCCAGTCCGGGCCGACGTGGTGCAGTTCGGTGGTGTGGTAGATCTCGTTGAACCCGTCGACCACGGCCTTGTAGCTGACCGGGACGTCCCACTCCAGCACGTCGAGCAGGACCATGTCCTCCATGCGGTACTGGCCGAGGTCGGTCATGATCTCCGAACCGATCCAGCTCTGCAGCGAGGGAGCCCGGTCCGGGCCGGCGAGGTTGACCCATACCCAACCACCCCACTCGTCGACGGCCACCTGCGGGGCGCGCAGATCGCGCAGGTGCTCGGGGTCGAAGTCCTGGCGCTCGGGTACGCCGACGACCTTGCCGGTGGTGTCGAAGACCCAACCGTGATACGGGCAGGTGAAGCGCCGGGCGCCGCAGCCCTGCCACTCGGTGACGAACGACGGGCCGCGGTGCATGCACACGTTGTGGAACCCGGCCATCGACCCGTCCGGTTGGCGGGTGACGACCACGGTCTCGCCGTGGCTCTCGAAGCTCAGCCAGTCGCCGGTGTTGCGCACCTGCTCGGACCGTCCGGCCAGCAGCCAGCTCGTGTTCAGCACCTTCTCCCGCTCCAGCTCGAACTGGATCGGATCGGTGTACGGCGAGCGACTCATGACGCGGGCGCCGAAGTCGGGCACGTTCTGGACGGTGGGTCCGAGCCGGACCGGTACGTCACCGCGGGTCGGGATGTGGACCATGAGGCCTCCGAGATGGGCTGGTGGGCGCCGAGTGCCGGGAGGAGACGATCCCCTGGCGTCGTTCCCCAATCTTGACAGAACAAACGTTACATAACAGCAGTGCTAGGTTCAAGCGCGGATGCCGAAGATCGTCGACCCGGAAGCCCGTCGGGAGGAGATCGCCGAGGCCGCTGCTCGGCTGATCGCCCGGCACGGCGTGGAGGCCGCCACCATGCGCCAGGTCGCTGCCGAGGCCGGTTGCACGACGGGGGCGGTGACCCACTACTTCACCGACAAGAACGAGTTGCTGCACGTCACCTTCCAGCACTCACTGGCCCAGCGCCGGGCGTTGCGTCCGCCGAGGCGAACGACGGCTCCCGCCGGCCAGCTGCGCGCCGCCTTGGAAGGCGCCTTGCCGCTGGACGAGAGCCGCCGCCGGCACTGGCTGGTGACCCTGGCCTGCTGCGTCCAGGCGGCCGGCGATCCGGCGCTGGCCGCTGTCCAGCGGGAGGCCTACCGCGAGTTCCGCGACCACGTCGCCACGCTGGCGATCGAGGCCGGTCTGACGGGCCAGGACGCTCGGGACGGCTCGCGCGAGGATGCGCGTGAGGACGCCCGATCCGTGGCCGAGGCGTTAATCGCCGCGGCCGACGGCATCGCCGTGCAGGCCCTGATGGACCCACCCTCCTGGCCGGCGAGCCGCCAGCGTGAGGCGCTCGCCGCCGCGATGAGTCGGTCGATGACAACCCTGATCGGCGCCCCGACCGACCGGTGATCCCGCCGGCGCTGTCGACCAGCGGGTGACCGACACGGCTCCCTGTCCGCCCGGCGATGGGCATGGCGCTGCGGCTGGGACGAACGCGCCTCGTTCGAGTCGCGCTCAGGCTGCCGGCAGCGGCACCTCGCTCGTCTCCCATTCGTCGACGAACTCGACCAACTCGTCCCAGTCGACGAGGGCCGGCTCGTACCCGGCCCACCACGCCTCGAAGGCCGACCCGTGCATCGCCTGGTCGCGCTGCTCCCGGGTCACCCAGCGTTGGACGGCCAGCACGGTGGCCCCGTCGAGATCCGCCTGCAGTCCCAGCGTCACCGCCCCGCTGAGCGCCCGATAGGCGGGCACGATCCGTGTGCCGACGAAGCCGGCGACCTGATCCACGGAGACCCCAGCCCGCAGCCGCCACCGCTTGTAGGCCACGAGTGGCAACGCCCCCGCGGCAGCCGCGGATCCCGTCGTGCTCATGGGACCCACGGTACGTCACCTCACGGTCCGCTGGCCGGGTTACCGGTGGCACGTTCGGCCGGAGCTCGGGAGCGATGCGGTCCCAGCCACGGCCGGGCTTGACTCCAGTGCAACTCTCTTGCATGATGGTTCAGGTGTCAGGGCGGTTCGAGGGGCGGGTCGCCATGGTCACGGGCGGCGGATCCGGCATCGGACGGGCGACGGTCCTGCGCCTGGCCGCCGAGGGCGCTCGCGTGTGGGTGCTGGATGTCGATGCCGGTCGCGCCGCCTCCGTGTGCGATGCCGTGGCCGCGGCGGTCGGGGTGCCCGGCCGGCGTGCCGAGCCAGCGGGCTTGGATGTCCGCGATGCGGACGCGTTCCGTGCCATGGCCGCGACGGTCGTCGAGCGCGACGGGGCGATCGACGTGCTCGTCAACAACGCCGGCCTGGCACTCGATGCGGGGGTGATCGACACGGACCCGGCCGACTGGCGGACGATCCTGGACGTCAACCTCACGGGCGTGTTCAACGGACTGCGCGCCGTCCTCCCCCGGATGCAGGCGATGGGTCGGGGCGCCGTCGTCAACACGGCGTCGGACGCCGGCCTGGTTGGCTGGCCGGGCCAGGCGGCCTACTGCGCCAGCAAGGCGGGAGTGCTGGGCCTGACCCGGGCGGCGGCGATGGATGTCGCCCCGTTCGGCGTACGGGTCAATGCCGTCTGCCCGGGGTTCACCGACACACCGCTGGCCGGGCGGTGGTTCGACGAGCAACCCGATCCGCAGGCGGCACGGCGGGAGGCGGCGGCGCTGTCGCCACTCGGGCGTCTGGCCAGCCCGGACGAGGTGGCCGCGGTCATCGCCTTCCTGGCCTCCGACGAGGCTGGCTTCGTGACCGGCGTGGCCCTGCCCGTCGACGGGGGGGTGACGGCCAGGTGAGCATCTCGTTCCGACAGCCGGGGACGCGACTCGTCGGCAAGGTGGTCGTCGTGACCGGAGCGGCCCAAGGGATCGGGGAGGCGACGGCTCGCGCCGTCGCCGCCGAAGGAGCCGTGGTGGCGTGCCTCGACCTGCAGGCCGACGCGGCGCGCCAGGTCGCCGAGTCACTGCCCAGCTCCGGTTGCCTCGGGATCGGCCTGGACGTGGCGGACGAGGACGACGTCGTCCGGGCGATCGCCGAGGTTCGCGACCGGCTGGGTGGAATCGACGTGCTGATCAACGTGGCGGGGATCGCCGGACCGCAACACCGCGCCGGTGAGACCCCGGTCGACGAGTGGGATCGCACGCAGGCCGTCAACCTGCGCGGCACGTTCCTGATGGCCAAGCACTGCCTGCCGGACCTGGTCGCCCGGCGGGGCAACATCGTCAACGTCGCGTCCGCCCTGGCCTTGGTCGGCTGGCCTCAGGAGTCGGCCTACGGTCCGTCGAAGGCGGGCGTGGTGCAATTCACCAAGGCCGTCGCCCTCGACTACGCACCGGACGTCCGATCCAACTGCGTCTGCCCGGGCGCGGTCCGAACGCCGATGATCACCAGCGTGCTGCGAGATCATCCGGACCCGGACGCCGCCCTGGCCGATTACGGCTCGATCCACCCGCTCACCGGTCGACTGGCCGAACCGGTGGAGATCGCGCAGGCCATCGTGTTCCTGGCCTCCGACGACGCATCGTTCGTCACCGGCGTGGCCCTGCCGGTGGACGGCGGCTTCACGGCAACCTGAGATGATGCCGACGACCGAGGAGCGAGATGACGACACCTGACCTGACCACCGACATTCGCTCCCACCGCCTCGCCGACGGTGCCGAGCTGGCCTACATCGAGCGGGGCAGCGGTCGGCCAGTCGTCCTGCTGCACGGCGTGCTGGCCTCGAAACGGTTCTTCGAGCGCAACCTCGACGCCCTCGCCGAGCACTTCCACGTGTTCGCCCTCGACCTTCGCGGACACGGCGACTCGACCGACAGTCAAGGCGGGAACACCGTCCCGCAGTACGCCCGGGACCTCGAGCACTTCCTGGCTGCGCGCCAGCTCACCGGCGTGGTCGCCGTCGGCTGGTCGATGGGCAACTTCGTGATCTGGGACTACGCCCAGCAGTTCGGCCAGGACAGTCGACTCGCGGCGCAGGTGTGCGTCTCCCAAGGGCCGAGCGACCTGATCGCCAACGGGTGGGAGCACGGGTTCACCGATCCGACTGGGTTGCGCGATCTGCTGCGCTCGACGCAGGAGGACTACCGCTCCGTCTGCGCGTACGTCGCCACGATCCTCACCAAGCACCTGCCGTCCGAGCTCGACCAGGCGTGGATGGTCGACGAGCAGCTGAAGACGGCAGTGAACACGGCCAGTTGCGTGCTCGCCGACCAGACCCAGCGCGACTACCGCGAGTTCCTCTCCGGGTACCCGGTCCCGACCTTGGGGATCTGGGGCCGCGACGAGCAGTGCTTGCCGGTCGCGGCGGGCGAGTGGTTGGCGCAGCACGCCGCCGACTTCGAGCTGGTGGTTCTCGAGGAGAGCGGCCACATGCCCATGTGGGAGCAACCCGACGAGTTCCACGCCGCGGTGATCCCGTGGATCGCCGCACTGCCGGGAGGCTGACCTCGATCAGCGGGTCCGGCGGGTCCCCACCAGTTCCGGATCGGATCCGCCCATCACGCCCGCCGGACGGAGGCGCAGCACCAAGATCAGGATCACGCCGAAGGCGATGTCGGCGATGCCGGTCACGGACGGGACGTGGAGGCCGAACACGTTGCCCGCCTCGACGCGGCGCAGGAGCTCCTGCACCGCAGTGAGGATCACCGCGCCCATCACGGCGCCGGTGACGCTGTTGGTCCCACCGAGCACCACCATGATCACGATCGGGACCGAGGCGGCGATGAAGAACACCTTGGGGGAGAAGGCGGTGAGCTCTTGGGCGAGCAAGGCCCCAGACGCCCCGGTGATCGCCGCGCTGAGCACCCACGGTGCCAGGCGGGAGCGGACGAGGCCCAGCCCGGACGTCTCCGCGGCCAGGGCGTCGTCGCGCACGGCACGGGCACGCAGCGCCACACGGGAGGTCTTGAAGGCGACGGCGATCACCACGGTGACGGTGAGCATGGCGAACACGCCGATGGCGTGCGCTCGGGCCGGGACGCCGTAGAACGTCTGCGTCCCCCGAGTGAAGCGGGTCGCGTTGCGCAAGATCTCGTTGGCGATCACCAGCAGCGCCAGGGTGGAGATGCTGGCCGCCGTCCCGCTGAGCCGGAGCAGCACCACGCCGGCCACGGCCGCCACCACGGCTGCTGCGACCGCGGCGACCAACACCGAGACCAGCAATCCCACTTCACGGTGGGCCAGCCAGGCCGGGAGATCTGGCAGCACGACCCGCTTCAGCACGACGGGGACCGTCAAGATGCCGGCGACGTAGGCGCCGATCGCGCTGAAGGTGACGTGCCCGAACGACACGATCCCGGTGGCTCCGACGAACACCTGGTACCCCACCGCGGCAATGGCGGAGATTCCGAAGCCCAGCACGATGTTCGACTGGGCCGGTGCCGCCGAGATCCACAGGTAGGCGATCACCCCGACGGCGATCGGGAGCAGCGCGGCGCCGGCCATCGCCCGGATCCGCCCGCCCGGCGAGAGGGCCCGGTCCTCGACGAGACGGAGCACGCCGCCACGTCGAGCGGGTCGTCGTGGATGGTCGGTCACTTCGACAGCTCCACGGTCTTGCCGACGATCCCCTGAGGGCGCACCAGCAGCAGCACCATCAGGATGACGAAGACCATGCTGGTCTGGTAGTTGGTCCACGAGCTGGGCAGGTAGGCGGTGAGGAAGCTCTCGAAGGCGCCCAACAGCAGCCCCCCGATCACGGCACCACGGATGGTTCCGAGGCCTCCGATGACCACCACGATGAACGCCTTCAACGTCGGCGACAGATCGGTGCGCGGCCCGACCGTGCCGGTCTTGGCCAACCAGAGCAGCGCCACCACCGCGGTGACGGCACCGCTGATCACGAAGACGGTCGCCAGGACGCGTTCGGACCGGATCCCGAGCAGCCGGGCGGTGACCGGATCCTCCGCCGAGGCACGGATGTGCAGGCCGAGCGTGGTTCGGTGGAGCAGCACGTGGAGCGCGCTGAGGACGAGACCGCCGGCGACGACCGTGACGATCTGCAGCACGTTGACCACCACGCCACCGACCCGGAACGTCCGACCGAGCACGCTCGGCGCGAGGACCAGCCGCGGGGTGTCGCCGAAGGTTGCGCTGGCGAGCGCCTGGAGGATCAGGCCGACACCGAAGGACGTGAGCAGCAGGGTGGCCGGTGGGGCGTGGCGGAACGGACGGAAGGCGACGACGCCCATGAGCCACGACAGGGCAACGACCGCGGCGAACAGCGTCAGAGCCCCCACCCAATAGGGAGCACCGGCGTCGGTCACGGTGCTCAGGGCGTAGCCGCCCCACACGATGAGCATCCCGTAGGCGAAGTTGACCAGGTTCATGACGCTGAACACCAAGGTCAACCCGAGCCCGAGCAGCGCATACGTCGACCCGGTGCTCACCGCGTCGACCAGATGTTGGACGATGGCCGTCACGATTCCTCCCGGACGCCGAGATACGTCGATGCCAGCTCCTCGTCCGCGGCGAGCACGTGGGCCGGCCCGTCGAGGACGACGGCGCCGTTCTTCATGACCACGCCGCGGTCGGCGAAGGCAAGTGCTCGCGTGGCACCCTCCTCGATCAGCAGTACCCCGAGCCCGGCGACGCGCAGGTCGGCGAGGGTTCGGTAGACGTCCTGGATGATGGTGGGTGCAAGCCCGAGCGACGGCTCGTCGAGCAACAGGTAGGACGGACGAGCCATCAACGCCCGGGCGATGGCCAACATCTGCTGCTGGCCGCCGGACAGGGCACCGCCGCGGTGCAGCCTCCGCTCCTTCAGGATCGGGAAGCGCTCGTAGGACTCCGCCAACCCCTCCCGAGTGGCGACGCGGGCCGCCGCTGCGCCGAGCCGGCGGCGCAGCGGTGTGGCCCCCAGGCGCAGGTTCTCCTCCACGGTCACCGTCGAGAGGATTCGCCGTCCTTCCGGGCACATCACCACGCCGGCGGCACCGCGCAGCTCCGGGTGGGTGTTGGTCAGGTCGCGATCGTCCACCCGGAGCGTGCCGCGCCACAGCGCGACGCCTCCGGCGATGGTGCGGGCGAGCGTCGTCTTCCCGGCGCCGTTGCCACCGACCACCGCCACGACCTCGCCGGGCGCCACCGAGACGGAGACCTCGCGCAGCACCTGGGCCTTGCCGTAGCCGCTCACCGCCGAGTCCAGTCGGAGCACGCCTACGCTCCCGCCGGGGTGTCAGCGCCGGCCGCCGAGGCCACCGGATCGGAGCTGCCCAGATAGATCTCGGACACGAACGGGTCCTGGCGGATCTCCGCCGGGCTGCCCTGGCGGACCACTCGGCCTTCGTGGAGCACGGCGACGCGATCGCTGGTCGAGGTGACGAACTCCACGTCGTGGTCGATCAGCACGACGATGGAGCGGTGCTGGCGGCGGACGTTGGCCAGGGAGGCGGCCAGATCGGCCGTGTCCGCCTCGCCGAGGCCGGCAGCTGGCTCATCGAGCAGCAGCACCAGTGGTGGAGCGACGAGGGCTCGGGCGATCTCCACCCGCCGCTGCTGCCCGTAGGCCAGGCCACGAACCCGGGTACGGCTGATGTCTGCCAGGCCGTGCGCCTCGATGGCCTCGATGACGGCACGATCACGCTGACGGGCGGTTCGCTTCCCGGCACGCATCAGCCCGACGGCGATGTTCTCGGCGACGGTCATGTCCGGGAACAGCCGAAGATTCTGGTAGGTCCGGACCACGCCGAAGCGGGCTCGCCGCGGCCGCGACCAGCCGGTGATGTCCTGACCGTCGACGCGCACCGATCCCTCGTCCGGGCGGATGACGCCGGACAGGCAGTTGATCAATGTGGTCTTGCCCGAACCGTTCGGACCGATCAGGCCGAGCGTCTCGCCGGACGCGATGGCGAGGTCCACGCCCTGGAGGGCGCGGACCCCGCCGAATCGCTTCGACAGATTGGAGATCTCGAGCGAGGTCAACGTCACCGAGCCGCTCGTCAGGCGGACGGCTCGATCTGCTCGACCAGCTTGGGATGGCCGGCCTCGTCGTAGCCGATGATCGCGCTCGATCGGACCGTGTAGCCGTCGACGAACTTGACGACCTTCGAGCCGGGAAGGGCGACGTCCGTCAGCTCGCTGAACGCCTTCGCCAACGCCGCCGCATCGGTGGTCCCGGCAGCCTCCAGCGCCTTGGCCAGGAGCATGACGCCCTCGAATCCGGCGATGCTGTTGGCGTTGGGCGGGAAGGTGCCGAACTGCTGCTGGTACGTGTCGTTGAAGGCCTGGACTGCCGGGGCGACGCCGGCACCTTCGTAGTAGCTCTGCGAGGCGTAGTACACCTGACTCATCCGCGTCTCCCCGACGGCTTTCGGCAGATCGGGTGAGGCGTAGGTGGCGTTGCCGAGGACCGGAGTGTCCAGGCCGGCGTCGCGCAGTTGCTTGATGAACGTGCCCACATGGGGGAAGTAGTCCGCCAGGTAGATGAAGTCGGGTGCCGGCGAGATACCACGGATGCGCGAGATCACGGCCGAGTAGTCGGTGGCGTCCTCGGCCACGACCGACCGGTCGGCGATCTTCCCGCTGTACACGGACTTGAACGCGTCCTCCGTCGCCGTGAAGAAGTTGTAGGTCTCGTTGACCACGCTGTAGCCGTTGACCCAGCCCTTCTCGTTGGCGAACTTGCCTTGGGCTTCGCCGAGGTCCTTGACGGTGATCGCCGTCACGACCATGTTCGGTCCTGCGGCCTTCGGCCAATCGGTCGACGACGCCTCCGGACTGATGGCGAAGACGTTGGCTTCCTTGGCTGCCAGCGACGAACCCACGCCGATGTCGAAGTCCGACGGGGCGATGATCACCTTGGCCCCGTCGGTGATCAGCTTGGTGGTGACCTCCTTGCCGACCGCCGGATCCGACTTGGTGTCGGCCCAGTCCGCCACCAGCTTGCAGCCGGCCACCCCACCTCCGGCGTTGAGCTGGTCGATGGCGATCATGCTGCCGTTGCCGCCCGGCTGGTCGAAGAGGGCGAAGCCACCCGTCTTGGCCTTGGCGATGCCGATCTTGATCGTGCCGTCGGGGCACAGCTTCGAGTTCGCCGGAGCACCGGTGGGCGGCGTCGAGCCGGCCTGCGCCGGAACCCACGCTGCGGTGACCGACCACACGCTGGCGCAGAGCGCCACCACGGCTGTGCTGTTCCGTGCTGATCTGCTGAACATGCTCGACTCCTGTCGCTCGGGCGACCCGGCCGGTGGCCGCGGTCGCTGGGTTCCCCCGGTTCCCTTGCACATAGTGCAAGACTCTTGCATGAGAGTCAAGTCGTTACCATAATGACGGCATGCCCGATCAGGACGCCGTGGAACTCGGCCAACGGATCCGCAAGCTGCGCACGGCGCACGGCCAGTCATTGGCCGACGTGGCCCGCGGGACCGAGTTGACCGAGTCGTTCCTGAGCCGTCTGGAGCGAGGCATGACCGGGGTCACGGTCGACACGCTGCGGCGCATCGCCGCGTTCTGGAACGCAGAGATCGTCGACCTGTTGGAGCGTGATGCCGGACCAGCGCCGATCGTGATCCGTGGCGGCAGCGGACCGGCGCTGCAGGCCGAGTCCCACGGCCGCCTGCGAGCGACGGCCGAGACGCTGATCCCCCGGTCGGGCACGTCGTTGCAAGCCACCCTCTACCGCACAGCCAAGCGCGGCGGTCGTTTCGACGACTTCAGCCATCCGGGCGAGGAGCTGGTCTTCGTGGTCTCGGGACGGATTCGCTACATCGTGGGCAACGACACCTTCGAGCTCAGCGCTGGCGACTCCATCTGGCATCGCAGCGACACGGCTCATCGTTGGGAGTCCATCGACGGAGAGTCCGTCTCCTTGCACGTCAACAACCCCCCCGTCTGGTGATCGCCGATCGCGCTGCGGCGCAGGCACTCGATCGAGCCGATCCGCTGGCCGAGTTCCGAGATCGGTTCCTCATCGATCCGGCGGTCACCTACCTGGACGGCAATTCGCTCGGAGCGCTGACGGCCGCGACATCCGCGCGCCTCGGCGAGGTGGTCCGCGGCGAATGGGGCGATCGGCTGATCCGCTCGTGGAACGAGGGGTGGACGGACTTGCCGACGGCGGTCGGTGATCTGATCGGGGCCCACCTGCTCGGCGCTGCCGCCGGCCAGGTCGTGGTATCCGACTCGACGACGGTGAACTTCTACAAGCTGCTGGTCGCGGCCCTCGATGCTCGGCCGGGCCGCCGCACCGTGCTCGGCGACCGTCGCAACTTCCCCACCGACCGCTACGTCGTCGATGGGGTCGCCGAGTCCCGTGGGTTGAGGGTGGGCGACGTCGGTGCGGATCCGCTCGGCGGACCGACGCCTGACTCGGTTGCCGCGTCCCTGGACTCCGACACCGCCGTGGTCACGCTCTCCCACGTCGACTACCGGTCTGCGGCGCTCGCCGACATGGCATCGATCACCGCCCTGGCCCACGAGGCCGGCGCACTCGTCCTGTGGGACCTGTCCCACAGCGCCGGCGTCGTGCCGGTCGAACTCGATCGCAGTGGCGTCGACCTGGCGGTGGGTTGCACGTACAAGTACTTGAACGGCGGTCCCGGCGCGCCCGCATTCCTGTACGTCCGCCGGGAGTTGCAGCTCGACCTGCGCCAACCCATCTGGGGGTGGTTCGGCCAGCGCGACCAGTTCGAGATGGGACCGGCGTACCGGCCAGCCGACGGCATCGAACGGTTCCTCACCGGCACGCCCAGCGTGCTCGGACTGCGCGCCGTCGAGGCCAGCGCGGCCCTCGTGGTGGAGGCCGGGATCGAACGCATCCGAGCCAAGAGCGTGGCGCTCTCGAGCTTCCTCATCGACCTGTTCGATCATCGCGTGGCAGGGCTCGGATTCTCGCTCGGGACGCAGCGCGATCCCGAGCGCCGCGGTGGCCACGTCACCGTCCATCACCCTGACGCCTACCGGATCTGCCGGGTGCTGGTCGACCAGGAGCAGATCATCCCGGACTTCCGCGAGCCGGACGGGATCCGACTCGGCCTGTCACCACTGACGACGCGATTCGTGGACGTGTGGGACGCCATCGACGCGCTCGCCCGGGTGGTGGCCGATGGTCGCCACACCACGCTCGGCACCACCCGCCTGGCGGTCACCTGAGAGCTGGGAGGCAGACATGACCGACGCGCACGCCATCACCGTGACCGGCCCGATCGCACCGGCGGACCTGGGGATCACCCTCCCCCACGAACACCTGCTGCTGGAGATGATGTGCCGGTACATGGCCGCCCCCGACGAGGCCGAGCTGGCGGCGCAGCAGCCAGCGCTCGGGGACCGATGGCGGCTGCTCCGTTCGCCGGCGGGCTACCGGATCAACCTGGACGGGACGGATCTCGACGAGGCCGTCACCGAGGCCACGCACTTCCAGCGCGCCGGCGGCAGGACCGTCGTGGACCTGACGCCGCGCGGTCTCGGCGCCGATCCCGACGGACTGCGCACGATCGCCACCCGCACCAGCCTGAACGTCATCGCCTCCACCGGGCTGTACATCGACGCCTCCCTCCCGGACTGGGTGCGCACCGCGACGGTCGACGAGATCGCCGACCAGCTGGTCGACGACATCGAGCGCGGTGGCGCCGAGGGGATCCGGCGGGGGGCGATCGGGGAGATCGCCGTCGAGACCGCCACCGAACTCGAGCTGCGCTGCATCCGCGCCTCGGCGCGGGCCCAGGCGCGCACCGGCGCTCCCTGCTACTGGCACGTGATGTCCGGCATTCTCCCGTCGTTCCGCCCGCTGACCGACGAGCTGCTGGCCATCTACCAGGACGAGGGTGCTCAGTTGGATCGCCTGGTCCTGTGCCACCAGGACGGCTCCGGGGACGATCTCGCCTACCAGCAACGATTGCTCGAGCTCGGGCTGTGGCTGGAGTACGACACCTTCGGGTCGGAAGGGGTCTTCGCCTTCGGTGACTCCTACATCCAGCTCCCGACGGACTCGCAGCGCATCGCCGAGATCGGCCGGCTGATCGAGGCCGGATTCATCGGCCAGCTGCTGATCTCGCAGGACGTGTGCTATCGCAGCGCGCGCCGGTCGTGGGGCGGGCACGGCATGGCCCACATCCTCGACACGTTGGCGCCGCGCTTTCGCGCGGCCGGGATCGGCGACGACCAGCTCCACCGGCTGATGGTCGACAATCCGGCCCGCCTGCTGTGCTTCAGCCGGTGAGCCCGCCGTCCTCCGCCCTGGCACCTGCCCGCACGTGCGCTGCGGCCGTCACACGCCGAGGCGGCGGCGGGCGGCGCCGGTCAGCTGACCGACGCGCTGGCGGCGGCGATGGCGGCGACGGTCGGTCAGGACCTGGCGGACGACGTTGCGGCCGGGGATGCCCGTCACGCCCCCGCCACCGTGGGTTCCCGAGCCGGCCTGGTACAGGCCGCTGATGGGCGTGCGCAGATCGGCGTAGCCGGCCGCCGGTCGGGCGTGGAACATCTGCCCGAGGGTCAGCTCGCCGTGGAAGATGTTGCCGCCGGTCAGGTGGTAGGTGTGCTCCATGTCGTACGGGCCGATCACCTGGCGATCGACGACCGACGCGGTGAACCCGGGAGCGATGGCCTCCATCCGGGCGAACAGCCGGTCGGCGTAGGCGTCGAGGTCGGCGCGGTGCGGATCCGTGTTCCAGGTGTGCGGGACCCACTGGGTGAACATCGACACGACGTGGTGGCCCTCGGGCGCCAGGGTGGGATCGAACACCGAGGGAATGGCGATGTCGGCGAACGGCAGGGTGGCAGCTCGTCCGTTGACGGCCTCCTGGAACGCGGTCTCGAGGTCGTCGAGCGACTCGGCCAGCACGATCGTCCCGCCGTAGATCTGCGGGTCGAACTGCGGGTGGCTGGTGAACACCGGGAGGCGGTCGACGGCCACGTTGACCTTCACGGTTCCGGAGCGCGACTTCCACGAGCGGATGTCGGCCAGGAACTCGTCGGGGAGGTGACCGGGTTCGACCAGACGCAGGAACGACACCTGCGGGTGCGCCGTCGTGATGACCACGTCGGCGGCGACGTCCGTGCCGTCGACCAGGGTCACGCCGGTGGCCCGACCGCCGGCCACGTCGATGCGCGCCACCGGCGCGCTGGTGCGGATCTCCACACCCAGCGCCCGGGCCGCGCCGGCGAGGGCCTCAGCGACTCCTCCCATGCCACCGCGAGGGAATCCCCAGGCGCCGGTGCGACCGTCACCGAGGTCCCCGATGTGGTGGTGCAACGTGACGTACGCGGTACCGGCCGAGCGTGGTCCGGCCCACGACCCGATGGCGCCCGACACCGACAGCACGCCGCGCATCGCGTCGGACTCGAAGCGCTCCTCGACGAGGTCGGCGATGCTGGCCGAGAACAGCCGGGTCAGATCGACCGCAGCACGCTCGTCGACCCCCTTGAACCGCCGCAGCATCCTGGCCTGGGCGGCCAGGTCAGCCGGACGGCGCGAACCGAGGCGCGGCGGGATGTCGCCGAGCAGCGGGCCGAGCAGGCGACCGAGCCGGGCCATGTCGGCATCCCAGCGCTCGTAGGCCTCGGCGTCGGCGGCGGAGAACTTGCCGATCTGGGCCCGGCGGGCCGCAGCGTCGTCCGGCAGGGCCAGGTAGCGGCCATCGCGACGCGGCGCGAAGTACGGCCCTTGGGGGTACACGTGGTAGCCGTACCGCGCCAGGTCCAGCGCTTCGACGATCGCCGGCGGCAGCAGCGACACCACGTAGGACAGCGCGGTCACCGTGTAGTCCGGGCCGAAGGGGTGCTCGCTCACTGCGGCTCCACCGACCACCTCGCGGGCCTCGCAGACGCAGACCGACAGCCCGTCCTTGGCCAGCAGCCCGGCGGCGATCAGGCCGTTGTGCCCACCGCCGACGACGACCACGTCGTAGCGCGGCGCACTCGACTCGACCATGTGCTGCTCGTCCTCCTCCGGCGACGGCCCGGCCGGTGCCGGGCACCGTCACGGTATCGCCCGGCCCGCCGGAGCCCGGTGCCGGCTGATCGCCGCCCGATACCCGCTACGGGTAGATGTGCACCTCGAGCCGGCGGGCGGAGACCAGGTTGCCCTCGGACCCGGCGACGACCCGGTTCCACAGTGCCTGCGCCGCCCAGTACTGCTCGCGCACGCATCCATGGGAGTCGTAGCCCGGTCCGACGTATGGGTAGGCGTGCAGACCCTGACCGTTGTAGAACTCGATGAAGAACTCGAGGCGCTTCTTGTAGGTGATCCGCTGGGCGCCGTAGGCGAGGAAGTGGCCCTGGCGGGTGATCGAGTCGTTGGTGCTGGTCACGACGCGCGACGAGGTGATCATGTACGGCCCGATGACGGTGCTGCCGACCCGTCCATTGGTCACCCGCCGCAGGGTGGCGGTCTGCGAGGAGATGTCCACGCAGACGACGTAGCGGGCTCGCCCGGACACGCTGGAGCAGCCGCTGGCGGCGGCCGCCGATTGCGGATGCACGAGCAGCGTCGCGGCAAATGCGACTACCAGGCCGAGTCGTCCGAACCTTGCCATGTGTGCCTCCGCTCGCTCTCACTCTGGGCACACCACGCCGTGGTCCGCCAACTCGCCACACTAGGCCAGATCGGCCGTCCCGAGAAAGGGCCACCGTGACCGGACGCCGGCCGGGGGGCTGCGTCAGCCGGCGGGCTCGCTGAACTCACAGAACGCGTCGTAGGCGCGGGGCGCGTAGATGGTGGCCGGGCCGCCGTTCATCAGCATGGCGACGCCCAGTGCCTCGGCCGCTTCCTGGCGGGTGGCCCCGGCACGGGCCGCGGCCTGGGCGTGGGAGGCGATGCACCCGTCGCAGCGCTCGATCACGGCGATGGCCATGGCGATCAGCTCCTTGGTCTTGACGTCGAGCGCCCCGGGGGCGAAGGAGGCGTCATGGAACACCTTGAACCCGGCGTACACGTCGGGGATCGCTCGGCGCAGCTCGCGATGCAGTGGCTGCAGCTCGCGCAGGACGCTCTGACCGTGGACGTGCTCGGTGGACATGGTGGCTCCTTGGGCTCGGGGTGTCCTCAATATACCCATGGGGGTATCAGTCGACTCAGCCCGGCTGGCTACGGTGCCGGCGGTGGAGGTCCTCGTCGCCCGCTCGACCGACGGGTTCGAGGTGGCCGAGGTCGCCGAGGTGGACCGAGCCGGCGGGGGAGCGGCTGCACCACACCGGCTGGCCGATCTCGCCGCCCTGGCCGACTTCGTCGCCGCGCACGAACGTGCCCACCGGCCACGTTGGGTGTGGGCCGACACCACCGACCTCTACCCCGAGCTGCTGGGCTGCGGAGTCTCGGTGGAGCGGGCCACCGATCTGCGGCTGTGCCATCGCATCCTGCGCGTCGCTCGATCCGCTGCCGGCAGCGCCCTGGCCGGTGCCCCGGCCTCCCCCTGGGACGAGTCACCGTCGTTGCCCGACGATCGCCCGCCGAGCCTGCTCGACGAACGCCCGCTCGGGCGCCCGACGCTTGCCGACGTCGCCGCCGAGGCCGACGCCCAGGAGCGGGCCGTCGCCGGCAGCGCCGCTCCGGGACGCCTGCGCTTGCTGCGACGGGCCGAGTCGGTGGGGGCGCTGATCGCCGCCGAGATCCACCATGTCGGCCTGCCGTGGAGCGCGACGGTCCACGATCGCCAGCTGACCGAGGCACTCGGTCCGCGCCCGCCGGCGGGGCACCGGCCACCGGTGTTGCAGGGTCTGGCCGACGAGGTGCGCGCCGCGCTCGGCGTCCCGCAGCTGAACCCGGACTCGCCGGGCGAGCTGCTGCGCGCCCTGCGCCGGGCCGGACTCGACGTCCGCTCGACACGGCGCCACGAACTCGCCGATCTCGACCACCCGGTCATCGAGCCACTGCTCGCCTACAAGCGTCTGGCCAGGCTGCACGCCGCCAACGGGTGGGCCTGGTTGGACACCTGGGTGTCCGGCGGCCGGTTCCACCCGGACTACGTGCCCGGTGGGGTGGTCACCGGGCGGTGGGCCACCCGCGGCGGCGGGGCGTTGCAGATCCCCAAGTCCGTGCGCAGCGCAGTCGTGGCCGAGCCGGGCATGACGTTGGTCGTCGCCGACGTCGCCCAGTTGGAGCCACGCATGCTGGCGGCGATGGCGGCCGACCCGGCCATGCTGGACGCCTGCCGGCACGTCGACCTGTACGACGACGTCGTGGCTCGCGGGGTCGTGGCCACTCGCCAGCAGGCCAAGATCGGCATGCTCGCGGCGATGTACGGCGGCACGACCGGGGAGGCCGGTGAGCTGCTGGCCCGGATGCGCCGGGCCTTCCCCGGGGCGCTGGCCCTGGTGGACGAAGCGGCCCGTGCCGGCGAGCGCTTCGAGCAGGTGGAGACCTGGCTGGGGCGGACCTCACCCCCGCCCGGCGATCGCTGGCAGTCGATCCAGCAGCGGGCCTACGCCGACGACGCCGATGAGCGCGACCACCAACGGGCCCGCTCGCAGGGTCGGGGTTGGGGCCGGTTCACCCGCAACTTCGTCGTCCAGGGGACCGCGGCCGAGTGGGCGCTGTGCTGGATGGGCGCGTTGCGCCGCCGGCTGCGGGCGATGACCGTCTCGCCACCGCCCGAGCTGGTCTACGTGCTGCACGACGAGGTCATCGTCCACGCGCCCACGGCGCAGGCCGGTGCCGTGGTTGCGGCACTGCACGACGCTGCCGACGAAGCCCGCCGGCTGATGTTCCCGGGGGTCGATCTGGCCGTGCCCCTGTCGGTCGACGTGGTCGACGACTACGGGCAAGCCGGCTGACCGGCGGCACGCATCCTCGCCGCCGCAGCCGGACCCTTCGACTGGCCAGCGCCACATGAGCCCTGCCACCGTGGTGTTGACCGGTCAACTCCTCCACGGTGGCGGCGACGATGGCGTGGCCGGCGGCGATGGCGATCGAGGTCGACGTCGGACCGACCGGGTGATCCAGACCGGGGATGAACTGGGCGGCGTCCTGCTTCGGAACCCCGTTGTCGACGACGATGTCGGCCACCTCGAATAGCCGCTTGCCGGAGGCGGTGCGCGCCGCCAACGCCGTCGACTACGGGCTCGCCGCCTACGTGTACGGCGAGGACCTGGCCCACGCGCTCGCCGTGGCCGAGCAGTTGCAGGCCGGCGGGGTCGGTGTGAACGTCAACGACGTGTCCGAGTTGCAGGCCCCGTTCGGCGGGTGGAAGCAGTCGGGCATCGGTCGTGAACTGGGGCCCGAGGGGCTGCACGCCTACCTGCAGACCAAGCACACCAAGGTTCGCCGCCCGACGCTGCACGGAGCCGCTTCGTAGGGATTCGGTAAGAGTTCACCGCGTCCCCTGCCCGCTGGCATGCCCGGGGGTTAGCGTCGGCTCGACCGGGAGGTCGGATGATCGAGGCACGCGGGTTGACCAAGCGGTTCGGCGACACCGTCGCCGTCGACGGCCTGTCGTTCACCGCGGAGCCGGGTGTGGTGACCGGCTTTCTCGGACCGAACGGCGCCGGCAAGTCGACGACGATGCGGATGATCATCGGTCTCGACCGCCCCACCGATGGCAGCGTGACGGTCAACGGCCGCCGCTACGTGGGCAGCCCGGCGCCGCTGCACGAGGTCGGCACGCTGCTGGAGGCCACCGCGGTGCATTCCGGTCGGTCGGCGCGCAACCATCTGCGCGTCCTGGCCGCGTCGTGCGGGATCCCGACCCGGCGGGTCGACGAGATGATCGAGCTGGTGGGCCTCGGCGACGTCGCCGATCGGCGGGCGGGAACGTTCTCGCTCGGCATGGGCCAGCGCCTGGGCATCGCCGCCGCACTGCTGGGCGACCCGCACACGCTGGTGCTGGACGAACCGGTCAACGGCCTGGATCCCGAGGGCATCCGCTGGGTCCGCCACCTGTTACGCGGCCTGGCCGCCGAGGGCCGGACCGTCTTCGTCTCCTCGCATCTCATGGCCGAGATGGCGATGACCGCCGACCGGCTGGTGGTCATCGGCCGCGGCCGGCTGATCGCCGACGGCAGCGTCGCCGAGTTCACCGGCATGGCCGCACGCGCCTCGGTGCGCGTCCGTTCGCCCGGAGCCACGCGACTGGCCGCCCTGCTGGCCGGCCCCGACGTCCGCGTCACGCCGGTGGCCGCCGACGGCAGCTTCGAGGTCAGCGGGCTGTCCACCGATGCCATCGGCGACACGGCCCTGGCGCACCAGATCGCCGTGCACGAGTTGACCCAGGGCACGGCGTCGCTGGAGCAGGCCTTCATGGAGCTGACCCAGGACGCCGTCGAGTACCGGTCGGTGTCATCGTGACCACCGTCGCCCCGGCTGGCGATCAGCCGCCGCCCACGCTGGCCGCCGCCGACGTGGCCCGGATCCGGTTGACGCCGTGGCGGGTGCTGCGCAGCGAGGCGCTCAAGCTGCGCACGGTGCGATCCAGCTGGTGGTCCATGGCCGTCGCGGTGGCCGCCATGGCCGGGATCGGCACGGTCATCTGCTGGTCGACGGGGCGCGACTGGGCGCATATCCGCCCGCGCCGGCAGATGCGGTTCAACCCGCTGTCGGACAGCCTCGGCGGGTACCTCTTGGCCCAGCTGGCCGTTGGTGTGCTGGGTGTGCTGGCGACCTCGGCCGAATACTCCACCGGCTCGATCCGCTCCTCGCTGGCGGCCGTTCCGAAACGGCTACCGGTGCTGTGGTCGAAGCTGGCCGTGGTGGTCACGGTGACCGCGGCGGCGATGATCCCCAGCGCCCTGTTCGCCTTCTTCGCCAGCCAGCGCATCCTCGCCGGCCATGCCGCCGCCGGCGTCCCCCATGTCGCCTGGTCGATGCCCACCGTGGCCCGCACGGTGATCGGGACCGCGCTCTACCTGATCGTCGTCGCCGTGCTCGGCGTGGCCCTCGGGGCGATCCTGCGCCACGTCGCCGGCGCCATCGCCGTGCTGGTGGGAGTCCTGCTGATCCTGCCGGCCATCGCCGAGCTGCTCCCCGACACCTGGGCCAACCGGATCAACAAGTACCTGCCCAGCAATGCCGGACAGGCATTGCTGTCCGTGGGCGGCGACAGCCAGACGATGACGCCGTGGCGTGGCTTCGCCCTGTTCTGCGGCTACGCCCTCGGCGCGGTGGCGGTCGCCGCCGTGCTGCTCCGCAGGCGCGACGCCTGACCGGGCCCGCTCACCGTCTGGGTCGTCGTCGGCCGGGGCGCCGGTGACCCGGCCCGCTCAGCCGAGGTCGCCGGCCCGGCTCTCGTCCAGCATGGCGATCTCGCGGGCCTTGGCCCGGGCCTGTCGGTGGCGCAGCGCCCAGTGCGACGAGGCCACGGCGAGGACGAGGGCGGCGCCGTTGAACACCGGCTCGAACCACACCGGAGCCCCCATCTGCTGGAGGCCGGCGACGGCGATGGCCAGCGTGTACACGGCGATGATCGTGCCGAGCACGTTGAACCGGCCGGGCTGCACGGTGGTGGCGCCGAGGAACGCCCCGGCGAAGGCCGGCAGCAGCAACGAACCGCCGGTCGAGGGCGAGGCGGTGCCCAGCCGTGAACCGAGGATGACCCCGGCGATGCCGGCCAGCACCGCCGAGGCGACGAACGCACCGACCACGTACCGATGGGTGTTGATGCCGGTCAGCCGGGCGGCCCGCTCGTTGCCACCGGTGGCGTACATCCGCCGGCCGAGCGGGAGGAACCCGAGCACCACGGCAAGCACGACGGCCACGACGGCCACGATCAGCACGGCGTGGGGGATCCCGGCCCACCGGCCGCGGGCGATGTCGGTGAAGCTCGACGGGATCTTCCCGAGGATGCTCTTGCCCTTGGTGTACGCCAGGGCGATGCCGCCGATGACGCTGCTGGTCCCCAGTGTGGCCACGAAGGCGTCGACCTTCAGGCCGACGACGATCAGGCCGTTGACCAGGCCGGTCAGCGCGGCCGCGACCAGCGTGGCGGCGATGGCCAGCGCCGGCGACCAGCCCTGCTTGATGATCAGGCCGACGGCGAGGACGTGACTGATCGACAGGACCGGGGCGACGGACAGGTCGAAGCGCCCGACGATGAGCGGGACCATCGCGGCGAACGCCAGCAGGACCACGATGGTCTGGTTGTCGAGGATCGAGCGGTAGTTGTCGAGCGTGGCGAACGTCTGGCGCTTGATCAGCGAGAAGGCCACGAGCAGGGCGAGCATGAACAGCAGCAGCCCGTACCGGCCGAGGATGCCGAACAGCCCGTCCCGTTCCCGGCGGGACTGGTCGACGCCCGGCTCGCTGGATGCTGCGTTACTCATCATGTGTCTCCACTCCGTAGGCCGCGGACAGCAGCGCCGAGGTGGTGACCTCCGAGCCGCTCAGAACGCCGCGGATCCGACCGTGCTCCATGACGATGGCCCGGTCGCACACCTGCTCGATCTCCTCCAGATCCGAGCTGACCACGATCACCGCCTTGCCTGCCGAGGCGATCGAGCGGATCCGGGCATGGATCTCCGCTCGGGCCCCGATGTCCACCGCTGCCGTCGGTTCCTCGAGCACCAGCACCGCCGGGTGGCCCGACAGGCACCGGGCCAGCACCACCTTCTGGGCGTTGCCCCCGCTGAGCGTGGAGAACTCGGCATTCGGCAGCGGTGGGCGGACGTCGAATCGGCGCAGCTGGGCCAGGGCGTCACGGGTCTCCCGCCCGCCGCGGATGGGCTCGGCCCACGGTTGTCGGGGATTCAGGTTGAGGTTCTCGCGCAGCGACATGGTGGGCACCGCTCCGGCCCCGTTGCGGTCCGCGGGCACCAGCGAGCAACCACGACGCACGGCGTGGCCCGGTGAGCGCGGCTCGAAGGGCGCCCCGTCGATCGTGATCGTCCCCCGGCGAACCGTCTCCAGCCCGAACAGGATCGGTGGGACGGCCGTGTGTCCGGCTCCGCGCAGCCCGGTGATGCCGAGCACCTCCCCCGCACGCGCTTCGAACGTCAGCGGGCCCACCGGTCCGGCGTAGACTCGGTCGACCACCACGACCGGCTCGCCGGCGCTCGTTGCCTCGGCGTGACGGGGCGGGAGATCGGCACCGATGATCATCCGCACCAGCTCGCGCTCGCTGACCTGGCGGGTCGCTGCCGTCCCGGCCACCCGCCCGTCGCGCAGGACGGTGATCCGGTCGGTGATCGCCATCACCTCGTCGAGCCGGTGGGAGATGACGACGATGCCCACGCCGGCATCGCGCAGCCTCCGGAGGATGGCGAACAGGGTCTCCACCTCGTGGGCGCCGAGCGTGGCGGTGGGCTCGTCGAGCACCAGCAGTCGAACCTGCGTCACCAGGGCTCGGGCGATGGCGGTGACCGACTTGAGGGCGATCGGCAGGTTGCCGACCAGCGCGTCCGGGTCGAGGTCCTGGCCCATCTGGGCCAGCGCCTGGCGCGCTCGGCGGCGGGTGCCCGACCAGGAGATCAGTGGGCCGCGCCGCCCGTAGCCGGCTGCCAGGGCGATGTTCTCGGCCACCGACAAGCTGTCGATCAGCCCGAGGTTCTGATGGATGAAGCCCACCCCGCGAGCGGCGACGACGTCGGGCGAGAACCGCGGCGGCAACGTCTCGCCGAACAGGGTCAGCGTGCCGGCGTCGGCTGCTTCGATGCCGGCAAGCAGACGCACGAGCGTCGACTTGCCGGCACCGTTCTCACCGAGGAGACCATGGATCTCGCCGGCACGCATCTCCACGTCGATGTCGGCCAGGGCGACCGTCCCCCCGTAGACCTTGCGCAACCCCTGGGCGAGCAGGGCCGGCGGGTCGGTCTCGGTCGGTGCCGTCGTGACCGCGTCCACCTCGCTCAGCTGGCGACGCCCCACAGCTTCAGGTACTGGGCCTTGTAGTCGAGGAACCCGGTGTACACCGGCTTGCCGTCGGCCGGGGTGTTGTCCTTGGTGAACAGGTGGACACCGATGCCGAGCTTGTCGGACGGGGTGAACCCGCTCTTGGTGATGCCGCGGATGGCCTCGTCGATGCTGGCGTAGGCGATCCACTCGAGCGACACGCCGGCGTCGAAGGCCGCGGTCCCGGCGGCGATGGCTGCCAGGCCGACCTCGTCACCGTCCTTGGTCACGATCTTGACCTGATCGGACTTGCCGGCCTTGCGCACCGCCTCGATCACCGAGCTGAAGCCGATGGTGTACGGCATGACCAGGTAGTTGGCGTCCGGGTTGGACTGTAGGGCAGCCGTGATGGCGCTGTCGGCCTTGACCGGGTCGAGGGCGTCGGTGATCTGCCAGTCGACCTGCTTGACGGTGCACCCGGAGCACTTCGACATCACCTGCTGGAACTGCTTGTTGCTCTCCACCAGGTTGGGGAAGGCCGAGTCGTTGAACAGGATGACGTTGGCCTTGCCGCCGGTCTCGTTGATGATGTTGTAGGCGTTGATCTGGTGCATCAACGGCATCCGGTAGGACACGTAGGCGTCATAGGCGTCCGGGCCGGAGGCGTTCGGCGCGTCGGCCACCGAGATGGTGATGATGCCGGCGGCGCGGGCCTTCTGCAGGGAGGCGCCGACGACCAGATCGGGGACGGCCATGGTGATGATGGCGGCCGGCTTCTTGGCGATCGCCGTGTCGAAGGCCTGGGCGAAGCTCTCCGGCGTGCCGGCACCCTGGACGATGTCGGCCGTCCAGCCCGCAGCCTTGGCCGCCTCGGCGGCGTAGTTCGCCGCGGTCTCGCAGGCCGTGCCGGGTGCGCAGGTGATGATCTGGACGTTGACACCCGCCGGTGGCTTCGGCGTCGACGTCGGCCCGAGCCACGAGGTCTGGGCGACGATGTCCGTCGAGGCCACGTCGGAGTCGGTGGGGGCGTAGACCAGTCCGGCCTTGGCCAATTCGCTGATCCGCTTGGCCTCGGCGAGGATGTCCGTCGCCGCCGCGGCGGGGGTGGACGGTGGCGTGGTCGACGGGCGCGCCCCGCCGGCGGCGGCTGCCGCGGCCGACGGTACGAGGACCGCCACTCCGACCAGCGCCGTGAGGTGACGACCCCACTTGTGAGACGTGCGGACCATGACGACTTCCCCCCTTGCAGTCGGCGTAGGAACCCGCAGCGCGGGTCGTACGTGCTGGCCCCCTATGCCAGGCGGTGGTACCCTAACGAACGTTCGACCGGCCTGTCAAGGGCTGGGATGCCCGGTGGGATCGGGCGGATTGGATGGGGGCCATGTTGACCAGCCGGCGCGAGGAGATCGTCCATGCCGCCACCGAACTGTTCGCCCGTCAGGGGTATCACGCCGTCGGCATGCGCGCCATCGCCGACGCCGTGGGCATCCGCGGCTCGAGCCTCTACCACTACTTCCCGTCGAAGGTCGAGCTGTTGCACGCCATCGCCTCGGACTCCACCAAGCGGTTCATCGAGCTGCAGCTGGCCGACCTGCGGCCGATGCCCACCTACGCCGAGCGGTTGCGCAAGCTGCTGGGCGACCACGTCACCTACTTCCACGCCTACCGGTTGGAGGAGGCCGTCGGGCTGCGCGAGCTGCAGGAGCTGAAAGCCAGCGCGCCCGACTACTACGCCGAGCTGCAAGCGACCCGCCGCTCCTACCAGGACGCTGTGGAGCGGTTGATCCGCGACGGGTGCGCCGCTGGCGAGTTCGACTGCGCCGACGCCCACCTGGCCGCCCTGGCCATCCTCGGCATGGTCAACAGCGTCAACGACTGGTTCCGCGACACCGGGCGGCAGTCGATCGAAGCAGTCGCCGCGGCCTATGCGGCCATGGCGGTGGACGGCCTGCTCGGCGCCACGCCGCGCTGACCGACGTCGGCAGGACTACGCCGGCTTGGCCGCCGTGTTGGCCTGGCGGCGCAGCTCGCGCTTGAGCAGCTTGCCCTGCGAGTCCTTCGGCAGCGACTCGACGATGTTGACCACCTTGGGCACCTTGTACCCGGCGAGCTGTTCCTTGCAGAACGCCCGCAGGGCGTCCGGGTCGGCCGTCTGGCCCGGCCGGGCGACCACGAAGGCGGTGACCACCTGGCTCCAGTAGTCGTCGTCGACGCCGACGACGGCCACCTCGAGCACGGTGGGGTGCTGGTACAGCACCCGCTCGACCTCCACCGAGGAGACGTTCATCCCACCCGTCTTGATCAGGTCCTTCTGGCGGTCCATGAAGTACAGGTTCCCGGCGTCGTCGATGCGGACGTTGTCGCCGGTGTGCAACCAGCCACCGCGCAGCACCTCGGCGGTCTTGTCCGGGTTCTTGTAGTAGCCGCGCATCACGCCGGGGGAGCGGCAGATCAACTCGCCCTCGGCGGCGTCGTTGCCGTCGGCGTCGACGACGCGCACCTCCAGCTGGGCGGTGGGCCGGCCGATCCACGACGGATCCTTGCCGGGCACGTCGTCGAGCGAGCGGAACCGGCCGATGGTCGGGGTCTGGGTCAGCTCGGATTGCGACCACAGGGTGATCCACTCCAGGTCCGGGGCCACGGTGGCGAAGCCCTCGAACATCGCCCGCGGCATGGTCCCGCCGTAGGTGATCGCCCGGCGGATGCGCGACAGGTCGGTCTCGGCGAACCCGGCGGCCTGGATGACCTGGAGGTAGAACGTCGGCGTCTGCCCGACGACCGTGACCCCCTCGTCGACGAAGGCGGCCAGGGCCTTCACCGGATCGACGGCGAAGGGCAGCACGATGGTGTTGCCCAGCGTCAGCAGGCAGATCTGCATGCCCATCCCGGCGATGGTGTGGAACGGCATGGTGTAGTACCAGACGTCGTCCTCCACCAGGCCGATGCCGGTGGTGTACGACGGGATCATCGACACGAAGTAGTTGCGCTGCGGGATGGCCACGGCCTTCGGCAGCGCCTCGGTACCGCTGGTGTAGGGGATGATGCCGAGGGTCGACTCGTCGACGTCGACGTCGGGCTCGGCGGGATCGCCGTGCTCGACGAGCGAGCTGAGCCGCAGCCAGGCGGCCGGCGAGGTGTCGCCATAGGCGTCGTTGACCACCCGCACGCTGAGGTTCGGGAGCGGCTGGTCGAGCGCCTCGATCTTGGCGACGAAGGCGTCCTCGCAGACGATCGCCTTGGCCTCGGCGTGCTCCAGCTGATAGTGGATCTCCCGGGCGGTGAACGTGTAGTTGACGCCGGTGACCGCCGCACCGAGCTTGGCCGCGGCCCAGAAGGCGACCACCGACTCGGGGGAGTTGCGCCCCATGGTGGCCACCACGTCACCGACCCCGACCCCGTGCGCGGCCAGCGAGTTGGCCAGCCGGTTGACCTGGTCGTTGAGCTGGCGATAGGTCAGGACGCGCCGCTCGGCCGCCGGGCTGTGCAGGGCGACGATCGCCGCCCGGTCGGGGACCCGCGCCGCGTGGCGGCGCAGCTGATCGCCGAAGGTCGCCCGGCGGACCGGCTCGGCGATGGAGGTCGAGTGCTCGTTCATCCCTGCTCCTTGTCTGCGTCGGTCAGTCGCCTGGCACAGGCGACGATGTCCTCGAGGGCCGAGCCCGGCGGGAAGCAGGCCACGCCGCGCCCCTCGAGGTACTCGACCGCGTAGTGCGGCAGCGTCCCGCCGGCGAACACCGGGGTGTCCACGCCGGCGGCGTCGAGGGTGTCGAGGATCCGCCCGACCACCTCGACCCGCCCGCCGACGTTCAGCCCGATCAGGTCGACGTCCTCGTCGGCGGCGACCCGGGAGATGGCGTCGGCGGTGATCATCCCGGCCAGGATGACCTCGAATCCCCCGTCGCGCAGGGCCCGGGCGACGACGTTGATCCCCCGCCAGTGACCGTCGAGGCTGGTCTTGGCCAGGAGCACTCGCGGAGCTGCGCCCATCAGAAGTGCACCGGGAACTTCCACGAGCCGAGCACGGTGCGGAACACCTCGCCGACCTCGCCGACAGTGACGTCGGCGCCGACCGCGTCCATCACCGCGGCCATGACGTTGCCGCCCGACTGGCAGACCTGGGTGAGCTGGTCGATGGCCCTTGCCGCGGCCTCGCCGTCGCGCCGGGCGCGGTGCTGCTCCAGCCGGCGCATGCCCCGCTCCCAGGCGTCGATCGAGCCGCGGAACCCGTCGATGCCGAACGGATCGTGGTCGCTCTCGTGGACGTTGACGCCCACGATCTGGCGGGTGCCCTCGTTGATCATCCGCTCCAGGCGGAGCTGGTTCTCGGACGCGACGCGGTGCAGCATGCCGGATTCGAGGGCGGCGATGAACCCGCCCTCGGCCTCGATGTCGGCCAGGAAGGCGTAGGCCCGCTGCTCGATCTCGGCGGTCAGCGCCTCGACGTAGTAGCTGCCGCCGAGGGGATCGACCACGGCCGTCAGGTTGGTCTCGTGCATCAGGATCTGCTGGGCGCGGATCGACTGCTGGTGGGCCTGCTCGGAGGGCACCGAGAGGGCTTCGTCGTAGGCGGAGATGCCCATCGACTGCACGCCCGCCAGCACCGCCGACATCCCCATGATCGTGCCGCGCACGACGTTGTTGATCGGCTCCTGGTAGGTCATCGCCGAGCCGGCGGTGACGATGTGGATGCGCAGCCGCAGGGCCCGCTCGTCGGTGATGCCGTAGCGGGTTCGGAGGATGTCGTGCCACATGGTCCGGGCGGCGCGGATCTTGCAGATGTCCTCGAAGAAGTCCATCGCCATCCGGAAGCTGACCCCGCCGAGGGCGTAGGCCAGTTCCTCGATCGGCACCGTGCCGCGCCGGCGGACCTCGTCGAGATGGGCGATGTTGCAGGCCATCAGCGCCCCGAGCTCCTGGTAGGCGTTGAGCCCGCTGTCGGCGCCGTTGTACCCGGCCATCGAGATCGGCACCCAGTTGGGGACTCGCTCGTGGCAGAACTCGACGATGTCGCAGTTGATCTTCAGCGCCGCGGCCGGCGGGATCTGGTGCAGTGGCGGGCAGCCGATGTAGGTCAGGAAGAAGTCGGCCTGGCCGGTGCCGTTGAGCTGATCGAGGCGCAGGCCGCGGCGCAGGGCGACGTTCCAGTAGGCGGCCATGGCGAACGGCGCGTGTTGGGCCACCCCGCCGCCGGCGTGGGCGTAGTGGGCGGCCTGGTCGATGCCCTCGAGCGCCAGGGCGCAGTCCGCCGCCGACATGATCACCGCACCGGAGATGCCGACGTCTTCCCGGCGGGCGACCACCTCGGGGTGGTCGACGTCGTAGAGGTTGTCGGCCGTCATCCGGTCGTGCTCCATGATGAACCCGGTGCCGCCCTTGGCCAGCAGGTAGCGGATCCGCTCGGCTTCGTCCTCCGGGTTACCGAACCCGGAGAGCTGGAAGATGCGCCACGGCTTGGAGCGGTACCCGAGCCGGTGGGCCCCACGGGTGAACGGCGCCGCGCCCGGCGGGGCAGCGGTGCGCGCCGACTCGGGCACGTCCTGCGGGCCGTACGACGCCTGCAGGGGAATGCCCGAAACGGTCTCCCACGCCGGCTGGGTCGCCGCTGGCCCGCCACCGGCTGGCGGGCTGCTGGTCACGTGGCGGCGAGTGGGCGGTCGAAGGAGTCGAGGAACGCCATCGACTCGACCGGCTTGCGGAACAGCTTGGTGGGGAACGGCTTGGCCGGGTAGCCGGCCACGATAAAGGCCGCCGTGGACAGGTTCGCCGGGATGTCGAACAGCTCCTTGATCTGCGGCTCGAACATGCACAGCAGCGTGGTGAAGGTGGTGGCCACCCCCTGGCCGCGCAGGGCCAGGCAGAAGTTCTGGGCGATGGTGTAGACGGACGCGCCGCCGACGATGCTCAGCCGGCCGAGGTCGGTGTCGGTCGGGTGGGTCTCCTCCAGGTCGGCCAGGACGATGACGATGGCCGGGTGGTCCTGGTAGTGGTCGGCGAAGTTGTCGGCGTCGGCCAACGACTTGACCGGGTTGCTCATGGTGATGTGGGTGGCCTTGACGTCGCCGCTGTCGGCGATGATCTCGTCCTGGCCGGAGCTGGCTGCTTCGTAGTACGCCTTCCACGGGATCCGGTACCACTCGCCGAGCTGGTTCTTCTTGTCCTGATCGGTGACGATCAGGAACTGCACCGGCTGGCGGTTGCCGCCCTGCGGGCCGAACCGAGCCGCCTCGACGGCTTGGTAGAAGACCTGCTCCGGGACCGGGTCGGACTGGTAGTAGCGGCAGGCATGCTGCGTCCGCATTGCTTCGCTGAGTTCCACGTGGGCTCCCCAATCGGCCACACGACCGCCCCTAACGGTCGTTCGTTAGAAGGCATCCTATGACGACGCCTCCCACCCCGTCAACGGGGCCCTGAACCGGGCGACGAACGGACCCGACGCGGTCGAGACGCCGCAGTCACGGTCCGACCAGCTCGAACCGTCCACCGCCGATCGGGCGCAGCACATCGACGTACCGGCGGTCGAGCATGAGGATCGATCGGGTGTCGTCACGGTGGGCGAGAACGACCAGCGAGGCGTCGGCGACGCCGATTGCCTGGTCGCGAGAGCGCAGGACGACGTCGGCACGACCTGCAGGTCATTCCCACTGGGTGACGCCAGTTGGTCGGGGGGATCGATCGTGTCGTGTGCGCTACGAACGTCCGGTACCTCCGGTGGCACCAGCTCGGTGGGCGATCGACGACGTGTCTCACCGGCTCATCGGCCGCGTGAGGTGGGTTCTTGACACGGCCGGTCCTATATATAACAGTTAGGTATATGCGATCGACCGGCCCGGAGATCCCGTGAAGCACGTCGTCCTGGCGATGCTGGCCGACGGCCCGGCCCACGGGTACGAGCTGACCCGGCGATACGACGAGCTGTTCGCCAGCGTGTGGGGCCCGCTCAACGTCGGCCAGGTGTACGTGACCCTCGGGCGCCTGGAGCGCGACGGTCTGGTGGAGCACCACCGCCAGCGG
Source organism: Actinomycetes bacterium (assembly GCA_029782355.1). Lineage (GTDB taxonomy): Bacteria > Actinomycetota > Acidimicrobiia > Acidimicrobiales > Ilumatobacteraceae > JAKOUY01. Next base: position 453,092 of record JAKOUY010000016.1, read on the forward strand.
CAGGCCAAAGGGGCCGACCGCAAGGTCTTCGAGCTGACCACGCTGGGCCGCAAGTACCTCGACGCCTGGTTGGAGGAGGACGCCGAGCTGCCGACGGCGAAGTCCGAGCTCGTCCTGCGCCTGGCCTCGGCGGACCTGATCGGCACTCCCGAGCCGCGCACCATCGTCGCCGCCCACCGCCAGCGCTGCCTCCAGGCCCTTCGGGTCCTCGACCGCCAGGCCGCCGAGCACCCCGTCGGCGGGTTCACCGAGCTGCTCGTCCAGGGAGCGGCGCTGCATCTCCAGGCCGAGCTGCGCTGGTTGGACCTGTGCGACCAACGACTGCGGGCCCGGCACCGCACGACCTCCCAGGAACGGAGTGACCGATGACCGTCGCCTGCCCCGCCGACCGTGGTCCCGTGCTGCGCGCTCGCGGTCTGGTCAAGCGCTTCCCGCCGGATGCCACCGTGCTGCGTGGCGTCGACCTCGACGTGGCTGCCGGCGAGTGGGTCGCCGTGATGGGGCCGTCCGGGTCGGGCAAGTCGACCCTGCTCCACCTCGTCGGTGGCCTGGAGACCCCGACGGCCGGCACCGTGCACCTCGTCGGCACGGCGATCGAGGGCCTGGGCGAGTCGGCCCGGGCCAGGCTGCGACGCCGAAGTGTGGGCGTGCTGTTCCAGGCCTACAACCTCGTGCCCCACCTGTCGGTGACCGACAACGTCGCCCTGCCCCTGCGTCTCGCCGGGCAGTCCCGCCGCCAGAGCCGAGCGCGAGCCGCCGAGCTGCTGGCCCGCCTCCACCTGAGCGAACTGGCCGGTGCGATGCCCGGCACGCTGTCGGGTGGGCAGGCCCAGCGCGTCGCCCTGGCCCGGGCGATCGCGAACGACGTCCCGCTGCTGCTGGCCGACGAACCCACGGGGGCGCTGGACACCGACGCGGCCCGTTCGGTGATCCAGCTGCTGCGTGAGGTGCACGCCGCCGGCACCGCCATCGTCATGGTCACCCACGACCACCGCGTCGCCTCGGTGGCCGACCGGGTGATGTTCATGCTGGACGGCGAGGTGGTCGACGAGCGGGTGCTGTCGGGCGAGGAGGACGACCCCTCGCGGACGACGTTTGCCCACCTGGTCCCGCTCGAGGCGTGGTGAGCGGCGTCGGCACCCTGACGGCCGCCGGACTGCGCCGGCGCCACCGAGGGTCGGCCGTGGTCTTCGTCGCCCTGTGCGCCGCCGCGGCCACCGCCGTGGTGGGCGGTCTGGGCGTGCTCGGCCTCGGCCCCCGAGCGGTGGACCGAGCCGCGGCCGCCGCCCACGTCTCCCACGTCACCGTGTCGGCCGAGCCCTCCGCCGTCGCCGCCATCCGCGCCGACGCCCGCCTGGTCGAGGTGGCCGGACCGTTCCCGGTCGTCGCCGCCGAGATCGACCGGCCGGACGGGCCGATCTCGGTGCGCGTCGTCGCCCTCGACCGGGACGCGGCCGTGTCCCGGCCGCTGCTGCGCACCGGCCGCTGGCTGGCGGCCACCGACGAGGTGGTCCTCGAAGCCGGGCTCGGCGTGCGCCTGGGCGGAGGCACGCTGCGGCTGCGGGCCGGTGATCGGTCGTTGCCGGTGCGCGTCGTCGGTTCGGCCGTCGACCTCACCGACTGCGCCTATCCGCAGTGCTCGGCGCGCCTGTTCGCCTCGCCCGCCGCCGTGGCCGCGCTGGGTGGGACCCGGGTCGAGCTGCGCACCCGCGTGGCCTCGGCCGACCAGTCCGACCAGGTGGCGGCCGAGTTGCTGGGGCTGCCGGGCGTGCTGAGCACCGAGACGTGGCCGGACACTCGCCGTGACTACCTGGCGATCGACTCGATCTTCGGTTCGTTCCTGGTGGCCCTGGGCGTGTTCCTCATGGTGCTGGTGGCCGTGGTGCTGACCGCATCAGCCGCCGCCGTGGTGATCAGCCGGCGCCGGGAGCTGGCCCTGCTGAAGGCTGCCGGCTCGACGCCGGGCGAGGTCACGCTGGCGGTGCTGGCCGAGCACCTGGTGCTGGGCGCCGGCGGCGTGGTGGTCGGCTGGGTCGCCGGCACGCTGCTCTCGACCCGCTTGACGGTCGGGGTCGGCCGGGTGCTGGCTCCCGGCACACCGGACTGGTCGCTCGGTCGGCTGGGCCTGTCCGCAACGATCGTCGGCGGTGCCCTGGTGATCGCCGGCTGGCTGCCGGCGTGGCGCGCCGGACGGACGGCCACGGCTGCCGTGCTCAGCGACGTGCCGAGTGGGCGTGGCGTCACGATCGCCGATCGAATCGGGCGCCGTCTCAACCTCGGTCCCGGCGCGTCCTACGCCGTGCACGACGCGTCGGCCCGTCCGAGCCAGAGCGTGCTGGCCGCGGCGACCCTACTGGTCGCCTTGGTCGGAGCGATCACGGCCACCGGGGTGATCAGCTCACTGCGCTCGGCCGCCAGCGATCCCCACCGCACCGGCGATCCGTGGGACGTGGTCGTCACTCGGGGCAGTGCCTCACCGAGGGCGGTCGAATCGGCCATCTCGGCGACGCCTGGCATCGCCGCCTGGTACACGCTGACCGACGACCGGGCGACGTTGCGCTCGATGACCTTCCGGGCCCGGGCCGTCGGCGGAGACCCACGCGCCGCCCGGTACCGGATCGGCGGCGGGCGCGCCGCGACGGCGGTGGGCGAGGCCACGGTCGGGTGGGGGTTCATGCAGCGCTTCGGCGTCCATGTCGGTGATCGCCTCGCCTTCGACGTCAGCGGCGGTCGAGCGCAGGTGACCGTCGTCGGCTGGCATCGCGACGTCACCGACTCCGGGGAGACGCTGCTGTGGCGCGATGAGCAGCGCCGCCAGCTGCAGCCCGGTGTCGACGCAGCGACATGGCGGATCGTCGTCACCGCCGGTGCCTCGGATCAGGACGTCCGCCGCAGCCTGGCGGATCGGCTGGGTGAGTCGGCCCGCGTCCAGACGTACCGGAACACGGTCGATCTCGGCCCGTTCATCGCCGCAATGGTGGTGCTGGTGCTGGTGGGGGCGGGCGTGTCCGGCCTGTACCTCGCCGTGGCCACGATCGGCAGGTGCCGGGAAGCCGCTCGGTCGATCGGCGTGCAACGGACGTTGGGGAGCACGACCGCCGATCTGGTCGGCCAGCACGCCCTGAGTGGTGCGCTGGTCGCCGTACCCGCCGCGCTGCTCGGTGTCCCGCTGGGCCTGCTGGTGATGGGCGCGGTCAGCGACGCGATCACCGAAGACGCCGGCGCCGGACCGGGATTGATCGCCGCGCCGTCGTTGGTCACCACCGTGACCATCGGGGTGCTTGGGGTGGTGCTGGCGGCTGTGGCCGGAGGGGTGGGCGTGCTGGGCATCGCCCGCCGGACGACGGCCGAGCTGGTGCGCGGCGAGTGACCGGGGGGCCGTCGGTGCGGTCCTGGCGCGGTTGGGCGTCGCCCAACGTCTGGTGGCGGCCGTGCAGCGCGTCACCGAGCGGGTGATCGAAGGCACGCACGGCATTCGCCGGCACCCGGTGTGGTGGGCGTCGGGTGTGTCGGTGGCGGTCGGGCTCGGCGTGGGCCTGGGCAGTCGGGAGGTGAGCTCTGGGTGGTTGATCCTGGTCAAGACCGAGTTCTTTGCGGCCGGCACGATGGCGTTCCTGGTGCTCACCAACCGGCGTGTCGGCTTCGTCCGGGTCGCTCCGGCCGGCCGCAACCGGCGATGGTGGGCTGGAGTGGTTGCTGCCTCGGTATTCGCCGTAGTCGGGCTGGCGTGCCGGGATTGGGTCTGGCGGGCGCTCCGTCTGGGCCGGGCCGTGGACACCCCCGCGCAGCTTGCGGCGGTCGGCGCGGTGTCGTTGGTGTTCGGGTTTGCCGCGGGATACGGGTGGGCCGCATTGGCCGAGGGGCACGGCGACCGTACGGGTTAGGGAGCGATGACTTGGTAGTCCACGCCGATGAGGTCGTACGTGCGACGGGCCCGCAGGTCCCGGGTGAGCAGCCGACGGTGGTTGGTTCGTGCCGCCTCGCCGACCAGCGCGTCGTAGACCGCGCCGCCGACGATGCCGAGGGTGCGCAAGCGCGCGTGCAGCGCGGTGGTCGCCTTCGGTGACAACCACACAACCTCGGGGAACGTCCGGGCGATGACGTCGGCCGCGGTGGGGGCGTCGACCGTCAGCTGACCGGGCATTCGGGTGAGCACGGCGAAGCACTCCCACGCGGCGTGCCCGGCCAGCGCCGGTCGCCGTGAGCGCACGGCCCGAGCGCATGAACGATGGGCGGCGTGCCCGGCGTCCAGCGCGGCAATGGCCACGCTGGTGTCGACGGCCCAGCCGTCAGCGCTGCTCGGCATCACGCCAGCGGTGGACGTCGGCGTCGGTCACGGTGATGCCGGTGACCCGCTGAAGCACTGGCCAACCGTCGTCGTCGACGACCATCCGAGCGGGCGGGCGCTGCGGGGTGAGGCGGATGCCGTCGGCGTCGACCGAAACCTCCAACTCGCTGTCCGGCCCAATCGCCAGCCGGTCGCGCAACTCCTTCGGGATCACCACCCGGCCGGCTCGATCGATCGATACCAGCATGGTTACCATGCTACCATTCCGCGCTCAGCAGCCGGCGATCGCCTTCGCCCACTCGGGCGAACCACGAGCTGACGACCGTCGGGCCACGTCCCGACCGGATCCATTCTCGGTACAGTCGAACCATGGCTGACACCACGTTGCGCGACCGGGTCGAGAACCTGGTGGCCTGGATGGCAGTCCCACCGGTGGCCGGCCTCCTCGGCGCCGTCGCCCTGGCGCGCTCGGCACGACCGATCCACACCGTCGGGCAGCTGTACCGCGGCGCCTTGTCCGTCACCGGCGAGTCGGCTACGGGCATCCCCCTGTTCGACCACTCCGGATCGCATGAAGTCGTTTGCCGGGTCTCCCAGGCCATCGCCGTGCGGTCGCCCCGGAAGCAGGTCTGGGGGCTGGCCATCCGGGTGCCCGGAGCCGGGCGCCGCGGCGGACCCGCCGACCTGTTCGTCGTCACGGCCGATCCGGCATCCAGCGGGCCCGGGGCGATCCGCCGCCGGGCGACCGTCTGGGACGGCCCATCGACGTCGCTGATCCGATCCGGCACCGACGCGGGTGCCGCGCTGCTCGGGTTCTTCCCCAGTGCGCCGGGCGTTGGCGAGTTGCGTGTGCTGCACACCGGTTCGGCCGTCCCGGTCGGCCGGCTCGAGATCGACCTGGCGTCGACGGTGCCCGGCGATGTTCGCTTCGAGCCGGGTCGTCACGACCTGGTGGGCATGCGCGCCCCCACGTGGCTGACCATCCTGCGTTCCAACGCCTACGCCGCCAGCCGCCTCGCCGGACGCGGCGCCACCGGCTGATCGACCGCTGCCGCACACCGAGCTGGTTGGCGGAGGTGGAGGGGAATCGAGTCGTACCGTAGTTTTCGGTTCTTGCTGAGCTGGATTGAGTTCAATGAGTAACGAAGCTCGTCCGTATATTTTCATTATTCGTCCGCTCTCTTCAGTCGGCTCCGGACAGGAGCAACCCGAGGGCTGAGCCCTCGGACACGGCGATGCGCAGCTGAGTTTGGGTCGGCTTCGAATCTGGAAGTGGTGAGCCTTCTGTCCCTGGCGCCAACGCGCTGTCCGACCCGTCGTCGTGAGTCAAGGCCCGGTCGAGTTCGCGGCCTCGATGTTCGCGTCCGCACACACAATGTGGTTGGCGGAGGTGGACGGGAATCGAACCCGCCAGGTAGGGATCGCCTACCTCAACCGCTTTGAAGGCGGCGGAGTCCACCAGGCACTCGGACACCTCCGCCCGCCACGCTATCGGCCGGCTCCGGCGAGCACGGAGCAGACTGATGGGGCACCACGGAGGTTGCCATGGGTGACGACATGACCAAGCTGGGCAAAGCCCACGCGCATCTCGAGCCGGGCGAGCGAATCATCGCTGCCAGCCGGTTCGGCCCGCACGGTGCTCTGGGCGTCAGTGCCAAGGCCGCGCTGAAGGGCGCCGGCAACCAGCTCCGGGCCAATCTTCTGGCGGCAGAGGCCGCGGCGAAGCTGGCTGCGGAGGGCTCAGCCGGAGGCCTCCAGCTGGCTCCGAAGATGGTGCTGGTGCTCACCGATCGGCGGCTGATGGTGTTCGACCAGGGTGGGCTCAGGGGCGGACCGAACCACCTGATCAGCGCGATCGACCGGCGCCGCGTGGTCGGCGTCGAGGTCGTCGACCGCGGCGCCTTGCGCGATCACGTCGTGCTGCGTCTCGACGACGGGAGTGCGATCCCGCTCGACCTGTTCCGCCACGCCCGCACCGAGGGACGGGAGTTGATCGAGGCGTTGCGCGCCGGTCGCTGACGTCCACCGATGCCGTCCGGGAACCGGCGCGCACCCCCTGAGTACCGTGGTCCGGGTGATCGAACGCGTCGATGTCGTCGGCTACGGCCGCCCGGCCACGTCGGCGCTGTCGGACGCCATCGACCGCGCCCAGGAGGGGCGCCCGCTGGCGCCCGTCACGGTGATCGTCGCCTCCAACCTGGCCGGCCTGGCTGCGCGGCACACCCTGGCCGGTGGCTCGGTGGGTGGACGCCGCGGCCTGGTCAACGTCACGTTCGTCACCGTGCTTCGCCTGGCGCAACTGCTCACCCTGGACACGCCTCGTGAGCGCCCGCCGTTGACCAACCCGGTGCTGGGATCGGCGGTCCGCCGGGCCCTGCGGGCCGATCCGCGGCCGTTCGCCGGGGTCGCCCAGCACGTGGCCACCGAGACGGCAGTGGCCGCCACCTATGCCGAGCTGTCCCGGCTGTCTCCGGCGGCCCGTGCCGCGGTGGCGGCCGAGCCGTCGGGCGCATTGGCGGTGTCGCTGTTCGAGCGGGTGCACGACCATCTCGGCAGCTACGACGACGAGGATGCCGTGGCTCGCGCCGCGGCCACGGACGCCGTGTTACGGCGCAACGCCGCTTCGCTGGGACACGTCGTGTGGTACCTCCCCGATCAGCTGTCGCCGGCACAGACCGGACTGGTCGCCGCAGTGTTGTCCCAGGCTCCCTCCACGGTGGTGGTGGGCCTCACCGGAGCCGCCGATGCCGACGAGGGCGTCCGCCGACTGTGTGCCGCGGTCGGCGTCGAGGTCGGCCCCCTGGCCCTGGTGGAGGTACCCACCGCTCAGCACCTCGTCAGCGTCGCCGACCCGGAGCAGGAGGTCATCGAGGCGCTCCGTGGCGCGGTCAGCCTGATCGACCGTGGTGTCGTGCCGGAGCGGATCGGCATCTTCTATCCCACCGCGGACCCGTACGTGCGGCTGATCGAGCAGCGCACCACGGCGGCGGACATCCCGGCCAGCGGGCCGTCTGCCGAGCGCCTGGTCGACAGCGTCGGGGCTCGGGTCCTGCTGGCCGCGATGTCCCTCCCCGGCCAGCAGTGGCGACGTGATCGGGTCATGGCGTTGTTCGCCTCGGCCCCGCTGCGCCCGGGCGGCCAGCCGGCTCGCCCGGCCGCCTGGGAGCGGGTCTCCCGCCAGGCCGGCGTGCTGGCCGGGCTGGGCGACTGGCGACGCAAGCTCACCGGGTTCGCGGCCCACGCCACGGAGGTCGCCCGGCAGGGCGAGCAGACCCGCCACCGGCTGGCCGCCGAGGACGCCCGCCAGGCCGACGACCTGCTCGGCGCGGTCCGCACCGTCGCCGAAGCCGTGCACGAGGTCGGCCGGGCCCGAACGTGGGCCACGAAGTCCGCCGCCGCCGTCGACCTGCTCGGCGCGCTGCTGGGTACCGATCGCAGCCACCTCGACTGGCCAGTGGTCGAGCGTGACGATCTCGACCGGGTCGTCGACGCCCTCACCCGCCTGGCCGTGCTCGACGCGCTGGAGCCGAATCCAGGCAACGAGGTCTTCCGCCGAGCCCTGGAAGCCGAGTTGGACGTCGCCCGGGCCCGGCGGGTGGCGTACGGCAAGGGACTGCTGTATGCACCGCTGTCCACTGCGCCCGGCCAGGATCTCGACGCCGTGTTCGTGGTGGGCATGACCGAGGGCCAATGCCCGGCGCCGCGGCGCGACGACGCGCTGGTGCCCGACGCCGCTCGGGCCGCCGCCGCGGGCGAGTTGGCCACCGCCGCGGACGAGCTGCGCGCCCAGCACCGCGCCGTGCTGGCCGCGCTGGCCGCGGCCCCGGCCGGCTCCCGGACCATGACCGTGCCACGCGGCGACCTGCGCTCCGGCCGGCACGTGCTGCCCTCCCGCTGGCTGCTCGACTCGGCATCAGCGCTGGCCGGCCGGCGGGTCTACAGCACCGAGTTCGCTGCGCTCGGCTCCCCGGTGGTCGACGTGGTGCCCTCGTTCGCCGCCGGGTTGCTGCGCGGTCCGTGGCCGTCGCAGGAGGACGACGATCTCGGCAGCGCCAGCCGTCACGTGACCGCTGGCGGTGACGTCCTCCACCATCCGGCGGCGGCCGGCAGCGCCGGCGCCATTGCGGTCCAGCGCCACCGGCGCAGCGGGGCGTTCACCGCCTTCAACGGCAACCTGTCCGGCCAGCGGGTGCCGTCGCCGGCGGACGGGCAGTCCGTCCACGCACCCACCGCACTGGAGGAGTGGGCCCAGTGCGGGTTCCGCTACTTCCTGCACCGGTTGCTGGGTCTGGCCGAGGTCGACGAACCCGAGCGGCTGATCACCGCCAGCCCGATCGATCGCGGCTCGGCCCTGCACGAGGTCCTGGAGCGCTTCATCGGCGAGGCCAGCGCCTCCGGGACGCTGCCGCTCGCCCACGAGCCGTGGTCGGCGGAGGCCCGGCAGCGGCTGCACGATCTCGCCGACGAGGTCTTTGCCGAGCTGGAGGGTTCCGGCCGGTCCGGGCGCACCGTGCTGTGGGCCATGGCGAAGGAGTCGATGCATGCCGTGCTGGACACCTTCCTGTCGACCGACGATCAGTGGCGCGCCGCCGAGGGAGCGGTCCCCACCGAGGTCGAGCTGGGGTTCGGGCTCGCTGGCTCGTCCGACTCGCCCGTCGAGATCACCCTGTCCGATCAGCGAACCCTGCGCTTCCGAGGGCTGATCGACCGGGTCGACCGCACCGCCCGGGGCTACGCGCTGTACGACTACAAGACCGGCAGTGGCCGCAAGTTCGAGCGCCTCGACCGGGACCCGCTGCTGGGCGGGACGGCGCTGCAACTGGGCGTCTACGCCGAAGCGGTCCGCCGACGCTTCGGCGACCAGCCCGTCGACGTCCGCTACTGGCTGCTCGAGCCGGCCCAGGGCGAGCACCTGCGCGGCTACCCGTCCGACGCGCCGTTCCGCGCCCGCTTCGACGAGGTGCTCCGGGCCATCACCGACGGCATCGGCGACGGCGTGTTCGCCAGCGAGCCCGGCCAGCTGAACACCTGGCGGATGACCCACGAGTCCTGCATGTACTGCCCGTTCGACCGGCTGTGCCCGACCAGCCGCGGGGCGGACGCCGAACGCCTGGCCGGCGATCCGGCGGTGGCCGTTCGACGCAGGCTGCGCCCGCCCGAGGAGGTCGACCAGGATGGCTGACTCCGGGATCACCACCGTGCCGCTCGACGACGAGCCCGAGCGGCGGCGGATCACCACCACCGGTCTCGGCGAGACGCTGTTCGTCGAGGCCGGGGCCGGCACGGGCAAGACCTCGCAACTGGTCGCCCGAATCGTCAACCTCGTGGTCCGCCACGGCGTGCCGCTGGCCTCGATCGCGGCCATCACCTTCACCGAAGCAGCCGCCACGGAACTGCGCGACCGCATCCGCGTTGCGTTCGAACGGTTGGTCGCCGAGCACGACGATCCGGCGGTCGTCGCCGTGGCCGCACAGGCCCTGGACGACGCCGATCAGGCCGCCTTCACCACCCTTCACGGGTTCGCCCTGCGGATGCTCAGCGAGTACCCGACGGCGGCCGGGTTGCCGCCGCGCATCTCCGTGGCCGACGAGGTCACGTCGCAGCTGATGGGCGCCGAACGCTGGCAGCGCTTCGTCGACCGGTTGTACGAGCGTGCCGATCTGGTCCCGCTGCTGCTGCGCGCCGCGGTGCTGGGCATCCCGTTGGAGCCGGCCTACACCAACCAGGTCACGATGCGCGACATCGCCGTGATCCTCAACCAGAGCTGGGACCGGTTGATCGCCCTCGGATCCCGTCCGGTCGACCCGCTGCCCGAGGTCGACTTCGGCGGCTTCGACCGCGCCGTCCAGCAGCTCGCCGGCGTCTCGGCGTGCTGCACCGATCCCACCGACAAGCTCGCCGTGTGGCTGGCCGACAACCTCGCACACCTCCGGGCCACCGTCGGGCTCACCGACCCGCTCACCAAGCTGCGCGCCCTCGGCCACCTTCCCAAGCGCAATTCGCGGTTCGGCCGCAAGCAGGCCTGGAGCATCGACGTCGACCAGGTTCGCCAGCTGGCTGCCGATGTCGACGGCGAGGCCCAGCGGCTTCGCGGAGCGGCGGCGAACGCCGTCCTGCAACGCCTCGCCACGCTGATCGCCGGCGAGGTGCTGGCGGCGGCCGAGGAACGCCGGCGCACCGGCACGGTCGAGTTCCACGACCTGCTCGTCCTGGCCCGCCAGGCGCTGCGCACCTCACCGTCGATGCGCCAGCGTCTCGGGCAGCGCTACCAACACCTCCTGCTCGACGAGTTCCAGGACACCGATCCACTGCAGATCGAGCTCGCCGTGCTCCTCGCCGGCGTGGTCGACGACCCGTCCGCCGAGTGGCAGGACATCGCCGTGCCACCCGGCCGGCTGTTCTTCGTCGGCGACCCGAAGCAGTCGATCTACCGGTTCCGGCGCGCTGACATCCGTCTCTTCCTGGAGGCTCGCGATGCCTTCGGCGGTCCCTCACCGCATCCCGCCTTGGTCCGGCTGCGGACCAACTTCCGGACGGTGTCCCCGATCATCGACTGGGTCAACGAGTTGTTCGCCGGGCTGATGCCCGAGGAACAGACCGGCCGCCAGCCGAAGTACCAGGCGCTGGTCGCCCACCGCCACCCACCCCAGCGGGACCGGCACCGGGTCATGCTCCTCGGTGGGCCGGTCGAGGGCCCGGCCAGCGAGGTCCGCCGGGTCGAGGCCGCCCACGTGGGCGCGGTCCTCGACGACATCGCCGCCCGTCCGGAGCAGTGGCCGGTCGAGGACGCCAACGGGTGGCGCCCGGCTCGCCTGTCGGATGTCGTCATCCTCGTGCCGGCGCGCACGTCGTTGCCGTTCCTGCGCACCGAGCTGGACCGCCGTGACCTGCCGTACCGGCTGGACACCGGGACCCTCGTGTTCGACGCCCAGGAGATCCGTGACCTGTTGGCGACGATGCGGGCCATTGACGACTCCAGCGACGAGATCTCCCTGGTGGCTGCGCTGCGCTCCCCGCTGTACGGCTGCTCCGACGTCGACCTGTACACCTGGCGCCAGGCCGGCGGGCGCTGGAACATCGGCCGCCAACCTCCGGCGGAGCTTGCTCAGCATCCGGTGGGTCAGGCGATCGCCCACCTCCACTCGGTGTGGGCCGAGCGCTGGTGGTTGAGCGCCAGCGCGCTGCTGGCCCGGTTGGTCGGCGAGCGGCGGGCGATGATGGCCGGGTTCGGGGACCCCCGGCCGCAGGAGGTCTGGCGTCGGGTCCGGTTCCTGATGGACCAAGCCCGGGCCTACGACGCCACGCAGGGCGGCGGGGTGCGCGGCTTCTGCGAGTGGGCCGCGCTGCAGGCCTCGAGCGCGGCGCGGGTCCACGAGCCGCTGGCGGCCGACACGGACGTGCAGGCCGTGCGGATCCTCACCGTCCACGGTGCCAAGGGGCTGGAGTTCCCGATCACGATCCTGTCCGGCATGAGCGCGATCCGCAGCAGCCGACGCCAGTTCGCCGAGGTGGTGTGGGAGGGCGATGCCCCGGAGATCAAGATCGGCGCGCACGCCACCCAGGTCTTCGACACCCGGGCCGAGGTCGAGGACGAGATGGACGCCGCCGAGCGGATCCGCCTGCTGTACGTCGCCACCACCCGGGCGCGTGATCACCTGGTCGTCAGCTGTGTGCACAACGCCCGAGGCACCCACTCGTTCGCCGGGGTCGTCCATGCGGCGATGGCGGAGCGAACCGACCTGCACCGGCCGGCGCCTGGCGCCATCGATCCCGTCGACATCGATCGCCAACCGGCCGATCCGTCTCCGGTCGATCCGGCGGCGGCCGCCGAGCGTGAGGCCGGCTCGGCACAGCGGGCCGAACGCCGGGACCGCCTCCGCGCACCTCGGGTGTGGTCGGCCACGGCCGTCGCCACCGAGCAGCGCCGTCGTGACACCAGCCGGACAGAGCCGGTTGGCGGTGTCGATGATGCCGACGAGCCGGAGGTGACGGACGAGGTCGACGACCGCGACGACCGCATCGTGGGGCGCCGTGGTCGGGCGGGCACCGCCATCGGTCGCGCCGTGCACGCCACGCTGCAGTCGCTCGACCTGGCGATGCCGCCCGGCGTCCAGCTGGTCGACGCCATCGTCGAGCGCGAGTGCTGGGCCGAGTCGGTGCCGGATGCCGCGGCGACGGTCCGCTCGATGGTCGACGCCGCGCTGGGCAGCGAGGCCCTGGCGCTGGCCCGGCGATCCCCACACCACCAGGAGCTGTACGTTGCCGCGGAGCTTGGCGGGCGGCTCGTCGAGGGGTACGTCGACCTGCTGATCGAAACCCCCGAGGGCCTGGTGATCGTCGACTACAAGACCGACGCCGTACGCAGCGAGGCCGAGATCGACGCCAAGCTGGCCAGCTACGAGGTGCAGGGTGCGGCGTATGCGGTGGCGGTGCAGGCGGCGTGCGGGTTGGCGGTCGCCGACTGCCGGTTCGTGTTCTGCCGCCCCGGTGGAGCGGTGGAACGTCGGGTGGCCGACCTGGCCGGCGCCATGCAGCGTGTGGCGGCGATGCTCATCGAGCCGATGGCATCGAGCGGGCCCGCGGCGGTGGGGAGCCCAGCAGGTTGACGATCATCGCTTCCAGGTTGTCCAGCCCGGTTCGCTTGCTGGCGCTGACCCAGTAGACGTCACCCTCGTCCAGCCGGCATGCTGCGGCCAGTTGCTGACGCCGTCCGGCCAGCTTGGACGGTTTGACCTGGTCGGCCTTCGTGGCCACGACCGTGTGCGGCACGGCGCTGGCCCGCAGCCAGTCGAGCATTCGCAGATCGAGCTTGGTCGGTCCGATCGCCCCGTCGACCAGCACCAGCACCAGTTGCAGCCCACGTCGTTCGAGCAGGTAGCCCTCGATCATCGCCTGCCATCCGGCTTTGGCCCGGTTCGGCACGGCGGCGTAGCCGTAGCCGGGCAGGTCCACCAACGTGCCGCCGGAGGGGTGGGCGAACAGGTTGATCAGCTGGGTTCGACCGGGCGTGCCGGAAACCCGTGCCAGCTGACGCTGATTGGCCAGGGCGTTGATCAGGCTCGACTTGCCGACGTTGCTGCGCCCGACGACGGCCACTTCGGCCGGCGAGTCGGGCAGGTCACGATGCCGCGTCGCCGAGGCGACGTAGCGCAACCGGAGGGTCACGTGCGGGCGGGCGTGATCGACTCGAAGAAGGCGGCGACGGCCGCGCCGAGCGTCAGTCCGTTGGTCCCGATGGCCAGGATGAACGACTTGTCGTCGGTGCCGGTGACGAACTCCTCGAAGTTCGACGCGTCCCGGTACTGCTGGCCGGGGATGCCGGCGACGGTGGATTCGTGGGGCGGGTTCGGGGCCACCTTGGCGATCCAGTCCTTCAGGCTGCCCGGCGCCAGCGGGGTGTCGTAGACGTAGGCCAGCACTCGCCCGACCTTGATGTTGGTGGTGGTGTCGACGATGTCGATGCCGCCGTACACGCCGGACGAGGCGGCGAAGGCCGGGGTGGCGGACAGCGCCGCCAGGAAGGTGTCGAGGGCACTCTGGTCGACGACGTTGAACGCGTAGTTCCCCTTCGGCGTGATCTCCTTGGACAGGTCCTCGAAGCGCTTCTGCCCGGCGACGCCCGGAGTCTGCTGACCGCCGGGGATCGTCAACTGGGGGATCGTCACGTTCGGGATCGTGATGTTCGGGATCGTGATGTTCGGGATCGTGATGTTCGGAATGGTGATGTTCGGGATCGTGATGTTCGGGATCGTCACCACCGGGGCGGTCACCGGGGGAGTGGTCACGACGGGCAGCGTCGGCGTCGAGACGGTGCCCACCGGCGGGGTGGTCACGGGGGTCGTGACGTCGGGAACCGTCGGCAGCGTCACGGTTGCCGGGGTGACCGACGGCGCGGTCACCGCCGGCGCGAACAGCGGATCCAGCGCACAGCGGGTGGCGCCGAGCTGATCGCCCAGCTTGGTGTTGGCGGCGAGCAACCCGTTGACCGTGGCGACTTGGGGTGACGCCGGCGACGGGTTCCCCGCCGCCAGCTCGGTGAGCAGCTTGGCGGCCTGCTGCAGGTTGGCGGCGAAGGTCGAGGCCTCCGTCGACCGGTTGGCCGGGGCCGACAGCTTGGCTGCCGCTTGCCCGGCGGTGGCGATCGCTGCTGATGCAGCCGTCGCACTGGCCTTGGCGGGTGTCGGCGGGAGCACGCTCAACGCCTTGTCCAAGGCGCTGCAGATCGTGTTCAGCTGGGCGGCGTACCCCGTCGCCTTCCCGTTCCCGTCGTTGCTGGTCCCGCAGGCGGCGAGCGTGATGAGGCCGACCACCGCCAGCGGGCGGACGACCGACCGGCGACGATCCGGCGACGGGTGTACGAGCGACGACATGGAGCCTCCTGCGACGGTGCGACTCACTGTACGACACGGCGCCCAGGCCGGTTCGTGCCACCGGTGGGGCGGCAGCGGGAGGCGTCAGTGGGCGTGGGCGGCGTCGATGGCCGACTGCAGCGAGTCGATGTACCCGTACGTCGTGTAGGTCGCCCCGGACACCGTGTCGATCTGGGCGCTCTGGGCGGTCAGGGTCTCGGCCTGCAAGATCGGGATCGCCCGCCGGTTGATCGCCAGGTCGCGCCGGCTGCGCGTCGGGTAGACGACGGCGGAGGCCTTGGTGATCGTCCCGTTGGCGTAGGTCACCTGGACCTGGACCGGGCCGTAGCGGGTCTGCACCGGATCGCCGGTGAACGTTCCGGTGAGCGCCGGCGGGGCCTGCGTCGCCGCCACGGTGCTACTGCTCGGCTCGGTCGCGGCGACGTCCGGTGTCGTGCCGCTGTCGACCACATCGGGAGCCGCCGGTTCGGTGGTGACCGGGGCCGTGGTGGTGGTCGTCGTCGTCGTGGCCCGCCGGGGCGGAGGCGGCAGGGCAGCCCGTGGCGCCGGGCCACCGGAGGCGTCGGCGTGGGCGAACGACCAGGTCAACCCGCCGGTGGCGGCGATGCTGAGCGCCACCGAGGTGACCCGACCGGCCACGGCCACCGGCTTGCGCCGTGCGCCGGCTCGCGCCGCGGGCGGGGCCGCCGGATCGGTGGGGCCGGTGCTCGGCGGGGTGGCCGGGCGGGCCCGGCCGTGGATCAGTGGATCGAGCGGTGGTGGCCAGCTCATCGGCGACCGACCCCGGACGGAACACGCAGCGGGGCGCCGGTCAGCGTGGAGCGGATCGGGCGGCGGTGGCGCTCGCCGCGGGCCAGTAGGCGCACGGTGATCGGCGACACGGCCAGAGCCACCAGGACGGCGAACCCGAGGACGAACCACGACGAGCTGGCGTCCGAGCCCATCATCAACGAGTGGGCACCGAGGGTGACGATGGCGGCGAAGGACGACAGGTGGATGGCGTGCCAGATCTTGCGTGGGATCCGCCGCCGGACCCTGGCGACCGACGTGGCCACCAGCACCACGAACAGGTACATGGCCACCACACCCCAGGTGATCGCCCACCGCTGGACGTCGGCCGTGTGCGGGACGAACGCCTGGACCACGCCGATCCCGGCGTCGGTGTCGAGGATCGCCATCGTCACGTGGAGCAGGGTGAACACCAGGGTCATCCCGCCGAGCCACTTGTGCATGGTCATCCACCAGTTGGGCCGCAGCCGGGTGCCGGTGTGGCGGGCGGCGAATCGCAGACCCCAGACCAGCGAGGCCACGGCCAGCAGGGCGGCGACGATGCCCGTCGAGCGGGACAGGTACCAAGCCATCGACGCCGCGGGCATGGCGATCAGTCTCGACCGTCCGGTGTGGCCTTGCTCGGCGAATCCGGTGAGAAGTCGGTGAGAACCGGCGCCCGCCGCCACGAACCCGGTGACGCGAACAGGCGGCCCCGAAGGGCCGCCCGGCGGTGGTCGAGACCGGCGTCGATCCGGTGACCCTACGCTTTTCAGGCGTATGCTCTGCCGACTGAGCTACTCGACCGGGAGGGAGGGCACCGCCCCGGCGACGGAGCAGCGCTTCCCGTACAAGCCCGAAGGCTTGCGCGGTCCCGACGGGACTCGAACCCGCGACCTCCGGCTTGACAGGCCGGCGTGAACTCCAACTTCACCACGGGACCAAACTGACTGGCTGACCAGCAGGTCGGTCGCCCGGCGGCGCACCGCAGGGCGCCGTGATGCTAGCACCGGTCCTCGGCGATTCCCTCCGCCGACCTGGCACCCCCAACGGGATTCGAACCCGTGCCGCCACCTTGAAAGGGTGGTGTCCTCGGCCGCTAGACGATGGGGGCCAGCGCCCCGACGGGGCCGGGCAATGCTACCACCGGCCCGAGCGCCCCTCCCGGCGGTAGGTTGCCCGGCGATGGGCATGCGGCTGAGCGTGGATCCCGGGCTCGACCCCGCCGGCTACACGTTCCGACACGACATCCGCGTCCGCTTCGCCGAGACCGACGCCATGGGCATCGTCCACCACAGCCGGTACCTGCCATACCTGGAGGAGGCCCGGGTCGCCTACCTGCGCGACATCGGCCACCCGTACACCGCCTGGCAGGCCGACGGCATCGAGTCGGCCGTGTTGGAGTGCTTCGTGCGCTACCGCCAGCCGCTGCGCTTCGACGAGGTGCTCACCGTGCACACCCGGCTGGCGTCGGCCACCCGGACCACCTTCCAGATGGCCTACCTGGTCACGGTGGGCGAGGAGGTCCGGGCCACGGCCGTGACCGTGCACGGGCTGACCGTGCAGGGCCGCCCGGTGCGCCTGCCGGCGTGGTTGTCCGAGCACGTCCGCTGAGCGGCGATGCCCGGCCGGGCCGCCCCCGGTCAGGACAGGCAGTCGATGGCGTGCTCGAGCAGCCAGCTCAGGTAGTGGTAGAGGTGCATCTCGCCGGCCAGCGGGTGGTCGTCGGCAACCAGGGCCGGTTCGTCGTCCTCGCTCAGGTCCAGCGCCGTGCCCAGCACCAGGCGGAGCTGGTTGACGGCCCGGAGGAAGGCCATCGCCCCGGCCTCGTCGAGCAGGGCGTCGTCGTCGATCGCCCGGGTGACCGTGTCGATGGCGTCGAGCCGGGCGGCCACCAGCTCGTCGCCCATCAGCCGCTGATACTCGGTCTCGGCCCCGGCGTCGATGGCCTGGTGGTACGCCGGTGGGAACAGGCGGCGCAGGTTCGGTTGGTCGGCTCCCGCCAGGAGCATCGTGCGCAGTTGGTCGAGCAGCCGGCCGAGCAGCTCGCGCTCCGGCTTGGACATGGTGACGCGCACGCCCTTCGACGTGCGCTGCAGTGGTCCCTTCGGGGATCGCCAGCCCACGGAGCTCAGTCGTCCTGCTGCATGGTCGCCCACAGGCCGTGCTCGTGCAGGCGGAAGACGTCCATCTCGATCTTCTCCCGAGCACCACTGGCCACCGCCGCCCGACCCTTGTGGTGGACGTCGAGCATCAGCGCCGTGGCCTGGTCGAGGCTGTAGCCGAACAGCTTCTGGAACACGAACGTGACGTAGCTCATCAGGTTGATCGGGTCGTTCCACACCAAGGCCACCCACGGGCGGTCGAGGTCGACGCGCTCGTCGGTGATCGGATCGGCGTCGGGCCGCACCGTGGTCGGGCTGGCCGGGGCTGGCACCCCGACATTCTGCCCGTACGATGGGCCGTCATGGCAGTCGGTACCCGCCCGTTGGTCCCGTCGCGACTGCGGCCGGGCGGGGTGGTCCACGGCTCCAGCCGGCATCCGACCACGGTGCTCGGCGGCTACGTCACGCTGATGAAGCTGCGCGTCGTCGAGCTGCTGCTGATCAGCACCCTCCCGGCCATGATCCTGGCCGAGCGCGGTTGGCCGCCGACCCGCCTGGTCCTGATCACCTTGGTCGGCGGGACCTTGGCCGCCGGGGGAGCCAACGCCATCAACATGGTGGTCGACCGGGACATCGACGCCCGGATGGATCGGACCAAGGGTCGCCCACTGGTCACCGGGCTGATCCGCCCGGTCCAGGCGATGGTCTTCGCCGTCGCCCTCGAGGTCGCCGCGTTCGTCGTGTTGTGGGCCGGGGCCAACCTGCTGGCGGCGTGCCTGGCGCTCAGTGCGACCCTCTTCTACGTCTTCGTGTACACCCTGTGGCTGAAGCGCTCGACCACCCAGAACGTGGTCATCGGCGGGGCCGCGGGCGCGATGCCCGTCCTGGTCGGCTGGGCCGCGGTGCGCAACGACGTCGCCTGGGCGCCGGTCGTGCTGTTCGTGGTCATCTTCCTGTGGACGCCGCCGCACACGTGGGCGTTGGCCATGCGCCACGCCGACGAGTACCGCGCCGCCGGCGTTCCGATGCTGCCCGCGGTGGCCACCCCGCAGGCCACGGTACGGACCATGGTGTGGTACTCGATCGCCATGGTCGTGGCCAGCGTGGTCGTGCTGCCGGTCAGCGATCTGGGGTGGATCTACGGGGTCGTCGCCATCGTCTGCGGGGTCCTGTTCGTGGCCGCCACCGTCGATCTCGGCCGTCGTCCGACACCCCAGCGAGCCATGCGGGTCTTCGCCCTGAGCATCACCTACATCACCCTGCTGTTCGGGGCGATTGCCGTCGACGTGCTCGTCCGATACGGCGTCTGAACACCTGCCGATGATTTCGGCGCCCGCAGCACCCTGTGGGTAATGTCGGGGTGCACCATCCGATCCGAGCATCGGGCCCGCTCCGCAGCGCGCCCGTACGAAACGAGTTCGCCGCATGACCACCGTGGAGACCCATGCTCCGGCCGTCGCCGACGACGGTGCCGGGACGCGTGGCTGGTCCAGCGCTGCCGACTGGCTGACCACGACGGACCACAAGCAGATCGGTCGCCTGTTCACCACCGTCGGGCTGGTCAGCGTGGTCGCCGCGGCGTTCCTCGGGGTGCTCCTGGGCGTCGACCGGGCCGACACGTCGCGCTCGCTGGTGCGCGCCGGCGCAGTGACCCAGATGTTCGCCGGCTACCGGGTGGCGCTGGTGTGGTGCGGGCTGGCGGCCGTCGTGGTGGGCATCGCCCTGGCCGTCGTGCCGCTGCAGCTGGGCGCCCGGGCCCTGGCCTTCGCTCGGCTCGCGCTGTTGGGCTGGTGGACCTGGCTCACCGGCACGGTGCTCGTCGTGGTCTCCTTGGCCGCCAACGGTGGTCCCGGCGGCGGCAACCACAAGTTCGTCGCCCTGTTCCTCCTCGGCCACCTGCTGCAGCTGCTCGGACTGCTCGCTGCCGTCGTCACCCTGGTGACCTCGATCCTCACCACCCGGGCGCCGGGCATGAACATGCGCCGGGTGCCCGTGTTCAGCTGGTCGGTGCTCGTCGCCGGCCTCGGGTTGCTCATCGCCCTGCCGGTGCTCGCCGGCAACACCGTCATCGGGTACGTCGACTACCGCTACGGGCGCTCCGGGTTCGGCGGGAACGACGGCATCCTCGGCCTGCTCGGCTTCGGGCTGACCCAACCGTTCACCTACGTCCTGGCGGTGCCGGCCTTCGGGTTCGCCCTCGAGGCGCTGGCCACCGCCACCCGCCGGCGCCTCTCCGCTCGTGGCGTGGCGTTCGCCGGCCTCGGCCTGCTCGGCGCCGGGGTGTTCACGGCCGTCACCCAGACGGATCTCGGCCTGCCGCAGAACGCCTTCCACCTGACGTTCACCACCTGGCTCGGCGACGCCGTCCCCTACGCCTTCTTCTACCTGGTGCCCATCCTCGGCGCCGTGGTGGTGCTCGGGATCGGTGCCCTGAACCTGCGATCGGCCAAGCCGCGACTGATCTCGCCGCTCGTGTTCGGGTTGCTGGGCGCCGGGCTGGCCTTCGTCGGGGTCATCGGAACGGCCGTCCAGCACCTCGGCGACGCCCGCCTCGGCGGCACGGTGTTCGACGAGTCGATGACGCTCTACGTGGTCGACGGGTCGATCCTGGCCCTCCTCGGTGCCTTCGTCTACTGGTGCCCGAAGTGGACCGGGCGGGCGGCCGACGACCGCAAGCTGCTGCCGTTGGCCCTGCTCGGTGCACTCGGCACCGTCCTTGCCGCCCTGCCCGAGGCCATCGCCGGGTTCGCCAAGCAGCCGGCTGCGGCCACCGAGTTCCACATCGGCGGTCCCTCCCAGCTGTGGAACTGGGCCTCGGCCATCGGCCACCTGCTCGTGGCCCTGACGGTGCTGGCCGTGGTGGCCACCCGGCTCGGAGCCCTGCGCCACGGACCCGCCGCCGGCGACGACCCGTGGGACGGTCAGACCCTGGAGTGGGCCACCTCCTCGCCCGCCCCGACCGACAACTTCGCCGACGTGCTCACGGTGATGTCCCCCGAACCGCTGCTCGACCTCAAGCCAGGGAGCCAGGCGTCATGACCATGTCGACCACCTCCAGCGCCCCGCTGGCCCTGCCGGCCGGCCCGACCCCGGCGCCCCGTCGCCAGGTGCTGGTGGGCACGGTGTTGGCCGCCGCCGCCGGGTCGATGCTGATCTTCGGCGAACTGGCGATGTGGATGAAGATGCGCGACCGAGCCCACGACAACGGGGTGGCCTGGATGCCGAAGGGCTCGTCGATCTCGATGGTCACGGCCAACACCATGTTGCTGGCGTTCATCCCGGCCTGCCTGTTCGCCCAGTGGGCGATCTACTCGGCCAAGCGCGCCGACCGCACCCATCTGCTCCAGGGCATCGGCCTCACCGGCCTGATGGGAGTCGCCATCGTCAACGCGCAGGCGTTCCTCTACTCGCAGGCCGGGGTCGCCGCCAAGGGCACGGCCTACAACTCGCTGTTCTACGCGGTCACCGGGACCTTCGTGGTGCTGACGATCGTGGGCATCGGGTTCAGCCTGGTGACGCTGTTCCGGGTCCTCGGCAGCCGCAACGGCGCCGCCGAACTGGTCACCGCCCATGCCCTGTACTGGTACTTCCTCGCCGCGGCGTACTGCGCGGTGTGGTTCGTGGTCTACGTGACGAAGTAACGGAGCACGATGTTCACCACCGGATCGAAGCTGTTCCTCGGAGCCACCGCCCTGGCGTTGGTCGCCACCCTGGTCTTCGGCGCCTCCCACGGCGGCGAGCCCGGCTACCTGGGCACCATCACGCTGATCGGGGCCCTGCTCGCCCTGGCGGCGTTGACCGCGATCAACTTCTTCACCCGTGACGGCAACACGCCCAGCATGGAGCAGGACATCACGCGCACCGCCGCCGCGGCCGCTCGGGCCCCGCGTCGCAGCGTCGCCCCGGTGCTGGCCGCCGTCGGCGTCGCCCTGCTGGCCATCGGCGCCGAGACCCGCCCGGCGTTCTTCAAGGGTGGCGTCCTGGTGCTGCTCGTCGCCGCCGCCGAGTGGTTGGTCACCGCCTGGGGCGAGCGGGCGTCCGGCGACGCCACCTACAACGCCGCGGTCAGCAGCCGGATGCTCCAGCCGTTCCAGTTCCCGCTGGTCGCCGCCGCCGGGCTGGGCCTGGTGATCTACTCGTTCTCGCGGGTCATGCTGTGGATCAACAAGTCCGGTGCGCCGGTCATCTTCGGCGTCCTCGGCGCCCTGGTGCTGGTCGGCGGGTACCTCTTGGCCTCCCGTCCCGACGTCAAGACCAGCATGATCACCGGCATCGCCGCCATCGCCACCCTCGGTCTGGTGTCGGCCGGTGCGGTGATGGCCATCGACGGGCAGCGGACCATCGAGAAGCACCCCACCCCGGCCAGCGACCCGGCCGTCTGCACGGAGTCCACCAAGGACGCCCACGTCGACAAGCGGGCCCCCGGCTCGGTGGCCTCGATCAGCAGCCCGACGGCCATCGTGGTGGTCAAGGACGGCAAGCTCGCCGTGTATTCGCAGGGTCTTCGCGGCGCCCGGGCCGACGTGACCATCATCCGCGGTGCCACCAACAACCTGCTGTTCCGGAACGACGACCACGTCGCCCGGCGGTTCACCCTCAACCTCGGCACGTTCACCGACTCCAGCAGCGGGACGCCGGTGACCAAGAAGCCGCAGGCCTGCACGACGCTCATCGAGCCCGGTGGCGAGGTGTGGAAGACGTTCCGCCTGACCCAGCCCAGCGCCGCCAGCGCGACCCCCTATACCATCACCGTGCCGGGGATCTCCGACCAGGTCCTGACGATGGTGGTGCCATGACTCGCAACATCCCATCACCCGAGGTAGCTCCCGTGCACGACTCCCCCCGACGTGTCACCCGGCGCCGCGTCGGACTGGCGGCCACGGCCACCGGTCTGCTCGTCGCGCTGGCCGGCTGCGCCCGCAACGCCCCCCAGGACACGTTCCAGCCCGCCGGCGAGAACGCCCGGAGCATCGACAACCTGCAGCGGCCGGTCTTCTACATCGCCGGGGTGATCGGCATTCTCGTGTTCGCCGCCGTCGGCTACATCGTCTGGCGGTTCAAGGATCGCGGCCAGGAGTTGCCGATCCAGGGTCACGGCAAGCCGATCCTGGAGATCGGTCCCATCGTGCTGTCCGCCGCCCTGTTGCTGGGCATCGGCGTGCCCACCGTGGCCACCGTGTTCAAGCTGGCCAAGACCAGCGACACCCAGTGCGTCGTCATCGTCACCGGTCAGCAGTGGTGGTGGGAGTACACCTATCCGGTGCAGCCGGGCTGCGCCGCCGGCGGGATCAAGCAGCCGATCGTCACCAGCGGTCAGCTGGTCGTGCCGGCCAAGACGCACGTCCTCGCCGAGATCCAGAGCAACGACGTGATCCACAGCTACTGGATCCCGAAGCTCAACGGCAAGCGCGACGCCGTGCCCGGGCGCACCCACACGCTGCGGCTGGAAGCCGACCAACCCGGCATCTACAGCGGGCAGTGCACCGAGTTCTGCGGGTTGAGTCACGCCCGGATGCGCATGCAGGTCGCTGCGCTCGACCAGGCCCACTTCGACACCTGGGTGACCAACCAGACCGCGCCGTACCAGAAGCCCACCGATCCGGCTGCCATCACCGGGGAGGCCACCTTCCAGGCCAACTGCTCGCGCTGCCACCAGGTCGACGGGATGGCCGACTCGGCCGGCAAGCCGATCATCTCCCAGCCGGAGCTGTACGTGGTGTCGGGCAGTGCCCCGAACCTCTCCCACCTCATGTCACGCAACACCTTCGCCGGCGCGGTGTGGGACCTGTTGACGCCCGCCTGCCGCGACAAGGTGTGGCACGCCAAGCCGGAGGAGTTCAGCGAGCTGTACCTGCAGGGTGTCAGCCGGGAGTGCCTCAACGAGAAGGATCTCCGGGATTGGATCCGCGACGCGCCGGCGAAGAAGCCGATGTACTCGAGTGACGCGCAGATCGCCAGCAACAACGGGCTGTCCCGCGGCATGCCCAACCTGAAGCTGAAGGACGATCAGATCAGTCAGATCATCGACTACCTGGTCACGCGGAAGTAAGGAAGGACGCCCATGGCCATCATCGAACGCCCATCCACCACTCCCGCCGTCGCTGGATCGGCTCCGAGCTTCGTCGGTCCGGCCGACGCCTACGGTGCGTTCCGCCGCCCGGTCACCAGCCGTGGCTGGCGCTCCTGGGTCTTCACCGTCGACCACAAGAAGCTCGGGATCATGTACGGCGTGGTCGCCTTCTGCTTCTTCCTGGTGGGCGGCCTCGAAGCGCTGCTGATCCGCACCCAGTTGGCCGCCCCGGACAACACGGTGCTCAGCGCCGGCACGTACAACCAGATGTTCACCATGCACGCCACGACGATGATCTTCCTGTTCGTCATGCCCATGGTCAGCGGGTTCGCCAACTACATGGTGCCGCTGCAGATCGGTGCCCGCGATGTCGCCTTCCCCCGGCTCAACGCCTTCGGCTTCTGGTGCTTCCTCGTCGGCGGCATCTTCCTGAACACGTCGTGGTTCCTCGGCGGTGCCGCCGACGGCGGGTGGTTCATGTACCAGCCCAACGCCAGCCACCTGTTCTCGCCCAGCCACGGCGTCGACTACTGGGCGCTCGGCGTGCAGATCACCGGCATCGCCTCGCTCACCGGTGCCATCAACCTGATCGTCACCATCATCAACATGCGCGCCCCGGGCATGACGATGTGGAAGATGCCGATCTTCACCTGGATGGTCCTGGTGGTCCAGTTCCTCCTGGTCTTCTCACTGCCGGTCATCACGGTGGCGCTGTTCCTGCTGACCTTCAGCCGGGTCTTCGGCGGGCAGTTCTTCAACGTCCAGGCGGGCGCCGACCCGTTGCTGTGGCAACACCTGTTCTGGATCTTCGGCCACCCCGAGGTGTACATCCTGATCTTGCCCAGCTTCGGCATCGTCTCCGAGGTGCTGCCGGTGTTCAGCCGCAAGCCCCTGTTCGGGTACAAGTTCGTGGCCTTCAGCGGTGCGGCCATCGGCTTCGTCGGCTTCGGCGTGTGGGCCCACCACATGTTCGCCAGCGGACTCGGGCCGCTCAGCGTGGCCGTGTTCAGCGTCGGCACGATGATGATCGCCATCCCCACCGGCGTGAAGATCATCAACTGGACGCTCACCATGTGGGGCGGCAAGCTGCGCTTCACCACCGCCATGCTCTTCGCCATCGGCCTGGTGATCGAGTTCACCATCGGCGGCCTGTCGGGCGTGACCCACGCCGTGTCACCCAGCGACACGCAGCAGACCGACACCTACTACATCGTCGCCCACTTCCACTACGTGCTGTTCGGCGGGGCCATCTTCGGCCTGTTCGCCGGCTTCTACTACTGGTGGCCGAAGATCTTCGGCAAGCTGCTCAACGAGCGGATCGGCAAGTGGAACTTCTGGCTGATGGTCATCGGCATGAACCTGACCTTCGGGCCGATGCACATGATCGGTCTCCAGGGCCAGCCGCGGCGCATGGTCGTCTGGCCGCAGAACCTCACCGGTGACGGCCTGTTCAACCTCGGCTTCTGGAACAAGGTGGCCACGGTCGGTTCCTACATCCTCGGCCTCGGCGTGCTGACCTTCGTCTGGAACGTGACCCGCACCCACCTGCTGCGCAAGGGTGAGGTCGCCCCGCTCGATCCGTGGGACGCCCGCACCCTGGAGTGGATGACCTCCAACCCGCCGAAGGAGCACAACTTCGACGCCATCCCGACCGTGCACGAGGTGGACGAGTTCTTCCACCGCAAGTACGAGGAGGTCGAGACGGACCACGGCGTTCGGCTGGTGAAGACCCGCTCGGCGGAGGAGATCCTGGCCGACCAGGAAGCCCATGCCGACGCCCACATCCACATGCCGTCGCCGTCGTACTGGCCGGTGGTCCTGGCCGTCGGGTTGGTGATCGTCGCCTACGGCGTGATCTACAGCGTGCTCCTGGCGGTGGTCGGGGCCCTGATCACCCTCGGCGCCAGCTTCGCCTGGGCGCTCGAACCGTCGACGGCCGATCCGAGTGACTTCGATCCGCCCGCCGGCACGCCCGGCAAGGAGTTGGCCAATGTCTGACATCGCCGCCCACCCGGAGGTGATCCACGCCGTCGACGGCCACGACGACGGTCACGCCGGCTCGCACGGCACCAGCACCGGGCTGAGCAACAACAAGCTGGCGATGTGGCTGTTCCTCGGCAGCGAGTGCCTGCTGTTCGGCGGCCTGATCTCCACCTACATGCTGTACCGCGGCCGCAACGGCACCGGCCCCGGCCCGGACGCCCTGTGGGACATCCCGCTGACGTCGATCTCCAGCTTCGTGCTGCTGATGAGCTCGCTGACCATGGTGCTGGCCGTCAGCCACGCCCACCAGGGCAACGACCGCAAGACCCAGATCTGGCTGTCGGTCACCGCCCTGCTGGGTGCCACCTTCGTGGGTGCCCAGGTGTACGAGTTCACCAGCTTCTACCACGAGGGTCTCGGTTACACCACCAGCCTGTTCAGCTCCAGCTTCTACACGCTCACCGGCTTCCACGGCGTCCATGTCAGCGTCGGCATCATCATGCTGATGGCCTTGGTGGCGATGATCGGCAAGGACAAGATCCCCGGCAACAAGGCCGAGTCGGTGGAGCTGATCGGGTTGTACTGGCACTTCGTCGACGTGGTGTGGATCGTCATCTTCACCCTCGTCTATCTGATCCCGGCCTGAGCGAGGTTGACGTGACCGAGACCGCCATCGAGCACACCGCCCACCCAGCCGACCACGACGCCCACGGCGCGGCCGGCCACGACACCGGCGCCCACCAGCACCACCCGGACCTGACCTACGTCAAGGTCGCCGGCGTCCTGGCCGTGCTCACCGCGCTGGAGACCGCCACCTACTGGGTCGACCTGGGCAGCTTCCACACGCCGTTCCTGCTGATCATGATGGTCACCAAGTTCGTCCTGGTGCTGCTGTTCTTCATGCACCTGAAGTTCGACAACAAGCTGTTCGGCGTGCTGTTCTACATGGGTCTCGGCCTCACCCTGATGGTGTATCTGGCCGTGCTGTTCTCCTACCGGTTCTTCACCCGATAGACCTGACGGTGTGATGGGTGCCGTGCTCGGTGCGCCGAGCTACCCGAACCCGTGGCGATACCAGGCCAACCCGGAGGTCTGGCTGCTGGTCGCCTTCCTGATCGGCGCCTACATCTACGCCGTGCGGGTCATCGGGCCGCGGGCGGTGGCCCCGGGGCAGCCGGTGGTCACCCGCCGCCAGATCGGGTGCTTCATCGGGGCGATGGTGCTGCTGTTCACCGCCTCGACCTGGCCGATCCACCAGATCGGCGAGGAGTACCTGTACTCGGTGCACATGTTCCAGCACATGATGCTGAGCTACTTCATGCCGCCGCTCGTGCTGCTGGCCACCCCGGAATGGCTGCTGCGGGCCCTGGTCGGGACCGGCCGCGGCTACCGGGTGCTGCGCTGGCTGACCCGCCCGGTGGCGGCCGGGTTGGCCTTCAACGCCCTGGTGATGGTCACCCACATCCCCGGCGTGGTGAACGCGTCCGTGCAGAACGCCGCCCTGCACTACCTGCTGCACGTGCTGGTGGTGACGACCGCGGTGTGGATGTGGACGCCGGTCGTCGGGCCGTTCCCGGAGTGGCGGATCAGCCCGATCAGCCAATGCATCTACCTGTTCGCCAACAGCGTGGTGGCCATGGTGCCAGCCGGCTGGCTGACCTTTGCCGACGGGGTGGTGTACCGGGTCTACGACCAGCCGGTGCGGGTCTGGGGCCTGACGGTCACGTCGGATCAGCAGGCCGCCGGGGCGATCATGAAGGTCGGGGGCACGCTCTATTTGACCTGCGTGATCATCTACATCTTCGCCACCCGCTTCGGCGTCGAGAACCGCACCAGCTACCGGCGCGGTGCATCGATGCCCACGGCCGAGATCGTCGGCCACGACGAGCACCCGCTGACGTACCAGCAGGTCACCGAGGCCTTCGAGCGCACGCCCGCCCCGTGACCCGGTTCGGTCACCGGGACGTCACTCCCAGCGGAACAGGGTGGCGGCCAGGACCGGGGTGACCACCGCCCACCCACCGAGGACCAGCCAGCTGGCGCCGGGACGGATGCCGCCGCTGACCAGGGCGTCGCGGAGCACGTCCGACAGCGCCCCCGAGGGCAGCAGGTGGGCGACGGCACGCAGCGCGCCGGGCAGCTTGGACCACGGCACGACCATCCCACCGAGGAGCAGCAGCACCAGGTACAGGCCGTTCTGGGCGGCCAGGTTGAGCTCGCCGCGCAGCCGCCCGGCCAGCAACATGCCGAGGCCGGCGAAGGCCACCGTGCCCACCACGACGGCGGCCAGGGCCAGCGCCCAGTTGGTGCGGTGTGGCCGCCACCCGAGCGCCACTGCCACGGGCACCAGCACGGCGAACTGGATCAGCTCGACCACCACGACGGCGGCGATCTTGGCGGCCAGCAACCGACCGCGGCCGAGCGGCGTGGCTCCCAGCCGCTTGAGCACGCGGTAGCTGCGCTCGAAGCCGGTGCCGATGCCGAGCGAGACCATCGCCGTGCTCATCACCGCCAGGGCCAGCACGCCGGGCGCCAGGAAGTCGACCGGGTGGGTCATGCCGGTGGGCAACACGTCCACGGTGCTGAAGAACACCAGGAGCAGGACGGGGATGCCGAGGGTGAGGAGCAGCTGCTCGCCGTTGCGCATCGTCACCCGCAACTCGGCGGCCAGTTGGGCGCCCAGGCGGCTCATGCCCGGTCCTCGCGCTCCGGCGCGCCGGCCGTCAGCCGGCGGAACACGTCCTCCAGGCGCTGGGCGCCGGCGCGCAGGTCGACCAGCGGCAGGCCCTCGTCGGCCAGCCAGGTGGACAGCTGGGCCATCAGCCGCGGGTGCGGTGGGGCATCGACGACGTACTCGTCGGCGCCCACCTTGCTGGCCACCATGCCCAGGGCCTGGGCCAGACGAGCGACGTCCAGGTCCGGTCCGGAGCGGAAGCGGATCTCGTCGAAGCCCCGGCGCAGCTCGCTGAGCGAGCCGTCGGCCACCACCCGGCCATGGTCGACGATGACCACCCAATCGGCCAGACGCTCGGCCTCGTCCAGCTCGTGGGTCGCCAGGAGCACGGCACACCCCTGGTCGCGCAGGCCGGCGACGATGCCACGGATGGCGTCACGCCCGTTGATGTCGACACCCGAGGTCGGCTCGTCGAGGAACGCCACCTCCGGCTCGGCCGCCAGGGCCAGGGCCAGCGACAGCCGTTGCTGCTCACCACCGCTGAGCTTGCGCCAGGTGGACCCCGCCCGATGGGTCAGCCCGACGGCCTCGATCAACCCGCCGGGGTCGGCGCCGCGTCCGTACAGGGCGCAGTACTGGCGAACCGTGTCGGCCACCCGGGCGCTCGGATACACCCCGCCGTCCTGGAGCATGACGCCCATCCGCTCACTGAGCCGGCGCTGGTCGGCGGCCGGGTCGAGCCCGAGCACCCGGACCACGCCGGCCGACGGTGACCGGTAGCCCTCGCAGACCTCGATGGTCGAGGTCTTGCCGGCGCCGTTCGGCCCGAGGACGGCGGTCACCCGGCCGGCCGCGGCGGTGAAGCTGACGTCGTCGACGGCGACCAGATCGCCGTAGCGGACCGTCAGCCCGACGACTTCCACCGGATCGCCCACGGCGATCGACGCTACCGGCCAATGCCTGGGGCCCGGAAGACGACCCGCCAGTAGCCTGGCGGTGTGATCGACGTCCGCCTGCTGCGCACCGATCCGGAGGCGGTCCGGGCCGCGCTGGCCCGCCGCCGGCAGCCCGATCTGCTGGTCCAGCTCGACCAGGCGATCGCCATCGACGCCGACCTGCGCGAGCTGGTCGGGCAGCGCAACGCCATCCGCGCCGAGGTCAACGACCTGTCCAAGCAGGTCGGCGCGCTGCGTCGCCAGGGTGACACCGCCGGCGCCGAGGTGCTCCAGGAGCGCAGCCGGGCCCTCGGTGAGGACGAGCGCCGGCTGGCCGGGCGGACCGACGATCTCGATGCGGCGATCCGCGAGATCCTCCTGCGGATCCCCAACACCCCGAGCGACCTGGCGCCCGACGGAGCCGACGAGCACGACAACCCGGTGGTGAAGGGCCCGGTCGGCCTGCCCACCGAGTTCCCCGAGCACCGCCGGGTCCCGCACTGGGAGACGGCCACCGCGCTCGGCGTGCTCGACAACGAGCGGGCGGTGAAGATCTCCGGGGCGATGTTCACCCTCCAGCGCGGCCTCGGGGCGCGGCTGTCCCGGGCCCTGTGCCAGCTGGCCCTGGACCGCAACGCCGACGCCTTCGAGGAGATCCGTCCCCCGTCGCTGGTCACCACCGCCACGCTGACGGCCAGCGGGCAGTTGCCCAAGTTCGCCGACGACGCCTACTCGATCGAGCGCGACGACCTGTGGTGCATTCCCACCGCCGAAGTCCCGCTGACGTCGATGTACGCCGGCGAGATCCTCGACGCCGAGACCCTGCCGCGGCGGATGATGGCCTACACCCCGTGCTACCGGCGGGAGGCCGGCTCTGCCGGGCGGGATACCCGCGGGATGCTGCGCGCCCACGAGTTCGACAAGGTCGAGATCCTCGCCGTCGCCACCGCCGAGCAGGCCCCCGACCTGCTGATCGAGCTGCGCGACCGGGCCGAGGGCACGATCGCCAGCCTCGGCCTGCCGTACCGGATCATCGAGATCTGCACCGGCGACCTCGGCCAGGCCCATCACCGCAGCTTCGACATCGAGGTCTACGCACCGGGCAGCGACGCCTGGCTGGAGGTCAGCTCGGTGTCGTGGTTCAGCGACTACCAGGCCCGCCGCGCCGACATCCGCGTCCGCACGGCCGGGCAGAAGGGCACCGTGGTGGCCCACACGCTGAACGGCTCGGCGCTCGCCGTGCCGCGCGTGTGGGCGGCGATCATCGAGAACTGCCGCCAGCCGGACGGCTCGGTGGCCATCCCCGAGGTGCTCCATCCGTACCTGCGCGGCGCCACCACGATCCCGGCGGTGTGACGATGTCCGACGACTCCCTCGCCTCCCGGCGGATCCAGTACGAGACCCACGGCCTGGACGTCGCCGATCTCGACCCGGACCCGATCGCCCAGTGGCGGCGGTGGTACGACGAGGCCGTCCAGGCCGGGTGCGTCGAGCCCAACGCCTTCGTCCTGTCCACCGTCGACGCGACCGGCCAGCCGCAGTCGCGCTACGTCCTGGCCCGCTCGGCCGACCACCGCGGCTTCACCTTCTACACCAACTACCAGTCGGACAAGAGCGTGCAGCTCGCCGGCGGTGGGCCCGTCGCCCTGCTGTTCAGCTGGTTGCAGCTGCACCGCCAGGTGCGCATCCTCGGCGTCGCCGAGGGCCACGTCCCCGATGCGGAGAGTGACGAGTACCACCGCTCCCGGCCGCGCCCGTCGCAGATCGGCGCGTGGGCCTCGCCGCAGTCGACCCCGATCCCCGATCGGGCCGCGCTGGAGCAGCGCGTCGCCCAGTTCACGGCCACCTTCGAGCACGTCGAGGAGATCCCCCGACCGGCCTACTGGGGCGGGTGGTTGATCCGCCCGACCCAGTTCGAGTTCTGGCAGGGCCGGCCCAGCCGCCTGCACGACCGCTTGCGCTACCAGGGCGACGGCGGGTCCTGGGCGATCGGGCGCCTGGCGCCGTAACCGCCCACGTTCCGCTCACCCGGGCGTCGAGTGCCGGCGCTGGCGCAGCACGGTCACGGCGATCGCCGCCACCACCACGGCGGCCAGCACGGTGACGACCGCAGCTTGGTTGCGGTCGACGAAGTTCTGCAGCCGGTTCTGCCAGCCGAGAGCCTTGCTGGTGACCGAATCGTCGAGGTTGTCGCGCAGGTCGTTGTACCAGTACCAGAACAGGTAGAGGCCGGACAGCAGGACCACCACGCCGGCCACCGTCTCGACGTGCTGCATGCCTCGGCGCAGGACGGTGACCAGCCAGCGGTTCGCCGCGGCGATGCTCACGGTCAAGCCGATGACCACCAGGGCCATGGCCGCGGCGTACATCACGAAGTAGCTGATCCCCGCCACGAAGCCCTCGCGGTTGATCCCGGCCAGCACGTTGGTCATGAACGGCCCGAGGGTGCACCCGATCGAGGCGATGCCGTAGGCCAGGCCGAACACGAACATCGAGCGCACCGAGCGGTCTCGCCGGCCGAGCTGCAGCTTCGGTGTGGTCAGCGGCAGGCGGTAGCCGAACACCATGGCCACCCCGAGGATCACCAGCAGGCCGGCGATGACCAGCGAGATCCACGGGGCGTGCTCGTAGAACCACTTCGACTTCCATCGGGTGATCGAACCGATCACCAGGAACAGCACGACGAACCCGCCACTGACCGCCGCGCCCACCTGCAGGGCCCGGCCGATCGAGGCCCGCTGGTCGCCGCCGCGCCCGGCCTCCATGCCGAGGAAGTAGGTCAGGTAGGCGGGGAGCAGGACGAACCCGCACGGGTTGATGGCCGCCAGTAGCCCGGTCGTGAACGACAGCGCGGCGTGCCCCCACTCGACGGCCAGCACCGCGCCCATCATCGGTTCACCCGGCGAGCAGCTGCGCGTCGATGGTCGCGCGAAGCGTGGCCTCGTCGATCGGCCCGGTCTGGCGGGCGATGGTGCCGTTGGCGCGGACGAAGACCGTGACCGGGAAGTTGCCCAGTTGCAGCGCCGTGGTCAGCTCGCCGTCGAGGTCCTTGTACAGCGGGTAGGTCACCCCGAGCTTGCCGGCGAACGCCGCGCCGGCGTCGTCGTCGACCGTATTGACGCCGACGAAGTCGACCCTTCCGGTGTACGCCTTGGCCACGGTGGCGAAGGCGGGGAGCTCCTTCTTGCACGGGGCGCAGGCGCTGTACCAGACGTTGACGACGAGCGGCTTGCCGAGGAGCGAGGCCGTGCGGATCACCCGATCGGCAGCATCGCGGATGGGGACGTCGGGGAACGGTGCGCCGGCCGAGTCGTGGTTCACCGGGATGCCACCATCGGCCACCCCGCCGGCATCGGCACTGCCCAGCACGACGACGTCGGCGGACGAATCGGCGGGCTTGGCGTCGCCGGACCCGTCGGCGCAGGCCCCGAGGCCACCGAACGCGATCACCGCCGCCACGGCGACGAGGCGCGGGCGGATCACGACGTCAGGCTACCGAGCGGCATCGGCCCTCTGCCATCGACCCGGGGGAGGGGGAGTCGATGGCAGAGGGCGTGGCCGCACCAGCCGGGGGCTCGGCAGGCGTCACCCCCGGTCGGACGACGTCGGCGAGCCCGGCCGGGATGGATGCGGCTCGGGCTCGCCCGCCCGTCGCCGTCAGGCGACGAGATGCGGGGGGACGGGCACCTCGTCGATGACGACGACCGGGCGGGGCTGCTTGGGGGGCCGACCCCGGGGTCGCTTGTTGACGACGACCCGACCGGTCTCGATCAGCTCGCCGCCCCACACCCCCCAGGGCTCCTGGCGCTCGAGCGCGGTCTCCAGGCAGGCCGCAGCCATGGTGCACTTCGAGCAGATCGCCTTGGCCCGGGCGATGTCCAGGGGGATGTCGGAGAAGAACAGGTGGGTCAGCGTGCCGTGGCCGTCGGCGCAGCGCGCCCGCGCCGTGGCGGGCACGGAGGTGGTCTCGGTGACGATCGGTTCGGTGTCGATCGCTTCGGTCAGTTCCAGTGTCGCAGTCATGGTCTCGTTCGGTTCGTTCGGTTGCGGTCGGGAAGGGAGTCGGAAAAGCGGAAAGGCCGCCGGGTGGATCCCGGCGGCCTCGGAGCAGTTCGCTCGACGTGGGTTACGTCGGCTGCTTCCCGAGGTGCCGGGCGGGGCGCTTGTTGGCGGTGGTGGTCTGGAACGACCCACCCAGTGCGACGCCACGCATGCCAGCGATGCCCCACGGCTTGCCGAGATCGGCCACGGCGCCGCAACGCGACGCGCCGGCCATCACGGCCTGGTGCTGTGCGTCGAGCGAGCGGATCATCGTTGGGCGGTCCTTCGTGGGTCGGGTGGTCTGCGGGTCTGGGATGGCGCGTGGCGGAACACGGCCGGGTGATAGGCAACCACGTCCCGGCCGTGCCGTCAACCGATTTACCCGACGGATCCCGACCGAGCGCCGCGAAAGGGCGCCGAGGTGTGGTCGGTAGGCTGGCGGCCATGTCCCAGGCCACCCCCGCGCTGCAGGCCAACGACGCCTGCTGGTGCGGGAGCGGGCGCAAGTACAAGCGCTGCCACAAGGGCCGCGAAGGCCGGGTCACCAAGGGCCGGGTGTCGCCGATGCGCAGCGTCCCGTCCTCGATCGCCCGGCCCCCCTACGCCGACAGCGGCCGCCCCCCACGCCGCGGCGAGGACGACGTCAAGTCCGCCGAGGTCATCGCCCGGATGCGTCGGGCCGGTGCAGCGGCGGCTGAGATCCTCCGACGGGCGGGCGAGATCGTCGCCCCCGGCGTGACGACCGAGGAGATCGACGTCTTCGTCCACGACCTGACCATCGAGCTCGGCGGCTACCCGAGCACGTTGAACTACCACGGGTACCCGAAGAGCCTGTGCACCAGCGTCAACGAGGTCATCTGCCACGGCATCCCCGACAGTCGGGCGCTGCAGGACGGCGACATCGTCAACCTCGACGTGACGATCTACCTCGACGGGGTCCATGGCGACACCAACGCCACGTTCTGCGTCGGCGACGTCGACCAGCCCAGCCAGGATCTCATCGCTTGCGCCGAGCGCTCGATGTGGCGAGGGATCGAGGCGGTGCGCCCGGGTCGCCCACTGTCCGACATCGGTCGCGCGATCGAGCAGGAGGCCCACGCGGCACGCTTCGGGGTGGTCCGGGCCTTCGTCGGTCACGGCATCGGCGAGCAGTTCCACAACGACATCCAGGTGCTGCACTACTACGACGAGCGCGAGACCAAGGTGATGCGTCCGGGGATGACCTTCACGATCGAGCCGATGATCAACGCCGGCGCCTGGCAGCACAAGATGGCCTTCGATGACGGGTGGACGGCGGTCACCGCCGACGGCAAGCGCTCGGCCCAGTTCGAGCACACCATCCTGGTCACCGAGGCCGGCTGCGACGTGCTGACCGGCGGTCCCGGGGCGGTGTCCCCATCGGCCCCCTGGCGACGCTGAGCCCACCCTCCCCGCCCCGCCCGCCCCGGCCGCCCACCCCGCCCCGCCCGGCCGCCCTCCCCGCCCGCCCCTCCCCGGCCGCCCACCCCGCACTGATCAGCGATTGTCGATGCCATGCCGACATTCGCTGATCAGCTTGGGGGTGGCGGGGACCAGGAGGGTCCCGGGGGTGGCGGGGACCAGGAGGGTCCCGGGGGTGGTGGGGGTGATGAGGGTTCCGGGGGTGGCGATGAGCGGGTGGGTGCGTCGGTGGGCGAGGGGCTGAGGGACGGCGAGCTGCGCCGGCGGATCGTCGGTCTGGCCGTCCCGGCGCTCGGCACGCTGGCAGTCGAGCCGCTGTACGTCCTGGTCGACACGGCGATCGTCGGCCGGTTGGGGACGCCGCAGCTGGCCGGCCTGGCGATCGCCTCCACCGTGCTGTTGACCGTGGTGTCGCTGGCCAGCGCCCTGGAGTACGGCATCACCCCGGACGTGGCCTACGCCCATGGTGCCGGCGAGCCGGGGCGGGCCCGGCAGGTCTCCGCCGATGGGCTGAGCATGGCGGTGCTGGTCGGGGTGCCACTGGGTGCGGTGGTGGCCGTGCTGGCCCGCCCGCTGGCCGCGCTGCTGGGCGGCCGCGGCGAGGTGCTCGACGCTGCCGCCACCTATCTGCGCATCGCCGCGCTCGGCCTGCCGTTCGTGCTGATCGCCTACGTCGGTCACGGGGTGATGCGGGGCCTCGGGTCGCTGCGCCGCCCACTGGTGGTGGTGCTGGTGGCCAATGTGGTGAACGTGGTGCTCGAGCTGATCGCCGTGTACGGGCTGCACCTCGGGGTGGCCGGCTCGGCGTGGAGCACGACCATCGTCCAGGCCGGGGCCGCGCTGGCCTTCCTGGCAATCCTGGCGCCGCACACCGCCAGGATCCGCCCGGCGTGGAGCCGGCTGCGGCCGATGTTCGTCAGCGGCGGTCACTTCGCCGTGCGTTCGCTGGCCATGTTCGCGGTCTGGAACACGGCGACGTTCGTGGCCGCGCACACGGACACGCCGACGCTGGCGGCGCACCAGGTGCTGACCCAGCTGTTCATGTTCCTGTCGCTCGGGCTCGACGCCCTCGCCATCCCGGCGCAGATGCTGGTGGCCGGCGCGCTCGGAGCGGGCGACGCCGGACGGGCTCGGCTGGTCGGCCGACTGTGCACCCGCCTGTCCCTGTGGTGCGCCGGTGGCCTGGCCGTGATCCTGGCGGTGACCAGCCCGTGGGCGGGCGGGCTGTTCAGCCACGACGGCGCCGTCCGCCACCGGCTGGTGGGCGGGCTGCTGATCCTGGCCGTGATGCAATTCCCCGGGGCGGTGGCCTTTGCCCTCGACGGGGCGTTGATCGGCGCCGAGGACGAGCGATGGCTGGCCGGTCGAGCGGTCCGCAACATCGCCGCCTACGCCCCGCTGGCGCTGCTCACCCTGGCGATCCCGCGCCTCGGCCTGGTGGGGCTGTGGGGTGCGCAGCTGTCGTGGATGCTCCTGCGGGCATGGGTCAACCACCGCCGCTGGCGGTCGCTGGCCGGCGCCGGGTTTCGGCGAGGGGGATCGACGCCAGCAGTGCCGGGCTGAGCCGGATCACCCCGGCCGACAGGCCGGTGCCGGCGGCGTGGTAGCGCACCCAGCGGGTGGCCTGCTCGGAGGCCAGCACGGCGCCGACCCGGTCCGGTTCGGCGGTCCGGCAGGTGATGACCGGCACGCACGGCAGCCAGGCCCCGTGGCGGTCGACGACGGCTTCGATGGTGCGGGTCTGGTTGGCGACGAGCAGCTTGGGCACCAGTTGGTCGGCGGCCCACCGGCGCATAGCCGGTGACAGCAGGTCGAGCTGCACCCGCGGCGCGGCGTAGACCTGCTTGGCGAAGCGTGCCGGGCGCTGACCCCAGCACACCCGGCCCGGCTCGATCAGCCCGCTGGTGATCAGCGGCGGCCCACTGCCCTCGTCGGTCACTGCCCCGACCAGGCCGTAGTACTGGTCGCGGAAGCCGGCGGTGAAGGTGGCCAGGGCGCCGAGGGTCGGTCCGTCGGCGGCCGGGGCCGGTTCGTCGGACAGCAGCCCGGCCCAGTCCCCGGCCAGGTCGATCGCCGGGCGGGCTTGGAAGTCGGTGCCGGTGCAGCGGCGGACCGCGCCCGGCACGCCGCCCACCTCCCACACGCCGGCCCACACCCGAACCTGGGCGTCGAAGACCTCCTCGTCGGCCCACCACATCCAGCGCAACGCGGCACGGTCGTCGACGAAGCGGCGGATGGGCGCGGCATCGCGCCCGGCCAGGATCGACTGTGGCAGGACCATGCCGACCCGACCGCCGGGCCGGGTCAGGGTGACGGCCAGGGCCAGGAACTCCGCCGCCGCGTCGGCGTACGGTCCGGCACCGAAGCGGGCCGGGCGCCGCCGGCGGGTTGCCGCCGACAGCTGGTTGAGGAACGGTGGGTTGCCGACCACCACGTCCCACCGCTGCTCGCCCCAGTCGCGGGTCAGGGCGTCGTCGTGGACGAACGGTGTGGCCGGGTCGAGGTCGACGCCGGTCAGCTCGGCCAAGCCGGTGCCGACGAGGAACCGGCCATCCCCGCACGCCGGGTCGAGCGCCGACCGAGCGCCGGGGAACACCGCTTCGGCGCACACCGCGGCCACCAACTCGGCCGGCGTGTACCAGGCCCCGAGGCGCTTGCGGCGGGCGGGATCGAGCCCTCCGGGCCGGGCGTCGGGCTTTCCGGTCGGCATCGACGAGAGCGTAGGGTGCAGCGCCGATGGGCGACGTCGCCGGCCGGTACCTGACCTTCGATCGTCGGGAATGGGCGGCACTGCGCGCCGCCACGCCGATGACCCTCGACCAGGCCGATCTCGACGAGCTGCGCGGGGTCAACGTGGACATCGACCTCGACGAGGTCACCGCCGTCTACCTGCCGGTCAGCCGGCTGCTGAACCTCTATGTCGGAGCGGCGCAGAGCCTGCACCAGGCCACGGCGGCCTTCCTTGGCACGACCGCGCCGCGGGTGCCCTACATCATCGGCGTCGCCGGCAGCGTCGCCGTCGGCAAGAGCACCTCGGCGCGCATCCTGCGCACCCTGATGGCCCGCTGGCCGGCGCACCCGAAGGTCGACCTGATCACCACCGACGGGTTCCTTCACCCCAACCGGGTCCTCGCCGAGCGCAACCTGATGCACCGCAAGGGGTTCCCGGAGAGCTACGACACCCGCCGGCTGATCGAGTTCCTCCGCCAGCTGAAGAGCGGTATCGCCGAGGTCAGCGCGCCGCTCTACAGCCACGTGGTCTACGACATCGTCGACGACGCCGAGGTCGTCGTCCGCCGCCCGGACATCGTGATCGTCGAGGGACTCAACGTCCTGCAGACCGGTCCCACCAGCGACGGCTCGGAGTTCGTCAGCGACTACTTCGACTTCAGCCTGTACATCGACGCCGACGAGGCCGACATCGAGCACTGGTACGTGCACCGCTTCCTGGCGCTGCGCGACTCGGTCTTCCAGAACCCGGACAGCTTCTTCCGCCACTACGCCCACCTCAGCCACGATCAGGCGGTCGAGACGGCGCGGACCATCTGGCGGGACATCAACGGGCGCAACCTGCGCGAGAACATCGAACCGACACGTGGCCGGGCCTCACTGGTGCTGCGCAAGGGCAGCGACCATCGGGTCACTAGTGTGATGCTGAAGCGGCTGTAAAGGGGGCGGCGACACGTGGGGTACGTCCTCGGGCTCGATCTCGGAACATCACGAACGGCCGCGGCGGTGTGGCGCAACGGTCGTGCCGACGTCATCCCGCTCAGCGATCACGCGGCGACGATGCCGTCGATGGTGTTCGTCCGTGACGGTGACGACGGGTTGCTCGTCGGCGAGGCCGCCCGCCGGCGGGGCAACGACGACCCGTCGCGGCTGGCTCGCGAGTTCAAGCGGCGGTTCGGGGACGCCACCCCGCTGGTCCTGGGCACCCGCTCGCTGTCGGCCGAGCAGCTCACCGTCGCCGTGCTGCGCCACGTCGTCGACTTCGTCGCCCAGCGCGAGGGCGGGGCACCGGACCGGATCGTGGTCGCCCATCCGGCCAACTGGGGCTCGTACCGCCGCGATCTGCTGCGTGCCGAGGTGACCGCGGCCGGCTTCGGCTCGGTGCGGATGGTGACCGAACCCGATGCCGCGGCCGTGCACTACGCCAGTGGCGAGCGGGTGGTGGTGGGCGACGTGATCGCCGTCTACGACCTGGGTGGCGGCACGTTCGACGCCTCGGTCCTGCGGCGCACGGCCGACGGGTTCGTCCAGGTCGGCGAGCCCAAGGGCATCGAGCGGCTCGGCGGGGCCGACTTCGACGAGGCCCTGTTCCAGTACGTGGTCGAGCAGTCCGGCCTGGACGAGACCCGGCTGACCGCCGCCGACCGGATCGCCCTGCTGCGGGTGCGCGACGAGTGCCGCTCGGCGAAGGAGGCGCTCAGCGACGACCTCGAGGCCACCGTCCCGGTGCACGCCGGTGGGGTGAACACCTCGATCAAGCTGACCCGTGCCGACCTGGAGCAGATGATCCGCCCGGCCCTGCGCGAATCGGTGCAGTGCCTCCGCACCGCGATCCTCGACAGCGGGGTCCGCACCCAGGACATCAGCGCGGTGCTGATGGTCGGCGGATCGTCGCGCATCCCGCTGGCGGCGGAGCTGGTCCGCACTGAGATCGGCCGCCCGGTGGTGTACACCTCCAACCCGAAAGAGGCCGTGGCGCTCGGCGCGGCGCGCATCGGCGGCGCCCAGGACGCCCCGCCCGGCCTGGCCGGTGCCGGACCAGCGTCGAGCACGCCGCGGGCCCCGACCACGACCCTGGCCCACGCCCCCACCGCCGCGTCGGCCGCGGCGGGGATCGCCGCCGGGGCCGCCGGTCCGGTGACCCGGCCCACCACAGCGGTACCCGGCGCGGCCCCCGCCGTGGCCCAGCGGGTCCCCGCGCCGCGTGCCGGCGGCCCGGGCGGGCCGGTGGGACCGCCGACTCAACCCGGGCAACGCCCAGGGGCGCCAGCGAGCCTGGCCCCGACCCAGGCCATGCGCACCCAGCCCCTGCCTGGTCAGCAGCCCCCGGGCCACTATCCGCCCACGGTGCCCGTCCCGGTGTCCGGGGGCCCAGCCCGACCGGCCGGCCGGCGGATCAGCCCGGCGCTGATGGTGCTCCTGGCCCTGCTGGTCGGCGGT
Organism: Actinomycetes bacterium; assembly: GCA_029782355.1. Taxonomy (GTDB): domain Bacteria; phylum Actinomycetota; class Acidimicrobiia; order Acidimicrobiales; family Ilumatobacteraceae; genus JAKOUY01. Next base: position 492,935 of record JAKOUY010000016.1, read on the forward strand.
GGCGGGGTCGGCCTGGCCCTCCTGTTGAACCGGTCGGGCTCGCCGACGACCCAGCCCACCACGCCGGCGCCGCCGGTCAGCGCCCCGCCGAACACGATCGCCTCGACCACCAGCAAGCCGTCCTCGACGACCACCAGGCCGACCTCGCCGCCGACCTCGCCGCCGACGACGCCGCCCACCGCTCCGGGCGGGGCCACGGTGCCGCCGGACCCGGTCGCCGTGGCCCAGTTCCAGCTCGGCCAGCTGGTGTCCGGTGACCAGGCCACGGTGACCGGCCTGGTCGAGCACTGGGTTCCGCAGCTCAGTGCCAAGCGCAACGGCCTGCACGCCGACGGGATCGTCTACGACCTTCCGGCGATCCTCCAGGACCATTTGCACTACCGCACCGACTTCGGCGCGGTCATCGCCGACGGCGGGCAGTTCAACTTCCGCTTGAACGGCGGACCGATGACCGGATGGTTCATCACGCTGATCCCGGAGGCCTTCCCCGATCCTGCCGGGGCCCTGCAGTGGTGCACCGACCACGCCTTCGGCAAGAACGATTGCGTCGGCAAGTTCCTGAGCGCCGACCCCAACGTGCACCCGCCGCTCGCCCAGAACCCATGACCGTCGCCCGCGGCAGCCTGGCCGTCCGCCGAGCGGCGACGGCGGCGGTGGTGCTGACCGCCATCGCCGCGTGCAGCACCTCCTCGGCCGGCGGGCGGCCCGCGGTCGCACGCACCGGGCCCGTGGGCACCGCCCCGGACGGTGCCGCGTCCGGCCCGGTCGCCAGCGGATCCCCCGGCTCGCCGGTCTCGCCGAGCGAGCCGGATTCGCCCGGCACGCCGGCATCGACGCCCGCCACGCTCCCGGCTTGCGTCGCCGGGCTCGACCTGCGCGCCAAGGTCGCCCTGGTGGTCTGGCCGGCCGCTGATCCGGCCAACTGGGACGCCGCCCTGCAGGCCGCCGACCAGGGGATCGGTGGGGTGGTGCTGATGTCGGCGCAGCGCTGGACGCGCGCCCAGATCGGCACCCACCTCACCGAACTGCGCCGCCACAGCAGCCACGGCCTGCTGATCTCGACCGACGAGGAGGGCGGGGACGTCCAGCGCTTGCGCCCGCTCGGCCTGCTGCCCTCGCAGCGCGACCAGTCGGCGCTCTCCGCGGACGCCATGCGCGCCCTGCTCGACCACCATGCCAAGGCGGTCAAGGACGTCGGCGTCGACGTGATCCTCGGCCCGGTGGTCGATGTCCTTCCCGAGCACGGCAAACCGCCGTTGGTCCGGTCGCGGTTCTACACCGGCGGTCCGGACGAGGTCGCCGCCCGGGCCCGCATCGCCATTGCCGCCTGGAACGAACACGGGCTGGCCGCGGTGATCAAGCACTTCCCCGGTCACGGGTCGGCCAGTGCCGACACCCACAAGGGCCAGGCCACCACCCCATCGCTGGCCGCGCTGCAGCAGCGGGATCTGCTGCCCTATCGCCAGCTGGCCGACCTGCACCCGATGGTCATGGTCGGCCACCTGATCGTCCCGGAGCTCGGCCCGCTGCCGGCGTCGGCGAACCGTGAGGCTGTCGCCCTGTTGCGTGGCTCGCTCGGTTATGGCGACGCCTTGGTGATGACCGACGCGCTGGACATGTTGGGATCGGCCACCCGCAGCCTGGGCGACGCCGCGCTCGACGCCCTGAAGGCCGGCATCGACGTGGTCATCTTCGGACAGACGTCGTCCACGGCGGCGGTGATCGACCGGCTGGTCGCTGCGGTGCGCAGCAACGAACTGCCTCAGGCCCGCCTCGACGAGGCTGCGGCCCGCGTCGCCCGGGCGATGCCGGGCGGTCTGCACTGCGCCGCCTGAGCGCCGGCCGGCGCGAACCGGCTGCCGCGGCGCACCGTTGAACCTGGCGGGTCGGCCGACCGCCTGGCTCACTAGGCTGACCGAACGGTCGGGCGCCCCCGCCGGGCACCCGCGGCAAGGAGTGCAATGGGTTACGTCCTCGGGTTGGACTTGGGCACGTCACGAACGGCCGCTGCGGTGGCGCGGTCGGGACGAGTCGACGTCGTCCCGCTCAGCGACCACACGGCGACGATGCCGTCGATGGTGTTCGTCCGTGACGATGCCTCGATGCTGGTGGGTGAGGCCGCCCGGCGGCGGGGCAACGACGATCCGGCGCGCCTGGCCCGCGAGTTCAAGCGCCGCTTCGGCGACGCCACCCCGCTGGTCCTCGGCGGGCAGTCGATCACCGCCGAAGCGCTCACCGTCGCGATGCTCCGGCACGTGGTCGACTTCGTCGCCCAACGCGAGGGTGGACCACCCGACCGCATCGTGCTCGCCCATCCGGCCAACTGGGGGACGTATCGCCGGGATCTGCTCCGCCAGCAGGTCATCGCCGCGGGATTCCATGCCGTGCAGCTGGTCACCGAACCGGCGGCCGCGGCCGTGCACTACGCCAGCGGTGAGCGGGTGGGGGTGGGCGACGTGATCGCCGTCTACGACCTGGGTGGCGGCACGTTCGATGCCTCGGTGCTGCGGCGCACCGCGTCCGGTTTCGTCCAGGTCGGCGAGCCCAAGGGCATCGAACGACTCGGTGGGATCGACTTCGACGAGGCCGTGTTCCAGCACGTGGTCGAGCAGGCCGGGCTCGACGAGGCCCGGCTGACCGCCGCCGATCGCACCGCCCTGGCTCGCGTGCGCGACGAGTGCCGCTCGGCCAAGGAGGCCCTCAGCGACGATCTCGAGGCCACCGTTCCGGTCCTCGTCGGCGGGCTGAGCACCACCGTCAGGGTGACCCGCAGCGACCTGGAGCGGATGATCCGCCCGGCGCTGCGCGAGTCGGTGCAGTGCCTGCGCACCGCGATCCTCGACAGCGGGGTCCGGACCGAGGACATCGCTGCGGTGCTGATGGTCGGCGGCTCGTCGCGAATCCCGCTCGCCGCCGAGCTGGTGCGCACCGAGCTGGGCCGCCCGCTGGCGTTCACCTCGCACCCCAAGGAGGCCGTCGCGCTCGGCGCGGCGCGACTCGCGGCGGCACTCGACGCCGCGCCGCCCACCGCTGGACCGACTCCATCGGCCGGCGGCGGGGGTTCGACGGGAGGCGCCGCCGCGGCCCTCGGTGCCGCAGGTGCGGCCGGTGCGAGTGGGGCAGGCCCCGGTGCGACCCGGACAGGTCCGGCCGGCACGGGTCCGGCCGGTGCGGGTGCGGCGGCGCCGCCGACCCGGCCGACGACGCCGATCCGTCGACCCGGTGCCGAGCCACCCATCACCGAACCCACGGTGCGCCTGCCGGCTGGTGCGGCCGGCGGCGCCGGGCCTGGTGGGCCACCGACCCGCCCGCTGCCTCCGGTGGGCCGACACCCGGCGGCGGTGCCCACCGTGGCCATGGCCCGGACCCAACCCCCGAGCGCGACGATTGCGGCCCAGCCCGTGGCGCCGCGCCGCGGCGCGGGACCGGGCCCGGCCGGCGAGGGTCGGCGCCTCGGGTTGTGGGCCGCGCTGGCGCTGCTGATGGTCGGGGGCGGGGTGGCCCTCGGGCTGGTGCTGACCAATCAGCACTCGTCCACCACGGCGGTCACCACGGCCGCGACCGCCACGCCGCTGCCGACCGTTCCCCAACTGACGACCCCGACCACGAAGCACCGGACGCGCCGCACCACGACCACCACCACGCCCCCGACCACGCCCCCGACGGCCCCGGCGACGACCCCGCCCACCACGCCGGCGACGACCCCGCCGACGACCCCGCCGACGACTCCGCCCACCACCCCGCCCACCACCCCGCCCACCACCCCGCCCACGACGCCGTCGACGTCGCTGCTCGTCGAGTACGCCTCGGTGCCGGTCACGGCCACGGTGGTCGACGAGATGATCCCGCCGGCCGATCAATCGACGCCCATCCCGGACGGCACCTACTTCGGTTCCGTGCAGCTCGCCGGCGGGAGCAGCGTGATCGCCCATCTCATCCCGACGTTCACGGGCGCGGCGTGCGAGACCCAGGCCTCACTGGCCGGCGCCGAGTGCCTCGACAACTTCTTCAGTCCCGGTGGCCCGGCCTACGGCGTGCCCCTGGCCGCTGATGCCACGGTGGCCGTCCAGTCCGGGATCCCGGCGACCGATCTGCGGATCAGCGTGGCCGAACTGCAGCGGCTGGTCAGCGGCCAGCCACCGTCGGCCGCCGCGCCGGCCGGCTACGCCTTCCACCCCGACGCCTTCGTGGTCACGGTTGCCGGCGGCCAGGCCGTCGACGTCCAGCAGATCTTCACCCCGTAGCCCGCTCGGGCTCGGGCGAGCTGCCACACTGTCGGGCATGGCTCGTCCCGCCGACCGCACCTCGGCCTCCACCAATCGGCTGCTCCTCTGGGTCGTCGGTCTGATCGCCCTGGGGGTGCTGTACCTGCTGGCCGTCACGGCCGTACCGCGGTGGTGGGCGCGGCGGATCGGCAACGTGGTCAACGGGCGGATGACCGTCGGGGCGATCTCCGGGGTGGTCATCGGCGTGCTGTTCACCGTCCTCCCGCTCCTCGTGCTGTGGCTGGCGTGGCGGATGCGCGACGGGTGGCGACGTGGCCTGTGGTTCGTGGTCGGTGCCGCGCTGCTGGCCGCACCGAACCTGGCCACCTTGGGCATCGTGTGGGGCACGGGGAACGCGGCCCACGCCGGGGAGCGGACCCTCGACGTCGACGGGCCGGGGTTCCGCGGCGGATCGCTGGTCGGGTTCGTCGCCGGCGTGGCGCTGGTGGTCTGGGTCGCCTGGCTGGCTGGCTCCCGGCGGCGCCACCGCGACCTCGCCCACGGGCTGCGCGACGAGCTGCGCCGCCGCCCGTCGGGCAGCTGAGCGCCACCGGCGGCGAGGCCATCACGTAACGTGGTTGGCCGGCTGGACCGATTCGGGGTGGGTGGTCGGGTCGAACACGTCGGCCGGCAGGATCCGCCTGACGACCGGTCCGCTGCAGATCGTGATCCGTTCGACGAAGCGGGAGCCGCGCCGGCCGCCGGCCGCCGTCACCCCGCCTGCTCCGCCCCCGATCCGGCGGGCTGCCCCGGCGGCACTCCCGGCCACCGGTTCGGCGTCCACCACGCTGGCAGTGCTGGCCGCGGCGGTGCTGTCGGTCGGTGTGTCGCTGGCGGTCGTCGCCCGGCGGCGCGTCGCCTGAGCGGGCACCGGCTCGGCCCGCGTCCGTGCACCTGCGGCACGGTCACGTCGTCGCCGACAGCCACCCCGGGACCTGGGTGATCGAGGCCAGCTCGACCACGTGCTCGTCGTGGTCGACGTGCTCCAGCTCCCACAGCAGCGGGTACGGGATGTGCACGGCCGTGCCCCCGAGGGCCAGCACCGGCAGCACGTCGCTGCGCACGCTGTTGCCGATCATCAGGAACCGGTCGGGGGCCACGCCCACCTCGGACAGCAACCGGGCGTAGGTCGGCGGGTCCTTCTCCAGCACCACCTCGACGTGGGCGAAGTGGTGGGCGATGCCGCTGGTCTCGATCTTGTGGGTCTGGTGGATCAGGTCGCCCTTGGTGATCAGCGCCAGCGGAACCGTACCGGACAGCGCGGCGAGGACCTCGGCGACGTGCGGGAGCAGGCGGACCGGCTCGCTGAGCTGGGCGCGCACGCCGGCCAGGATCGCGCCGATCACCTCGTTCGGGACGGTGCCGCCGGAGATGCTGATGGCCGCTTCCACCGCCGACAGCCCGAAGGCCTTGACCCCGTAGCCGTAGGTTCGGAGATTGGCTCGCTCCACCGCGGTCAGCGCGGCCTTGACGTCGACGCCGGCGGGCGCATAGGGGGTGAGCAGCTCGACGAAGCGCTGCTCGCCGGCGTGGAACGAGTCCTCGCTGTGCCACAGGGTGTCGTCGGCGTCGAAGGCGACCAGGTCGAAGCGGCTCACCGGTGCAGGGCGTTAAGGTAGTTGTAGACCGTGATCCGGCTGACGCCCATGGCGTCGGCCACGTCTTCCACGGCGCGGCGCAGCGTGAACGCGCCGCGCTCGTCGAGCAGCCGGATGGCCTGCTGCTTGTGCTCCCGCGTCAGAGTGGGCAGGGGACCGCCGAGCTCGCGCTCGACCTGATCGATCAGCCGGTCGAGGGCGCCGTGGAGCGGCGCCATACGCACCGCGGCGACGGTCTGGCCCTCCCAGCGCAGCGGCAGGTCGCCGGGCTCGCGTTCCTCGGCCGCCACCATGGTCGCCCCGAGCGCCTCGATCACCGGCTTGACGGCCAACACCAGCGGGTGCCGTGGCAGCTTGTTCATCCGCGGCTCCCGCCGAGCTGCTCGGCGTGCAGGCTGACGTGCGTCGCCCCGTTGGACAGCGCCGCCTGGATGACCGCCCCGGCCACCGCCGCGGCCCGCTCCACCGCCACCCGGCAGGCCGAGCCGAACGGGCCGAACTCGATGGCCGCGCCCAGGGCCTCGGCGGCCTCGACCGCTGCGGTCACGTGCGGTCCGGGTGCGCCGTCGACGAACGGCTCGATGGTGAACTCGAGCAGCACCATGGACCAGGAGCGTAGTCGGGGTGGAGCCGGTGGGCGCCCGGACGGCGAGCTCAGCGGGCGACCGCCCCCATCACCCGGGCCAGCTCGGCGCTGCGGGTGATGCAATCGGCACCGGCCGTGTCGAAGGCCGTCTTCAGCCGTTCCAGGGCGGTCTTGAACGAACCGGACCACTGCTGGGCGAAGGCGTCGTGGGCCGGGCCGACCCAGACGGTGTTGGCCAGTGCGGAGTTGACCGTCGAGATGACCTGGTCGATGGCGGTGATCTGCCCCTTCATCGACCGGCCGAGGCCGGCGAGCTGCTCGGGATTGGCGCCGTACATGGTCATGGAGTGCTCCTCGTCGTCCGTGGTGCCCGGGAGAGGACGACGAGGTCGCCCCGGTGGCATACGCTCCGGCGATGGACGTCGACACCCTGCGCGAGGAGGCTCGCGAGCTGCTGGACGACACCGTCGCCCTGCGGCGGCGGCTGCATCGCTGGCCGGAGCTCGGCAACGACCTGCCGGTCACCCGCGAGCAGGTGCTCGAGTCGCTCGACGGCCTGCCGTTGACCGTGACCCGCCACGAGACGACCAGCGGGTTGGCCGCCGTGCTGGACGGTGGTCGGCCCGGGCCGACCGTGCTGCTGCGCGGCGACATGGACGCCCTGCCGATGCCCGAGGACACGGGCGAACCGTTCGCCTCGGCGGTCGACGGGGCGATGCACGCCTGCGGCCACGACGCCCACACGGCCATGTTGGTCGGCGCCGCCCGGTTGCTGTCGTCCCGCCGGGCCGAACTTCCGGGCCGGGTGTTGTTCATGTTCCAGCCGGGCGAGGAGGGTCACGGCGGCGCCGATCTGATGTTGGCCGAAGGGCTGCTGGACGTCGGTGACCGTGCCGATGGGTCGTCCTCGCCGATCACCGGGGCCTATGCCCTGCACATCACCACGATGCTGCCCACCGGCACCATCGCCACCCGCCGCGGCCCGCTGATGGCCTCGGCCGACACGGTGACCATCGTGGTGACGGGCCGTGGAGGTCACGCCAGTGCGCCGCACCAGGCGCTCGATCCGATCCCGGTCGCCTGCGAGATCGTCCTGGCCCTGCAGACCATGATCACCCGGCGGGTCAGCGTGTTCGATCCGGCGGTGATCACCGTCGGGCGGATCAGCGCCGGGACCACCAACAACGTGATCCCGGAGACGGCCACGATCGAGGCGACGATCCGGGCGGTCAGCGCCTCCACCCGACGGGCGGTGCACGACTCGATCCGCCGCGTGGCCGACGGCATCGCCGTGGCCCACGGGGCGGCCGCCGAGTTGCTGTTCACCGACGGGTACCCGGTCACGGTCAACGCCGATGCCGGCGCCGATCACGCCGTGGCGGTGAGCCGCGAGTTGCTCGGCGAGGCGCAGACGGTGGTCATGCCGAACCCGATCATGGGAGCCGAGGACTTCAGCTACGTGCTCGAACGGCTACCCGGGGCGATGTCGTTCCTCGGGGCGACCCCGCTCGATCGCGATCCGCTGACCGCCGCCCCCAACCACAGCAACCGGGTGGTGTTCGACGAGCAGGCCATGGTCGACGGCATGGCCATGTATGCCGGCCTGGCCATCCGCCACCTGAGCCCCGCCGGGCGCTGACGCCCGCCTCGCACCCACCCCCAGCCCGTTCTTGTCGTGACAAGATCGGCACGTTCGGTTCTTGTCACGACAAGAACGAGCGGGGTCGGCACGGGTGCTGCGGCCGGTTGGTCGGGCGCCGGGGCGGCCCGGGCGTCTCCGGTCAGCCGTCGATGATCCGGCAGGCGGTGTCGATCAGTCGCTGGGCGCGGACGTCGGCGGCCAGGTTCGGCGCCATCTGGTTCATCACGTAGGCCATCGCCAGGCGCCGTGACGGCTGGGCGAAGGCCACCGACCCGCCGGCGCCGGGGTGGCCGTAGCTGCCCGGACCGGCGTAGGGGCTGAATCGCTCGTGGGTCATGAAGCCCATGCCGAACGCCGTGGGCATGACCAGGCACAGGTCACCCTCGTTGGGTGGCGTCACGCGGCTGCTGGCCACGGTGATCGTGTCCTCGTCGACCAGGCGGACGCCGTCGACCTCGCCCATCGTCGCCGCGTACATCCGGGCCAGGTCGCCGGCGCGGGTGATGGCGTTGGCTGCCGGGATCGAGGCCGCGTGCACCTCGCGGCGGTTGAACACACCCTCCTGGCTGAACGCTCCGCTCATCGTCAGGGCGCGCCCGGCGCGGGTGCCGGGCCCCATGAAGGCGTCGAGCATCGCCTTCACCGCCGGGTCGACCGAGGTGGTGTCCATCACGGCGCCGATCAGCGGGGCGACGCGGTGCTCCTCGTCGGTCGGGAGCCCGATCCACAGGTCGAGGCCGAGCGGGGAGGCGATCTCCTCGCTGACGAACTGCCCGAACGGGCGGCCGTCCACCCGGCGGACCAGCTCGCCCGCCAGCCACCCGTAGGACAGCGCGTGGTAGCCGTGGCCCGTGCCGATCGGCCAATCGGGTGCCTGGGCGGCGAGCTTGGCGGTCACCGTGTCCCACTGCAGGCACTCGTCGAGGGTGATCCCGTCGACGGTGATCAGCCCGCACTGGTGGCTGAGCAGCTGGGCGACGGTGGCGTCCTGCTTGCCGGCCACGGCGAACTCCGGCCAGTAGCGGGCCACCGGCTCGGCGTAGTCGAGCAGGCCGCGCTGCACGCACATCGCCACGGCGACGGCGGTGACCCCCTTGGTGGTGCTGAACACCAGCTGCAGGTGGTCGTGGGTGTACGGCTGGCTGCGTTCCCGGTCGACGTGACCGGCGGCGACGTTCACCGTGCAGCGGCCGTCGTGATACACGGCGACCGTGCCGCCGAGGTCGTCGCCGGCAGCGATGCTGGCGTGCAGCTGGTCGGCGACGGGCTCCCAGCCCGGCTCGACAAGATCGGTGGGACTCAACGGGTGCCTCCTCCAGGTCGCGGCCGCAGCCGCAGGGTGAGCAGTTCGAACGGGCGGACGGTCATCGAGACGACGCCGTCGGTGATGTCGATCGCACCGCCGGGCGTCGGGTCTTCCAGCAGGTCGCAGCGGGTGGCCGCGAGCACCGGCCAGGGCGTGGTCAGGGTCACCGTCGCCCGCGCCCCGCACGCCTCGTAGCACCGCACCACCAGGTCGCCGGAGCCGTCGTCGGCGGCCTTCACCGCGCTGAGTTGGATGGCCGGATGATCGATGGTGACGACCGGCGGCGGGACCGCCGCGGCCCGACCCGGCACGGCGCGCAACGGCAGGTTCAGCGCCTCGGCCTCGGCCAGCACCTCGTGCAGCCCGGCGCCGTGGGCCAGCACCGCCAGGCGAACCCGGTGGACGCCCTGATCGGCGGTCGGGTCCGGATACTTCGGCGCCCGGACCAGCGAGACGGTCAGCCCACCGAGCTGGAGGCAGTGCCCGTAGCGCCCGTCGTTGAGCACGGCGACGCCGAAGTCGGGCTCGGACAGGTCGACGTACCGCTGGGCGCAGACCTCGAACTTGGCGTCGTCCCACGAGGTACTCGCATGGGTCGGGCGCATGACGTGACCGAACTGGATGTCGCAGGCCGCCTCCCGGGCCCGGGTGTCCACCGGGAGGTGCCACGACAGCAGCTGCTCGTCCTCGTGCCAGTCGATCTGCAGGTCGAGATCGACCCGGGCCGACCCGGCGCGCAGGGTGAGCACCTGGGTGATCGTCGAGCCGTTGCGACCCACGTCGCGCACGCTGCGCACCCGGGCCAGCAGCGGCCCATGGTCGAGGATCTCGACCGAGCGGGCACCCGGCACCGGCCGCCCACCGAAGCGCGTCCAGGCGTCGATGTCCCAGGCGTCGTAGACCACCGGGTGATCGTCGGCCAGCAGGAACCCGGCCGTGGTCCCGGCGGGCAGCACCTCCCGGCCGTGGTCGAGGGCGATGATCGACGTCAGGTCGCCATCGAGGTTCCAGCTCACCGCCACGTGGCGATTGGCCATCGAGTGCTCGGTGGTGACCACCCGGTCCGCTTCGGGCAGGGCTCCGAACCCGCCGACCCCGCTGCCCGGGGCGTGGGCCACGACGGCGAACGTGCCGTCGGACAGCGGCTGGTACGGCACCGCCGCGCCGGGGTCGGCCGACTCGGGCTCCCGCTCGACCACGATCACCTCGGTGCGCGCCGCGGTGGCGGCATTGGCCACCGCCGCCGGCGGGCAGCACGCCTCGAGCAGCTCGGTGACGATGGCGTCCAGTCGATCGGCCACGGCACCGAGCTGGGCCTCGGCGTCGTGGTGCACCCAGGCGATCGAGCTGCCGGGCAGGATGTCGTGGAACTGGTTGACCAGCACCGTCTTCCACAGCTCGTCGAGGTCGGCTGCGTACTCGGCGCTCCGCCCGGCGGCCACGGCCCACAGCTCGGCCTGGCGGGCCAGGAGCTCGCAGCGGCGGTTGAGCGTCTTGGTGCGCAACTGGCTGGTGAGCGTGCCGCGATGCATCTCGAAGTACAGCTCGCCGTCCCACACCGGCACTCGCCGCCCGGCCGCGGCGACTTCGGCCTCGATCCGCTCGAAGAACCCGTCGACCGTGCCGATCTCGACCCGGGCCAGGCCGTCGAGGTCGGCCATTCGGCGGGCGCGCTCGACCATCTCCCGGGTCGGTCCGCCACCGCCGTTGCCGTGGCCGAAGGGCACCAGTGACCAGTCGCTCCAGCCGTGGTCGGCGAAGTGGTGCTCGGCGTGGGCGATCTCGTCGGGCTGGATCTTGGCGTTATAGGTGTCCACCGAGGGGAAGTGGCTGAGCACCTCCGAGCCGTCCAGACCGCGCCACACGAACGTGCTGTGCGGGAACCGGTTCTGCTGGTTCCAGTTGAGCTTCTGGGTGACGAAGCGGGTGCAGCCGCCGGCGCGGAAGATCTGCGGCAGCGATGCCGGGTACCCGAACACGTCCGGGATCCAGATCTCGTTGCAGCGGGCACCGAAGCGCGACTCGAAGTACCGCTGGCCGTGGATCAGCTGGCGGGCGATCGACTCGCCGCTGGTCAGGTTCATGTCCGGCTCGACCCACATGCCGCCCACGGTCTCCCACCGACCCTCGGCCACCCGGCGGGTGATCTCGGCGAAGATCGCCGGGTGCTGCTCCTCGACCCAGCGGTACTGGGCGGCCTGGGAGCAGACGAAGCGGTAGTCGGCCAGGTCGGCCATCAGCCGGACGGCCGAGGCGAAGGTCCGGGCACACTTGCGCTGCGTCTCGCGCAGCGGCCACAGCCAGGCGGTGTCGATGTGGGCATGACCGACGGCGACGATCCGGTGGCTGCTGCCCTTGGCCGGGACGGCCAGCGCCGGGGCCAGGACGGCTCGGCAGGCCACGGCGGTGGCGGTGACGTCGCGCGGGTCGAGGGTGTCGAAGGCGTCGGCCAGCGTGGCCTGCAGGCGGCGGCGGCGCTGCTCGTCGAGCCGGGACTCCGTCATCGTGCCCATCAGCACCTCGAGGTCGAGCAGCAGGCCATAGACCTCTCGGTCGCGCAGCCCGATCGAGGCCTGACGGAAGCGGTAGATCGGGGCGGTCCCGGCGGTGGCCAGATCGCCGAGGGCCGAGGGGACGAAGTTCGGGAAGGTCGGGTTGGCCGCCGCTTCGATCAGCAGGTGGACCTCACCCCGACGTGTGCCGAGGGGGATCGCCTGGCGACGGGGATGGACGCCCTGGAGGGCCGTGCCGTCCGGTGTCCAGACCATGCCCTCGGCCTGGAACCCGGCCGACTTCTCGATGAACCCGAGGTCGACGACCACCTCGACGTCGTAGCGGTCGTCGAGTTCGTCCCACCCCGGCGGGATCCGCCCGTCGAGCCGGAACCAGGTGGTGCCCCACGGCCGGCCCCACTCGGTGCCGACGGAGACGGGGCGGAACGGGGCGGCGGCGGCCTCGGCGACGGGGACCGGCTCACCGGGCGTGTCCCAGGCGGCGATGTCCAGCGGGACCTGCTCGCGGTACATGGCCGGGAGCACCCGCTCCCACAGGAGCCGGCGGAACCTGGCCTCCTGGACGGCGTGGTCGTCGTGCACGCTCGCAGCCTAGGAGTCGCCCGCCCGCCGATGTCGGCCCGGGTCAGGGCTGGGGGCGGACCGCCTCGCCGAAGAGCATCTCCATGACCGGGGTCAGGTTCGGTCCACGGCGCAGGGTGTGCCCGCCGTCGACGCCGATGCACTGCCCGGTGATCCACGAGGCGTCGTCGTCGAGCAGGAAGCGAACCAACGCAGCCACGTCGTCCTCCGTGCCCACCCGCCCGAGCGGCATCTGCTGGTGGTAGTCGTCGACCATCATCTCCATCGACATCATCCCGGCCGTGGCGTCGGTGGGCACCAACCCGGGCCGGACGGCATTGGCCCGCACGCCGCTGCTGCCCAGCTCGTCGGCCACCTGGCGGACCAGCATCTCCAGGCCGGCCTTGCTGACGCAGTACGGCGTCATGAACCGGTGGGTGAGCGGTCCGGCGATCGAGGACACGGCCACGATCGACCCGCCACCGGCCGCCACCAGGTGACCGACGGCGTGCTTCATGGTCAGGAAGGCACCCGTCAGGTTGGTGCCGAGCACGGCGTTCCAGTCGTCGAGGGTGATCGAATGGAACGGCCCGCCGTTGCCGAACCCGGCGTTGGCCACGCACATGGTGAACCGTCCGGCGCCGGCTGCGGCCTGGCAGGCCGCAGCGACCGCCGCTTCGTCGGTGACGTCGCAGACCACCGTGCGCACGTCCGCTCCGGACTCGCGCAACCCGGCGGCGGCGGCGTCGAGCCGCTCGAGGTGGCGGCCTGCCAGCACGACGGTGGCCCCGTCGGCGGCCAGTCGCCGGGCGCAGCCGAGGCCGAGGCCGCTGCCGCCGCCGGTGATGAGGGCGCTCTGTCCGTGGAGATCGTGCATGGCCGAACCCTACGACCTGGCCGATCCCCTACGGTGGGTCGGGTGCCGTTGACCTTCCCGGTGGATCCGATGAAGGCCGTGCTCGGCGGCCTGCCCGCCGATGATGCCGGTTGGGCCTACGAGATCAAGTGGGACGGCTACCGCACGCTGGCCCACGTCGACGGCGGCCGGCTGCGCGTCCAGAGCCTCGGCGGCCATGACGTCACCGCCACCTACCCCGAGCTGGGCGGACTGACCGAGGCCATCAACGCCCGCTCGGCGATCGTCGATGGTGAGCTGGTGGTCCTGGACGGCGCCGGCCGCCCACGCTTCGAGTTGATCCAGCAGCACCGCACCCCGGCGGTGCTGTACCTGTTCGACGTGCTCTCAGTGGACGGCACCGACACCGTCGGGCTGCCCTACGAGTACCGCCGCCGCCTGCTCGATGCGCTGGTCGAGCCCGGGCCCAACTGGCTGGTGCCCAGCTCCCAGATCGGCGATGGTGCCGCGCTACTCGACGTGGTCACCGCCCAGGGACTGGAAGGCATCGTCGCCAAGCGGCCGGCCAGCACCTACCTGCCCGGCAAGCGGTCACCGGCGTGGCGCAAGATCAAGGTTCGCCGCCCGGCCCGGCTGGTGGTCGGCGGCTACACGGCGGGCACCGGCAGCCGGGCCGGCACCTTCGGTGCCCTGCTGGTCGGCGTGCCCGAGGACGGCCGGCTGCGCTTCGCTGGCGGGGTGGGCACCGGGTTCGACCAGCGCACCCTCGACCGGCTCGCCGCCACGTTGCGGGCCCGGCGGGTCGAGCGCTGCCCGTTCGATCCGCCCCCGCCCGGCGCGGTGGTCCGCGGGGCAACCTGGGTCCGCCCCGACCTGCTGGTCGACGCCGAGATCACCGAGTTCACCAACGACGGGTTGGTCCGCCACGCCAGCTACCTCGGGCTGGTCGAGGGCGGCTGAGCGGAGTCAGCCGCCGGTGCCCCCGGGCGGTGCGGTCCCGGCCGGCGCGGTGGCGCCGGGCGTCGGCGACAGGTCGGTGGCCGGCTGGATGTTGACGTTGGTCGAGTCGATGCGCGTGTTGTTGATGGTCAGGATGATGCCCCACACGCCGGGCACGTTCAGCGGGAGGTTGGCCGACTTGGGCAGCAGCGCCCGGCCGGCACCGTGCAACGGCACGTGCAGCTCCACCGCGTTGCCGTCCGAGCCGGCCGGCGGGGTGAACTTGACGACCACGTTCTGCAGGCCGGACTTCGGCTTGGTGATCTCGACCAGCACGGCATTGGGCCCTACCTGCTCGCTGAGCCGGACCGTGGCGGCGACCTCCTGTGCCGAACTGGCCAGGGCGTGCGGCGGACCGAGCTGATCCTCGTTGGCAGCAGCGACCGACTTGGTCAGTCCACCCGGCGCCAGGCTGGTCAGCCAGGCGGTGAGCGCCAGCACCAGGACCGCCACCATCGCCTCCGCCGACACGGCGCGCTGCAGCCGGGCGGCCATCGGCGTGGACAGGGAGTCGACGCGCGTCAATCGGCTGCGGACGAACTCGCGGGATGCCAGGCCGAGGAAGATCAGCCCGCCCACGGCCAGGATCTTCAGGATCGCCACCTTGCCGTGGCCGGTGCCGAGCAGGTGGTGCCAGTCGAGCTCGTAGGTGATGGCCAGCCCGGACATCACCGTCAGCAGGATGGCCAGCAGGGAGAAGCGCTGATAGCCGCGCACCGCGTGGACCAGGTCCTCCTCGCCCGGCCCGGTCAGCACGACGCGGGCCAGGAGGGCCAGGCCACCGAACCACACCGACATCGACAGGACGTGGACCATCGCGGCCAACACGCCGACGAGCCCTGGCGCCGTGCCGCGGGTGAACGCCAGGGTCAGGACGGCCAGCCCGGGGATCGCCAATGAGGGGGTCTGCTGGGTGGGGTCGTTGATCCGGTCGGGGCGGGCCACCACCCAGACGCAGCCGACCGCCAGCAGCAACCGGAGCAGGGCGGCCGTCCCCCCGGTGAGGTCGGTGAGGTCGGTCCAGCCGCCAGGGGAAAGCCCGTCGGTGAGCCCGCCGCCGTGGGTCCGCCCGGCCAGGATCACCACGGTCAGCAGCGAGCCGAGGATCCCGAGCGCCGTGGCGGCGCGCAGGAAGCGCACGGTCAGGACGTAGTCGACGCCCTCCGGCCAGGCCAGGACGATCAGCACCAGGGCCCCGAACAACGCACCGAGGCCGATGTTGGCGATCAGCCGCGACAGGGCCAGCAATCCGTTGAGCCCGCCCGACGGCGCCGAGGCCCCGCCCGTGGCGGTGGCCGTGCCGGCGTCGATCGGTGCGATGGTGCCGGTGGTGGTGGTGCCGGGCAGGGTCGAGGTGGTGGTGGTCTGGGCAGCCCCGGCCATGCGGAACCCGATGCGGCCGTCAGCCCCGAGGGTGCCGTCGGGATTGCTGACCCGGTAGGTCACCGTGCACGAGCTCCCGGGTGCGAGGTCCTGGGTGATGGTGAACACGACGGACTTGAGGTCCTCGCCGATCTGCGGGGCGTTGGTCGGGATGACCGTGCCGTCGCACGACAGCGCCACCTGGGCCACCACCCCCAACTGGTCGCGGAACAGCAGCTGGAAGGTCTTCGGGGAGCTGGGCAGCGTGGCACCGTCGGGCGGGGTCGAGCTGACCAGGGCGTTGTCCGCCAGGGCGGGCCGGGATCCCACCACGCACCACGCGGCAATGGCGACCAGGATCACCCGCCACATCGTGCGCAACCGGGAACGACGATGGTCGAGGCGGGTGGCCGACATAGGACGGCATAAGGGTAGCGAGGCGACCCTCGCCGCACGCGACAGGGCGCCCCGAGGAGTCCGCCCGGCGGTGGCCGTTAGCATCGGCGACGATGGCCACGCAGTCGCTCTACCGCCGCTACCGGCCACGTCGCTTCGCCGAGGTCAAGGGCCAGGATCACGTGGTGCGGGCTCTGCGCAACGCAGTGATCCACCAGCGCGAGGGACAGGCGTACCTGTTCTCCGGCCCTCGCGGCACGGGCAAGACCACCTCGGCGCGGATCCTCGCCAAGGTGCTGAACTGCGAGCGGCCGGTCGACGGGGAGCCGTGCTGCGAGTGCGAGTCGTGCATCGCCGTCGAGCGCGGCACCAGCTACGACGTCCACGAGCTCGACGCCGCCAGCAACAGCGGCGTCGAGGCGATGCGCGACCTGATCGAGAAGACCGCCCTGGGCACGCCCGGGCGTCACAAGGTGTACATCCTCGACGAGGTCCACATGCTCTCGAAGGCCGCCGAGGCGGCGTTGCTGAAGACCCTCGAGGAGCCACCGCCCCATGTGGTCTTCGTCCTGGCGACGACCGACCCGCAGAAGGTCAGTGAGACGATCCGCAGCCGGACCCAGCACCTCGCCTTCCACCTGCTGCCCATGGACGTGCTCGAGGAGCACATCCGCTGGCTGGCCGACGACGCCGGGATCGCACTGGACGACGCCGCCCTCGAGCGCGTCCTGCGCCGTGGGGCGGGCTCGGCACGCGACACCGTGTCGGCCCTGGAGGTCGTCGCCGCCGGCGGAGGCGACGCGCTGGAGACGTTGCCGCTCGACGAGTTCCTCGAAGCCGTGGTCGAGCACGATCCGGCCCGCGGCCTGACCCTGGTGGCCCACGCCGTGCAGAACGGTCGCGAGCCACGGGTGCTGACCGAGGATCTCCTCCGGCTGCTGCGTGACTGCTTCCTGTCGCTGATGGCCCCCGAGTTGGTGCAGCTGCCCACCACCCGCCAGGGCGAGGTGGCCGCGTTGGCCCAGCGGGTCGGCGCCGGCCAGCTGGTCCGGGCAATGGAGCGCCTCGGCGAGATCCTCGTCGAGATGCGCCACGCCCCGGACCCGCGGATCCTCCTCGAGGTGGCCGTGGTCCAGCTCACCCACCGCAGCCTGGGTGCCGACCTGTCGTCGATCAGCGAGCGGCTGGAACGCATCGAGCAGGCCGTCGCCGCCGGGGCCACGTCCGCCGTCGCCGCGCCGGTCGATCCGACCACGGGGCGGGCCGTGCTGGGCGGCCGGGCCCAACGGGCGGCCGCCCGCACCGGCGAGACGGCGTCGCGCGGCATCCCCCGCCCGCCCGTCGCGGCCGACGACGCCGGTCCGGCCGGCTCCGCCCCGACCGATCCTGGCGCGGCGCCGGCTCCGCCGGCTCCGACGCGCCCGGCGAGCCCTCGCCCGGTGAGCCCTCGCCAGTCGACGCCTCGGCCGGCCACCACCCGGTCGGAGTCGGCCGGTTCGCCCGCACCACCGGCCGATCGATCGGGCACGCCTGCCGCCCCGTCCGAGCCGCCGGCCGCGGCCGACGACGACAGCCTGGCGCGTCGGGCGATCGCCGACTGGCCGGCGATCCGCGCCACGCTGAAAGCGCTGGCCCGGGCGTTCTTCGCCAAGTCGCAGGCCGCCGGTCACCGCGATGGAGCGATCCTGCTGACCGCGCCCAACGAGGCCCACCTGGCCAAGTGTCAGGAGGTGCGCGGCGACGTCGAGCGGGCCATCGCCGCCCACGTCGGCGGTGCGGTGCCGGTGGTCATGGTCCTCGGTGCCGCGCCCGACGACGACGATCTGGCCGCCGTCGTCCCGTTGCGGCCCACCCCGGTGCAGGCCGACGAGGAGATCGACCCCGACGACGTCCTCGACGACGACGGGGTCGGCCCGATCGTGTCCGGCGTCGAGCTGTTCAAGCAGACCTTCCCCGGCTCCACCGAGGTCGACGGGTAGTCGATGGCCGCCGTGTACACCGCGCCGGTGCAGGCGCTGATCGACGAGCTCGGACGGCTGCCGGGCATCGGCCTGAAGTCGGCCCAGCGCATCGCCTTCCACCTGCTGAAGCTCCCCGCCGCCGACGTCCATCGTCTGTCGGCGGCGATCAACGACGCCAAGGCCCGGGTGCGGTTCTGCCAGCGATGCTTCAACGTCGCCGACGGCGAGTGGTGCCCGATCTGCCTCGACGAGCGCCGCGACACGCGGGTGCTCTGCGTGGTCGAGGAGTCCCGCGACATCGTCGCCCTCGAGCGGACCGGCGAGTTCCGCGGTCGGTACCACGTCCTGCTCGGGGCGATGAGCCCCCTGGAAGGGATCGGGCCCGAGGACCTGAAGATGAAGGAGCTGTTCGCCCGGCTCGAACCGGAGGGGGTGACCGAGGTGATCCTCTGCACCAACCCGAACACCGAGGGCGAGGTCACGGCCCTGTACATTGCGCGGATGTTACGGCCGTTCGGCATCCGCGTCACCCGCATCGCCAGTGGGCTGCCGGTGGGCGGTGACCTGGAGTACGCCGACGAGCTGACCCTCGGGCGAGCACTCGAAGGTCGCCGGGAGTTCGCCACCGACCCCGCGGCCCCTTGATCGCCCCCTGATCGCCCTGCTCAGGCCCGGTGCATCGGGTTCGGCCGGGAACATGACTGAGGCACCACCCAGGAGGTCGGTAGCGGGCGGACGGGCCGGCTTCCCAGGTGGTGCCTCAGAGCGTTGACGAGGTCATCCGCAGCACTCCGACTGAGAAATGACGTTCGTGTATGTTGCGATCAGATTACAGAACCGGGCGGCGCTCGTCAACCGGTGAGGCCCGGTTCTTACCCGATCCTTACCATCACACCGTTGACATCACACCGTGCGCACGACGATGGCGTCGCCCTGGCCGCCCCCGCCGCACAGCGCCGCGGCGCCCAGCCCGCCGCCGCGGCGGCGCAGCTCGTGGAGCAGGGTCAGGGCGAGGCGGTTGCCGCTCATGCCGATCGGGTGACCGAGGGCGATGGCCCCACCGTTGACGTTGACGATCTCGTCGGAGATCCCGAGATCGCGCATCGAGGCGATCCCCACGGCGGCGAAGGCCTCGTTGATCTCGAACAGGTCGACATCGCTCACCTGCTTGCCGGCGCGATCGAGGGCCGCACGGATCGCCGCACTCGGCTGGTGCAGCAGTGAGGCACTGTCCGGACCGGCGACCATGCCGTAGGAGACGATCTGGCCGAGCGGGGCGACGCCGCGGGCATCGACGGCCCGCTGGCTCATCACCACCACCGCCGAGCCACCGTCGCTGATCTGCGAGGCGTTGGCGGCGGTGATCGTGCCGGCCTTGTCGAAGGCCGGCTTCAGCGAGGCCAGGGTGTCCATCGTGGTCTCGGCGCGCACGCCCTCGTCGGTACCGACCACCTTCGGCTCGCCCTTGCGCTGGGGGATCGAGACCGGGACGATCTCGTCGGCCAGACGACCCTCGGCGATGGCCGCCGCGGCCCGCTGGTTGGACTTCATCGCCAGGTCGTCCTGCTCCTCGCGGGTGATGCCGCCGGCGGTGTAGCGCTCGGTGCCGAGGCCCATCAGGCAGGCGTCGAAGGCGCACCACAGCCCGTCCCGGATGATCGCATCGGCCAGCTCGGTGTTGCCGTAGCGGAACCCGCCACGGGCGCCGGCAGCGAGATACGGGGCATTGGTCATGCTCTCCATGCCACCGGCGACGACGATGTCGGCCTCGCCGGCCTGGATCATCTGGTCGGCCAGGTAGATGGCGTTGAGCCCGGACAGGCAGACCTTGTTGATGTTCACCGACGGGACGCGCATCGGGATCCCGGCCTTGACTGCCGCCTGCCGGGCGGGAACCTGGCCCTGCCCGGCCATCAACACCTGGCCGACGATCACGTGCTCGACCTCGTCGGGGGCCACGCCGGCCCGGTCGAGTGCCGCGGCGATGGCGAAGCCGCCGAGATCGGCGGCGCTGAAGCCGGCCAGTGCACCGCTCATCTTGCCGATCGGGGTGCGGGCTCCGGCGACGATGTACGAGCCAGACATGGTGTTCCTCCAGATGCGTCAGCTGCTGGACCCCAGCGTACGCCCAACCCGGTTACCGCCCAGTAACCGGGTCGTCACGAACCGTCCCGGTCGATGGTCAGCGCTGCCAGCGGGTGGAGAGGTCGGCTCGCCACGGCGGGTCGGCACCCACTCGCTGGCAGGTCATCGCCGCCACCTCCTGGGCCGCAGCCGTGGCCGTCGCCACGCGGTCCAGCTCTCCCAGCTCCGCCGCCCCGTGACCGCCGTCCAGCCACCAGGTCAGGAAGGCCCCGCCGAAGGAGTCGCCGGCACCGATGGTGTCGACCACCGTGATCGACGGCGGCACCAGTTCGGCCTCGCCGGCGGCGGTGACCGCCCAGGTGCTGGCCCCGCCGCCGGTGATCAGCACGGCGCGCGGGCCGCGGGCCAGCACCTCGCGGGCGTACTGGCGAGGGTCGGTGCCGGGCGACAGGTAGGCGATGTCGTCGTCGCTGACCTTGACCACGTGGGCCCTGCGGTATGCGGCGTCGACCCGGTCCAGGTAGGCGGCCCGGTCGGGGATGATGCTCGGCCGGCAGTTGGGGTCGAACATCACGACCGTGTCGACCGGGAGGCCGGCCAGGTAGCCGAGCACCGTGTCGGCCATCGGTTGGAGGACCAGCCCGAGGGTGCCGACGTGGACGGCCACCGGGGTCGACCAGCCCGGCGGGACGGTGGTCAGCGCCGGTGCCGAGGTCCCGGCCGTGTAGAACCGGTAGCTCGCCGCACCCCGCCCGTCCAGCTCGGCCACGGCCAGCGTCGTGGGCAGCTCGGTCAGCAAGCTGTCGTCGTGCCCGGCGCCGTCGTCGGTCAGCTGGCGGCGGAAGTCACGCCCGAAGCGGTCGACCGAGAGCATGCCGAGGAAGTTGACCGATCGGCTGAGACGGCCGATGGTCCGGGCCACGTTGTACGGTCCCCCGCCCAGCTTGGCGTCGACCGAGCCGTCGTCGCGGGTGACCAGATCGACCAATGCCTCGCCGGCGACCACGATCATGGCGGGCAGGGTAGTGCTCGGTGGGGCGGCCGGGCCGACCGGTCAGACCGGCGCGGCGCCGGTCATGATCGCCACCGCCTCGTTGGGCGTGTGGGTCTGCGGGGTGACGACGGCGACCCGCCGGCCGAGCCGCTGGATGTGGATCCGGTCGGCCACCTCGAACACGTGCGGCATGTTGTGGCTGATCAGGATCACGGGCAGGCCGCGCTGGCGGAGTTCGAGGATCGTGTCGAGCACTCGACGGGACTCCTTGACACCCAGCGCCGCGGTGGGCTCGTCGAGGATGACCACCCGGCTGCCGAACGCCGCGGCGCGAGCCACGGCGACACCCTGGCGCTGCCCCCCGCTCAAGGTCTCCACCGGTTGGGTGATGGTCTGGATGGTCATCAGCCCGAGCTCGGACATCCGCGCCCGGGACATCGCCCGCATGGCCGCGTAGTCGAGCTTGCGGAACACCCGCCCGGCCAGGCCGGGCTTGCGCATCTCCCGGCCGAGGAACAGGTTGTCGCTGATGTCCATCGCCGGGCAGACCGCCAGGTTCTGGTAGACGGTCTCGACGCCGGCGGCACGGGCCTCCAGCGTGCTGCGGAACCGAACCGGCTCGCCGTCGAGGAACACCTCACCCTCGTCGGCCAGGTCGGCGCCGGACAGGCACTTGATCAGGCTCGACTTGCCGGCACCGTTGTCGCCGATGACCGCCAGGATCTCGCCGGGTTCGAGGTCGAAGTCGGCACCGTTGAGGGCCACGACCCGGCCGAAGCGGCGGACCAGGTTGCGTGCCGACAGGATCGGTCGTCGCCCGGCGGGCGGGTCGCCGGCGGTCGATGCCTGGGTCGGCGTGTTCACCGGGCCACCTTGCGGACCCACTGGTCGATCAGGACCGCGGCCAGGATCAGCACGCCGATGGCGAAGTCCTTCCAGATGTCGGACACGCCCGCCAGCGGCAGGCCGCTGCGGAACACGCCGATGGTCAGCGCCCCGATCAGCGTGCCGAGGATCCGACCGCGCCCGCCGAACAGGCTCGTGCCACCGATGACGACGGCCACGATGCTGTCGAGGTTGTAGTCCTTGGTGACGGCCTGCGGGTCGCCGCCCTGATTTCGCCCGATCAGGATCCAGCCGGCCAGGGCGCAGAACAGCCCGCACAGCAGGTAGACGCTGAGCAGGACGCGGTTGGTGCGGATGCCGGCCAGTCGGGCCGATTCGCGGTCGTCGCCGGTGGCGTAGACGTGACGCCCCCACGCCGTCTGGCGCAGGGCGTACGCCATCGCGGCGAAGGCAGCCAGCATGATGATGGCGCCGTAGGGGATCTGGGTCGTGCCGAGGTGGATGGTGTTGCCGGTCCACTTGAGCACCGGCGAGATGTCGGTCCCGCGCACGTTGGCGCTGCGGCTGTACCACAGCTCCAGCGCCTTGTAGACGTAGAGCGCGGCCAGCGTGACGATGAACGGCTGCAGCCGGAATCGGGTGACGAAGAACCCGATCAGCGCCCCGCAGACCAACCCGACGACGAAGCCGATCAGCAGGGCCAGCACCCCGTTGGTGCCGCCGGCGCTGAGCTTGGCCATCGCCATCATCGAGATCGTCATCGTCGAGCCGACGGCGAGGTCCACGCCACTGGTGAGCACCACCAAGGTCTGGCCGATGCCGATGGTGGCCACCACCATGCTCTGCTGGAGGATGAGCGAGAAGTTGTTGAAGGCGAAGAAGTGGTCGCTGACGACGGCGAAGACCACGATCGAGAGGACCAGCACGCTGAGCGGTCCGAGCACTGCCCGAGCGTGCAGCTGGGCGCGGACCCGGTCGACGAGCCGCTCCGGCATGCCGAAGTCGGCGTGGGCGTCGGCGGCGGCAGTGGCGGCGGCCATCGGGCATCCTCCTTCGTGGGATCGTTGACGGAATTGGACCGGGGGTGGTGCTCCTGCCGGGGCGACCGGGCACGGGTCGCCCCGGCAGGTCTCTTGGGGAGAGAGGTCAGCCGGGCGGGAGCGTCAGCCCCAGCACAGCTCGGTGCCCTTGGCCGAGTCGAGCGAGTCGACGCCGGTCGCCGGCTTGTCGGTGATCAGGTTGACGCCGGTGTTGAAGAACGTCAGTCCGTCACTGACGGTCGGCTTGGTGCCGTCCTTGGCGTACTGGACGATGGCGTCGACCCCCTTGGAGGCCATCAGCAGCGGGTACTGCTGCGAGGTGGCGCCGATGACGCCGTCCTTGACGCTCTGCACGCCGGGGCAGCCGCCGTCGACGGAGACGATCAACGCCTGCTTGTCCTTGCCGGCGGCCTTCAGTGCCTCGTAGGCACCCTGGGCGGCCGGTTCGTTGATCGTGTACACGAGGTTGATGTCGCCGTTCTTCTGCAGCAGGTTCTCCATCGCGGTGCGGCCGCCGTCGACCGAACCGTCGGTGTAGTCGTTGCCGACGATCCGCGGGTCGGCCTCGTCTCCCATCTTCTGGCCGTCCTTGACGTCGACGCCGAAGCCTTCCAGGAAGCCCTGATCGCGGGCCACGTCGACGCTGATCTGGTTGGCGTTCAGGTCGAGCAGGGCGATCTTGGCGTCCTTGGCGGCGTCGCCCATGGTGGCGGCGGCCCACTTGCCGATGAGCTGTCCGGCCAGGCGGTTGTCGGTGGCGAAGGTGATGTCCACCGCGTCGGCGGGCTCGGTGGGCGTGTCCAGGGCGATGACCAGGATGCCGGCGTCGCGCGCCTTCTGGATCGAGGGGACGATCGCCTTGGAGTCACTCGGCGTGATCAGGATGCCCTTGGCTCCGGCCTGGATCAGCGTCTCGATGGCCTGCGCCTGGGTCTCGTTGTCGCCGTCCTTGGTGCCGGCGAAGGCGCGCAGCTCGGCACCCACTCGCTTGGCCTCGGCGTCGGCGCCCTCCTTCATCTTGACGAAGAACGGGTTGGTGTCGGTCTTGGTGATCAGTCCGATGATCATGCCTGCGCCGTCGGTGGGTCCGAGGGTGGCGGGCGTCGGTGTGGTCCCGGCCGACGTCGGCGGGGTGGTCGCCGTCGTGGTGGCCGCCACGGCCAGGACGGAGGCAGCGGTGATCCCGATGGCCAGGGCGGCCCTCCGGGTGCGGGTGGTGGTGAGCATGGTCCCCCTCAGGTGTCGGTGGCGGTGGTGGTCCGACCACGGAACGTTCTGACAACGTTGTCGGTGACAACGTTGTCAGCAGTGTGCCCGAAGTCATCCGGTCTGTCAAGCGGTTGAACGCCGCCGGATCGCTGCGGGTTCCGCGCATCGCCCGGGCAGGGCTGGGTTGACAACGTTGGCTTGACAACGTTGACCGGTCCGTGCATGGTGAGGCGTGGTGAGCCATCCCGGGCCCGATCTCGAGCACCCAGCCGGTCACGCCACGATCCGCCACGTCGCCGAGCTGGCCGGGGTCAGCGTGAAATCGGTGTCGCGCGTCGTCAACGGGGAGGCCGGCGTGCGCCCCGAGCTGGCCGAGCGGGTCACCGCGGCCATCGAACAACTCGGCTACCGCCGCAACCTGGCCGCCAGCACCCTGCGGCGACGCGGCCAGCGCACCGGATCGATCGGGGTGGTCATCCAGGACGTGGCCAACCCCTTCGCCGCGACGTTGCTGCGCGCCGTCGAGGAGGTCGCTCAGCGGCGCGGCGTCGTCGTGCTGGCCTCCAGCATCGACGGCGACGCCGAGCGGGAAGCGCGAGCCGTGGCCGAGCTGGTCCGCCGGCGGGTCGACGGGATGATCCTGATGCCCACCTCGGCTCAGCACGGCTCCCTCGCCGAGGAGCAGCGGCTCGGCATGCACGTCGTCTTCGTCGACCGTCCACCCGTGGGTCTCGACGCCGACTACGTGGGGGCGGACAACGCCGGCGGGGCGCGCACCGCGGTCCGGGCCCTGCTCGACCGCGGCCATCGCCGGATCGCCTACCTCGGCGACACCCGGACGATCTCCACCGCGGTCGAGCGACTGGCCGGGTACCGCCAGGCCTTCGTCGACGCCGGTGTCGAGACCGACGAGGAGCTGATCGTCCACGACCTGAACGTGTCGCGCCATGCCCGCGCCGCGGCGGCCGAGCTGCTCAGCAGGCGAGACCGGCCGACCGCCTTGTTCACCGCCCAGAACCTGATCACCATCGCTGCCCTGCACGTGCTGCGCGGCCTCGAACTGCGCCAGCGAGTCGCCCACATCGGCTTCGACGACGTCGAGCTCGGCGATCTGCTGACACCCGGTGTGTCGGTGGTCCGCCAGGACCCGACGGCCATCGGCCGGACCGCCGCCGAGCTGCTGTTCGGCCGCCTCGACGGCGACGACGGCCCCGTGCGGCGCGTCATCCGACCCGTGGAGCTGGTCGAGCGCGGCTCTGGTGAGCTCGCACCCCTAGCCTTCGAGGGGTGACGCCGGCCCTGACCCTGCGGCCGGGGCGGGAGCGGTCCGTCCTGCGTCGTCACCCGTGGATCTTCAGCGGTGCGGTGCAGTCGGTGGAGGGCGACCCGGCGCCCGGCGACACGGTCATGGTCCGGTCGGCCACGGGCACCCGCTTGGGATCGGCGGCGTACAGCCCGGCTTCCCAGATCCGGGCGCGGATGTGGAGCTTCGACGACGAGGTGATCGACGAAGCAGTCATCGCCGGCCGCGTCGCTGCCGCGGCACGGCGCCGGGCCGGGTTGGCGACGGTGAGCGACGCCTGCCGGCTGGTGTACAGCGAGGCCGACGAGCTCCCCGGTGTCGTCGCCGATCGGTACGGCGAGGTGGTCGTGGTGCAGCTGACCACGGCCGGAGCCGAACGGTGGCGGGAGCCGCTGGCCGACGCCATCGCTGCGCTGCCCGGCGTGCGCTGCGTCTACGAGCGCAGTGATGCCGACGTTCGCCAGCGGGAGGGGTTGGCGGCGCGCACCGGGGTCCTGCGCGGTGCGCTCGGCGACCGGGAGCTGACGATCGTCGAGCACGGGCTGCGCTACGCGGTCGACGTCGCCGGCGGGCACAAGACCGGCTTCTACCTCGACCAGCGCGACGCCCGCTGGCTGGTCGGCGTGCTCGCCGCCGATCGCCACGTCCTCAACGTGTTCGGCTACACCGGGTCGATGAGCGTGGCGGCCGCAGCCGGTGGCGCTCGCTCGGTGTGCACCATCGACTCGTCCGGGCCGGCGCTGGACGGGGCGCGGCGCAACGCCGCGCTGAACGGCGTCGACGGTGGCGAGTTGATCGAGGCCGACGCCTTCACCGAGCTGCGCCGGATGCGTGACCGGGCCCGGCACTTCGACCTGATCTTCCTCGACCCCCCGAAGCTGGCTGCCACCGAGGGCCAGCTCGACAAGGCCACCCGGGCCTACAAGGACCTCAACCTGCTGGCCATCAAGCTGCTCGCCCCGGGCGGCACGCTCCTGACCTGGTCGTGCAGCGGAGCGATGACCATGGACCTGTTCCAGAAGGTCGTCGCCGGCGCCGCCCTCGACGCCCGCCGGTCGGTCACCATCACCGGCCGCCTGCACCAGCCGAGCGATCACCCCGTGCCCCTCGCCTTCCCCGAAGCCGAGTACCTCACAGGCCTCGTCCTCCGCGCCACGTAACCCGCCCCCTCCCACCCCCACCCCCACGCCCACCCCTCCCACCGAGCCCCCCCTCCCGCCCCCCACCAAGGGAGGTGATCAGCGAATGTCGGCATTGCGTCGACATTCGCTGATCAGCAGGCGAGGTTGAGGGCGATGCGCAGCATCGACACCACCCACTCCGGCCGGCGGGTGACGTCGTCGTAGGTGAAGGTCAGGACGCGCAGGCCGGCCAGGGTGAGCTCGGTGCGGCGCTGCTCGTCGATCTGGCGCTGCCGGCGGGTGCTGTGGGTGCCGTGCCCGGCCAACTCGACGACCAGGTCGGACCCGAATCGGGCATCGACGCGCGCCACGACCCGACCGTTGCTCCGGTAGGTGACCTGCAGGGTTGGCCGAGGGAGTCCGGCGCGGCGGACGAGCCTCAGGAACGTTCGCTCCAGATAGCTCTCGCCACCGGTGTCGATCAAGGCGTCCAGCAGGGCCCGGGCTCCACGGCGCCCGGGTCGGTGATTGGCGAGCACTCGTTGGCGCAGCCGGTCCTCGGCGACCAGGCGAAGCCGGATCGCCGAGTCGATCGCATTGGTGATCTCACTCGGGGTGAAGTGGAAGATCGGCGCATCGAGGATCAGCCGCTCCGGTGTTGCGACCCGCAGTCCCTCACGGATGCGCACGTCCGTCGGGCCGATCGGCTGGCGGGTGGTGCGGACCACGGCTCGCCCGGCCGAGGTCATCCGGTTGGCGTACGGGACGAGGATCTCGAGCGCATCGGTCGTGAAGCCGTCGAGCCCGTACAGGCGTGCCGCGCTGCGACCGTCGACGAACCCGCTGGGCGCAGTGTCTGCTGCGGCCGCGGCCAGGTCGCGCATCCAACCGGGCGCCGAACCCGCCATCGTGAACGACCGTGGCCCGAGGCGGACCAGCCAACCCTTCTGCGTCCACTCGTACCGCAACCAACGGTCGACGCCCAATCGGTCGAGCTCGGGGAGGGGAATGACGGAGTGATGCCCGCTGGCGTACGCAGCGACGCGGATGAGGCGTTCGTTCATGCCCCCGGTGAGGACACCACCCCAACCGATCCGGCAGGTGATCAGCCAGTGTCGGCGTCATGCCGACATTCGCTGATCAGTGAGGAGGTGTGGTCGGGGTCAGTGCGGGGTGGTCGGGTTCTCCTGGACCAGCTCGATCAGCGTGCCGAAGCTGCCCTTGGGGTGGATGAACGCCACGGTGGTGCCGCGGCTGCCCGGGCGAGGGGCGCGGTCGATGGGGGTGGCACCCGCCGCGATCATCGCGTCGAGGGCCGCCTGGCAGTCGGCGACCCGGTAGCCGACGTGATGCAGGCCCTCGCCGCGCTTGTCGATCGCCTTGGCGATCGGGCTGTCCGGGCGGGTGGCCGCGGTGAGCTGGATGTAGCTGTCGGCCACCTTCACCAGGGCCTCCTCGACGCCGTCGGAGTCGACCACCTCACGGTGGTGCACGGTGGCGCCGAAGGCAGCGGCGTAGTACTGGATGGCCGCCTCGAGGTCACGGACGGCGATGGCGATGTGGTCGATCTCGGTCAGCAGCATGATCCCAGTGAAACCCGCCGGCCGAGCGGAACCAAACCCGGCCCGGTGCCCATGGGAGGAGCGCACGGTCGCGGCCGAGACCCGGGTGCTCAGCGGGAGCGGGGTCGGGCGGCGATGATGGAGGGATGCGACGTTCACTCGTGATCGCCTCGATCGGCATCGCCGCGCTCGGTCTCGCCGACTCGGGGTCAGCGCTGGACATCCGTCGAACCACCCCCGGGACCACTCCCGGAACCGCGCCCGGGACCACGCCCGCCGACACCACCGTGTACCGCACGGTGGCCAGCGTGATCCAGACGGGGGGCAATCCCCCGATGATCGCCTTCGTCATCGGCGAGTCGTATCCGCCCACCGGCGGCGACATCGTCCTCCACGACTTCTCGTGGGATCAGCTCGACGGCGAGCAGACCGAGAGCGACACCACGTGGCTCGACGGCGTCGAACTGGTCGGCCAGCGGGCGCCTGACGGTGGGTTCACCCTCACGCAGCCGCCGAAGCTCGGTGAGCCGCCGCTGTCGCCGCTGACCTACGACAACCTCACACCGAACTGCGACGAAGCCACCTTCGGGCCGATGCTGACCAAGCTCGACACGCTCGACCCCGAGCGGATCGGGCTGGTGTCCTCCAACGAGTACACCTTCGACGGGCATTGCGGGGTCGTGCTGACGGTCACCTTCGATACGCCGGAACTGCGCACCACGGTCGACCGCCTGCTCGGCCCCGGGGCGGACGTCAGCTACGACCCGATGTTCCAGCCCGCCGACCAGGCCGCTGCCGGCTCAGCGGCGGAACCAGTGCAGACGGTCCCCAACTCGAGCCCGTAGCTCCGGGTCGGTCACGCCGAGCCCTTCCTCGGGGGCCAGGCACAGCACGCCGAGCTTGCCCTCGTGGACGTTGTGGTGGACCTGGTAGGCGGCCTCGCCGGTCTGCTCCAGCGGGAACACCTGGGACATCACCGGCTGGATGCGGCCCTGGGCGATCAGCCGGTTGGCTTCCCAGGCCTCCTTGTAGTTGGCGAAGTGGCTGCCCACCAGGTTCTTCAACCGCATCCAGAAGTGTCGGTTGTCGAACTCCATCATGAAGCCGCTGGTCGCCGCGCAGGTCACGACGGTGCCGCCGCGCTTGGCGACGTACATCGACGCGGCGAAGGTCTGCCGGCCGGGGTGCTCGAAGACGATGTCCGGGTCCTCGCCGACGAGGGCGCGGATGTCCTTGCCGAGGCGGCGCCACTCGCTCTCGTCGTGCTCGCCGTTGTCGTTCCAGAACCGGTAGCCGGCGGCGGCGCGGTCGATGATCGCCTCGACGCCCATCGTGCGCAGGATCGCCGCCTTGTCCGGGCTGGACACCACGCACACCGGGATCCCGCCGCCGTTGAGGACGAACTGGGTGGCGTAGGCGCCGATCCCGCCCGTGGCTCCCCAGATCAGCACGACGTCGCCCTGCTTCATCCGTGCCCCGTTGCGCCCCACCAGCATGCGGTAGCTGGTCGAGTTGCACAGGGCGTTGACCGCGGCTTCCTCCCAGGTCAGGTGTTTCGGCTTGGGCATCAGCTGGTTGGCCTTGACCACGCAGAGGTCGGCGAGGCCGCCGAAGTTGGTCTCGTACCCCCAGATCCGCTGGTTGGCGGCCATCATCGAGTCGTCGTGTGCCGTCTGGTCCTGGTCGTCGACGTGGTTGCAGTGCACGGTGACCCGGTCGCCCGGCTTCCAGTTGCGCACGGCCGACCCGATCCGCAGCACCACGCCCGCGGCATCGCTGCCCAGCACCTGGTACGGCTGGTCGTGACGCTTGGCCCACTCGCTCTCGCGGGCCAGTCGGGTCAGCGCGCCGAAGGTGGAGATCGGCTCGAAGATGCTGCTCCACACGGTGTTGAAGTTGATGCTGCTGGCCATGACGGCGAGGTAGACCTCGTCGGGCGCCAGTTCGGGTGTGGGCACCTCGCCGACGTGCACGGTGCGCCGGGGGTCCTTGTCCCGGCTGGGCACGCCGGCCCACAGGTCCTGCTCGGTCTTGAGGATGTGCGCGGCGCGGTACGACTCGGGGATCTCCAGGTGGGCGATCTCCTCGCTGCTCGCATCGGCGGTGATGGCGTCGAGGATCTGTCGCATTACCCCAGGGTAACTTGTCGGTCGGCTCCGGCTCCAGTGCGCGCTGCCGGCCGTGCCACGCTGGCGGCCGTGCCGAGGATGAAGCTCGACGTGACCCTGGCCTACTCGGTGCACGACGCCGCCCGCCGGGCTCCGCAGCTGGAAGCCCTCGGCGTCGACGGCGTGTTCAGCTTCGAGAACGCCCACGACGTGTTCTTCCCGCTGGTGGCCGCAGCGCCGGTCTGCAACCTGGAGCTGACCACCAACGTGGCCATGGCGTTCCCGCGCAGCCCGATGCACCTGGCGGTGGCGGCCAACGACCTCCAGACCCTCTCGCAGGGCCGCTTCCGCCTCGGTCTCGGCAGCCAGGTCCGAGCCCACATCGAGAAGCGCTACGGCGCCCGCTGGCACCACCCGGTGGCGCAGATGCGCGAGTGGGTCGAGGCCACCATCGCCATCCTCGACGCCTGGCAGCAGGGCGCACGGGTCGACTTCCGTGGCCAGTACACCCGGCACACGCTGATGACTCCCAACTTCACCCCGCCGCCCAACCCGTACGGGCGCCCGCCCGTGCTGGTCGGCGCGCTGGGGCCGAGGATGACCGAGATGGCCGCCGAGGTGGCCGACGGGATCCTGGTGATGCCGTTCAACAGCGAGCGGCACATGACCGAGCGGACGGTGCCGGCCATCGCACGTGGGCTGGCAACCGCCGGGCGGGCCGCCGCCGACTTCGAGGTGACGGTGGAGGTCATCGTGGCCGTCGGGCGCACCGACGAGGAGCGAGCCCGGGCGATGGCCGTCCGCAGCCTGCTGGCCTTCTACGGCTCGACCCCGAGTTACCGACCGGTGCTGGACGTCGAGGGGTGGGGGCCGCTGCAGGACGAGCTCAACGTCCTGTCCAAGCAGGGCCGCTGGGCGGAGATGACCGGCTTGATCACCGACGAGATGATCCACACCCTCGCCGTGGTCGGCACGCCGGCGCAGTGTGCGGCCGAGATCGTCCGCCGCTACGAAGCCCACGCCTCACGGGTCTGCGCCTACTTCCCCGGGTACGAGGTGGGCGACGATCTGCTCGGCGAGTTCGTCGAGGCGCTGCGGGTGGCGTCGTCGTGACCGCCGACGCCCAGGCGACCCGGTTCGAGGTCACCGACGACGGCGTGGCCGTGATCACCCTGCACCGGCCTGAGGTTCGTAACGCGTTCAACGCCCGGATGGCCACCGAGCTGGCCGAGTGCTACCGGTACTGCGACGAGACGGACGCGGTGCGCGTGGTGGTGCTGACCGGGGAGCCGCCGGCGTTCTGCTCAGGAGCCGACCTGAGCCGTGGTGCGGATACGTTCGTCGGTGACCAGCAGGGCATCGACGCCCGAGCCCTGCACGTGCCGGCCTTCCGGGTGCGCAAGCCGGTGATTGCCGCGGTCAACGGCCACGCCATCGGGGTCGGGTTCACCATGACGCTGCAGTGCGACCTGCGGATCATGGCGCTCGACGCCCGCTACGGCGCGGTGCAGGTGCGCCGTGGCGTGCTGGGTGACGCCTACGCCCACTGGACGCTGCCCCGACTGGTCGGCCACTCGGCGGCCGCCGAGATCCTGCTGACGGGAGCCACCTTCGACGGCCGTCGAGCGCTGGAGCTGGGCCTGTGCAGCCGGGCGCTGCCGAACGACGAGGTGGTGCCGGCGGCGATGGAGCTGGCCACCGACATGGCCCGGTACGGCGCGCCGCTGTCGATGGCGGCCAGCAAGCGGATCCTGTGGACGACATGGGACCTGGGGGCCGAGGCCGTGGCCGACGCCGAATCGGCCGCCCACGGCGTGGTCATGCGTCACCCCGATGCCCGGGAGGCGATGCAGGCCTACGCCGAGCGCCGCCGACCACGCTTCACCGGCTCGGTCAGCACGGACCTCGACTAGCGCAGGACGCCGCCCTCCAGGTGGAGCACCTGGTCGGCACGCTCGAAGGCGACGGCGCGGTGGGAGACGGCCAGCACGGTCATGCCGGCATCGGCCAGGTTGTCCCACAGGCGGACCTCGGTCTCGACGTCGAGGGCGCTGGACAGGTCGTCGAGCACCACCAGCTCGGGCAGGTGGACCAGCGCCCGGGCGGTGGCCACCCGCTGGCGCTGCCCGCCGGACAGGCGCAGGCCGCGTGGCCCGATCAGCGTCGACGTCCCGGCCCCCATGGCGGCGATGTCGTGCTCCAGTTCGGCCAGGTGCAGGGCGTGGGCCAGGACCTCGTCGGTCACCGAGCCGAGGGCGATGTTGTCGGCCAGGGTGTCGCTGATCAGCTGGGGAACCTGGGGCAGGAAGGCGGCGTTGGGCGGCACCAGGAAGGCGGCGCGGTCGTCGAGGGTTCGCCCGTTCCAACGGACCTCGCCGGACATCGACGTGTTGGTGGCGATGCCGAGCAGGGCGCGCAGCAGCGTGGTCTTGCCCGACCCGATCGGCCCGGTGACCACGGTGAAGCTGGCCCGCGGCAGGCTGAGACTGACCGGACCGACGCCGCTGCCGCCGGGGAACCGGGCGCTGAGGTCGATGACGTCGAGACGCTCCAGGGAGACCCGCTCCGGTCGACGTGGCCGCCGGCGTGGCCGGTCCTGATGGGCCTCGATGGGCAGGTCCTGGTCGAGCACCAGGTTGGCGGACTCGTTGCGGGCGACCAGCCAGCTCATCCGTTCGATGGCCACGCCGGCCTGCTTGCGCCGGGCCATCACCCGCCCGGCGATGCGCGGCACGAAGCTCAGCCAGCCGAGGTAGCCGACCATCACGGCCATCTGCGGCGCGCCGAACCGCCCCTCGCTGAGCGCCTTGGCGCTGACCAGCAGGGCCAGTCCGAAGGCCACGTTGCTGACCCCGCGCCCGAGGGCCTGGACGCCCTCGTCGAGCACGCGGTCGCGCACGGCCGTGTGCCGGCGGACCTCGGTGAGGGTTGCCAGGCGGGCGGTGACCGCATCGGTGGCGGCGTTGACCTTGACCGTGGTGGCTGCGGCCATCAGGTCGCCGACCAGGCCGGTCACGGCGCTGGCCGCGGCCCGGTCCAGGGCCCGGTAGCGCTTGATCCGCCCGTCGAGCAGGCGGGCTCCGACGCCGATCGCCAGCAGCGGCAGGACCAGCGCCGCGGTGGCCGGGGCGTTCATCCGGGCGAGGATGAACGAGCCGATGGCCAAGAAGACCAGCCCGTAGGAGAGATCGAGCGCGCCGTCGATCAGCTGGATGACGTCGTCGACGTCGTCACGGAAGTGGGGGATCGCCTCGCGGGCCGACCCAGCCGGGGTGCCGGCCAGCGCCCCGCCGCTGACCAGCTGGGCTTCGAGCATGTTGGCCCGCAGGAACGTCGCCATGTGCGACATGCTGCGAACCCAGCCGAGTACCCCGATGTACAGCGAGGCCATCCGGCACGACTCGGCCACCGCCAACCCGGCGGCGATGGCGTAGACCCGTCCGGTGCTGCCGTGCTCGAGCGCCCGGAACCCACGGCCGAGCAGCCACCCGGAGACCAGCGGCGTCATGAAGAACCCGCCGAAGAACAGGTAGCCGCGCCAGAAGCTGCGCGGGTGGTGCATGGACACTCGCCAGATGAACCGGCCGAGCCCGATCGGTCGGCCAGCCGCATGCCCGCCGCGTTGCTCAGCCGACCGTGTCACGGTCCACCTCCAGGCCGACACGCAGCAGGCGGGCGAAGTGCGAGTCGTGGTCGGCGGCCAGCGCGCTGCGTTCGCCGTGCTCGACCACCCGGCCGTCGTCGACCACCACGATGCGATCGACGTCGGACAGCGTGCTGAGCCGGTGGGCGATGATCACCACGGTTCGTCCGTGGCACAGCTCGGCCACGGCGGCGTTGATCCGCGCCTCGGTCTGCGGGTCGATGCGCGCCGTCGCTTCGTCGAGCACGATGAGGTCGGGATTGCGCAGCCACACCCGGGCGAGGGCGATCAGCTGGGCCTCGCCGGCGGACAGCCCGGTGCCGCCGGCGGCCAGCGGGCGGTCGAGATCGGTGGCCAGTTCGGGGAGCCCGGCGCGGCGCAGTGCCTCGGCCACGTCGGCGTCGTCGGCGGCGGCGAACAAGGTGACGTTGTCTCGCACCGTCCCGCCGAACAGCTCGACCTCCTGAGGGATCAGGGCGACGTGGCCGCGCAGCTCGGCCAGCGGGAGGTCGGCGATGGGCACCCCACCCAGGCGAACCTCGCCGGTGGTCGCCTCGACCAGGCGCAGCACCAGCCGTGACAGCGTGGTCTTGCCGCTTCCGCTGCGGCCGACCACGCCGACGGTC
This sequence comes from Actinomycetes bacterium, assembly GCA_029782355.1. Lineage (GTDB taxonomy): Bacteria > Actinomycetota > Acidimicrobiia > Acidimicrobiales > Ilumatobacteraceae > JAKOUY01. Next base: position 527,517 of record JAKOUY010000016.1, read on the forward strand.
TGCCCGGCGGGCAGCACCAGGTCGACCTGTTCGAGGACGGCCTCGTCGTCGCCGGCGTAGCGGAGGCTGACGTCGCCGAACTCGATGGTCGGCGCGCCGGGCGGCCACGGGGTGGTACCGGTGTCGGCGATCGTCGACTGCCGCTCGAGCAGGTCGACGACGCGGATCATGGCCCCGCTGGCCTTCTGGACGACCTCGAGCTGGTTGATCATGTCGGCCAGCGGGCGCTCCATCAGGTCGACGTACTGCAGCAGGAGGAACGCCGTACCCAGGGTGATGGTGCCGCGTGGGACGAGGATCGCAGCGGTGACCAAGGCGATCACGTGACCGACGCTGAGTGCGCCCTGTATCCGCCACCACAGGCCGATGAACGCCCGTTCCGAGTTGACCGACGTGGCCATGGCACCGGCGCTCTCGTCGACGAAGCGCGACATGGCGTGCTGGCTGGCGCCGAGTGCGCGGAGGTCTTCGGAGGCGGTCAACCGTTCCTCGATGCCGCCGTAGAGCTTGGCGAGGGCGCTCATCTCGTCCTGCATCTCGCGCACCGCCCGGTGCCGGCCGCGCCGCAGGGTGACCGCCAACCCGGCCAGGTACCCGAGGGCCCCGATGGCCAGGCGCCAGTCGAGCACGGCCAGCACGCCGACCATGCCGGTGACGAGGAACAGCGCGCCGAGTGCCTTGGGCACCACCAGGCTGAGGAAGTTGCTGACCGCGGTGACGTCGCCGTCGACCCGTTGGATCAGCTCGCCGGGCGTGTGCGTCCGGTGGAACTCGTGGTCGAGCCCGAGGACGTGGCGGGCCATCGTGACGCGGATCCCGTTGGTGGTCTTCCACGCCGAGGTGGTGGCCGCCCACACGCCGCCCAGGTCGAGGATCTGGGCCACCGCGGCGAGGATCAGGTACAGGCCGGCCATCCAGGCCAAGGTGCTGACCGTGGCGCCATGGGACGCCTGGTCGATGATCCGCCGGACCACCAGCGGGCCGGCCAGCCCCAGCGCCGCGGCCGCGGCGACGAGCGCGCCGAGGACGACCCACCTGCGCAGGTCGGGCCGGAGCAGCGCCCCGAGGGCGCGCCATCGCGTGCGTGGTTCGGACATGGTTCGGACCAGTCTGCTCCGCGGCGAGGATGTGGTTCGGGCGAATTGTCGTGGCCGCCTACGCTCGGCGGGATGGCGCGCTGGAACGCCTGGGAGGTGCTGGCCGCCGTCGTGTTCGTCGGTGGGCTCGGTTGGTTGAGTTGGATCGACGCCCGGACCAAGCGGCTGCCCCGCCGGCTCATCTACGCCACTGCCGTCGTGGTGGCGGTACTCCTGGTGGTCGGTGCGCTGGCCCGCCACGAGCCGCGCCGGTTGGGCGGGGCGGCGCTGTCGGCCGTGGTCGCCGTGGCCGTGTTGCTCGTGATGTACGTCGCTAGCCGTGGCGGCTTCGGCGACGGCGATGTCCGCCTCGGCGGCCTGATCGGCCTGATGCTCGGCTACGTCGGCTGGCGGGTCGTGGCCGTCGGGCTGACCCTCGGGTTCATGCTCGGTGCGATCGGTGGTCTGGTGGCCGTGGCGCTGCGCAAGGCGACGATGCGTACGCCGATCCCGTTCGGCCCCTTCCTCGCCCTCGGTGCCGTCGTCGCCCTCCTCGCCCACCGAGCCTTCGTCCCGTGACGGCCGGGGCGCAGCAGGCCCCAGGTTGGGCCAAGATGGGCGGCTCATGAAGGTCCATCTGGTCGACGGCACCTACGAGCTGTTCCGTCAGCACTTCGGCAACGCCGCCCGGCACGACGATCCGCCGCCGTTCGCCGCTGCGCTGGGTGTGCTCGGCTCGACCCTGCAGCTGGTGGCCGACGGTGCCACGAACGTCGGGGTGGCCAGCGACCACGTCATCGAGAGCTTCCGCAACGACCTGTGGCCGGGCTACAAGACCAGCGCCGGCATGGACCCGGTACTGCTCGAACAGATCCCGGTGATGGAGGAGTTGCTCGCCGCCGCCGGGTTCACCGTGTGGCCGATGGTCGAGTACGAGGCCGACGACGCCCTCGGTGCCGCCGCTGCCGTTGCCGACGCCGACGAGCGGGTCGAGCTGGTGGTCATCGTCACCCCGGACAAGGACCTCGGCCAGTGCGTGCGCGGCGGCCGGGTTGTGCAGTACGACCGACGCAAGGGCGAGTTCACCGACGAAGCCGGCGTGACCGCCAAGTTCGGTGTTCCCCCGGCGTCGATCGCCGACTACCTGGCGCTGGTCGGAGACTCGGCCGATGGCTATCCGGGGCTTCCCGGCTGGGGAGCCAAGGGCGCATCGACGGTGCTGGCCAAGTTCGGCTCGATCGAGCGCATCCCGACGTCGTCCGGTGAGTGGGGGCTGGCGGGGTTGCGCGGCGCCGAGAAGCTGGCGGTCACGCTGCGCGACCAGCTCGACCTGGCCCTGCTGTTCAAGCGCATCGCCACCGTCGAGACCGACGTCGAGGTCGGCACCGTCGATGCGTGGGAGTGGCGCGGCCCAACCCCGCTCCTGGCCTCGCTGGTGGACGGGCTCGGCGCTCCCGAGCTGGCCGAACGAGCCGAGCGACTGGCGCACCGCCGCCGGGCTCGCTGAGTCTTGGTCGAGCGGCGGCACGCCACGGCCCGCCGACTGAGGTGATGGCCAGGCAACCTGCGGCACACAGTCGCTACCGTTGAAGGCTGCTACCTCCCGGTCCTGACCTGGTTCCCGGGCGACCGTCGCACAGGACCCGACCACCACCTCACTCGGCGGGCCGAGCAGGTGTGGCCCAGACTACCGGCGGCGCTACCCTGGCGGCTCACCCGGGAGGGGTGCGAGAGCGGCCGAATCGGCACGCTTGGAAAGCGTGTGAGGGGCAACCCTCCGTGGGTTCGAATCCCACCCCCTCCGCTCCGAACACACGTTGGCTGGACGTCAAACTCATGGGCAGGCGATGTTCTCGAAGGGGTCATGACGGACTGCATGTCGACTCGTTGACCGTGCACGAGTGGTTACTCGGAAGCGTCGGCGGCCGGACGAGTTCCGAGTACGGTTCCGAGTAAGACGGGTTCGGCCGAGTCGCTGCTGCGACGTCATGAAGACAAGACGCTGGAGTTCAAACGGGACCTCTCCTCGCCCGATCGCGTCCTCGCGACGTTGATTGCCTTCGCCAACGCGTCGGGCGGCACGCTCGTCATCTGCGTCGACGATGCGTCGCGCAATGTGCTGGGTCTCAAGGATCCCACGTCGGTGGAGGAACGACTCGCGAACCTTGTTTCCGATCGGATTGCGCCTGCGCTGCTGGTCGACATCTCGATCATGCCGTGGCGCGAGCACCACCTCGTCGTCGCCGAGGTCTACCCGAGCGTGCGGCGACCTCATCATGACCGCCGACTCGGGCAAGGCCGCGGCACGTTCGTGCGCGTCGGCTCCTCGAACCGTCTGGCGGACGAACCACTGCGCGCCGAGCTGGCACACGGCTTGGGCGGTAGCTACGACGAGACGCCGCTCAACGGGGCAACGATGAGGGACCTCGATCCGACATACGCCGCCGAGCGCCTTCGTCGCAGGCCACCGCTCTCCGAGGGTGACCTCGTCGCTCTGCGAGCAGTCGAGCGTCAAGGGCAGCGTCGACGCGTCACGGTGGGCGGTTACCTGCTGTTCCGCTCACAGACTGAACCCCGACTCATGCCGGACGCTGGGTGCACGCAGGTCGATTCACGAGCGTCGATCGCACGCAGATCGCCGATTCCAAGCGGATAGATGGGCGGTTGACGGAGCTCGTTCAGCAGGTCTTCCAGTTCCTCGACCGCGCGCTCGACTCATCGGTCGTGGTTGCTGGCACTACGGCACAGTCGACGGTGCGTCCCGTCCCGATGAGTGCACGGCGCGAGGCTGTCGTGAACGCCGTGGTACATGCGGACTACCGGCAACAGGGCGCTCCGATTACCGTCCGGGGTCTACCCGGACAGAATCGAGATCGAGAATCCCGGAATGCTCCTTCCGGGGCTCACCATCCCCGACCTGTTCGCCGGTACCTCGAGGCTTCGCAATCGAATGATCGGGCGCATCTTTGCCGAGCTCGGCTACATCGAACAGTGGGGCAGCGGTGTGCGGCGAATGGTCGACGAGTGCACGAAGGCAGGCAACCATCCGCCGGTTATCGAGGAAGTTGCCGGACGCGTGCGGGTGACGTTCGCGTTCGGGCAAGTCGGATCGCAGGAGCTCACGCCCCGCGACCGAGAGCTGCTGGCCCGGCTGGGCGCCGATGGAATGACGTCGGCGATGGCGGCCACACTCCTCGGCGTTTCGGATCGCACTGCACGCAAGACACTCGCCGCGTTGGTTGATCGAGGTCTCGTCGTGGTGATCGGCAGTTCACCAAACGATCCACACCGACGATACGTCACGACGCTGCCCTCGACGTGACGGCCTTCGAGTTCGAACGCGCTCGCAAACTCTCCGCTCCGAGGAGTGAGTTGGACACGGAGTCCGACTCCCGGTGCCGCCACCGTCCGCCGGCGGCGAGTGTCCTGTCCTGCGTTCCGTTCGCCTGAACCGCACTGCCAGCGACGTCGACATCGTGGCGAACCTGGCGGGGAGGCTCGCTGAGTGCGTCCCGAGTCGGCAACGGGCACGAACGACCGTGCTCGTCGATGCGGGGTCGTCATGACCGATCCGGGAGCCCAACGGTGCGGCGCCGTCGGTGCCTGCCGTTGGGCAGGAGGCGGGCGCCATCGACCGTCGTGGTGACGCCCAGCTGGCAAGATGCCTGCCGTGTCGGCGCGCCCAGCCCATCTTCCCCGGTATCGCCTGTTGACCGGACCTGACGACGATCAGTTCTGCCGGCGGGTGAGTGAGGCCCTCGACCTCGGTTACGTGCTCCACGAGGGTCCGGCGCTGACGGTCAACGGCTCGACGGTGATCGCCGGCCAGGCGGTGGTGTGGCCCGACGACACGTCCGAGACCTTGCGCTCACTCAGCACGCTCGGCGGCTGAGCGCGCCTGGCAGCATGTCGGCATGGCCGACCTGAACGCCACGCTGCGCTTCACCGTCACGGCGGACGACACCGCCGTCGCCGTCGGGTCGGGCAGCCTGGCCGTGCTGGGTACGCCACGACTGCTGGCATGGTGCGAGGCGGCAACCTGTTCGGCCCTCGCCGCAGCACTGGCCGACGGCGCAACCAGCGTCGGGACGTTGGTCCACCTCGAACACGTTGCCGCCAGCCCGGTGGGCGCGCAGATCGAGGTCACGGCATCGGTGACGTCGATCGAGGGACGCACCCACCGGTTCTCGGTCACGGCTGCCGACGTGCGGTCGGGCACGGTGGTCGGCCGCGCTGAGATCACCCGGGTGGTCGTCGACGCTCAGCGGTTCATGGCCCGTCTCTGAGCGGCGGTTCACGCCACGGAGTGCGCCCGGCGGTCGAGGATCATCTCGCGCAGGATGTCGGCGTGGCCGCAGTGCTGGGCCAGTTCGCGGAGCAGGTGCAGGTACACCCAGCGTAACGGCAACGGTCCGCGCCGGTTCCCGGTGACCACGTCGTCGAGGTCGAGGCCGGCTGCCAGGCGGCGCGATTCGTCGCACGCATCGGAGTAGCTCGAGCGGACCGAGTCCACGGTGTCGTCGGTGGCGATGTCGAACGACTCGTCCGGGCTCGCCGCCACGCCCAACTCGCCACGTGGTCGGTGGGCGATGGCTTCCCCGAACCACACCTGCTCGACGAAGGTGGCGTGCTTCACCAAGCCGAGCAGCGTCGTCTTCGACCCGACCAGCTGGAGTCTGGCCTCCTCCTCACTCAGCGAGTCGAGGCACCCATCCAGCATTCGGCGGTGCTCGTCGAGGAAGACCTCGAACTGCTCGCGCAACGGTTGGGTGAACGTGTCGGGGTCGAAGGTGGTTCGTTCGTCGGCCATCGCACCAGTGTCGCCCACCGCTGGTGAGCGGTCACGACGGAATCGGGAATGAGCGCATCCCACCCTCGTCGGCGGTGCGTGCCAGGGAGGAGTAGTCGCGGCGAGTGAAACGCCAGGTCCCGTCGACGATCGCATAGCGGTCCTCGTACAAGCCGTAGGCGACGGTCCAGTGACGGCCTGCGTCATGGCGCAGTTCCTGGATGTACAACCGCGCCGCCCCGGACTCGGAGTCCCCGACGGTGACGGCGCTGTTGACGATGGTGAAGGCGAAGAAGGTGAAGCGCTCGATGGCGCTGGCGATGAAGTCGGCGACCGCACGCCCGCCCTCCAGGTGTCGAGCGACGCCGTCGCGCAGATCCAGGGAGACCGGGCAGCCCGGCGCGAACATCCCTGCGACCTCGTCCCAGGCCCGGCGGGTCACTGCGTCGCCGTAGCGGCTCTGCAGGCTGCGGATCGCAACCTCGGCCGCCAGCCGGCCCAAGTCGTCGGTCGCAGCGTTCACCCGCCAGACGTTACGACGCGGTGTCCGGCCCCGTGCCAGTGGAGTCGTTGCGACGGCCCTTCGTGAACTCCGTCTTGACGGTCTGGAACAGATCGCTGAGGTCGTCGACCAGGGAGTCGACGGTGTGCGAGAGCGCGCCGCTGAGCGACTTGCCGGCCTGACGGGCCTGCGAGCGGATCTCCTCGCTGTGGGTGATGTCCGAGGCCCGCTCGCTGAGATCCTTGGCGGCGGCGATCAGGGAATCGAAGGCCTTGCGGAAGGCGTCGGCCGGGTCGGTGCCCGAGGACTTCGGCTCGGATGCGGGGCGGATGGTCGATGCGGCACCAGGAGCCGGGGTGACTGCCGTCTCCTCGCTGCCGCCGGCGCGCTCGCGGTACCGATCGCGCACCAACCGGGCCAGCTTGGTGAAGCCGTCGCCGACCTCGTCCCAGGCGGCCTTCATCGGATCGGTGGTGTGGGTGGGTTCGGACATGGTGACTCCTTCGTCGAACGAACGATCCCTGGCTACCCGCCGAACGCCACCGGAAACGCCACATCCTCAATGGGGTTGGTGACATCCATCGCATCGCCAACCCGTCCAGCCACCCTGACCGAACGCTTGTTCGTCAGCCTGATACGATCGGCGGCGTGATCCAGCCCACCCTGCTGCCCCAGCCGGCGACCGTCGAGCGCGTCCACCTCGGCGACGGTGCCTGGGTGGACATCGGCCGAGGGTGGCTGGCCGACGACGGCGGGTTGTTCGAGCGACTGTGCGAGCACGTCCCCTGGCGTCACGAGCGGCGGCCGATGTACGACCGGATCGTCGATGTGCCGCGGCTCGTCGCCCACTACGAGGCCGGCGAGCCGTGGCCCGACCCGATGCTGTACGACCTGCGCGACCGACTCAACCTGCGCTACGCCGGCGAGATCGGGGAAGACCTGGTCACCTGTGGTCTGTGCCGCTATCGGACCGGGCAGGACTCGGTGGCCTGGCACGGCGACACCATCGGGCGGGCCCGCCACGACGACACGGTGGTGGCGGTGCTCTCGCTCGGCGCCGAGCGGACCTTCGCCCTGCGCCGGCGGGGTGGCGGACCGTCGATGCGCGTCCGCCCGGGCCACGGCGACCTGTTGGTCATGGGTGGCACGTGCCAGCGGACGTGGGAGCACGCCGTGCCGAAGACCGCCCGAGCGGTGGGCCAACGGCTGAGCGTCCAGTTCCGAACTCATGGGGTGCGCTGAACGATCCCGCCGACGTCACGCTCCACCGGGTCGCGACGCTGCGGGGTCCTTGGGTACGACCCTGGTCGGCCCCCCGTCCTAGCCGGCCAGCCCCGCCAGGGCCAGTGCCTCGGGCAGGGTGGCCGCCCGGATGGTCTCGATCCCGGCCACCCCGTTGGCGGAGTTGGCCGGGATGATGGCCCGGCGGAACCCCAGCCGAGCGGCCTCGGCCAGGCGCCGGCGGGCATGGCCCACCTGGCGCAGCTCGCCGGCCAGGCCGACCTCGCCGAACAGCACCACATCGCCGGGAACGGCGACGTCCAGGGCTGCGCTGGCCAGGGCGGCGCAGATGGCCAGATCGACACCGGGCTCGGCCAGGCGCACGCCTCCCACCGCTGAGGCGAACACCTCGTGCGCCGACAGCCGCAGCCCGGCGCGCCGCTCGAGCACCGCCAGCAGCAGGGCCAGTCGCCCGCTGTCCAACCCCTGGGCGCTGCGCCGGGCCGGCACATCGGGACGCATCCGGTTGGTCAGCGCCTGGATCTCGACCAGCAGGGGGCGCTGCCCGTCCAGGGTTGGCGTGACGGTGGACCCGGCGATGCCCGTGCGCCGGTCGGCGAGGAACATCGAGCTGGCGTCGGGTACGGCGACCAGGCCGCGCTCGGACATCTCGAACACGCCGAGGTCGTTGGTCGGCCCGAAGCGGTGCTTGACGGCGCGCAGCAGGCGCAAGGCGTGATCACGGTCCCCCTCGAAGCTGAGGACGGTGTCGACGAGATGCTCGAGGACCCGAGGCCCGGCCAAGGAGCCCTCTTTGGTGACGTGGCCGACGAGCACCATCGACACCCGCCGGGCCTTGGCCTCGGCGACCAACCGGTGGGCGCAGGCCCGCACTTGGACCACCGATCCGGGCGCCGAGCCGACGTCGGCATCGGCCACCGTCTGGATGCTGTCGACCACGACCACTTGCGGGTCGACGCGCTCGATGGCGGCGACGATGCCGGCGATCGACGTCTCCGCGAGCAGCCACAGATCGGGCTGTCCGACACCGAGGCGGTCGGCACGCAGGCGGATCTGCTGGGCGCTCTCCTCGGCACTGACGTACAGCGTGCGGCCCGGCCACAGCTGGAGCAGCTGCAGCAGCAGCGTGCTTTTGCCGATCCCCGGCTCGCCGCCGAGGAGGGTCACCGAGCCGGGAACCAACCCGCCACCCAGCACCCGGTCGAGTTCGTCGAGGCCGGTGGGGTACGGCGTCCCGGCCATCAGGTCGACCTCGTGGAGCGGGATGGGAGCGGCGGCAGCGACCCCGCCGAGTGACGGCGCCGGTGCGGGGGCGGCGTCCTCGACGTCCTCGATCAGGCTGTTCCAGGCCCCGCAGGACGGGCAGCGCCCGGCCCACTTCGGTTGGTCGGCGGCACACTCGGTGCAGCGGTAGACGACGCGCAGCTTCACCGCTGGCACGGTACGCCGGGGGTGCGCGCCGGATGGCCGCTCGGGCCTACAGGTTGCGGGCCCGGTGGGCCATCAGGACCGCCCGGCGCTGCGCCCGGCGGCGCCGGACGCGCACCACCTGGGCGGTGATCGCGCCGACGAGGGCCAGCCAGCCGACGAGCAGCAGCAGGAACAGCCACGACAGCACTCGCCAGAACCCGCCTCCTCCGCCGTCACCGCCGGCAGCGCCGCCGGCACCGACCACGGCCGAGCTGGCCACCTGGAGGGCATCGCCGCCGTTGGGCACCGTCCAGGTGAGCCGGTCACCGTCGCGGCGGGCGGCGCTGGTCACCGCGCCAGGAAGCTTCACCGTGAACGTCGCCGACACCGCGCCGGCCCGTTCCGCCGGCGACAGCTTGTCGGCCCACGGCGTCTTGCCCAAGCTGTTGACCAGGGTGGTGTCGGCGAAGGCCACCAGATCGCCGTCGATGCGCAGGGCGCCGGTGAGCTGGAAGGTGGCCCGGCCCGAGGCGACGCTGCGGGTCAGGCTGAGCCCGTGCAGGGGGCCGTTGGGTCCGTTGATGTACTGCAGCAGGGTGGTCGCGTCCTTGACGGTGGCGAACGGGTGGGTGAGCACCACGCGCAGACCGCCATCGGTGGTGGACGCCGGGCCCTCCACCACCCACCCGGCACGCTGGGCATCGGCCAGGCGGAGATCGTTGGCCAACCCGGGGGCGTTGTCGACCACGGCCCGGTCGGCCACGGCCGTGAGCGTCAGGACCCCGCTGCCGTCGGCGTGGACGTCGAGGTCGATGGTGGTGTCGACCCGGCAGCCGGGCAGCACCACCAGTGCCAGGACGGCCAGCAGCGCGGCGACGGCGCGGCGGATCACGATCGACCCCGAACGACCCACCCGTTCAGTGTGTCAGCCGCCGCCCGCCGATGACGCCATTCGGGTGAATGGCGGCTGATCAGTCGTTGGGGATCGTCGGCTCCACGCCGGGCGGCTCGGGCGCACCGGTGGCGGCCAGCTCCACCGACGCCGGAGGCATGAACCCGGGCACGGCATGGAACGTCAGGCGCTGCTCGCCCGGCTTGTCCGGGTCCGCCTCGGTGTCGACGACGATGATCTCGCCGGCCTGGAACTCCTTGTAGAGGATCTTCTCGCTGAGGATGTCCTCGACCATCCGCTGGATCGCCCGGCGCAACGGGCGGGCGCCCAGTTGGGGGTCGTAGCCTTTGGTGGCCAGCAGCTCCTTGGCCGATTGGGTCAGCTCGATGCCCAGACCCTGGCCCTCCAGCTGGTTGACCAACCGCTTGATCATCAGGTCGACCATCTGGACGACCTCCTCGCGAGCCAGCTCGTGGAAGACGATGACCTCGTCGATGCGGTTGAGGAACTCCGGGCGGAAGTGGCCCTTCAGCGCCTCGGTGACCTTGTCCTTCATCCGCTCGTAGCTCATCGCCGAATCACCCTTGGTGAAGCCGACGTTGGCCTTGCGCAGGTCCTGGGTGCCGAGGTTGGACGTCATGATCAACACCGTGTTGCGGAAGTCGACGGTGCGCCCCTGACTGTCGGTCAGGCGGCCCTCCTCGAGGATCTGCAGCAACGTGTTGAACACGTCTGGGTGGGCCTTCTCGATCTCGTCGAACAGGACCACGCTGAACGGCTTGCGGCGCACGGCCTCGGTGAGCTGGCCGCCCTCTTCGTAGCCGACGTACCCGGGGGGCGAGCCGACCAGGCGGCTGACCGTGTGCTTCTCCATGTACTCGGACATGTCCAGGGCGATGAGCGCCGACTCGTCGCCGAACAGGAACTCGGCCAGGGTCTTGGCCAGCTCGGTCTTGCCGACGCCCGTCGGCCCGAGGAAGATGAACGACCCGCTGGGCCGCTTGGGATCCTTCAGCCCGGCGCGGGTGCGGCGCACGCTCTGGCTCACCGCCCGGATGGCGTCCTCCTGGCCGATGATCCGCTTGTGCAGCTCACCTTCCATGTTGAGCAGCTTCTGGGTCTCTTCCTCGGTGAGCTTGTACACCGGGATGCCGGTCCAGATGCTGAGCACCTCGGCGATCGCCTCTTCGTCGACCTCGTCGAACAGGTCGACACCGGAGTCCTTGATCTCCCGCTCCTTGGTGGTCTTCTCCTCCAGCAGGGCCTTCTCCTGGTCGCGCAGTCGGCCGGCCTCCTCGAAGCGCTGCTCCTCGACGGCCTGCTTCTTGGCCTCCTGGACGTCGATCAGCTTGCGCTCGATCTCCTTCAGGTCCGGCGGGGTGCCCATCCGCTTGATCCGCAACCGGCTGCCGGCCTCGTCGATCAGGTCGATGGCCTTGTCCGGCAGGTGGCGGTCGCTGATGTACCGGTCCGCCAGGTTGGCGGCGGCGACGATGGCCTGGTCGGTGATGGTCACCCGGTGGTGGGCCTCGTACTTGTCGCGCACGCCCTTGAGGATCTCGATGGTGTGCGAGAGGGTCGGCTCGTCGACCTTGACCGGCTGGAAGCGACGCTCCAGGGCGGCGTCCTTCTCGAGGTGCTTGCGGTACTCGTCGAGGGTGGTGGCGCCGATGGTCTGCAGCTCGCCGCGGGCCAGCATCGGCTTGAGGATCGAGGCCGCGTCGATGGCCCCCTCGGCGGCACCGGCGCCGACGAGGGTGTGGATCTCGTCGATGAACAGGATGATGTCGCCGCGGGTGCGGATCTCCTTGAGCACCTTCTTCAGCCGCTCCTCGAAGTCGCCGCGGTAGCGGCTGCCGGCCACCAGGGCACCGAGGTCGAGGGTGTACAGCTGCTTGTTGCGCAGCGTGTCGGGGATGTCGTTGCTGACGATCTTCTGGGCCAGGCCCTCGACGATGGCGGTCTTGCCCACGCCGGGCTCGCCGATCAACACCGGGTTGTTCTTGGTCCGCCGGCTGAGGATCTGCATGACCCGCTCCAGCTCGCGGTGCCGGCCGATCATCGGGTCGAGCTTCTGCTCGCGCGCCGCCTGGGTGAGGTTGCGGCCGAACTGGTCGAGGATCTGGCTGCCGCCCTTGTCGCCCGACGGCTCGTCCTTCGACGAGCCCGACGCCGACGAGGAGGCGGGCTGCGGTTCGCCCTTGGCCGAGCTGGGGCTGCCGCCCTGGTAGCCGGACAGCAGTTGAATGACCTGCTGGCGGACCCGGCTGAGGTCGGCGCCGAGCTTGACCAGCACCTGGGCGGCGACGCCTTCGCCCTCGCGGATCAGGCCGAGCAGGATGTGCTCGGTGCCGATGTAGTTGTGGCCGAGCTGCAGCGCCTCGCGCAGGCTCAGCTCGAGGACCTTCTTGGCCCGGGGCGTGAACGGGATGTGCCCGGACGGCGACGAACCGCCTTGGCCGATGATCTCCTCGACCTGGCTGCGGACCGCTTCCAGGCTGATGTTCAGGGACTCGAGAGCCTTGGCGGCGACGCCTTCGCCCTCATGGATCAGGCCGAGCAGGATGTGCTCGGTGCCGATGTAGGAGTGGTTGAGTAGGCGAGCTTCCTCTTGGGCCAGCACCACCACACGGCGGGCCCGATCGGTGAAGCGTTCAAACATAGGGGGAGTGTATCGGCGGGCTTGTGTGCCGACGTGGGCAGCGCGTAGCGTGTCCCTCCCCCTGCCGGTCGAGTCCGGCTTGGCCGGATCAGGTCGACTTGGTCGGGAAGGACGTGACGCACGAGACCGCCGAGGCCATGGCCGCCTTTGCGGCGTCCGACACCCCGGCGGGCTCCGTCTTCAGCGCCGGATCCGTTGCGAACGCGGCAAGGATCTTGTCGAGGTCGGCGGGTGGGATCTTGGCCATCTTCTCGTTCACGCAGGCCTCGTCGAACTTGGCGCCGGCGGACTGTCCGGCGGCGATGAAGGCCTTGGCCAGCTGGGCGGCCTTCCCGCCGTCCGGGCTGGCATTGGCATTCGCCGCGGTGGTCCCACCTGGTGCCGCGGTCGTGCCGGCACCGGTGGTGGCGCTGGCCTTGGTGGTCGAGGTGGCCGGCTCGTCGTCGTCACCGCATCCGGCGAGCAGTGCGCAGCTCGCCGTCAGGATCGTTGCCGCGGTCAATCGATGGATCCGTCGCATGGTTGCCCCCTGGAGTGCCCCGTCTGATCGGCGGTCCGACGTTCCGCCGACCGCAACCGTACTCCGCCGGATGACCAGGGGACGCGGACCGGGGCGGGGATGATCGCCTCGGTCACGTAGCCTGGCCCGGTGACCTCGGCGACGATGTTCGTGCTTCCTGGGCAGGACAGCGTGCTGGCGCGGATCGAGTCTGCGTTGGTGGCGTCCGTCGAGGTCGAGGACCGCTACCTCAACGAAATTGCCTCGCACCTCGTCGTCGCTGGCGGGAAGCGTCTCCGGCCACTGCTCACGGTCGTCGCCGCCCAGGTGGGCGGGGAGCCGTACGGCGAGGCGGCCCTGCAGGGCGGGGTGGCCTGCGAACTGGTGCAGACCGGCTCGCTGTACCACGACGACGTCATGGACGAGGCACCCACCCGGCGTGGCGTCGAGACGGTGAACGCCAAGTGGGGCAACCTGCAGGCCATCCTGGCCGGTGACTTCCTGCTGGCTCGGGCTAGTGAGATCGCCGCGTCACTGGGGACCGAGGTTGCCGGGTTGCTGGCGCGCACGATCGGCCGGCTGTGCGAGGGGCAGATCGACGAGTTGCGCCATACGTACAACCCGGCTCGCCCGGAGGCGTCGTACGTGTCGTCGATCGGTGGCAAGACCGCCGCGCTGTTCGCCACCTCGGCGCGCATCGGCGGGATCGTGGCCGGCCTCGATCGTGCCGTCATCGACATCTTGACGGCCTACGGCGACGCCTACGGCATGGTGTTCCAGGTGGTCGACGATCTGCTCGACCTGACCGCCACCGGAGAGAAGCTGGGCAAACCGGCCGGGCACGACATGGTCGAGGGTGTCTACACCCTGCCGGTCCTGCGAACCCTGCAGGGCGGTGGAGTGGCCGCGGCCGAGTTGCTCTCGTTGCTCGGCAAGCCGCTGGACGTGGCCGAGCGGGACAAGGCGCTCGGAATCGTCCGCGACAACGGCGGCCTGGAGTCAGCGATGGTGACGGCCAGGGAGTGGGCGGCGCGAGCCGAGCAGCTGTGCGACTCGCTGCCCGCTGGTGCGGCCACCGACGTCCTGCGCGCCGCACCCGGGCAGCTGTTGGCAACGCTCTGAGTCAGGTCGCCGCCGAGGTGTCGGGCGCGATCGCACCGGCTGGGATCGTGACGTCGACGGTACCGACGGGTGGCGTGTTGCCGGCCTGGATCTGCAGCTGGTAGGCACCGTCGCCGGGCGCCTGGAGCCCGGTGAAGCAGATCAGGCTGTGATGGAGCCGTTCGTTGCTTCCGAAGATGCTGTCGAGTCCGTTCGCCGCTTCGAGTGAACTGCCGTCTGGCAGCTTCAGTCGGGTGAAACCGCCGGTGATGTGGTCGATGGTCAATCCCCCGACCGGCACGGCGCCGGAGACAAACTCGCCCTCGACGATCAGCGACCACTCGTCAGCGCGCCCGTTGGCGAAGCTGATCCTCGCGTCGCCGCCGGAGCAGGCCCACGGCACGATCTCGGCGCCGGTGACCGTGTAGGCGATGCCGGATCCGGTGGTCGCCGTCCCCTTGATCGTCACCGGCACGGGCGCCAGGTCCTCGACGACGGTGCCGTCCAGTCTCACCACCGCCTGGTGGTTTCCCGACTGCCCGAAGATCAACTGCGCCGACTTCGGGTCGAAGCCGTCCGGGAGCGAGGAGGTGCGCAGCACGAAGCGGCTCGAGGCGTTGGTGTCATCGACCGAGCCCACGGTGCGGGCGTCGAGCGCCACGTCGGAACCGCCCGTGCGGACCGCGATCGGCTCGCGGAACCCGTCGAACCGGTTGCGCGACAGGTTGGTGACCGTGCCGGTGACCCGCAACGTCTTGTTCGCCGCGTCGGCCTGGATGCTGTCGATGTCCCAGCGCCCGCCCGCCCAGAACACGGTGTTGACCTTGGACGGGTCGGTGACCTGATCTGGCGCCACAGAGGCCGCGGCGGGTGTGTCGGCCACGATTGCGCCGGCCGGGACGGTGATGTCGATGGTGCCCACTGGACCGTCGGGCCCGGCCTGGATCTGGAGCTGGTAGGCGCCATCGCCCGGTGCCTGCAGCCCGCTGAAGCAGATCACGCCGTCGCGGTGCCGTTCGTTCGGTCCGAAGACGTCGTCGATCGTGGTCGACGCTTCCAGGGCGAACCCGTCGGGCAGCTTCAGCCGGGTGAATCCATGGGTGATGCCAGTGATGGTCGTCCCGCCGACCGGTGTTGCCCCCGTCTTGAGATCACCGACGATCATCATCGACCACTCGCCCTTGGGCGAGCTCGACAGGGTGAAGTTGCCGCTTCCGCCGGCGCACTCCAGTGGGATGATCGCCGCGCTGACCGCTTTGAAGGTGACACCGGATGCGGTGGTCGCCGTCCCGGCGATCGTCAGCGGGACGGGCGCCAGGTCTTCGAGAACCTTGCCGGTACCCAGGTCGACCACGGCTTGATGGTCGCCGGCGCGGCCCATGATCAGTTGGGCCTTGGCGATGTCGAAGTTCGGGGGCAGCGAGTTCGACGACAAGGTCACTGCGCTGGTCGACCGCTCGCCGGCGAGGTCGCCCGGCACGTCGACGTCGAGCCCGAAATCGGAGCCCTCAAAGCGAATCGAGTACGGGTCGTCGAGCACCTCGACCCGGCCGCGAACCCGGCTGGTCACCTTGCCGGTCACCGCGATGGTCCCGGCCTGCGGATCGACGGCGAGGTGGTTGAGGTCCCACTCGAGACTGCCGACGAACAGCTTGGCTGCGAGGGCCCGGTCGACGGCCGCCGGCGGGGTCGTGGGGGGCGAAGTGAGGGGCGTCGTCGCCGGCGTCGTGACCGGGGTGGTCACGGGGGGCTGGGTGGCGGCCACCGGTGTGGTGCCGGTGACCGTGGGGGCGACGATCGGGGTGGACGACGGGTTGGGCGCCACAGATGCGCTTGGCGTGGTCGCTGGGTTGGTGGCTGGGTTGACGACCGGGTTCGTGGCCAGCGGCGGGACGACGGCCGTGAGTGGCGGTGGCTGGGAGGGGGACTGCACGGCCGGCGGATTGGTGGCCACCGTGGTGTTGCGTGACGAGTTGCCTGGCGAGGTCGCCGTCTTGTCCGTGCCACCGGACAGGGCGATGATCGCGGCGATCACCGCACCGATCGCCAGCACGGCGCCGGCGATCAGCAGGTTGCGCTTCGAGCCCGCCGCGGTGGACGGCGGCGGGCCGACCGGGACCGGGGGCATCACGCTGGTGGGGGGTGTACCGCCGGCTGCCGTCGGCAACGGCTCGGTGGACGGGGCGGCTGGCGCAGCCATTCCACCGGCCGCCACGCCCGTGGCCACACCGGCGACGGCACCGGCGGCTGCGCCCGTGGCGACACCCGCTGGCTTCGGCGTCGGCTCGGTGGTCGGCCCGGATGCGTCGACTGGTGCGATCGGCGACGCCGCGCCGACGCAGATGGCCGTCTTCGGATCGATGTCGGCGGTGACCGGCAGGCCGAGGGTCGTGCGGATCGTGTCGGCCACGAGGGGCAGCCGCGACGATCCGCCCACCAGGAGCACCCGGTCGACGTCGGCGGTCTGTACCCCGGAGTTGCGGATGACCCGCTGGAGGACCTCGATCGTCTCCATCACCCGCGGCCGGATCATGGCCGACAGGTCGGCGCGCAGGATCCGCACCCGGTCGGACTCGGCCGGGATCCCCAGCACCACGGTGGCCTCGTCGTCGGTGGCCAGAGCCTCCTTGGCGTCGCGAGCTCGCTGCCGAAGGGCGATGACGTCGGCCGGGTTGGCCGCTGCCGGATCGACGACGCCGGCCCGGTCGACGACGCTCTCGAACATCAGCTGGTCGACATCCACGCCACCGAGCCGGTCGATGCCGTCGGCTGCGCCGAGGAGGGCGAAGCCACCGGTGGACGTGCGCCGCACCAGGGCGGCGTCGAACGTGCCACCTCCGAAGTCGTAGACGGCGACCACCTTGCCGGGCTCGATGGTCGCCTTGCGGGCGTAGGCGGTGGCCGCAGCCTGCGGTTCGGTGAGCAGCCGGGCGTTGGCGACATCGGCTAGGCGGGCGACCTCGCCCATCAGCTGAACCTTGTACGGGCCGAACGCTGCGGGGTGAGTGAGGACCACCTCGTCCGGGGCGCGGTCCTCGATGCGGGTCACCTCACGAACCACCCAACGGAGCACGTGGGCCATCAGCTGCTCGGGACTGTACGGCTGGCCGGACAACACCAGCGGCGTCGTGTCACCCAGGCGGCGCTTGAACTCGCGGGCCACCGCAGTGGGATCGGACGCGGCCCGACGTTCGGCCTGCTCGCCGACCAGCACCTGGCCGTCGGGCAGCACGGCGACCACCGTTGGCACGGACGCCGTCCGGTTGCCCAACGTGCAGGGCGTGACCGTCTGGCCGCGGCCGACCGCCGCGGCGGTGAACGTCGTGCCGATGTCGACACCCAGGATGTACGGCTCCGACATGACCCCTTCGTCCCCCTTCGTGCCCCAGAGCACGTTAGTGGTGCCGGTGATACTCCGGGACCCAGTTGGCTCAGGCGTTCGGAGCCAGCTTGACGAGCTTCGCCGCGGCTCGGTAGGCCAGCTCCGCCGGGCCGGTCTCCTCCGGTCGCAGCAGATTCGCCATGATCCGCAGGACCCACTCCATCAGCGTTCGGCTGTGCATCCCGACGCGGGTCAGCTCGCGCATCAACGTTGGGCGGCCGATGACCCGGGCGAACAGCCGGGCGACCTTGAAGTACTCGCCGTAGGTGTCCTGAAGCTGCTGGGGATAGCGCTGCAGGGCGGCTGGGTCTCGATCGGTCAGCGCCTGGTGGAGCACGTCGGCGGCCAGCCGAGCGGTCTCGTAGGCGTAGTCGATGCCCTCGCCGTTGAACGGGTTGACGCTGCCGGCGGCGTCGCCGACGACCAGGAACGTCGGCCCGGCCTTGGGTCCGACGGATCCGCCCATGGGGATGCGCCCGCTGGTCGGCCGGCACTCGGGTGCCGCTGGATCGATCTCCCAGCGCTCGGCGATCTGGTGGGCGTAGGCGTCGAGTAGGTGGGTGGTGTTGACCGCCTTGAAGTCGCGGAACGTGCTGAGCAGGCCGACCCCCACGTTGACGGTTCCGTCGCCCACCGGGAAGATCCAGCCATAGCCCGGCATCGGATGCCCGTTGCGGTCCTGGACGTCGAGCGCCGATTCGATCCACGGCTCGGCGTGGCGGGGTGAGGTCCAATAGGTGCGGATCGCCGTGCCGTACGGCCACTCCCTGGTCCGGAACGTGCCGAGGGCCCGACCGAAGCGGCTGTTGGCGCCGTCGGCGACCACGACGTACCGGGCGTTGATCGACACCTCCGTCCCGTCGTACCGGCGGACGAGCGCACCGCGCACGAACCCGCGATCGAGCAGCGGCTCGACGGCCTCGTGGCCCTGCAGGACGGTTGCCCCGGCGGCGGCGGCGTTGTCGGCCACCATCCGGTCGAGGTCCCGCCGGCGCACGACGAACCCGTGCGACGGATACACCGGGTGGCTGGGCCAGGCCAGCTCGAGCTCCCGGCCCATGCCCGTGGCCCGCAGGCCCTGGTACCGGTGGAAGCGCTCGAGACCCGGTCCGAGGCCCATCTCCTCCAGCTGGTGCACGGCCCGCGGCGTCAGTCCGTCGCCGCACGTCTTGTCGCGCGGGAAGGTCTTGCGCTCGACCACGGTGGCCTGGTGGCCGTGGCGGGCCAGCCAGTACCCGGCCGCCGCACCCGCCGGCCCGCCACCGACGATCAGCACGTCGGTGGACAGCGAGGAGGACGCGGAGGCAGCCACGGCCCCCCAGTGTGCCTCCCCGAACACGCCGTCCCTCCCGGCCCTGCGCCCGACGCTCGCCGGCGACCCGACGGCACCAGGCGGGCAGTCAGGCCCGCGGAGTCGCGCCGAGCGGGTGGTCTGGCTTGGCGGGACCGAGGCGCCCGAGGGCGGGCGGCGAGGTTACTTGGTGGCGGTGGTGCCCGGCTTGGGGGTGCTGCCGATCTCCAGGGCGCCGTCGACCTTGGTGCCGAGCTCGGCGATCGACGTGCCGCCCTCGGCGGCGACCCAGGCCGGGGACGAGGGCGAACACCACTTGTCCCACTCGTCGCCACTCTGTTCGATGCCGCCGAGCGCGAACCGCTCGTGGCACACGACGGCAAGGAGCTGTGCGCTCGAAAGCTTCGTTCCCTGGGCCGGCATCAGACCGTTGGTGCCGACGACATGAGGACCGCCGGCGCGGTTGGGGTCTCCTGCGATGCGAATACCGGCGTCCGCATAGGCCTTGGTCCCAAACGAGACCCAACGAAGCTGATCCTCGATGTGCGGGAACGTTGTCACCGCGTCGGACTTGAGGAAGGAGTATGCCCCTCCGGCGGCGCCGGACCCGTCGGCCATGTGGCAGCCCGAGCACTCGCTCGCGTAGACCTTGGCGCCGATGCCGAGGGGCCCCTGGACGACCTTCTTCTCCGGGGTCAGGGCCTGGGCGTACATGAACCCCCACACGGGGAGGATGGCCAGGCCGAGCATGGCCCAGATCGGCACCTTCTTGCGCGCCTTGTACGCCGCCACCACCGGGCTGTCCGGCTTGACCACGGGCGCCGCCGGCTTCACCGGTGCGGCGGGGGCGGCCGGCTTGGCCGGAGCTGCGGCGCCGTCCGCCTTGGCAACGGCGGTGGCCGGGGCGTCCGATGCACCCGCCGCGGGCTCCTCGCCGCCGGCCTTGGCCCGCGCCGCCTTGCTGCGCTTCAGCAGATGCTCGGGAATCTCGGTCACGCTGTGACGATAGACGCGGCACGGCTCGGAAGCGGAAATCGCATCGAACGGTCGGGGCCCCGGGGGCGGCGCACGAATGCACAACCTCGCCGGTCTCGCGCCGGCCGCGTGGTAGACCGGTCAGCGCCGCGTGCCGTGCGACGGGAGCAGTCTGCGAACTGGTCCCGATCGGATGGTGGGTGACTACAGTTCGTGCAGCACTTCACGAGACCTCGACTCGAAGGACGCCAGCCCAGTGATCGCGATCGACATCCTCAAATGGCCGGGGGTGAACCAGGCATTCCTGTTCTCCTTCCTCCTGGCGTCGGCCATGGGGTTGGCGGCCATCCCGTACGCCAAGCGGCGCCCGGCGGGCAAGCCGACGTCGTGGGGTGAGGCCATGTTGGCCGCCTGCTACGTGTTCGGCGCCATGTTCCTGGCCTTCGGCGTCGCCCCCCACCAGTTCATCGACCATGCCGACAAGAACCTCGGCTGGAACAAGACCAAGATCATCTACGGACCCTTCGACCTGTTGAAGCCGCAGTCGATGGGCGGGCACTTCCCGATGACCATCCCGTACGAGGCCCTGCGCGACATCGTCGTGGTCCTGATCCACGCCTGGTTCTTCGGGCTGATCATCTGGTTGTGGAAGGTCTGGCAGTCCCGGGGCGCCCAGCAGTCGGCGTCGACCAAGGCGATCGAGAGCTCCTATGGCCGCCCGTTGGTGAAGAAGGTCTGATTCCGTGGCTCGGACCGACGCCAACCCGCCGCTGATGCCCTTCACCGACGACTACACGCTCGTCGAGGTCGATGCGGACTACCTGACCAAGGCGGTGAAGCCCAAGCAGTTCATCCACATCGACCAGACCGAGTGCATCATGTGCGAGGGATGCGTCGACATCTGCCCGTGGAAGTGCATCCACATGGTGACGCCGGATGCCATCGACGCGGCGACCAACACCGAACGGCCCGGCATCGACCCCAGCGACCACGTGGTGTTCATCATCGACGACGACATCTGCACCCGGTGCGCCCTGTGCGTCGATCGGTGCCCCACCGGCGTGATCATCTTGGGCAAGGCGGGTGCGCCGGGTAACACTGGGGACTCGCACACCCGCACCAACAACCACGGCTACGCCTACGGCATGCGGTTCTAGAGGAAGACGACATGGCACAGACGCTCGACGACACCCCGACGCCGACGATGAAGGACCGCGTCAACAAGCTGGTCGACTCCACCCAGGGCAGCCAGGTGTGGAGCAGCATCTTCCGGCCCGGCTCGATCTTCCGCAAGGGCTACACCGACAGCCCGCGCAACCGCAGCTACGTGATCATGAACTCGGTGCTGTACCACCTGCACCCGGTGAAGGTGAAGCGCCACGCGGTGAAGGTCAGCTACACGCTGTGCCTCGGCGGGCTCAGCTTCTTCCTGTTCATCCTGCTCACGGTGACCGGCATCTTCCTGATGTTCTTCTACCGGCCCACCGACGTCTCGGCCTGGCAGGACATCTCCGACCTGCAGACCTCCGTGACCTTCGGCCTGCTGGTCCGCAACATGCATCGATGGGGCGCCCACCTGATGGTGCTCAGCGTCTTCCTGCACATGGCCCGGGTCTTCTACCACGGGGCCTACAAGCCGCCGCGTGAGTTCAACTGGGTGATCGGCGTGGTGCTGCTGATGCTGACGCTGCTGCTCAGCTTCACCGGTTACCTGCTGCCGTGGGACCAGCTGTCGATGTGGGCCGTGGCGGTGGGCACGAACATGATGGGCTACTCACCGGTGATCGGGACCCAGGTCCGATTCGTCCTGCTTGGTGGCAAGGAGATCAGCTCGGAGACGTTGCTGCGATGGTACGTGCTGCACGTGTTGATGCTCCCGTTCGTCATCATCATCTTCATGGCCATCCACTTCTGGCGTGTCCGCAAGGACGGCGGCATCTCGGGACCGTTGTGATCGGGGGACGTGACGAATGACCGAAATCCCTGAACACCTGCTGAAGCGGGCCCAGGCCGCCCGGGAGAAGGCTGCGGCCGAGGCACCGGCCAGTGCCGCGCCGGCCGAGACCACGGCGGCCGCCGCATCCGACCCGCGGATCCCCGCCCATCTGCTCGAGCGCAGCCGGGCCGCCAAGGCCAAGGCCGAGGGCGGCGAGGCCACCGCGTCCGGCGGCGGCGTGGCCGTGGCCGACAAGGTGGCCAGCGTGGTGGCCGCCCCGCCGAGCGCCGCGGGCGTACCCACCGGCGCCGGCCCCGGCGGTCACACCCAGCGACTGCTCACCGTGGTCAAGAGCGGGTCGATCCAGGACGTCAAGGCCACCCCGGTCGACAAGGTGCACACCTGGCCGCACCTGCTGGCCGTCGAGTTCGTCGCCGCCCTGGCGTGCCTGGGCTTCACCTTCCTGTTCTCGATCTGGGTGAACGCCCCGCTGCAGCGGATGGCCAACCCGAACCAGACGCCGAACCCGTCGAAGGCCCCGTGGTACTTCCTCGGCCTGCAGGAGCTGCTGACGATGTTCCACCCGATGGTCGCCGGGGTGACCATTCCGGGTGTCGGCCTGATCCTGCTGATCTTCGCCCCGTACATCGACAAGAACCCGTCGAACAAGCCCGAGGACCGCAAGTTCGCCATCTCGCTGATGACCATCCACCTGATGTTCTGGGCCACGCTGGTCATCATCGGCTCGTTCTTCCGTGGACCAGGCTTCAACTTCACGCTCCCGTGGCGTGACGGCATCTTCTTCGAGCTGTGAGCATCACATGAGCCCCGCTGCCATCATCTCCATCGTCATCGTCGCCCTGGTGGCCTTGGCTGCCGTGGTGCTGCTCACCGCGGCGCGTCGGGCCGACGTGCGCGGCGCCGGCGCGCTGAGCCGGGAGACCACCCGGCGCGACAAGGATTCCGAGATCGACCGGCCGATGCCACTGACCGGTCGCCAGGTCGAGGCCGAGGCCAGCCAGGCTCGCCACGGCGGCTTGGCCACCACGGTGGCCGCCCCGCCGCAGATCTGGGTCAAGCCGGATGCCGACGTGGTCGGCTTCAACCGGCGGCAGTTCCTCAACCGGGCGACGGTCACCCTGATGACCGCCGGGCTCGGGGCGTTCGCCGCAGCCGCTTTCACGGCGTTCCTGTGGCCGTTCAAGGTCTCCGGGTTCGGCGGCAAGGTCGCTGCCGGGAAGCTCGACGACATCGTCGCCGGCATCCGCAGCGGCCGCGGGTTCCTGTACAACTCCACGGCCCGCAGCTGGCTGACGGCGTACCCGTCCGACGCGCTGCCGAAGGCCAAGGGCGTCCACACCTACGCGCCGGTGCTGGCCGGCATGGAGGCCGGGTTGGTCGCCCTCTACCAGAAGTGCCCGCACCTCGGGTGCCGGGTGCCGTCGTGCGAGTCCAGCCAGTGGTTCGAGTGCCCGTGCCACGGGTCGCAGTACAACCGGGTCGGCGAGAAGAAGGGTGGCCCGGCGCCGCGCGGCATGGACCGCTTCGCCATCAGCGTCTCGGCCACCGGCGACGTCACCATCGACACCGCCACCGTGTTCGAGGGTCCGCCGATCGGCACCAACACCACCGGCCAGGAGGCCGAGGGTCCGCACTGCGTGAGCGGAGGCCACCACTGATGCTCGCTACGTTCCTGGTCGCCTCGTCGGCCACCACCATCGCCTGGGTGCTGGTCGCCGTCCTGACCGTCGGCTTCCTGCTGTTCTGGCTGTTCAACACCGCTGCGGCCCGCCACGAGCTGGGCTCGGAGATCGAACTGGCCCCCAACCGCAAGCCGTACTACGACGACGAGACGCTGGAGGGCTCTCGCCTCGAGCGCATGCAGATCCTGGCCGTGCTCCTGCTGGTGGTCATGGTCGTCGGGCTCCCGCTGTACTGGATCCTCGAACCCAGCCGCCAGGCCGGGGCCAAGGCCAAGCAGGCCGATCGCTTCGTGGCCTGGGGGTCGGCGCTGTTCGAGACCACGGCCAACGGTGGCTTCAACTGCGCCGGCTGCCACGGCGGCATGAAGGCCACCGGCGGCTCGGCTCCGTACACCTACACCGACGTCAAGACCGGCCAGGTCTCGGCGCTGCAGTGGAAGGCCCCGGCGCTGAACACGGTGTTCTACCGGTACAGCGACGACGAGGTCCGCTTCATCCTGCAGTACGGACGGCCGTTCTCGCCGATGCAGGCGTGGGGCACGGTCGGCGGTGGGCCGATGAACGCCCAGCAGATCGACACGCTGATCTCGTACCTGCACTTCATCCAGGTCCCCCGCGAGGGCTGCGCGGCCAACGAGAAGGACCCGCTGACCTGTCCCTCCGGGCACCTGCCCACCGACGCCACGGACGTGGCCCGGACTCAGACCCAGATCGCCCAGGCCGCCGACCAGGCCGCCGAGGCCCTGGTGAAGGCCGGTAAGTACGCCACCAAGGACGAGGCGATGGGTGAGGCGCTGTTCAACCTCGACCTCGACAGCGGGGCCTACAGCTGCGCCCGCTGCCACACCCGCGGCTGGAGCATCGACCAGCCGGGCGTCAGCGGCCAGGGTGCCTTCGGGTGGAACCTCACCGGCGGGAACACCGTCGCCGCGTTCCCCAACGAGGCCGACATGATCACCTTCGTCAAGAATGGCTCGAACTACGGCCAGAAGTACGGCACGCAGGGCCAGGGCATGGGACGCATGCCCGGGTTCGGCGGCCTGCTGACCGACGCCCAGGTCAAGGCCATCGTCGAATACGTGAGGAACCACCTGTGAGTGCCCTGCTGGCCATCAACTGGGAGCCGCAGCTGCGCGGCATCCTCATCGTCATCATCGCCGTGACCGTGCTGTGCGGCAGCATCTTCCTGATCCTGGCCACCAACATGGGCGTGCGCCTCGGGTTCCTCGTGGCCCTCGCCGGCCTGTTCGGCTGGATGTTCCTGATGGGCGGGATCTGGTGGAGCTACGGCAAGGGGCTCCTGGGCAAGGACCCCTCGTGGAAGCCGGTCCCCGCCGCAGGCATCCTGCAGACGCCGGCCGCGCTGACCGAGGTCGGTCCGTTGAACGGGCCGGTGTCGGTGGCAGCCGGTGCCACGTCGACCGAAGTCGCCACTGCGGTGCGCACCGCGTTGGAGTCCAACGGGTGGAAGGCGCTCGACTCGGCACTGCCGTCCTACCAGCAGGCCGGGGCCGCTGCCACGGTGATGCTGGAGGAGAACGGCGTGTTCAAGGCCGGCGAGGCCCAGATCGTCCAGGTCTACGACAAGGGCGGTCAGCGCAGCCCGCAGCTGTTCGGCGGCAAGGTCGACTTCCTGGCGTTCTTCCACAAGCCGCACTACTCGCTGGTCGAGGTGGCACCGCTGGTGCCCCAACGCGACGAGGCCGGCCGGGCGCCGGCGGCGCCGGTCATCGACACCAGCCGACCGCACCAGTACGTGTACATGATCCGCGACCTGGGCAACAAGCGGGTGCCGGCGGCGATCATCTGCCTCAGCTCGCTGGCGATCTTCCTGGTGCTGTGCTGGTTGCTGCACCGCCGCGACCGCATCGTCGCACTGAACCGCGCCGCCAAGGCGTTGCCCGCCGGAGCCTGACCGCGTGCGTCAATACCTGCCGGTCGTCGCCCTGCTGGTGCTGGCGGTCCTGTTCGGCGCGCTGAGCTTCCTGGCGTCCCGCTTGCTGGCCCCGCGGCGCCCGTCGGCGGCCAAGCAGGCTCCCTACGAGTGCGGCATCGTGCCCAGCCGGGACAACCCGGAGCGGTTCCCGGTCACCTTCTACGTCGTGGCGATGCTCTTCATCATGTTCGACATCGAGCTGATCTTCATCTACCCCTTCGCCGTCAACCGCGCCGGTCTGGGTGCCTACGCCCTGTGGGAGATGGTCGCCTTCTCGGCGGTGTTCGTGCTGGCGTTCGTCTACGTCGTGGCCCGCGGCGCGCTGGACTGGGGTCCGCTCAGCCGCCAGCGGCGCCTCGACGGACCGGTGTCGGTGGAGCGCACCTCGACCTCGACGATCCGCCGGGTCGGCCTCGACGGCCGGCTCGACGAGGGCACCGCCGCATGAGCCTGCTGCAGAACATCGCCGACGACGGGCTCGGCGGCATCCCGCACAACGCCCTCACCGGTCGGATCGAGGACCTGATCAATTGGGCGCGCAGCCGCAGCAGCTGGCCGGCGTCGTTCGGGCTGGCCTGCTGCGCGATCGAGATGATGGGCGCCGGCGGCGCCCACTACGACCTGGCCCGCTTCGGCATGGAGGTGTTCCGCGCCTCGCCGCGCCAGGCCGACATCATGATCGTCGCCGGGCGGGTCAGCCAGAAGATGGCTCCCGTGCTGCGCCAGGTCTACGACCAGATGATGGAACCCAAGTGGGTCATCTCCATGGGCGTGTGCGCCAGCAGCGGCGGGATGTTCAACAACTACGCCATCGTCCAGGGTGTCGACCAGGTGGTGCCGGTCGACGTCTACGCCCCGGGCTGCCCGCCAACGCCGGAGACGCTCATCCACGCCATCGAGACCCTCCACGGGCTGATCGAATCCGGCCAGCTGATGAAGCGGCGGGCCGAGACGGGCGCCGGCGCCGGCGTGCACGTCCAGGAGATCCCGGCCGGTTCGCAGCCCGTCACCATGTCGGGGTCGCGCTGACATGACCGATGCGCCCGCCCCCGGGGCGGCCGAGGCTCCAGCTCCGCCGCCCCCGCCCAGCCGGCACGGCTGCCCGCTCACCGAGAGCTGCGGCCAGCAGGTGATCCACCCGAGCCGGGCCCAGTACGTCACCGTCGTCAAGGCCTTGCTCGACGACGGCTTCGAGACGTGCAGCGATCTCACGGCCGTCGACTACCTGCGGATGCCCGGGCGGGTGGTGGCTCCGGGGATCGCCCCGGAGCGTTTCGAGGTGGTCGTCAACCTGCTGTCGATGGCCAACCGGCAGCGGATCCGCCTGCGCGTCCAGGTTCCCGAGGCCGAGGCCAGCGTGGCGTCGCTGTTCGACCTGTACCCGGGGACCGAGGCGATGGAGCGGGAGGTCTACGACCTGTTCGGCATCACCTTCGACGGGCATCCCGACCTGACCCGCATCCTGATGCCGGAAGACTGGGACGGTCACCCGTTGCGCAAGGATTACGCCGTCGGCACCGTGCCGGTGCAGTTCAGCCCCAACTTCCGGAGCGGGCAGTGAGCGTCGACGTGTCCACCCCGGCCAGCAGCGACATCGTCTCGGTGATCCGCGCCGGGAGCGACCCGGCCCAAGAGCTCAGGCCGCGCAGCGAGTTGACCGCCCGGGAGCTGCTGCGCAACTCGGGCGCGGTGCTGCGGATGAGCGAAGCCGAGGCCGCCAAGCTCGGCGACCTGCCGGCGGACCCGGACGAGGACCAGACCATGGTCATCAACATGGGCCCGCAGCACCCCAGCACCCATGGCGTGCTGCGCCTGATGCTGGAGCTGAAGGGCGAGGAGGTGCTGCGCTGCAAGCCGATCATCGGCTACCTGCACACCGGGATGGAGAAGACCGGTGAGCAACTGACCTACCTGCAGGGTGGCACCAACGTGACCCGGATGGACTACGTCAGCCCGTTGAACAACGAGCTGGTGTTCTCGATGGCCACCGAGAAGCTGCTCGGCATCGACGGCGACATCCCCGAGCGGGCCACGTGGATGCGCATGCTGCTCAGCGAGCTGAACCGGATGAGCAGCCACCTCCTGTTCCTCGCCACCAATGGCATGGACATCGGTGCGGTGGGGATGATGATCTACGGCTGGCGCGAGCGCGAGGAGGTGCTGCGCTTCTTCCAGAAGGTGACCGGCCTGCGGATGAACCACAACTTCATCCGCCCGGGCGGGGTCGCCGCCGATCTCCCTCCGGGCTGGCGTGACGACGTGCTTCGCCTGCTCGACCTGATCCCACCGCGCCTCGACGAGTACGACCAGCTGCTGACCGGCCAGCCGATCTGGCGGGAGCGGCTCCAGGGCGTCGGGGTGATCACCGCCCAGGAGGCCCAGGCCCTCGGCGCCACCGGCCCGATCATGCGCAGCACCGGCACGCCGTGGGACCTGCGCCGGGACATGCCGTACCTGCGGTACCCGGAGGTCGACTTCGACGTGATCGTCGGCTCGTACGGCGACGCCTTCGACCGCTATGCCATCCGGCTGAACGAGGTCCGCGAATCGATGCGCATCGTCCGTCAGATCCTGGAGCGGATGCCGGCCGGGGACGTGCGCATCCAGAACAAGAAGGTCACTCCGCCGCCACGAGCACGCATCGACGAGTCGATGGAGGCCCTGATCCATCACTTCAAGATCTTCACCGAGGGGTTCAAGGTGCCCGAGGGCGAGGTCTACGTGGCCATCGAGAGCCCGCGTGGCGAGATCGGCTGCTACATCGCCAGCGACGGCTCGGCCACGCCGTACCGCATGCACGTCCGAGCCCCGAGCTTCGTCAACATCCAGTGCCTCCCGCACATGCTGCGCGGCGGGCTGGTGGCCGACGCGATCGCCGTGATCAGCTCGGTCGACCCGGTGCTGGGGGAGGTGGACCGGTAATGGCCCGCCTCACCGATGCCAACGTGGTGGTCGCCAAGGAGATCATCGCTCGCTTCCCGCGGCCGAAGAGTGCGCTGATCCCGCTCCTGCACCTGGCCCAGGAGCAGGACGGCTTCCTGGCCAACGACGCCATGGCGCACGTGGCCGAGCTGGTCGGGGTCACCGCGGCCGAGGTCTACGGCACGGCCACCTTCTACGAGATGTTCAAGTTCGAGCGGGTCGGGCGCTACTGCCTGAACGTCTGCACCGGGATCTCCTGCCATCTGATGGGGGCATGGGAGCTGCTGGAGCACGCCGAGGAGCTGCTCGGGGTGAAGGCCGGCAGCACCACCGAGGACCTGCTGTTCACCATCGAGGGCGTCGAGTGCATCGCCGCCTGCACCGAGGCGCCGGCGGTCAGCGTCAACCACCGGTACCGCTACCGGGTCACGCCCGAGGACATGGACCGCCTGATCGACGACCTGCGCCACGACCGGTTGGGCGGGGAGTTCCCGGCCCACGGGGTCCTCGCCCGGGTCCGCCAGCGCACGCCCGACAACTGGGCCGGGACCGGCGCTGCAGCCCAGCAGGCGGTGGACGCCCGATGAGCGATGCCACCGTCCCGCCCACGCCGCCCGATTACACCCAGCCGGGCCGGGTGCCCACCGGTCCGAAGCTGATCACGACCCGGTTCGACCAACCCGACGGGTACACCTACGACGGGTACGTGCGCACCGGCGGGTACACCGCGCTGCGCAAGGCGCTGACCGAGATGACCCCGGAGCAGGTCCACCAGGAGGTCAAGACCAGCGAGATGCAGGGTCGCGGCGGAGCCGGGTTCCCGGCCGGGACGAAGTGGGGCTTCCTGCCGCCCGACGTGTTCCCGCGCTACCTGGTGATCAACGGCGACGAGAGCGAGCCGGGCACCTACAAGGACCGCAAGCTGATGGAGCTCGATCCGCACCAGCTGATCGAGGGCGTGGTCATCGCTGCCTATGCGGTGCGTGCCGCCCAGGCCTTCCTGTACGTGCGTGGCGAGATGGCTCTGGCCCAGGAGCGCCTGGCCCAGGCGCTCAACGACGCCTACGCCCACAACCTGATCGGCCGCAACATCCTCGGCACGGACTTCAGCGTCGACGTCGTGCTGACCTGGGGCGCCGGGGCCTACATCGTCGGCGAGGAGACCGCGCTGATCGAGAGCCTCGAGGGCGAGCGGGGCATGCCCCGGCTGAAGCCCCCGTACTTCCCGGCCAGCAAGGGCCTGTACCTGCAGCCCACGATCGTCAACAACGTCGAGACCCTGTCCAACGTCCCGTGGATCGTCAACCAGAGCGGCCAGGCCTTCCACGACCTCGGGGCCCCCACCAGCACAGGCATGCGCATCTTCGCCGTCAGCGGTCACGTCAACCACCCGGGCGTGTTCGAGGTGCCCAACGGCATCACCACGTTCCGGATGCTGTTCGACGCGCCGGAGTACTGCGGTGGCGTGCGCGACGGCCGCTCGGTCAAGGCCTTCATCCCCGGCGGGGCCAGCGCGATGTGGTTCTTCGACGAGCACCTCGACCTGCCACTGGACAAGCCCACCATCGACAAGGCCGGCTCGATGCTGGGGTCGGGGGCCATCGTCGTCATGGACGACACCACCGACATGGTCGCGGCGTGCTGGAACGTGGTGAACTTCTTCAGCCGGGAGAGCTGCGGGAAGTGCACGCCGTGCCGCGAGGGCACCACCTGGCTGCAGCGGATCCTCAAGCGGATCCTGGCCGGCGACGGCCGCCCGGAGGACATCGATCTGCTGATGGACGT
The DNA here is from genome assembly GCA_029782355.1 of Actinomycetes bacterium. Lineage (GTDB taxonomy): Bacteria > Actinomycetota > Acidimicrobiia > Acidimicrobiales > Ilumatobacteraceae > JAKOUY01. The sequence continues at coordinate 557,620 of JAKOUY010000016.1, forward strand.
CAGCGAATCGATCAGCCCCGGCATCGCCTGGCCGCCGCGCCAGACCACGATCTGCCCGCTGGGTCCGTCGGCGGTCAGCCCGATCGCCTCGGCGGTGCGCCGCTTCCGCCACGAGTTCGAGCACTACATCCAGCACGGCCGGGCCGTCGACGGTGTGGTCACCCCGCCGATCCATGGGGTCCACGGGGGAGCGCGGATCCATGTCTGACGTGAAGACCGACGCCCCGGCCGACGCCGCGCCCGAGCCGCCGAAGAAGACCACGCTGTCGATCACCGTCGACGGTCGGGCGCACGAGGCCCAGCCGGGCCAGCTGGTCATCGACGCCTGCGAGGACGCCGGGACCTACGTGCCGCGGTTCTGCTACCACCACCGGATGAACCCGGTGGGCATGTGCCGGCAGTGCCTGGTGGAGGTCGAGGGGCCGCGAGGGCCGATGATGGTGGTCAGCTGCATGACCCCGGTGGCCGAGGGCCAGGTGGTGCGGACCGAGACGCCCGGCGTCAAGCGTGCCCAGGAGGGCGTGCTGGAGATGCTGCTGGCCAACCACCCGCTCGACTGCCCGGTGTGCGACAAGGGCGGCGAGTGCCCGCTGCAGGACCAGGCCTTCAGCCACGGACCAGGCGAGAGCCGGTACGTGGAGGAGAAGCGGCACTACGAGAAGCCGATCCCGATCAGCGATCTGGTGCTGCTGGACCGCGAGCGGTGCATCCTGTGCGACCGCTGCACCCGGTTCGCCGACGAGGTGGCCGGCGACAAGCTGATCCACTTCATCAGCCGGGGCAACGCCACCCAGGTCAACACCTTCCCTGACGAGCCGTTCGCCAGCTACTTCAGTGGCAACACCGTGCAGATCTGCCCGGTGGGTGCACTGACCGCCACGCCCTACCGGTTCAAGGCCCGCCCGTGGGACCTGACCCAGGTGGAGAGCACCTGCACGACCTGCGCCGTGGGCTGCCGCATCGTCGTGCAGGGCAGTCGCGACCAGCTGCTGCGCTACCAGGGGGTCGACAGCGATCCGGTCAACTGGGGCTGGCTGTGCGACCGCGGCCGGTTCAACTTCGAGGCGGTCAACAGTGACCAGCGGCTCGGCACCCCACTGGTGCGCGAGCAGGGCGAGCTCCGCCCGACCGGGTGGAGCGAGGCCCTGGCCCGGGCGGCCCAGCTGATCCGCGAGGCCGTGGACGCCGGTGGTCCCGGCAGCGTGGCCGTGCTGGGTGGAGCGCGCGGCACCAACGAGGATGCCTTCGCCTGGGCCCGGCTGGCCCACGACGTGATCGGCACCCCGCACGTCAGCGCCCAGCTGGGTGACGGCATGCCGGTCGGCCTCCTGGCGCTCAACCGGGCGACGATCGACGAGGCCGCGTCGGCCTCCACCATCGTGCTCCTCGGACCGGACCTCAAAGAAGAGCTGCCCGTGCTGTACCTCCGACTGCGCGACGCGGCCGAGAAGCGGCGCAGCCGGATCCTGGAGTTCACCCCCAAGCCGGGCGGGATGACCCGCTACGCCTGGAAGTCGATCGGGTACGAGCCGGGCACCCAGGTGGGCGCGGTGCACGCCGCGCTGGCCAACGACGAGATCGCCCAGCAGCTGGGCGCTGGCAACGTGGTCATCGTGGCCGGGCGGGCCAACCTGGCCGAGACCTCGGCCGCCCAGGTGGCGGCGCTCGGCGAGCTGCTGGCCGCTGTTCCCGGCGCGAAGGTGCTCCCGGCCCTGCGCCGCGGCAACGTGGTCGGTGCCGTCCAGCTGGGGATGCGCCCGGGCAAGGACGGCATGGACAGCCGGGCGGCGCTGGCCGCTGCGGCTGACGGCACGGTCGAGTGCCTGATCCTGGTGGGCAGCGATCCGCTCAGCGACGTTCCCGACGCCGATCTGGCCCGCCGAGCGATGGCCGGCGCCCGCCGGATCATTGCCGTGGACGCGCTGCCGTCGCCGTCGACGGCCCTCGCCGACGTGGTCCTGGCCGCAGCGGCGTTCGCCGAGAAGTCCGGAACGACCACCAACCTCGAAGGCCGGGTGACGACGGTCGGTCAGAAGGTCACGGCCCGCCACACGGCCCGGCCGGACTGGATGATCGCCGCCCAGCTGGCCGCGGCACTCGGCACCGACCTCGGCCTGGAGTCCGAAGCGGACGTGCTGGCGGCGATGGCCGAGCTCAACGACAGCTACGCCGAGATCAGCGCTGCGGCCCTGGCCGCCGCCCCGGACGGCGTGCTGGCCCACGTGCCGACGACGCTGGACCCGATCAATCCCCCCACCGTGGCCGTGCCCGATCGCAACAGCTACGACTTCCGGCTGGTCGTCAGCCGCAAGCTGTACGACGCCGCCGTCGGCACGGCGCATTCACCGTCGCTGGCCCATCTGGCCGGTGGCGCGACGATCCACATCCACCCGGCCGATCTCGATCGCGTCGGTGCCGCCGACGGCGACTCCGTCAAGGTCACCAGCAAGCGGGCCAGTGGCGTGTTCCAGGCCACCAGCGACACGACCGTGCTGCGCGGCACCGCCTGGGTGCCGTTCAACCAGCCCGGCGGCACGGTGGGCGAGCTGATCGACGCCACGGCACCGGTCACTGACATCCGGATCGAGAACCTGTGATGCTGTCCCTCGACCTGCTGCCCCACTCGCTCACCCTGGCCACGGTGCTGATCATCCTGCTCAAGGTCGTCGTCATCTTCGTCCTTGGCCTGGTCGGCACGATGTTGATGGTCTGGTTCGAGCGCAAGGTGATCAGCGGCATGCAGAACCGCATCGGCCCGAACAAGGCCGGCCCGTGGGGCCTGCTGCAGACGCTGGCGGATGGCGTCAAGCTGTTCTTCAAGGAAGACCTGATCCCGGACAAGTCCGACCGGTTCGTCTTCAAGATGGCCCCGTTCCTGGCGTTCGTCCCGGCGTTCCTGGTGTGGAGCGTCATCCCCCTCGGCGGTGACTTCTCCGGCGGCCGCGACGGATCGTTCAGCATGTTCGGCCACCGCACGTGGATGCAGCTGGCCGACCCACCGATCGGCATCCTCCTCGTGCTGGCACTCAGCTCCATCGCCGTGTACGGCGTGATGCTGGCCGGATGGAGCTCGGGATCGAAGTACCCGCTGCTCGGCAGCGTGCGCGCCAGCGCCCAGATGATCAGCTACGAAGCGGCCCTCGGGCTGAGCCTGGCCGCGGTGATCCTGGTGTCGGGCACGCTCAGCACCCACGGGATCGTGCTCGGCCAGTCGTCGGTCAGCCGCTGGAGCGTGATCGCCACCGGGCTGCTGCCCTTCATCGTGTTCATGATCGCCGCCACCGCCGAGCTCAACCGGCCACCCTTCGATCTCGTCGAGGCCGAGTCCGAACTGGTCAGCGGATTCAACACCGAGTACTCCAGCATCCGCTTCGCCCTCTTCTACCTGGCCGAGTTCATGAACACGATCACGATGAGCGGGATCATCGTCACCCTGTTCTTCGGCGGTCCGCAGCCCGTGCGCTTCGACATCGGCAGCCTGCACGTCGACCCGAACCTGCACCTCGGCGTGCTCAGCGGGACCGTCTGGTTCCTGCTCAAGCTGCTGGTGTTCCTGTACATCTACGTGTGGCTGCGGGCCACCCTGCCACGGTTGCGCTACGACCAGCTGATGAACCTCGGCTGGAAGCTGCTGATCCCGGTGGCGCTGTGGTGGTTCATCGTCCTCGCCGCGCTGCGCATCGGCGACGAGCGGACGCCGCGGTGGAACAAGGGCGTGGTCCTGGCCATCGGCGCCGCGGTGTTCATCGCCGGCGCAACCCTGCTGGTCGTGGCCAACGGCGTCGCCCGGCGCAACCGAGAGCGAGAGGGGGCGATGTTCTGATGGGCTTCTTCGACGGCTTCTTCGTGACCATGCGCCAGCACCGCCTGTTCGGCGGGACGCGGGTCACCCGCCAGTACTCCGGCGGCCGCGTCGCCCGCAAGGACGGCTCGTCCGGCGCCGACATCACCCGCGACCAGAAGGCTCCCAAGCCGGAGCGGTTGCACGGTCGCCACGTCCTCAACCGCTACGAGGACGGCATGGAGAAGTGCATCGGCTGCGAGCTGTGCGCCGGTGTGTGCCCGGCGAAGTGCATCTACGTGCGTGGCCGGGACAACGATCCGCAGCATCCCACCTCACCGGGCGAGCGCTTCGGGTTCGTCTACGAGATCAACTACCTGCGCTGCATCCACTGCGATCTGTGCGTGGAGGCCTGCCCCACCGAGGCGATCACCGAGTCGAAGCTGTTCGAGTTCAGCTTCACCAACCGGCGCGACGCCGTCTACACCAAGGACGAGTTGCTGGTCGGCGACGACGGCAAGCCTCGCCCCCAGCCGTGGGAGGACTGGCGCGACGGGGAAGCCCAGCACACCAGCGGGTGGATGCGGGCCACCGCCGCGGCGGGGAGCGCTGACTTCATCGGACGGGTGGGGTGGAGCGGAGAGCTCGGCTTCGGCGTGCGCCCGGCCGAGGCCGACCAATCCGTCGCCGACCGGATCGACCAGCTCGACATGCCGGCGCCCGAGCCGCAGGGACACCACTGATGGACATCCTCGTGTTCGTCTGCGCCGCGGCGATGATCCTGTGCGGCGCCCTCGGCGTGGTCACGCTGCGCCACCCCGTCCATGCCGCGCTGAGCCTGGTGCTCACCCTGTTCGGCGTGGCCGTGCTGTTCGTGGCCCAGAACGCCCACTTCCTGGCCGTCGCCCAGGTCATCGTCTACGCCGGGGCCATCGTCGTGCTGTTCCTGTTCGTGATCATGCTGCTCGGCGTCGACCGCGTCGAAGACCTCCACGCCGAGCCGTTCAAGGTCCAGCGCCCCCTGGCCATCGTCTCCGGCGTGGCCCTCGCCGGGCTGCTCATCGCCGCCGTGGTCGCCAGCCAGCACACCAACGTCGCGGCTCGCGGCGCCGGCCTGCCCGGCGTCAACCCGGTGCGCAACGACCTGCACGACGGCAACATCGTCGCCCTCTCCAAGGACCTGTTCAGCGGACACGTCCTGGCCTTCGAACTGACCAGCGTGCTGCTGGTCATCGCCGTCGTGGCCACCGTGCTGCTGGCCCGGCGCTCCCGCGGCATCGACGCCGCGCCCACCGACGGGCAGGCCACGTGATCGCCGTCGCCGTCACCTCCACGTGGTACCTGGTGCTGGCCGCGGTGCTGTTCGGCATCGGCCTGGCCGGGGTGATGATCCGGCGCAATCCGCTGATCATGTTCATGTGCATCGAGCTGATGCTCAACGCCGTCAACCTCAGCTTCGTCACCTTGGCCAATCACCTCGGCGACATCGGTGGGCAGACCACGGTGCTGTTCGTCATGGTCGTGGCTGCCGCCGAGGTGGTCGTCGGCCTGGGCATCATCGTCGCCATCCTTCGCCGTCGCCCTGGGGCCACCGCCGACGACCTCTCCGAGTTGAAGGGCTGATCGCATGCTCGATCTCGTCTGGCTGATCCCCGCCCTTCCGCTCGCCGGGTTCCTGTTGATCCTGCTCACCGGTCGCCGCCTCGGTGATCCGCGAGCCGGGTACCTGGCCACCACGATGTGTGCCGGCGCCTTCGTCGTCACCGCCGGCGTGTTCCTCAAGCTGATGTCCCTGCCGGCCGAGGAGCGCCATCACGTCCGCCGGCTGTTCTCCTGGATGCCCGTCGGCTCGCTGCACATCGACCTGTCGTTCCTGGCCGATCCGCTCAGCATCACGATGTGCCTGTTCGTCACGGGCATCGGCACGCTGATCCATCTCTATGCCGTCGGCTACATGCACGGCGATGCCCGCTACAGCAAGTTCTTCCTGTACCTCAACCTGTTCGCGCTCAGCATGCTGCTGCTCGTGCTGGGCGAGAACCTGGTGGTCACCTTCCTCGGGTGGGAGGGCGTCGGGGCCTGCTCGTACTTCCTGATCTCCTTCTGGCACGAGCGCGAGTCGGCGGCGACGGCCGGCAAGAAGGCCTTCGTCACCAACCGGGTGGGCGACTGGGGATTCATCGTGGCGATGTTCTTCGCCTTCCAAGCCACCGGCACCCTGAGCTACCGGGGGCTGGCGGAGGCCGCCCCGCACCTGGCCCCGGCCACCGCCGCGGCCATCGCCGGGTTCGCCTTCGTCGGCGCCTGCGGCAAGAGCGCCCAGCTACCGCTGTACCTGTGGCTGCCCGACGCGATGGAGGGCCCGACGCCGGTCTCGGCCCTGATCCACGCCGCCACGATGGTCACCGCCGGGGTGTTCCTGATGACCCGGATGAGCCCGGTGCTGCACGCCGCCGCCCACTTCGGACTGTTCGGCGGGCACGTCAGCGTGTCCACGGTGGTCGCCGTCGTCGGGGCGGTCACCGCCCTGTTCGCCGCCACCGTTGCCGTCGCCCAGAACGACATCAAGAAGGTCCTGGCCTACTCCACCGTCAGCCAGCTGGGCTACATGTTCCTGGCCGTCGGGTCCGGCGCCTACGTGGCCGCCATCTTCCACATGGTGACCCACGCCTTCTTCAAGGCGCTGCTCTTCCTCGGTGCCGGCTCGGTGATCCACGGCATGCACCACGAGCAGGACATGCGCAAGATGGGCGCCCTGCGGCTGCTCATGCCCGTCACCGCCGGGACCTTCATCGTCGGCTGGCTGGCCATCGCCGGCGTCCCACCGTTCGCCGGGTTCTGGAGCAAGGACGAGATCCTGCTGTTCGCCTGGGACAAGAGCCCGGTGCTGTACGTCATCGGCCTGGTCACCGCCTTGCTGACCGCGTACTACATGACCCGCCAGGTGATCATGGTCTTCTTCGGGGAAGCTCGCTGGCACGACGCCCACGCCGAGCACGGTGCCCACGGCGACGCCCACCGGCCGCACGAGAGCCCGTGGATCATGGTCGGCCCACTGGTTGCCCTGGCCGGGCTGTCGATCGTGGGTGGGTTCATCCAGCTGCCGTTCAGCGCCTCGGTGAAGCGACTCGAGCACTGGCTGGCGCCGGTGGTGGAGGGGTCCGAGCATCGCCTGCGCGGCAACGTCGACGACCTGAAGTACGTGTTCATGGCCATCGCCGTGGTGGTCGCCGTGGCCGGCATCGTGGCCGCCTACCTGGTCTACGCCAAGCGTCGGGTCGAACCGGTCGAGCCGGCCATCCTGGCCAACGGCTGGTACTACGACCAGGCGGTATCGGACTTCATGGGCGGTCCCGGCCGGGAGGCCTTCGAGGGCGTGGCCTGGGCCGACGCCAACGTGCTCGACGGGGCCGTGCGCGGCAGCGGGGCCGTGGTGCGCGCCGGGGCCGGTGAGCTGCGCAAGGTCCAGACCGGCAACATGCGCACCTATGCCGCGGCGGTGGGAGCCGGCGTGGTCGCCCTGCTGGCCTGGTTCGTGTTGCGGGGGGTGCTGTGATGGAGCACGCCACCGTGGGGTTCCCGATCCTCACCATGCTGGTGGCCGTCCCGGCGATCGGTGCCCTGCTGACCGCCGTCGTCGGGCGCAAGCGTCCCGAGTTCGTCAAGTTGACCGCGCTGCTCAGCAGCGTCCTGACCGGCGCACTGTCGATCTGGCTGATGGCCGCGTTCCACGCCCACGACGGCGGTTTCCAGTTCGTCAGCAAGCATCCGTGGATCCGCACCTGGGGCATCTCCTGGCACCTCGGCGTCGACGGGATCTCGCTGTTCCTGGTGGTCCTCACCGGCGTGTTGTTCCCGCTGGTGATCGCCGGGACCGACCCGCACCACGACCATCGTGCCTACCTGGCCTGGCTGCTGCTGCTCGAGGCCGGCGTGATGGGCAGCTTCATCGCCCTCGACCTGTTCCTGTTCTTCGCCTTCTTCGAGATCGTCCTGGTGCCGATGTACTTCCTCATCGCCGGATGGGGCTACGAGCAACGGGTGTACGCGGCGACGAAGTTCTTCCTGTTCACCATGGTCGGTTCGGCGTTCATGCTGGTCGGCATCATCACCACGGCCGTGCTGGGCAAGGCCGGCCCCAACGGCTCGGTGTCCTTCGACCTGGTCGATCTGGCCAATCACGCCAGCTTCGCCGCGACCACTGGGCGATGGCTGTTCTTCGCCTTCGCCGTGGCCTTCGCCGTGAAGATCCCCCTGTTCCCGCTGCACACCTGGCTGCCCGACGCGCACACCCAGGCGCCGACGGGCGGTTCGGTCATCCTGGCCGGCGTGCTGCTGAAGATGGGCACGTACGGACTGTTGCGGTTCGGCGTGTACCTGTTCCCGGAGGCGGCTCGCTGGTCGCGTCCGCTGTTCCTGACGCTGGCGGTCATCGGGATCCTCTGGGGGGCGATCGCCGCCACCATGCAGTCCGACCTGAAGCGGCTGGTGGCCTACTCCTCGGTCGCCCACCTCGGGTTCATCGTCCTCGGCATCTTCGCCATCACCAGCCAGTCGGCCACGGGCGCGGTGATGCAGAACATCAACCACGGCATCTCCACCGGTGCGCTGTTCGTGCTGGTCGGGATGATCTACGAGCGCCGCCATACCCGCCAGATCAGCGAGCTCCGCGGCATTCAGTCGGTGGCCCCGGTGTTCGCCGGGGTGTTCACGGTGGTCATGCTGTCGTCGATCGGGCTGCCCGGGTTGAACGGGTTCGTCGGGGAGTACCTGGTGCTCATCGGATCGTTCCTCACCGCCCGGTGGTGGGTCGTGGTTGCCACCGCTGGCGTGATCCTCGCCGCCCTCTACCTGCTGTGGGCCTACCAGCGGGTCTTCCACGGGCCGGTCGATGACGCCAACCGCGGCTTCGCCGAGCTGCGCTGGCGGGAGGCTGCCGTGCTGGCTCCGTTCGTCGCCATCGTCGTGTTCACGGGCATCTATCCCAAGCCGATGCTCGACCGCATCGAACCCAGCGTGAAGCAGTTCATCGCCCACGTCCACGACGCCACCGGGTACGTCGAGCCGCAGCCGGCCGGGGAGGGCGCACCATGACCCCGACCGCCGACGTGTTCGTCGGCCCGCCCATCCAGTGGTCGTCGCTCAGCCCGATGCTGATCCTCCTCGGCGTCGCCGTCGTCCTGCTGGTGGCCGCGGCGTTGACGCCGCGGTGGCCGCGGCGGACCTACGCCCTGGTCGCCGTGGGCGGTGCCCTGGCGGCCGTGGTCGTGGCCGTCTGCCTGTGGCACGGACGCGGGCTCAGCGCATGGAGCGGGTCCGCCGATCCGACCACGGGCAGCAGCGACCCGGTCCGCTTCCTGGTTGGCGGGGCGATGCGCTTCGATGCCTTTGCCCTGTGGCTGACGGTCATCGTCGGTCTGGCCGTGGCGCTCTCGGTGCTGGTCACCGACGACTACCTGGAGCGCGAGGGCCTGAGCCGTCTGGCGCCGGAGATCTACGCCCTGTACCTGACCGCCGGCCTCGGCGCGGTGGTGATGGGCATGGCCAACGATCTCATCGTCCTGTTCCTCGGCCTGGAGATCCTCTCGCTCTCGCTGTACGTGCTGGCCGCCAGCCACCGCCGGCGGACGCAGAGCCAGGAGAGCGCGCTGAAGTACTTCATCCTCGGCGGGGTGGCGTCGGCGGTGTTCCTCTACGGCGTGGCGCTGATCTACGGCGCCAGCGGGTCGACCAACTACACCCGGGCGCTGGCCGCGTTCGTCCAGAACATCTCCCCGCATCGCAGCGAGGCGATGGCCCTGGCCGGGGTCGGTCTGTTGCTGGTCGGGTTGGGGTTCAAGGCCGCGGCGGTGCCGTTCCACATGTGGGCACCCGACGTGTATCAGGGGGCGCCCACGCCTGTCACCGGATTCATGGCCTCGGCCGCCAAGGCGGGCGCCTTCGCCGCCATGCTGCGGGTCCTGGTGGTCGCCCTGCCCACCTGGAGCGCCGATTATCGCCCGATCGTGTGGGTCATGGCCGTGCTCACCTTGGTGGTCGGCTCGGTGATGGCCGTCGCCCAGACCAACGTCAAGCGGATGCTGGCGTTCAGCTCGATCAGCCACGCCGGCTTCCTGCTGGTCGGCGTCGAGGCCGCCATCCACGACACCACCCACGCCCATCCGGGCGACGGCGTGCCGTCCACCATGCTGTACCTGTTGCTCTACGCCGTCCTGGTGATCGGTACGTTCGCCGTGGTCACCCTCGTCGGCCGGACCGGCGACGGCGCCACCGATCTCGCCGGGTTCCGCGGGCTGGCCAGGCAGCGCCCGGTCCTGGCGGTGGCGATGACGGTCCTGTTGGTCGCCCAGGCAGGTGTCCCGCTGACGTCCGGCTTCGTCGCCAAGTTCGGCGTGATCACCGCTGCGGTCGGCGAGCACAGCTACGCCTTGGCGATCATCGCCATGGTCGCCGCGGTGATCGCCGCCTACCTCTACCTGCGGATCATGATCAGCATGTGGGTTGCCGAGCCGGACGCCGCCGACGCCGGCCGTGAACCGGTCGGCACGCCGCTGCTGACCTCGATCGTGATCGCGATCGCCGTGGCGGTCACCGTGGTCGTCGGCGTGGCCCCCGGCTGGCTGATCTCCCTCGCCCAGCACGTCCGCTGACCGCCCCCGACCGGTCGCCCGTCGCCCTCGGCCGCTGGCCCGCTGACCGCCCCCGGCCCCGCCCGGTCGCCCGCTGACCGCCCTCGGCCGGTCGCCCGCTGGCCGCCCCCGGCCCCATGGGCGCGGAAACGTGCAGGCGCGGGTGCCTGGGCTCCCATGGGCGCGGGATGGTGCGCGACGAGGGGCGCACGGGAGCGTGTCGGTGAGCCTGGGCGACCAGTAGGGCTGGCGGGGTCAGGGTTGGGCGGGGGCTGGGCACGCTGGTCGCCGGCCGGAGTGTCAGTCGACGTTCACTCGGGCAGGTGTTTTCAGGCCGACTGGGTGCGCCTACAGTCGCCGCCATGAGCATCTCCAACGACGACATCCACTCGACCCCCACCGATGATCAGCTGGTTCCCCGCGTCGGCGACTCCGACGGCACCGATGGGGCCGATACCGATGGCACCGACGGTGGTGACACCGATGGCACCGATGGCGGGGACACGGACGGGACGGATGGTGGCGACACGGATGGCACCGATGGTGGTGACACCGATGGCACCGATGGCGGGGACACGGACGGGACGGATGGCGGCGACACGGATGGCACCGATGGTGGTGACACGGATGGCACCGATGGCGGGGATACCGACGGCACCGATGGCGGGGACACGGACGGGACGGATGGCGGCGACACGGATGGCACCGATGGGGCCGATACCGATGGCACCGACGGCGGGGACACCGACGGCACCGACGGCGGTGATACCGATGGCACCGACGGCGGGCACATGGACTCCGATGGGGCCGACGCCTGAGCTCTCCCACCGCTGACGGCGAGGTCTGGGAGGTTCGCCGCGTCCCCCACCCGGACGCGGCGGACCTCGCCGATCTCGTCGACGACGTCGACGACTTCGCTGCGACCAGCCTGCTCCGACGGCCGCGCCTGACCCACGGCGGCACCCGGCGGGTGGAGCGGTGTGGGGATGCCGAGGTCCTGTGGGCCGACCTCCTCGGGCGGGGCACCCGTCAGCCGGCCTTCCGGGTCGTCCGTCAGGGCACCACGCTGCCGGCGAGGGCGGTGACCCGCAGCATCGGGATGGGCAACCACAACCTGGGCGACGCCGTCGACCCCAACCGGGTGCTGGCCGAGTACCGGGCCGGCGCCACCGTCGTGCTCCAGGGTCTGCACCACACCGATCGCCAAATGGCCCGCCTGGCGACCAATCTGGCGCTGGCGCTCGATCATCCGACGCAGGTCAACGCCTACTGCTCACCCCCGAACGCCCGCGGCCTCGACCTGCACTTCGACTACCACGACGTGTTCGTCGTCCAGCTCGCCGGGGCGAAGCGGTGGCGGGTGTGGGAGCGCCTGGAGCGGGCGCCGACCCCGGTGCGCGGGACGAACGTGCCGCTGCCCACGCTGGCAGAGCTGGGCGACCCGTTGATCGACGTCCAGCTGATGCCCGGCGACTGCCTGTACCTGCCGCGCGGGTTCCCCCACGCCGCCGAGACCGTCGAGACGGCCAGCGATCATCTGACCATCGGGCTGGTCACGGTGAACTGGGTGCGAGTGGTGCGCAAGGCACTCGACCAGGAACTGGCCGCCGGTCGGTTCACCGAGTCCCTCCCGGCCGGGCTCCTGCGGCCCGGTGCGCCGCCCGTCGACCTGCCGGACACGTCGTCGGTCACCGGGCAGCTCACCCCGGCGCAGCTGCGCGACTGGCTGGCCCGAGAGATCTGGCGCCGCCAGCCCTCGACGCGCTGGATCCCTCGTCAGCCGCCGACGCTGGCCGAGGACTCCCGCCTGGCGTTCACCCCCGGGCCGCTCTTGTGGCTCACCCACCAGGGCGGGCGCGCCGTGCTGGGCCTGGGCGAGCGCATGCTCGACCTACCCGACGAGGCGGTGCCGTTCCTGGCGGACCTGCTGACCCGACCCGATGGGTTCGCTCCCGGGGAGCTGCACGGGTTGGACGCAGCGTCGACACGGGTCGTGCTGCAGCGGCTGATGGACGAGGGCGTGCTGGTCGATGCCCGCTAGCGACGCCTGCTCGCTGGCCTCGCGAGGTCGCGGCGAAGCCGTCATGGCCACCGGATCGCAGGTGCCGGCATGGCTGCTCGTCGAGGTCCGTGGGGCGTGGGGGGCGGACGCCGTGCACGACAGCGCCCTCGGCGAGTACGTGCCCGCCGATTGGAAGGACGGTCTGCGAGGCCGTGGGGTGCGGGCCGTGTGCGTGCGCCAGGCGGCCCGGCGGGACGCCGACGGAGTGCGGCTGTTCTTCGAGACCGTGCGCCGCCCGCCGATGGTGGGCCGGCTGTGGACTCGCACCGTGGCATCGTTGGCCGACGTCGCCGCGGCCGCCGCCGGCTTGGCCGCCAGCCGGCCTGACCCGGCCGGATGGGTCCCCGCCGACCATCCCCTGGCGTTGGTGTGCACCAATGGCCGCCACGACCAGTGCTGCGCCAACGAGGGCCGCCCGGTGGTGCGCGCCCTGCGCGGCTCGGCCTGGGACGATCACGTCTGGGAGTGCTCGCACGTCGGCGGCGACCGCTTCGCCGCCAACGTCGTCGTCCTGCCCGAGAGCCTGTACTTCGGACGGTGCACGCCGGACGGGATCGTGTCGCTGCTGGATGGCGTGGCCGCCGGGCAACTCGACCTCGACCACTTCCGCGGCCGGTCCGGGTACCGAACCGTCGAACAGGCCGTCGAGCACCTGGTCCGCCGCCGGCTCGGGGTCGTCGCCGAGGGTGCAGTCCGGGTCCAACCCGGCGGGGCCGAGCAGTTCGACGTCGAGGTGGGCGCCGGCGGTCCAGACCGGGCGCCGACCGCCCGCTACGTGGCCACGCTGGAGGTGGCCTGGACCGTGCTGGACGAGGCCTTGACCTGCCGGGGACGCCCGAACCAGCGGGTTCCGTCGTTCCGGTTGGCGGCTCTCGAGGCCCGCTGAGTCGCCCTACGCGCTGGCCAGCTTGCCGGACGCGGCAACCAGGCCGTCGAACAGGTGCTGCTGGTCGTGATCGGTGGCTGCGGTGTCCTCCGGGTGCCACTGCACACCGAGCACCCAGCGGTGCTCCGTGGACTCGACGGCGTGGACCATGCCGTCGGTGGTGTCGTGGCCGACCACCTGGAGGCCGGGAGCGACGCGCTCGAGGGCCTGGTGATGGACGCAGTGGCAGTGGTGCGGGGTGGCCGTGCCCATCACCTCGGCCACCCGCGACGCCGGGTCGAGGCGGACCTCGTGGAAGTTGTGCCAGTGACCGTCGGTGCCGATGTCCTGGCGCAGCGTGCCGCCGAGGGCCACGTTCAGCACCTGCAGTCCGCGGCAGATGGCGAGCACCGGCAGGTCGCGGGCCGCTGCTTCGGTGACGACGGCCAGCTCGACCTCGTCATGCTCCGGGACGATCCCGTACAGCTCCTCGGCGTCGGGTTCCTGGCCGTAGCGCCTCGGGTCCACGTCGCCACCGCCGTGCAGCACGAGGCCGTCGGCGCGCTCGATCAGCTCGGGGAGCCGGTCGATCAGCGACGGCAGCGGCGGCACCATCACCGGGATCCCGCCCGCTCGTTGGATGCCGCGGAAGTACCGCTGGCCGGCGGCGTAGGCCTCGCCGCGCACTGGCGCGGCCTCGGCCGCGACCCGACCGACGATCAGGATCAGTGGGGCCACGGGTGGGAGTGTAGGCCCCCTGCGGCGCGGCGGATCAGCTCGTCGTAGAGCGCCTGCTGGGTCGGTTGGCGAGGTGCGGTGTCCTCCGGGTGCCACTGGGCGCCGACGATCCAGGCCGCCCCGGGCATCTCCACCGCCTCCAACTGGCCGTCGGGGGCCCACCCGGTGGGGATCAGGCCATCGGCGAGGCGGTCGATGCCCTGATGGTGCACCGAGTGACAGTGCTCGAGGTCGGTGGTGCCGGCGGCCAGCGCCAGGCGGCTGCCCTCCACCAGGCGAACCGAGTGCTCGCGCATCCAGTGGTCGTCGTTGCCGATGTCCTGCTGGAGGGTCCCGCCGAGCGCCACGTTGAGCACCTGCATGCCGCGGCACAGGGCCAGCATCGGCAGGTCGAGCTCGATGGCCGCCAGGGCCACGGCGATGTCCAGGTCGTCGTGGTCGGGGACGATGCCGTAGAGCTGCTCAGCGGTGGGGGTCTGCCCGTAGCGCCGCGGGTCGACGTCACCGCCGCCCGGCAGCAGCACGCCGTCGAAGTGCTGCAGGACGGTGACGGCGTTCTCCGCCAGCACGGCGATGGGCGGCACCAGCACGGGGACGCCGCCAGCTCGGGCGATGGCCCTGCTGTAGGGCTGGCTGCTGCTGAACGCGTCACGCTTGCCCTCGTCGGCGAAGGTGAGGTTGCGGGCGCACAGGGCGATGAGCGGGGGAGGAGCGGCACTCACGAGCGCCCAGTCTCGCAGCCTCGACCCATCACCGGGCAGCCGGTTGCCCGTCGGCGGCCTGCGGCCGAGCGGACACCGGCCAACGGCCAACAGCGGCCCCGCCACTCCGCCCGCCCCATCGAGCAACTGGTCAGCGAATCCGGGCCTCTGCACCGGATTCGCTGACCAGTTCGGGTTCGGCGACGGTCAGGCTCGGTTGGCCCGCTCGACGTGATAGCCGGCGGCGCGGACCGCCCGGACCACCTGGTCGGCGTGATCGGTGCCGCGGACCTCGAGGACCACGTTGACGCCGGTCTCGCGCACCTGCAGGGCCACGCCCTCGCGGACGTGGTCGACGACCACCAGGTTGGCGCCCTGCTGGGCGAACAGGGTCAGCAGGGCGGCCAGCCCCCCGGGCCGGTCGCTGATGGTCACGTAGAGCAGCAGCCGCCGACCGGCACCGGTCTCGTGGCGGCGGATCAGCCCGGGCACGACGCCGAGATCGACGTTGCCGCCGGACAGCACGACGCAGGTGGCGCCGTGGCGGGCCGCAGCGACGTGCCCGGACAGCAGGGCGGCGACGCCCACCGCGCCGGCACCCTCGACGTACAGCTTGGCCCGCTCCATCAGCAGCACCATGGCGTCGGCGACGGCGTTCTCGTCGACCACGACGACGTCGTCGAGCCACCGCTCGACCAGCGGGCGGGTCAGCTCGCCGGGTCGTTTGACGGCGATCCCGTCGGCCAGGGTGACCACCGGGCCGCCGGGGATCGGTTGGTTGGCGTACGGCGCACAGGCGCGGACCTGAACTCCGACCACCTGGATGGTGGGGTCGTACTGCTTGACGGCCATCGCCAGGCCGGTGGCCAGGCCGCCGCCGCCCAGGGGGACAACGACCCGGCGGAGCTCGTCGACGTCACTGATCAGCTCGCGGCCGATGGTGGCCTGACCGGCGATGATCGCCAGGTCGTCGTACGGGTGGCAGAACGCCATGCCGGCATCGGCGGCCCGGGCCTTGGCTAGCACGACGGCGTCGTCGAGGGTGTCCCCACCTTCGGCGATCGTGGCTCCGTATGCCCGGCAGGCCTCCATCTTGGCGATCGAGGCGCCGGCCGGCACGAAGATCTCGCACGGGACGCCAGCGTGGCGGGCCGCGAAGGCCAGCGCTTGGGCGTGGTTGCCGGCGCTGCCGGCGGTCACGCCTCGAGCGGCGTCGGTACCGAGCGCGGCCAGCTTCGACATCGCCCCGCGGATCTTGAAGCTGCCGGTGCGCTGGAGGTTCTCGGCCTTCAGCACGACCTGCCCGCCGCTGCGCTCGCTGAGCGACGCCGACGTGGTGACGGGGGTGTGCTTGACCACGCCGCGCCCGGCGCGGGCGGCTCGGTCGATCTCGGCGGAGGGCAGGTCGCGTTCGGGCATGGGCAGGGCGTACCGTAGTGCGGATGCGTGCCTTGCTCGTCGGCAACGTCGGAGATGCCGACGGTGGCCTGGTCACCGCTCGGTTCGAGCACCACGGCTACCGCTTCGAGCGCGTCGACCGTGATCACCCGGAGACCTGGCCGACGTTGGACGGGGCCGAGTTGGTGGTCCTGCTCGGCAGCGAGTGGAGCGTCTACTGGCCGGACATCGTCGAGGCGGTCGAAGCTGAAGCGGCGGCGATCCGCGAGTGCGTTCGCCGGGAGATCCCGATCTTCGGCATCTGCTTCGGGAGCCAGATCGCCGCCCACGCCCTGGGGGGACGGGTGTTCCGTGCCGAGCACCAGGAGATCGGTTGGTACGAGGTTGCCGTGCAGCCGGGCGCCGCGGTGCCGGCCGCCGGCCCATGGATGCAGTGGCACAGCGACGTGGTCGACGTCCCCGCCGACGCCGTCGTGCTGGCTACCAGCGATGTCGGCCCGCAGGCCTGGTCGGTCGGCCGAACGCTGTGCGTGCAGTTCCACCCGGAGGTGACCGGCCCGATCGTCGAACGCTGGGTGCGCGGTGGTGGCCACGCCGAGGCCGAAGCGTTCGGCCGGGATCCCGAGCTGCTCATCGCCCAGAGTCACCAGCTCTCCGGGCAGGCCAGGCCGAACACCGATGACCTGGTCGACTGGTTCGTGGCCTCCGTGATGAGCACGCCGCCGGGCGACACGCCGCGGTAGTCACCGGGTCATTGCGCCGCCTGGCTGATCGTTGCATGATGCGCAGATGAACGGTCCTGTGCACACGCCCGCCGGCGCACTGGCGGACTCGGACATCGCCCGGCTTCGGTTGATCCGCACGTATCGGGCCCTGCGCATCGCCACCGTGGTGGCTGCGGTCATGCTGCTCGCCGCGATCGTCCGCCAGATCCGCGGCCCGGTCGGCTGGCTCTCCTCGATCAGCGGCTACTACTACAGCAACGCCCAGACGGTGTTCGTCGCCTCCCTGGCGGCCATCGGGGTCAGCCTGCTGTCGATCTTCGGGGTCTCCGACGTCGAGGACACCTTGTTGAACATCGCCGGTTCGGCCGCACCGGTCGTCGCCTTCGTGCCGACGAACCCGCTCGACAACGACCGCTACGAGCCGTACATCGGGCTGGTGCGAACCTCGATGTGGGCGTACCTCGCGGGTGCCGTGGTCAGCGTGGTCGTCATGACGCTCGCTGCTCGTGACGAGATCCGGGCCGGCTGGCATCCGGCTCCGACGCGACGGTGGTTCCTCGGAGGCCTGGCCGCGTCGGCGATCCCGGCGGTGGTGTTCCTGGTGCTCGGGTTCACCGCCGGGGCCGCTGGCCTGCCGCACCTCCACCTGGCGGCGGCGATCACCCTATTCGGCGCCGTCGGTGTGGTGGTCGCCGGCCAGGCGCTGCGCAACCTGCGCACGTTGGGTCGCACGCTGCGGCTCCTGGTCGCGGTGCTCGCCACGCTGGCCGGGTTGCTCCTCGTCTTCGCCGCCTCGCCCGGGGCCTGGACGATCATCGGTGTGGCGCTGGGAGCGGTGGGCCTGCTGGTCGGTTGGCGGGCCCGTCGTGACTTCGCCGCAGTCGGACTGTCCACCGGTTGGGTCGGCTGCTACGCGCTCATCGCCCTCACCATGGCGGTGAGCCCGGTGGGGATCCTGATCCTCGACCACCATCACCCGATCAGGCACGAGGTGTTCATCATCGAGGTGATCGAGCTGGCGTGTTTCGGTCTGTTCTGGGCCCTGCAGACGGTCGAGCATTGGAACGAGGCAGGGCGAAAGCCGGAGTCGACCGGGCTGAACGTCCCCTGAGTCCAGCGTTTGTGGGCAGATTCCCGGCGCGTAGTAGCGTCGGCCCCGATGTCGCAGTTCCTTCGCGAGTACCTCACGGTGTTCTGGTTCGCCGTGCTGGCGCTGCTGTTGGCCGGGTTGCTGCTCGGCATCTCCGCTCTGGTCCGCCCGAACAAGCCCACGGCCCAGAAGCTGCTGGCGTACGAGAGCGGTGTCGATCCGATCGGCGACGGCTGGTCGCAGAGCCAGGTGCGCTACTACTTCTTCGCCCTGCTGTTCGTCATCTTCGACGTGGAGGCGGTGTTCATCTTCCCGTGGGCCACCCAACTCGAGCGCTACGGCACGTTCGGATTGGTCGAGATGGGCATCTTCGTGTTCGTCCTGCTCCTTGGCCTCGTGTACGCGTGGCGCAAGGGTGCGCTGCGCTGGGTCTAGGCCGGGGTGTGAGGCAACGATGGGTCTGGTCGACAAGGGGCGGATGCCCAAACCGCTGACGACGCTGTTCAACATGGGTCGCAGCTACAGCATGTGGGTGTACCAGTGGGGTCTTGCCTGCTGCGCCATCGAGATGGGTGCGGCGTTCGGTTCGCCGCGCTACGACGTCATGCGCCTCGGGGTCATCCCGCTGCCGGCGTCGCCCCGCCAGGCTGACCTGGTGGTGGTGTCCGGCACGGTGACCGACAAGATGGCCCCGGCCGTCAAGCGCCTGTACGAGCAGATGGCCGAGCCGAAGTACGTCATCAGCATGGGGTCGTGCGCCAACTGCGGCGGTCCGTATTGGGACAGCTACTCGGTGACCAAGGGCGTCGATCAGATCATCCCGGTGGACATCTACGTGCCCGGCTGCCCGCCGCGCCCCGAGGCGCTGCTGGAGGGCGTGGTGCTGCTGCAGCAGCGGATCAAGAACGAGGACATGGGCGCCCGCTGGCGCGGCGAGGGCACCAAGCCGCTGGTCCGTGAGCCGGCCGTGGTGGGCGGTGGTCCCGTTGAGTGACACCACGACCGACACCCCAGCGCTGCCGGGCGACGGGTTGCGCGACGGGATCGTCCAGCGGATGCGCGACGCCATCGGCGCCGACCTGCTGGACAGCCTGGTCAAGCCGGGTGACGACGTGTGGTTGCGAGTGTCCACGTCGGCCTGGCGAGCCGCTGGACTGGCGCTGCGCGATCGGCTGGGCTGCCGCCACTTCGGTTTCCTGTCGGCCATCGACTGGATGCCGAGCCCGTACGGCCGTGGCGAGGACGACCCGACCCAGCCGGCTCCCGAGCGGGACGACACCATTCGCCAGGGCTATGCCGGCGGCGAGACCCGTCTGCAGGTCTTCGCCCGGGTCGTCAACCTCGACGAGCACTGGGGCGTCACGGTCAAGGCCGACGTGCCCGACGACCATCCGGTCGTCGACAGCTGGATTCCGGTGTATGCCGGGGCCAACTGGCACGAGCGGGAGTGCCACGAGATGTTCGGCATCGAGTTCGCCGGCCATCCCGACCTGCGTCACATGTACCTGCCGACCGACTTCGAGGGTCACCCGATGCGCAAGGACTTCCCGCTGCTGGCGCGGATGATCAAGCCGTGGCCGGGCATCGCCGACGTCGAGCCGTTGCCAGGGGGCGACGACGAGGAGGCCCCGGCCGAAGGAGCGTCGTCGTGACCGATCTCGCCGAGCGCGATCAGCTCAGCTACATCGCCGCCCAAGCCGCCGATGCCCGGCTGAACGTCGAGCTGGAGACCGAGGGGATGACCCTCAACATCGGTCCGCAGCACCCGGCCACCCACGGCACGTTGCGGATCATCGTCCGCCTCGACGGCGAGCAGGTGGTGTGGGCGGAGCCGAGTTGTGGCTACATGCATCGCGGCTACGAGAAGCTCACCGAGGTGCGCACCTTCCCGCAGGTGACCACCCTGATCAACCGGATCGACTGGCTGGGCAGCTTTGCCAACGAGGTCCCGTTCATCCTCGCCGCCGAGAAGCTGATGGGCATCGAGGCTCCGCCGCGCGCCCAGCACATCCGCACGATCCTGTTCGAGCTCAGCCGGATCGCCAATGTCTCGTTGTTCCTGGGCGATCTCGGTGTGCAGCTCGGCGCGGTCACGCCGGTGTTCATGGCCTTCCGTGACCGGGAGTACGTGCTCAACCTGATCGAGGCGGCCACCGGTGGCCGGTTCCATCCCAACTTCGACCGCATCGGTGGGCTGAAGGACGACCTACCGGTCGGGTGGATCGCCGAGACCAAACAGGTCATGCGCAAGCTGCGCACGTTCTGCGACGAGATGGACGATTTGCTGTTCGGCAACGAGATCTTCCAGGCCCGTCTCCGTGGCATCGGCGTGATCCCGGCCGAGGTGGCCAAGCAGTACGGCTTGACCGGCGCCAACCTGCGGGCCAGCGGGGTCGACTACGACCTGCGCCGTGACCAGCGGTTGCCGCTGGCGTACGACAAGGTCGACTGGAAGGTGTGGACCCACCCGGACGGCGACAGCTTCGCCCGCTGCTGGATCCGCCTGCAGGAGACGCGCGAGGCGACCAAGATCGTCGACCAGCTCCTGGACAGCCTGCCCAGCGGGCCGGTCATGGCGAAGGTGCCGCGGATCATCAAGGTCCCGGAGGGCGAGGCGTGGGTGTCGACCGAGAACCCGCTCGGCGAGATGGGCTACTACGTGGTCTCCAAGGGCGACCTCGGACCGTTCCGGGTGAAGATCCGCTCGGCGAGCTTCAGCAACATCTCCGTGGTGCCGTGGGTGCTGCGCGGGGTCTACGTCCCCGACATCATCGCCATCCTGGCCAGCCTGTACTTCATCCTCGGCGACATCGACCGCTGAGCGCGGGCGCCATTGACGGTCGATGAGGGTCGAGCCTCAGGTGTGAAACTCGCCGAGAACGTTGTCCGGTAGCGCCTCGTCGAAGTCTGCCGGTATCTGGAACTTGCCGAGGTCGTAGCCGAACGTCCGGTTGCGCCCCGTGCTGGCCGGGACCTGCGGGGCGTCAGGTTGCGGCCTGGCGTCGGTTCCGGTCAGCGGCGACTCGTTCATGAAGCCCCCGATCCTTTCGTGGCTGCGCCATGTTACGGCTCGACCATGTCGGCAGCGGTGAAGTGGAGCATGGCCGGTCGCAACAACCGGACCTGACTCGACGGCCCGAGTTGCGACCATGACGCCAGCCGCGGTTCGTCGCCAACTCGGTCAGCGAGCTCGAGCGAGCGTTCCAGCTGGGCGAGCGCCGCATGCCCGAACTCGGCGGACCACTTCGCTTCACCGACGACAGCCCAGCGCCCACGCGCCTCGCCAACGACGTCGATCTGGGCTTGGTTTCCGGTATCTGACCACCACTCACCGACGAGCACGTCTCCGAGGATGCCCTGGACGGCTAGACGCGTCGCGTGGGCTCGCGCTTCTCGCTCGAATACGTCGCCCAGGAACGCGGTCCACTGGGGCAACGATCGTGCGAGCGCTGCGGAGCCCTGTCCGCTTTCGATGAGTTGGAGACGGTGCTCGATGACGGAGAACCAGAACTGCAGGTAGGTGTCGACCAGGCGGAACTGAACATGCCGGGGGCGGCGCTCACCGAGGGGTGTGCGGCGGTCGATGAAGCCCGACCGACGTAGCACCTCGACGGCGTACTGGGTCTTGAATCCCGCTCGGCTCGATATCTCGCTGAGCTTGGTCGCTCCGCGGCCGACTGTGCTGAGTACCAGTCGGTGACCGCCCGCGTCGGGAACGTCTCTCAGCAGGGTCTCGGCGTTGGCTACCAACGGGCCGAACGGTGATCCGCCGAGACGCGTGAGGTTGTCGATGGCGGGAGCACCGGGGTCCCATTCGCGCAGCAGTAGCGGATAGCCGCCGGTAGCCGCGTACGCCTCGATCGAGCGCACCGCATCGGGCCGACCGAGCATGGCGTGAGACGTCGGCAGATCGAACGGGTCGATTCGAATGACCTCGCTCGGCCGGCCGTACAGCGCACCTTGGGAGGCGATCACGGATGTCATGGTGCCTATGGCTGAGCCGTTGAGGATCAGCAGCAGCCGGCTCTGCTCAGCGCGAGACTGCTCGCGGTCCCACATTGACTGAACGACGGTGGCCCAGCTTGCGTCGCTCTCGATGAGGTACGGAGCTTCGTCGATGATCAAGACGGTGGGGACGTGTCGAGCGAAGTCGGCGACATCGGCGAGGAGTGACACCCACGCTCGGTCGGCGCCGGCTCGAATGGCGATCCCGCTGCGGACCAACTCGTTGGCGAGGAGATCGCGCTGGCCTTGGGCGCTCCCCCGAGTGGCCGACAGGAATACCACGCTGGCGCGCTCGGAAGCCTTCTCGGCGAAGTGGCGACGCAGATAGGTCTTGCCCGCACGCCTTCGCCCGAACATCACGACCAACCGTGTCGCACCGTTCTGTGCAACATCGAGATGCCGTCGCAGCCGTTCCAGCTCCGACGCTCGTCCGATGAGGTCCGGTGGCCCTGCCATATTCGGCGGATCCTATCGGGAGCCGGTGAAGATGCTTGACAATCTTATCCTAAATACACTTAGATAACCGCGCCCGACATCGTTGGGGAGTGTACTTAGGTGGACATTGATCTCCCGCCCCGCCTACCTCTTCGGGCCATGACGAAGGAGTGAACGTGCCAAACGGATCCATCTTCGAAGAGCTGCTCGTGGCGTGCAGCAGGGGCTCGTCAGCGGCCGCGATTCGGATCGTTGCCCAGTACGAGCCGTCGGCTGGTCCAGACGGCAAGGTCTTCCCGCCGACCTATCCGGTGGAGGGGAAGTACCTCGTGGAGAAGCGGTACATCGGCGGCGTCGAACACGACGCCGTTGCCCTCGACGCGGTTCAGAGTCAGGCGAATCGTGTGGAAGAGGTGCTTCTCGACGCCACAGAAGCTGGCGACATCGAGCTGCCCTACATCGAGGTCCGTGCATCGCTCGCCGCAGGGGCATTCCGGGTGACCAGTCTGGACGCGCCTCATCGAAGCCCCGACGCCTACTTCCGAGACTCGCAGACCCCGGAAGGCGTGGACTTCGACAAGTCGCCCGTCGGGCAGGCCTTGCGCGCGGCGACGGGGCGCACCGCTCGTGCCTACTTCCAACACTCGCCGACTGACCTGGTGCTGGGCATTTGGGACTCCCAGCGGGGCGGCCGAGGTCTCCGCCTACCTCGCGCGTATTCGTCCGAGATCGTGGCCGTCGACCCGAGTCCGGGCCGCCGAGCGGCCGGACGATTGGACCCCTACAACATGCAAGGTGGCGAGGTCTTCTACGACAAACACGATCCGGCTGACTGGTCGTTCGATGCCAAGGGTGTGGAAACCAGCCGACCCACCAAGGGGAAGCCGTCGAACGTGCTCCACGGAAACGCGTTGGCCAAGGACGCGCCAGGCGGGTTCGCCGTGAGGGGAATCACTCGCACTGCCGTCATCAGTCTTGCGGTCCTCCAGCGTTTGCGATTCCCCGCTGAGGACGCGTCCGCTGCCCCCGGGGTCGATGCTGCAGGAAGGTCGGTGCTCGCTTCGCTGGCGCTGCTGGGTGATCGGCTCGCATTTTCCGGGCCGGGCCTGTTCCTGCGCAGCGGCTGCGACCTCGTTCGGACGTCGGAGCGTTTGGAGTGGGTGTCAGGTGGCGCTGCGCCAAGACCATTCGCGATGAACACCGATGAAGCCTTGGCGTTGTTCAACCAAGCTGTTGCGCATGCGGCAGCGCTTGGCCTGGCCTTTGCCCAACCGATTCGTCTGGATCCGAAACCGAACCTGCTGCGATTGATCGAGCTCAATCTCAGCCGCCCCATGTTGGCCGACGAGGAGTAGTGGTGCTGGCGATCCAGGTGGAGTTCCTGCGGGGCATGTTCGAGGCTGGCGGGTCCAGCGACGACGAAATTCCATCGTGGCCACCGTCGCCGGCGAGGCTTTTCAACGCCCTGGTCGCTTCCGCTGACCACGACGATCCGAGCGAGATGGACGCCTTGGCGTGGCTCGAGTCGCTCCCGTCTCCGCGGATTCTGGCGTCGGCGGACGTTGTCCGAAGCGGCGGGCGAGTGGCCTATGTGCCCACCAACCAGCTCGAGACCAAGCTGTCGTCATACTCGTCCTTCGTGGCGAGAAAGGGTCTCGGTCCGAGAGTCTGGCGGTCGGTCTCCCCGCAAGACCCGAGAGTTACATACGAGTGGCATGATGCCCAGCCCGGCGAGCGTGCGAGCGCAATCGCATCCGTCCTCCAACGGCTCGGCTACCTCGGTCGGTCGACATCGGCCGTGTCGGCCTCGGTGATCGTCTCGCAGGTCGATTCGGCCGACATCGGTGGACGCGCAATCTGGCAGCCCGGACCGCTCGACGGGCCGGGTGCTCCGCTCCACGTGGTCCAGCCTGGCTACCTCGCAGAATTGGTCGCCGCGCACGATCAACAACGTTCCGCGCACGAAGTCCGAACCGCAACGGTTCGTTACCGGACCGCACCGCCTATCGCTGGGGATCCTGTTGTCGAGTCGCCGTACGGGGAACTGATAATCCTGGCGTTCCGAGGACAGCGGTCGTTCGCTGCCAACCAGGTAGTCGACTTGTGTGGTCGACTTCGGGAGGCGATCCAGTCCCATCTCGGCGGCGGGCCGCTTGTGCTCCGTGGCCGGCCACGAAACACTCCCCGCGCACAGGATGAGCGCCACGAGGTGTGCTTCGCCGCGTTGCCGTTCGTCGGTCACGAGCGCGCGACGGGGTCAGTGTTGGGCGTGGCTGTCGCACTCCCTCGAGTGCTCGAGGCCGAGGATCGGCGTGCTGTACTGCGGGGTCTCGCTGGGGTTGTCGCTTCCGGCCTCAGACTCGGGCGCCTCGGCACCGTCGAATTGGATCCAGGCGCGTCGTCGAAGTGGACGTTGCAGTCCAATACCTGGTGCCGTCCTTCGAAGGAGTGGGTGTCGGCATTGCCGATTTCCAGCCACCGTCACCTTCGACTCGCCGACCGGACGGCGCTGGAGCGCGAGGTGCGCACCGCGATCGGCCATCTCGATCTCCCCTCACCCGAAGCGGTCGAAGTCAGTATGACTCCGCTGCTGCCCGGCGCGCAGGTGGTTCCGCCGCAGTCGCGCGTGCGTCACCTAGGTGACCGAGCCACTGCGTCGTTCCACGCCCGGGTGCAGTTCGCCGACCTGGTCAGGGGGCCAATGATCCTCGGCTACATGCGGCGATATGGGCTGGGTCTCATGCTCCCTGTGGACGCGAGCAGGTCGACGCCATGACTCTGGCAACGCCATCGTTCGCTGAGTTCTTTGGCGCGCTGCACGGGTACGCGCCCTTCCCCTGGCAACGACGACTGGCCGAGCGAGTGATCGAGCAGGGATGGCCGTCCACCATCGATGCGCCGACGGGACTGGGCAAGACGTCGGTACTCGACGTCGCCCTGTACGTCTTGGCCTACCAGGCTGATCTTGATCCGAGGGTTCGCACGGCCCATACCCGCATCGCGCTGGTCGTCGATCGGCGTCTGATTGTGGACTCGGCCTTCCAGCACGCGAACGACATTTGCCGTCGGCTTTCGGCGGCCGAGAGTGATGTGCTGCGGTGGGCTCGTGACCGCCTGCGCATGGTCAGCGGCACCGACGAAGCGCTCGCTGTCCGGCAGATGCGCGGTGGCCTGACTTGGGATTCGCTATGGGCCACATCGCCGAGTCAACCCCTGATTCTGACTGCGACTGTGGACCAGTTTGGGTCGCGCTTGCTCTTTCGTGGCTACAGCACCAGCGACTGGATCAAACCGATCGACGCAGGCTTGTTGGGCTCCGATTGTCTCGTCCTGGTCGATGAGGCTCACCTGTCGGGGGCGCTCCTGGAAACCACGGCTGGTGTCCGAGCTATCGAAGGCCTCGCCGTCGAACTTCCCGTTGATCATCGACGGCTCACGGTGGTCTCGATGACTGCGACGCCGAACTCCGACTCAGAGCCGGTCCTCTCCGACGAGGATCTCGCTGATCCGGTTGCGTCAGCCCGGCTCTCGGCAGTGAAGGAGGCGATGCTGATCGATGTGCCGGGCGCTACCACTCGATCGAGGGCCGTCGCCGACGTAGGCACGGCGCTTAGTTGTCTCGCCCAGCACGCATTGACTGGAACAGCGCAAGTCGTTCTCGTCACCGCGAACACCGTCAGCGCAGCGCGCGCGGCCTTTCAGGATGTACGTCGCGCGGGCATCCCGGCCGAACTGGTCATCGGACGATGCCGACCGGTCGATCGAGATGCCCGGATGGCCAGGTGGTGGCCCCTGACCAGGACCGGCCGAGACCGCCGCGCGCAACGCGGACCGTTCGTGCTCGTAGCGACCCAGACCGTCGAGGTGGGCGTCGACCTCGACGTCGACGCGTTGGTCACGGAAGTTGCGCCGATCGATGCGCTAATTCAACGGTTCGGGCGCGTCGACCGCCGAGGCGAACTCGGCCGGACGATGAGTTTCATCGTTCGCGTACCGAACCGGCTCCGCGACGATCCCCCGCCGTACTACTCCGCGAGTGCCGCGACGTGGGATTGGCTGTCCGCGGAGGCCGATGTCGGCATCCTGAGCGGCCGGACGTTGGCGGTTCCTGCGCGGCGTGTGGACATGGGCGTCGTGGAGGTGCGCAACGCGCTCTCGCGGTCGGATCAGGTGAGGCGACTTCTCGCGCCGACGACGCGTCCTCCGGTGGTTCTTCCAACGGCCGTGTCCACGTGGCGGCGGACGTCACCCATTCCGGTGCCCGACGAGTCGATCATTGGTTACCTCCATGGTGTGGGTCGCGGCCAACCGGTGGTCTCGGTGTTGTGGCGCTGCGATCTGGATCTTCCGCAGGAAGTCCTCGTTGGGGATGAAGTTGGCGTCGAACCGGACCCAATGCCACACGAGATCGTCGAAGTCCCCTTGGAGATGGTGCGCCGTTGGTTGGCGGGTGAGGAGGAGTCCGACAGCAGCGACCTCGACTCCGATGTCGTCGAGCCACCCAGCAAGGGGAGGCTCGCTGGATCCTTACCCTCCGTCGTGGTGCGGCGCGGTGAGAGTTGGCGACGTATTCGCCACCCGCGTCAAGTCCGGCCAGGTGACATTCTCGTGGTGCCGTCCGAATTCGGTGGCCATGATGAGTTCGGGTTCATTGGCAGTTACCGGCGTCCTGTGGCGGATGTGGCGGAATTGGGCGGAGGTTCCCCCTTTCTTCGAGTGAGCAGACCCGTACTTCGGTGTTTGCTCGGCCGCGATCTGGCCGCGGATGAAGCAGAACTCGTGGGCGACCTGCGGCGAGCTGGCATGCCACCGCGAGAGGCGCGAGCGTCGGCCGCCTCCCTCTGCATGCTGATGGCCGAACGGCTCGATGACGCGAGCCCATACCCTGACGAGGTTGCGGCACTACTTGGAAGGTTCTGCGTGGCCGGGAACATCCGCGTCGATCTACCGCTGCATGGTGGCGAGTTCGATGACGGGTATGCGGGGGGCGATCAGAGTGCCAACGGCGTGTGCGTGATCAGAGCCCGCACCGCAGCGGCCGCCAATGTGAGCGATGACTCCGACCAGTCATCAACCACCGCAGTTCACGTCTCGCTCGAGAGTCATCTTCGGTCGGTTGGCGAGAAGGCCGCGGAGTTCGGCAAGCGATGTGGGCTCGCCCCATCGTTTGCGCGCGCGGTCGAACTCGCCGGGCGACTTCACGACCTGGGCAAGGCCGAGATTCGATTCCAGGCGCTACTCGCCGGTGGTCCCGTGTGGATGATCGAGGCGATGTCAGGTGATTCAGCGTCGCTGCTCGCTAAGAGTGGTCGACCGCTGGGTCGGCTCCGTCTGGCCGGCCAGTTGGCTCAGTGGCCGCGCAACATGCGACATGAGGCGTTGTCGTTGAGGATGGTGGCCGGGGCACCCGACCGGCTGTTCGCTGGGTGTGACCGGCACCTCGTCGAGCACTTGGTGGCAGCCCACCATGGTCGCGCGCGTCCGCTCTATCAGGTCATCGAGGATGACGAGCCGACCACCGCCCGAGTCGATTTCGATGGATGTTCGTTCATCGCGTCAACGTCTGGGGCCAGTCCTGGCTGGGACCAGCCTGCGCGATTCGAGCAACTCTCCGTCAGATACGGCTCGTGGGGCCTGGCGTATCTGGAAGCCATTGTGCGTCTCGCGGACATCTCCACGTCGAAGGCGGGTCGGTGAACACGATTCGCCTCCCTGCCCTGCGTGCTGACCAGATCGTAGGATTTCTGGCGGCGCTCGGTGTGTTGCGGCTGACCACCGATGTGCTCGATGACCCCGCCAAACTGAGTTGGCCGGACGGTGGCCGGGATGGTGCCGTCCTCCGCTCGAGGAGGTTCGCCGATCTTGGTGAGCTGTCTACTGCGCTATACGGAGTGGCCCACGATCTGAGGACGACCGGCCGCCTGGTACCCGGTGTGGACGGACTTCCGCTGGTGAGATCGGACGCGGACCCGATGAACTCGCTCTCCTTCGACGACGGGCGAGGCCTGGCTACGAGCTACCAACTCGACCCGGTCGGTTCTGAGTGGCTCGCATCAATGGTCGGGCTGGCTAGCCCTGGGGAAGACGGGAGGCTCAAGCGGTCCCGGTGGTGGGCAGTCGGCCCTGGGCCCGTCACGATCGCTGGCACATTGACGAAAGCGCTAGAGCCCATCGTCGGGGTGGCGGACATCGCCTCAGCGCTCACGAGCTGGCGACGTCACGATTGGGTTGGTGGCTACCTGGACAACGCTGCAGACGTTGGCAAAGAACGGATCGCCGGGACACGAAAGCGTGACGAGTTCAAAGCGGCGGTCGTCGGCGGGACGTGGCTGGCATTGCTAGCTACGGGTTGGTTTCCCGAGCGTGCGATCGGCGAGACCGCGACGGAGACAGTGGGTTGGGGGGTAAGCGGTCGTCGGGCCGTGTTCGGATATCCGGTGTGGCGAGAGGCGCTTGATGCCAGCGCAGTACGCGTCATGCTCGATCACCCGGCCGTTTCGCGTCGAGACGGGTTTGCCCTGCGTGGCATGTCAGTGGCGGAGTTGTGGGAGTGCGTCCGGTTGCGGTCTGGGAATAACAACGTTTCGGTGACCCACCCGCATCAGGTCTGGCCAGCGGGGTAGCCGGTGGAGCACGAGCCCGTTGCCGATCTTCCGCCGTACGTGCCAACAAGGCTGGCCAATGAGTTCGTCTACTGTCCGCGGTTCTTTCATCTCGCGTGGTCCGCGGGCGAGCAGGGGGAGAACGACTTCACGGCGGAGGGCAAGTGGGAACACCGCCGTGTCGACATCGAGACCGGACGACTGGACATTGGCGGTGGGGAAGCGCGGGCGACGAGTGTCTTGGTTTCCTCGGATCGCCTTGGTGCTATCGCCAAGGTTGACATCGTTCGATCGAGCGACGGAACGGTTGTCCCCGTTGAGTTGAAGCGTGGGCAGTTGCGTGACGCTGAGCATCCAGTGTGGGAACCTGAGCGGGTCCAGATCGCGTTGGCGGCCATGATCCTGCGGGACAATGGGTTCGAGGTCCCGCACGCGGAAGTGCGTTTCACTGGTTCGTGGAGTGACCCTGGAGTGACCCCCGGATGGCGGACACCTATCGTGAGACGGGCTGAGGCCTGTCTCGGAAGGAGTCCAGATGCCTCGTCCTCATCCTCCCGAGTTCCGGCAACGCGCGGTTGAGCTCGTCCGATTGCGTGAGAAGCCCGTAGCGGAGATCGCCCGGGAACTCGGGATCTCGGACAGCTGTCTGCGGAACTGGATGGCGCAGGCCGATATCAACGAGGGTGCTCGGCCCGGTCTCACCACCGACGAGCGTGCAGAGCTGGTGGCGTTGCGCCGCAAGAACCGGGTGCTCGAGCTCGAAGTCGAGATCCTGAAGCGAGCCAGCGCCTACTTCGCTCGGGAGAATGTCCTCCAGTGATCATGATGTGGAGGCTGGTTGGCTGCGGCTGACCCGATGTGCTCTCGACCGTGGTGTCTTACTTTGGACTTGTCGTCGCCGCTGGCCAGCACCGAAACCGTCGGCGCTCGGGTTCAGCTTGGTGACCTGATAGGAGCGTGCAGCTCGATGCCCATCACTGGCTTGTCCCTTGATGGTCCCGTCCGCCGACCTTCACACGGAGGATCAGAATGGACACATCGTTAGGCATCATTGGCGGCGTCGACACACACTTGGCGATGCACTGCGTAGCAGCGATCGATGGGCGCGGCGCGCTGCTCGCCACGAGTGAGTTTCCCGCATCACCGGCCGGCTACCGGCTCCTGATCGGGTGGCTTCGAGCGCATGGCCGGGTGGTCAAAGTCGGGGTTGAGGGCAGCGGCTCGTATGGGGCTGGGCTGACGCGAGCTCTGATCGATGAGCATGTGCCGGTGGTCGAGGTGCCCCGGCCGGATCGGCGAATCCGGGTGCTACGCGGGAAGTCGGATCCGATCGATGCCGAGGCTGCGGCACGCTCCGCGCTGGCCGGCACCGCGAGCTCGGCCGCGAAGCACGCTGATGGTGCGATCGAGGCGATCCGCCAGCTACGCGTGGCCCGCAACGGGGCCGTGAAAGCAAAGACCGCCGCGTTGAACACTCTCCACGCGCTGGTCGTGACGGCACCCGAGCAACTCCGTCGCGAGCTCGAGGGGTTGCCCCGCGTCCAGCTGCTGGAGCGTTGCGCTGGATTCCGACCGCACCAGGATCGGCTGGCCGATCCGAGCGAGGCAGCCAAGACCGCGATGCGTTCCGTCGCACGCCGCGCCCTCCAACTACGCGTCGAGGCCGACACCTTGCACTCCCAGCTTGCCAAGCTCGTCACCACCACCGCACCGCGCACATCAAACCTGTTCGCTCTCGGCCCAGACACCACCGCAGCACTCCTGATCGCGGTGGGCGACAACCCCGACCGGCTACGCAGCGAGGCCGCCTTTGCCCGGCTCTGTGGTGTGGCCCCGATCCCGGCATCGTCGGGTAAGACCAACAGACACAGGTTGCATCGAGGCGGTGACCGATCCGCGAACCGCGCCCTACACGTCGCCGTCGTGGTGCGGCTCCGCTTCTGTCCACGCACCCGCGCCTACCTGGAACGCCGCCGCGGTGACGGTCTGAGCAAGCTCGAAGCGGTCCGCTGTCTCAAACGGTTCCTCGCACGCGAAGTCTTCAACGCCATCCGAGACGACTACGAAGCACTCACCGCTTGACAATAGGAGCGTCCAAAATGATCTACACCTTCATCGTCGACCGGTGCGCCGATCTCCCGGTTGGGGTCGTGTGCCGGGTGATGAGGGTGTCCCGATCGGCGTTCTACGCGTGGCGACACCACCAGGAGAACCCAACCGCCCGGATGCTGGCCGACGCCGAGCTGGGTGATCTGGTCGCCAAGATCCACGAACAGTCCTTCGGCACCTACGGCGCCCGGCGGGTGACCGCCGAGCTCCGGCTCGGCCTCGGTCGTGAGGTGAACCACAAACGTGTCGAGCGGCTAATGAGCGAACGCGGCTTGCAGGGCGTCACCCGCCGACGGCGGACCAAGGGCTGCACCCGAACAAGGGTCAACGATCCGCGCTCGGAAAACCTCGTGCATCGCCAGTTCCGCCCTGACGGCCCGGACCGGCTGTGGGTCCAAGACGTCACCCAGCACCGCACCAGCGAAGGCTGGGTCTACCTCGCCGTCGTCATCGACGCCTGGAGTCGACGTGTCGTTGGCTGGTCGATCGCCGATCACATGCGCGCCGAACTGGTCGCTGACGCGATCGACATGGCCACCTGGCGACGCCGACCACCCCACGGCGCGATCGCCCACTCAGATCACGGATCGAACTACTGCTCATGGGTGTTCGGGCAACGACTCCGCCGAGCCGGCCTGCTCGGCTCGATGGGCACCGTCGGCGACGCCCTGGACTGTGAGCATGATGGGTGGGTCGTTCGGCCGGTGTCTGACTCTTGCTTTCGACTGGCCGATGTGCCTTGGCGTTGATCTGTCGGCACCGGTCGGGCGGCGATCAACGCAGCGCCGGCTGGCCGGGAGGGCGGTGACCGAATAGGGGCCTGCGCTCAAACCGACCCGTCACAGTCCTGTCCTTCCCACCCGACCAGCTGGCATCGACCGTCCAGGAGGACAGCCATGACCAGCATCGCGCCGATAGCCACCGACCGAAAGATCATCGTCGGAGTCGACACACACAAGTACGCCCACGTCGCGGTCGCGATCGACCTACTCGGGACGCGCATCGCCGACTGGCAGGTGCCGGCGAACAGGGAGGGCTACGCCCGGCTTGAGGCGTGGGCTGGTTCGATGGGTCGCGTCTCGGCTTGGGGTGTCGAAGGGACCGGCAGCTACGGGGTCGGCTTGGCCAGCTTCCTGCGACGCACCGGGCATCGCATCGTCGAGGTCAATCGGGGCGATCGCCGATCACGCCGTTCGAACGGCAAGACCGACACCCTCGACGCCGAGGCGGCAGCGCGCTCGGTGCTGTCCGGAGCTGCCGCAGCGATCCCCAAGACTGCGGATGGGTCGGCGGAGATGATCCGCCAGATCAAAGTCGCTCGTGACACCGCCCGCAAGGCCCGCACCTCGGCGATGGTGACGCTGAAGGCATCGATCGTGAACTGCCCCGCCGAACTGCGCGAGAGCTTCGACGGACTGACGGACAAGGTGCTCATCGATCGCTGCGCCAGTCTGCGACCCGGAGCCGTGATGTCACCAACCGCTGCCGGCAAGCACTCCCTACGAGAGTTGGCGCGCCGCTGGCAACAACTCGGCGACGAAATCACCAGACACGACGCTGTCCTCGACGAACTCACCCGCGCTCACGCACCGACACTGCGCGACGGGTTCGGCATCGGCATCGACACCGCAGCCGAGATGCTGATCGTGTTCGGCGACAACGCCGAACGCGTCCGCAACGAAGCTGCGTTCGCCAAGCTCTGCGGCGTCTGCCCGATCCCAGCCGCGTCCGGACTCACCAGCCGTCACCGACTGTCGCGAGCCGGCCACCGCGAGGCCAACGCCGCCCTCTACCGCACCGTAATCGTCCGCATGCGATTCCATCAACCGACCATCGACTACGTCGCCCGCCGAACCAGCGACGGGCTCTCCAAGCGCGACATCATCCGCTGTCTCAAGCGCTTCGTCGCCCGCGAGGTCTACCAACGCGTCATGACCGACCACCGCGCCCGACAACTCGCCAGCGGCGCCGCATGAACACTCTTGACATATAGGGGCGTCAACGCGCTCGCCGAGTCGGTGAACGGGCTCTACAAGACCGAGCTCATCCGCCGCCGAGGTCCGTGGCGGCACGCCGAACACGTCGAGCTCGAGACCCTCGCCTGGGTCGACTGGTTCAACAACCGGCGCCTGCACAGCGAGCTCGGCGACATCCCACCCGCCGAGTTCGAAGCCGAGCACTACGCTCGAAACCGGGGCCAACGACAAGCCCCAACACCCACCCGGATCTGATGCAAAGACCGGCCAGTTCAGACACCCTGCAGGCCGAACGCGATCGACTTCACGATCACCTCATCAACGCGCTCCCGCTCGCCCGCCGACTCAACCGCACCGACCACACCCTCACCGAAGCCCAACACCTCGTCGCCGCGCTCAACACCTGGCACGACTGGGCCACCGGCCACGACATCCCACCCACCAACCTCATCACGACCGCCCGCATCCTCGACAAGATCGACACCCACCACACCGCCCTCGCCGAACCCCTCACCGAATGGATCGACCGACACCACATCGCACCAGCGCGAACGACCCGACCGCAGCATCATCTCCAGCCGCCGGAGCCGCGACTCAAACCACCCGGCCTCGACATCGGCATGTAGGTAGGGCGCGAGGCACCTCCACACCCCCGCCGTGCGAAGTGCGCGACGCCTGTCGTCAGGCGCCGACGCGAGCGAGCAGGCGACGGTATTGCTCGATGGTGCCGGGCAGCACGCGGAGATGGACCACGGTGCCAACAGGCTTGTCGACGAGGTCGATGACCTCGCACACTGCCGGCGTCAGCGGGGAGCCGGCGACGACCACCTCCCCCGGCCGGATGATCGAGGGATCGTCCGCTTCGTCGAGGAACGTCCAGACGAACCCGGTCTCATCCTCGCTGTTGAGGTCAGCCATGATGTCAACGCGGGTCATCGTTCCTCCCTTCCGTCACTCAGCGTAGGGGTTCGGGCGAAGCGCGCCCAGCGCGGCGATCAGATCGTCGACTGCGTCGAGGTCGGGCAGAACCACGGTGTAGTGCGGCCGGGTGAACGTCGGCAACAGCTCGAGGCCGCGCTCCATCACGTCGCCTGCGGTGCAGCGATACATCGACGGGTAGGTGCGCAACTTCCCCGACAGGATCCCCCGCTCGGATGCCGGGCCGACGTCGTCGAGCGCGACGAACACTGACACCCCGAGCACAGGCGCGCCGTCCAGCACGAACGCCCGCTCCACCCGGCGAGCATGTGAGCGCAGGAGCGACGGCGTATCGGGACCACCCCGGATCACAAGTGTGGCGGCGGATGGCGGTGCTTCGTCGGCGCGCACACGACGACGGAGCTCCTCGCGCCCGTCGTTCGTCATCCGGGCAGATCCCCGAGGAGCGCGGCAGCTGCTGCGGCGGCTTCGGCTTGCTGGCCGGGCATCACATGGCCATACGTGTCGAGCGTGAAGCTCACGGACGCGTGTCCGAGGCGTTCGCTGACGACCTTGACGTTGATCCCCGCCATCAGCAAGTGGGAGGCGTGTGTGTGGCGCAGGTCGTGAAGACGGATCACCGGGACGTCCGCCGCCGTAGCGAGGCGTCGGAACGCCTGGCCGATCGAATCAGGACGGATCGGGTCGCCGATCTCGTTCGTGAAGACACGGTCGCTCGCCGAGGCCGACACGCCAAGGCGCAGGTACAGCCCTCGTTGGCGCGCCCGGTGACGATGCAGGAGCGCCGTGGTGTCGTCGTCGAGGTCGATCACGCGCCGGCTGCGACGGGTCTTGGGCGCATCGACTCTCTCGTCGCCGTCGATCACGGTCGCCGCTTGCCTCACCGTCAGTCGGTGCTTGTCGAGCTGCACGTCCGACCAGCGCAGGCCGACGGCTTCGCCGCGTCGCAGGCCGGTCATCGCCATCAACCGGAAGAGGGCTTCGTTGCGGTTACCTGCGATCGACGCGAGGAACCTCGCCAGTTCGGCCGGCGTCCACACCCTCATCTCGGGACCACGCGCACGTGCCGTCGTCAACGACGGCGCGTTCGCCAACCGGGCGACGTTTCGGCTCACCAGCCCCTTGCGCTCCGCGTCGTGGAGCATCTTGTTGAGCACCGCATGCACGTGGTGGACGGACATCATCGAGAGACCGCCGCGGAGCAACGAGGCATACAGCGCGTCGAGATCAGAGGCGCGCAGGTCCTGCAGAGGCGTCCGACCCAACGCCGGGATCACGTGCCGGCGATGCGCGCCGCGATAGCCGCGCATCGTCGTCGGCTTGCGGCCCTGGTTCTCGAGCGACGCCAGCCACGGCTCGACGAACTCCGACAGCGTCAGGCGGCTCGGCGCCACGAACGTGCCCGTTTGGTGCGCGGACAGCAGCTCGGTGAGCGCGGCTTGGGCTTGCTTCTTGGTGTCGAAGGAGCGCTTCGTCTGGCGGCGCTTGCCGCCTTCCTGCCACGTGACATGGGCGACCCACGAGGCCGTCCCGGATGCCAGCACCCGACGGTAGACGGTGCCACTCGCCACGATTCGACGTTACCACGGCGTTACCACGAGCCTCAACGAGCTTCGGGTCGACGCTGTTCAAGCCTATGACCTAGTCTTTTGTGGCGCCCCCGGCAGGGATCGAACCTGCGACCTGCGGTTTAGGAAACCGTTGCTCTATCCGCTGAGCTACGGGAGCGGGGAGGTCAGGCTAGCTGCGCCGTGCTCAGCGGGCTGGGCCGTCAGGGGTCGGCGTGGTGGCGGACCAAGCCGGTGAGCCGGTCCACGGCCGGCGCACTACCGAGCACGACGATCACGTCACCGGCGTGCAAGGCCTCACCGGTCTCGTGCCAGCGGACCAGGTTGCCCTGGTGGCGCAGGCCGAGCAGGTGGACCCCGTCGCACATCGCCGCCAGCTCGCGCAGGTCGAGACCCTCGGCGACCGAGCCGGCGCCGATCTCCATCTCCTCGACCTTCATGTCCGTGCCGGCGATGGGCAGCACGCCGATGACCTCGGCGTCGAGGGCGGTGGCCGCCAGGCTGGCGCCGACGCTCTCGTACACCGGCACGACGTGGGAGGCTCCGGCACGCATCAGCCGGTCACGCCAGCTCGTATCCGTGACCCGGGTGACGATCCGCACGGTCGGCGCCAGCGATCGGGCGGTCAGGGCGACGACGGCGTTCGACGGGTCGTCGAGGCTGGTGATCAGTGCCGCAGC
Organism: Actinomycetes bacterium; assembly: GCA_029782355.1. Taxonomy (GTDB): domain Bacteria; phylum Actinomycetota; class Acidimicrobiia; order Acidimicrobiales; family Ilumatobacteraceae; genus JAKOUY01. The sequence goes on from JAKOUY010000016.1 coordinate 593,923, forward strand.
CCGGTGGATGGCGGCGCGGCGCAACATCGTGCCGTCGCGGGCGTCGCCGTGGAGGAAGACCGCACCGCAGCGAGTGACCGCCTCCTCCTTGCCGATGTCGGTATCGACGACCACGCACGACCGACCGCCGCGGCGGGCGGCCTCCACGGCGGCGCGACCGACCCGGCCAAACCCGGTGACCACCACGTGGTCGTGCATCTGCTCGCGCATCCGCGCCCTCCTCGTCTCCCGGATCGCTCCGGCCACCTCGCCCGACAGGAACAGGGCGGTGATGCTCGCTGCGCTGTAGGCGAACACGGCGAACCCGGCGCCGATCACCGCCATCGTCCACACCCGACCGGCGGTGGTCAGCGGGTGGACCTCGTTGTAGCCGATCTGCCCGACGGTGATGACCGCCATGTACACCGAATCGAGTGGGTCCCACCCCTCGATGACCATGTAGCCCAATGCACCGAGCAACACGGTGGCCACACCGGCGAGCACCGGCCCGCGCAGCCGCCGGGCGATCAGGCCGATCGGTCCGGCCCCGTCCCGCTCGACCGTCGCCATCCCGCGAGTATTGCCGTGGCCCACCAGGGTTCCGGTATCAATCGCCGGAGTGACGTGTCACTCTTGCATGATGCCGATCCTGCACCGCGCCCGACTGCTCAGCGCCGCCGCCCTGCTGGCCACCACGGTCTGGGCCACGGTGGGGCCAACACCGGCGGCGGGGTCGCCTCGACCCGCCACCGTCCCGCCCACCGGACCTGCCAGCGGTGCGGTGCAGGCCTTCACCGTCGACCAACCAGGGTTCTACGAGGCACCGAACCCGCTCCCGGACGTCCCCCACGGCACCCTGCTGCGCTACCAGCCGTACCGGCAGACCGCGTTGACCTTGGGCGGCAACTACATGCGGATCATGTACACCTCGCAGACGGCCACCGGCCAACCGGTCGCGGTCACGGGAGTCGCCGTGCTCGGCCCGATCAACGGCGAGTTCCCCGGAGCCCGCGAGCCGGAGCAGCCGGCCGGCGGATGGGGTGTGCTCACCCTCGGCCACGGCAGCGTGGGGATGAGCATGTTCTGCGCTCCCTCGCTGAGCCTGCCCGACGACGGCGGCCGTGCCTTCGAGCTGAGCGACGTCGACCGTGTCGTGAGGGACGGTCAGTGGGTCGTGGTGGCATCGGACTTCGAGGGACTCGGTACGCCGGGAACCGGGCACCCCTACCTGGTCGGCCAGAGCGCCGGGCGCAACATGCTCGACGCGGCCTTGGCCATCGGCCAGTTCCCCGGGATCACCATCTCGAAGACCACCGCCGCCGTCGGCTACAGCCAGGGCGGCGGAGCGGCGCTGTGGGCCGGCGAGCTGGCTGCGGCGTACGCCCCCGAGTTGCAGATGGTGGCGACGGTCGCCGGAGCCCCGGCCACCGAGGTCGGAGCCCTCGCCGGGGCCGGCTTCCACGACCGCGAACGGTCCCCGCTCACGCTCAGCATCCTCGCCGGGTTCGCCACCGCCTACCCGCAGGCGGCTGGCGCGCTCGGCTCGGTGCTCACCAAGTCGGGCAGGACGATGGTGGACGTCATCAACCAGCACTGCTTCGCCGACGAGGTGGCCGCGCCGCGCCCGCCGTACCTGCGTGCCGACCCGGCGGCCAGCGAGCCGTTCGCCGGGCTGTTCGCCGAGAACACTCCCGGCCAGGCACGCCAGTCCAGCCCGGTGCTGATCGTCCAGGGCGATGCCGACGAGAACGTCCCGGTCGACCAGACCGCCACGCTGGCGGCGCGACTGTGCGCCCTCGGCGACACGGTCGAGCGGCGGATGCTGCCCGGCATGAACCACGAGTTGGCTGCCTCCGTGGCGATGCGCGACGCGGTCGAGTGGATCGAGGCCATCCGCTCCGGCACCGCCCCGGTGAACACCTGCTCGGGCTGACGCCCGGTCCGTGACCCACCGCTGGCGGTCCCAGCAGCGCACCCCACCGCGAACTGGTCAGCGTTCCCGGTCACATGGCCAGGATTCGCTGACCAGCTGGGCGGGGGTGGTGGGGTCGGGCGCTCAGGGGAGGGCGAGGGGTGCGGCGCCGGCGGTGATGGCCGGGAGCAGGCCGTCGGCCTGGGGCACGAGCTGGGTCAGGAAGAAGCTGGCCGTCCAGCGCTTGCGGGCGGCGAAGGCTTCGTCCTCGCCGTCGAGCGCCAGCAGGGCGCGGCCCATCAGCCACCCGCCGACGGTGAACCCGGCCAGGCGGAGGAACGGCGTGGCGCCGGCGAGGACGTCATCGGGTGTCGAGCGGTGCTCGGCCAGCCAGGCCGTGGCGGCGCGCAGCGTGGCCAGCGAGCCGGCCAGGGCTGCGGACTCGGGCGCCAGCCCCGCCGCACCCAGGGACTCGACCGTGGCCTCGATCTCGGCGTACAACTCGGCGGCCACCGCCCCGTCGCCCATCGGCAGCTTGCGGCTGACCAGGTCGATGGCCTGGATGCCGTTGGTGCCCTCGTAGATGGTGGTGATCCGCGCGTCCCGGGCGTGCTGGGCGGCGCCGGTCTCCTCGATGAACCCGTATCCGCCATGGACCTGGATGCCGAGATGGGCGACCTCGTTGCCCATGTCGGTCGACCAGGCCTTGGCGATCGGGGTCAGCAGGTCGGCCCGGGCCTGAGCCCGGCGGGCCTGCGCCGGGTCGGGGTCGTGGTGGGCCTGGTCGATGGCCACGCCGGTCATCGCGCAGATCGCCCGGGCCGCCTCGGTCAGGGCTCGCATCGTCAGCAACATCCGGCGGACGTCGGGATGCTCGACGATGGCCACCGGCTCGGCGCTGCCACCGGCCCGACCCTGGCGGCGCTCGGCGGCGAACTGCTCGGCCTGCTGGAGCGCTCGCTCGCCGAGCCCGACGCCTTCGACGCCCACGCCCAGGCGGGCGGCGTTCATCATCGTGAACATGTAGCGCATGCCGGCGTGCTCCTCGCCGATCAGGTATCCCTCGGCCTCGTCGAACTCCATCACGCAGGTCGGGCTGGCGTGGATGCCGAGCTTGTGCTCCAGCGAGATGCACCACGCTGCGTTGCGCGGCCCCGGCCTGCCCTGCGCATCGAGCACGAACTTGGGGACGATGAAGCAGGAGATCCCCCGGGTGCCGGCCGGTGCGCCGGGCGTGCGCGCCAGCACGAGATGGACGATGTTGTCGGTCATGTCGTGGTCGCCGTAGGTGATGAAGATCTTCTGCCCGCTGATCCGGTAGGAGCCGTCAGCCTGGGGAACCGCCCGAGTGGTGACCGCACCCACGTCGCTGCCAGCCTGCGGCTCGGTCAGGTTCATCGTCGCGGTCCACTCGCCGGGGACCAGCTTGGGCAACCAGGTCGACTGCTGGGTCTCGTCGCCGTGGGCGGTGAGCAGGTGAATGGCGCCCTGGGTCAGCATCGGGCACAGCGCCCAGGCGGTGCTGGCACCCGAGACCATCTCGTAGATGGACATGGCGACCACCCACGGCATGCCCCCGCCGCCGTACTGCGGCTCGAACGGCGCTGCCGCCCAGCCGGCTGCCACGTACTGCTGCCAGGCCTTGGCGAACCCGGTGGGCGTGACGACCCCGCCATCGACCAGCCGGCTGCCCTCGCGATCGCCGACCCGGTTCAACGGGGCGACCACCTCGGCGGCGAACCGGCCCGCTTCGCTGAGCAGATCGGCCAGCGACTCCAGGCCGACGTCGGCGAAGTCGGCCAGGCCGGTCAACGACTCGACGCCGGCCAGCCGGCGCAGGACGAAGGACAGATCGGCGACGGGTGGGACGAAGTCGGACACGGGACACTCCTCGGCGGGCGATGACTGCATCCAGTCTGGGCCACCGCCGGACCAAACCCGCGATCGCCGCTCAGCCTCCCGAGGCTGGTGTCACCGTGGCGTCCGTCCCCGCGGTCGCCGGCGCCGCCGGGTCGATGACGTCGATCTCGAAGATCGTCGGCCAGCGCTTGCCGGTCACGAACATCCGCCCGCCCTCGTCGACGGCGATGCCGTTCAGCACGTCCTCCCCGTCGAGCGCGGCCCACTGATCGTCGGTCAGCAGCGGCCGGGCGTCCAGCACGCCGTCGACCCGTCCGGTGGACGGATCGATGCGCACGATCGTGGTGGTCGTCCAGACGTTGGCCCAGACCCGCCCACCGGCGCACTCCAACTCGTTGAGCTGGGTCACCGGTCGGCCGGATTGACGGACCGGGATCGTGCGGCGCACGGCGAAGGACACCGGGTCACGCTCGGTCAGCGTCGACGAGCCGTCGCTCATGAACAGCGACGTGCCGTCGAAGCACAGCCCCCACCCCTCGCCGGAGTAGCGCAGCGTGCGGCGCCGCTCCAGCGTGGCTCGGTCGTAGACGTAGGCCCGCCCCTCCCGCCAGGTCAGCTGGACGAGCTCGTCGCCGACCACGGCCAAGCCCTCGGCGAAGTCGGCATCGTCCAGCGGGCGGGTCTGGCGGGTCTGCCCGCTCAGCAGGTCGTTGACCGACACGCTGGACTCGCCGTAGAGCCCGTCGCTCTCGTACACCGTGCCGTCCAGTACCTGTAGCCCCTCGGTGAAGGCGCGGGTCGAGTGCGGGTAGGTGGCCACGACGCGCAGCGCCAGCTCCGCCGGCGGCTCGTCGTCGGGCGGTGTGCTGGCTCGCGCCGACGCCGATGGCACGCCGCCCAGTGCGGCGGCGAGCAGGCATCCGGCGACCGACACCGACCTCACCGGATCACCCCACCGAGGGTTGCGGCCTCGAGGTCCAGCAGGGCCTGCTTGGCCGCCGTGCCGCCGCGGTACTGCCCGATGCCCCCGCCCGAGCGGACCACCCGATGGCAGGGGACGACCACCGGCACGGGGTTCGTGGCGCATGCCGTCCCGACGGCGCGCACCGCTGCCGGGCTGCCCGCCGTGGCCGCCAGCTCGCCGTACGACACGGTGGTGCCGTAGCCGACCGCCGGCAGCAGCTCGACGATCCGGCGGCGGAACCCGTGGGCCAGACGCAGGTCGAGCGGAACCTCGAAGTGCCGCCGCCGGCCGGCGAAGTACTCGTCGAGCTGGCGGGCCAGGGGGTCGGTGCGCCCCGAGCGGCGCAGGATCCGCGGGCTGATCTGGCTGGCCAGCTCCGTCAGCACGGCATCGTGGCCCTCGGTGCCGAAGGCCACCCGGACCAGCCCGAGGTCGGTGACGGCGACGAGCAGGTCACCGATCGGGCTGTCGACGGTGGCGACGGCGATGTCCAGCACCCCGCCGGCGTCGGCCCGGGCAACGAACAGCCGGTGGAGGTGCGCCAACTGGTCGGTCGGCGGGCGATCGGGGAACGGCAGGCGGGTCGGTCTCATGTCGACATCTCCGATGTTGGTGTGTCCGATGATGGCGTCTCGGGTGTTGGCGCCTCCGGTGTTGGCGTCTCGGGCGCGGCGGGTCGGGTGGTGGCGGTCAGCCGGCGGCGGAGGTTGGCGATGCCATCGGCGGCGTTGCGGCGGACCGCGGCGTGGCTGAGGCCCAGCAGGTCGGCCACCTCGCGGTGGCTCATCCCGACGACGTGGTGATAGACGACGGCGTCGCGCTGCTTGACACCCAGTTGGTTCACGGCCTCGACGAGGGCCGGATCGACCGGTTCCGGGTCGTCGGCCGCCGGCCGGTCGGCCAGGTCAGCGGTGGGCGCGGCGTGCCGGCGGATCCGCCGATGGTGGTCGATCGCCTTGCGATAGGCGATGGTCGACAGCCATCCGGTGACGTGGGCGTCGGCCGGCAGGCTGGGGTAGGCGACGAGCGCGGCGAGAAACGTCTCGGCCCAGGCATCGTCGGCGTCGGCGGGTCGGAGCAGCGAGTGACAGACCCGCCACACCATCTCGCCGTGCTGGCGGACGATGTCATCGAACGGTGTCATCGACCACCGTCGCTGGCGATCGTCACGCCTTCGAGGCGGAGCAGGGCCACCTTGCGGGCCAGGCCGCCGGCGAACCCGGTCAACGAGCCGTCCGCCCCGACCACCCGGTGGCACGGCACCACGATCGACAGCGGGTTGCGGCCCACCGCGGCACCCACGGCGCGAGCCCAGCTCGGCCCGCCCATGGACTCGGCGAGCCGGCCGTAGGTGGTCGTGGTCCCGCGTCGGATCTGGCGCAACCGATCCCACACGGCGCGCTGGAAGTCGGTCCCAGCGGGCGCCAGCTCGAGATCGAAGTCGACCGACTCGCCGGCCAGGTAGCGGCCGAGCTGATGGGCGGCTCGTCCGAGCACCGCATCGTGCGCGGCGACCACGAACGGGCCGAGCGCGGTCGGGTCCGGCGGATGGTGGTGCCCGGCGAAGGTCACCCCGGTCAGGGCGCCCTCGTCGGCCGCCAGGGTCAGCTCCCCGAGCGTCGATGGGATGGTGCTGTGGCGTCTCACCGGTCGCGCTCCACACCGTGGCCAACGCCCGAGGCGGGCCGACTGTGAGGTGAGCGCCGCACCGTGGACACCGTAGACCTTGGTCACCGCAGACCGCCCGCTGGCCCGGGCGGGCCGACTGCTACCGTGGCGCCGATGGGTCGGCGGTCGGGCAGTCATGGCTGACCTGGTCATCGCCCCGTCGATCCTCTCCGCCGATTTCGGCCGCCTGGCCGAGGAACTGGACAGCGTGGCCACCGCCGAGTGGATCCACGTCGACGTGATGGACGGGCACTTCGTCCCCAACCTGACCATCGGTCCGATGATCGTCGAGGCCGTGCGGCGCAACACCCGAGCCGTGGTCGACGTCCACCTGATGATCGAGCCGGTCGACCCGTACCTCGAAGCCTTCGCTGCGGCCGGCGCCGACCGTCTGAGCGTGCACGTCGAGGCCTGCCCGCACCTCGACCGGACCCTGTCGGCGATCGCCGATCTCGGGGTCCGTCCCGGCGTGGTGCTCAACCCGGCCACCCCGCCCAGTGCCGTGGAGTACGTGCTCCACCGGGTCGATCTGGTGCTGGTCATGAGCGTCAACCCGGGCTTCGGTGGACAGTCGTACATCCCGGCCGTGGAGCCCAAGCTGGTCGAGCTGCGCCGGATGATCGGGGACCGGCCGATCCGCCTGGAGATCGACGGGGGGATCAGCCCGGCCACGGCCGGCGCTGCCGTTCGGGCGGGCGCCGACACCCTGGTTGCCGGATCGGCGATCTTCGGCACCCCCGATCGGGCCGCGGCCATCGCCGCCCTGCGGACCGCGGCCGCCGGCGGCTGACCCGGCGCCGGCGCGGACGGGCCCCGCTCGCCGGCTGCCAGTCGCCGGGCGTGGCGGTCCTCTCCCGGGCATGTGCAGCGGTCCACCCGAACATGACGGTTCCGCTACGATCACCGTCATGAGTTCGTCATCTGGCCGCACCCCCCGGGCGGCCGGGTGGCGGCTCACCCGGGCCCTCGGGGCGGCCATGGTGCTCGCCGTGGCCACGGTGAGCGGGTCTGTCGGCGCGGTGCGCGCCCAGACCGCAGCGGATGTCGCCGACCAGATCCTCGCCGCCCAGCGCCATGCCGATCAGCTGGCCGCCGCCTGGTCGGCCGCACGGGACCGCGCCGAGGCCCTCGGCGAGCAGCTCGACGCCGCCCGCCGCGACGCCGCCGCGGCCGATGCCCGCTATCACGCCCTCGATGCGGCGCGGATCAAGCTGGCCATCGACCGGCTGACCGGCACGGTGTCCACGCCCGTCGCGATGTTCTCCGCCGATCCGGAGCACGACCTGCAGAAGGCTGCCCTGAGCCAGGTGGTCATCGAGGGCACGGCGACCGATCTGGACGCCATCGACGCGCTGCGCACCGACCTGCTCGCCACGCGATCGCGGCTCGACTCCGTGGCTCGCCGGGCGGCTGCCGAGACCCGCCGGCTGGCCGGCGCCTCCCAAGCGGTCGAGCGCCAACTCGACCAACTCGCCGCCCTCCACGACCGGCTGAGCGATGCCGAGATCCGCCGGGCCTACGAGGCCAAGCTGGCCGTCCAGCGCCAGGCCGATGCGGCCCAGGCCGCGCCGGCCACCCCCGAGCCGGCCACCCCCGGGCCGGCCACCGTGCCGGTTCGCCGCGGCGAGCCCGCCGCGCCCGCCCCGGTGTCGCGGCCACCGCGGACCACCGTCGCCCCCGACCCGCCGACCCCGAACCCGACGCCGACCACCCGGGCCCGGCCGTCGGCCACGACGACCACGGTTGCCGACCCGCCGGGACCCCGGCCGCGACCGAGCACCGTGCCGCCGACCAGCCCGCCCACCACCACGCCGCGCCGAACCACCACCGAGCCCACGAGCGTGCCGAAGCCGAGCGTGCCGAAGCCGACCGTGCCGAAGCCGACCGTGCCCCCGCCGCCCCCGCCCCCGCCGCCGACCCCGCCACCTCGACCACGGCCCGGGGTGGTCTGTGCGGTGGACGGTCCGAACTCGTTCTCCGACTGGTGGCATGCACCGCGATCGGGCGGGCGGGTCCATCTCGGCCTGGACATGATCGCCAAGACCGGGACGCCGGTGGTGGCGGTGGTGTCCGGGCGGGTGACGATGAAGACGATGGCCCTCGGTGGCTTGACCGCCTCGCTGGTGGGCGACGACGGCAACCGGTACTTCTACGGGCACCTGTCGGCGTGGGCCGGCGGGCCGCGCCACGTCCGCCAGGGCGAGGTGATCGGCTACGTCGGGATGACGGGCAACGCCCCGATCCCGCACCTGCACTTCGAATACCACCCGGGTGGGGGCGATGCGGCCAACCCGTACTCGATGATGAAGGCGGTGTGCTGACCGGTCAGCCGCTGACCCACGGGGTCACGGTCGCGCCGACCACCCGCAGGCGCGCCGGCCAGGCCGGCACGCCGACACGGAAGCGGCCGAACTCGTCCACGGCCACCTCGACGTCGCCGCCGTCGCTCTCCAGCAGCACCTCGCCGGTCGGGACCGGGTCGATCTGCCCGAGGATCGAGGTGCCGTCCTCGGACACCTCGATGTCGATGGTCACCTGGTCGGCGACGAAGCTGATCAGCCGGGCCTGGCGCTCGCTCCCGGCGGCACGCATCGCCACGCCGGCGACGAGCGAGTCGAAGGCCAGGGCGGCCAGCTCCTCGTCGAGGCGAGCCATCCCGCCGGCGGCGTAGGCCGCGTCGAGCACCCCGGGCGGGATGGGTTCGGCGTGGTCGAACCAATCGGCGGCGGCGGCGAGCACCTCGCGGTCACGTGGATCCAGATCGTCGGGCACGTTCACTCCGTTCCGCCAGGCATGAAGGGCAACAGTTCCGGGCTGGTCCGCAGCCGTTGCAGGCAACGCTGGCGGGTTGGGCCGATCGATCCGATGGGGATGTCGAGCAAGCGGGAGATGTCCTCGTAGGCCAGCGGCGGGTCGGCGCTGAGCAGGCGCATCAGCGCTTGCTGGGCAGGGCTGAGCCGCGCCAGCGCGGCGCGCATCGCCCGGCGCAATTCGTCGTCCTCCATCGCCTCGGTGGGTTCGGCATGGTCGATCGCCCGCAGCGGAACCTCGGCCATGACCGACACACGGGACTTTCGGCGGTAGGCGGCATTGGCCTCGTTGCGCGCCGTGGTGGCCACCCAGCCAGGGAGCTTGGCCGGCTCGCGGATCGAGTCGAGGCGCTCGAACAGGCGGAAGAACGTGCTGGCGAAGGCGTCGTTGCGGTCCTCGGCGCCGATGTCGTAGCTGTTCAGGACCTTCCACGCCACCCCCTTCAGAGCGTCGACCAGGGCCCGCCAGGCCTGCTGGTCGCCGGCCATCGCCCGATCCCGGAGCCCGGAGTAGTCGGTCGAGGTGGCATCGTCCACGCTGGCAAGACTAGGCACGTCTCCCAGAGTCGTGACGGGTGCCCGGTGATACACCGGGCGTGCTCAGCCTCGCCGGGAGGTCATGCAGACGAACGAGGCCGCCGCTGCCGCGGTCGGCCCGTCCCCGGCGTTCAGCGCGGCGCGCATCGTCGCGGCAACCGCTTCGGCCGGGCTGGTGCCGTCCAGCCGGGCGCGGTGCACGGCCAAGGCCACGGCCGTGGACGCCTGGTCGGCGATGGGTGCCTGCGGGGCGATGATCGTGCGCACCCCGAGGCCGGCGAACGCTGCGGCGGTGCCGAGGAGCTCGTCGCCGGCGAGGACCCGGCTGCGCCCGCTGCTGCACGCGGCGATGACCACGGTGTCGGGTGCGGCCCGGACCCGGTCCAGTTCGTGGAGGTGGACGTGGCCGTCGGCCAGCTGCAGCGTCGAGAACCACGGGTTGTCGGCCCGGAACGTACCGTGCACCGCCAGGTGGACGACATCGGCGCCGGACATGGCGGCCAGGACGGCGTCGACCGTGGCGTCCGGTCCGGTGAGCTGCCGGGCGCCGGGCAGCAGCGTCGCCAGCGCGCCCACCTCCCCCTCGGCGTGGGCCAGGTCCGGGCCGGCCACCAGCACCGATCCGCCACCGCCGGTCGGGGGCCGGTCGGCCGACCACCACGCCAGGCTCGGTGCGGTCACGAGCCCACCCGGTCGGTCAGCGGTCGGCAACGCACTCCACATCACCTGGTGCAGGTCGGCGGAGGGGACGACCAGCAGCGGGCGGCCGTCGATCGCGGCGCGCAGCGGGCCGAACAGCAGACCATCGAGTTCCCCGGCAGCGAGCTCGAACGCCGCCCGGGCGCGCCGCTGCCCGGTGTGCTCCCGCCCGCTCGCCAGGCGGCGAACGGCGAACCGGAGATGGTCGGCGTGCAGCCGGGCGGCGTCGAGACCGCCGAGGTCGTGCAAGGCGACCCGACCGTCGCGGCACACCACCGCGTGCAGCCGACCACGGGAGTGGAGGAACTCGACGAGGACCCGCCTGCCGAGCTGATCGAGTTGGCCAGCCAGGCGCCGGTCGGGCGGGCTGGGCGGGCCGGTGGCAGCGCCGCGCCGGGCGCGCATCGCCCGCCCGACGGCCAGCTCCAGGCGGGCCAGCTCGTCGGTGGCAGCTGCGCCCGCAGGGTGCTCGGCCACCGTCAGGCGAGCCTGGCGCAGCCGGTCGAGCAGGTCCGCCGGGACGTCGATCGGTTCGGCCGGCGGCAACCCCAGCGCCCCGGCCCGCCACCGTTCCGCCCAGGCCAACACCCGGCGGCCGTCGTGGTCGTCGACGGCCAGCTCGACGCCCAACTCGGCCAGGCCAGCGCCGAGGCGGCCGGCGGCACTGCGCAGCTCTCCGGTCCCGAGCGTGGACCGATAGCGCTCGACGGTGCGCAGGCCGTCGGCCAGGGCCCGCCGCGCCGCGGTCGGTCGGCCGGCGGCGAGGTGTCCGAGGGCGATCGTCAACCAGGCCTCGGCACGCACCCGGGCGTTGGCCGAGCGGCGCGCCCGAGCGGCGTCCCGGAGGAGTCCGGCCGCCAGCTGCGGACGCCCGGCGTGCAGCGCGCCGCGGGCCATCAGGGCGCGCAGCTCGATGGCCTCGACGGCCCATCCGTGCCGGTCGAGCCGGGTCACCAGCCGGCGCAGGCGGACGACGTCGCGCAACCCCTCACCGCTCGGCGCGCCACCCCGTTCGGCGCTCAACACCAGGTAGTGGCTGATCGCCGACCAGGCGTCCCGTCCGTCGTCGTCGCACAGCCCCTCGGCCTCCTGCGCCGACTCCCGAGCCCCGGCCCACTGCCCGGCCAGGAGCTGGGCACGGGCCATGGTCACCAGCGCCTCGGCCAACTGCGAGCGGTTGCCATCTCGCCGGCAGGCGGCGACCACCCGGCCGGCGACCTCCGTTGCCTCCTCGCCCAGCCCAGCCTCGAGCAGCACCCCGGCCTCGTCGATGTCCAGGTCGGAGAGGTACCGGCCCGGCGAGCCGATCGCCGCGTAGCGCTGGCGGGCCACGGCGAAGCCGTGCAGTGCCTCGGGCACCCGACCGAGGCGACCATCGAGGTAGGCGGCGTTGTGCGTCGCCCCGGCGGCCAGCAGGTGCTGCTCGAGGCGCACCGCCAGCTCCTCGGCGGCCCGGAAGTCGCGCTCGGCGAGGCGCAGCTGGCCGAGTTGCAGGTGGGCCACGCCGCGATTGGACAGCAACCGGGCGGCGGCCAGCTCGTCGCCCCCGGCGAGCAGCAGGGGGAGGCCCTCGTCGTACTCGGCGACAGCGGCGGCGCGCTGGCCGCCGGCGGCCAGCAGGACGGCCCGCTGCATCCGCAGCCGGCCGAGCGCCGCGCCATCCAGGTCGGGCTCGGCCAGCGCCAGCTGGTCCATCGCCGCGTCCGTCTGCCCGGCCATGTTCAGGGCCACGGACCAGGACACCCGGATGCCGGCGATTAAGGTCGGGCGCTGGTCGTCCGGTGTATCAGACGCGGTCCGCACCGCCTCTGGGAAGCGGATGAGCGCGGTGGAGATGTCGTTGGCATCGGTGGCCAGGCGGCCGAGACCCCACAGTGCCGTGGCGCGTTCCACGGCTTCGGCCTGCGGGTCGTCGAGCACGGCTCCGAGCAGTCGGTGGGCGGCGGGCGGATCACGTTGGACGAGATCGAAGCCCAGCCGCGCCGCGGGGTTGGCGTGGTCTGTCATGCTTCATCCCCGACGACACCGATCGCCCCAACGTAGGCAATCGGCCGCCCCGCGCAACGCATCCGCCGACACGACAGGAGGTCCGAGATGATCGAGAACCAGGACGGGCGTTCCGCCCCGATCGCGGAGTCGGATGCCGCCAGGTGGCACCGCACGGTGGCACTCAGCGGCATGGGCGGTGGCTTCGCCTACCGGCCCGACGAACTGCTGGTGGACAGTGCTGCTGCGGCCATGGTGCGCGAGCGGTTCCAGGTGGTGCAGATCGAGTCGGTGGCGCCGGGGATCAGCTGGGTGGCTGGTGTCGGTGACCCCCACGTGGCCGCCGAGACGTTGCGCGCCGCCGGGGTGCGTGCCGCGCCGAACTACGTGCTGTTCGCCGACAGCGGAATCCGCGCCAACCCGGCCATCCACGTCAACCCGGCGATCCACGTCAACCCGGCGATCCACGTCAACCCGGCCATCCACGTCAACCCGGCCATCCACGTCAACCCGGCGGCGGACGGTGAGCCGGGCTGCCGGTGCTGTGGCGGAACGGTCACGCTGAGCTGCGCTCCGCCCTGCCCGCCGGCTCCGAACACGGGCCGCAAGGCGACTCCACCGCTGCGCAGCACCGTCCTTCCGGCCTTGCGCCACTGGGAGCTGTGGCGGGGGTCGCAGGCCTTCGGTGAGAGCGATTGCGACGTCGTCGTGCTCGACACCGGGCTCGCCGAGCCGGCGGTCGGGGGAGGGATGTGCGCCCGGGTCGAAGCCCGGCCGTCCGAGCCCTTCGGCCCGGCCCGCCGCGACCCGTCGAGCACCCCGCCGTTCGCCCTGACCGACAACAGGGACCACCCCGACGAGAACGACGACACCCTGCTGGATCCGGCCGCCGGGCACGGCACGTTCATCGCCGGGCTGATCGCTCGCCTGGCGCCGCACGCCCGGGTCCGGCTCGGCAAGGTGCTGGAGAACACCGGCGAAGGCGACGACGCCAGCATCGCCTATCGGGCGACGCTGCTGCTCGACGAGAAGCCCGGCATCGTCGTGTTCAGCTGCTCGTGCTACACCGACGACGACAAGCCACCGCTGGCGCTCGGTGCCGCCGTGGCCGCGCTGCAGGCCAAGGGTTGGGTGGTGGTGGCCTCGGCCGGCAACGACAGCACCTGCCGCCCGGCCTACCCGGCTGCGCTGGCCGGGGTGGTCTCGGTGGCGGCGCTGGGCCCCGACGGTCCGGCCCCGTTCACGAACTACGGATCCTGGGTCGCGGCGTGTGCGCCCGGTGTCGACGTGATCGCCAACTTCTTCGACGGCGTCGACGAGCGCAACGACCGCAACCCGGCCACGGCCGACTTCCGCGGCTTCGCCAGCTGGTGCGGAACCTCCTTCGCCGCGCCGATCGTGGCCGCGGCCATCGCCCGGGAGTGCTCCCTGTACGGGTCGAGCCCGCAGGACGCTGCCGACCGGGTCGTGTACGACCCGCGGCTGTATCGCATGCCGCAGCTCGGCACCGTCATCAACCTGCACTGACGGGCGGCCAGCGGTGGGCGGGTAGCGTCGCTCGCCGTGCTGGCCGCCGTCGGGGACCTGGTCGAGGACGTCGTCGTCCATCAGCACACCGCGGTCAACCCCGGATCCGACACTCCGTCCACCGTGGTCCGCCGCCGGGGCGGTAGCGCGGCCAACGTCTGCGCCGCGGCGGCCTCCGTCGACGGGCGCCCGGTGCGGTTCATCGGTCAGATCGGCGACGACCCGGTGGGCGAAGCGCTGACGGAGTCGCTCGCCGCGATGGGCGTCGACGTCGCCGTGCGGCGCCGGGGTCGGACCGGCACCATCGTCGTGCTGGTCGATCCCTCCGGCGAGCGGACGATGTTCCCCGACCCAGCGGCGTCGGCCGAGCTGTCCGACCCGGATCGCACCTGGGTCGACGGGGTGACGATGCTGCACGTCCCGGCGTACTCGCTGCTGCGCGACCCGATGTCGGCGGCGGTCGGCCGGCTGGCCGGCTGGGCAGCGGGCGGCGGGGCACGGATCAGCGTCGACGCATCGTCGGCCGGGCTGATCGAGGCCTTCGGCACCGCCCGGTTCGTGGCCATGGTCGGTGCCCTGCGCCCGGCCGTGCTGCTGGCCAACGAGCTGGAGGCCGAGGTCCTGGGCGCCGGCGGGCTGGCGGCGATCGGCGCGGCGTTGACGGTGATCAAGCGCGGTGCCGCGCCGGCCACCGTGCTCGACGGTCGGCGGCGCGTCGAGGTGCCCGCCGTCGATCTCGGGCCGGTGATCGACAGCACCGCGGCCGGTGACTCCTTCGCCGCCGGACTGCTGGGCGCGCTGCTCGACGGGGCCGGCCCGGTCGAGGCCACGGTCCACGGCCACCAGGTGGCCGCCGCCGTGCTGGCCGGCCGTGGGCGCCGCTGACCGCCCATTCCCTGCCACAATCTGAGCCGTGGCCAAGCTGACGACGACCAAGCCCTGGCAGCACGCCCTGGTCGGGCTGACCGTCGCCGGCAGCAGCGTGGCCGGCTTCGCCGGGCTGTTCGAACCCCGGCCGGAGCAGTTCGACGCCAAGACCGTCGTCGTCCAGCCCGACGGCGCCACCGGCCTGCGGATCACCGAGTACGTCGACGAGGACTTCGGTCGGTCGTCGCGCCACGGCTACGAGCGGATCGTCCCCAACGACTTCGGCGTGCCCCAGGACGTGGTCGCCACCTCGCCGGACGCGCCCGATCAGGTGGCGGTCCGCCAGGGGTTCGGCAGCGAGTGCGAGGTCGCCGACGCCAGCGAGTGCACGATCATCCGCATCGGGGACCCGTCCCAGACCGTCTCCGGCCAGCACCGCTACGAGCTGGCCTACACCCTCCCCGCCGCCCACCTCGACGCCAACCAGCTGGCCCTCGACGTCATCGGCACCCACGAACGATTGCGGACGACCCGCTTCGACCTGATCGTCACCGGGTTCGAGTTGCAGGACCCGCTGTGCAACGTCGGCGAGACCGGGGCCATCGGCGGCTGCACGCTGGCGGCCGGCGAGGTGGGCGGCCGGCGGGTGTACCGGGCCAGCTTCCAGCCCCTGCAGCCCGGCCAGGGCATCACCATCGGTGGCACCGTCTCCGGGCGCCCGGCACCGGCGGCGCTCGATGCACCGGCCCTCGCCCCCCGCCGCTCGTCAAACAACACGCCGATGGGCGCCACCATGCTGGGCCTCGGGGCACTGGTGGGTGGCGCCGTGTTCGTCGGTGCCCGCCGCGTCGGACGCAACGTGGTCGCCGGTTCCGGTGCCGCCGACGCGGCCTATGGCGGCGGCCCGCCCCGGTCCGAGGTCGTCCCACCACCTCCCGGATCGCCGCTCCCGCCGCCCACCTCGACGCCCATCGACGAGGCCCCCACCCGGCTGGTAACCGACGACGAGCTGGCTCGCATGGCCACCGTCGAGTTCGTCCCGCCGACGGGCGTCCAGCCGTGGCAGGGGGCCGTGGTGCTGGGGGAGAAGGTCGACCAGGGGACGGTGGGTGCGTGGTTCAGCGGGCTGGCGGCGCGCGAGGTGATCACGCTGGAGAACGCCGACCGGGTGACCACCATGAGACGAGGCCGGCACATCGACGCAGTCAGCGCCCAGGAGGCCGAGATCCTCCGGACCGCATTCGGCGACCGTGACGAGGTCGTCCTCGGTTCCTACGATCCCGCCTTCGCCCAGGCTTGGGGTGCGGTGCGCTCCTTCCAGCGCCAGGAGGTGGCCGGCGGCGGGTTCTGGCAGCGCTTCTCGCCGCGCCCGGCGGGGGTGGGCAGCGGGATGATCGGCTTCGTCGTCGTCGGGGTGTGGTTGCTGTTCACCGTGGGGTCCGGCGCCGCGGCCGCGCTCGGCCGGGTCGGCGGGTGGTTGCCGGCCCTGGCCTTCGCCTCGATCCTGCCAGCGGTCGCTGCCTTCGTCATGTACCGCTCGCTGCTGCCGTCGCGCACGGCCCGCGGCTCGGCGGTGGCCCTGCGCACCGAGTCCTTCCGCCGCTTCCTGGCCGCCAGCGAGGGCAAGCACGTCGAGTGGGCCTGGCAGCACGGCCTGTTCCGCGAGTACTCGGCATGGGCCGTGGCCCTGGGCGAAGCACGCGCCTGGCAGCACGCCATGCAGGCCTCCGGCATCGTCCCCGAGGCCGAGTACCACCGCGGCCCGATGGTGGTGTGGTACGCCGGACCGCAGATCCACAGCACCACCGTGCGCCCGGCACCCAGCGGCGGTGGCGGAGGCGGAGGCGGCTTCGGCGGGTTCTCCGGCGGCAGCGTCGGCGGGGGCGGCGGGGGCGGCGGTTCCGGCTCCTGGTGAGCCGCCGGTGCTCGGTGCGGGCGCCGGCCGACCTCGGATCGGATCGCCCGGCGACCGCCTGGGTACGGTGGCCGGCGATGAGCATGCCCACCGATGTCGGGATCGTCGATTGCATGATCGGCTTCCCGAGCACCAACCCGTACGAGAACTACGCCTTCTTCCGCGACAACATCAAGGATCCGGCGAGCAAGGCGACGACCTTCCCGGTCGAGTACCTGTTCAAGCACAACGTCCCCGGAGCGATCGAGGCCGAGGTCGACCCGATCGCCACCACCCTCGGACAGATGGACCAGTACGGCATCGAGGTCGGCCTGATCGGCTGCCAGGACCCGGTCGGCCAGCAGGCCCTGGCCGAGCACCCGACGCGTTTCGCGGCCTCGGTGCACGTCGACCCCAACGACGTGGTCGGCGCGGTGCGCTCGATCCGTGAGGCCGCGGCACGCTACGACGTGCGCGCCGTGGGTGCATTCCCGGCCGGTTGCACCCCCCAGGTGCCGATCGCCGACGCCAAGTGGTACCCGGTGTACGCCACCTGCGTCGAGCTCGGCCTGCCGATCTTCATGTGCGCCGGCATTCCCGGACCGCGGCTGCCCAGCATGTGCCAGCACGTCGAGATGATCGACATCGTCTGCTACGACTTCCCCGAGCTCGTCTTCGTCACCCGCCACGGCTGCCAGCCGTGGACCGAGCTGATGGTCAAGCTGATGCTGAAGTGGCCCAACCTGCACTACTCGACCAGCGCCTTCGCCCCCAAGCACTACGACCCGCGGATCATCGACTACGCCAACACCCGCGGCGCCGACCGGGTGATCTACGCCGGCTACTTCCCGATGGGCCTGACCCTGACGCGGATCATGACCGACATGCCGAACGTCCTGTTCCACGACGACGTGTGGCCGAAGTTCCTGCGCGACAACGCCCGGCGCGTCCTGCAGCTCGACACCCGGCCACTCGGCGGTGGGGCGTGAGCCTCGGGTTCGAGTCGACCACCGACGAGGTGCTCGACGGGGTCGACCTCGCCGGTCGCACCGTGCTGGTCACCGGGGCGTCGGCAGGGTTGGGGGAGGAGACCACCCGGGCGCTGGCCACCCACGGTGCCCGGGTGATCATGGCGGTGCGCGACCTCGACCGCGGCCGGGCGGCCGCCGAGCGGATCCGCGCCGGCGCGTCGGGCGCGGTCGAGCTGGAGCTGGGGCAGGTCGATCTGGCGTCGCTGGCCAGCGTGCGCGCCTTCGCCGACGAGGTGCTCGGTCGTCACGACCGTCTCGACGTGCTGATCAACAACGCCGGGCTGATGGCCTGCCCGTTCGGGCGCACCGTCGACGGCCACGAGCTGCAGTGGGGCACGAACCATCTCGGCCACTTCCTGCTGGCCAACCTGCTGCGTCCGGCACTGCTCGGCGGCTCGTCGTCGCGGGTGGTGTCACTGAGCTCGCGCGGCCACGCCTTCGCCGACATCGACCTGACCGACCCCGGGTTCGACCGAACCGAGTACACCCCGTTCATCGGCTACGGGCGGGCCAAGACGGCCAACGCCCTGTTCGCCGTGGGCTGGGACCGCCGCTACGGGGCGTCGGGCAGCCACGCCTACGCCGTTCACCCCGGCGGGATCCACACCGAACTCGGCCGGCACATGACCGCCGACACCGTGGCCAGCCTGTCCGAGCGCCTGCGCCAGGGCGGGCGGGTGTTCCGCTGGAAGACCGTGCCGCAAGGGGCGGCCACCTCGGTGTGGGCGGCCACCGCCCCCGAGCTGGCCGACCACGGCGGGGCCTACCTGGAGGACTGCCACGTCGCCCCGGTCACCGGCCCCGCCGACGACCACGGCGTGCTGAGCTACGCCATCGACCCGTCGCGCGCCGACGCCCTGTGGGACTCCTCCGCGGAGGCCGTCGGGCTGGACTGAGCACCAGGAACTGGGCCGGTGCACCGACCCGGACGTGCTACGACCATCGACCACTGGTCGATCGCGCCCGGCGACCGTCACGATGACGGCCATGACCACCACACCGATCACCACACCCCGCACCACCAACGTCAACTGGCCGCGCCGCCGGACTGCCCGCCTGGCAGCCGTGCTGCTGGCGACCACCCTCGCGCCGGCATCTGCGCTGCTGGGCGCCGCCGACGCAGCGGCCAAGGGCCGAACGGTGACCCGCATCGGGCGCTGCAGCAACGGGGCGACCTGGAAGCTGAAGGCCAACACGGAGGACGGCGGCCGGATCGGCGTCGAGTTCGAGGTCGACGCCAACCGCAACGGCCAGCGTTGGTCGGTCGTGCTGACCGACAACGGCGCCGTCGTGTTCAGCGGGGTTCGCACCACGCTGGCGCCGAGTGGATCCTTCTCCGTCGAGCGGCGGATCGTCGATCGCCCCGGAGTCGACCACCTCACGGCTCGCGCCGTGCGGCTGGCCACGGGCGCGACGTGTCGTGGCTCGCTGGACTTCTGATTGGGACGAGGTGCCGGTGGTGCTCCATGCCGGAGCGCCACCGGCGGCGGGCCACCGGGCGGTGGCCCGCCGGGCCGCGTGGGTGCTCGGCGTCTTCCTGACGGTGCTCGCGCTGGCCGTCCCGCTGTGGTCGGCGCGCACGATGCTGGTCCCCGGCCTCGGCCGGCGGGCCGATTCGATCTGGCTCCCGCCGTCGCCCGCCGCCAGCGCCCCGACCACGACGTCGACCACGACGTCGACCACGTCGACAACGACGAGCACGACGAGCACGACGAGCACGTCGACCACGACGAGCACGACGACCACGATGCCGACCACGGCGACGACGATGCCGAGCACGGCGCCGGCTCCGTCACCGGCCACGATCGACCGGCGCCGGACCACGTCGACGTCGTCGGGACACTCGGAGCAGACCGACGATCACGGCGGCCGCCATCGCTCCGGTGACGACGGTTCTGGATCGTCCGGTCGCCACCGCTCGGGAGGGTGATCGGGCAGGGCGGCTCAGCGAGCGGGCAGATGACGTTCGGCCCACAGCGCAGCCTGGGTTCGATCGGTCACCGCCAGGCGCTGGAAGATGTTGGTCAGGTGGGCCTTGACCGTTCGCTCGGTGATGCCCAGCCGGCGTCCGATCTGCTTGTTGGCCAGACCGTCACGGACGAGGTGGAGGACCTCGGTCTCCCGATCGGTGAGGTCGGCGGCGGCCGCCGCCCCGCCGCGGCCCGGGCCGCGACGCTGTTCGAGGACGACGCGAGCGGCCTGCGGGTCGAGCGGTGAGCCACCGGCGTGCACCGTGCGGATCGCCGCCACGATCTGGTCCGGATCGGCGTGCTTCAGCAGGTACCCGACCGCGCCGGCATCGATGGCGTCGAGGATCCGCTGGTGATCGCCGTGCGAGGTGAGCACCAGCACGCGCGCGTCGGGGTGTCGCTCGGCGATCGCCCGCGTGGCCGTCACACCGTCCATCACGGGCATCGACAGATCCATCAGCACCACATCGGCGGCGGTGTGATCGAGCAGGTCGAGCGCGTCCTGCCCGTTCGCTGCGGCGCCGACCAGGCACACGTCGCCCTCCGTGCCCAGCAGTTGTTCCAACCCGGCGCGGACGATGACGTGGTCGTCGACGACCACGACCCGGATCACGACCGCCCTCCGCCCCGGTCCCCGGCACCGGCAGGCAGCTCGACGCGCACACGCGTGCCGCGCCCGGGCGACGACTGCACGGTCAACCCGCCACCGGCGTCACGTACCGTGCCGGCCAGGGCGCGCAGACCGAGATGGCCGGCCCGGTGGCGAGCCTCCAGCGTGTCGGCATCGAAGCCGACACCGTCGTCGGCGACCTCCATCCGCAGCAGGCCGTCCGTCACCCGAGCGTCGATCGAGGCCGTCGTGGCTCGCGAGTGGCTGCCGACGTTGCGCAGCGCTTCCTGGGCGACCCGGTAGACCACGTTGGCGACGTGCGGGGCGACGCCGTGGACGGAGGGATCGACGCGGACGTCGACGGCCACGCCGCGCGTGGCCAGGGTGCCGAGCAGGTCACCGAGCGCGGCGTCCAGGCCCTCGTCGTGCAGGTTGGGCGGGTAGATCTCGACGAGCAACGAGCGCAGGGCCTTGACGGTGTCGCGGATCCGCCGGGCGCTGTCGTCGAGCACCGGGATGTCGCCACGCTGGCGGTGGGCGGCAGCCAGGGAGAGCGACACGCCGGTGAGCTCTTGGACGACGCCGTCGTGCAGATCACTGGCGATCCGTCGACGCTCGATCTCCGAGGCGTCGATGGCCCGGCGCAGGAGCCGCTCGCGCTCGGCCTGTTCGGCACGCAGCCTCCGGGCCAGCGACCAGGCCACGGGGATCTGGATCAGTTCGAGGGCGATCAAGGAGCCGAGGGCGATGGGTGCGAAGCGGGCCCAGATGCTGCGTCCCACGGCCGTCACCCCGCTGTAGCGGAAGTAGGCCTCGACCAGCAACGGAACGCCGGCGGGGGAGTGAACCCTGGTGTAGACCTCCAGCAACTTCGACTCGGACTCGAAGGCGTTCTCCGGGAGATCGAGGTTGCTGACGTCGGCGCGCGCCGACCCGGTGGCGAAGACCTCGCGCTTGTCGTCTTCCAGCGCGAAGCGCCGGCCGATCAGGCGAGCCTCGTCGGAGTACACGATCGTCCCGTCGGCCGCCCACACCTTGACGCGCACGAGGGAGCCATCGAGCACGTTGCGCCGGACCGCCGAGTCCAGCCGAGCCAGCGCCGCGGCGTCCGAACGCGGCGGCACCAGCGAGTCGACCAGCAGCGGCTGGACGATCCCGGCGGCGGCCACGAGGGTCACCCGCCGAGCGTCGCTGATCGCCTGATCGTTGGCCTCGCGCTGGCTGGCCCAGGCGGTGATGATCCCCACGGCGGCGACGGCGATCACCCCAGCCAAGGCGAAGCGGGTGACCAGACGGCGGACGTCGACCGGTGTCCGCCCGAGCCGCCGGTCGAGCTCACCGGAGTCCGGGAAGCCCCGCCCGCCAACCTCTGGCGGTCCGCCGATCTCCGACGCCGGCTTCCGGCGGCGGGTCGGCGGGTCGTCACCTCCGCTGGTCGAGGCACGCCGAAGCCGCACCACGACATCTTGACGGGCTCGACGGGGGCCGGCAACGGTCCGATGGTCGTAGTACCGGCGTCACGGACCGCCGAACCCGGCGAGCCGGCGGGCCAGCTCGGCGCGGTACGTCGCCGCTCGGGTCAGCTTGAGCTGCTCGTAGCCACGGACCTGGTCGGGCAGGCCGGCGATGGCCACCGCGGCGGCGAGGCGCTCGGCGCTCGGCGCGCTGCCGAGCCCGGCCAGCAGGGTGCTGATCGCCGCCCGGTACTCGGGGATCATCGCCCGCTCCACCCGGCGGACGGCGTTGCGGGCGAACGGGTCGGCCGGGGTGC
Organism: Actinomycetes bacterium; assembly: GCA_029782355.1. Classification (GTDB taxonomy): domain Bacteria; phylum Actinomycetota; class Acidimicrobiia; order Acidimicrobiales; family Ilumatobacteraceae; genus JAKOUY01. The sequence goes on from JAKOUY010000016.1 coordinate 616,008, forward strand.
CGCGCAGCCGGCGGGCGGTGCGCAGTGCCAGCAGCGCCGGGCGGGCGCTGCGGCCGAGGCGCAGCTTGCGGTGCAGGCCGAGCGCCCGGAGCATCGGCGGGTGCAGATGCCAGGTGACGGTGGTGCCCCGGCCGCCGACGGCCTCGGCGGCGGCACGAGCCTCGGGTGCCAGGAGCAGCCGGGCCACCTCGTACTCGTCCTTGTAGGCCGTGAGGCGGTGCAGGTTGCGGGCCACCGTCTCGGTGAGCGGATCGTGGCCCAGCGCCTGGACGGGGGCGAGCGCAGCGCGGTACTCGGCGGCCGTGGCGGGCGAGTGGTAGGCGGTCAGGTCGGCGGCCAGTCGGTCGATGAGCTGGTCGAGGGTCTCGCACGAGCGTGGCCCGTGGGTGGCCAGCCCGGCTCGGCGGGCAACGTCGGACGGGTCGGCGACCCAGGCCCGCCCCCAGCGGAAGGCGTCGAGGTTGCGCTCGACGGCGACGCCGTTCAGCTCGATGGCCCGCTCGATCGCTGCCGCCCGGACCGGGAGCAGGCCGTGCTGGGCGGCGACTCCGGTCAGGAAGACGTTGACGGTGCTGTCGTCGCCCAGCAGGGCGCGCACCAGCGGGCCGGCGTCCACCCGGATCTGCCGGTTGGTCGCCTCGGCGATCCGGTCGGCGAGGGCGTCGTGCGGGAAGCCCAGGGCGGGGCGGGCGACCATCGCCCCCGTCGGGGTGACCGCCTGGTTGATCACCGCCACGGTGTGCTCGGCGCTGGCCGCGGCGAGCTGGGCGTCGCCGCCGGCGACGAGCTGATCGAAGGCCAGGAGCACGTCGACCGAACCGGCGCGGGCCCGACCGCCGCCCGCCGGGGTGGTCTGGCTGATGACCAGGTCGCTGACCACCGGACCGCCCTTCTGCGACAGCCCGGTCTGGTCCAGGCCGCGGACCGACAGCCCGTCGAGCATGGCCGCAGTGCCCAGCACCTGGCTGACGGTCACCACCCCGGTTCCGCCGATGCCGCTGAGCCGGATGGTGGTCCGCGGGGCGGTGGCGATCGGCGGATCGGGGATCGCCACGGTGGCCGGCGCGCCAGCCGCCGATGGTGAACGCCCATCGCGGGCCGCGCCGGTGACGGTGACTGTGGCGAAGGCCGGGCAATCGCCCACCAGGCAGCTCAGGTCGAGGTTGCACGAGTGCTGATCGATGCGTGTCGCCCGGCCGCCGGGCGTGTCCACCGGTTGCAGCGACAGGCAGTTGCTGCGCGCCGCGCAGTCGCCGCACCCTTCGCAGACCCGCTCGTTGATGATCACCCGCGTCGCCGGTGTCGTGAGCAGACCGCGCTTGCGGTCCCGCCGCTTCTCGGCAGCGCACTGCTGGTCGTGGATCAGCACCGTGCACCCGGGCACCGCCGCCAACACCTGCTGGGCCTCGACCACCCGGCTGCGGTCCCACACCTCGACGTCGCCGGGCAGCCCGGTCGCCATCGTGCGCGCCCGGTCGTCGGTGGTCACCATCACCCGGGTCACCCCCTCGGCGCGCAGCCCGGCGACGAGCGGGGCGAGCTCCATCCGCCCAACGGCGTCCTGCCCCCCGGTCATGGCCACCGCCCCGTTCAGCAGGATCTTGTAGGTGATGTTCACGCCAGCGGCAACCGCGGCGCGGATCGCCAGCCAGCCGCTGTGGAACATGGTCCCGTCGCCGAGGTTCTGGATCAGGTGATCGGTGGACACGAACGGGGCCATCCCGATCCACGGCGCGCCTTCGCCGCCCATCGCCCCGACGCCGACGATCGAGCCGACGCGCTCGGGATCGAGGAACATCGCCATGGTGTGGCAGCCGATGCCGGCGCCGACGAGGCTGCCGGGGGGTGCCTGGGTCGAGGTGTTGTGCGGGCATCCGCTGCAGAAGTAGGGCGTGCGTTGCACGCCGAGCGGGATCAGCTGGCGCGGCGGGCGCGGGGCGCGCAGGCGGTCGGTCCCGAGGCGGCCGGCCAGTCGATCGTGCAGCCGCTCGGCGATCCGGTCGGCGTTCAGCACGCCGCTCACCGGGAACACGGCGTTGCCCGCGTCGTCCTGCTTGCCGGTCACCCGTGGCCGCCGGCTCAGCCCGTAGAGCGCATCCTTGACCAGCCGTTCCAGCGTCGGCTGCTTCTCCTCGACGACGACGACCTCCTCGACCGTCGCGCACAGCTCGGCGAGGTGGTGCGGATCGAGGGGATGGAGCAAGCCGATCTTCACCAGGCGGATCCCGGCGTGGCGGAGGTCGGCCGGCGAGGACAGGCCGAGGACCTCCAGGGCGGCGACGACGTCGACGTAGGTGTGCCCGGCGGCGACGATGGCCAGCCAGTCCGCCGGGCCGGTGACCGTGGCCCGGTTGAGCCCGTTGTCCACGCCGTAGCGGCGGGCCAGCGGGAGGCGGATCTCGTGGTGCTGGCGTTCGAGCTCGAGCGAGGCGGGCGTGATCAGCCGGCCGTCGGGCTGCGGCACCCATGGGCGGCCGTCGATCTCGACGACCGGCAGGATCGGCTCGGCCTCCCCGTCGACCAGCTCGACGGTCCCGGTGCCGTCGGCCACCGACTCGACGACGCGCATCGCCGTCCACGAGCCGCTGGCCCGGGACATGGCGATGGCGTGGCGGCCGAGCTCGACGGCGTCCTGGACGTCACCGGGGCACAGCACCGGGATGTGCAGGGCCAGCAGGGTCGCCTCGGCGGTGGAGGGCAGCGTGCTGCTCTTGGCGCCGGGGTCCTCGCCGACCAGGGCGACCGCACCGCCGAGCGCCGCGGTCCCGGCGAAGACGGCGTGGCGCAGGGCGTCACCCGCCCGGTCGAGACCCGGGGTCTTGCCGTACCACACGCCGATCACCCCGTCGACCCGGCGGCTGTCCAGGCCGGCGGTCAGCTGCGTGCCCATCACGGCTGCGGCGGCGAGCTCCTCGTTGACCGCCGGCCGGGCGAGCAGGGTCAGGCCCTCGGCGGCGGCCTCGGTGGCGGCGGCCGCGGCGTCCCGCTCGTAGTTGGCCAGTGGGCTCCCCGGGTAGCCGGTGACGTAGGCGGCCGTGCGGCGTCCGTGGCGCCGGTCGGCGCGCAGCTGCGCCAGGGGAAGGCGAGCCAGGGCTTGCGAGCCGGTGAGGAACACCGTGCCGCGGTCGGCGCGATAGCGGTCGGCCAGCTCGTACCGGTCGAGCATCCCCACGCTCGGAGTCTCGCGCGTCGTCGGTGCCGCCCGAGACGGTGGCCGCGGCACACTGGGACGATGGTGTCGCCCGGTTCCGGCGGGACGCCGGCGACGGATGCGTTGCGAGCCGCCGGCGTCGGGTTCACCGTCCACCGCTTCGATCACCAGCCCGGGACGGAGGGCTACGGGCTGGCTGCCGCGGCGGCACTTGGGGTGGAGACCGATCGGGTGTTCAAGACCCTGATCGTGCTGGCCGACGGGCGCCCGGCCGTGGCGGTGGTGCCGGTCAGCACCTCCCTGTCGTTGCGCCTGACGGCGGTGGCGCTCGGTGCCAAGCGGGTCGAGATGTGCCCGGTGGACCAGGCCCAGCGGGCCACCGGGTACGTGGCCGGCGGGATCAGCCCGTTCGGTCAGCGTCGCCGGCTGCCGACGGTCATCGACGAGACCTGTGAGCTGTGGGACACGGTGTTCGTTAGCGGAGGCCGGCGGGGAATGGACGTCGAGGTCCACCCGGCGGACCTGATCGCCGCCCTCGACGCCCAGGTGGCGCCGATCTCGGCCGGGTGAGTCGAGCCTCGATCAGCGACGTCGACCGGGTTGCGGCCGCCAGGTGGCTTCCGGCGCGGGTGGCGGCCGGCGGACGCGGCGGCGCATCGTCGCGTCGATCCGGGCCACCCGGGTGCGGGCCAGCGGGTGGCTGGTCGAGCTGACCGCATCGTCGTCCTGCCCGGCGGCGACGCGGCGCAGGGCGTGGGCCAGCTCGCGGCCGAAGCCCATGTCCACGGCGCGTTGATCGGCGACGAACTCGGTCGAGCGCCCGACGCGGTTGGCGATGGCCGTGCTGAGCAGCAGACCGGCCAGGAAGACCCAGGACACCGCCATCAGCACCAGGCTGATCAGCCGGCCGAGCACGCCGGGGATCGACGAGCCGCGGGTGAACGAGCGAGTGGCCGCCGTGGCCACGTTGCGCAGGAAGAAGCCGACCCGAGCGAGGATGCGGATCGGCAAGCTCAGCCAGTGACCGACGGTCAAGGCCACGGTGTGCAGCCCGAGGTGATGACTCAGCTCGTGGGCCAGCACCCCGGCCAACTCGTCGCGTGGCAGGGCGTCGATGGCGAAGGTGGTGACGATCACCAGGTGCCCACCGCAGGCGAAGGCGTTGAGCTCGTCGGACGGCAGAACCATGACCAGGTAGCGCGATCGGCGCATGCGGTTTCGCTGCAGGACGGAACGCCACGCCGTGTCCAGGCGGGCCAGCTCCTCGCGGGTCGGCCGCCGGGCACCCAACAGGGGCGCCAGGACGAAGCGCTGCACCGGCCGGAAGAACAGCAGGATGCCGGCCACCAGGTAGCCGAGGGCGAACAGCCAGAAGGGCACCGCCCACACCAGGCGGACCGCCAACCAGAACACGGCGAGGGCCAGCAGCCACACGGGGACGAGGGCCAGCACGGGGAGCACGGCCGTCGAGGCGGAGCGATCGAGCCGGCGCGAGCCCCGTGTCACGGCGGACAGTCCAGCATCGGTGGGTCGGCCGGTCAATCGGACCGGCAGCGCTGCGATACTGGCCCGATGACCGCCCCGATCATCCCCGGCGCCGAACCGATGTCCCACGAGGGCTCGTTGCCCGCCGGTGCCCTCGTCCTCCACGGATTCACCGGCAACCCGTCGTCGGTCCGAGGCCTCGCCGAGGCGCTCGCTGCGGCCGGCTTCCACGTCGAGATGCCGCTGCTGGCCGGACACGGCACCGCCATCGAGGACATGATCCCCACCCGCTGGGCCGACTGGCAGGCCGATGCCGAAGCGGCCCTCGCCAGGCTGGGCGGCCGGGTCGAGCGGATCGTGGTGGCCGGCCTCAGCATGGGCGGGGCGCTGACGCTGCAGCTCGGCGCCGACCATCCGGAGGTGGCCGGGCTGATCTGCGTCAACCCGGCCACGCAGCCCCAGGGCGACGAGCTGGCCGCGATGGTCCAGGACTTCGTCGACCAGGGCATGGAGACGATGCCGGGCATCGGCAGCGACATCGCCGACCCCAATGCATCGGAGACGGCGTACGAGGGCACCCCGCTGCGGGCCCTGCTGTCGTTGGTGCAGGACGGGCTGACCCCGCTGGCCCAGCGCTACCCACAGATGCAGATGCCCCTGCTGCTGTGCACCTCGCCCCAGGACCACGTCGTCGACCCGGCGCAGAGCGGATTCCTGGCCGCCAGCTATGGCGGTCCGGTCGAGCGGGTGTCGCTGGACCGGAGCTATCACGTGGCCACGCAGGACTTCGACAAGGAGCTGATCTTCGAGTCGTCCGTCGACTTCGCCCGGCGGGTGGCGCTGCCTGACTCGGCATGATCGCCTCGATCCCCAGCCCGTCGTCGGGCGTCATCCACCTCGGTCCGCTGCCGATCCACGCCTACGGGCTGATGATCGCCCTCGGCGTCCTGGCGGCGGTGTGGCTGATGACCCGGCGCGTCGAGCGGGCCGGGACGGCGACCCGAGACGACGTCAGCTCCATGGCGATCCGGGCCGTCGTCGCCGGGGTCGTCGGCGCTCGGCTGTACCACGTGGTCACGGACTGGGAGAAGTTCCGCGGACACCTGGGGCGCATCCCCCAGGTGTGGAACGGCGGGCTCGGCGTCCCCGGCGGGGTGCTGGCCGGCACGCTCGTCGGCCTGTGGGCGATGCGCCGGCGGGGCCGGTCACTGGGGGCGATGATGACCGCCGCGGCGCCGGCCATCCCGCTGGCGCAGGCCATCGGCCGGGTCGGCAACTGGTTCAACCAGGAACTGTTCGGCCGGCCGACCACGCTGCCGTGGGCGTTGCGCATCGATGACGCCCACCTGCCGGCCGGTTACCCGTCGGGCACCACGTTCCACCCGACCTTCCTCTATGAAGTGCTGTGGAACCTGGCGCTGTGCGGCCTGCTGCTGACGATCGACCGGCGGATGCACCTCCGCCCCGGCCGGCTGTTCGCCGTGTACGTGCTGGGCTACGGCGTCGGCCGATTCTGGATCGAAGGCCTGCGCATCGACCCGGCCAAGTCGGGCGGCGGCCTGCGCCTCAACCAGTGGATGGCGCTGATCATCGCCGCCGGGGCAGCCGGGTATCTGGCGTGGGACTGGTGGCGGCATCGTGGCCGCCCCGTCGCCCCGGTGTCAGCGAGTGGCGAGGACGTCGAGGTCGCGTAGCGCGTAGCGCAGGTGGGCCCACTCCTCGTTGAGGATGACCCGCAGGCAGGCACCGACGGTCATCCGGCGGGCCGGGTCGCTGGACCACGGATTGGGGCACCGCTCCTCGAGCCGCTCGGCAGTGATCGACTGGAGCACGTCGGTCAGCATCGCCTGGCGCTCGGCGCGCACGGCCAGGACGTCGTCGTAGGGCGGCGTGCCCGGCGCGAACACGGACATGTCGTACCCGTCGGTGGCGTACTCGGCATGGGGCTGGCCGAGCGGGTGCAGCGGCTGGTCGACGCCGAGGACCGCGCCGCGCAGCCAGATGTCCGTGGCCGTGACGAGGTGCCGCAGCGTCTGGGCAAAGGACCACTCGCCGTCCACCGACTCGTCGTGCGTGCCCGCCGGCATCGACGCGACTCGCCGGACCGCCTCGGCCCAGGCGGCCCGGACGTCGACCCACGCCTGGCGCAGGCCGTCGGGTGTCGTCGCCAGCCGCCCGGCCCGGCCGGGGAAGCGGCGGTCGAGCTCGGCCTCGACATAAGGCATCACGTCGACCCCCTCGACCAGCAGGGTGCCGTCGCAGTAGCCGTCGAGCTGCAGATCGGTCAGGTCGGCGGCCCGGACCACCGCCCCGGCGAGGATGCAGCGCACGAAACGCGCCCCGGCGAGATCGGCATCGACGAACTCCTGCCCCATCGCCCCACCCTACTGTGCCTGCCCGCGCCCGACCCGGCGCCGACACATCGTGATGTGGGACGCGTCCGAGCAGTCGCCGGTCCCGCCGGTCAGGAGTCCCAGGTGTGGACCGGTTCGTTGCGGTGCATGCGCTCGCGGTAGTCGGCCAGGATGGTGCGCAGCACGGCGATCGGGTCGGCGGCGTCCGGGCCGTGGCGCGCCACCCATTGGCGGGCCCACCAGTCGGCGGCGTTGGTCTGGGCGATGCAGCGCTGCTCGATGACCGACAGGTACCGGTCGGCCACGGCGCTGTCGACACCCCACGCCTCGAGACCGGCGTACGCCATGGGCAGCAGCCGGCGCAGGACCAGCTCGGTGACCGGCACCTGCCCGGCGCCCGGCCAGTAGACCTCGGCGTCGATGCCACGGCGGGCGCCCTCGGTGAAGTTGTCCTCGGCGGTCGCGAACGACAGCTGCGACCACACCGGGCGGTCCTGCTCGGCCAGGGTGCGGACCACGCCGAAGTAGAAGGCGGCGTTGGCCATCATGTCGATGACCGTCGGCCCGGCGGCCAAGGCCCGGTTCTCGACGCGCAGGTGCGGCACGCCGGCGGCGACGTCGTACACCTGGCGGTTCCACCGGTAGATCGTCCCGTTGTGCAGGCGCAGCTCGTGCAGCGCGGGGACCCCACCGGCGGCCAGCACCGCGGCCGGGTCCTCCTCGGACACGATGGGCAGCAGCGAGCCGAAGTAGCGGACGTTCTCCTCGAACAGGTCGAACACGCTGGTGATCCAGCGCTCGCCGAACCACACCCGCGGGCGGACCCCCTGGGCCTTCAGCTCGTCGCTGCGCGTGTCGGTGGCCTGCTGGAACAGCGGGATGCGGGTCTCGCTCCACAGCTGGCGGCCGAACAGGAAGGGGGCGTTGGCCCCCAGGCCCAGTTGCACGCCGGCGATCGCCTGCGCCGCGTTCCAGTAGGCGGCAAAGGTCTCCGGGCTGACCTGGACGTGCAGCTGGAAGCTGGTGCAGGCCGCCTCCGGCAGGATCGAGTCGGCCGTGGACTCCAGATGATCGACGCCCTCGATGTCCAGGCTGAGGTCCTCACCGCGGGCGGCCAGGATCTGCTCGCCGAGCAGCCGGTACCGCGGGTTGGGACTGATCGAGGCCCAGGACATGTGCGACTCGCGCAGCGTCGGCAGGATGCCGACCATCACCAGGTGGGCGCCGACCTCGGCGGCGTGGCGCTCGGCCTCGTTGAGACTGGTGCGCAGGCCGTCCTCGTACTCGGCCAGCCCACGGCCGGCCAACCGGCGAGGGGGGACGTTGAACTCCAGGTTGAACTGTCCGAGCTCGGTCTGGAAGGCCGGGTCGGCGATGGCCGCCAGGGCCTCCATGTTCTTCAGCGCCGGATCGCCCGCCTCGTCGACCAGGTGCAGCTCGACCTCCAGGCCGGTCATCGGGTCGTCGGTGTCGAAGTGCGAGGCGCTGAGCATCTCGGCGAAGACGTCGAGGCACTGGTGGACCTTGGCCCGGAACCGCGCCCGGTCGGCCCCGGTGAACTGCTGGGCGGCGACGTCTTCCCCCACGCCCGTGATCGTAGGCGCCGCATCGACCCTGCCCGAGCGCTCGGGTGGGCAGAACCGGGGCGGGTGGCCGAGGACTGCGTCCGTAGACTCGACGCTCGTGTCCGAACGCATCTCCGAAGCCGACGTGGCCAAGGTCGCCCGGCTGGCCCGGCTGCACCTGACGGGGGAGGAGGTCCAGCGGATGACCGCCCAGCTCGGCGGGATGCTGGAGCACTTCGCCGATGTCGACGCCCTCGACCTGGCCGAGGTCGAGCCGATGACCCAGCCCTACCCGCTGGTCAACGTGCTGCGCGACGACGTCGTCGCCCCCTCGCTCGACCGCGCCGAAGTCCTGGCTGCGGCCCCGTCGGCCGAGGACGGCCGATTCCGGGTCCCCCCGATCATCGGGTTGGAGGGCTGATGGCCGGCCTGCGCGACACCGCCGCCGCCGTCCGGCAGGGCTCGACCCGCGCCGCCGATCTGCTGGAGGCCAACCTGGCGGCCATCGCCGAGCGCGAGGCGGAGATCCACGCCTTCAACCTGGTCCTCGCCGACGAGGCCCGAGCCCAGGCCGCGTCGATCGACGCGGCGGTCGCCGCCGGCGATGATCCCGGTCCGCTGGCCGGGCTCACCGTGGCGCTGAAGGACAACCTGTGCACCCGGGGTATCGCCACGACGTGCTCGTCGAAGATCCTCGAGGGCTGGCGCCCGCCCTACGACGCCACGGTCGTCACCCGGCTGCGGCAGGCCGGGGCGATCATCGTCGGCAAGACCAACCTCGACGAGTTCGCCATGGGGTCGAGCACGGAGAACTCGGCGTTCGGCCCGACGCGCAACCCGCTCGACCCCAGCCGGGTTCCGGGCGGCAGCAGCGGTGGCAGCGCCGCGGCGGTGGCCGCCGGCTTCAGCGCCTTCAGCCTGGGCAGCGACACCGGCGGATCGATCCGCCAGCCGGCCGCGCTGTGCGGGGTGGTCGGGGTCAAGCCGACCTACGGCTACGTCAGCCGCTCCGGCCTGGTGGCCTTCGCCAGCAGCCTCGACCAGATCGGCCCGTTCACCCGCACGGTGGCGGACGCCGCCGTGGTCCTCGACGTCATCGGTGGTCACGACCCGGCCGACTCGACGTCGATCCCCGAGGTCCACCCCTCGCTCGCCGTCGCCCTCGACCAGGGCGTCGAGGGCCTGCGCGTCGGGCGGATCACCGATCTGCCCGAGGGCGCCGACCCGGACGTCGCCGAACGGCTCGAGGTGGCCTTCGACGCCCTGCGCGCCGCGGGCGCAACCATCGTCGACGTCCAGGTGCCGGCGTTCACCTTCGGGCTGACCGCCTACTACCTCATCGCCCCGGCCGAGGCCAGCAGCAACCTGGCTCGGTACGACGGCGTGCGCTACGGCCTGCGGGTCGACGCCCCGGACACCAACACCATGTACGGGGCGACGCGCGAGGCCGGGTTCGGCGACGAGGTCAAGCGGCGGATCATGCTCGGGACCTACGCCCTGTCGGCCGGCTACTACGACGCCTACTACGGCAAGGCGCTGAAGGTCCGCCGGCTGATCCACGACGACTTCGAGCGGGCCTACCGCAACGCCGACGTGCTGCTGACCCCGGCGTCGCCCAGCGTGGCGTTCCCCTTCGGCGCCAAGGGCGACAACCCGCTGGCCATGTATCTGTGCGACGTGTACACGATCCCCACCAACCTGGCCGGTCACCCCGGGATGAGCGTGCCGTTCGGGACCGGTGCCGACGGTCTGCCGGTGGGGATCCAGGTGCTCGCCGGCACGCTGAACGAGCCGGCCATGTTCCGGGCGGCGGCCGCCCTGGAACGCGCCGCCGGCGGCGCTGGAGGTGCGTCATGAGTGCCATCGACGGGCTGCCGGGCGACTGGCAGATGGTCGTCGGCCTGGAGGTCCACGTCGAGCTGGCCACCGCCACGAAGCTGTTCTCGGCCAGTGCCAACCGCTTCGGCGACGAGCCGAACACGCACATCGATCCGGTGACCCTCGGCCTGCCGGGCGCCCTGCCCGTGCTGAACCGCCAGGCGGTGGAACTGGCCATGCGCATCGGCCTGGCGCTCGACTGCACCATCCAGCCGTGCACCTTCCACCGCAAGAACTACTTCTATCCGGACATGCCGAAGGCCTACCAGATCAGCCAGTACGACCAGCCGTTGAACGTCGACGGTCACCTCGACCTGCCCGACGGGACGCGCATCGGGATCGAGCGCGCCCACCTCGAGGAGGACACCGGCAAGTCCACCCACCTCGGTGGCGCCGGCGGGCGGATCCACGGCAGCGAGGCCTCGCTGATCGACTTCAACCGGGCGGGCGTGCCGCTGGTGGAGATCGTCAGCCGTCCGGACATCCGCTCCGCCGAGCAGGCCCGCCAGTACGTCACCGAGCTGCGCGCCATCCTGGTGGCCGTCGGGGCCAGCGACGCCAAGATGGAGGAGGGCTCGATGCGCTGCGACGCCAACGTCAGCGTGCACCGGCCCGGCACGCCGTTCGGGACGCGCTGCGAGATCAAGAACGTCAACAGCGTCCGCTCGCTGGGACGGGCCATCGAGTACGAGGCCCGCCGCCAGATCGACCTGATCGAGGCCGGGGAGCGGGTCGTCCAGCAGACTCGCCACTGGGACGAGGGCGATGGGCGGACCCACACGCTGCGGTCCAAGGAGGACGCCGACGACTACCGCTACTTCCTGGAGCCGGACCTGGTGCCGTTGGCGCCGTCGGCCGAGTGGATCCAGGCGGTGGGCGACGCCCTGCCGATGCTGCCGGGCGCCCGCCGGGCTCGGCTGGCCGGCGCCACCGGCGTGGCGGCCGACAGCGAAGCGGCGATGGTGGTGGTCGAGCGCGGCCAGGACGACTACGTGCTGGCCGTGGGCGCCGCCGGCGGCGACGTCGCCCGGGCGCTGGTCCACGTCAAGGAGGCCTACGCCGACCAGGGGGCCACCCCCACGGTGCCCGCAGCCGACCTGGCCGCGCTCACCGTGCTGGAGACCGGGGGGCAGCTGACCGCGACCCAGGCCAAGGCGGTGCTGGCCGACCTGGTGGCCAACGGTGGGGGGGACGCGGCCGCCATCGCCCGGGCCAGGGGGTTCGAGGCCATGGACACCGGCGCGTTGGAGGCGATGGTCGACCGGGTCATCGCCGAGCAGGCCGATGCCTGGGCCAAGTTCTGTGCCGGCGAAGGCAAGGCCATGGGCGCGTTGGTCGGTGCGGTGATGAAGGCCAGCCACGGCAAGGCCGACGGCAAGGCGGTCACGGCCCTGCTGCAGGCCCGCCGCGGCTGACCGGGGCCGCCCCGCCGCCAGCGGCGCGGCGGGTGACGCCGCCGAGCCGACCACAGCGAATACCGTGGTCGGCGCCATGTCCCGCCGCTCCTCGATCGCCCACGCCACGGTGCTCGCCGCGGCGCTGGCGGCGGCCGGCTGCACGACCGAGTCGAGCCGTGGGCTGCATGCCGTTCCGCCGGCCTCGAACCCGGCCGAGCCCACCATCGCCGCGCCCACCGACCCCATCCCGCTGACCTCGCCGCGTGATCTGCGCCTCGACACGGTGCCGCAGCCGACGACCCCGCGAACCACCACGACGGCGCTGCCCGTGTTCACCCTGCCGTCGGTGACCGAGCCGCCCTTCCGCCAACCGTCGGGCGGGTCGGGTCAAGCGCCGGCGGGCGCGGCCGGTGGCGGGCCGGTCATCCCGGCATCGGTGGCGGTCAGTGCGGTGAAGGCCTCGTGCCAGGCGCCCAACGGCAACCAGGCCGATGGCACGGTCATCTCCTTCGCCCCGCAGAACGTGGTCGACGGCAACCCCCTGACGGCGTGGCGCTGCGCCAGCCCGGTGAACGGCCAGCAGCTCACCGTCCGGCTGCCGGGGGCCACCCGGCTCGCTCGGGTCGGGTTGATCAACGGTTACACGAAGACCGACCCGTCGAGCGGGGTGGACCGCTACGTCGAGAACCACCGCATCAAGAAGGTTCGCTGGGACTTCGATGGCGGCCACTCGATCATCCAGACCCTGCGCGACGGGGTCCGTGAGGTGCAGCTGATCGACGTCAACGTGCGCACCAAGCGGGTCACGCTGACGATCCTGGCGGACTACGACAGCTCCTTCGGCCGCACCAGCAACCGCCGGCGGGACTTCCTGCCGATCAGCGAGATCAGCCTGATCGGGGGGTGACCCGCCGGTCGGGCAGACTGGCGCGATGACTCCCAGCCGAGGCGTGGCGGCGGCCAGCGCCGACCGTCTGGCAACGGGCGCGGCGATGGACATCCTCGACGGCGGTGGCAACGCCGTCGACGCGGCGCTCGCCGCCAACGCCGTCCTGGCGGTGACCGCCCCGCACCTGTGCGGCATGGGTGGTGACCTGTTCGCCCTGGTGCACCGCGACGGCGAGGTGGCCTGCCTGAACGCCAGCGGCCGGGCCGGGAGCGGTGCCGACCCGGTGGCCATGCGCCGGGCCGGCCTGGTGGCCATGCCGATGCGCCACGACATCCGCAGCGTCACCGTGCCCGGTTGCGTGGACGGGTGGATCGCGTTGCACGACCGCTACGCCACCCGATCGCTCGACGACCTGCTGGCCCCGGCCATCGCCGTCGCCGACGGCGGGTATCCGGCCAGCCCGCTGCTGGTGGGTTCGCTCGGTCTGCTCGACCCCGCCGGTCGGGCGTCGCTCTCCGAGCTGGCCGGCCAGGCGACCACGGCCGGCGCCACGATCCGCCGACCGGGCGTCGCCCGGGCGCTGCGCGCCGTCGCCCGACGCGGGCGCGCCGGGTTCTACGGGGGTGACGTCGGCGACGGTCTGCTGACCCTCGGCGGCGGGTGGTTCCACCCCGACGATCTGGCGGCCGCTCAGGCCGAGTGGGTCGAGCCGCTGTCGGCGTCGGCCTTCGGCGTGCGCCTGTGGACGGTGCCCCCCAACTCGCAGGGGTACCTGCTGCTCGGTGCGGCCCGGTTGGCCGATGCCGTCGGGTTGCCCGACGATCCGGGCGACCCGATGTGGGCCCACCTGCTGATCGAGTGCGCGATCGCCGCCGGTCATGATCGACCGGCGGTGCTGGCGGACGGCGCGGACGGCGTGGCACTCGTGGAGGGCATCGCCCGGCGGGCGGCGATGGTCGGCCGTCGTCGCGCCCGGCGACTGCCGTTCCGCTCGGCGCCGGGCGACACCACGTACCTCTGCACGGCGGACGCCGCGGGGATGGTGGTGTCCCTGATCCAGTCCAATGCCTCCGGGTTCGGTTCGTGGCTGGTCGAGCCGTCGACCGGCATCAACCTGCACAACCGCGGCATCGGCTTCACCCTGCAGCCGGATCACCCGGGCGAACTGGGCCCCGGGCGGCGGCCGCCGCACACCCTGGCGCCGGCCCTGGCCACTGCAGCCGGAGGTCGGGTCGCCGCCCTCGGCACCATGGGCGGTGACGCCCAACCGCAGATCGTCCTGCAGCTCGCCGCCCGCCTGTTCCGCCACGGACAGACGCCCGCGGCGGCGGTGGACGCCGGGCGGTGGGTGTTGCACGGCGCAGGGAGCGGGTTCGACACCTGGACCGGGGACCGCCCGCCGGGCGTGCTGGTGGAGGACCGTGCCGATCCCGCGTGGGCCGCCCGGCTGCGCCGCCTCGGGCATCGCGTCACCCTCCGCTCCGGAGCCGGCGGGGGGTTCGGCCATGCCCACGTCGTTGCCGGCACGCCGGGACGCTGGCAGGCCGCGGCGGACCCGCGGGCCATCGTCGGCCTGGCAGCCACGCGCTGAGGGCCGGCCGCGGCGCGGTGGGCCGGGTCGGAGCGGCCGGCTCGCGCTCTGCTAGACAGCCGGTCAGGGGGACCCATGGGCGACACTGCGACCGTCGACATCTACGACCCGGACTGGTATCTCACCGACGAGGTCCACGCCACCTTCGACCGTCTGCGCGCCACCGAGCGGGTCCACTGGCAGGAGATCCCCGGCGACACCGGCTACTGGGCGGTGCTCAGCCATCCTGACGTGGTCACCGTGGCGCGCAACCCCGAGCTGTTCTCGGCGGCACTCGGTGGGATCATGTTGGAGTCCGCCGACGAGGCCACCCTGACCCGGCTGCGCAACATGCTGCTGGCCATGGACCCCCCGCAACACCTGGTGTACCGCCGCCCGCTGGCCCCGCACTTCCTGCCGGCCGTGGTCGGCAGGATGACCGAGCAGATCCGCGCCCGCTGCCGGGCGATCATGGAGCGCGCCGCCGAGCAGGGCGATGTCGATCTGGTCCACGACGTGGCCGGCCCACTGCCCGCCCAGGTGATCGCCGCCGTCATGGGCTTGCCCCACGAGGACACACCCATGCTCCAGCGTTGGGCGGAGATCCAGACCGGTGGGCAGGACGCCGAGGTCCTGCAGGGCTACGAGGGCAATGCCTCGGTGGAGATGGCGCAGTACGGCATCGCCCGGGCGGCCGAGCGACGTGGCGGGCCGCGCCGCGACGACCTGACCTCGCTGCTGCTGGAGACCACCTTCGAGGACGGCACGACGATGACCGAGGCCCAGTACGGCTCGTTCTTCGTCCAACTGGTGACCGCCGGCAACGACACCACCAAGACGGCCATGTCCGCAGGCGTGCACGAGCTGCTGGCGCGCCCCGATCAGCTCCAGGCGTTGCGTGACGACCCCACGCTGATCCCGCTGGCGGTCGAGGAGATGGTCCGGTTCTGCAACCCGCTGCACTACTTCCGGCGCACGGCCACGGCCGACACCGAACTGGGCGGCCAGCAGATCCGCGCCGGCCACAAGGTGGCCATGATGTACACCGCGGCCAACCGCGACCCGGCGGTGTTCGACGATCCGCACCGCTTCGACATCCGCCGCACGCCGAACCCGCACCTCAGCTTCGGCATCGGCGAGCACTTCTGCCTGGGCGTCCACCTCGCCCGCCTCGAGATCCGCATCTTCCTCGAGGAGCTGCTCGGCACCTTCGCCGAGATCGAGCCGTTGGGGCCGCCGGTGAAGATCCGCTCCAACCTGAACAACGGCTACCGGCGGATGCCGGTCCGTTTGCACCGCCACCCCAGGAGGGCGTCATGACTTCCCGCACCACAGCCGTCCCGGAGGCGATCCACGTCGGCGCGGCCGACCTGCCCTTCGTCGACATCGGCGGCGGCAACCGCCTGAAGGTGCTGCACGTCGACGAGCGCCAGGGCTTGTGGATCGTCGAGAACATCTTCATGTCCGGCTTCACCGTGGCCACCCACCGGCACACCGGTCCGGTCTACGGCTACACCACGTCCGGTGCCTGGAAGTACCGGGAGTACGACGACGTGAACCGCGCCGGCTCGTACTTGTTCGAGCCGGCCGGCTCGGTGCACACGCTGACCTGCATCGAGGATCACACCCAGGTGTGGTTCCAGATGTACGGCTGCAACCTCAACCTCGACGCCGACGGCAACATCGAGAGCGTGTCCGACGGTGCGGGCACGCTGGCCGCCTACTACGCCCTGTGCGAGGCCCAGGGCCTGCCCCGCCCGAACGTCGTCGTCGCCTGATCAGCCGCCCGGCAGGCCGAAGACCTGGCGGAGGTAGGCGAGGTAGCCGGGGTCCTCGCACATGCCCTTGCCCGGGTCGTCGCTGACCTTGGCGACCGGCTGGCCGTTGCAGCGGACCATCTTCAGGACGAGGGGCACGGGCGGCGGGCCGAGGTCGTTGGTCAGGTTGGTGCCCACGCCGAAGGCCAACCGGCATCGTCCCTCGAAGTGGTCGAACAGGGTGATGACCGTGGGGATGTCCAGACCGTCGCTGAACACCAGCGTCTTGGTGCGCGGATCGACCCGGTTGGCCGCGAGATGGTCGAGGACCCGCTCGCCCCACTCGATCGGGTCGCCGGAGTCGTGGCGCATCCCGTCGAACAGCTTGCAGAAGTACATGTCGTAGTCGTCCAGGAACGCGTCGAGGCCGACGACGTCGGACAGGGCGATCCCGAGGTCGCCGCGGTACTCGCCGGCCCAGGCCTCGAAGGCCGCCTTCTGGGAGTCGCGCAGTCGTGGACCCAACGCCTGGTGGGCCTGCAGCCACTCGTGGGCCATCGTCCCGTGCGGGGTGAGCCCGAGGCGCATGGCCAGGCGGACGTTGCTGGTGCCGGCCAGCTGCGGGCCGAGGATCGCGCTGGCGATGGGCAGCAGGCGCTCGTGCCAGGCGCGCGAGGAGCGCCGGCGGGTGCCGTAGTCGGCGATGGTGCACGCCGGACGGGTGCGCAGCAGGTCGAGCTTGGCCGCCAGCCGCCGCTCACCCTCGGCCAGATCGGGCGGCCCCTGGTGACGTTGCCAGACCTCGCTGATGATCGCCAGGATCGGCACCTCGAACAGGATCGTGTGCAGCCACGGTCCGTGCACGGTGAGGTCCAGCTCGCCGTCGCGACCCGGCTGCAGCCGGACGTGGCGGCGCTTGAGCTGGAACAGCTCGAGGAAGTCGACGAAGTCCGCCTTCACGTATCGCAGCCCACCCAGGTAGGCCAGCTCATCGGGCGTGAAGCGCAGCGTGCACAGGTGCTCGATCTCGTCGGCGATCTCGTCGAGGTGTTGGGCCAGGTCGACGCCCGGGCGGCGGCAACGGAACCGGTAGTCGGCCTGCGCGCCCGGATAGTGGTGCAGGACGGCCTGCATCATTGAGAACTTGTACAGGTCGGTGTCGAGCAACGACTCGATGATCATCGGTGATTCACAACGCCCCGTCGGCCACCAGCTCGATGGCCCGCCGGCAGGTGCGGTCGAACGCGTCGGCGGCCATCTGCAGGTGCTCGTCGGAGGTGTTCTCCTCCTTGGTGTGGCTGAGCCCGTCGATGGACGAGGAGAAGATCATCACCGTCGGGATCCGCCGGGCCACTTCGCTGGCGTCGTGCAGGGCGCCGCTCGGCAGCTCGACGTCGTGGCCCTCGACCTCGGCCACGCTGGCCCGGGCGGCGTCGAGCAGGGCCGGATGGAACGGCATCGGCGGGATGCGGAAGATGTGCTCCCACTCCACGGTGCAACCCTCGGCCGTTGCGGCGCGTTCGGCGGCGTCGTGGGCGTCGGCGAACATCGCCGCCAACGCCTCGGCCGAGATGTGGCGCATGTCCATCGTGATGCGCGTCTCGCCGGCCACGGCCGTGACCACGCCCGGTTTGCACGCCGCAACGCCCACGGTGGTGACGCCGTCGTGTCGGGCGCCGATCTCGGCGATCTCCAGGGCGAACCGTCCGGCCGCCCGGAAGCTGTCGCGGCGCATGTGCATGGGCATCGTCCCGGCATGGGCGGCCTGGCCGCGAAAGGTCAGGTACTCGCGCTCGATGCCCTTCGTTCCGGTCACGGTGCAGATCCCCCTGCCCATCGACTCCAGCACCGGACCCTGCTCGATGTGCACCTCGACGTAGGCCTTGACGTCGGCCATCCGGGTCTGGGCGCCGTCGAGGTTGTCGATGTCCACCCCGTGCTGGGCGAGGATCTCCGGGAGGGCGCCGCCGTCCTTGTCGCGCAGGCCGCGCAACACCTCGACGTCCACGGTGCCCATCGCTGCCGCCGAACCGAACAGGCTGCGGCTGAATCGGGCACCCTCCTCGTCGGCCCAGTCGACCAGGGCGACGGTCACCGGCGGGGTGCCGTCCTCGGCCAGGGCGCGCAGCAGCTCCAGGCCCGACATCACCCCGAGGGCCCCATCGAGCCACCCTCCCTTCGGCACGCTGTCGAGGTGGCTGCCGACGAGCAGCGTGTCCGGCCGAGCGCCGCGCAGGACGGCCCACAGGTTGCCGGCCGGATCGGTGTCGACCTCGACGGGGAGCGTGGCCAACGACTCGCGCAGCAGGGCGCGGGCCTCCAGCCACTCCGGTGTCCACGCCAGCCGGCGGCTGCCCTCCGGCCCCCCGGTGCGGGCATCGAGCTGGCGGAGGCTGGCAACCACGTGGTCCGGTCGGAAGGTGCTCACCCCCGCAACCTAGTCGGGCCCGCAGCCGCTCAGTCGAGGGTGGCCGGCACGTGCTTCCAGCCGCGCACGGTGCTGGTGTGCAGCCGCACGGCACGGTCGTGGTCGACCTCCCACGCGGGGAACCGGGCGAGCAGTTCCTCGGTCGCCACCCGGGCCTCCAGGCGGGCCAGCGCCGCGCCGAGGCAGAAGTGGATGCCGAACCCGAACGACAGGTGGTGGTCGAAGCGGCGGTGGATGTCGAAGCGGTCGGCGTCGGGGTACTTGCGCTCGTCACGCCCCGCCGATCCGGTGAGCAGCAGCACCGTGGCGCCGGCCGGGATCGTCTCGCCGGCGACGCGGACCTCCTCGGCCGCGTAGCGCCCCTGCACCGGCGAGGGCGCCTCGTAGCGCAGCAGCTCCTCGATGGCCTGGGGGACCAGCGAGGGATCACCGGCCAGCTCGGCACGCTGGTCGGCGTGCTGGTCCAGCACGATCGCCGCCCAGCCCATCAACCGGGCCACGGTCTCGGTGCCGGCGGCCACCAGCAGCACGCCGAAGTCGGCGCACTCCTGCATGGTCAGATCCTGGCGAACGAGCTCGGACAGCATGTCGCCGCGATCGTGGGCGGCGCGGTCGGTGAGCAGCCGG
The DNA here is from genome assembly GCA_029782355.1 of Actinomycetes bacterium. Lineage (GTDB taxonomy): Bacteria > Actinomycetota > Acidimicrobiia > Acidimicrobiales > Ilumatobacteraceae > JAKOUY01. The sequence goes on from JAKOUY010000016.1 coordinate 635,109, forward strand.
GTCAGGTAGCCGTGCAGGTCGATCATCGCCATCATCGAGGTGTCGTTGATCATCCCGACGTCGGGCTCGATGTGGAAGATGGTGTCGATGGTGTCCTTGGCCCAGGCCCGGTCCTCGGCCGGCACGCCCAGCAGCCGGCTGATGACCATCGACGGCAGCAGGGCGCCGTAGTCCTGCACCAGGTCACATCCATCCGGATCGAGCCGGTCGAGCAGCTCCCGGCAGATCGACCGGATCTCGGCTTCCATCGCCGCCACCCGCTTGGGCGTGAACGCCCGGGCCGCCATGGCTCGTAGCCGGGTGTGCTCGGGCGGGTCGTTGGTGATCATCTGCCCGTTGTTCAGCGGTTGCGGGCCGATCAGCTCGAGGGTGATCCCGTGCCCGGACCGCAACCGGTGCGGGTCGCGGTGGGCAGCTTCGACATCGGCGAAGCGGGACAGGGCGTAGAAGCCGAAGCGCTCGTTGTGGTAGACGGGCGCCTCGTCGCGCAACCGCCGCCAGATGTCGTAGGGGGCGGTGTCGATGGCGATGTCGTACGGATCCCAGTACACGGCGGCCGGGTCGGTCATGGACCGACGGTACCTGGCGTCCTCCCGTCTCGTCGTGACGGAACCGCACCGTGCGGTTCGGGTCACGACCAGATCGGGGGAGTGGGACCACGGGTAACCTCGGCGCCATGAGCAGCGAGGGAACCCCGGTCGACATCAAGCCGCGCAGCCGCGACGTGACCGACGGCATGCAGAAGGCCCCGTCGCGGGCCATGCTGCGCGCCGTCGGGATGGGCGACGAGGACTGGGTCAAGCCGCAGGTGGCGATCGCCTCGTCGTGGAACGAGGTCACCCCGTGCAACATGACGCTGCGCAAGCTGGCCGAGCACTGCAAGGACGGCGTTCGCGCCGCCGGCGGGTTCCCGCTCGAGTTCGGCACCATCACGGTCAGCGACGGCATCAGCATGGGTCACGAGGGCATGCGCGCCAGCCTCGTCAGCCGGGAGGTGATCACCGATTCCGTCGAGTGCGTGATGCACGCCGAGCGGCTCGACGGCTTCGTCGGCCTCGCCGGTTGCGACAAGAGCATCCCGGCCATGTTGATGGCCGCGGCTCGCCTCGACCTGCCCAGCGTGTTCGTCTACAACGGCAGCACGATGCCCGGTCAGCTCGACGGCAAGGCCCTGGACATCACCTCGGTGTTCGAGGCCGTCGGTGCCTGCGCCATCGGCACCATCAGCGAGGACGAGCTGAGCGCCATCGAGCGCAACGCCTGCCCCGGTGAGGGAGCGTGCGGGGGCATGTTCACGGCGAACACGATGAGCTCGATCGCCGAGGCGATCGGCATGTCGCTGCCCGGCACGGCCTCGCCCCCGGCCATCGACGGCCGCCGCGAGGCCGACGCCCGCGCCGCCGGCGAAGCGGTGGTCAACCTGTTGCGCCTCGGCATCACACCCCGCCAGATCATGACCAAGGCGGCCTTCGAGAACGCCATCGCCGTGACCTCGGCGCTCGGTGGGTCGACCAACGCCGTCCTCCACCTCCTGGCCATCGCCAACGAGGCCGGGGTCGAGCTGCACCTCGACGACTTCAACCGGATCGCCGCGACGGTGCCGCACATCGCCGACATGAAGCCCGGCGGTCGGTTCCACATGAGCGACCTCGACGCCGTCGGCGGGGTCCCGGTGGTGCTCAAGCACCTGCTCGACGCCGGGCTCCTGCACGGCGACGTGCTGACCGTGACCGGCAAGACGATGGCCGAGAACCTGGCCGACATCGATCCACCGGCGCCGGACGGGGTGGTCGTCCACCCGCTCAGCGACCCGATTCACGCCGAGGGCGGCATCGTCGTGCTGACCGGCACCCTGGCCCCCAAGGGGGCGGTGGTCAAGGTGGCCGGGTTGACCGCCGAGCAGCAGCGGTTCGAGGGGTCGGCGCGGGTCTTCGACGGCGAGGACGGGGCCATGGCTGCCATCCTCAGCGGCTCGATCGAGCCGGGCACGGTCCTGGTCATCCGCTACGAGGGACCCAAGGGTGGGCCGGGCATGCGCGAGATGCTGGCCATCACCGGGGCGCTGAAGGGTGCCGGGCGTGGCGGCGACTGTGCGCTGATCACCGACGGGCGGTTCAGCGGTGGCACGTGGGGGTTCTGCATCGGTCACGTCGCCCCGGAGGCCGTCGACGGCGGCCCGATCGCCTTCGTCCGTGACGGCGACCGGATCCGCATCGACGTCCACGCCCTCAGCCTCGACCTGCTGGTCGACGATGCCGAGCTGATCCGCCGGAAGGCCAGCTGGGTGCCCAACCCGGCGCGCTACACCACCGGTGTGCTGGGCAAGTACGCCCGGCTGGTGCAAGGCGCCGAGACCGGGGCGATCACCAACACCCTCGACTGACCCCGGCGCGGGCCGCGGCCACGGCGGCAGTCAGCGCCGCCCACCGGCCAGCAGCATCTCCACGGCCCGTGCGGCGCGCCGGGCACGAGTCGGCGCCTGCGCGGCCGAACCGACCCAGGTGGCGTACTCCCGGCGGTGGCTGGGCGCCAACCGCTGGAAGGCGGCGCCGGCCGCCGGACTGGCCTGCAACGCGGCGACCAGCTCGGCGGGGACGTCGACGGCAGGCTCGGTCGGTCCCGGCTCGACGTTCGCCGTCACATCGGCCGAGCGTAGCCGGGTCGGTCGGGCAGGGCGGACGACCGACCCGGCTGATCCGGCGGTGTCAGGTGAAGATGATCTGACCGCCGGCGGCACGCTCGTAGAACTCGCCGACGGTGATGATGTCCTGGATCTGGGGGACGAAGTCGTCCTTGCTCAGGCCGAACATGTCGACCGAGGCCTTGCACGCGTACATGCCGGCGCCGGTGTCACCGATCATCTCGATGAACTCGCTGATCGGCGGGATGTCCAGCTCGTGCATCTTCTTGTTCATCATGTGGGTGGCCAGGGCGCTCATGCCCGGCAGGCCACCGAGCAACGTCGGGATGTGCATGCCCGGGTTGCCGACGGTGGCCACCTTGATGTGCTCGATCCGCTTGGTGTGCACGGCGTCGAGCCCGAAGAAGGTGAAGAACAGGTTGGCCTCGATGCCTTCGGCGCGGGCGCCGTTGGCCATGATCAGGCCGGGATAGATGCCGTCGAGCGAGCCGCGGGAGATGATCACCGACACCTTGGTGATCGGTTCGGGGGTGGTGGCGCTCATGATCTAGATGCAACCTTTCGGCTTGGGGATCCCGGCGATGCGCGCAGCCATCTTGGCCGGGCCCTTCGGGAACAGCTGGTACAGCTCTTTGACGGCGACGCCGGACGACTTGCCGAGGATCCGGACCGTCGGTCCGGTGCCCTTGGCGAAGTACTCCGAGCGCATGAAGTCGATCACCTGCCAGTGCTGAGGGGTGAGCTCGTCGATGCCGTCGGCGCGGGCCATCTCCTCGGCCATCTCCCGGGTCCATTGGTTCGGATCGACGAAGAACCCTTCGTCGTTGACCTCGACCGGGGTTCCGGCAAGGGTGGTGGTGCTCATACGTGGGCCTCCTGGTGGATCTCGTCGGCGGGCAGTTCCTTGCCGCCGTGGGGCATCGGCGATTCGATGCCCGGGACGTGTCGGGCCGGCAGCAGGGTGTGCCAGTAGAACCACTGGAACATCAGCTTGCCGAGATGGTTCATCCGGCTCTCCTTCAACAACGGCATGCCGATGCGGCTCGGGTAGTGACCCGGGAGCGGTTCGGTGTCGTAGTTGAAGTCGATCAGCAGGGCCTTGCCGAACCCGGTCTCGATGAAGCAGTTGGCGTGGCCGTCGTAGCTGGCGTCGAGCGGGCGGTCGGCGAGGAAGCGCAGGATGTTCTCGACCAGGACCTCGCCCTCGAAGTGGGTCACCGACCCGGCCTTGGAGGCCGGCACGGTGGTGGCGTCGCCGATGACGAAGATGTTCGGGCGCACCGTGGACTGCAGGGTGTGCGGGTCGGTGGGCACGAAGTTGAGCTCGTCGCCCAGGCCCGGGCTGCGCCCGACGTAGGCCGCGCCAGCGTGCATGGGCACGACGACGGCCAGGTCGAAGGGCTGCTCGCGGCCGTCGTAGGCGACGAGCTTGCCGCCCGCGCCGTCGACCTCACCGGTGTTGAACTCCGTCACCATGGCGACGCCCTTCTCGGCGAGCAGGTGGGCGAGTCGCTCGGCGGCCACCGGCTTGGTGAACGCCGCGTCCAGCGGTGTGGCGAAGATCAGCTCGACCCGGTCGCGGATCCCCCGCTCGGTGAAGTACCAGTCGGCGAGGAAGCAGAACTCGAGTGGGGCAACCGGACACTTGATGGGCATGTCGACGACGTTGACGACCAGCCGGCCGCCGGAGAACGTGGCCAACTTCTCCGCCAGGGCGGTCGACCCGGCCAGGTCGTAGAACGTGTGCACGGTGTCCCCGAAGACCAGGCCCTCGGTCTCCTCCGGTGCCAGCACGGCGCCGGAGGCGATGACCAGGAGGTCGTAGGGGAGCTGCCGGCCGTCACCGAGGTGGACCACCTGGGCGTCGATGTCGACCCGCTCGATCGGTTGCTCGACGAAGTCGATGCCGTGGTGCAGCTGCTGGTGGCGGAGCTTGACGATGTCCGCCGGGGCGGTCAGGCCGAAGGGGACGAACAGCAGGCCGGGTTGGTAGATGTGGTGGTCGTCCTGGTCGACGACGGTGATGGTGGCGTCGTGGGTGGACAGCTCACGGCGAAGCCGGTTGGCGGTGAGGGTGCCTCCGGTGCCACCTCCGAGGATGACGATCCGCTTGGTCATGGCGGCCTCCTTGCACCTCTCAGCATACCCCCACGGGTATGAGGCACCAGGGGAGTGCGGTGGGGTCGTCTAGGGCCGAACGTCCCGAAACGCGGGACATCCCGCCCCGGTGGGGCGGGATGTCGAGGTCAGGTGCGGGTGCGGTCAGGGCCGCGGGGGTGGCGGCGGGCTGAAGCCGCCGGGCGGGGGTGGCGGCGGCGGGGTGCCGCGGCCACGCTGGCCACCCTGGTTGAGGCTCTGCTTCAGCTTGTTGACGTCGGTGAGGTCCTTGAGATCGCCACCCGACTCGGTGAAGCCCTGGACGGCGCCGACCACGGCGAGGATGCAGGCGATCAGCGCCAACCACATGCCGATGCCCCGGCTGATGCTGAACCCGCCGCCGCTGCCGGTTTCGACACCGGGGTTGAACAGCACGCGAATCAGGACCAGCAGGGCGGCCAGTCCGGTGGCTCCCAGCATGACCAGCGGCCACGGTGCCGATCCGGACTTGAGCATGCCGCTGGCCAACAGGAAGGTGATCACCCCGACCGCGATCACCAGGATCCACGGCAGCGTTCCGGTCCAGAAGAAGTCGAAGGCGTTCGGCTCGCTGGGTGAGAACGAACCGGCAGCAGACGGCACATCGATCGAGATCCACGCCAGGAACCCGGCGATGAGCATCAGCACACCGCCGCCGACCTTCAACCAATCCGATGTCTTGAACTTGCTGAGATCCAAGGTGGCCCTCCTTGTCGTGGGGTCCCCGTGGCGAGGACTCACCGAACCGTACACCTTGTCAACGGCCCGGCCGGGGAAATCGGTTCACGGCTACCGTCGCTGGCCATGCCCACCGCGCTCCTGTCCGTGTTCGACAAGTCCGGCATCGTCGAGCTGGCCACCGGTCTGCACGACGCCGGGTGGCGGCTGATCAGCAGCGGCGGCACGGCGGCAACCCTGGCGGCCGCCGGGCTCCCGGTCACCGATGTCGCCGAACTGACCGGCGTCCCGGCCATCCTCGACCATCGGGTCGTCACCCTCCACCCAACCGTCCACGGTGGCCTGCTGGCCGACCCGACCAACCCGAGCCATCGTGCCGACATGGCCGCCCACGGCATCGAGCCGATCGACCTGGTGGTGGTCAACCTGTACCCGTTCGAGGCCAACCCGTCGATCGAGCAGATCGACATCGGCGGACCGGCCATGGTCCGGGCCGCGGCCAAGAACTCGGCCCACGTCGCCGTCGTCGTCGATCCGGCCGACTATGCCACGGTGCTCGCCGAGGTGGGCCAGCACGGCGAGGTGGGTGCCGACCTCCGTGCCCGCCTGGCCACCACCGCCTTCGCCCGCATCGCCGCCTACGACGCGGCCATCGCCAACTGGTTCGCCAGTGGTGCGGCGGCGGGTGCCGCCGCACCGGAGGTCCTGCCGGCGTCTCTGCACCTCTCGCTCGAACACGCCCAGTCGTTGCGCTACGGGGAGAACCCGCACCAGTGCGGCGCCCGATACCGGATCCACGGCCGGCGCAGCTGGTGGGACGACGCTCGCCAACTCGGGGGCAAGGAGCTGAGCTACCTGAACCTGGCCGACACCGAGGCCGCCTGGCGGCTGGTGCACCGCTTCGCCGAGCCGGCGTGCGTCGTCGTCAAGCACGCCAACCCGTGCGGGGTCGCCGTGGCCGGCGACATCGCCGAGGCCTACCGCCGGGCCCACGAGTGCGACCCGATCAGCGCCTTCGGGGGCATCGTCGCCCTCAACCGTCCGGCCACCGCGGCGATGGTCGAAGCGCTGGGAACCGTGTTCACCGAGGTCCTGGTGGCACCGGCGGTGGACGATGACGCCGCCGCGGCGCTGGCGGCGCGGAAGAACCTGCGCGTCCTGGTCGGGCCGCCACCCGTCGGGGAGGGCGTCGACCTGCGCTCGATCGACGGCGGGCTGCTGGTGCAGGAGCCCGACCGGGTCGAGGTCGACCCCCGGGCGTGGCGGGTGGTCACGGCGGCCCAGCCGACGCCGGCACAGTGGGACGACCTGGCCGTGGCCTGGCAGGTCGGCGCGGCGGTGTCCAGCAACGCCATCGTGCTGGTCAAGGACCGCCAGGCCGTGGGGATCGGCGCCGGTCAGCAGAACCGGGTGGACAGCGCCCGGATCGCCGTCACCCGGGCTGCCGGCCGGGCGGCCGGCGGGGTGTGTGCCTCCGACGCCTTCTTCCCGTTCCGCGATTCCCTGGACGTCGTCGCCGAGGCGGGTGTGGCGGCGGTGGTCCAGCCCGGTGGCAGCGTGCGCGACGAGGAGTCGATCGCCGCCGCCGACCAGCACGGCATCGCCATGGTGTTCACCGGTCAGCGGCACTTCCGCCACTGACTCACGACGGGTGGCGCCGCCAGCGGTTCCACCAATGCCGTCTGGGTGGGGCGGCCGGACGGATCGCCGGGCCCCCGGCGGATTCGGGGACGGTGAACGGGATGACCGTCGAGGTGCCCATCGGGTCGACCAGCTCGGTGCCGGCGGCGTCGATGACCCGCGCCGTCCACTGCTGGCCGTCCCAGTACCGCTGGACGAACCGGCCGTACGGATCGTGCTGCCAACCGGCGGGTGTGCCCATGTCGCCCTCCACGGTGATCGGGTGCCCCGAGCTTGGCAGGTGGACCACCGTTAGCCTGGGACCCGCATGACCCGGATCGCCGATCTGCTCGCCGCCGGGCGGACGGCATCGTTCGAGTTCTTCCCGCCGAAGACCGAGCCCGGGTGGGCCACCTTGGGCCGGACCATCGCCGATCTGGAGCCGATCCGGCCCAGCTTCGTCAGCGTCACCTACGGCGCCGGCGGCAGCACCCGCTCCCGGACCCACGAGCTGGTCAACTGGGTGCGCCAGGAGACACCGCTGACTCCGATGGCCCACCTGACCTGCTTCGGGCACCGGCGCGCCGAGATCGAGGCGATCCTCGAGGGCTATCGGGCCGCCGGCGTGACCAACATCCTGGCGCTCGGCGGCGATCCACCGGCCGACGCGCTGGCCGAGGCCCCGCCCAGCGACTACCGCTACGCCGTCGACCTGGTGGAGCACATCGTCGGGTTCGGCGGCTTCTCCGTCGGTGTCGCCGCCCACCCCGAACTGCATCCGCGCTCCGCCGACCGGGCCGACGACCGCCGCCACCTGGCCGTCAAGCTGGCGGCCGCCGACTTCGCCATCACCCAGTTCTTCTTCGACGCCACGCACTACCTGCGGCTGGTCGACGAGCTGGCCACCCTCGGGGTCGACCGACCGGTCGTCCCGGGGATCATGCCGATCACCAACCCGGCCCAGGTGCGCCGGATGGCCGAGCTGAGCGGTGCCGAGGTGCCGGCGTGGCTGGTGTCCCGCCTCGACGCCGCCGGGGGTGATCCCGACGAGCTGTACCGCATCGGCGTCGACGCCGCCACGGAGCTGTGCGCCGAGCTGCTCGACCAGGGCGCACCGGGCCTGCACTTCTACACGATGAATCGGAGCACGGCCACCCGCGACATCGCCACCCGCCTCGGCCTGCCGGCTGCCCTGCGCACCACCCGCTGATCCACCCGGCGCGGCGCCGAGGGTGACGGCGTCGACCAGGTGCGGTCGGCCAGACTGTGCGGCGATGCCGGCAGCCCCCTCCTTGCACCGGCACGGGCCACTGATCAGCCGGATGCCGTACGTGGGTGGCCTGGACGGCCTCCGTGCCCTGGCGGTCGGGGCGGTCGTCGTCTACCACGCCAACCACGGCTGGCTGCCCGGTGGGTTCCTCGGCGTCGAGGTCTTCTTCGTCATCAGCGGCTACCTGATCACCCTGCTCTTGATCGGCGAGCACGAGCGCAACGGCAGGATCAGCCTGCGAGCCTTCTGGCGGCGACGGTTCCGCCGGCTGCTGCCGGCGCTGTACCTCACGCTGGCCGCCGTGGCCGTCTATCTGGCGTTCTGCTGGCGGGCCGCCCAGGGCCGGGTTCGTGGCGACCTGGTGGCCGGGCTGACCTACACCACGAACTGGTTCCAGATCTGGGTCGGGCAGAGCTACACGGCCATCGAAGCGTTCGCCCCGCTGCGCCACCTGTGGTCGCTGGCGGTGGAGGAGCAGTTCTACCTGGTGTGGCCCCTGCTCATGGTGCTCGTCGTCCGGCTGGGCCGGGATCGCATCCCCCGAGTCGGTGCGGCGCTGGTGGTGCTGTCGGTGGCCATCGCCACGGCGACGGCGCTGGCGTTCGTGCCGGGGGACGTCGAGACCACCTGCCCGGCCGGCGGGGGTCGCGGCTACGCCACGGTGTTCGGCCGGTGCATCAACATCAACGAGGCGCTGTACCTCGGCAGCTTCAGCCGGGCCGGTGGTCTGGCCCTCGGCGCAGCTATGGCCATGCTGTGGCGGCCGGTCGCCATCATGCGTGGCCCGTTGCGCCGCCGGGCCCGGCGCCTCGACCTCGTGGCCCTCGTGGGCGCCGCCGGCCTGGGCCTGCTGATGTGGCGGGTCACCCTGTCCGGGCCCGGTCGCCAGCTCGGCATCCGCTACAGCACCGTGCTGTTCCGCGGCGGGTTCCTGCTCACCGGTGTGGCCACGGTGCTCGTCATCGGCGCGGTCACCCACCAGCGCACCGCGGCCCACCGGCTGATGGCCATCGCCCCGCTGCGCTGGGTCGGCATGCGCAGCTACGGCATCTACCTGTTCCACTGGCCGATCTTCCAGGTCCTGCGCCGAGGCCTGGCTCCCGAGCTGTCCGCCCTGCGCTTCGCCATCGGTGCGGTCGTCACCTGCGTGGCGGCCGAGCTGAGCTTCCGGTACGTGGAGATGCCGGTCCGCCAGGGCCGCCTGGCCGAGTGGCTGCGCGGCCAGCGCCGGGCGCGCACCGCCCGGGCCCGCCAGCGGACCCGCGCGCTGATCGGGCTGTTCGGCGCCTTCGTGCTGGTGACCTCGTTCGCCGCCGTCTCCGTGGCGCTCTCGGACAACCGCTGCGAGGGCGGGCAGGAGTGCGACAACGAGGCCGGCCGGCAAGCCGTCGACCCGGCGTTGACCACCGCCCGGACGCCCGCTGCGGGAACGACGGCGACCGTCGCCGACGTGCCCGGTTCGGTACCGACGGCCTCGACACCGCCAGGGCGCCCGCCGGGCCCGGCCGGCGCGGGCACGGTGGCCCGACCGTCCGTCTCGCCCAGCGCGGCGACCACCACGGTCCCGCCGAAACGCTCGGTCGCCGCCTTGGCCGTCGGCGAGTCGGTGATGCTGGGCGCGGCGCCCAACCTCAAGTCGGGCGGCGTGCGCGTCGACGCAGTCACCAGCCGCCAGGGGCCCGACGTGGCCAAGTTGCTCGAGGCGATCGCCCCGATGGGCATCATCCCCAGCACGGTCGTGATCCAGACGGGGACCAACGGCAGCGTCTCCCCGGCCACCTTCGCCCGGATCATGAAGCAGCTCCCGGCGGCCACGGTTCCGCACGTCTACTTCCTCACCGTCAAGGCCCCCAAGGCCTGGATCGCCGCCAACAACGCCACCATCCGCGCCCTGCCCGCCAGCTATCCGAACGTCACGATCATCGACTGGGAGCGCGAGGCGTCGGCCATCGAGCCGGAGCTGAGCCGATCCGACGGGCACATCCACCTGCGCACGCCGAAGGCCAAGCAGTTCTACGCCAACATGATCTTCCGGGCGATCGGGCTGACCGATCAGATCAAACCGGTCTGACCCGCATCACCCGTTGCGATACTGAGAGCCCTCATGCCGGTCGTTCCCGTTCACTCGCCCAAGGGTCAGCTCAGCCGCGTCCCGTACCTGCCGGGGCTCGACGGCATGCGCGCCCTGGCGGTGGGTGCGGTGATGGTGTACCACGCCAACCACGACTGGTTGCCGGGCGGCTTCCTCGGCGTCGAGGTGTTCTTCGTCATCAGCGGCTACCTGATCACCCTGCTCCTGCTGGGCGAGGAGGAGCGTGCCGGGCACATCGACCTGAAGGCCTTCTGGACCCGTCGCTTCCGCCGGTTGCTGCCGGCGTTGCTGACCATGCTCGGCCTGCTGTCGGTGTTCATGGCCGTCACCCGGGACAAGGCGATGGGTCGGACTCGCGGCGACTTCGTGGCCGGGTTCCCCTTCTACGCCAGCAACTGGTACCAGATCTGGGTCGGCCAGGGATACACGGCCACCGAGTCGTTCGTCCCGCTGCGCCATCTGTGGTCGCTGGCCGTCGAGGAGCAGTTCTACCTGGTCTGGCCGCTGCTCATGGTGCTGCTCCTGCGCAGCCGGGACCGAGGCGGCCAGGTCCGTCTCGGTCTGCGGCTGGCCGGCATCGCCGGGGGCATCGCCGTGCTCACCGGGTTGCTCTACGCCGGGGGCGACATCGACACGTCGTGCAGTGCGGGGCAGATGAACGGCTACTGGAAGCTGTTCGGTCGGTGCATCAGCACCAACGACTTCCTGTACCTCAGCTCGATCACCCGAGCGGGTGGGATCCTGCTGGGGGCCGCCCTGGCCATGCTGTGGCGGCCGGCGGCCATCACCCGTAGCCGGGTCGCCGGGCGTGGCTCGGCCATCACCCTCGTCGGTCTCGGTGGCCTGGCCGTCATCGGGGCGCTGGTCGCCACCATGTACCTGCAGGAGACCGGCGAGAACTTCGGCTTCCGCTTCAACCCGTGGTTGTTCCGCGGCGGGCTGCTGCTCACCGGGCTGGCCACCCTCGCCGTGATCACGGCGGTGACCCACCACGGCTCACCGATCGGCCGGTGGCTGGGCAACCCGGTGCTGAACTGGATCGGGACGCGCAGCTACGGGCTGTACCTGTACCACTGGCCGGTGTACCAGATCATCCGCCGCCAGGCCGGCCTGGCGCTCAGCCCGGCGCAGTTCGTCGGGGCGATGGCGATCACCGTCCCGCTCACGGAAGCCAGCTACCGGTTCGTCGAGACCCCCATCCGCCAGGGCCGGCTGGGGTCGTGGTGGTCCCGGGTCCGCACCGACGGCCGCTCGCTGGTCGGGGTCGCCGCGGCGGCCACCCTGGTGGTGTTCGGCGGCGTCAGCGTGGCCACGGCGCGCAACCGCTGCGTCGGCGAGGTCGAGTGCAGTCTCGAGGCAGCACGCAACTCCACGCCGCCGGCCAACCCGGGCGGTCCGCCCACCGCCGACACCGCGGCAGGCGGCACCGAACCCACGGCGCCGCCCGGGAGCGCGGCGACCCCCGGGACGGTCACTTCCGGCGGCACGTCGAACACCCCGACGACCAAGCAGGTCCCGTACGTCGCGTTCGGCGAGTCGGTCATGGCCGGAGCGGTCACCCAGTTGCGCGCCGGCGGCGGCCTGGTCGTGGCCCAGGAGGGCCTGCAGGCGCCGGCGCTCATCGCCAAGTTGCGCCAGGTGCTGGCCACCGGGGAGATCGGCCGGCGCACGCCCGTGGCCATCCACATCGGCACCAACGGCACGGTCAGCGCCGACTCGCTCGAGCAGATCATGGCGCTGCTCCCCACCCAGCCGGTGGCCGTGCTCACGGTGAAGGCCCCCAAGTCGTGGATCGCCGGCAACAACCAGCGGATCCGGGCCCTGCCCGACACGCACCGCAACGTGACGGTCGTCGACTGGGCCACCGAGGCCGCCAAGGTCAAGCTGTGCAAGGACAAGGTGCACATCTCGTGCAACACCGCGGCCGCCCAGGAGTACGCCAACCTGGTGTTCCGTGGCCTGGGTCTCGATCGCCTGGTCACGCAGTAGGCCGATTTCGGCACCCTGGCGGGCGGGCCTACGCTCGACGCCATGACAACTCCCGTTCGTGTGGCGGTCACCGGTGCCGCCGGCCAGATCGGCTACAGCCTGCTGTTCCGCATTGCGTCCGGATCGATGCTCGGCCCGGACACGCCCGTCGCCCTGCAACTCCTGGAGATCACCCCGGCGCTCAAGGCGCTCGACGGGGTGCGCATGGAGCTCGACGACTGTGCCTTCCCGCTGCTCACCGAGGTGATCTGCACCGACGACGCCACCGTCGCCTTCGGCGATGCCGACGTCGCCCTGCTGGTCGGTGCCATGCCGCGCAAGGCCGGCATGGAGCGCAGCGACCTGCTCAACGCCAACGGTGGGATCTTCAAGCCCCAGGGTCAGGCGCTGAGCGCCGCGGCCAAGCGCGACGTCAAGGTGCTGGTGGTCGGCAACCCGGCGAACACCAACGCGCTGATCGCCCAGCAGAACGCCCACGATCTCGACCCGAAGCGGTTCACGGCGATGACCCGGCTCGACCACAACCGGGCCATCAGTCAGCTGGCCGCCAAGACCGGCGTGACCGTCAACGACGTCAAGAAGATGACCATCTGGGGCAACCACTCGGTGACCCAGTACCCGGACCTGTTCCACGCCGAGGTCAACGGCAAGCGGGCCTCCGACGTGGTCGGCGACCACGCCTGGGTCGACGGCACGTACATCCCCACCGTGGCCAAGCGCGGCGCGGCCATCATCGAGGCGCGGGGCGCGTCGTCGGCGGCGTCGGCGGCCAACGCCGCCGTCGACCACATCCGTTCGTGGTCGCTCGGTACGCCGGCCGGCGACTGGGTCTCCATGGGTGTGGTCAGCGACGGCAGCTACGGCGTCCCCGAGGGACTGATCTCCAGCTTCCCGTGCACCTGCGCGGATGGCATGTGGTCGATCGTCCAGGGCCTGGACATCGATGACTACAGCCGCGCCAAGATCGACGCCTCCGCCGCCGAGCTGGCCGACGAGCGCGACGCCGTGAAGGACCTCGGCCTGATCTGACCCGGCCCCCACGCCCGCCCGGGCCGCCCGCCCCGCCCGCCCGGGAATGCCCTCCCGCCCGGGCCCCCGCCCCGCCCAGGCCCCGCCCGCCCGCCCGGGCCCCCACCCTCCCACCCACCCAGGTGATCATCGAATGTCGGCATGGCATCGACAATCGCTGATCACCGGGGGTCGGGGTGGACGGGTGGTGACCAGCGGTCGCGGAACGGTTCGGCCGGCTCTGCCGTCATCTCCACTGTGGACGCGTCGATCGGGCTCGCAGTGAGCGACTGGGCCGGCGCGACGCCGGCGGACGACCTCGCCGACCTGTACCGGCGTCACCGCCGCTCGCTGGTCGGACTGGCCACGGCGATCGTGTTCGACGCGGCGGTTGCCGAAGAGGTCGTCCAGGACGCGTTCCTCGGCTTGCACCGGCGCGGCGCCCACTCGGTCGCCGACGCGGGCGCCTACCTGCACCGGGCTGTGGTCAACGGGTGCGTCTCGGTGGTGCGGCGACGCCGAACGGTGGCTGCGCACCCTCCGGTCCCGCTGGAACCCGCCAGCACCCCGGAGGTCGACGAAGCCTGGCAGGCGATCATGGGCCTCCCCGAGCGCCAGCGGGTGGTGGTGGTCCTGCGCTACTACCGCGACTTGAGCGTCCCGCAGATCGCCGAGTCGCTCGGCTGGCCGGCCGGATCGGTGAAGTCGACCCTGCATCGCGCCTTGGCATCGCTGAAGGAGGTCCTCCGATGATTCCCGACCTGGTCGAACCAGAGCTGGAGCACCGGCTCCGCGCCGTCGTCCGGGAGATGGTTCCCAAGCTTGCCGCACCGGACGGACTGCCCGCCGCGGCTCGGACGGCACCGTCGCCGGCGCCCCGCCGGCTGCGCTGGCGGCCGCTGGCCGCAGCCGCCGTGGCAGCGGCCACCGTGGCCGGTCTGGTCTCGCTCGGTGCGTCACCCGCCGGGCGGGTGGGCAGCGTGGCAACTGCGCCACCGGTTGGTGCTGCGGCGTGGCACTGGGCGGCGCTCGACACGGGCGGGGTGGTCCGGTCGGGGCTCGATCCGGTGGGCCGCCTGCCCGACGGTCGGATCGTGTTCGTCCCATCCAATGCGCCCGACGCGGTGCAGAGCACGGCGTTGACGTTCTTCGATCCGGCGAGCGGGAGGTGGTCGACCTCGCACCTGGTCAACGTCAACCTCGGCATGGCCGGGAGGTACGTCGTCGGTGGGCTGGTGGTGATCAACGAGGGCACCCCGCAGTGCGCCAACCGCTACGTGGTCTACGACCCGGCGACCGACTCCTGGGCGGCGCCGCCGTCACTGACCTCTGCCGATTGCGTGTTCGCCTGGGGTATGCACGGGCGGACGCTGGCCGTGGCGGCCGGGGCCGGCGACCTCACCGCCACGACCTTCTGGGTCAAGCGCTGGACCATCGGCGACGCCGACTGGTCGACGGGGGCGCCGGCTCCGCTGTCGCCACGCAACATGGTCGGCTCGACCATGGGTCAAGCGGGGCTGGTCATCTACGGCGGGATGACCGATCGGCCCACGACGGCGACGCGCACCCTGCCCGACGGCGTGGCCAACCGGGCCGAGGGGGCGTTGCAACTGGGCCAACCCTTCGACCGGCTCGGGCTGATCGATGGGGCCACCTACGACATCGCCGCCGATCGCTGGACGATGCTGCCGACGTCGCCGCTCCCCGGTCTCTCGGCGCCCCTGGTCTGGCTCTCGGGAGATGCGCTGATCGTCTCCGGGGGGCAGTCGACCCGGGTCTTCACGGGCAGCTCGATGCTGGCCGCCCGCTACACGCCGGCGCTCGGGTGGGAGATGCTGCCCGGGGGCACCGAGCAGGCCATCTCGGGGGAGATCGGCAGGGACGACCGCGGCGGCTGGGCCCTGACCGGCACCGGCGTGTACCGGCTGTCGGAGTCGACGGGCTGGCACCTCCTGGCGCCCGGCGAGACGTCCGGGCGGATGGCCGTGCTGCGCCCCCTCGGCGACGATCACTTCCTGCAGTACGACCTGGCCAGCGCGGCGCCGCACGCCAAGCTGGTGACCCCGGCCGGCGTCGTCCCGCTGCCGAGCGTTCCGTGGGATCCAGGCACCGAGACCAATCCGGCCGGGGTGTGGACCGACCGCGGGGGCCTGTTCGTCGCCCCCGACGGGTCGGCCTGGCTGCTCACCGACCGCTGAGCCCGCCGGTGAGCCCGCCGGTGATCAGCGATTGTCGGCATGGCATCGACATTCGCTGATCACCTTGGGGTGGGCGAGGGGCAGGGCGGTGCGGGGCGGGTGGGACGGGCGGGCGGCGTGGGGTTCGGTAGGGTCGGGCGTGATGCCGAGCCGCGAGTACCTGGCGTTCGCCGAGCGGATGGCGGGGCTGCCCCGGCCCCCGGCCGGCGAGACGCTGGTCGAGCAGCGGGCCCGGATCGACCGGACGCTGGGCGGCCTCCCGTTGGCCGCCGGAACCATCGCCCAACCGGCCCGCATCGGGGACGTGCCGGTGATCGGGTGCCGACCGGTTGATCTGCCCGCCGACGCGCCGACCATCGTGTACCTGCACGGCGGGGGGTTCCGCACGGCGTCGGCCCTGGCGTACCGGACCTATGGATCGCACCTCGCGGCGCGCTGCGCTGCCCATGTCGTGGTGGTCGACTACCGCCTGGCGCCCGAGCATCCGTATCCGGCGGCCCTGGACGACACCGTGGCGGTGTACGACGCCCTGGCGGCCGACCGGTCCGGGCGACGCATCGTCGTCGCCGGCGACTCGGCCGGGGGTGGGCTGGCCGCCTCACTGGTGCTGCGCTGCCTGGCCGGCAGGCGTCCCGTGCCGTCGGGCGTGGTGTGCACCTCGCCGTGGGCCGACCTGCGCGTCGACGCGCCCAGCTTCGACACCAACGCCACGACCGACCAGTTGTTCTCCGCCGAGGCAGCTCGCCAGGCGTCCGCGACGTACCTCGCCGGTCACGATCCGGCTGATCCGCTGGTCTCGCCGGTACGCGGTGACTGGCACGGCGGCCCGCCGATGCTGATCCAGGTCAGCGAGGCCGAGGTGCTGCTCGACGACGCCCGGGCCCTGGCTGCCGCAGCCCGTGCGGGCGGGGTCGACGTGACCGTGCAACTCGAGCCGGGCATGCCGCACATCTGGCCGGTGAGCTATCCGGCCTACCCCGAGGCCGTCGCCGCCGTGGAGCAGATCGCCGGGTTCGTCGGTCGGGTGGCCTAGCTGCGAGCATCCTGCGTCGAGGGGGCGCGATGAAGCTCGATCTGCTCTACGAGTTCCAGCCGAAGGTCAAGCCGTGGGCGGACCCGTTCCCGCTCGGCCAGAAGCGGGCCGAGCAGGCCTGCTACGACGAGGCGCTGGAGGAGATCCGTTTCGCCGACTCGCTCGGCTTCCACACGGTGTGGTGCGTCGAGCACCACTTCCGCGACGGGCGCTCGGCGTGCCCGAGCAACGAGGTCGTCCTCGGCGCCCTGGCCACGCTGACCAAGAACCTGCGCCTCGGCTTCGGCGTCAGCCTGATGCCGCCCGGCTTCCAGCACCCGGCCCGGGTGGCCGAGAAGGTCGCCACGGTCGACGTGCTCAGCCATGGCCGGGTCGAATGGGGGACCGGGCGCTCCACGCCGATGGAGCAGATCGCCTTCGGCGTGCCGGCCACCGACGCCAGCCGGGCCCAGTGGCGTGAGGCGGTGGAGTTCGTCGTCGCCGCCTGGACCAACGAGCGGATCAGCTGGGACACCCCGCTGCTCTCCTTCCCCGAGCGGATCCAGACACCCAAGCCGTACCAGGACCCGCACCCGCCGGTGTGGCTGGCGGCGGCCAGCCCACCTTCGGCCGTGACCGCCGGGCGGGAGGGTCTCGGGCTGCTGTCGTTCGCCCTGCTGCAGCCGGTGTCGGTCATGGCCGACACCATCCGCCAGTACCGCGCCGCTCAGCTGGAGGCCGAGCTGGAGGGCCACCCGCCGATGACCCAGGTGCGCAACGATCGGGTGGGTGCGTACACGCTGGTGCACTGCACCGACGACATGGACGCGGCCAACGCCTACGGGCTGTGGGACTCGGTGAGCTGGTGGTACCGCCACTTGGCCGAGTTCACCCTGGAGTGGGAGCTGCCCAACCTCAGCGAGGAGGAACGCCAGAAGGTCTTCCCGCTGCTCGAGGATTCGATCCGGGGCAACGTCGACGTGCAGCGCTACATCGACGAGGACATGATCGTGGTCGGCACGCCCGAGCAGTGCTTGGAGAAGATCGTCCGCTACGACGAGGCCGGCGTCGATCAGCTGCTGTGCTACGTGCAGTTCGGCATGCTCCCCCACGAGCAGGTGATGCGCTGCCTCGAGCTGCTCGGCACCCGGGTGATCCCCGAGCTGGAGCGCCGCGGCCACCGGGTCGAGCAGGCGCTGACGGCGCGGGCATGAGGCACGACCGATGGACATGATCTCCGGGCTGCGTGCTGCCGCCGCCGGGACCGCCGGGACGGGCGTCGACACCGCCCGGTCCCGAGCGCTGCTGAGCGACGACCTGGTCTCCGCCTTCTCGCTGCGCGGCCGCACTGCTGTGGTCACCGGGGCAGCCAGTGGCATCGGCCGGCAGGCGGCGATCACCTTCGCCCATGCGGGTGCCGACGTGGTCTTGGGCGACCTCGACCGCGACGGTCTGGAGGCGACCGCGGCCGAGGTCGTCGCTGCGGGTGGGACGGCCACCGTGGCGCCGACGGACGTCTCCGACCGGTCGCAGGTCAACGCCCTTGCCGTGGCCGCGGTGCGAGCCGGTGGGCGCCTCGACGTGTGGGCCAACGTGGCCGGTGTGATCCGCACCTGCCGGATCGTCGACGCGACACCCGAGGACCTCGACGCCGTCACCCGGGTGAACCTGTACGGCACGTACTGGGGCGTCGCCGCCGCCGGACGGGCGATGAAGCACGGCGGCTCGATCATCAACGTGTCCTCGGCCGGCGGGGAGATGCCGGCACCGACGCTGTCGGTGTACGCGATGACCAAGGCAGCCATCGCTCACCTGACCCGCTGCGCCGCGGCCGAGCTGGGCCCGGCCGGCATCCGGGTCAACGCCGTCGCCCCCGGGTTCACCGACACGCCGATGGTGCAACGACTGTGGACACGGCCCGACGGGTCGGTGGACGAGGACGCCAGAGCCCAGATGCTGGCGCTGCGCTCGGCGCAGTCACCGCTCGGCACCACCGCCACAGCCGACGACCAGGCCTGGGCCATGCTCTACCTCGCCGCCGACGCCTCCCGCTTCGTCACCGGTCAGGTGCTGCGGCCCAACGGCGGGGTGGTCATGTGACCACGGCCGACCGCTCCGAGATCCCCGACTACCTCGACCGACTGCGCCTCGACGGCCGTCACTACGTCGTCGCCGGTGCCGGGCAGGGCATGGGCCGCCAGACCTGCCATGCGCTGGCCCAGGCCGGGGCGGCCACGGTGGTGTGCGCCGACGTCGATGAGGCCCGGGCCGTCGAGATCGCCGCCGAGCTGGACCAGGCCAGCGGCCGCCACGTCGGCGTGGCATGGGTGGGCGACGTCACCAGCCGGGCCGAGGTCCGCCGACTGGTCGACGACTCGGTGGTGGCCGGCAACGGGCGGATCGACGGGCTGGTCGACATCATCGGCATGGCCAAGTGGCAGTCGATCCTCGACATGGAGGACGAGACCTTCGACTGGGAGATCGACATCTGCCTGCGCCACGCCTTCCTGCTGTCCCAGGAGGTTGCTCGGCGCATGCTCCACACCGGTGGCGGGGCGATGGTCTTCATCGCCTCGGTCAGTGGGCTGACCGCCGCGCCGATGCATGCTGCCTACGGTGCGGCGAAGGCGGCGCTGATGGCCTGGGTGCAGTCGCTGGCCGTCGAGCTCGGCCCGCACGGCATCCGGGCCAACGCGGTGGCTCCGGGCACCGTGCTGACCCCGCGGATGGATGCCGCGTTCACCGACGCCCAGCGGGCGGCCAATGCGGCCAACTCGCCGCTCGGGCGGATGGGTGCCACGGCGGACATCGCCGCCGCGGCCCTGTTCCTGATCAGCGACCTGGCCGGGTACGTGACCGGGCGGACGCTGGTGGTCGACGGTGGCGTCGACGCCAAGTTCCCCTACGGAACGTTATGACCGCGGTCAGCTGACAGCGACCTCGCAGGCCACCGACATCATCCGGTCGACGCCGCGACGGAGCTCCTCGTCGCTGATCCGCTCGTGGTCGCTGCCGTCCATGTCGATGATGTCGCTGACCACGGCGACGGCCAGGGCCTCGAACCCGTGCATCGCCCCGAGCGTGTACAGCACGGCGGCCTCCATCTCGACGGCCAGCGCCCCGAGGTCCCGCCAGGCGGCCATCTTGCCGTCCGGAGTGTCGTAGAACAGTGCCGCCGACACCAGCGGACCGACGTGCACCGTGGCGCCGGACTCGCGCAGGTGCGCGACGCAGCGCTCCAGCAGGCTGAACGTGGCTGTCGGGGCGTACCGCAGGCCGCGGGTCAGCTCGAACACCATCGAGTCGTCCGGGCAGGCGCTCATGCCCACCACGGTGTCGCCCATGCGTAGCTGAGGTTGCAGCCCGCCGGCGGTGCCCACCCGGATCAACCGCCGGACTCCCAGCTGGGCCAGCTCGCTGTAGTAGATGGCGGCTGACGGGCATCCCATCCCGACGCTCTGCACGCTGAGCGGCTTGCCGCGGAAGGTTCCGGTGAAGCCCAGCTCGCCGCGCTCGGTGTTGACGCACCGGGCGCCGGGATCGAAGAAGGTCTCGGCGATGTAGCGGGCCCGGTTCGGGTCGCCCGGCACCAGGACGGCAGGGGCGTAGTCGGAGGCCTCGGCCCGGATGTGGATCGGCATGCCGGCGAGTGTACGAGCCCGCCCCGGCGCCCCGATGTCGAACGGTGCCTTGGGGCCCGCGCCCGGCTCGGCTACCTCAGGAACTTCGAGGTCGTGTTGTCGGCCAGTTCGATCGACAGGTATTCACCGCAACGCTGAGAGGCTCCGCTCGAACGGTAGCACCGGGCGTCCTCCAGGCCGTCGGACGCGTCCCCGCACGCGGCGGGTGAGTCGCGCGTCAGCGTCCGTGTCGACCGGCTGTGACTGGCGACGCCGGTCCCCTGGCTCGGCTCGAGGATCGTCAGGGCCCGCTGGGCGACGTCGGTGCGAGCAGCGACTGCCCGGAGCTCGGCCACCAGCTCCGGATCGAGCAAGGTCCCGGACCGGACGCCGACCATCGTCGGGGCCTCGGTGGGCCCTTGAGCTTGCGTCGAGTCCGCCGAGGTTCCGGCGCTTAGTACTGCCGGGCCCGTTGACGACTCGCCAGCAGAGGCACGATCTAGGTGGCCCACGGATCGGACGGATACCGAGTCGGCGCGCATGTCTCTGTACGCACCCCGCTGTGCCGCCATGTGCGACAGGTCGCGGCACCGACGCGCCTGGTCGGCCGCCGGCACTACACCTGGTGTCGCGAGAGGATCGGCCGCCATGCGTGTCGCCGACTGGCTTGACGGCGCAGCAGGCGCTCCGACCGAATCGTTCATCGGGAGCAAGATCGGGCAGCACTCACAGATAATCACCGGGACGGTGTGCACGATTCTCGGGCGTCGCCAGCCGACCCGGCGTGGGACGATGGGCGGCGTGAGCAGCGGTCGTTGGTTCCTATACGGGCCCGGCCCGGTTCGTCTGCGACGCTCATCTGCTTGCTCGTTCGTGCGTAGGGTCCGCGGCGGCCCGTTCCGGATGATCGAGCTGAACATCGTTGGATGGTCGGCGCTCCTGGCTCCGTCGGCCCTGATCGGCGGCTTGGTGGCGCTCGCTCTTGGTCGCCCCGTCGCTGTCGGCGCATTGGGAGTTGCTGGCGCTGCGTTGGTGGTTGCTGTGGCCTGGGACCGGTGGCGTTGGTGCAACAGCATGGTGTCGGTATCGAGCGATCTCGACCTCGACGAGCTCCGGCGAGTCGTCGGCCGCCTCCGCGTCGAGGGCGTCGACGTCACCCCTCGATGCCGCCGATTCCGGCCTGGTCGTGGCGCCGGGCTCAGACCGCAACGAGGACGTCGATCGGAGGCTCACCACACATCAGCGCTGGGTGAACCGAGTCATCGCCGCGCTCGACGACGCGTCGGAGGCTCGGCCTCCCGACTGACCAACACGTCGGCAGGCAATCGGGAGCAAGTCCGGGAGTTCCATCGGGAGCAACTACGGGACGTGGGTGTGCCTCCGGCGGCAACCCGATGGGTGGCAGTGGGCCGCGTGCCCTGGTGGCGCCATGTCGTTGTCCGCCCGCTTTGGCAGGCCGATGCGTCTGGTGGGACACGGGCGGACGATCCTGTGGATACGTGGGGGACGATCATGCAAGTAAAGGCGGGACGATTCTTCAACTTCGAGTAGGGTCGCTGGCGTGATCCCCACGATCGAGCACGTGCAGCGGTGGGCAGAACCGTTCGTCAACGACCTGCTCGACGAGGAGCCGGCGATCCTGCTCGAGGGGCCGCGAGGGTCCGGTAAGTCCACGCTGCTGCGCTCGATTGCCAAGCGACGTGGCGCGCTGGTGCTCGATCTCGACGACGACAGCGTGCTCCAGCTCGTTCGGGAGGATGTCGGCACGGCGTTGGCATCGCCGGGGCTCGTCGCCATCGATGAGTTCCACCGAGCGCCCGAAGTGCTCTCGTACGTCAAGCGCGTCGTCGACCGCGAAGGCGGCGCAGGGCGCTTCCTGCTCGCCGGATCGGTGAGCTCCTTCCTGCTCCCGCCCGGGACCGAGACGCTCACCGGTCGAGCACATCGACTCTCGCTGATGCCGCTGGCTGCGGCCGAGACGTTCGGTGCCAAGCGGCGATGGCTGGCTGAGCTGCTCGAAGGGGGCGAGCCTCGCAACTTCCGGACCGAGCTCGGGCGTAGTGATGTCTTCGACGTGGTGGCGGCGGGCGGGTACCCGGCTGCCCTCCGGCGTGCCACGCCGACCCAGCGAACTCGATGGTTCGCGAGCTACCTCGCAACCGTGACCGATCGAGACCTTCCCGACCTTGTCGACATCCGTCATTCCGGCGCGTTGTCACGCCTCTATCGGCTGATCGCTCAGCGAACCTCGTCGACAGCGGTCAACACCGAACTCGCTCGTTCTCTCGACGTGTCGCAGCCGACGGTGGCGACCTATCGGCGGCTGCTCGAGCGCTTGTACCTCACGACCGAGCTGCCTGGCTGGACGGTTGGCGTCTCCGCCAAGACCGGGCATCGGGCGAAGGTTCATGTCACCGATACGGGGCTCGCCACGGGCGTGCTGTCGCTCTCGGCGCAGCGGCTCGGTTCGTCGGCGATCGGCGGTGCGTTCCTCGAATCCTTCGTGCTCGCGGAGCTGATGCGCCAAGCGACAGCGATCGACGAGGCGTTGACGTTCGCCCACTTCCGGGATCGCTCCGGTATCGAGGTCGACGTCATCATCGAGCGCCCGGACGGCACTGCGATTGCGATCGAGGTGAAGTCGGCCCGAACCGTGAACCAGCGCGACGCGAGCGCCCTGACGTTCCTGAGTGATCGCCTCGGCGATCGATTCCAATGCGGCATCCTGTTCCACACCGGCCCACTGACCGCCCGCCTCGGCGATCGTGTGTGGGCAGTCCCGGTCGCGGCGCTGTGGGACGGAGCCAAAGGCGGGCGCGATTCGTCAGAGGAAGGCAATTCATGAGACCTCCGAAGGGGCGCCTCGAGCTCACGTGGATGGGCAAGGACATGGCGCTCATCCCGACTGCGCACGGCAAGTACGACTACGAGTGGGTCGACCCAGCGGATCCTCGCGCGTGCGAGATCAAAAGCATCGAAGTCGTTGACACCGTCGGGGAGCCGGCCGGCCCGAACGGAGCGGAGGAGAACCTGCTGATCATCGGCGACTCCGGCGACGCACTTCGCTCGCTCTCGACCGTGCCGGAGTGGGCGGCGAAGTACCGGGGCAAGGTCAAGCTCGTCTACATCGACCCGCCGTTCAACACCGAGCAGACGTTCGAGCACTACGCCGACCAGCTTGAGCACTCGATCTGGCTCACCATGATGCGCGACCGGATCAGGGACATCAAGCCTCTGCTCCACGAGGACGCCTCCGTTTGGGTTCATCTCGACGACTCCGAGGTGCACCGGATGCGCGTGGTACTCGACGAGGAACTTGGTGCCGAGCACTTCGTCGCGACGATCGTCTGGGAGAAGTCACCGGGCAGCAAGGGCGACGCGGGTATCGCGGTCAACCACGACTACATCCTCATCTACGCCCGCAACGAGCCGGCCTGGAAGAAGCTCCGAAACAGGATTCCTCGCTCCGCACGCCAAGCAGGTAGGTACGCAAATCCTGACAACGACCCGCGGGGACCCTGGCGGCAAGGCGCTGACGGCACCGCCAAGAGCGGCAACGACGACCTGAGATTCGAGGTGACCACGCCGTCAGGAAGGGTGGTGACCCCACCGAAGGGAAACTACTGGCGCTTCTCGAAGCAGACGTTGGAGACGGCCCGTGCTGAAGGCCGCGTATGGTTCGGAAAGAAGGGGGACGCGCTTCCCGTCATCAAGACCTACCTGTCCGAGATCGCGGAGGGAGTGGTGCCCGGGACCTGGTGGCCGAATCACGAGGTGGGAAGCAATCAGGAGGCCAAGCGTGACCATCTAAGGAAGCTGTTCCCCGACATCGAGCCCTTCTCCACACCGAAGCCCGAGCGGTTGTTGCAACGGATCCTGCAGATCGGAAGTAACCTGGGGGATCTCGTTTTGGACGCCTTCGCAGGCTCGGGCACGACAGCGGCAGTCGCGCAGAAGATGGGGCGGCGGTGGGTCACGATTGAGCTGTCGACCGACAACGTGGAGCGCTACACGCTGCCGCGTCTACGTAAGGTCGTGGAGAACGCTGACCCGTGGGGAATCACGTCGTCGACTGAACGTGTCCCGGTCAGCGTCTTGCCGGACGGCGTGAGTGCTCAAGAAGCCCAGCAGTTCACAACGATGCTCACCAAGCTGACTGACGGCGAGGCATTGCCGGTTGATTTCGCCCGAGAGATCACGAAGGCGGTTCGAGATCTGGCGTCGTCTGAGCGTTCACCCATCTCGCAGGAAGAGGCGAAAACCCTGCTTGCGCTCCTGCGAAAGGTCGCCGGGTCCGACGTCCGCGTCGAGGTCGACGTCATGCCGCAGGTACGCGCTCAGCTTCGCGAGAAAGCCAAGACCCGCAACGAGACGACCATTCTGTGGGAGGGTGGCGGCGGGTTCACCGTCGCCCGGGTCGGTCCATCGATGTACGAGGTGGACGACGACAGCGAGGTGTACCTCTCCGCTGCAGCGACGAACGGTGCCTGGTCGAAGGCGGTCGCGGGCCAGCTCAAGTTCACGCTCACACCGGACCACCCAGTGTTCTGCGGCGTGAGGAACCGTCAGCGGCTTGCCGTGATCGATGGGGTCGTTGACGAGACGATTGTCCGAACGGTCGTGGAACACCTCCACGAGAAGGAGAAGGCGGTCGTCGTCGGCAAGGGTGTGCTCCCTGAAGCCGAGGCGCTGCTCGCGGAGCTCTCGCCCGGCTCCCGTATTCGCAAGGCTCCGGGCGACCTGTTCGGAAAGGCAACCGTCAGATGACCATCGAGATCACCTACGACGACACGCTGATCGAGGAGATCGCCGCCCGGTTCGATCTGCGCGATCCGAACAAGCGAGCGCTGCAGGCTGTCGTCCGGGCCGTGGAGTCGGCGAACGGGACATTCGCAGAGATCGTCGCTGATCTCGCCACGGGTGTCGGCAAGACCTTCCTGATGTCCTCCCTGATCGAGTACCTCGCTCTCCAGGGCGTTCGCCATGTGCTCGTCGTGACCCCCGGATCGACGATCCAGCGCAAGACGCTCGCGAACTTCGACGAGGCCAGCAGCAAGTACGTCGCGGGCGCCGACGTTGCCCCATACATCGTTACTCCTGACAACTTCCAGGCCGCGTCGGTCGGCACCGTGCTGCGCGATCCGAGTCGCCTGAAGGTGTTCGTGTTCAACGTGCAGCAACTGATCCGGCCGACCGACAACGTCAGCCGCAAGGTGCGTGACGAGGACGAGAACCTCGGTGACGCGCTGTACAGCCACCTCGAGAACGCTGACGATCTGTTCGTCATCGCCGACGAGCACCACGTGTACCACGAGAAGGCGAAGGCGTTCTCTGCGGCGATCCGTGACCTCGACCCGGTTGCCCTTGTGGGGCTGACAGCGACACCCGACAGGGCTGACGTTGCCAAGATCGTCTTCCAGTACACGCTGGGTGAGGCGATCGCCGACGGCCACGTCAAGGTCCCCGTGATCGTCTACCGGAAGGACGGAACGAAGGACGAGCGGACCCAGCTGCGGGACGCGTGTCAGCTACTCGGCCACAAGACCGTCGCCTACGAGCAGTACCGAGCGATCAACGCCGACGCGCCCGCCGTCAAGCCGTGCCTGTTCGTCGTGTGCCAGTCGATCGACCATGCCACCGATGTCGGGCAGGTACTCGCTGGCCCCGGCTTCATCGGGGACCCCGGTGCGGTCCTGGAGATCACGTCCCAGTCGTCAGACGAGGCGCTGACTGCGCTCGCGGCGGTCGAATCACCCGACTCGCCGATTCGGGCGATCGTCAGCGTCAACATGCTCCGCGAGGGCTGGGACGTGCGCAACATCGCCGTGATCGTCGCCCTACGCAAGCTCGCGTCGCAGACGCTGACGGAACAGATCCTGGGTCGCGGTCTTCGGCTGCCGTTCGGTCGCCGCACCGGCGTGCCCGATGTGGATCAGGTCGACCTCGTCGCGCACGATTCCTACAGCCAGCTCTTGGCCCAGAAGGACGTCCTTCGACAGCGAGTCCAGCTCCCGACCACGGCGGTGGAGGTGGACGAACATGGCGCAGCGACGACTGCTGAGGTCGACGTCAGCGTCGCTGTTGGAGCCGGCGACTCGGACAGCCCCGTAGGCACGGCAGTCCGGCCGCTCCCGGGACAGACGTCGCTCTTCGACGGGCTCGGCGAGGAGTACGACGCGTATCGCAGCGAGGACCATGCGCCAGCGCCGACCTTGACCTTCAGGGAGACCGAGGGCCGGCTCGCTGTGGCAGCCCCGGAGCCGAAGGGGCGCGTCGAGGGCGCACCCCAAGTCGTTTTTCCCCGACGCGAGTCGAGGCTCTCCTACGCAGCGTTCAGTCTCTCCGACATCCCAGACGGTGATGCTCAGGCAGCCGGCGCCCGGTTCATCAAGGAGGTTCCGACCTTCATCTACCGTGACGCGCTCGAAGCGACGAGGAGTGGTGACGACGACGTAACCATCACCCGAGTCCCTCTGGCCAACGAGGAAGCACAACAGACTCTGGCTGGGCTCGACATCGTGCGCCTCGACCTGATCGCAGCGGTCATGCAACAGCCCGAAGTGCCGCAGGAACGGGCGAGCAAGAACGCCGCCGAGCGACTCGTGCGTGCGTTCTTGAAGGGTGCTGGTGTGAGCTCTGACGCAGACAGCGCCGAGTGGGGTCAGAAGCGTCAACAGCAGGCCGTCGAGGGGATGCGAGAGCTGATCCGGACGGCGATCGGCGGCCGCAAGAAGGAGGCACGGTACGAGCTCGTTCCAGTGGCGCTGCCCATCGAGCCGGTCCTGATCGCCAGTGACGCGAGGAACGCGTACAACGACGACTTCGTCAAGTACCAGCCGTTCGTCGGCTGGAACAAGAGCATCATGCCTGTGGCGAGCTTCGACGCCGGCTCGACCGAGTGGGCGCTGGCACACCTTCTCGACCGTGACGACGAGATCACCTGGTGGCTGCGCCTCTACGTCGGCGAGCAGGCGTACGTCCCGACGACCGACGGGAACTACTTCCCAGACTTCATCGCGATCGACAGGGACGGGACCTTCTGGTTGATCGAGGGCAAGTCGGACAAGAACGCCAACGATGCGGATGTCCTTCGCAAGAAGGCAGCAGCCGAGAACTGGGCACGGTCCGTTCGAGACGACGGACGCTTCGGGACCTGGCGATTCCTCTTCGCGACCGAGAGCCACATCAGGCAGGCGGCCGGCTCCTGGAACGCGCTCCTCGTTGCCACGAATCCGGAGTAGCTACTGCGAACTGACGGACATGGCGTTCCGTCACATGGCCCGCATTGAGCGATCACCTTCCTACGGTCGACGCCGTAGGTGACAGGCGTAGCCTCATCAAGAACACTCGCGGAGCTCTGTTGCGTGTTCCGCTGACGACTCGTTGTCGTACGTGTCTCGTCGACGCGGTGGGAGCTCGAAGGAGTCCGTCCGGTTGATCTGGCGCAGGTGCGTGTTCGGCAGGTCCTCGGCCAGTTGCCGCGCCAGGGTGTGCTCGTAGGTGGTCACGATCAGCTGAGACGGGAGCCCGGAGCTTGTCGACATCGCAAGGTCGGTGGCAACGATTCGTCGTGCTCGGGGGTCGAGGTGCTCAAGGGGCTCGTCGAGCCACGCGAACGGAAGGGTGGTAGACGAGCGGAGGACGAGGAGGCTGGCGACGAGCCGAGCCCAGATCTGCTCGCCGCTGCTGAGCTGGTTCCAAGGGAGTTGCCGGTCTCCAACGACCCGCACGATCGTGCCGTCGGGGCGGAGCTGGAGCCCGTCTTCGCCAAAGAGCATTTTCCATCGCCACTGCACCTGTCGTGACAGCGGCTCGATGTATTCCTCGGCGAGCCGCTCCGCGGTAGCAGTGAGCGCTGCGGCCGACGCCTGGGTGAGCGCTTCACGTCGCCACGCGACGCGCTCAGCTTCGTACGCCGCCGTCAATGCCTTGTCGTCATCGAGTCGAGCAGCGATCGAGCCATGTTCGGCGGTGATGCTGCCGGCGTGCTCGTCGTGCCGGCGCAGCGCTGCCTGCGCCAACTCGACGATGGCATTCGGGTCGTCGGCCGGTCGAGGCTGGCCAGGCTCGGCGATCATTCTGCGCAGTTCGGCCGCCCTGCTGCTGAGTTGTTCCAGGTGCTCCCGCAGGTCGGCGAGAGCCACGAGCTCGGCCGCGGTCTCATCGATGCTGGATTGCGCCGTTGCGCGACTAGCCCGTTGTGCATCGAGAGCGCGCCGAAGCTCGTCGCCGTGGAAGGGTCGGGAGCAAGTCGGGCACGCGGGATCGTGGGCTTGGAGCAGGTCAAGCGCGGTGCTGGCGGCGAGCGCATGGGCGCGAGCCTCGTTCTGCCGTGTTTGCGCAGCCTCCGCGGACTCCTGGTTGGCTGCTATTGCCGTCCGGAGCTCGGACGCGACCTCATCGATATCGAGGCCTTGGATGCCGCCGTTGGCGGCGACGACAAGGAACTCAGCGATGGCGTCGGCCCTGGCGGCAACAGCGGCGTCGTACTCCTGCCACTGCGTCGCGATGCGCTGAGCATGGATTGCGTCGGCCACAGCTGCCGAGAGAGAGACGCGTCGATCAGCCATCGCCTCGAGCTCTCGCTCGAGGTTCGCTGCTGCGTTGGCTAGCTGGTCACGGTTGGCAACTTGGGTGCGGGAGGCTGTTCGGAGCTTCTTGCGGGCTGCGACGGCCTCCTTGTGCAGCTTGCCGGCGACTGTGGCGGAGCGCCGCAGTCCCGATACTCCGAACGCGTCGTAGAGATGCTCGCGGAGCTGCAACTCGCCGTCATCCTTTCCGGATCCGCGAATCACTGCGAGACGTGCTGCAATGTCGATGGGCGCGCCGAACTGTCCAACCAGAAGTTCGTTGGCCGTCGACGCGGGGATCGACTGATGTCCGTTGGTGAATTCGACCGTGGTCTTTCCGGCGACAGTGACTGTTCTCCGAATGACCAAGCGGGCGGTGTCCGGCAGGAGCAGCGTGACTGAGGCCTCGGCGTGGTCGCTGCCGAGGCGAACGCACGCCCTCGCATCAACGGTGGAGTGTTCACCGAAGAGCGCCCATGCGAGGCCGAGGAGCAACGATGTCTTGCCGATCCCATTGGGTGCGACGAGGAACGTCGTACCAGGTTGGAAGCCGATCTCGACGTGGTCGAACGATCGCCAGCTGCGGAGTTCAAGATGTTCGATCATGCTGCGGCCGCTGCGGCAGTGATGCGCTCGTCGAGATCGGACTCGGTCAGTTCCCCAGCAGCCGCTTCCTCGCAGAGAGCGACCAGGAGCTGATGCTCGTCGAACGCATGCCAGGTCTCCCTCTTGGCGTCGGTGCGCGCCTTCTTGCCCTCGCTCACGACCATTGCCTGGGCCCGCGAACACTCGGCGTGGATGATCGCAGTGAGGTCGATGGGTTGGTGGTGATCACCAGCGTCCACCGAAAGGTCGGGCGCAAGTTCATCAGCGAGCCTTCGCAGGGTGTCATAGAGCGGGAGGATTGGGCGGGTAAGGCGTGGCGGATAGGTCCTTCCATCGGGGGTGCCGATGAACTCCTCGGTGTCGTATGGGTCGATGGCGACGCTGGAGAATTCGGGGTCGCCGATGACGACGACGACGGCGGCGGTCTCCGGAAATCGACCGAAGACCGGCCCTGCCGACGTGCGGGGGTCGATCTGGGAGAGACCTTCCAGCGTCGGCACGTCGTCGCGGAACTGAACTCGAATTCGAAGGGCGCCGAAGCGCACGACCGCATCTGACTGGATCCCCTCAGCTTGCGCCGCGGCGTCCACGATTGGCTCCGAGGCGCTGCCGAGCGAGCTCACGATCTCGATGCGAACGGCGTCGAGGCTGAGGCCCACCGGGGTCGGGACCGCGAGCGCGTCCTCGAGCTCTGTGCCGCGGAGCAAGGCATCCAGCGATGGACGGGACTGGTAGGGGTCGATGCCGCGGCCTGCGTTAAGGCTGTGGATGAGGTCCTCTGCCAGCGCGCGGTCTTCGGGGGTCAGGTGGTCGAGCGACGGCTCAGGCGCACCGTCTTCCAGGTAGGAGAGGTATTCCTGGATCACTTGGTCGACGTAGTCGTTCACGACTGGTTCCCTCCTCCGTAGTCGCTGATTCTCATGAACTCTGGGTCTCTCTGTGCTTCCTCGTTCAGCTTTCTGGCGGCCTTTGCGTAGATCTGGCCGACGGCTTGGGGCGAGATGCCGTAGTCGGGGCCGATCGCCTTGCGCGCTTGCCCCAAGTAGTGGATCCGGAAGTAGATCTCTCGATCTCGTTCACTGAGGTGCTGTAGTGCCAGCCGCTTCAGAATTAGCTCCTGCTGCAGGGCGATGGCCTCTCCCTCGGGATCTGCGAGCTCGTCGGCGAGTCCGTCGGCATGGCTTCTTCCGTTCTCGTCCTGCGCGTCGAGCGATTCGAGGTGGATCTCTTGGGGTCCGGAGCGCCGGCCCTTGGTCTTGTCACGCACGGCCTGGACCGCCTTGTTGTGCGCGATTGTGGTGGCGAGTGCCTCCCAACTCGTGCGAACGGTTCTCGGTTCCGTGTGCAGGAGCGCGGCAAGGGCATCGGCAAGGACGTCTTGAACGACGATCCCTCCAACAACGACCAAGTCAGCGCTGGATCGCCGCCTCACTCGCGGCCCGTGGGGAGCCACTGTCTTCTGGATCCTGGCCCACATGACATCCGTGATGGCATCCAGCCGGGCGCGGTCCTGTAAGAGGGGATGGTCTGTGGGGAAGGCCCGCCTCCCGGACGCCGCGCTGTTCATGACGTGTCCATTGTCGCGAGCGCGCATGGTCGCGAAAGCAGATCCGTGCGAAAACAGTTCGCTGACTTCCTGGGCCTGGTCGCCACTGAGGGGGTACCGGCGCGGGTCGCGTGAACATCAAGCCAGGTCAGTCGGGCCGGTTGCGTCTCGCCGTGCGGTCCTCGACCAGTCGGTGAGTCACCTCGGCGAGCCTGCTGAGCCATCGATCTATGCGGCTCTCGGTGGCGCATGCTCGGATCGCGCGCTGCGCACGAGCTGCGGGATGCTCGCCACTCAGGTCCTGGCGGCGATCGCCGGCGGCCTCAGCGTTCTCGTACTGGCAGCCGTCTCTCGTCGTGTGGCCGAGGTGCTCAAGGGTGTGCGTGCAGAGGAGGTACTGCAACGGCCCCGGCTCGCCGATGCCGCCGGGCGCGACGTTGAAGCTGACGAACTGAGCGAGCAGCGACGCGGTCGCACTAACAGACAACAACGCGACGTTCTCACCGCCGCGCTCGCGACCTGCGCCTGCGATGTACGTGGGATCGTCGAGCAGGCCCTGGATGTCGAGAGACACGTCGGAGACGTTGACCTGACGGTTGCATACGAGGCACGGGCGACCAGGCCGGAGTACGTGGCTGCGCCACGTTGCGTTCCGCATGCCATTGCCGTCATCGAAGACATCGACGCTGATCCCGCCGTCGATGACGGGAACGAGATCGGCGTAGGCGATCTGATTGAGGATGACGCGTGCCCACGGCCGGTCGACACAGCAGATGACGAGATCATGGTCGAGGGCTACCGCGAGCCCGCCCTGCTCGCACACGCTGAGGTCGTAGAACGCGAACTCCGGCTCGGCGGCAGTAGCTGCGGAGCGCATGAGTCTCTCCGCGACCTCGATCTTGGAGCGGCGTGTCAGAGCATCGCGGCGGGTGGCCCCGATGAGTCTGTCCAGATTCCCGAACTCGACGATGTCGAAGTCCATGACGCTGACGTGGGCCATTCCGGTCGCGGCGAGTCGGACCGCAACGTCGAGGCCGACGCTGCCTGCCCCGACGACGAGAACCTTTCGACGCACGAGATCGCCGTGAACTTGGGCACCCCAGCAGGACACCGACCGTCGCTGACTGACGGTCGCGCGCTCCGCCGGCCTGAGTTCGTCATTCCAGCTGATCTGGAGGCGGTCGCCGATCACACGGACGTTCTCGCAATGTGTGGCCGACACCTCGAGGCCAGTGCCACGATCCCAGTGGCGGGCGGACCACGATCCGTCGCCGCCGCTGTATGTCATGCCGACCAGGGGGAAGCCGGTCAACTCTCGTACGAGGTTGGCGAAGCTGTGCTCGGCGTCGAAGTCAGGGCCGCTCATGCGCTGCCACCCGCGACTCCCTGGATGGCTGTGACAGAGCACGAGTCCGTCCCCGCGCTCGTGAGCGATGACGGCCGCGCGAAGAACGTAGTCCCCGGCAATGGATGCGTTTCCGTGCACCTCTCGCTCGCCCGGCAATGGAGTAATCACCGACGTCAGCAAGGCGCTCGTGCGGGTTGCCCCCGTCGAGGAGCGGTAGGTAGCGAGACAGATGTCTTCCTGACCGTCCGACCGATCCACGTGTGACTGAAGGACCTCGGCGAGGCCACAGCTCATGGCGACCGATGTAGTTCGCCGGTTCATACTGCTTCCCCGATGACGCCGCGCACATGGGCAACCCACCCGGCCGTCGGGTCTGGATCGTTGCCCCACCCGACGATCTGGCGGGAGTGTCCGAGCCAGCCTGGCATCGGGCATGGCTGCGTGTTGGTTGCTGCGAAGCCAACGCCGTTCGGCAGGTAGATCCAGTGCGGCGGCACGAGTGGCCAGCGAGAGAGTTCATCGATTGCGACGGCGCTCTCTACAACCTCGCCAGCGAAGCGACCGTCCACGACGTCGACGTCGTAGACGATGTGTCCGTCGACGGATCTGGGGGCGGCCCCGTAGGCGGTGAGCCCGGCGGTGAACCCCTCGGGGCCGCTCATCAGGCCACGTCTGCGCGGTGTCGGATGCTCACGAACCGCGCCATGTCGTGGATCTCGACAACGTTCTCGTCGCCGTACCGCACCGGCTCGGGGCGGTGTCCCTTGAGTTCACCGAGATCGAAGTTGGCGGGATCGAGGCCGGCCAACCGGAGCAGATCCTGGGCCAGCTGCTTGCGATCGGTCGTGGTGTAGGGCCGACCGTCGATGGTGAATCGGATCTGCCGGCGGAGTGCGGAGATGTTGTCGTTCATGGGGGCATCCCTCCTTAGGGGGCGGGTCGAGCCGAGCGGCTCTGATCCACTTGTCGCGATGGCGGACCGCGGCGAAAGTGGGAGGGAGACGCAACGCCAGGGGACCTGGTTCTCGGTCGGGCTCGAGAGAGAGCGACGAGAGGAATTTGGCCGTTGTGCGCGACGCCCCCGTCCAGCAGGTCGGCGACACGTCCCGAGAGCGGAGGAGCCCCGGAGCGTCCCGTGGCGGGCAGACTTCGGCTCGGCGTGGACCCGCTTCCCGATTGCCCGGCTGCGATACACGAGGGCGTGCCGGGAGTGGCAGATCTACTGGCGTGATCGGAATCTCAAGTTCCACGTCTACGACCTCGTCGCGCCGACGGCGAACGTCGGGGCTCTGCTGGCGGAGATCGATGCTGACGCTGACCCTACCGGCATGTCCTGGAGCTGAGCAGGGGTGCCTCGCGCGCTGGTGAGCCCCGCCGTGGTCCAAGGCGCTGGAACATCGGCGTCATCGCTGGCCCCGCATTTCAGCGCGCGGCGCTGTACTGGAATACGAACAGCCTTCGCCGGTCGCGAGAGCGAAGCAGCTCAGGGCGGTTCGGTCAGGGCGTAGTCGAGCCTCAGTCGAAGCAGCTGGTGAGCGCCGTGTTGGTTCGATCAGCCGTCGGTGCTGCCCAGGCCGAGACCGGAGAGGTACTCGAGGACCAGCCGGTTGCCGCGGAACCACAGTGCGGCCACGCTCGACCACTCGTCGGTCTGAATCTCGCCATCAAGGCGGAAGACCTTGCGGTACTGATCGCTTCTGCCACGACTGGCGAAGTCGTTGACAGTCCGGGGGTAGAGACTCGGCTCGTACCCCTTGACCGCGCCGTCGCAGTGAATGAAGACCCCTCGCGATGTGTCGCGGATGGCATGGAGGTACCGAGCCAACACGAGATCCGATTCGTCTGAGCGTATGGGAACGAGCTCCTCGATCTCGATCGTCTTCAGCTTGTCATCAGCCGTCCAACGAAACGACGTAGCGACGTAGGGATTCAAGATGGACTGCCCACCCGCTGGGTCGCCATGGATCGTCTCACCCACGAGGTGTTCGTTGTCGAGAAGTTCGTTGTTGAGCGGTGGGCCGAACCAGTAGTCGCGCTCCTCGATCTCCTCGTGCTCGGATCTCAAGCGCAGTCGGTGCCCATCGACCGCCAGCCGAGCTTGGACCTCCTTGACGCGCGCGATCCCGAGCACCGTTGCGACGAGGTCGTAGTGGATGTTCGAGGCGAAACCCCGGCGGAGGAACTGGTGGTAGTGGATGGAAAGGTCGGCGTGGAGCAGTCCGTGGGGGCGCGCGTCGAGGTCCGCCACCGAAAGCAGCCCATCGTCGTCGACTCGATCGAGCAGGTCGGGTGCCTTACTGAAGACACGGTCGGTCAACGCAGGCTTCTGGAATACTGGCCAGTGCATGTCGAAGTAGTCCGCCCACGGCGCTGCCTCGAGCAGCGAGGCGGCCGCGTCGCCAAGTTGCATGACCTCCGGCAGCCGATCCACGAGTCCGTCGACCACCTCGGGCTCCGAGGCGTGCCAGTCTTCTATGCAGGTGACGGCTCGGGAGCGCGCCTCCACCAGACGAGCCCTCTCGTCGCTGAACAAGAAGATGGGCGGCGTTGCGAGATCCGTCATGACCTCGAGCAGGTCTTCGTAGATCACGCCAAGCCGGCCCTTCACTGCGGCCACGAGGTCTGCAGGGATGAAGTCAGGTGTCATCCGTCTGCGACCGCTCGGCTTGGGCAAGTGCGTCCGGGCGCGGGAACTCGGGATTGAGGATTCCCGTCCAGAAGGATTCGTGGAACTGACGAAGGCCGTCACGATCGCGCACGACGGGGGCGTGCGGTGGCCAAGAGATGCCATCCGGCGTGGGAGGCCAGATCATGAGGGGGAAGTCGCTCCCGCGCGCCCACCGCTCGTGATTCTCCATACCCGGGCCGCCCACGATTGCGATCACGACGTGGCCGATCGCGAGCGTCACCGAGAAGGAGTTGGGCGCCGTCGGTGCTTCGAGATCGGTCGTTCGCGTCGGCGCAGCGAGGTGACCACTCACGTAGAAGTCGAAGGGCTGGGAACCGGGCTCGGGCCGGAAGGCAAGCCGCATGTGATAGCTGGGCGGCGCGATGCCATCCCGGTAGATCTGGCGGAGATCGTCGTGGCCGAGAACGATGGCGCCATCTTCGTAGTGATCGAGGAGGACAGCGACCTTGGCCGCCCAGCGAGCCAGTGCCATCTGATCCGCGACGGCGAGCCGTGCATCGCCACCGCGGACCATGGGTTCGAGGAACGGCCGCACCTGGCCCTCCAGCGATGACATCCAGCCGTTGTTGCACTCCTCGCAGACTGCCTTGACTACGACTTCGGGTCTGCGCTGTGGGTGCGACCGTGTGGTGCGACTTCCGTCGGAGTCGATGAACTCGAACCCGAAGTCGTAGCCCTCGTTGTCCCCGAACGCGTCCGCAAGCACCTCGCCGAGCCAGAACGGCACGAGGTGCTCCCTTGTGAGCGGCGTCGAACCGCACCATGCGCAACTTGTGCCGGCCACCCGCCCAGTCTGCCGGAACCTGAGGCGCGCCCTGTCGCCTCCGCCTGGCCAACCGGTCCGTCTGTCTCGTTCCCGTCGAGCAGCGACGTTTGCGCTCCGTGGGCTGAACCGCGCCATCGGCTATCAACAGGGAGAGCGCCGCATGGCCCCTTGCCAACCGCCGAGCAAGATCGTTGCAGTCAGTGCGCGGTTCGGGCCCCGCCACCATGGGCCGTCGAAGGTGCCGAGCTCTACGGCTCGGGGCAGCGGATCACTACCTCATGAGCGCCGGCATCGACCGGTACCGGTTGGACTCGGCTGTGGTCGAAGTACCGACCCCGCTTGCCCTTACGGATCACGACGTGCTCGACGAACAGGCCGACGAGGGCACGTTGCTGGTCGAGGTCGAGGCGGTCCCAAGTCTCGGCGGTCACGCACTCCCAAGTCGTGCCGTCGAGTTTGGGGTGGATGATCAGCTGGTCGAGCCGTCGCCTTGCGAGCATCAGGCGAGCGTGGATCGGATCCTGTGCCGCAAGGAACTGCGCGCGGCTGATCCGCTGAGCGCCGTAGTCCTCCGCAAGGCCGGCGAGGAACCGTTCGTCGGACTCGATCGAAGCGACCAACTGGTGGGCGTCGCCGCCGGCTCGGCGAGCGCGGGCGGTTGCGATGTCGGTGTGTTCGAGCGCGGCGAGCACGTAGTCGACGACGATCTGCTCGACGTAGTCGGCCTTCACCGTGTTGGAGCCGCAACCGTGGCGGTTCGCCTTGTCGCTCGCGATCGTCCGACGAGGCGGACGCTGTCCCGGCTTGAGCTTCTTGTCCATGCGCTCGCTGACCGCGGCCATCACCGAGCCGCACTCGGCGCACCGGCACATCCCGGCGAGCAGGTTGACCTTCGGCCGGCGACCGATGGGTGCATGGGTGAGACGGGAACGCACTTGCTCCCATGTCGCCCGGTCGAGGATCGGCTCCCAGTTCGCTTCGCCGACCACTTCGCCTTTGGACTCACGGAGTCCGGTGATCCGCCCCGCCTTGAGGATCATGCTCAGCGAGCCTGGCCGCCACTTCTTGCCATGCGCCGACTGGATGCCGCGATCGTTGAAGTCGACGACGATCGAGGCGAGCGACTGGCCGCCCAGCACACGTGCAGCCGCCTCCCGAATGACGGAAGCCTCCTCCGGTACGACCTCGATCTGGCCCTGTGCCACTCGCCGGTAGCCGTAGGAGCGGCCGCCGCCGTGGGCGTTGCCGCGTTCCGCGTTCTGGTGGTGCTTGGCGCTGACACGCTCACCGATCCGAGCGGACTCGTGCTCTGCCGCCGCACCGAGGACTTGGGCGGTGAAGCGGCCGCTCGCTGTGTTGAGGTCGACGTGACCGGCAGCGACCGTTCGGATCTCGACCCCTGCTGAGGCGACCACCTTGGTCAGCTCGACGAGGTCGGCAAGCCGCCGGTACAGCCGGTCGGGGTGATAGGCGACGATGACGTCGATCTCGCGCCGACGGACGAGGTCGAGCAGACGCTCGTACTCGGGGCGGCACGCACCGGAGTAGGCGCTCAGGTCGTTGTCGACGAGCACCTCGTCGACGCTCCAGCCTTCGAGGTCGGCCAGGTGGCGGCATGCGTCGATCTGTCGGCCGACACCGGCCGCCTCGCCGACCTTGTCCAACGAGATCCGGGCGTAGACCGCAGCACGCCCGAACAGCGTGCCTGCCCCCGTGCGGACGTTCGAATGTCGCTTCGCCGTCATTCGCTGCGCTAGCTCCTCGGGTGCTCGGGACTCCCTTTGAAGTCCCACCTGCGGGAGCTGCTCAGCGCGTCGTGATTACCTCAGAAATTTCGAGGTGGTGTTGTCGGCCAGCACCTTGCCGCCGGTCTGGCAGGTCGGGCAGTAGGCCACGGTGTACCCGCTGTAGGTCACGCTGCGCACCGTGTCGGCGCACACCGGGCACGGCTGGCCCACCCGCCCGTGGACCCGACCGGGCCGATCGGCCGACGAGCTCATGTCGGTGCGGGTGCGTTCGTAGGCCAGGCCGTCCTCCACCGCCTCGGCGATGGCCGCGTGGATGGCGGCGGCACCGTCCCGACCGAGCTTGGCGGTCATGGCGAACGGCGACACCCGGGCCCGGTGGCAGACCTCGTTGGCCAGCATCCGGCCGAGCCCGGCGATCTGGTGCTGGTCGCGCAGGAAGCCGTGGATCCGCATGTTCGTGGCGGCGAAGCGCCGAGCCAGATCCTCGGGGCCGAGCGACAGGGCCTCGGGACCGAGGCGGTCCAGCGGTGGTGCGTCGAGCGGCGTCCGACCGTCGACGTTGGCCAGGCACCACACCCCGGCGCGGCGCTCCGTGCCGGCCTCGGTGAGCAGCAGGGCCGGACCCTCGGTGAAGACGAATCGGCCCCGCCCATTGCGTGGCGTGGCCGACTGCTTGGCGTCCACCAGCAACCGCCCACCCTGCATCAGGTGGACGGCGAAGGTGACCGGCTCGAAGCGGACCAGCAGGTACTTGCCGCGTCGGCCGACGTCGAGCAGCGGCCACCCGGCGGCCGCCTCGGGCGGCGGCACTGCCGTCTTCAGCACGGTGAAGTTGAACGGCACGAAGCGCTGTAGCACGCGGCCGGCGAACGCTGCGGTGAGCCGCTCGGCGTGGGCCTGGACCTCGGGGAGCTCGGGCATGGCTGGGTGCGCTCAGCGGTACTCGGTGCGCGGGGCGATCTCGGCGAAGACCGAGCTGAGCGCGGCGAACACCGGTTGTGCCTCGATCAGCTTGGACTGGTCGCCGGTGAGGCGGATCCGCCCGGTGACGAAGGCCTCCTGGGCGGTCAGCGTGCCCGTGGCCACGGCCACGGCCGTGGCCCAGTCCTCGATCATGCCCACGTCCTGCGGATCGGCCGGGCCGGCGCCGAACGTGGCCCGTCCATCGCCGGCCTGGAGGTGGTACACCACCGTGCCCTCCGGCCCGTCGGTGATCTCCTGGGTGATGCCGATGGCGTGCGAGCGGGCCAGGTCGGCCAGCTGCGGTGAGGCGGCGACGGCGTCGGTCAGGGCCTCGATCCAGGCCAGGCTGAGGTAGCGCAACACCCCCGTAGTCTGCCCGACGATGGGCGAGCTGACTGCGGCCGACGAACTGGCCCACGCCGACGTCGCCGTCGAAGCGTGGTGGTGGTGGGCGTGGGACGCGGCCGGGACCACCGGTGTGTTCGTCGGGCTCGAACTGCATGGCGAGCGATTCGACTACTGGGCGGGGGTGGTCCGCCCCGGCCAGCCCTACCTGTATCTCGGGGAGCTGAGGGGCACCGGACGGCGCGCCGGGCTGGAGCTGAAGCCCCCGGAGCTGTGGGCCGACCATGTCTGCGACTCGCCGTGGCGGCAGTGGTCGGTGGCCAACGAGGGGTACGGGGTGCTGCTCGAACCCGCCGAGGAGGCCTGGGGCCGCGCCTACGGCGAGCGCGTGCCACTGGCCGTCGACCTGGAGTGGTCGGCCGCCGGGCCGCCGGTGGTGTTGCCGGCCGGCCGGACGGGCCCGCCGGACGGGGCCCGCGGCTACGCCCAGGACGGGTCGGCCGACGTGGTGGTCGAGCTCCTCGGTGGTCCGCTGCATCTCGACGGTCGAGCCCGCCGCGTGCACGTGTGGGGCGCGCCGTACGTGCCGGCCGACCTGGCCGCACCGACGCAGTGCCCCGTGGCGCCGTACCGGCGCAGCGATGGGCGCCGGGTCCAGCAGGTGCTCACCCCGGGCGGCTACCTCGGCCGTACAGTGAGCGAGTGACCCTCGGCCCCGGCGACGACATCCTCGACGACCGGCACCGTGACCGCCGCTCCACGTACCGCGCCGTGGCGGCGACCGCCGGTCTGGTGGTCGAGGATCGATCGAGCGGCTTCTGCGGTGATGTCGTCCGCCTCGGCGGTGGCGCCGTGGCCTTGCGCGACCGCCACGGTCGGGTTCGCCAGTTCACCCTCAAGCCGGGCGGGTTCCTCCTGGACGGCACACCGGTCACCCTCGTTCCCCCGGCCGCGCCCCCCACGGCGCCGTCGCGCACCGCCAGCGGGTCCGTGGCGGCCACCGTCCGTCAGCCGGCGGCGGTGGCGGCGGCCAGCCGGATCTGGGTCGAGGGCATCCACGACGCCGAGCTGGTCGAGCACGTCTGGGGCGACGACTTGCGCACCCTCGGCGTCGTGGTCGAGCCGATGCACGGGGCCGACTATCTCGCCGCCGCGGTCAGCGGATTCCGGCCTGGCCCGGACCGCCGCCTCGGCGTGCTGCTCGATCACCTCGTCGCCGGGTCGAAGGAGTCACGACTCGCTGCCGCGGTGCGCAGCCCGCACGTGATGGTGACCGGTCATCCGTTCGTCGACGTGTGGGCGGGCGTGCGCCCCGACCGGCTGGGGCTCGCCGCCTGGCCGGACGTCCCCCTCGGCCAGCCAAGGAAGCTCGGCGTGTGCCGGGCACTCGGGGTCGACCCGGACGGCTTCTGGCCGCGCCTGCGCAACCGAGTCGAGACCTACGCCGACCTCCGGCCCGAGCTGGTGGGAGCCGTCGAGGCGTTGATCGACTTCGTCAGCGAGCCGTCGTAGGCGCCGCCGCGGCCTTGGCCTTGCGGTGGCGGTACAGCTCGATGGCCATCGGTGTCAGGGAGATGGCCACGATGACGATGGCGGCGAACTCGATGTTCTTCTTGATGAACTCGACCTCGCCGAGGAAGTAGCCGAGGGTGGTCACTCCGGCGCCCCACAGCAACCCGCCGACGACGTTGTAGGACACGAACCGCCGGTAGTGCATGTGGCCGACCCCGGCCACCGTCGGCACGAAGGTGCGCACGATGGGCACGAACCGGGCCAGGACGATGGTCTTCGGTCCGTGCTTGGCGAAGAACGCCTCCGACTTGGCCACGTTGGCCGGATTGAACAGCCGGCTCCTCGGCCGCTGGAACACCGTCGGGCCCAGCTTGCGCCCGATCACGTACCCGACCTGGTCGCCGGCGATGGCGGCGACCACCGCCACGAGGGCGACCCACGGCAGCGCCGGGAGCTGGTGCCCACCGGCACTCGACGCCAGGAACCCGGCGAAGAACAGCAGCGAGTCACCGGGCAGGAAGAACCCGAGCAGCAAGCCGCTCTCGGCGAAGATGATCAGACCGAGGACGACCAGCCCGCCCTTGCTGATCCAGTCGTTGGCGAAGTCGAGCAGGGCGAGCACGACGGGTCACGCTACCGCCGGGCTGGCCCGTCGGACCGGCGGGTCTCAGCGGGCCGCGGCGCTGGCCGGCTTCTGCCCGGACGTGATCGAGGTCGTCTTGCGGCTGCTGAAGATGATCGACCCGACCAGGACCACCAGCGCCCCGGCGGCGACCGCGTAGCGAGCACCGTCGTTGTCCTGCAGCTTGATGATCGCCGGGAGGACCAGCAGCGACACCAGGTTCATCACCTTGATCAGCGGGTTGAGCGCCGGGCCGGCCGTGTCCTTGAACGGGTCGCCGACGGTGTCACCGATGACCGCGGCCTTGTGCGCGTCGCTGCCCTTGCCGCCGTGGTTGCCGTCCTCGATGTACTTCTTGGCGTTGTCCCAGGCGCCGCCGGCGTTGGACAGGTAGTTGGCCATCAACTGGCCGACGAGGATGACCGCGGCGGAGAACGCCCCGAGCGCCTTCCAGTCGATCCCGAAGCCGATGACCACCGGGGTCAGCACGGCCAGCAGCGCCGGGGTGGCCAGCTCACGCAGCGAGGCCGCGGTGCAGATGTCGATGACCGGGCCGTAGTCCGGGTGCTTCTCGCCCTTCATGATCTTGCCGTCGGCGAACTGGCTGCGCACTTCCTGGACGACCACGCCGGCGGTGCGGCCCACGGCGCGGATGGCGAGGGCGCTGAACAGGAACGGCACCGCGCCACCGATCAGCAGACCGATGAAGATCTTCGGGTCGGCGACGTTGATCATCAGCTCCTTGGCCTTGAACACGCCGTCCTTGAGGTTCTCGGCGACCACGCCCAGCTCACTGCCGGCCGACTCGACGAAGCTGGCGAAGATGGCGACCGCGGCGATGACCGCCGAGCCGATAGCGAAGCCCTTGGTGACCGCCTTGGTGGTGTTGCCCACCGCGTCGAGGCTGACCATGATCCGCTCCGGCTCGCCGTGGAACTCGCCGCTCATCTCGGCGATGCCGGCCGCGTTGTCGCTGACCGGGCCGAAGGTGTCCTCGGAGACGATCACACCCGTCGTCGCCAGCATGCCCATGCCACACAGGGCGACGAGGTACAGCGAGAAGGTCAGGTTGCCGCCACCCAGCGCCAGGGCGACGCCGATGGCGATGGCGATGGAGATGACCGCGTAGACCGAGGACTCGAGACCGGTGGACGTGCCGGAGAGCACCACGGTGGCCGGGCCGGTCTCGGCCGACTCGGCGATCTCCTGGACCGGCGAGTGATGGGTCGAGGTGTAGTACTCGGTCAGCCTGCTGACCCCCTGGGCCAGCACCAGGCCGATGCCCACGGCGGCAAAGCATCGCCAGCCGGCGGCGTCGTGGTCGTTGCCGACGTACAGCAGGGCGACCAGCAGGGTGCCGATCAGGGTGAGCACGCCGGCGATGGCGAAGCCGCGGTTGATCGGCTTGAGGGCGTTGGTCTCGCCCGGGCGGGCCTTGACGAAGAACACGCCGATGATCGAGGCGATGACGCCGATGGCGCGGGCGGCCAGCGGGAAGATCAGCCCGGCGACCGGGTTGGTGACGCCGATCGACTTGAACGCGGCGACACCGAGGATGATCGAGGCGACCAGGGTGACCTCGTAGCTCTCGAACAGGTCGGCGGCCATGCCGGCGCAGTCGCCGACGTTGTCGCCCACGTTGTCGGCGATGGTCGCCGGGTTGCGCGGGTCGTCCTCGGGGATGCCCGCCTCGACCTTGCCCACCAGGTCGGCGCCCACATCGGCCGCCTTGGTGAAGATGCCGCCACCGACGCGCAGGAACAGGGCGAGCAGCGAGCCGCCGAACCCGAAGCCGACCAGGATCACCGATGAGGTGTTCTGGAAGATCATGATGATCAACGTCGCCCCGAGCAGACCGAGACCGACGGTGAACATGCCGGCCACGCCACCGGTGCGGAACGCCACCGTGAGGGCGTCGGCCATCGAGCCGCTGCGGGCCGCCGCGGCCGTGCGGACGTTGCCGCGGGTCGCCAGGGTCATGCCGATGTAGCCGGTGAAGCCGGACGCCATGCACCCGAGCAGGAAGGCGACCGTGCGGGCGAGACCGGAACCGGCGAAGGTCATCGCGTGCGAGCCGTCCGGCTTGCTGATGGCCGTCGAGGTCAGGAACACCACGGCAGCCACCGGGATGACGATCAGCCCGATCGTCTTGAACTGCCGCTTGAGGTACGCCCAGGCGCCCTCCTGGATCGCCGCGGCGATCTCCTTCATCTTCGGCGTGCCGTCGTCGGCGGCCAAGACCTTGCGGACGAGGAACAGCCCGACGCCGATGGCGAGCAGTGCCGAGGCGGCGGAGAGGATCAGGACGACCCACTCCTTGCTGTGAAGTGCGAAGACCTGGTAGGAGCCTTCGGCGAGAAGTGCGGACATCCGCTGTCTCCGGGTTTGCTCGGGCGCGCCACGCTGCGCGCTTGGGCTGAGTGACGAGCCGATTGTACGGGTACAGCGCCGCCGGAGCGAAACGAACCGCCCATCACGCAACCGTCATGGCCCACCCGAGACCCGTCGCGGACCCGCCGCGACACCCGCGTCTCCGCCCCCATCCGTCGAGGTGGTCAGCGTTTCCAGGGCTCCGGGCAGGAAACGCTGACCAGTGAGGCGGCGTGGCTGGCTGGCACGGGGGCCGTGGCCGTGGGCCGAAATTCCGCGCTCGAGGGGTCGACGGCTACCGTTCGTCGTGATGGCACAGGCAGTCCAAACCCGTGGCCCGGTAACGGGCACGGCCGCGGCACGTACTCGCCGCAAGAAGCCCTTCCTGCTGGATCTCTACAGCACGGCCGTGGGCAAGAAGTACGTCATGGCGATCACCGGCATCATGATGATCGGCTTCGTCGTGGCTCACATGATCGGCAACCTGAAGATGTACCTGGGGGCCGCCGATCTCAACCACTACGCCGACTTCCTCAAGCACCTGCTGTATCCGCTGGCGCCCAAGGGGGTCACGCTGTGGCTGATGCGAGCCGGCCTGCTGGCTGCGCTGGTGCTGCACGTCCACGCCGCCTACAGCCTGACCCGCCTCAACCACCAGGCCCGCGCGGTGAAGTACCAGGGGCCGCGTGACTACCAGGTGGCCAACTTCGCCAGCCGGACGATGCGGATGACCGGCATCGTCGTCGCCCTGTTCCTGATCTGGCACCTGCTCGACCTCACGTTCGGCACCGTCAACACCGTGGGCGGCAGCGGCACCTTCGTGCGCGAGGACGTGTATCAGAACGTGGTCAACAGCTTCAACCGGCCGGTCGTGGCCATCTTCTACATCCTCGCCAACATCGCCCTCGGCGTGCACCTGTTCCACGGGACCTGGAGCC
Organism: Actinomycetes bacterium; assembly: GCA_029782355.1. Taxonomy (GTDB): domain Bacteria; phylum Actinomycetota; class Acidimicrobiia; order Acidimicrobiales; family Ilumatobacteraceae; genus JAKOUY01. The sequence goes on from JAKOUY010000016.1 coordinate 679,396, forward strand.
TGTTCCAGTCGATGGGGTGGAACAACCCGCGGTTCAACTCGTGGCGGCGGGGCATCGCCGCCGGCATCGCCACCTTGGTGGTGGTGGGCAACGTGTCCTTCCCGATCGCCGTCCTGACCAACGTCGTCGGCTGAGGAGCATCGCATGACTGACACCCTCACCCCGCCGGCCGTCGCCGCCGACCCGAAGCTCCAGTCGAAGATCCCCGCCGGCCCGGTGGCCGAGAAGTGGGACGCCTACAAGGGCTCGATGAAGCTGGTCAACCCGAACAACAAGCGCAAGTTCCGGATCATCGTGGTCGGCAGCGGACTGGCCGGTGCGTCGGCCGCCGCGACCCTCGGCGAGCTCGGCTACCAGGTCGACGTGTTCACCTTCCACGACTCGCCGCGCCGGGCCCACTCCATCGCCGCCCAGGGCGGCATCAACGCCGCCAAGAACTACAAGGGCGACGGCGACAGCATCTACCGGCTGTTCTACGACACCATCAAGGGCGGAGACTTCCGCGCCCGGGAGGGCAACGTCTATCGCCTGGCCCAGGTCTCGGTGGACATCATCGACCAGATGGTCGCCCAGGGCGTGCCCTTCGCCCGCGAGTACGGCGGCCTGCTGGACAACCGCAGCTTCGGCGGGGCCCAGGTCAGCCGGACGTTCTACGCCCGCGGCCAGACCGGCCAGCAGTTGCTGCTCGGCGCCTACCAGCAGCTGGCCCGCCAGATCGGCCTCGGCAACGTCCGCCTGTTCAACCGCACCGAGCTGGTCGACACGGTGGTGATCGACGGGCGCTGCGCCGGCATCGTCACCCGTGACCTGATGACCGGCGAGGTCGCCAGCCACGCCGCGCATGCCGTCGTGTTGTGCACGGGCGGCTACGGCAACGTCTTCTTCCTGTCCACCAACGCCATGGCCTGCAACGTCACCGCGGCCTGGCGAGCCCACCAGCGCGGCGCCTACTTCGCCAACCCGTGCTACACGCAGATCCACCCGACCTGCATCCCCCAGGCCGACGACACCCAGTCGAAGCTGACCCTGATGAGCGAGTCGCTGCGCAACGACGGCCGGGTGTGGGTGCCGAAGAACCCGGACGAGTCCCGCGCCGCCGACCAGATCCCCGAGGACGAGCGCGACTACTACCTCGAGCGGCTGTACCCGAGCTTCGGCAACCTGGCGCCGCGGGACATCTCCTCCCGGGCGGCCAAGCGCGCCGTCGACTCGGGTCGCGGGGTCGGTCCGCTGAAGAACGGCGTGTACCTCGACTTCGCCGCGGCCATCGGCCGGCTGGGCTTCGACACGGTGTGGGAGCGCTACTCGAACCTGTTCGAGATGTACGAGCGGATCACCGGCGAGGACCCCACCAAGGTGCCGATGCGCATCTACCCGGCCAGCCACTACACCATGGGCGGGCTGTGGGTCGACTACGAGCTGATGACCACGATCCCCGGTCTGTATGCCGCCGGTGAGGCCAACTTCAGCGACCACGGCGCGAACCGGTTGGGCGCCTCGGCGCTCATGCAGGGGCTGGCCGACGGCTACTTCGTGCTGCCCTACACCATCGGCAACTACCTGGCTGGCCTGCTGAACAAGCCGATCCCCGGGACCGACCATCCCGACTTCGCCGCCGCCGAGCAGGCCGCCCGCGACCGCTTCGCCCGCTACGTGTCCACCAAGGGCAGCCGCTCGCCGGACTGGTTCCATCGCGAGCTCGGCAAGATCATCTGGGACTACTGCGGCATGGAGCGCACCGAGGAGGGTTTGAACAAGGCCCTCGGCGAGCTGCCGGCGCTGTACGAGGAGTTCCAGCGCGACCTGCGGGTCACCGGCGACGGCGCCAGCCTGAACCAAACCCTGGAGAAGGCCGGGCGGGTCGACGACTTCTTCCAGCTCGGCATGCTGATGTGCCGCGACGCCCTCGAGCGGCGGGAGAGCTGCGGCGGGCACTTCCGGGCCGAGTACCAGGACGAGGAGGGCGAGGCCCAGCGCGACGACGAGCACTTCGCCCACGTGGCCGCCTGGGAGTGGACCGGCGACCCGATGCACGCCACCCGGCACCAAGAGGAGCTGGAGTTCGAGGCCATCCACCTGGCGAAGCGGAGCTACAAGTAATGAGCCACCATCTGCAGAACCTGGTGCTGAAGATCTGGCGCCAGACCGGACCGAACGACGCCGGGCACTTCGAGAGCTACCGGATCGACGACATCAGCGACGAGGCCTCGTTCCTCGAGATGCTCGACGTGCTGAACGAGCGGCTGATCGCCGACGGCAAGGAAGCCATCGTCTTCGACCACGACTGCCGCGAGGGCATCTGCGGGACCTGCTCGCTGATGATCAACGGTCAGGCCCACGGGCCGCAGAAGGGCACGGCCACCTGCCAGCTGCACATGCGCACGTTCCGCTCCGGCGACGAGATCGTCGTCGAGCCGTGGCGGGCCACCGCGTTCCCGATCATCAAGGACCTGATGGTCGACCGGGCGGCCTTCGACCGGATCATCGAAGCCGGCGGGTTCATCACCGCCGATACCGGGGGCGCGCCGGACGCCAACCTGATCCCGGTGCCCAAGCCAGTGGCCGATGCGGCCATGGACGCCGCCGAGTGCATCGGCTGCGGGGCCTGCGTGGCGGCCTGCCCGAACGGTGCGGCCAACCTGTTCACCTCGGCCAAGATCGCCCACCTCAACCTGCTGCCGCAGGGCCAGGCCGAGCGCTACAGCCGGGTCGAGGCGATGGTCGACACGATGGACCAGTACTTCGGTTCGTGCACCAACCATGGCGAGTGCGAGGCGGCGTGCCCCAAGGGCATCTCCATCGACTTCATCGCGATGATGAACCAGGACTACCGCAAGGCCAAGTTCAAGAACCGCAAGGCCCTGGCCCGCACCTGACCAGGAGCTGACCACTCCGCCGCCCGCCCAACCCGGCTCCATGCGTGCGCAAACCTCCGCAATCGGCGGTTTGCGCACGCATGGAACTTGGTTGCCCGGTTGCCCGGTTGCCCGGTGCCCGGTTGCCCGGTGGGAGTTTGCCCGGGGTTCGAGCGGGTCAGGTCGGGCGGGCGATGATGCTGACGTAGCGGTTGCTGGCGGCCACGTCCGGGCTCTCCAGGGTGACGTCGAGCCACAGCTCGCCGGGGGCGTCGGCCACGACCAGTTGCACCGTGCCGATGCGCGCCACGCTGTCGGCCTCGACGTCGCCCTCGAACGCCCAGCGATGACTGCCGCCGGGCCACCGCAGGGTGGCGGTGCAGCGGGCCCCGGCGATGGTCCGGCGCTCGTCGTTGACCACGTGGATGTCGACGGCGTGCATGGAACCGGCGGTGACCTCGGCGGGCAGCCGGTCGGCGACCACGATGACCCGCCGGCAGGCGTCGGTCACCGCCTGGTAGGCGGCCTTCGGCGCGCGATGGACGTCGAGGATACCGAAGCCGATCTCGTCGATCGGGTCGAACAGGTGGCTGAAGCACAGCCCGCCGGTCGGCCGGTACTTCAACCGACGAAGGGTCTCGATCTGGGTGCGGAGCAGCTCGGCCTGGTAGCGCTGGGTGGCCTCGACCCACGCTTCCGGCCGGGCGTAGCGATCGGGTGGGACGTGGTCGGCGAAGGGGGCCAGATCGGGGCGGTCGGAGCTGCCGGCGCGCGCCTGGGCCGGGTTGGCGGCCGACGGCGCACCGAAGTCGCTGACGAAGCGGACCATCCGTGGCACGGCTGAGGCGAACCCGCCGAGGTCGGCCGCGGCACCGTGGTACCAGCCGAAGAACAGGTGGGTGTCCCCGCCGGAGAACAGCGGCGGCCGGGGGACGTGGTCGCTGTGGGCGATGGCCGGACGGGTCTCGTCGGCCCGTTCGAAGGCCCGCTTGATCCACGGGTCGAGCAGCAGCTCGTTCCACGACGGCCGTTGCTCGCGCAGCATGTGGTGGGCGATCCCGCCCCCGAGCGCCAAGGCCCGGGTGTCGCGCAACTCGAGCGGTTCATTGTGCCCGCACCACACCAGGATCGACGGGTGGTGACCGAGCAGGTCGACCAGCTCGCCCGCCTGGCGAACGGCCTGGCGGCGAACGCTGCGCTGGTACCCCCACTGCAGCGGCATGTCCTGCCACACCAACATGCCCAGCTCGTCGGCGGCGTCGTACAGCGCCGGGTGGCTGACGTGGCCCTGGACCCGCACCAGGTTCAGCCCGGCCTCCTTGGCCAGTTGCAGATCGTGGCGGAGGAGCTCGGGCGTGGCGTTGGCCAGGTCGAGGCGGGCCGGCGCCAGGTTGGCCCCGAGGAGGAACAGCGACTCGCCGTTGACGGTGAACGTCCAGTGATCCATGGCGACCTGGCGCAGGCCGGTGCGCACCGTGCGCCCGTCGCTGCACTCGTCGCCGACGAACACCTCGACGGTCACGTCGGTGAGCTGCTGGTCGCCCAGGCCCCACGGCCACCACAGCGCCGGCTCTGGCACGTCGACATCCCAGTCGACCTCGTTCAGTCCGGTGGCCAGGGAGAACTCGCGCTGGGCGAGGGGGCGGCCATCGACGGTGGTGCGGACCTCGACCCGGGTCGGGGCGGCGCTGTCCAGCCGGGCGTGGAGGCGCAGGTGGGCGTGGTCCTCGGCCACGTCACGGCACAGGACCCGCAGCCGGTCGAGCCGCACCGTCCCGGTGGTCTCCAACCGGACCGGCCGCCAGATGCCGCCGGGGTTCCACTCCGGGCCGCCGAGCTCGTGGTGCTGGAACGCCCCGGTCAGGTTGCGCTTGTCGGTCTTGTCGCGCTGCGGGCTGCACGACACTTCGACGGCCAGGACGTGATCCGACGTCAGCTTGGCCAACTCGGTGATGTCGAAGGCATGGGCGACGAAGTACCCCTCCGGATCGCCGAGGTAGGCGCCGTCCAGCCACACGTCGGCCTGGTAGAAGACCCCGTCGAGCACGATCCAGGCCCGCTGCCCCGGGCGCGGCTGGGGCACGCTGAAGCGGGTCCGGTAGAGCAGCGGGGCGTCGTTGTCGGCGAAGGCGGGCGTGGTCCGCCAGTGCCCGGGGACGTCGACCACGGTCCAGGCGCGGTCGTCGGTGTCCAACCCGATCCCCGTCCGGCGGAGGTCGTCGGTGGCCACGATCGCCCGCCACGGGCCGGGGAGTTCCATCGCCGTGCATGGTAGGCCGGGGCCCGAGCAGCGCCCCCGGCGGGTCGCTCGATAGGGTCGGCGCCATGCACGAGCACCCTGCGACGTTGTCCGAGCTGCGCCGCTCCGGGTGGACCTCGGTGCCGGTCAAGGAGGAGATCCGGCGCAACGCCGTGGCCCGGATCATGGCCGGCCGGCCGCTGTTCGACGGCGTGATCGGCTACGAGGACACGGTGATGCCGCAGCTGGAGAACGCCCTCCTGGCCGGGCACGACGTGATCTTCCTGGGCGAGCGGGGCCAGGCCAAGACCCGGATGATCCGCTCGCTCATCGGCCTGCTCGACGAGTGGATGCCCGTCGTCGCCGGCAGCGAGATCCACGACGACCCCTACCATCCGGTGTCCGCGCACGCCCGCCACCTGGTGGCCGATCAGGGCGACGACACCCCGATCGACTGGGTGCACCGCAGCCGGCGCTACGGCGAGAAGCTGGCGACGCCGGACACGTCCATCGCCGACCTGATCGGCGAGGTCGACCCGATCAAGGTCGCCGAGGGCCGCTACCTGTCCGACGAGTTGACCCTGCACTACGGGTTGGTGCCGCGGACCAACCGGGGGATCTTCGCCATCAACGAGATCCCCGACCTCAGCGAGCGGATCCAGGTCGGGCTGCTGAACGTGCTGGAGGAGCGCGACGTCCAGATCCGCGGCTACCAGATCAGCCTGCCACTCGACCTGCTCCTCGTCGCCAGCGCCAACCCGGAGGACTACACCAATCGCGGCCGGATCATCACCCCGCTGAAGGACCGCTTCGGCAGCCAGATCCGCACCCATTACCCACTCGACGCCGACACCGAGATCGACATCATGCGGCAAGAGGCCCGGCCGCTGACGGTGGGCGAGGTCGGTGTCAACGTCCCCCACTACCTCGAGCGGGTCATCGCCACGTTCAGCCAGCTGGCCCGGGGCAGTTCGCAGGTCAACCAACGCAGCGGGGTCAGCGTGCGTCTCAGCGTCAGCAACGTCGAGGTCGTCGGGGCCAACGCCCTGCGCCGCGGCCTGCGCTCGGGTGAGCAGCGCGCCGTGGCCCGGGTGAGCGATCTGGAGGCGTTGCCGGCGGCCACCAGCGGCAAGATCGAGATCGAGTCGTTCGAGGAGGGTCGCGATGGCGAGATCCTCGAGCATCTGGTCAAGTCGGCCACGCTGACCGTGTTCCGCGAGGTTGCCGACCCGGTGCGGCTCACCGACGTGGTCACCGCGTTCGAGGCCGGGGCCAGCGCCCGAGCGGGCGAGGGGGTCGCCTCCGCCGATCTGGCCGCGGTGGCCAGCTCGATCCCGGCCCTGGCCGAGGCCGCCGACGCGCTGATCGCCGGTGACGGCTCGACCGGCACGCCCGGCCAGGCCGACATCGCCGCCGCCGTCGAGTTCCTGCTCGAAGGGCTGCATCTGTCGAAGCGGTTGAACAAGGACGCCGACACCTACCGGGCGAGGAAGTCGCCGCGCTGAGCCACGACCGGTCGCCCGGCCGTGGCCGTCAGCCGAGTTCCGTGAGCAGGCCGACCGGCAGTTCGCCGGCCACCACGGCCACCTCGTCGCGCATCCGGGCCGTGGCCTCGGCCCGCTCGGCGTCGGAGCCGGCCGGAGCCCGGTAGGTCAGCGCCAGCGGGCGCGGTGGGCCCATCTCGGCGGTGCGGTGGAGCACGGCCTCGACCTGCCCACGGCAGGCCACGCCGAGCACGTCGCAGGCACCGGCCAGATCGGCCAGCTCGACGTCGGCCCGCCCGGGGATCGCCACCTCGCCCGTGGTCAAGCCATGCAGCCAGGTGAACCAGCGCATCGCGTCCTCTCGCCGGGCGGCGTCGAGGTGCGGCTGGCTGTCGGTCATCGCCGGGCGGACCACGGCGACATCGAGGGCGGTGGCCACCGGGGGACCGCCGCGCAGGATCCGCCAGGCGTCCCGCCACGCCACCACCAGGCGGTGCAGCACCTCGCCCTGGCGGCGAGCGTCGCCGGGTGCGCTGCGCACGGTCACGGCGTACGGCGCTTCCATCGGTACCCACCCGTCGACGACGTCTCCGACCGCCTCGGCCGCCCGCTCCACCCAGCGCGGCCAGGCGCGCGCCGCGGCCCGATCGTCGGTGAACGCCCCGTCGTTGTCGAACCACGTCGGGACGGTCGGCTGGAGCAGGCGGAGCCACACGCCCAACCTGCGCTCGTGGGCCATCGCCGCGGCCTGACGCAGCTGCTCGATCCGCTGGCCGTCCAGGCGACCGGCGGTGGGCTCGGTGCTGGCCCAGGCCAGATCGGTGCGGACGAAGCCGTAGCCCTCCGCGACCGCAGCCTCGCAGTCGTCCGCCCAGCGATCGGGAAGGAGCGCCAGGTGGCGACCCCGGACCGGTCCGTCGGGTTGGCTCACCGGCTCACGTCACAGGGAGAACGGTGCCCGGGTCCACAGCTCGGCGGTGTCGCCGTTGCCGATGTTCGCCGGCCGGCCGTTCAGCGCCACCACGCTGATGTGCCCGGGGAAGCCGCGCAACTCGATCTCGCCGTGGGGGACCGCCAGCACCCCGGCGGGGAGGTGGTCGATCTGCATGGCCGGCATGAGCACCTCACCCGGACCGGCGAGGTCGCACAACCGCGAGGCCATGTTGACCGCCGAGCCGATGTAGTCGTCGCCCTCGAACAGCAGCGCATACCCGCTGGCGATGCCGGCGTGCAACGACAGGGGGGCGCACAGCGGTGCCGAGCGATGCCACAGCTCCATGACGAAGCTGATGGCGTTCTCGTGGTCGACGGCCACGACCATGCACCCGTCACCCAGCCACTTGGCGATGCGCACCCCGGTCTCGCTGGCCACCTCGCGCGTCAGGGTCCGGAAGGCACTGAGCAGTCGCCCGGCGGCGTCGTCGCCGAAGGCCGCGGTGTAGTTGGTGAACCCGGAGAGGTCGATGAAGACGAACGAGCGCGGCACTCTCATGACACCTCCAGGCTATGCCGGGGCGTTGGGTAGATTGCGGGCATCCGCCGACTGTTCACCTACACGAAATGGGACGGCTCCCAGGCCGGGTTCGATCTCGACGCAGCGTCACTGTTCGACCACTTGACCGACGAGCTGCTGTACCACGGTGACCTCGACACCGCCCTGCGGCGGATGATGCAGCGCGGCCTCCGCACCCCAGCCGGCGGACGTCTCGAGGGGCTGGCGGACCTGCTGAAGCGGGTGCGGGCCAAGCGGGAGGAGATCCTCGAGCGCCACGACCTGGGCGTCTACGAGGAGATCGCCGACGCCCTCGACCAGATCGTGGCCACCGAGCGGGAGGCCCTCGACGAGACCGACCCGCGTGCCACCCAACTCGACCTGCTGCCCGACGACCTGGCCGGGCGGGTCGGGGAGCTGAGCCGCTACGACTTCGCCTCGCCGGACGCCGCAGCCGCCTTCGCCGAGCTGGTCGAGCAGCTGCGCGAGCAGCTGGTGCGCCAGGCGGCCGAGCAGATGTCGTCGGCGATGCAGGAGATGACCCCGGAGTCCATCGCCCGGATGACGGCGATGATGGCCGAGCTCAACGAGATGATCGCCCGGCGGGATCGGGGCGAGGACCCTCGCTTCGAGCGGTTCATGCACGAGTACGGCGACTTCTTCCCCGAACGACCGCAGAGCCTCGACGAGCTGCTCGAACAGCTGGCCCGGCGGATGGCCGCGGCGCAGGCGCTGCTCGACTCGATGACGCCCGAACAGCGCGCCCAGCTTCGCGAGCTGTCCGACCAGCTGCTCGGCGACCTCGACCTGCGCTGGCAGATGGACCAGCTCGGACGATCGATGCAGTCGATGATGCCGCAGCTGTTCGGGTCCGGCTACGACTTCCGCGGCGAGCAGCCGCTGGGGATGGACGGGGCGATGCAGGCGATGCGCGACCTCGGCGAACTCGACCGCCTCGAGCATCTCCTGCGCACCGCCACCTCCCCGGGGCAGCTCAGCGAGGCCGACCTCGACCGCGTCGGTGACCTGCTCGGCGAGGACGCCGCCCGCTCGATGGAGCAGCTCGCCGAGCTGAGCCGGATGCTGGAGGATGCCGGGCTGGCCCGCCGCGACGGCACCCGGCTGCAGCTCACCCCGAAGGGCCTGCGCCAGATCGGCAACGCCTCGTTGCGTGACCTGTTCCGCAAGCTGAGCGCCGACAAGGCCGGTCAGCACGAGCTCGACCGGATCGGGCACGGCCACGAGCGCAGCTTCCAGACCAAGCCGTACGAGTTCGGCGACCCGTTCCACCTCGACCTGCAGCGGACGATCCGCAACGCCCTGGCCAGAGGCGGACCCGGCACCCCGATCCGGCTGCATCCGGACGACTTCGAGGTCGAGCAGACCGAGCAGCTGACCCGCTCGGCCACGGTGGTGATGCTCGACCTGTCCCAGAGCATGCCGTTGCGCGACAACTTCCTGCCGGCCAAGAAGGTGGCCATGGCGCTGCACGCCCTGATCACCTCGCAGTTCCCCCGCGACTACCTCGGGCTGATCGGCTTCGCCTCGCTGGCCCGGCCGATCACCGCCGCCATGCTGCCCGAGGTCACCTGGGATGCGCAGTACGGCACGAACATGCAGCACGGATTCTCCCTGGCTCGCCAGATGCTGGCCGGCCAGACGGGGACCAAGCAGGTGATCATGATCACCGATGGCGAGCCGACCGCTCACCTCGACGCCGACGGTCGATCGGTCTTCCACTACCCGCCGGTCACCGAGACGATCGAGGCGACGATGCGTGAGGTGCTCCGCTGCACGCGCGCCGGCATCCGCATCAACAGCTTCGTGCTCGACGTCAACGACTACCTGCGCGCCTTCATCGAGCGGATGGCGGCGATCAATCGCGGCCGGGTGTTCTACACCACGCCCGACACGCTGGGCGACTACGTCCTGGTCGACTTCCTCGAGCATCGCCAGCGCGCCCAGCGCTCCCGTCGAACCGGGTGACCGCGCCGGATCGGCGTCGACCGGTCGCGCGAAGGCACTGCTCAGACGGTTCCGAAATCCCCCCTTGCGCAACGTGGATGTGATAGTGGAGAATGACGGCACTGTAATTACAATGGCGTTTCTTGCCCCGGCGGTGCGCGGGCAGGGGAGCGCAGGAGGCCGCCGTGAGCATCGACATCAGCGTGGAACCGCCGAACTGGCAGGACGAGGCCAACTGCCTCGGCGTCGACCCGGACCTGTTCTTCCCCGAGCGGGGAGCGTCGACGCGCGAAGCCAAGGAAGTGTGCCGCGGCTGCGTGGTGCGGTTGGAGTGCCTCGAGTACGCCCTCGCGAGTGGCGAGAAGTTCGGCATCTGGGGTGGCCTGAGCGAGCGTGAGCGACGCCGGTTGCGCCGCCAGCGAGCCCTGGCAACCCGCCGCAGCACGGCGTGATCGGCCTCGCCCGGCGCCGCCGCGCGCCGTCGATCCAGTGGTACCCTGCCGGCCATGCTCGCATTTGATCTCGGCCCGACCGAACTGATCATCCTGATCGTTCTGGTGCTCGTGCTGTTCGGTGGCGCCCAGCTCCCCAAGCTGGCCAAGAACCTCGGCAAGGCCCAGAAGGAGTTCCGCGACAGCCTGGAAGAGGGCAAGGGCAAGAGCACCGACACCACGGCCACGCCGGCACCGGCGCAGCCGGTCCAGCCGACACAGCCCACGTCCACCGATCTCGGCAACGGCTGAGCCGGCGGCGTGGCCGGCCTCGGCGACTTCCCACGCCATCCGCTCACCTTCGGTCCCTCACCAATCCACCCCCTGGCGCGACTGAGCGCCCACCTCGGCGGGAAGGTCGAGATCTGGGCCAAGCGCGAGGACTGCAACTCCGGCATCGCCTTCGGCGGCAACAAGGTCCGCAAGCTCGAGTACCTGATCCCCGAGGCCCTGGCCCAGGGCTGCGACACGCTGGTGTCGATCGGCGGGGTGCAGTCCAATCACACCCGCGCCGTCACCGGGGTCGCCGCCCATCTCGGACTGCGAGCGGTCACCGTGCAGGAGCACTGGGTCGACTGGCCGGACGTCACCTACGACCGAGTCGGCAACATCCAGCTCTCCCGGATCATGGGCGGCGACGTCCGGCTGGATCCGGCCGGGTTCGACATCGGCCTGCGTGACAGCTGGCAGCGGGCCATCGACTCCGTCGTCGAGTCCGGTGGGCGTCCGTACGCCATCCCCGCCGGGGCCAGCGACCACCCGCTCGGCGGGCTGGGCTTCGCCAACTGGGCGGTCGAGGTGGCCGACCAGGAGCGCCAGCTCGGGACCTTCTTCGACCACGTCCTCGTCTGCACCGTCACCGGGTCGACCCATGCCGGGATGATCGCCGGATTCGCCCTGGAGGGCCGCGCCGACCGCCGGGTGATCGGCGTCGATGCGTCGGCCACCCTCGACGCCACGGTCGATCAGGTGACCCGCATCGCTCGCCGCACCGCAGCCATGATCGGCGTCGAGCGGGAGCTGCGCGCCGATGAGATCGTCGTGGTCGACGGGTACTCGGCCGGGATCTACGGCATCCCGGACGACCAGACCCTCGACGCCATCCGCACCTGCGCGCGGCTGGAGGGGATGATCACCGACCCGGTCTACGAGGGCAAGTCCATGGCCGGGCTGATCGGCATGATCCGCTCCGGGGAGATCCCTGCCGGATCACGGGTGCTGTACGCCCACCTCGGCGGGCAACTGTGCCTGTCGGCCTACGCCGGCGTGCTCTGAGCGCACCCCAGAACGGTCACGTGACCGGCTCGACGGCGAGGTGACCCCTCGGCGAGACGGCGATCTTGCGGCGCTTCAGGATCCGGCGGCGCTCCCGCTCGCTGCAGCCGCCCCACACGCCGTGCTCGATGCGCTGCTCGAGGGCGTACTCCAGGCAGGTGCCGGCGACCGGGCAGTCCTTGCAGATCTTCCGGGCCCGGTCGACGCCGACGCCGTCCGAGGGGAAGAACATGGCCGGCGGATAGTTGCGGCAGGTGCCATCGGCCATCCAGGCGGTGGCGTACTCGGGATCGATGTGGTTCGGCTGCTCGACTCGTTCGTCCATCTTCCGGTGCTCCTTGTCGGACGGCAGCCGCTACTGCCGTCCCCTTGTGCGCCCGCATCAAGCCCGAGACGTGGGCGCTGGGCCTGCGGTCACGGACGAGAGTCGGTGTGGGGGTTCACCCGCTACAGACGTCGGTCGTGGCCGGTTGGTTCCAGCGCTGGGGAACTTTCTACCACGGGTTCCCCCGCGCGGGCGTGCAGGTAGGCTGGAATCTCTATGACCGACCTCGCCAGCGAACCGCCCCGGGCACACGCCCGCATCGTGTACCTCGGACCCGTCTCGCCGCACTGGGAGGTCTACGGGGGCTACGGCGAGCGCACCGTGCTGGAGGAGTTCCGCGCCCGGGTGCTGGCCCGGCTGGTGCTGCTGCCGCGCGACGACCCGCAGTTCCGCCGCAACCGCGAGCGCATCGTCCGGGACGCCGAGCGTGAGCGGATCACGCTCGAGTGGGATCTCGGCCTGCCGGACGGCGACGACTGAGCCCGACCCGGCCCGCCGCCGGGCACTGACGGGGGTCATCGGGGACGAGTAGCCTGCGCTCGATGCCCGACGAGCTGCTCAATCGGGAACTGAGCTGGCTGCGGTTCAACCGCCGGGTGCTGGCGCTGGCCGACGAGCCGGGCATCCCGCTGCTGGAACGGCTGAAGTTCTGCGCCATCGCCTCGTCGAACCTCGACGAGTTCTACCAGGTGCGCGTCGCCGCCCTGAAGGACCAGCGGGCCGCCGGACTGGCGGTGCGCAGCGCCGATGGGCTGACCCCGGTCGAGCAGCTCGAAGCGATCGCCGCCGAGGTCGACGCCTTCGTCGAGCGCCAGGAGCACACGGTCTTCGACGAGCTGCTCCCCGCCCTGGCTGGCGCCGGCATCGAACTGGTCGGGATCACCCAGCTGAGCGATGCCGAGCGCAAGCACGTCGACGAGGTCTTCCACGAGGTGATCTTCCCGGTGCTCACCCCGCTGGCGGTGGATCCGGCCCATCCGTTCCCGTACATCTCCAACCTGGCCCTCAACCTGGCGTTGATGGTGAGTGATCCCGACACCGGGGAGCGGCGCTTCGCCCGGGTCAAGGTCCCCAACGTGTTCCCCCGGCTCATCCGCCTGCCCGAGGACGGTGCCGAGGGCGAGGCCCACTTCCGCTTCGCCGTCGCCGAGGAGGTCATCGCCGCCAACCTGGCGTCGATGTTCGTCGGGATGATCGTCGAGGAGCACGCCTACTTCCGGGTGACGCGCAACGCCGACCTGACCCTCGAGGAGGAGGAGGCCGACGACCTGCTGGCCGCGGTGGAGCTCGAGCTGCGCCGCCGTCGCTTCGGCCGGGCGGTGCGCCTCGAGGTGCGCGAGGGGATGAGCGAGGAGATGCTCGACCTGCTCGTCCACGAGCTCGACGTCGATCGGGCCGACGTCTTCACGATGCGCGGCCCGCTCGATCTCACCGCCCTGTTCCAGCTTGCCGGCCTGGACGTCGCCGAGCTGCGCGACGCCCCGTGGCCACCGGTCACCGCCGGGCGGATCCACAACGCCCAGGCCGCCGGGCGGGGGATGTTCAGCGTCATGCAGGAGCGGGCGATGCTCGTGCACCACCCCTACGAGAGCTTCGCCAGCAGCGTCGAGGCCTTCTTGGCCGAGGCCGCCGACGATCCTCGGGTGCAGTCGATCAAGATGACCATGTACCGCGCCGGTGGCGACAGCCCGATCGCCCGCAGCCTGATGCGCGCCGCCGAGCGCGGCGTGCAGGTGGCGGTGCTCGTCGAGCTGAAGGCCCGCTTCGACGAGGCCACCAACGTGTCCTGGGCCAAAGCCCTGGAGCGTGCCGGCGTCCACGTCGTCTACGGGCTGGTCGGATTGAAGACCCACGCCAAGACCACGTTGGTGGTCCGCCAGGACGACGACGGCCTGCGTCGCTACTGCCACATCGGCACCGGCAACTACAACACCCGGACGGCCCGGCTGTACGAGGACCTCGGCGTGATGACCTGCGACCCGCGCGTCGGCGCCGACGTCTCCCAGCTGTTCAACCACCTGACCGGGTTCAGCCGGGCTCACGAGTTCGGCTCGCTGGTCGTCGCCCCGCGGGACATGCGCAACCAGCTCTACGACCTGATCGAGCGGGAGGCCTCCTACGGGCCCGACGGCCACGTGGTGGCCAAGTTGAACTCGATCGCCGACCCGGGGATGATCGAGGCGCTGTACCGGGCCAGCCAGGCCGGGGTGCGCATCGACCTGATCGTCCGGGGCATCTGCTGCCTACGGCCCGGCGTCGAGGGGCTCAGCGAGACGATCCGGGTCCGCTCGATCCTGGGCCGCTACCTGGAGCACAGCCGGGTGATCCGCTTCGCCCACGGGGACGCCGAGAACACCCCGCTGTTCCTGGTGGGCAGCGCCGACTGGATGGAGCGCAACCTCGACCGGCGGATCGAGGTGATGGTGCCCATCACCCACCCCAAGCACCAGGACTGGTTGGATCAGGTGCTGGAGTTCGACCTGTCCGACGACGCCGTGCGCTGGGAGTTGGGTCCCGACGGCGACTGGCAGCGCCGCGGTCCGGACGACTTCGTCGTCGGCGACGCCCAGTCGTGGCTGTACCGCTGGGTGGAGAGCCGCCAGAAGCGCTGAGCCGGCGGGCCTGGCCACCGGCCGGGGGTGCCGGAGGTCAGTGGGCGACGCCGGACGCGGCGCGCAGTCGAGCGGCCTCGGCACCGTCGATGCGCAGGATCTCGGCGATGTCGGACGCCGAGACGCCGTCCAACGTCAGGCGGTACACCGCTTCGGCCAGCAGGGCGGCCTGGTCGCCCTCGCCGGTGCGCCGGCCGTGGTGGTACAGCAGGACGTCGTAGTCGGTGTCCTGGCCGAACACGTAACGGCGACGGAATCGGTACGACCCGGGCTCCTTGCCGGCCTGATCGGCCATCGCCGCGGTCGCCAGGGCCTCGGCCCGGGCCAACGATCGCGCCGTGGTCCGCAGGCCGCAGTGGCGGACCTCCACGTGCCAGACGCCGCGCAGCGGTTCGAGCCGAAGGACGTAGGTGGGCCGCGATGCCATGGCGGTCACGTTAGGCGCCGGGCGCGCAACCCGCGGCGCGGTTGCGTCGTGTGTGCTGTCATGAAGGTGGTGACCACCGCCGACGTGGGCAGCTTCGAGTCGCTGTACCGCGTCGAACTGCGGCCGATCACGGCGCTGGCGTCGTCGATGACCGGGAGCCGCGAACTCGGTCGGGACATCGCCCACGAGGCGCTGCTGCGGGCGTACCGCGACTGGGCGCGGGTGGCCACACTGGACAACCCGGGTGCCTGGGTCCGCCGGGTCGCGGTCAACCTGGCGATCGACGTCCAGCGCCGCCGGGCGCGCGAGCGCATCGCCGTGGCTCGCGCCGGGTCACGGCTGGCGGCCGCACCGGTGGACGACCCGCTCGCCGACGCCACCAGCACCCGCTTCTGGGCCTTGGTCCGGGCGCTGCCCGACCAGCAACGGGCCGTCGTCGCCCTGCGCTACCTCGACGACCTGGCGGTCCAGGAGATCGCCGAGATCCTGGCCATCCCGGTGGGCACGGTCAAGTCCCAACTGTTCAAGGCCCGCCATGCGCTGGCCACCGCCCTCAGCAAGGAGCCGGCGTGATGATCGACGAGATGCGGTTCGAGCGGATCGCCCGCACTGCCGCGGCGGCGGCGCTGGCCGACGTCGAGGCCACGATCGACGTGGAGGCGGCGTGGCACCGGTTTCGTTCGTCGGCCGACGCCATCGCCACCGTGCGTGCCGCCGCTCGGGCCCCTCGCCGCCCGGCACGAACCTGGTTGGCGTGGTCGGCCGCGGCCGTGGTGGCCGTCGGGGCGGCGGTGGCCGTGATCGGCTCGTCCGGCGGGGATCGACGCCTGCGTGCCACCACGGCGTCGCCCGGCACGCTGCTCGGACCCGCCGGGTCGACGACGCCAGGCACCGGTCTCCCACCCGGCTCGGCGGCGAAGGTCGCCCCACCGGACCAGCCGCTCGACCCCGGAGCGCTGCTCGACCGGCTGGGGGCCACCCAACTCGTGCTGCGCAGCACCGACCAGGTCGAGGCCGTGACGCCGTCGTCCACGGCTCGGATCCCCGTGCCGGGGGATCGAGTCCGCTGGGTGGGCGGGTTCGTCGTCACCGAGACGGTTCAGGGCGACGTGGTGAGCAGCACGGCCTTCGACATTCGCGGCAGGCGGGTGTGCAGCGCCGACGGGCTGGTCTACCGCCTGCGGGTCAACGCCGCCGGCTCCGGACTGGTCGCCTCGGTGACCCGGCCGTGGACCATGACCGCACCGATCGGCGAGGTGCCGAGCTTCGCCGTCGACTGCCGCAGCGGGAACAGCACGGCCATCGCTCCGGCGCAGACGCGCTCCGAGGGCGGTTCGACCGCCACCGACTACCTCGGCAACCGCAGCTATCACGTGGCGTTCAGCGCCGACGGCAACGCCCGGATCACCGACGATCAGCACGTCGACGTCCTCGGCGGCGACGCCGCCGTGACCTACGTGTTCGACGATCGCGGCACGGCAATCGCCTATGGCGTGCTGACCGACAACCCGCAGGTGACCGACACGGTCGCCGTGCGCGACCTGGCCGCCTCGGACATCCCCCGGTGGCGGGTCGCCGTCGGCGGATCCGTCGGGGCGCTGTGGTGGGTGGGCGATCGAGTCGTCGTGGCCGTGTCCGGCGACCTCACCCACCCCGAACGGACCAGCCGGCTGGTGGTCCTCGACGGCTCCACCGGCCAGGTGGTCGACGCCGTCGACTCCTCGCTGCCGGTCGTCGCGGTCAGCGCCGCCGACCCGTCGACCGACCCGTCGACCACACCGCCGACGGCCATTCCGGGCGCTCCGTCCACGGGCTGAGGTCGGCACCCGCCGGCGATCGCGCAGGGTTGGCCGGCTGTTCACCTGGCGTTCATCCGCGGTCAGGTTGGGCGTCGATCGGGTTCCCTACGGTCCGGGGTGCTTGCGAACCCCCAACCGAGGAGCATCCACGTGAACCCATCCAAGCGCAGTCTGCTGGTCGCAGCAGCCCTGCTGTCCGGACCGCTGGCCGTCGTCGCCACGACGACCGCGGTCTCCGCTACCACGACGACCGCCCCGCCGACCACCACCGACTGTGGCGGACCGAAGGCCACCCCGGCCCCGGCGAAGCCTGCCGC
Organism: Actinomycetes bacterium; assembly: GCA_029782355.1. GTDB lineage: Bacteria > Actinomycetota > Acidimicrobiia > Acidimicrobiales > Ilumatobacteraceae > JAKOUY01. Next base: position 696,677 of record JAKOUY010000016.1, read on the forward strand.
CGGCGGCTCGACGACCTCGACGGCAGCGCCCGCTTCTCCGGCGTCGACCGCCGCAGCCGGTGGCGATCAGGCTCCCGCTTCGGCGGAGATCGACGGCTCCGGGGCCACGTTCCCGAAGGTCTTCTACCAGGAGATGATCGCCGCCTACACGGAGAAGAATCCCGGGGTGACGATCACCTACGGCGGCGGAGGCTCCGGCAAGGGGCGCCAGGACCTGGCCGACCAGATCGTCCAGTGGGCCGGGACCGACGGCGTGATCAAGGATGCCGACAAGGGCAAGTTCCAGGGTGGCGAGGTGCTGTACTTCCCCACGGTGGTGGCGCCGATCACCGTGGCGTTCAACCTCGACGGCATCGACTCGCTCAAGCTGAGCCCGGCCACGATCGCCAAGATCTTCCAGCGGGAGATCACCAACTGGAACGATCCGGCCATCGCCGCCGACAACGCCGACCTCAAGCTGCCCGACCAGCCGATCACCGTCGCTCGTCGCAGCGACTCGTCGGGCACGACCGGCAACTTCACCAAGTTCCTGGAGAAGTCCGAGGGCAAGGACAACGGGTGCGTGTGGAAGCTGGGCACCGACTCGACCATCGAGTGGCCGAAGGACACCCAAGCCGGTGAGGGCAACAACGGGGTGGCCCAGATCGTGCAGAGCACGCCCGGCGCGATCGGCTACGTCGACCTGTCCGACGCGGTGGACGCCAAGCTGACCTTCGCCGACGTCCAGAACAAGGCCGGCAAGTTCGTCAAGGCCGATGCCAACGGCGCCGCCGCTGCGGCGGCCGGGGCCAAGGTGGCCGACGACCTGACCTACTCGGCCATCTGGGCCGACGGCGATGGGGCCTACCCGATCACCGCCCAAACGTGGATCATCGTCTACCAGAAGCAGACCGACAAGGCCCAGGGAGAGGCGATCAAGTCGTTCCTCCAGTACGTCCTCACCGACGGTCAGCTGGCCGCCATCGACCTGAACTTCGCCCCGCTCCCCGAGGAGCTGGCCAAGCGGGCCCTGGCTCACCTGAACGACCTGCAGATCGGCTGATCCATGCCGCCGTGGCGCAAGCCCTGGGTGGAGCTCACCCCCGGCCCATCGGGGCCCGTCGCCACCTCCGGCGAGTCCCTCCCGTCGCTCCAGGCGACGGGAGGGACCGCCGATCGGTCGTTCGGCTTGCTGACCCGGATCGCCGCCGGTCTGGTGCTGGCAGTGCTGGGCCTGATCGCCGTCACCATGTTGAAGCGCAGCACCTCCGTGCTGCGGGCGATGGGCCTGGACTACTTCACCACCCGCCGCTGGGCACCACCGAGCCAGCTGTACGGGATCCTCTCGTTCATCTGGGGCACGACCTTCACGGCGCTGATCGCCCTGACGATCGCCGTGCCGATCAGCCTGGGCATCGCCTTGTTCATCACCCAGATCGCCCCGCCGTGGCTGCGCCGGGCGATGGTGTACGTCATCGACCTGCTGGCCGTGGTCCCGTCGGTGGTGTTCGGCCTGTGGGGCGTGCTGGTGCTGGCGCCCAAGCTGCGCACCGGCTACGCCTGGTTGTCGCGCACGTTCGACGGCTGGCCGGTGCTCGGCTCGCTCTTCGGGCCCAACCCACAGGTCCGCTCGTTCCTGACAGCCGGCATCGTCCTGGCGATCATGGTCACGCCGATCATCGTGTCGATCTCCCGTGAGGTCATCGAGACCACCCCGCAGAACGAGAAGGAAGCGGCGCTCGGCCTCGGCGCCACGAAGTGGGAGATGATCCGCGGGGCGGTCATCCCCCACGCCAAGGGCGGACTGGTGGGCGCGGTCATGCTGGGTCTCGGCCGGGCGATGGGCGAGACCATTGCCGTCGCCCTGACCATCGGTTCGGCCCTCGGTCAGGTGACCGTCAACGCCCTGGCGTCGGGCAACTCGATGCCGGCGATGATCACCGCCGAGTGGGGTGAGGCCGACTCGTTGAAGAAGTCGGCGCTGGTGGCCATGGCGATGACCCTGTTCGTCATCACCATCCTGATCAACATGGTGGCCACCGCCGTGGTCAACCGCTCGATGAAGAAGTCACGGGGCTCGTGATGGCCAGCGTCACCACCGAGCTGACCCCGTCGTCGCCCAGGCCCACGACCGCGCTCACCGCCGACGACCTGCGCGCCCAGCGCGGCAGGCGCTCGGTGGTCAACGCGGTCATGATCGGCCTGATGGCGCTGGCGTTCGTGGCCATCGTCGTCCCCCTCGTGTTCGTCATCGGCACGGTCGTCGGGCGTGGCGCGGGCGTGGTGTTCCGCGACTTCCCGGCGTGGTTCACCAAGACCGTGCCGATCTCCGAGCGGCGGTTCGGGCCCGGCATGGGTCCGGCGATCATCGGCACCCTGGTGATCACCGGGTGCGCCTCGGCACTGGCGATCCCGCTCGGCATCCTCGGCGCCGTGTACCTGCACGAGTACGGGAAGAACCGTGGCTTCGCCAGAGTCGTGCGCTTCTTCGCCACCGTCATGACCGGCGTGCCCTCGATCGTGATGGGCCTGTTCGTCTACCTGGTGTTCACCCTGTACTTCAAGCTGTCCGGGATGGGCGGTGCGCTGGCCCTGGCGTGCCTGATGCTGCCGGTGGTGATCCGCTCGACCGAGGAGATGCTCCGGCTGGTTCCCGACCACCTGCGCGAGGCCAGCTACGCGCTGGGCACCCGCAAGAGCCGCACGATCATGGGCGTGGTCCTCCCGGCGGCGCTGCCCGGCATCGTCAGCGGCTGCCTGCTGGCCGTGGCCCGAGCCGCCGGGGAGACCGCCCCGCTCCTGTTCACCATCGGCGCAGCCACCAAGTTCCGGACCAACCCGTTCCGCGGCTCGATGACCGCGCTGCCCCTGCAGATCTTCAACAACGCCACCAGCAGCAAACCGGCCGCCATCGAGCGCGGCTGGGGAGCGGCGCTGACCCTGGTGGCGATCACCTTCCTGTTCACGGTCGTCGCCCGGATGGTGACGGCCGCCTACCAGAAGCGGCGATGATGGAGACCGCCAGCATGATGGACGACGCCCACACCATGGAGAGCACCATGCCCACAGCCAGCCGCACCGTCGAGGATGCCGGCGGAGCCACCACCACTCGGGCACCGGCGATCCTCCGCCTGGAGAACCTGGAAGTCCACTACGGCGCGTTCCGCGCCGTGCACGACGTGACGATGGACATCCGCGCCCACGAGATCACCTCGTTCATCGGCCCGTCCGGATGCGGCAAGACCACGGTGCTGCGCTGCCTGAACCGGATGAACGACGTCATCCCCTCGGCCCGGGTGAGCGGCAAGGTGCTGTACCACGGCATCGACCTGTACGGGCCCGACGTCTCCGCCGCCCAGGTCCGCCGGCGGGTCGGGATGGTGTTCCAGAAGCCCAACCCGTTCCCCAAGAGCATCTACGACAACGTCGCCTACGGTCCGCGGATCAGTGGGATGAAGAAGCGTGCCGATCTGGACGAGGTGGTCGAGCGCTCGCTGCGCGGGGCCGCCCTGTGGGACGAGGTCAAGGACCGGTTGAAGTCGTCCGGTCTCGGGTTGTCCGGCGGTCAGCAGCAGCGACTGTGCATCGCCCGGGCGATCGCCGTCGAGCCCGAGGTGATCCTGATGGACGAGCCGTGCTCGGCCCTCGACCCGATCGCCACGGCGCGCATCGAGGAGCTGATGCAGGAGATCAAGCAGCGCTACACGATCGTCATCGTCACCCACAACATGCAGCAGGCCGCCCGGGTCAGCGACGACGTCGCCTTCTTCACCACCGAGGTCAACCCGGACAGCGATCGGCGCACCGGCGTGCTGGTCGAGTACGCCTCGTCGAAGACGATCTTCAGCAACCCGCGCGACGAACGCACCGAGGCCTACATCACCGGGAGGTTCGGCTGATGGGCGGCGACCTGCGCAAGGGCTTCCACCAGGAGATCGAGCAGGCCCGCGACGAGCTGATGCGTCTTGCCGCGGCCGTGACCGAGCGGATCCCGCGGGCCACGGCCGTGCTGCTCGACGGCGACCTGGAGGGGGCCGACTACCTGATCCGCGCCGACGACGAGCTCGATGCCCGCTCGCTCGATCTCGAAGAGCTGTGCCTGAACATCCTCGCCCTGCAGTCACCGGTGGCCCGCGACCTGCGCCAGGTGGTGGCGCTGATGAAGATGAACGCCGAGGTCGAGCGGTCCGGCGACCTGGTGTGCAACATCTGCAAGGCCGCCCGGCGGATCTACGGTCACCCGCTCGATCCCAAGCTGCGCGGGGTCATCACCCGCATGGGCGAGCAGGCCCAACAGCTCTACAGCTCGGCCATCGAGAGCTTCGTCGAGAACGACGCCTCCAAAGCGGCGGCCCTCGACGACATGGACTCGTTCCTCGACGGGCTGCAGAAGCAGTTCATCCAGGCGATCTTCGAGAGCCACGCCGCCGGGCGGATCGACCTGCAGGTCGCCGTGCAGCTGGCCGTGGTCGCCCGCTTCTACGAGCGCATCGGCGATCATGCGGTCAACCTGGGGGAGCGGGTCCGCTACGTCGTGACCGGGTGGCTTCCCGAGCACAGCGGTGCCGATCGCTATCGCACCCGTCGCGACGACAGCGCCGGTCACCCACGACCGATCGAGCTCCACGAAGGCACCGACGGCTGATGCGCGTCGCCCGCCACGACCAGCTGGCATCGCTGCAGCGCGACCTCGCCGCCTCGGCGGCGCGGCTCTCGGTCTCGCAGACCGAGCTGCACCGCCTCCGCCGGGCCCTCGACGCCCTCCCGGTGGGCGTCGTGCTGGTCGACGACCACGGCCAGGTCCAGGTGCGCAACACGGCGGCCTCGGCCTACGAGGGTCACGGTCGGGTGCTCGTCTGGGAGGCCGTCGAGCGCCACCTGCGCCGAGCGGTGACCGGGCGCAGCAGCGGGCAGCTGCTCGAACTGTTCGGGCCGCCGCGCACCTCGCTGCAGATCGACGCCGTCCCGCTGCGCGACGGGGGAGCGCTGGCCACGATCGAGGACGTCAGCGAGCGCGCTCGCGTCGATCGGGTCCGCACCGACTTCGTCGCCAACATCAGCCACGAGTTGAAGACACCCGTCGGGGCGATGGCCGTGCTGGCCGAGGCCCTGGCCGAGGCCGACGAGCCCGAGATCGTCGAGCGGCTGGCGGCACGCATCTCCGCCGAGGCCCATCGAGCGGCACGGACGATCGACGATCTGCTGGAGCTGTCGCGCATCGAGCTGGGTGGGCCGGCGTTGCGCGAGGCGGTCGATGTCGACACGGTCGTCGCCGAGGCGGTCGAGCGCACCGCGACGGCCGCCGAGCACCGCGAGGTGTCGGTACGCCGGGCCGGGACGCCCGGCCTGTCGGTGTGGGGCGACGCCCGCCAGCTGACCTCGGCGGTGGCCAACCTGGTCGACAATGCCGTCAAGTACAGCGAGGACGGGGCCGAGGTCGTCGTGGCCGCCCGGGCCGAGGACCGCACCGTCCTCGTCGAGGTGATCGACCACGGCATCGGGATCCCGGCCACGGACCTGGACCGCGTCTTCGAACGCTTCTATCGGGTCGACCAGGCCCGCAGTCGGGCCACCGGTGGCACCGGGCTCGGTCTCTCGATCGTCCGCCACGTCGCCGCCAACCACGCCGGCCGGGTGACGGTGGTCTCCCGCGAGGGCGAGGGCAGTACGTTCACCATCCACCTCCCGGCGTTCGACGAGTGAGCCGGCGATGACCACCCAACCCGTCGTCCTGGTCGTCGAGGACGAAGCGAGCTTCCTCGAAGCGCTGACCGTCGGTCTGCAGCGCGAGGGTTTCCGCATCCACACCGCCGTCGATGGCATGGAGGCCCTGACCCGCTTCGACGCCGTCAAGCCGGACATCGTCCTGCTCGACGTGATGCTGCCGAAGATCAGTGGGATCGACGTCTGCCGTCAGCTGCGCAAGCGCAGCCAGGTGCCGATCATCATGGTCACGGCCAAGGGATCGGAGATCGACACCGTCGTCGGCCTGGAGGTGGGCGCCGACGACTACGTGACCAAGCCGTACCGGATCCGCGAACTCGTCGCCCGGATGCGCGCCGTCATGCGCCGGTTGCCCGACGGTGCCGGCGCCGACTCGGTGGGCACGGACCTGGTCGCCGTCGGCCCGGTGGCCCTCGACCCGATGGAGCATCGCGTCACCCTCCACGGCGAACCGCTGAGCCTGCCGTTGAAGGAGTTCGACCTGCTCCACCTCCTGCTGGCCAATGCCGGCCGGGTGGTGCCGCGCGAGACGCTGATCGACCGGGTGTGGGGCACCGACTACGTGGGCGACACCAAGACGCTCGACGTGCACATCAAGCGCCTGCGGGCCAAGATCGAGGACGATCCGGCCGCGCCGACGCGCATCTCCACGATCCGCGGCCTCGGCTACCGCTACGAGCGGACCTCGGCCTGAGCGGGCCGCGAACCAGGACGGCCGGGCACTCGTACCAGGGCCCATCCGAACCGTGAAAGACTGGAGACCATGTCCACGCCACCTCCTCCTCCGCCGAGCGTTCCGAACCAGGGTGGTGCGGTGAACCCGCAGCCCACCGTTGCCTTCCAACCGATGCAGCCCGTCGGTGGCCCGCCGCCCGCGGCGGCGCCGGCCGGTCGCAAGAAGGGTCTGATGGCCCTGCTCGCACTCCTGGTGCTGGCCGCACTGGGAGTCGGCGCGTTCTTCCTGTTCTTCAACAAGGACGACGACAAGGGCGGCGGCAACCTCGACACCAAGGCCGCCTCGGCCAGCCTCAAGCAGGTGCTCGACGCGGCGCAGACCTCCGGAGCCCCCGGGCAGTGCCCGTTCGCCGATCTCGACGCGCTGGCCGCCAAGGCGCCGAAGTCGCTCGACGCCGTCGCCGCTGCCAAGGGCACCGAGACGACCAGCTTCCAGACCCTGGCCGACAAGCGCATGCTCACCTGCGTGGCCACCGGCACCCCGACCTCGATCCGCATCCTGGCCGCCGAGCCGGTCGACGGCACGTTCCAGGACGTGTGGACCAAGGCCCTCTCCGGGTTCCAGATCGACTTCAAGAAGGCCGAGGCACTGCGCGGCGGGACGATCCAGTCGTACTGCGCCACGGCAGCGCAGACCAACGAGCGGTCCTGCGCCGTGCAGTGGTTCGACGGTGACCTGCGTCTCGGTGCGGTGTCGACCGCCAAGGACGCCAACGCCACCGACGTCCAGACGTGGCTGACCGACATCCTCGACGACCTCGTCGCCGGGGTGCAGAAGGCGGTCGGCGCAACCTCGGGGAGCACCCCGGGCACCTGAGCCGCACCGGCGGCGACGTCCTACGATGCCCTCGTGAGCGAACCGCTGCGTCCTGACGCTGTCTCGCACGGCCGGCCGCGCCCGACACCAACGGCGCGCCGGCCGGCGACGGCGCCGGTCAGCCCGTTCCAGCGACTGGCGTGGACCCACGCCCTGATGACCGCCGGCGACGTCGCCCTGGTGGTCGCTCTGGCCAACTCGTTCCTCTCCCTCGACGCCCACGCGGCGCGCGGCAAGGTCCTGCTGTACCTGCTGATCAGCTTCGCCCCGTTCGCCGTGGTGGCGCCGCTGATCGGCCCGCTCGTCGACCGCATCGCCGGTGGGCGGCGGATGATGGTGATCATCACCGGCGCCGGCCGGGCCGTGGCCTACGCCCTCCTGCTGGTCGCCCTGGACTCCATCGCCATGTTCCCGCTGGCGTTCGTCGTGCTGGTCCTGCAGAAGACCTACGCGGTCTCCAAGTCCGCCATCGTCCCGTCGGTGGTCCGCAGCAACCAGGAGCTGGTCGAGGCCAACTCCAAGCTCGGCGTGCTGGCCGGACTCTCCGGCGGGCTGGCGGCGATCCCGCTCGGGATCCTGGCGGTGATCAGCTCGAAGGCCGCCCTGGTCGGCGGCATCGCCGTGTTCGTCGCCGCGGTGATCAGCGCCACCCGGCTGCCGCGTGACGTGGTGGCTGCGAGCCAGGCCGATCCCACCGAGCGCGAGGAGCTGCGCCAGCCGGAGCTGCTGCTGGCGGCAACGGCCTTCGCCCTGATCCGCGGCACCCTCGGCTTCCTCTTCTTCCACCTGTTCTTCTGGATCCGCACCGAGCACTTCCCGACGTACTGGCTGGGTCTGGCGGTGGCGTCCGTGACCATCGGCGTACTGGTCGGCAACTCGATCGCCCCCCTCCTGCGCCGGCTGCTCAGCGAGCGGCTGATGATCGTTGTCGCCCTGTCGATCGTGGCCGTCTCGGGCATCCTGGCCGCGGTGGCCCACGGCGTCGGCGCCGCGGTCGGGCTGTCGATCATGGTCAACGTGGCCTCCGCCGTGGCCCGGATGGCCTTCGAGTCCATCGTCCAACGCACCGCACCGGACGCCAACCAGGGCCGGGCCTTTGCCACCTTCGAGACCCGCTTCCAGCTCTCCTGGGCGCTGGCCGGGGTGATCCCCACGCTGTTCACCCTGCCGGGATGGGTCGGGTTCCTCATCGTCGGGTTGGTGGGGGCCTTCGGCGTGGCGTCGTACCTGGCCGGTGGGGCCGGGGTGCTCAGAGCTCGAGCCGGGCTACCCACAGTCCAGGAGCTGCGAGCTCGGCGGCCGTGGGCAGGGCGGCGGGGCGGCTCAGCAGCTCGGTCACCCGCGGTTCGCCCACCCGATCCACCACACCGGCAATGAACGCCTTGCCCCGCTGGACCTGGGCTTGGGTCAGGTTCAGCCCGAGCAGCCGCTGGACGTAGACGTCGTCGGGCGTGGTCTCCAGCCGCCGGCGGCGGATCGCCTCGGCGATGGTCAGCGCATCGCCGCCGATCAGGCGCACGGCCACCGCATCGGCCAGATAGTCGACCAGGCCGACGATGGCGGTGAACGCCGCGTCCAGCTGCGGGTGCAGTGCCCGTTGCTCCTCGGACTCCACGGCGCCCAGCATGACGGCCGGATCGGACATCATCTGGCGGATCGCCGCCATCGGGTCGGCGTCGGCGTCGCCGAGCTCCACCGTGCTGAGGTGGTCGGCCAGCGCCTGGGGATCGGGGCGGAACCCACCGGCATGGCGGCGGACGAGGGCGGTCAGGTCGTCGCACACCGTGCCGAGCCCGAACACCGCCCCGCCGATCAGCTCCTGGCTGAGGACCCAGAGGCGCAGCTCGTCGACGGGTAGCTGCCAGGCTCCGGCGAAGGCGTCGATGGTCGCCGGAACGACCAGGAGCTCGGCGCGCTGGCGGGGGATCGGCAGGTCGTACTGGCCGAACGCCCGCCGGGCCATCCGTCCGACCATCGAACCGATGGCCATGCCCATGGTGGTCGGGGCCATCATCCGGCTCAGCCCGGCCAGCATCGACATCATCGGGTCCACCCCTCCGGCCTCGCCGTCCGCTGACGCCGCGGCGGCGTCCGAGCGCGGCCCGAGCGAGGTGGCCAGCTCGGTGAACAGCGGGCGGTAGGCGTCGAGGGTTCGCTGGGCCCACACACCAGGGGTCACCGCGGCGATCGAACCGGCGGTGACCGGGGTGGCCATGACGTCGGCGACGTGCATCGCGGCGATGCCGGCCAGCTGCTCCAGGGCGATGCGCTGGGCCGGCTCGACGTTGGCATCCGTGCCGTCCTCGGTCGCGGCCATGGCGGCGAACTGGCGGGCCGCGTCCCAGTTCAGCGGGCCCTGACCGGCCAGCGCCTTGGCCAGATCGCCGAACATCGGCAGGTTGGCGAACGGGTTGTCCGGATCACCGCTCGGGACGTCGGCGGGCATGCCGGCCAGCCTACGGGCGGGGATCGGAGGGCGGGCGATAACGTCGGGCCATCATCGTCGACAGCAGCTCGCCCGGCGCGTCCGCCACCGATCAGCCGGCGCCACCGGTCACCGGCCGGTCGGTGTGGATCCGCGGTGCCAGCGCGGCGCTCGACGTCCGCCTCGGCCGCCTGTTCGAGGAGGCCGGCTGGCGGGTCCAGGAGCAACCGGCCCACGCCACCACCATCGTCTGGGCCGCGGCCACCGATCCGGAACGGATCGTTGCCCGGCGGGCCCGTCCGGCCGCCGAACTGGCCGAGGCGCTGGTCGCCGCCCAGGGGGCGGCCAACCTGGTGCTCGTCTCCTCGGCGATGGTCTACGGAGCATGGGCCAACAACCCGGTGCCGCTCACCGAGGACGCCGCGCTGCGCCCGACCGTCGACTTCGCCTACGCCCGCCGTCTGGGCGCGCTGGAGCAGACCGCCGACGACTGGCGGGTCGCCGTGCCCGGCCGGCGGGTGACCGTGCTCCGCCCGGTGGTGACGATGGCCGAGGACGCCAGCAGCCCGCTGGCCATGGCCCTCGCCGCCGGGATGGGCCAGCGGCGCGGCGAGGACGATCCGCCGGCACAGTTCGTCCATCTCGACGATCTCGCCGCGGCCGTGGTGCTGGCCGTCTCCCGACGGCTGGACGGCGTCTACAACGTGGCGCCCGACGGGTGGGTGGCCGGCGAGCGGGTCCGGGCCCTGGCCGGCGGGGTGCCGCGCATCAAGCTGCCGGCCCGCGTCCGGGAGGTGCTCGACGACGTCCGCTGGCGGTTGACCCGCGGACCGATCCCACCCGGGATGTCGGCCTACACCCGCTGGCCGTGGCTGGTGGCCAACGACCGGCTGAAGGCTGCCGGGTGGCGGCCAACGGTGACCAACGAGCAGGCCTACGTCGAGGGGACCGAGCAACGATGGTGGACGATGGTCTCGCCCAAGCGTCGCCAGGAGCTGGCGCTCGGGGGGCTCGGGGTCGGGATCGGGGCACTGCTGGGCGCGATCGTCGTCGCCGTTCGCCGGGCCCGCCGGCGGCGCACCGGCTGAGTCGGCTCAGCCGCCGGTGGGCTGGGTCGCGGCGCTGCCCCGTGCGGCGTCGCTGAGCTGGTTGATGGCGTCGACCAGCACGACCCGGGCACCGGTGGCGTCGGCGACACAGAACCCGACCAGCCGGGCTCGGCTGTTGACCACCGGCGCGCCGGAGCGGCACGACGGGACGGAGAGGCGGGTCTGGCCACGGCGGGTGGACGTGACGGTCGCCTCGGTGAGCTCGGCGGCACCGACGATGCGGACGCGGTCGCCGCGCCGCGGCGGGGCGCCGGTGCGGGCCGTGCGGGCAGCCGGGGCGTCGAGCTTGACCAGCGCCACCCCCTCGTCGCTGACCAGCAGGACCTGCCCGTGCGCCGGGCCGTCGGCCAGCACGACCTCGACCTCGCCGCCCGTGGGCAGCTCGTCGGCGCTGACCACCACGATCCGCCCGTCGAGGATGGGCACCGCCACCGCCGGGTCCGGGCCCGACCCGACGGCGACCAGCGCGGTGGGCAAGGTGAGGGTGTTCGGGTTGCTGGTGTCCGGGGTGAGCGTGTCCGGGGTGAGCGTGTCCGGGGTGAGGGCGGGGGTGAGGGCGGGGGTGAGGGTGGGGGTGAGGGTGGGGGTGAGGGTCGTCGGGGGGACCGGCTCGAGTGGGGTGGCCATCGTCGCGTCCGTGGCCGCGACCGCCGGCTCGGTGCCCGGAAGCGTGCTCCCCGCCGGATCGTCGGGCGGGGCGGTCGCGTCGGGCACGACGGCGGGTGGCGTCAGGTCCGGGACGACGGCGGGAGCCGTCCCGGCGGCCGAGGTGCCGGCCGGCGCCGTCGCCGAGGGCCCGACCCCCGCCACCGCGGTGGCGGCCGTCCTCGGCGTGGCGGGCTCCGTGCCGGCCATCACCAGGACGGTCCCGCTGGGCTCGGCGGTGACGACGAGGACCGCCGCCGAGCTCGCCGGCGTGGCGGGCACGGCACCGGGAGGCGTGGTGGCCCCGTGACGCTGGAGGGCGGCCCCGGTCGTGGCGGGCGTGGCCGGCGAGGCCTCGGCGGTGGCGAGCGGCTGCGCCGCCGGCGGGCGGGCCGGGAGGAACGAGCTGAACGGCGAACCGCCCGCCCGGCGCGCCGCGGTGCCGGCGTCGGTGGCCAAGACCGCCCAGAGCACACCGGTGGCCAGGAGGACGCCCACCACGCAGGCCGAGGTCAGCAGGCCGCGGCCGATCGCCATCGGTGGTTCGCTGCTGCGCCAGGTGGCCTGGCCGACCTCGGAGGGATGCCGCCAGGTCCGTTCGTGGGGCGGAATGGGCGCGGCCGGATAGCGGTCGTCGGGGCCCTCTCTCCGCTCCACAGGGGCCACACCCTAGTGATCGTCACCCGCCGGTGGGCATCGGCCCGTGCGGGCTCGGGGGCCGACGGCTACGCTGTGCCGTCGTGCAGCCACCCGAGGGCGGCCGGCAATGGCTGGCCCTGACCGAACGACCGATCGACGTCGGTGCCGTCCATGCATGGTGCGTGCAGCCCGGCTGCGGGGCGGTGGTGCTGTTCTCCGGGACCGTCCGTGACCATGCAGTGGAGGGTGAGGTGACCCGTGACGGGGTCGCCGCCTTGGACTACGAGGCGTACGACGGGCCGTGCCAGGCAGTCTTCGCCGAGATCGAGGCCGAGGCCCGCCGCCGGTGGCCGGTCGTCGAGCGGATCGCCATCGTCCACCGGGTCGGCCGGGTGGGTCTCGGCGAGTCGTCCGTCGTGGTCGCCGTCGGCGCTCCGCACCGCCCCGAGGCCTTCGAGGCCGGCCGGTGGGTCATCGACGCAGTGAAGGCCTCGGCGCCGATCTGGAAGCACGAGCAGTGGTCGGCCGGAGCCGGCTGGGGCACGGGCGCCGCACCGGTTCGCCGGCCCCACGAGGTCGGTCGGTGATGGTCTGGGTCATCGTCGCTGCCGCCGTGGTCGTCGTGGGGCTCGCCGTCCTGCTGGTGCGGTCCCGCCGACCACGCCTCGATCACGGGTTGGACAGCTGGCGGCGGCACATCGACGCCCTCTCACCGGAGGCCCGCCGCCAGGTGATCGACCGGGTCCGCGGTAGCGAACCGCCGGCCGACCAAGATGATCGCTGATGGCACGCGACCTGGCGATCGATCTGGGCACGGCGAACACGCTCGTGTACATGAAGGGCAAGGGCATCGTGCTGAACGAGCCCTCGGTCATCGCCCTCAACCGCCAGACCGGCGAGGTGCTGGCCACCGGACGTGAGGCGTGGCAGATGATCGGGCGCACGCCCGGCTACATCGTCGCCGTGCGCCCACTGCGTGGCGGGGCGATCACCGACTTCGAGATCACCGAGCGGATGATCCGCCTGCTGTTGCAGCGCGTCGGCGTCAGCCGGTTCACCCGCCCGAAGGTGGTGATCTGCGTGCCGTCGGCCATCACCGAGGTCGAGCGCCGAGCGGTCACCGACGCCGCCCGCCGCGCCGGTGCGGCCGACGCCCAGCTGATCGAGCAGCCGATGGCCGCGGCCATCGGCGCCGACCTGCCGATCGACGAGCCGGTCGGCAACATGGTCATCGACATCGGTGGCGGCACCAGCGAGACCGCGGTGATCAGCCTCGGCGGGATCGTCGCCCTGGAGGCGGTGCGCGTCGGCAGCTTTGACATCGATGCGGCCATCCAGGCCTACGTCCGCCGGGAGCACGGCATCGCCATCGGCGAGCGCACCGCCGAGGAGGTCAAGGTGGCCATCGGCTACGCCGACACCGCCGAGGACGACAGCCAGGCCGAGGTGCGCGGGCGCGACCTGATGACCGGCCTCCCCAAGACCGTCGTGCTGAGTCCCGACGAGATCCGCTGGGCGATCGACGACGTGGTCTCGAGCATCGTCTCCTCCGTCGTCCGCTGCCTGGCCAAGGCCCCGCCGGAGCTGGCCCAGGACTTCTTGAAGCGCGGCATGTTCCTGGTGGGTGGCGGCGGCCTGCTGCGCGGCCTGGCGCAGCGGATCGAGAAGGAGACCCAGGTCCCGGTGAAGATGTCGAACATGCCGCTCGAAGCCGTGGTGATGGGCGCCGGGCACTGCATCGAGCACTACGACGCCCTGAAGAAGATGTTCATGGGCGCCAGGCGGTGAGATCGCTCGTCGACTCGGGCGGGGCGCTCGGCGCCGGCCTGACGGCGATCCGCCAGCAGTTCCACCTGCCCAGCGCTTTTCCGGCCGAGGTCGAGGCCGCTGCGGCCGAGGCGGCCCGTCGAGCGCCCGACCAGCACGTCGACCGCACCGCCTGGGCCTTCGCCACCCTCGACCCGGCGACGTCGACCGATCTCGACCAGGCGTTCTTCATCGAGGCCAGTGGCCCGGACCTGCTGTTGCACTACGCCATCGCCGATGTCGGCTGGTTCGTCGACGCCGGTGGGGTGATCGACGCCGAGGCGTGGCGGCGCGGCGAGAGCCAGTACCTGCCGGACGGCAAGACGCCGCTGTATCCGACGGTGCTGTGCGAGGCAGCCGCCAGCCTGCTGCCCGACGGGCCTCGCCCGGCGGTGGTCTTCCACGTGCGCGTCGGGACCGACGGTGACGCCACGCTCGACGGCGTGGAGCGCGCCGTGATCCGCAGCCGGGCCAAGCTGGCCTACGACACGGTCGGTCCCTCCGACGTCGGCCCGCAGTTCCTCGAGCTGTGGCGGCGGGTGACCGCGGCCGAGGAGCGCCGCGGTGCGGCACGAGTCGATCCGGCCGAGCAGGAGGTGGTTGCCAGGGCCGACGGCAGCTACGCCCTGACGTTCACCGACCGGCTCGACTCCGAGGACCAGAACGCGGCGATGTCGCTGGCCACCAACCTGGCCGTCGCCCAGACCCTGCTGCACGCCAGGACCGGGTTGTTCCGGGTGATGCCGGCGCCGGACGAGCGAGCGGTGGCACGCCTCCGCCACACCGCCCGGGCCGTCGGCGTGAGCTGGCCGGAGCGCCAGTCCCTGACCGACTTCGAGCGGACCTTGCATCCCGACGACCCCGGCCAGGCGGCGATGATGCTGGAGATCCGCCGCAGCGGGGGCCGGGCCAGCTACGCCCCGTACCAGGAGGGCGTGGTGCCGTGGCATAGCGCCGTGGCCGCCACCTACGCCCACGCCACCGCGCCACTGCGCCGGCTGGCCGACCGCTACGTGGTCGGTGCGGCGTTGGCCGTGGCCAACGGGTCTGCGGTGCCCGACGAGATCGCCGCGGCGTTCGCCCGCCTGCCCGAGGTGATGGCCGAGGCCGATGCCCTCGGCGGACAGATCGATCGAGCCGTGGTCGACCTGGCCGAGGCGGTGACGATGCAGTCACACATCGGGGAGGTCTTCGCCGCAGTGGTCACGGATCTCGACCAGCGTGGGGCGCGCATCCAGCTCGGCGATGTCCCGGTGGTCGGCCGGGTTGACGCCCACGGGGTGCGACCCGGCGACGACGTCCAGGTCCGGCTCACGGCAGCCGACCCGGCCCAGCGAACCGTCACCTTCCAGCGAACCGGCTGAGCGGCCGATCACCCTCGGCGGTCGCGGCGGTCGGCGGTCAGGCCGGGCGGAGGGCGTAGACCCCGTCGGGCATGCTCAGGGCATAGACCGTGCCGTCGGGGCCGTCGACCACCGCACTGACCGCCTGGGCGCTGGCCAGGACGGCTTCGTCGTCGACCGTCGTGCCGGTGACGTGCAGGGCGCGGATCGAGCCCGAGCAGTAGTCGCTGTACACGTACCACCCGTCGAGGCCGGCGAGGTGGGTGTCGTGGGCGACCACCCCGCCGGAGATCGAGCAGCCGCGCTCGCCGTGCTGGTACTCGTACACCGGCATGGTGACGCCTGCGGTCGGCACGTCGGTGTTGAACGGGTGCGTGCCCTCGAAGGCGCTCCACCCGAAGTTCAGGCCGCGTCCGGCACCGTCGGCGGCGCGGGCGACGTCGACCTCCTCCCAGCTGCCTTGTCCAACGTCGGCGATCCACAGGTCGCCGGTGGGCCGGTCGAAGCTGACCCGCCACGGGTTGCGCAACCCGAGTGACCAGATCTCGCCGCGGGCACCGGCGGTGCCGACGAACGGGTTGTCGGCGGGGATGGTGTACGGCGTGCCGTCGGGCGACGGGGTCGGGTCGATGCGGATGATCTTGCCCAGCAGCGTGTCGAGCTTCATCGCTCGCCGTTCCGGGTCACCGGCGGCGCCGCCGTCGCCGAAGGTGACGTACAGCATCCGGTCGGGACCGACCAGCAGGTCGCCGCCGTTGTGGTTGGGGTACGGCTGCTCCTGGGTGAGCAGGACGCGCTGGTTGGAGAAGGCGCCGGACGGATCGACGGCGTACTCGGCCACCACCGTGTTGCCATCGGGATCGGTGAAGTCGACGTAGGCCTTGGTGCCGCTGGCATCGAAGGCCAGGCCGAGCAGGCCGCGCTCACCGCCCGTGGAGATGTCCGGTCCGAGGTCCAGCACCGGCTCGCCGACGATGCCGTCTCGCACCGGAACCACCTGACCGGTCTGGCGGACCGTGAACAGGGTGGTGTCGCCGGTCCGCCACGCCAGGTCGACCACGTCGGGGATCTCGGCGATCAGCTCGAGGTTGACGGGAGCCGGGCCGGCCGGTGCGCTCGCTGCGGCCGTGGCGGATCCGGCCAGCGCGGGCGCAGCGAGCAGGACGGTGAGGGCGGCGACGGCGCTTCGGCGCAAGATCATCGGCCCAACCTAACGAGTCCCTCCTGTACCACGCTGACCACCAGCGTTCCGTCGCGGGTGAAGATGTTGCCAGCGGCCAGCCCACGTGCCGAGCCGGTGGACACCGACAGCTGGTCGTACAGCAGCCAGTCATCGGCGCGGAACGGGCGGTGGAACCACATCGCATGGTCGAGGCTGGCCATCTGCAGGCCGGGCGAGTCGTAGCTGAGGCCGAACGGGAGCACGGTCGTGTCGAGCAGCGTCATGTCGCTGGCGTAGGTCAGGACACAGGCGTGCAGGGTGGGGTCGTCGGGCAGGGTGTCGACGGCCTTCATCCACACCTGCTGGCCGGTGTGCGACTGCCCCTGGCGCTCCAGGGGATGCGGCCCCACGTAGCGCAGGTCGATGGGCCGGGGACGGTCGTAGAGCTCGCCGAGCAGGTGCCGGTACGGCTCCATCCGTTCGCGGAAGCTGGGCAGCGAGTCGGGGTCGGGGACACCCTCGGGCATCGGCCGCTGGGAGTCGTCGCCGGGCTCGTGGACGTGGAAGCTGGCCTGCAGGTTGAAGATCGCCTTGCCGTGCTGGATGGCCACGACTCGCCGGGTCGTGAAGCTGCGCCCGTCGCGGATCCGATCGACCTCGTACAGGATCGGCACGCTCGGATCCCCGGGTCGGAGGAAGTAGGCGTGCAGCGAATGCACCATGCGGCCGGGCTCGTCGACCGTGCGGCTGGCGGCCACCAGGGCCTGACCGGCGACCTGCCCGCCGAAGACCCGCTGGCGACGCTCGTCCGGCGAGCGGCCGCGGAACAGGTTGACCTCGATCGGTTCGAGATGCAGGATCTGGACGAGATCGTCGAGGGGGATCACCGGGCGAGTTTCGCAGACGGGCGGTCAGCGTGTCACCGGGCATCGGGCCGGGTCCGCCGACATCCGCAGCAGCAGGCCGTTCGGCACCTCCAGGACCGGGTCGAGGTGGACCACGGCCGCCAGGTCCGGGCGGGTGGTGCGCGGGTCGCTCGGCGGATCCCCGGGCCGGACGAACCACGCCAGGTAGGCCTCGGGGCGGCAGGCCAGGGCGACGGTGTCGGCCAGGCTGCGCGGGTACACGCTGTTGCCGGGGCGCGGCCGGGTGAACCCGAAGTAGGTCGGTTCGCGGCGATCGAACCACCACACCCGGTGCGGGTTGTTGGTCATCACCACCGCGTCGGCGGGGAGCGCGGCGACGGCGTCGTACAGCGCTTCGGAGAACTGCGCCCGGTTGTCCAGGCTGGCGCCGAGCGTGGCGGGGAAGCGGTCGACCTCGGCCACCCCGGCGCGCACCCAGGCCGCGCCGAGCAGCCCCGCGGCCACGGCAAAGGCCAGCGGGCCGGCGGCTCCGGCCCAACGCGCCGTCCCGCGGCGCAGGGCGACGACCGCGCCGTACACGAGCGGCAGGACCGTCGGGGACATGACCCGGAACTCGATGTCGTTGGACGTGGCCATCCGCGCGACCACGGGCAGGACCACGCAGCCGGCGGCGTAGGCGGCCATGCCGAGATCGGCGATTCCGGTGAGCGGCAGGGCCCGGGTCGTCCGCCGCCAGCGACGAGCGACGGCCACCAGGGTGGCGGCTCCGGCGAGGCCGATCAGGATGACGACCAGCCAGCCGATCTGGCGACGCTGGTCGAGCGTGGCCCGCCGCCCGCCCAGCAGCTCGCCGAGGGCGCGGGCCACCAGATCGGCGAGGTCGCCGAGCGAGTTCGTCGACCCGCCCTCGAAGCGTGGCCCCAGCGGCTGGCCGGTCAGGACCACGTTGCGCAGCACCCACAGGGCGATCGGTGCGGCGACCCCGCCGGCGAACCAACTGCGCACCCGCCACGGGTGTGGTCGTCCGGCGGTTGCCGCCAGGACGACCACGGCGGCGGCCGCCACCAGACCGGCGCCGGCGTAGCGGGTCAGGAACCCGAGCGCAGCGAGCAGCCCGCCGGCCGCCGCCCACCACCGGTTGAGCGGGGTGCGGCACAGCACGGCCAGCGTCGCCGCGGAGATGGCCACGTAGGGCGCCTCGCTCCAGACCGTGGCGCTGACGCGGATCAGTCCGGGGCTCAGCGCCAGGGCCACACCGGCCACCAACCCGGCGGCGAGGCCCGCCCGGCGGCGGACCACGGCGACCAGGCACCACGCGGCGACACCGAGGCTGGCTGCCAGGACCACCCGGGCCCAGCCCAGCGCCGCGCCGCCCGGGGTGAGCAGCAGCGGGAACACCGGCGGGAACACGGTCAGCGGCAGGCCGGTGAGGTCCTCGATGCCGTGGAGGTGGCGGATGTGCTGGGCGGTGGCCAGGTAGGTGACCGAGTCCGGCGACATCATCGGGTCGCGCCGGGTGGCCAGCAGCACGACCACCGCCCCGAGGATCGCGACCGCACCGCCGATCACGACGTCGCTCGAAGGCCGCACCCCGCGCCGCCGGGCGTTGGGCGGTGCGGCCATCCCCCGAGTATGGCGGCTGTGACCGCCACCCGGGACCTCACCCCGCC
Organism: Actinomycetes bacterium; assembly: GCA_029782355.1. GTDB lineage: Bacteria > Actinomycetota > Acidimicrobiia > Acidimicrobiales > Ilumatobacteraceae > JAKOUY01. The sequence continues at coordinate 715,597 of JAKOUY010000016.1, forward strand.
GACCCCGCCCGCCCGACCCCGCCCGACCCGCCCGACCCCGCCCGCCCGGCCCCGCTCGAACTGGTCAGCGTTTCCGAGGCTGGAGGTCGGAAACGCTGACCACCTTGGCTGGGGCGGGGCGGGAGACGGGCATGGGGGTCGGTGAGGGCGGGGTGGAGCGGGCGGGGTCGGGCGGGGCGGGTCGGCGAGGGCGGGGGTGGGGCGGAGCTTGGCGGGGGGCGGGCGGGTCGGGGGCGGGTAGGGTGCGGGCCGTGGTGGGCGACGGTCCGACGGGGTGGCGAGATCACGCCCTGGCGGCCACCGGGTTCATGCCGGCGGACGAGGGTGACGCCCTGCACGACGCAGCGGTCGCGGCCGGCCGAGCGCTGCCCGGTCTGGCGATGCTGGAGGTCGGGTCGTACTGCGGACGCTCCACGGTGTGGCTGGCAGCGGCCGCCCGAGCCACCGGCACGGTGCTGGTGGCCGTCGACCACCATCGCGGCAGCGAGGAGAACCAGGCCGGATGGGAGCACCACGACACCTCGGTGGTCGACGCCCGCATCGGGCGGATGGACACCCTGCCGCGGTTTCGGGCCACCCTGTACGACGCCGGCCTGGAGGATGCCGTGGTGGCGATCGTCGGCCAGTCGCCCGTGGTGGCGGCGCTGTGGCGGTCCCCGCTGTCGTTCCTGTTCATCGACGGTGGTCACGGGGTGGAGCCGGCCCGCCAGGACTACCTCGGCTGGACGCCGCACGTCGCCCCCGGCGGGATCCTGGCGATCCACGACGTCTTCCCCGATCCGGCCGACGGTGGGCGCCCGCCGTACGAGGAGATCTACCGCCCGGCCCTCGCCAGCGGGCGCTTCGTCGAGGTTGGCGCGCTCGGCAGCTTGCGCATCCTGCGCCGGACCCGGGTGTCAGACTAGGCCCATGTCCAGCCTGCCCCCGCCGCCGCCACCCCCCGGGGTCCCGGTCCCGCCGCCGGGTCCGGCCACGGCGCCGCCGGCGCCCGCAACCCCCTCGCTCGGCTCGCCCGACAACCCACGCCCGACCGTCCCGTTCCAACCGCTCCCGCCTACGGCACCGGCCACCTCCCGGTCGCGCACGCCGTTGTACGCCGCGCTGCTCGCCCTGGTCCTGGCGGCGGGGGGCGCGGGGGCCTTCGTCGCCACCCGTGACCGTGGGAGCGACTCGCCGGCCATCGACGTCGCCCCGCTGACCCAGCAGATCACCAAGCTGGTGACGGCCGTCGGGGCCCTGCCGAACCAGGCCAGCGCGACCTGCCCCATCGGCGACATCGACGACTTCGCCCAGCTGGCCCCGGAGGGCACCAAGGCCGTGACCACGGCACGCAGCGCCGAACGGTCGGGCATGCTGATGCAAGGGTCGGGCAAGGCCATCGTCTGCGGGGCGGCCGATGCCACCGGAGCCCACCGCATCGCCGTGTTCGCCGGCGAGCCGTTCGGCAACCCACCCGAGCGGTCGGTGATCGACGGCTCGCAGCGGACGGTGACCGTGTCCCCGCTCAGCGACTTCCGCGGCGGGAAGCTGGCCACGATCTGCGGGCCGCGCACCGACAACGCCAACGACGTGCTCTGCGACGCCATCTGGTTCCGCAACGGCTTCCAGGCCGGGGTGCTGCTGAAGGGCGGCACCGAAGTCACCGCGGCGCTCGCCGAAACGTGGTTGAAGGCCGCATTGGACGACATCGTCGCCGGCGTCCAGCACGCCGATCCGACCACGGTGGCGGCCCCGGCCGGCTGACGGCGGTGATCGTCGGCGCCGCTCAGGTGTGGCGCAGCATCGCCACGCCGAGCACCGTGTCGACCCGGTGGTAGTTGGCCGCCAGCGCTGCGCCGACGCGCCCGCTGCGGTCGCAGGCGTCCGGCGACTGGTACACAGCGACGAACGTGGGGGCGCTCGGCCCGGCCAGCAGGTCGGCCAGCTGCTGTATGGCGCCGGGGATGTCCTGGATGTTCAGGAACCACAGGTAGGGGTACGGCGCGTTGCTGTCGATGTCGCCGTAGAGGCCGGCGCTGGCGCACATCGCATAGACCGCCTGGCTGCTGTCGGTGCGGTGCTGGCGGACCCAGTCGGCCACGGCGGCGTCGGCGGCGAACCGCCCGTCACCGCTCAGCTCGGGGCCGACCCGGTCGCGCGGCAGGCGGACGGCGCTGACGGTCTCCAGCAGCGGGACGAGCACCATCAGACCGGCGACGGCCAGCGGCGCCCACGGTGGGCGGCGCAGTGCGCTGACGGCGACGCCCAGCGCGGCGCCGAGCGGGAACATCAACAGCACCCAGTAGTGGCGGTGGAACAGCCCGCCGGCGAGGAAGGCGACGACTGCCGCGGCCAGCCAGGCCCCGAGCACGGCCAGGCCGCGGGCGGCCAGCGTCCGCCGGGCGGCGACGGCGGCGACGATCCCGAGGACGACGGCCGGTCCGACGATGGGGCGGACGATGCCGAAGGTCTCGCGGAACTTGGCCCAGTCGGCGGTCTCCAGCACGCTGCGATGCCCGAGGCGGTACCCGGCCACGGCGAACCACCATCGTGACCAGCCGGTCAGGGCGCCGTGCAGAGCGGCCAGTCCGAGCATGACGGCGACGCCGCCGGCGTAGGCGGCGAGCCGCCGAACGGCTCCTGGGCGGCGGGTGACCGCCTGGAGGATCAGGACCACGCCGGCGGCCGCCACGGTGTCGAAGGCGCTCTGCTTGACCAGCAGGGCGAACCCGGACACCGCTCCGGCACCCGCCAACCAGGCGGCCCGGCGGGCCGGTGCCCGCCACACCGCGGCGAGGACCATGGCCAGGCCGGTGGCGCCGATCGCCCCGCTGAGCAGCTCGGCATTGGCGATGAACCCCTCGTACTGCGGGACGGAGAGCAGGACGCCGGTGAGCAGCGCCGCGGGCAGGACGGCCCGCCGCCCGGCCAGGGTTCCGGCGATGTGGGCGCAGGCGGCAGTGCCGAGCAGCGCCGCGGCGATGGCCAGCAGGCGGACCCCGACCGTGGTGCCCAGCCCGACGACGTGCAGGGCCCGGTACAGGAGCAGGAGCCCCTGGGGACGGTCGACCCACGCCTCGCGGTACAGGGTGGCGCCGCGCGACCAGTAGCGGGCGACGGAGAGGTACCCGCCCTCGTCGGACGTGATCGGCGTCCACAGGAAGCGCAGGCGCATCGCGACCACCAGCGCGCCGATGAGCAGATGCCCGAGGTGGCCGCCCAACCAGGCGCGCCACGACGCCGCCCGGTGCGGCGGTGCGGACCGCTCAGCCGCGGAGGCCATGGTCAGTCGTCGATGACGGCCGGGACGAACAGTCCGCTGGCCGGCGAGGCCCGGGTGATGGCATCGGCCGCCAGGATGACGGCTGCGGCGGTGTACGCCGAGGTCTCCTGGAAGGGGAAGATCTCCCCGCTCGGGTAGACGATGCCGGTCCAGTAGGCGCCGTCGGCGCGGCGATGGGTGCGGGTCCAGCGCAACAGGTCCGTGGCCGTGGTGGTGTCGCCGATGGCGGTGTAGGCCAGCGCGCACTCGGCGGTCTCGGACGCGGTGATCCACGGCTCATCGCTCACGCACCGTATCCCCAGGCCCTCCATGGCGAACGTCGCCCACCCGTCGTGCAGGCGGGCCTTGGCGCGCGGGCCGGTCAGGGCCCCGGACAGCACCGGGTAGTACCAGTCCATCGCCCAGCGGTGCTTGGGCTCGAAGCACAGCGGGAACTCGTCGATCAGGTACGCCAGCCGGTCGGCCGCGGCCAGCCAGTCGGGACGCGGCTCGTGGACCAGGTCGGCCAGGTGCGATCCGCAGCGCAGGGCGTGGCTGATGCTGGCGCTGCCGGTCAGCAGGGCGTAGTCCCACGGCGTGTCGTCGGCCGTCCTGGCCCACAGGATCGTGCCGTCGTCGCGGCGCATCGACAGCACCCAGTCGAGGGCCCGCTGGACGGTGGGCCACAGGTGGTCGACGAACGCCCGATCCCAGGTGCACAGCCAGTGGTGCCAGACGCCCGTGGCCACGTAGGCGCACACGTTGGTGTCCAGCTTGGCCTCCTCGACGGAACCGTCGGGCAGGTAGTAGTTCCACCAGCTGCCGTCGGCGAGCTGGATGTCGACCAACCACTCGTAGGCCCGCTCGGCGTGGTCGTGGAGTCCGGCGACGTCGAGGGCCATGGCGGTCTCCACATGGTTCCACGGGTCGCAGTGACCGCCGGCGAACCACGGGATCATCCCGCTCTCGAGCTGCAGGCCGGCGATGTGCTCGGCGCTGGTCAGCAACTCCTCGGCGCTGATCACCTCGGCCAGGTCAGGCAGCCGCGTCACGGGTCCTCGCGGTGGGACTGGGCCGGCTTGGTGGCGTAGACGATGAGGCTCTTGCCCAGCACGGGCGACAGGGCCCGCTCGAGGATCGCCATGCCGCGCGGCTGGCGAACGATCTCCCACTCGAGCAACTGGCGGTAACGGCGCACCAGTGGATGGTCGTCGTTGCGCGGCCCGACGGCGCACTTCAGCCACCAGTACGGCGAGTGCAGCGCATGGGCGTGGTGCGAGCCGGTGACGGTCAGCCCGGCGGCGCGCAGCTTGGCCTTCAGCTCGATGGCCGAGTAGATCCGCACGTGCCCGCCGGCCGCGGCCGGTGCGTGGTACTCGTCGCTGAGCATCCAGTTGATCGCCTCCGGGAGCCAGGTGGGCACCGTGGCGGCGAAGGTCCCGCCGGGCTTGAGCACCCGGACCAGCTCGGCGATGGCCGCGGTGTCGGCCTGGATGTGCTCGAGCACCTCGCTGGTGATCACTCGGTCGAAGCTGGCGTCGGCGAACGGCAGGGCCGTGGCGTCGCCGCGGAGCACGCCGACGTAGCGCGCCGCGTCGATCTGGCCGGCGTCGATCATCCCGCCGAAGGTGGCCCGGGTGGCCACCACCTCGTCGGCGGCGTAGTCCAGGGCGACGACGTCGCAACCGTGCAGCGCCAGCCCGAAGGCGTGCCGGCCGAACCCGGCCCCGGCGTCCAGCACGACGTCCCCGGGGCGGGCCCCGAGACGATCGAAGCGGATCGTCTGCATTACCGCCGGCCGTTCCGGCGCAGCTTGGCCTGGTTCTGCGGCATGGCCAGGACCTCCCGGTACTGCTCGACGGTGAGCTGGGCGCAGTGCCGCCAGCTCCACCGCTCGACCACCCGGCGGCGTCCGGCGGCGCCGACCCGGGCGCGCAGGTCGGCGTCGTCGAGACCGCGACGGATGGCCGCGGCGAGGGCTTCGGCGTCGCCCGCCGGGCACTGCAGCACCGTCTCCCCGTCGGTTCCGGTCACCTCGGGCAGGGCCCCGCCGTCGGTGGCCACCAGGCAGGTCCCGGTGGCCATGGCCTCGATGGCGGGGAGGCTGAACCCCTCGTACAGGCTGGGCACCACGGCCAGCTCGGCTTCGGCGTACAGCTCGACGATGCGCTCGTCGGACACGCCGGAGACGAAGGTGATGAACGGGCGCAGGCCGAGACGGTCGATCAGGTCGGCGCTCGCTCCCTGCTTGGGCCGACCGATGATCGTCAGGGTGACGTCGCGCTCGGTGCGCAGTCGGGCCATGGCCTCCAGCAGGTAGCCGAGGCCCTTGAGGGCCACGTCGGCCGAGGCGGTGGTGATCAGCCGGCCCGGCTGGCGGGCGACGCTGGGCATCGGGGCGAACAGGTCGGGGTCGACGCCGACGGGCACGAGGCGCATCCGCTCGTAGTCGACGCCCATGTCCTCGTGGATGTCCTTGATGCTGTTCTCGCTGACCACCACGATGCGCGGCATCCGGCTGGCCACCCGGCCCTGCATCTTCACGAAGCGGTACCAGCGACCGATCTGGCGACGCTTGCGGCGGTTCGGGGTGTGCTGCATCTCCAGTGCCCGGTCACGGGTGATCGGGTGATGGAGGGTGACGATGGTGGGCAGCATGCGCTCGATGGCCAGGATGCCGTAGCCCAGGCACTGGTTGTCGTGCACCAGGTCGAAGTCGCCGAGGCGGCGCTTCAACTGGTCGCGGACGCGCACGCTGAACGCCAGCGGCTCGCCGAAGGTCCCGCTGACGTGGCTGAGCGTCTCGACGACGTCGCCGGCGGTCTTCAGCTCCCAGTACGCCGGCAGGCGCCCGGGGTAGTGGTCGTTCCACAGGTCGAGGCTCGGTAGCTGGTGCAGGGCGACGCGCGGGTCGAGCACCGGGTACGGCTGGCCGCTGTACACCTCGACGTCGTGGCCGAGATCGGCGAGCGCCTTGGTCAGGTGGCGGGTGTAGACGCCCTGGCCGCCGACGTGCGGCTTGCCACGGTAGGTCAGGTAGGCGATGCGCAGCGGGGCGTCGGGGTCGAGCACCCCGGGGCGGGCGCCGGACGTGTTCGCCGGCTCGGCAGACATGGCCGAGAACGCTACCGGGGCGCGGTTACTGGCCAGTAGCCGTCACGCGCTTGTCACAGCGACCACGCAGGGCGCTCGCCGCGCCACCGGGTCACGACCAGGCCCAGGTCATCTGCCGGGTCAGCGTCTCGCCCGGGGCGAGGACGTGGACACAGCCGAGGTGCACGGCGTCGGGCGGGGCGGTCTGCGGCTCGACGCACACGGCGTAGTCGCGCTCGGTGAACACCACCCAGTGGCTGCAGTCGCTGGTGATCTCCAGGCGGACGGGACCGCTGCGCAGCCGCGGTGGATGCTCGGGGTGGACGAAGCAGTCGTCCCACGGCGGTGGTGGCGGGGGGACCACCCGCCCGTCGGGCAGCCCGTCCGATCCCTTGGCGTACATGCCGACGAAGGCCACGTCGAGCTCGACCGGGCGGCGGAACCAGGGGTGCCAGCCGAGGCTGACCGGCATGGACCGCCGGCCGGCGGTGGCCGACAGCTCCCAGGTCAGGGTGGCCTCGCCGAGGCGGATGACGCTGCCCGCCGACCCACCGAGCGGCCAGTCGAGCGGGCAGGTCAGCTCCACGGACGTCCCGTCGGCGCCGACCACGTCCCAGGGTCGCCGGAAGGCCGTGCCGTGGATGGCGTGCGGGGCGAACAGCGGGTCGAGGTGGATCTCCTCGCCCTCCCAGACGAAGCGGGCGTTGCCCAACCGACCGGCCCACGGGACCATCGGGTAGCACCCCCACTCGGTGGGTCCGCCGCGCGGCCCGCCCGTCGGGTCGTCCCACAGCAGGTCGTGCCCGTCGATGGTCAGCTGGGCGATCCGCCCGCCGTCGGCGGGGGCCACCTGTACCACCGTGTCCGCCACACGCAGCTCCATGAGGGCCGGACTGTACCGTGGCCCCGTGCGCGCCGTCGTCCAGCGGGTCAGCCGTGCCCAGGTCAGCGTGGCCGGCGAGGTGGTCGGCCGGATCGGGCCTGGGTTGTGCGTGTTGGTCGGCGTGACCCACGCCGACACGCCGGCCGTGGCCGACAGGCTGGCCGGCAAGCTGTTCCACCTGCGGATCCTCGACGACGAGGCCGGGGTGATGAACCGCAGCGTCGCCGACACCGGCGCCGAGATCCTGGTGGTGAGCCAGTTCACGCTGTACGGCGACACCTCCGGCGGACGGCGCCCGAGCTGGATCGCTGCGGCCCGCCCGGAGCAGGCCGAACCGTTGGTCGACCGGTTGGTCGGCGAGCTAGGCGCCCTGGGCGCCCGGGTCGCCACCGGCCGGTTCCGCACCGAGATGGCGGTCGAGCTGGTCAACGACGGCCCGGTCACCGTGCTGCTCGACCTGCCCTGACCCGACGGTGACGGTCCCGCCCGCGGCGCAGCGGCGCCGGCGGCGGATCGCCGGGCCGGCCAGACCGCACACGGCGACAGCGAGGGGCAGACCGACGAACGGCAGGTTGCCCCACCTGGAGTACCAGGTCCGCCCGGCGTAGAGCTCGACCGTGGCGCGGATCACCGCGGCCGCGCCGATGGTCGTGCGCTGGTGGACGCCGCCGGCCGGATCGACGAAGGCGCTGAACCCGGTGGGTGCGGCCTGGATCACCCAGCGGCCCTGCTCGACGGCGCGCAGCCGGGACGACGCCACCTGCTGGGTCTGCAGGACGGTCCAGGTGTAGCTCGACCCGTTGGTGGGGTTGACCACCGCCTGCCCGCCGTGGGCGACGCCCTCGTTGACCCGCCCACCGAAGAACACCTCCCAGGAGATCGCCACGCCGAGGCGGGTCGCACCGGGAAGGCGCAGCACCGCCGGGGTGGTGCCGGCGACGGCGTCGCGCGGGACGAGATCGGTGGGGGCCCCGAGGGCGTGCAGCAGGCCGCGCAGCGGCATGAACTCGCCGAACGGCACCCGGCGGACCTTGTCGTAGCGGCTGATCACCCGGCCGTCGGGCGTGACCACGACCTGGGCGTTGGAGAAGCGGTCACCCGGCGCGTCTTCGGTGATGCTGACGATCATCGGCACGTCCAGGCGGCGGGCCTCGGCCACCACGGTGGCGAGCTGCGGGCTGCCGGCGAAGGTGGCGACGTCGATGATGTTCTCTGGCCACAGCACGGCGTCGACCTCGCCTCGGCGGATGGTCCGGGTCCCGGCCAGGTGGCGGTCGAGGACCACCTGCGGATCGGAGTGGATCGCCCGGGTGCCCTGCGGTCCACCACCCTGGACCACCGCCAGGCGCAGGCCACCGAGGTCCCAGGTGCGCCCGTCCGGGGCGGCGAAGCCGAGGGCGATGACGATGACGCAGGCGGCGGCCGCGAGCCCCAGGGCGGCGGGTGGTCGGACGGCCGGAGTGTCGCCTCGGCGAGCCCACACCCGGCCGCTCACGTCGCCGACCACGCAGCAGAGTTGCAGCACGGTCCAGGTGATCAGCAGCACCCCGCCCACCCGCCCGATCCAGATCAGCGGGGTGGCTGCGGCGGTGATGCCGAGCGACGCCAGTGGCACGCCTCCGAACGGGAAGCAGAAGCGGACCGCCTCGGCGACCGTGTGCGTGGCCGGACGGACGACCACCGACCACGTCGTGCGCGCCACCACGGCCTCGGCCGCGGCGTGCAGCCCGGCGAACACCGCGACCGCAGCCACGTACCCCGGCACCGAGAGGAACCACATCCACACCATCCCCAGGCCCAGCCACCCGGCGGCGAACCACCACCCGGCGGCGGCCCGGCCCCGAGCGGCCAGCGGGTCGGCCAGCCGGTGGAGCCAGGCGATGCCCACCACGGCCAGCGGCCACCAGCCCCACGGCGGCAGCGACAACCCGACGCAGACCCCGGCGGCCAACGCCCGCACGGCCCGGGGCGGGCGGTGGGTCACGGCGCGAAACGCAGGTGGACGATGATCCGCTGGCTGGTCGAGCCCTTCGGGTGGCAGGCGAACAGCGTGGCCAGGTAGGCCCGGTGCTGCTCGACGACGTGCACGTCCAGCGGATCGATGATCTCCGTCGACTCGACCAGATAGGTGAACCGCTGGGTGCCGATGGTGAAGATCACCGCGTCACCGGGCACCAGCCGGTCGATGTCGAGGAACGGGTGGTCGTGGGAGACACGGTGCCCGCCGACCACGACGTTGCCCAACTGGCCGGGCAGGGCCGAACCCGGCAGGTGCCCGGGCCCGAGGTCCAGGGTGCCGAGGGCGGCGCCCTCCATGAGCGGCTTGGCGATGCCGATGGCGGGGATCTCGATCGTGCCGAGTTGCACCCGTGGCTCGACGGCGTCGGCCTCGGGGAAGGGCAGGAGCAGCGGCACGGTGCCGGGATCGTCGACGATCGGCGCGGCATCGGTGGGTGGCAGCGAGTCGGGCGGTGCGTCGTCGAGGGATGGAGCGGCCGGAGAGGTGCCCACCGGCGTGCTGGGCGCGACGGTGTTCGGCGTAGTGGGTCCCGGGGCGACCCTGGCCGGGCCGCCGGCTCCGAGCGCGCCGCCGACCACGCCGATCACGGCGGCGACCACGGCGGCGCTCACCACGGCTGCGGCGCCCGCCGGGGACGGGCCGGCCGGGCGACGACTGGTCCGGCCGCGGCGCATCGGCTCAGTGTGCCAGGGTGCCACCCGGGTCAGGCGGCAGCCACCGCAGCCTGACCGGAGCGGATGCAGGCCGGGACGCCGATGCCGTGGTAGCTGGCACCGGCCAGCGCCAGGCCGTGCGGCAGCTGGGTGGCAATCGTGGCCACCGTGGCGGCGTGGTGCGGCCGGTACTGCGGGAAGGCCCGCGGCCAGCGAGTGACCCGCGTCGCGGTGGGGGCCAGGTCGGTTCCCAGGTGGGTGCTCAACTCGGCGACGGCTGCTCCGATGAGCGTGTCGTCGTCGAGGTGGAGGACCGGCAGCCCGTCGCGGCCGAGGGAGACGCGGACGATCACCTGCCGGCCGTCGTCCCAGTGCGGCCACTTCTGCGACCCGAACGAGGCCGCCGTGACCAGGCGCTGCTGAGGCTTGGGCACCAGGTACCCGCTGCGCGAGCGGCAGCGGTCCGGCCACTGCTCGGTGGGGATCGCCACGCTGACCATGGCCACGTCGGCGCCCGGCAGCGCGGCCAGGCCGCGGGCCGCGTCCGGGGCGACGGCGCCCAGCAGGCGGGCGGCCGCCGGGGCCGGGCAGGCCAGCACGACCCGATCGGCGACGGCCCCGTCGACCCGCCACTGCTCGCCGTCGGCGCGCAGCTCCCAGACCGGTGCGCCACGGCGCAGGTCCGCTCCGGCGGCGATGGTCGCCTCGGCGACCCGCCGGGCGAGGTCGCCCATGCCGCGCCGGGGGGCGAAGAACACCGGTCCGGGCGGTGCCGGCGGCCGGCGCCGCCCGGCCAGCAGCACGCTGCGCGTCGAGGCGGCCAGCTCGGCCAGCTGGGGCACGGCCGCCAGGCTGAAGTGGTCGGTGTCGGCGGCGTAGATGCTGCCCACCAGCGGATCGACCAGGCGCTCGTGGACCTGCGTGCCGAAGCGGTCACGGACCCACCGACCGACGGCATCGTGGTCGGTCGAGGTGCGCGGCAAGAACGGCTCCAGAGCGGCGCGCAGCTTGCCCGGCCAGGTCAGCAGGCGAGTGGTGACCATCGCCCGCACGCCGGTGGGCAACCCGAGCAGCAGCCCGCCGGGGATGGCGTGCATCCGCTCCCACCACACCCAGGCCGCGCCGGTCTGCGGCGAGACCAGCTCCTCGCCCAGGCCGACCTGGCGGGCCAGGGCGGTGCCCCACGGGAGCCGGGCCAGGAAGGCATCGGGGCCCTCGTCGACCGCGTCGAGCCCGGCGAACGGGGTGCTGAGCAGCTTGCCCCCGAGGCGATCGTCGGCCTCCAGCAGGGTGACCTGATGGCCCGCGGTTGCCGCGGCGTGGGCCGCGGCGAGACCGGCGATCCCGCCGCCGACGATGACCACCCGCCGTCCGGTCACGGCGTGGCCTCGACGATCCGCTGGGCCAGCGCGGCCATGACCGACGGATCGGCGTTGATGCACGCTCCACGATCGAAGGCGATGCCAGCGGCTCGCGCCCGGCCGGCCGCCTCGATGTCGAGGTCGTAGAGGACTTCGAGGTGATCGCTGGTGAACCCGACGGCCGACACCAGCACCCCGGGAACCCCACGCCCGGCGAGGTCATCGATGACCTCCAGCAGGTCGGGACCGAGCCACGGCTCGGGCGTCCGTCCCGCCGACTGCCAGGCAGTGGACCACTGCGCCGGCTCCAGGCCGAGTCGGTCGCTGACCGCGACGGCCGTGGCCCGGACCTCGGCCGGGTACGGGTCGCCCATCGCCTCGATCCGCTGTGGCAGCGAGTGGGCGGTGAACACCACCTGGGTGCCGGGCGGCATGGCGGCGAGGCGGATGCGCAGGTCGGCGGCGATCGCTTCGACGAACGCCGGCTCGGTAGCCCACGAGGTGATCTCCCCGACCGGGAACCCGTCCGGCACGGCCGATCGCAACTCCGCCAGGTAGGTGCCCACCGAGAGCGCCGAGTAGTGCGGGGCGAGGACCAGACCGACGACGGCGCGGTGGTCGGCGGCAGCGCGCGCCGTGGCGTCGGCGACCCGTGGCGAGGTGTGCTTGTAGCCGAGGATCACGTCGTAGGTGTCAGCGGCCAGCGTGTCGAGTGCCTCCTGCAGGGCTGCGGCCTGGGCCTCGGTCCGCTGGCGCAGTGGGGACACCCCACCGATGGCGTCGTAGCGGCGGACCAGGTCGGCGAGCTGCTCGGGGGTCGGCGGTCGACCTCGGCGGATGTCGGTGTAGTAGTCGACGATCTCCTCCGGTGAGGCCGGCGACCCGTAGGCCATCGTCACCACGGCCACCGGACGGGTCATCGGCGGGTGGCCTCGTGGACCTGCTCGACCACCGCGGCCAGCACCCCGGGATCGCTGGTCGGCTGGACCCCGTGGCCGAGGTTGAAGACGTGCCCGGGATGCCCGCCGTTGTCGGCCAGCACGGCGGCGGTGCCCGCCCGGGCCGCCTCCGCCCCGGCCAGCACCAGCGCCGGATCGAGATTGCCCTGGACCACCAGGTCGGCGCCCATCCGCCGGCGGGCGGCGGCGATCGGGGTTCGCCAGTCGAGGCCGAGGATCCGCGGCCCGGCGGCCAGCATCGACTCGAGCAGGTGGTCGCAGCCGATGCCGAAGTGGATGCCGGGGACGTCGGGGAACCGCTCGGCGAGCGCGGCGAAGACCGTGCGCGAGTGCGGGAGCACGAAACGGTCGTACTCGTCCCGGCTCAGCGCCCCGGCCCACGAGTCGAACAGCTGGAAGGCCCGCGCCCCATGGGCCAGCTGCATGCCGATGAACGTGGCCGCCGACGTCGCCAGGCGCTCCATCAACCGGTGCCACAGCTCCGGGGCGGTGTGCATCATCGCCTTGGCGTGCTCGTAGGTCCGGCTCGGTCGGCCTTCGACCAGGTAGCTGGCCACGGTGAACGGGGCCCCGGCGAAGGCCAGCAGCGGGACGGAGTCGGGCAGCTCGCCGACCAGCAGGTCCACCGTGGCGGCGACGTAGTCGACGTCCTCCTCGACGAGTGGGCGCAGCCGGGCCAGGTCGGCCTCGCTGCGCAGTGGTTCGGCCGCCACCGGGCCGGTTCCGGGGGCCACGTCGATGCCGAAGCCGACGGCGTGGGCCGGCACGACGATGTCGCTGTACAGCACGGCGGCATCGACGCCGTAGCGGCGAACCGGCTGGAGGGTGATCTCGGCGGCCAGCGTCGGCTGCTTGATGGCGTCGAGGATGCTGCCCGCGCCGCGCACGGCACGGTACTCGGGCAGGCTGCGCCCGGCCTGGCGCATGAACCACACCGGGGTGTGCGAGGTGATCCGGCCGGCGGCCGCGTCGAGCAGGGGGATGGCAGCCATGATCGGGTCACGCTACCGGGCGGTCGGCGGTGCGCCGGGGGTGGCCGATCGGGTGAACGGGCGGGGGCCGCGAGCAATCCCCGGAGGGCGCTCGTAGGCTTGGACGACCCTGGATATGACCCATCAGCATCCCGACCTGACCGACGAACAGGCCCACATCGACCACGCCTACGACTGCCTGGAGCGCAGCCGGGACGATGCCTGGAAGTTGCACGACATCCACGAGGGCACCCTCGGTGGCACCATGCAGGCCCGGTACGAGCGCGACGTGTTCGACGAGGCGATGGTCAACCGGTTGACCAAGCTCGATCTCGGGGACGCCGCCCTGGTGTTCGGGCGGATCGATCGGCTCGACGGTGCCGACCCCCGGTCGGCCGACGGGGAGCCCCTCGTCGAGTCGTTCCACATCGGCCGCCTGGCGGTGGCCGACCAGCAGGCCAACCCGGTGGTCATCGACTGGCGGGCACCCGTGGCCGAACCCTTCTACCGGGCCACGGGACGGGAGCCGATGGGCCTGGCCCGCCGCCGGCACTTCGCCGTCCACGGGCGCGAACTGCTCGGCATCGAGGACGAACTGTTCGGCGAGGGCCACCTCGGCGTGGACAACGAGGACCTCGACGGGACGCCCGTGGGCGGGGTGTCGAAGTCCGGGCTGCGCGGCTACAGCACCTTGATCACCGCGCTGACCCGCCATCGCACGGGCCAGCTCGGCGACATCGTCGGCACGATCCAGGCCGAGCAGGACGCGATCATCCGCTCGCCCCAGCACGGCGTGCTCGTGGTCCAGGGTGGGCCGGGGACCGGCAAGACCGTCGTCGCCCTGCATCGCGCCGCCTACCTGCTGTACACCTACCGGTTCCCGCTGGAGGACCAGGGCGTCCTGGTGGTCGGTCCCAACCGGGTGTTCCTGCGCTACATCGAACGGGTCCTGCCGTCGCTCGGCGAGGCCGGCGTCGAGCAGGTCGTCCTGGCCGATCTGGTGCCCGACGTGCAGTGGGCCCGCGCGGGTGACGACCCCGCCGAGTCGGCCCTGACCGCCCGGGTCAAGGGCGACGCACGGATGGCCCTGGTGATCGACCAGGCCGTCACCGATCGGGAGCGGCCGCTGCGCGACGACCTCGTCGTCCCGTTCCGGACCGGGTTCCTGCGGCTGCGCGCCGCCGACACCCAGCGGATCGTCAAGGCCGCCCAGCGCCGCTTCCGCCGGCACAACGCCGCCCGCAAGTTCGTCGAGAGCGAGGTCTGGGCGGCGATGGCGGCCGGATGGCGAGAGGCGCCGGTCAGCGCCACCGAGGTGCGCGACGCGGTGCGCGCCCTGCCGGAGGTCCGTCAGGCGTTGGAGCGGATGTGGCCGGTGCTCAGCCCGGCCGAGCTGCTCCACGACCTGTTCGGCTCGAAGGCCCTGCTGCGCCTGGCCGGGTCGCGCCACCTCGCCGAGGCCGAGTACGCCGCCCTGTACCGGCAGCGGTCGCACGACGTCGCCGATGTTCGCTTCAGCGAGCACGACGTCGCCCTGCTCGACGAGGCGCGCAGCTACCTCGGCCCGCGGCCGGTGCGCGGCAAGGTCGACGACGCCGACGAGATCCGCACCTACGGCCACCTCGTGGTCGACGAGGTCCAGGACCTCACCCCGATGCAGTTGCGGATGATCGCCCGGCGCTCGCTGAACGGGTCGATGACCGTCGTCGGGGACATCGCCCAGGCCACCGGGGCGCTGGCCCCGGGTAGCTGGGACGACGTCCTCGCCCACCTGCCCGCGGTGCGCCCGCCCCGGGTGATCGGGCTGAGCGTCGGCTACCGCATCCCCGCCCAGATCATGGAGCTGGCCAACCGGGTGATGGCGGCGGCGACCCCCGGTCTGCGCGCCCCGCTCAGCGTTCGCCAGGGCGATGCCGGCCCGGTGCTGGTCGAGGCCGCACCAGCCGACCTGCTGGCCGAGGTCGCTCGCCAGACCCAGGTCCTGCAGGGGCAGCTGGGCGACGGCAACATCGCCGTCGTCTGCCCCGACCCGATGGTCGAGGCGGTGGCCAAGTGCCTGGCCGACGCCGGGGTCGAGCACGGCCGGGCCAGCCGCAACGGGTTGGACATGGGCGTCACCGTGGTCCCGGTCAGCGTGGTCAAGGGCTTGGAGCTCGACGGCGTGGTGGTGGTCGAGCCGGCGCGCATCGTGGCCGACGAGCAGCAGGGCCTGCGCGCCCTGTACGTCGCCCTGACGCGCAGCACCCGGCGCCTCACCGTGGTCCACAGCGAGCCGCTGCCACCGTCGATGCGCCCCTGACGATGCACCCCTGACGATGCGCCCATGACGATGCGCCCCTGACGGAGGTCGTTCAGGCGGGGTGGGCCGCCAGGTAGGCGTCGGCCATCGCCCGCATCGCCTTGCCGGCCTTGGTGGCGTAGGCCAGCTGCTTGCTGGCCACGGCGCGCTGTGCCAGGCGGACCGCAGCCTCGAACCCGGCCAGCATGGCCGGCTCGACCGAGCCGACCTGGGCGCGCACCGCGTTCCACAGGTTGGTGATCCGCTGGCCGGCGGCGGTGATGTCCCCGTGGTCGAAGATCACCTGCTCCAACGCTTGGGTCTCGGCGGCCAACGCCGGGAGCAGCTCGGCCGGCGTGCCGGTGGGCAGCGTCGTCGTGGTGGTGACGGCCGGGTCGGTCGACCGGACCTCGGTCGGGTCGTAGGTGGTGGCGCACCCGCCGGCGGCCAGCCCGGCCAGACCGGTCGCCACCAGGCGGCCGATCCGCCGCCGGGCGTTCATACGCTGACCAGGATCCGCTCGCAGGCGAAGGCGCCGACCCCCACCTGGCGTCCGTCGAGGCGAACCATGCGGGCCCCATCGGGCGACGACGCGGTGACCACCCCGCTGTTGCCCGGCTGCAGCCCGGAGGTCTCCAGGAACTCGAGCACCCCGGGTTCGAACTCCAAGGCCTCCGGGATCCGGGTGACGATGAACTCGGTGCCGATGGCCAACTCCGAGAGGGACACCACCGCCGGCTCCCGATAGGTCGAGCCCGGGATCGGGTTGCCGTGCGGGCAGGTGGTCGGGCTGCCGAGCACCCGGTCGAGGGCGGCCTCCACCTCCGGGCTCATGACGTGCTCCCACTTGCCGGCCTCGTGGTGGGCCTGGGCCCAGGACAGGCCGAGGATGTCGGTCAGGAACCGTTCGGCGAGGCGATGGCGGCGGACCACCTGATGAGCCAGGCCCTCGCCGGCGGCGGTCAGGCGGATGCCTCCGTCAGTGGTGATCAGGCCCTCGGCCTCCAACCGACGGATCATCTCGCTGACCGCCGGGCGGCTGATCTGCAGGCGGTCGGCGATGCGTGCCTGGATGACGTCGACGTCGTCCTCGGCCAGCTCGTAGATGCACTCGCAGTACTCCTCGAACGCCGGGTGGTGTTCGCCGGATGCGGGCATGCGGCCAGGCTATCCGGGCGCCGCGGAACCACCCGGCGGAACCGCTCGGCGGCTTCAGCCCAGACCGCGACGTCGGAGGAGCAGGCGCTCGGCACTCGCGAAGCACACGGCGTCGACGAGCACCCCGATCGCCAGGATGATCAACATCCAGCAGATCAGGCCGGGTGCATCGGCAAACTCTCGCTCGAAGGCCAGGCGCGTGCCGATCGACGGCTTGTTGGCGATGATCACGATGAGTTCGCCAGCCATCAGACTGCGCCAGACGAAGGCCCATCCCTGTTTGAGTCCGGCGACGAAGGCGGGCAAGGCCGCCGGGACGAGTACATGGCGGTAGGTCGACAGGCCCCGTGCGCCGAGCACTCGCCCGGCCCGCAGCAGGAGCGGTGGGGTCTGGTCGATCCCGGCGATCAGCCCGTTGGCGATCGACGGTGCGGCTCCCAGGACGACGACGAACAGAATCGCCGCCTCGCTGATCCTGAACAGGAGCAACGCCAACGGGAACCAGGCGATGGACGGCATGGTCTGGAGCCCGGTGATCAGTGAGCCGACGGCGGCTCGCACCACTTGGAAGCGGGCAACGGCGAGCCCGACGGCTCCTCCCACCGCGGTTGCAACGGCGAAGCCGACTGCGGCCCGTCGCATCGTCGTCTGGATCGCCCGCCAGGTGATCGGCTTGCCCAACTCGTGCCACAGCCGAGGGAGGACCTGACCGGGGCCTGGCAGAACGTGTCGCGGACGCCACCCGCTCGAAGCGATCAGGTGCCAGATCAACATCCCCAGGGCGATCCCGGCCAGCTTCGGCCAGAGCACCGACCACCACCGTGTAGCCGCTGGCGTCACTCGAGGCTCGGCCTCCAGCGCGTCCAGGCCGGACAGCTCGCTCATGGTCCGCTCAGCGACGGGCATGGCCGGCCACCTCCTCGCGCAGTCGGCGGGTGATCGCCGCCGCCAGCTCGGCGACGTCGGCGTCCTCGATGCGCCGCGGCCGGGATAGAGCGACGTCGAACTTGGCGGCGATCGTGCCGGGTCGGCTGGTGAACAAGACCACCTCGTCGCCGAGCCGCACCGCCTCGCGAACGTTGTGGGTGACGAAGACCACCGTCTTTGCAGAGCGCGTCCAGATTGCCTCGAGCTCGTCGTGCATGACGTCTCGGGTCATCGCGTCGAGGGCGCCGAACGGCTCGTCCATCAGCAGGATGTCAGCGTCCTGCGCGAACGCCCGCGCCAGGGCGACGCGCTGGCGCATTCCCCCAGAGAGTTCGTGGGGGCGCTTGCCGGCAGCGTCTCCGAGCTGAACCAGGTCGAGCAGCTCGGCGGAGCGCCGCCGGCGCTCGGCGCGCCGTATGCCGGCGAGGCGCATCGGCAGTTCGACGTTGGCCACCACGGTCAGCCAGGGGAACAGGGCGGCATCCTGGAACATCAGGGCGGTACGCCCGCTGGTGAGGAGCGCTCCGGCGCTCGGCCGTTCGAGGCCAGCGATCAGATTGAGCAGGGTGGACTTGCCGCAGCCAGAGGCGCCGACCACGCAGACGAACGATCCACGAGAAATCTCCAGAGTGATGCCGTCGAGAGCCTGCGTCGTCGTTCGACCGGCCTGGAACGACTTGCCGAGCTGCTCAATGCGGACGCAGGTTGGTTCTGGGTTCACGTGTCGGCCGGGACGATCGAAGCGAAGGGGAATGGCACGTCGGGAGTCTATCAATTCATGAAATACCGTTTCGTCATGTGAAATTGATGGAGGGAATGCGTCGATCACGAAGCGCGTGCGACAATGACGGAGTGGGGAGCGCGACCCATCACCGCGGTGGGGCACAGACGGTCGAACGAGCGATCAGCGTGCTTGAGTTGTTCCGTGACGGTCCCGACGACTTCAGTCTGACGGCCATCGCCAAGGCCACCGGGCTGAACGTGTCGACGGCCTATCGGCTGGTTCGCGCCCTCGTCGACGGTGCGCTGATGGAGCAGGATCCGCGGACCGATCGCTACCGACTGGGTGCCGGCATGGCCGTCCTCGGTCAACGAGCGATGCGTTCGGTTGGCCTGGACCATGCCAAGCCCATGCTTGACGACCTGGCCGACACGACGGGCGAGTCGGTCTCGTTGGCCAGCAGGACCGGATCGTCGGTGCGCGTCGTGCTGACCGCCAGCGCGACTCGTGGGCTGCGCTTCGACCACCCGCTTGGCGGCGCGATCGAGATCCATGCGTCGGCGATGGGCAAGATCCTGCTCGCCTTTGCCGATCGAGGGCCAACCATGACCAGCCTGAGCGACCTCGGCGAACTCATCCAGTTCACGCGCGCAACCGTTACGTCCCCTCGGGCTCTGTTGCGTGAGCTGGCCACCGTCCGGGCCGAGGGCGTGGCGAGGAATCGCGAGGAGCGCTATCCGGGGGTCAGCGGTGTAGCCGTTCCGGTCTTGGACCGTCACGGACATGCGCGCTACGCGCTCGGCGTTCAGGGTCCGGCGTTGCGGTTGACCGACGTCCGGGTCTCCGAGCTGGCCGTGCTCGCCCGCCAGACTGCCGAGGTCCTGGCCGCCACGCTGGCGTCCGAGACCTGATTCAACCGTCACGCACCGCTGGTCTGCCGGCCTCGACCAGCAGTGCATTGAGCGGACCGAGGTCGTAGATCCCTGTCAGGTCTACCGTGTCGAGCAGGCCGACCTCGGTGGCGTGCTCGGCCGAGGCCCGCAGCGACGACGCAATCGGATCGGCGGTGAAGGTTAGGTGCTGCCACGCAGCGTTGAGCAGTTCCGGCTTCATCTGCTTGCCGGTGATTGCCAGCAGCTGGGCGTTGACCGCCGCTTGCGATGCCACTGGATCGGCGGCGATGGCGTCGAGCGCGGCCAGATGGCCTCGCAGCAGGCGAGACACGGCATCCGGGTGCTTGTCCAGGAAGGTGGCGGCGACCACCAGCTGGGTGGTCACGAACTGTCCGCTGGGCCACAGGCTGGCCTCATCGACCAGCACCTTGCCACCACCGTCCTGCACCAGCCGAGTCGCCCACGGTTCGGGCACCCAGGCGCCGTCAATGTCGCCGGCGACGAATGCATCCAGCGTGGCAGCGTTGTCCTGGGGGGAAATGGAAACGTCACCACCGCCGGACTCGTCGGTCTTCAAGTGGTTCTGCTTGAGCCAGTATCGGAGGGCGACATCCTGGGTGTTTCCCAATTGTGGGGTGGCCAGGTGCTTGCCGCGGAGGTCAGCCGGGCTGTTGATCTCCGGCTTGACCACGAGGGCGGCGCCACCCGACGTACTGCCGGCGATGATCCGCACCGCTGCCCCATGTGACTTGGCGAAAGCATTGATCGTCGGGTTCGGTCCCATGTAGACGGCGTCGACCGAGTCAGAGAACAGGGCTTCGACCGCCTCAGGTCCGGCTTTGAAGGTCGACGGTTGCAGGGTGATGTTGGGACCGAGGGCCTTGGCGAAGATCCCTTGTTGCACGCCGAGCAGAGCCGGCGCATGGGTCACGTTGGGGAAGAAGCCGAGTCGCAGTGTGAGCTGTTCGGCGGGTGTTGTCCGCGAGGGCGTCGCCGGCAGGCGGGCGTCGGACGATGCCGACATGCCGATGGTGGACAGGACAACCCCGGCGGCCAGCATCGAGGAGGCGGTTGGGAGGAAGCATCTGCTCATGGAGCTCCTTTCGCACTGTGAAATATCATTTTACATGACAAAAGTCTTGGCGACCAGTCGCGGCCAGGATCGAGCGAACCTGTCTCGATGTGCGACTCGACGCGCCACGAGGCCGGAGCGCGTGCGGTTGCCGCCGAACACCCTGGCCTGAGCCTCTGACCTGCGCCCCCCGACGCGGCCGGCGTGCACGCGGCCGACCACCGCGCCACACCCCTCCCGTAACCTGCACACCGTGGCCGACCACCCGGTGCTGGAGCTGTTCTCCCCGGCGGTGCGCGCCTGGTTCTCGGCCTCGTTCCCCGAGCCCACCCCGCCACAGGTCCAGGGATGGCCGGCCATCGCCGGCGGGCAGCACACCCTGGTGTGCGCGCCCACGGGGAGCGGCAAGACGCTGACGGCGTTCCTGGCCTCGATCGACCGGCTGGTGACCAGCGAGCCGGCCGCGCCGCGCGCCGCCACCCGGGTCCTGTACATCTCCCCGCTGCGCGCCCTGGCCTTCGACGTGGAGAAGAACCTGCGCTCGCCGCTGCTCGGCGTCAACCTGGCGGCCGAGCGGCTGGGCATCGCCCTGCGCATGCCGACGGTGGCGATGCGCACGGGGGACACCCCGTCGAAGGAGCGCCAGGCGCTGATCCGCCGGCCGCCCGACCTGCTGATCACCACCCCGGAGAGCCTGTACCTCATGCTCACCTCGTCGGCGGCGGCCAGCCTGGTCAACGTCGAGACGGTCATCGTCGACGAGATCCACGCCATGGCCACCACCAAACGTGGCGCCCATCTGATGCTGTCGCTCGAGCGGCTGGAGCAGATCACCGCCGCCCCGCCCCAGCGCGTCGGGTTGTCGGCCACCCAGCGCCCGCTCACCGAGGTGGCCCACTTCCTCGGCGGGCACACCGATGCCGGCCCACCGCGCCCGGTCACCATCGTCGACGCCGGGGTGCGCAAGCCGTTGGAGCTGGAGGTCGTCGTTCCGGTCGAGGACATGGCCGAGATGGGCCAGCCGGTCACCCGCGAGGGTGGGCCGTCCACGTCGACCGGCGGGTTCGCCGCCCCGCAGCGCACCAGCATCTGGTCGGAGATCACCCCGCGTCTCCTCCAGC
This sequence comes from Actinomycetes bacterium, assembly GCA_029782355.1. Classification (GTDB taxonomy): domain Bacteria; phylum Actinomycetota; class Acidimicrobiia; order Acidimicrobiales; family Ilumatobacteraceae; genus JAKOUY01. The sequence goes on from JAKOUY010000016.1 coordinate 736,948, forward strand.
AGGTCCTCGCCCATCGCAGCACGATCATCTTCAGCAACGGCCGCCGCCAGACCGAGCGGCTGGCCAACCAGCTCAACGAGCTCGCCGCCGAGGCCGGGATCGAGTCGCCCACCGGCGAGCTGGTCCGGGCTCACCACGGCTCGCTGGCCCGAGAGCAGCGGGTCATCATCGAGGACCAGCTCAAGCGCGGCCAGTTGCGTGGCATCGTCGCCACCTCGTCGCTGGAGCTGGGCATCGACATGGGAGCGGTCGATCTGGTCATCCAGGTCGAGTCGCCGCGCTCGGTCGCGCGCGGCCTGCAGCGCATCGGCCGCGCCGGGCATCGCGTCGGTGAGCCCAGTCGCGGCACCGTGTACCCCAAGCACCGTGGCGACCTGGTCGAGGCCGCCGTGGTGGCCCAGCGGATGATCGCCGGCGAGATCGAGACCACCCGCTTCCTGCGCAACCCCCTGGACGTGCTCGCCCAGCAGATCGTCGCCCACGTTGCCGTCCACCCGGACACCACCGTTGCCGCGCTGGCCACGATGATCCGCCGCTGCGCCTGCTTCCATGATCTCAGCGACGACCTGCTGGCCAACGTGCTGGACCTGCTGTCCGGCCGCTATCCCAGTGACGAGTTCTCCGAGCTGCGGCCGCGGCTGGTGTGGGACCGGATCAACGACACCCTGCGGGCGCGTGACGGCGCCAAGCGGTTGGCCGTGACCAGCGGCGGGACGATCCCCGACCGCGGTCTGTTCGGCGTGTTCCTGCCCGACGGCACGCGCGTCGGCGAGCTCGACGAGGAGATGGTCTACGAGAGCCGCCCGGGGGAGACCTTCGTGCTCGGCGCCAGCACCTGGCGGATCGAGGACATCACCTTCCAGAAGGTGCTCGTCTCGCCGGCACCCGGCGAGCCGGGGAAGATGCCGTTCTGGCACGGAGACCGCCCCGGCCGGCCGCTGGAGCTCGGCCGGGCGCTCGGTGCCTTCCAGCGCACCGTGCGCGCCCGGCCCACCGAGGAGGCCGTGGCCGAGCTGGTGGCCGAGCACTCGCTCGACGCCTTCGCGGCGATGAACGTGGTCACCTACCTGGACGACCAGGTCCAGGCCACCGGCGTCCTGCCCGACGATCGGACCATCGTCGTCGAACGGTTCCGCGACGAGATCGGCGACTGGCGGGTGTGCATCCTCAGCCCGTTCGGCGCCTCCGTGCACGCCCCATGGGCGATGGCCATCGAGCGCCGGCTGAGCGAGCGCGACGACATCCCGGTGGAGATGATGTACACCGACGACGGCATCGTCCTGCGCCTGCCGGACGCAGCCGAGCGACTCCCCCTGGAGGACCTGGTCATCGACCCGGAGGACGTCGACGAGTTAGTGGTCGCCGCCCTACCGGGCACCGCGCTGTTCTCGGCCCGGTTCCGCGAGTGTGCCGCCCGTGCGCTGCTGCTGCCACGCCGCCGCCCCGACCAGCGCACCCCGCTGTGGCAGCAGCGCCAGCGGGCCTCCGACCTGCTGTCGGTGGCCTCCAAGCACCCCACCTTCCCGATCCTGCTGGAGACGTCACGCGAGTGCCTGCAGGACGTCTTCGACCTGCCCGGGTTGCGCCAGGTGCTCAGCGAGCTGCGCAATCGCACCATCCGGGTCGTGGCCGTCGACACCCCGAAGGCCAGCCCGTTCGCCCAGAGCCTGCTGTTCAACTGGATCGCCGCCTACATGTACGAGGGTGACGCGCCGCTGGCGGAGCGGCGCGCCGCGGCCCTGGCCCTCGACCGCGACCTGCTGCGCGACCTGCTCGGTGCCGAGGAGCTGCGCGAGCTGCTCGATCCCGGGGTGGTCGCCGACGTCGAGCTGGAGCTGCAATGCCTGGCCGAGGGCCGCCGGGCGCGCTCGGCCGACGAGCTGCACGACGTGCTCCGCAAGGTGGGCGACCTGGCCGTGGTCGAAGCCGAGTTGCGCTGCGAGGGTGTCGAGGCCGTGGCCTGGTTGGAGGAGCTGGTCCGCCAGCGCCGGGCGGTGCTCGTCGGGGTGGCCGGCGAGCAGCGCTACCTGGCCGCCGAGGACGCCGGTCGGTATCGCGACGCGCTCGGTGTCAACCTGCCCCTCGGGTTGCCACAGGCCTTCACCGAGTCCCAGCCGCACCCCCTGGAGTCGCTGGTCGCCCGCTTCGCCCGGACCCACGGTCCGTTCGTCGACACCGAGGTCGCCGCCCGGTTGGGCACGACGGTGGAGCGCGTCGCCGGGGCCCTCGTCGCCCTGGAGGCCGAGGATCGCCTGGTCCGCGGCGAGTTCCGCCCCGGCGGCGCCGACGCCGGGCGGGAGTGGTGCGACGTCGACGTCCTCCGCCAGCTGCGCCGCCGCTCCCTGGCGCTGTTGCGCCGGGAGATCGAGGCCGTCGAGGCCGACGCCTACGCCCGCTTCCTGCCGGAGTGGCAGGGCATCCCTGGCGAGCGCCGTGGGCTCGACGCACTGCTCGACGCCCTCGGTCAGCTGCAGGGGGCGGCGCTGGTGGCGTCGGCGGTGGAAGCCGACGTGCTGCCCGCCCGCCTCGCCGGCTACCGGCCCACCGAGCTGGACGAGCTGGCGACCGCCGGCGAGCTGGTGTGGACCGGCGCGGGCACGATCGGCGCCAGCGACGGGCGGGTCCGGTTGTACCTGGCCGACCAGTTCGAGCTGCTCGACGCGGCCTGGGAGCGGGCCGAGGCCCCGTCGGGCGAGATCCACCAGGCGCTGCGCGCCGTGCTCGGCCAACGCGGGGCCAGCTTCTGGCCGCAGCTGCTGGCGGCCGCGCCGGGCCGCTCGGAGGCCGAAGTGCTCACCGCCCTGTGGGACTTGGTGTGGGCCGGCGAGGTGACCAACGATTCACTCGGCGCCCTGCGTGCCCAGGTCACCAACGCCCCGGCGCGCAAGGCTGGCGCCGGGCGCGGCGCGCGGGTCCGTCCCGGCCGGCTGACCCGCCTCGGACCGCCGGCCTCGGCCGGGCGGTGGAGCCTGGTGGAGAGCCTGCGAACCGGCACGGCGACGTCGACCCAGGCGGCCCATGCGGTGGCCCGCCAGCTGCTCGAGCGCTACGGGGTGGTGACCCGCGAGGCGGTGCTGGCCGAGGGCGTGGTCGGCGGCTACGCCGCGGTGTACCAGGTGCTCAAGGTGCTCGAGGAGCGCGGCCAGGTGCGCCGCGGATACTTCGTCGCCGGGTTGGGTGCCGCCCAGTTCGCCCTGCCCGGGGCGGTCGACCGGCTGCGCGCGGCGCGCGAGCCGGTCGACGCCGAGTTGCACCCCGACCGGGTGCCGGCCCCGGTGGTCCTGGCAGCCACCGATCCGGCCCAGCCGTACGGGTCGGTGCTGGCCTGGCCGGACACGACGGGTCGCCCGGCGCGGGTGGCCTCGGCCTGGGTCGTGCTGCGCCAGGGCGTCCCACTGGTGTGGCTCGACCGCCGCTCGAGCTCGCTGGTCACCTTCCCGGGCGCCGATGACCCGGCGTGGGCCGCGGCCCTGGCGGCGTTGGTGCGCGGTGGCTTGGTGCGCACCGTCGAGGTGCGCAAGGTGGATGGCGAGCCCATCGTCGCCGGCCATCCGGTCACCGCGGCGCTCGGTGCCGCCGGGTTCGTCGAGGGCTACCGCGGCTGGGTGCTGCGGGCCCCGGTCGGTTAGTGCACGGCGCGCAGGCCGGCCCAGGCCATGTCGGCCACCTGCTGGCCCAGCACGGCCGGATCGAACCGCTCGCCGCGCTCGACCAGGTAGCGGCTGACGCCCTCGGCCAGCCCGACCAGCCCGTGAGCCAGGGTGCGGCGGTGCTCGGCGTCGATGTCGGCCGAGATCAACGGTTCGATGGCGTGGGCCACGTCGTTGGTGATCCGGCGGATGGCCACGGTGCTCTCCTCGTCGCGGCTGGCACGTGACCCGAACAGCAGCAGGAAGGCGTCGTGGTCCTCGGCGACCCAGGAGAAGTAGGCCCGGAAGCCCAGTTCGGTGAGGGCTCGCCCGCCCGTGGCACCGGCCTGGCCGGAGCGGATGGCGGTGAGCATGCGCATGCCGACCTCGTCGAGCAGGGCCAGGTAGAGGTCCTGCTTGCTGTCGAAGTGCTGGTAGAGCACCGGCTTGGTGACCCCGGCGGCGTCGGCGATGTCGTTCATCGACGAGCCATGGAACCCGTTGCGGGCGAAGACCTGGATGGCGACGTCGAGGATCTGCTCGCGTCGTTCGGAGGCCGGCAACCGCAGGTTCATGGCTACTGGAGGGTAACAACCAGGTCGGGCGGGACGGACATCACAGGCCGCGCTCACGGTCGTCGCGCTCGGCGGCCTTGACCGCGTAGCCGATGACGATGGTCGGGGCCAGGAGGATCATGCCGGCGACCAGGCAGGCGATCGTGATGGCGGACACCGCCGTGGTGAACCCGAAGACGAAGCCGAGCACGAAGGTGACGATGGCCACCGCCCACAGCAGGTAGCCGAAGCGGTTGGCGAGGAGCGACCACCGGGCGATCTGCCGGCGGCGGGCACGCACCGGGTCGGCGGCGGGCGGCGTGGGGGAGCGGCTGGCGTCGCTCACAGGCCTGGCGGCAGCAGCCGGTTGATGTTCTCGAACCAGAAGTACAGCAGCACGACGAACGGCGCGGCACCCACCACGAGTCCGACCCACACTCGCCGCAGCGAGCGGGCCAGGACGTAGCACGCCAGGCACCATCCGACGAGCGCTGCGCCCCACAGGGCAACCTGCGGCCAGGCCGTCGGGTCGCTGAACCATCCGGCGCTGAGGGCGTCGCGCTCGGCGGGGCCGCCGCCGCCGGTGGTGGGCGAACCTGGGGACGTCCCCGTGGTGGCCGGAGCCGAGCCGGCCGGGCTGGTAACTCGGGAGGTGACCGGGGAGGTGGCGGCGGGCACGGCCGCGCTCGCGCTGGTCACGCCGGGCGAGGGACTCGGCGTGCCGGGAACGGCTACCGGGACGGAGGCCGGCACGGTGGCCGGCGGACGCGCCGATGGGCCGGTGTCCTCCGATGGCAGGGCGGACACGTCGACCGGGCCGTCGGGGATGTGGAAGGTCGGTTGGCGTGGTGGTGGCGAGTCGTCCAGGACGAGGTCGCCGCGCACGGCCAGACGATGGCTGGTCTGGAACTTCGGGTCACAGGTGATCAGCGTGATCGTCGCCTTCGACGGATCGAGCGTCGGGACCAGGAGGGCGTAATCGGTGGGGAGCACGACGACCTGCTCGGTCGCCCGGTAGTGATACAGCTGGCCGGTCAGGTCGGTGAGGTAGATGTCATCCCCGGGCTGAAGCTGGTCGAGATCGCCGAACGGAGCACCGTACGTGGTCCGGTGCCCGGCGATGGCCAGGTTGCCGTACTCCCCGGGCAGCACGCTGGAGGGAAAGTGCCCGGGGCCCTCCTGCAGTTGCGGGCGGTCGACCCCTTGAACCACCGTCCAGTCGAAGTCGGCCCCGAGGCGGGGGATGCGCAGCCGGGCGAAGGCGTCGCCGCTCGCCGGCGGGGTGTCCAGGCCGAAGCCGAACCCCCCGGGCGGGACCGTGCCCACCGGGAACGTGGCCGGCGAACTCGGCGTCGTGGCGCCCGGCGGCGGTGTCGTGGCAGCGGTGGTGGTCGCAGCGGCCCGGTTGGCCTCGACGGCCCGCTCGAACTGGCGGTCGAGGCGGTCCTGGGCCCGAGCGGTCTGGATGCCGGTGCCCCACAGCTGGTAGGCGACGAAGGCGAACATCAACAGCCCGACGGTGATGAGCACCCGGCCAAGCCCGCCGACCCAGTAGCGCCAGTCCTTGGGCGGTTTGGGGCGATCCCAGCGGCTCACCCGGCGCGCTCGGGACCCGGCCGGATCGGGGGCGTGCGGCACGCTGAAGGACGAGGGACCTGCCGCCACGGCCGGTCAGCGTACCCGGGGGTGGTCCGTTCGGGTGGCGCGACGCCGGCGGCGGCAGCCCTCCGGCCGTCCGGCCCCAGTAGCGTGGCCGGCCGTGGCTGACGTGGTCGACCTGCTCGACGTGGTCGCCGTGATCGGGTCGTTCCCGGCCCTCGCCGGGGCGACGCTGCGCGTCGAACCGGGCGAGATCGTCCTGTTGCGTGGACCCAACGGTGCCGGCAAGACCAGCCTGCTGCGGCTGTGCGCCGGGCTGCTGCCGGTGGTCCGCGGCTCGGCGACGGTGTGCGGGGTCGACCTGACCGTCGATCGCCGCGCCGTGCGCCGCCGGGTCGGCCTGCTCGGTCACGCCAACGGGCTGTACGCCGACCTCACCGTGGCCGAGAACGTCGCCTTCTGGGGCGCGACCGTGGGAGCCACTCGCGACGAGGTCGATGCCGCCCTCGTCCGCCTCGGTGTGGGTGGCCGGTTGGCCGGCGTGCCGGTCGGGCGGTTGTCGGCCGGTCAGCGGCGGCGCACGGCGCTGGCCTGCCTGGTGGTCCGGCGGGCGACGCTGTGGCTGCTCGACGAACCCCACGCCGGCCTCGATGCCGCCGGGCGCGACGAGCTCGACGCCACCCTGCGCCAGGCGGTGCAGGCCGGGGCGACGGTCCTGATCGCCAGCCACGAGCTGGAACGAGCCGCCGGGTTGGCGACGCGCACGGTCGAGGTGGTCGGCGGTCAGGTGGTCGGGGTGGCGCCGTGAGCGTGTGGGCCGTGGCCCGGCGGATCGCCGCCAAGGACCTGCGCATCGAGGCCCGCAGTCGGGTGCTCGTCAACCAGGTGCTGCCCTTCAGCGGCGTCGTCATGGTCCTGTTCGCCTTCGCCCTCGACAAGGCCAGCTCGGACATTCCCCGCCAGGTGGCGCCCGGCCTGGTCTGGCTGGCCACCGTGTTCAGCCTTCTGGTGATGATCCAACGGGTCTTCGCCGTCGAACGTGACGACGGGGCGCTCGATGCGCTGCGCGTCGCCGGGGTCACCCCGGCCGGACTGTTCCTCGGCAAGACGATCGGTCTGGCCGTCCAGCTGCTGGCGCTCGACCTCGTGCTGGTGGTGCTGGCGGTGATCCTGTTCGACACCGCCGTGGCCGGCCTGGCGGCAGCCGGGCTGCTGGCGGTGACCGTGGTGGTCGCGGGCACGGCGCTGGCCGGCGTCGGTACGCTCTACGGCGGCCTCGCCGCTGGCGCCAAGGGCCGCGACACCCTCCTCCCGCTGCTGATGCTGCCGGTGGTCGTCCCGGTCCTGATCGGTGCGACGCGATCCACCGAGGCCGCGTTCGGCACAGGAGGCATCGGCATGACGGAAGGTTGGGCGTGGGTCGCGCTGGTCGGCGCCTTCGCCGCCCTGGCCGTCGGGGGTGGCGCGCTGGCGTTCGGCGCGCTGTTGGAGGAATGATGGGTCGAGCTATGCCCGCGCCGTCGACGACCCGCAACGTGACCGGGACGCGCTTCACCCGCGGCCTGGGCATCGCCACCCTGGCCTCGATCGGGCTGCTCGCCGTGCTCGGCCTGGTCGTCACCCCGGCCGACGCGGTGCAGCGCAACGGGGTGCGGATCATGTACGTCCACGTGCCCTCGGTGTGGCTGGCCTACCTGGCCTTCGTGGTCACCGGGGTCGCAAGCGCGGCGTACCTGTGGCCGCGTACCCGCTCGCTGACCTGGGATCGCATCGCCGGGGCCAGCGCCGAGATCGGCGTGCTCTACGTCGCCATCACCCTGGTGACCGGCAGCCTGTGGGGCCGGCTGTCGTGGGGGCGCTATTGGGTGTGGGACGCCCGGCTGACCACCACGGCGCTGCTGTTCGTCACCTACCTCGGCTACCTGGCCGTGCGCGGGTTGGGCGGGACGCACCCGCAGCGAGCCCGGCGCAGCGCGCTGGTGGCGATGTTCGCCGTCGTCGAGATCCCGCTGGTGCACTTCAGTGTGCAGCGCTGGAACACCCTGCATCAGGAGGAGAGCATCGCCAAGGGGGAGATCAACGGGCTGATGCTGTTCGCCATCTTCTGGGGGGTCGTCGCCTTCACCCTGCTGTACGTGTGGTTGCTGCTGCACCGCCAGCGGGTGATGGCCATGGAGGACGCCGTCGAGGATCGCGGTCTCGACCGGGCGCTGGTGGAACGCCGGGCGGAGGCGTTGGTGGGTCGGACATGACCACGACGTTCGTCGTGCTCAGCTACCTGCTCACCTTCGGGGGCACCGCCGCGCTGGTGGCGGCGATGGTGCACCGTGGCCGGCGTCTGGCCCGCCAGGTGCCGCCGGAGGACCGCCCGTGGACCTGAAGCCGCGTGCGCTCGAGCCGCTGGACCCCACCCCGCCGCGCCGGCGTCGGTGGGGAGCGATCCTTGCCCTGGTGCTGGTCCTTGCCGCCGGCGGGGTGATCGTGGCCAAGTTCCTCACCGACGCCCTCGACTACTACTGCAACGTCGAGGACGTCGGCCACAAGTCGGGCTGCGAGGCCGACCGGCCGATCCGGATCCAGGGGTTCGTCAAGGAAGGCACCAAGAAGATCGTCGACGGCATCACCACCTTCACGATCGTGTCCACCGAGAACCACCGCGACAGCTACCCGGTCGAGTACGACGGCGTCCCGGCCAGCGAGATCTTCCAGGACTGCGTGCGGGTCGTGGTCCACGGCCAGCTGCGTGACGGCCGCTTCTTCGGCGACAACGTCGACGTCAAGCACGACACCAAGTACCAGTCCGCCGACCAGGCCGAACAGAAGAGCGAGCGCAGCGCAGCATGCCTGCAGCTACAACTGCCGCAACCCTGAACACCGCCCTCGGGTCGGGGGCGCTGCTGCTCGGGTTGACGGCGTCGCTGCTGGGCGCCGGCGTGCTGGTCACCGGCATCCGCCTGGGCAACGCCCGCCTGACGCGTGGGGCGGTGACCTACGGATGGATGGTGTTCGGGGCCGCGGTGCTGGCCGTGGTGATGATGGAGCGGGCGCTGATCACCCGCGACTTCTCGGTCAAGTACGTGCAGCAGGTCGGGTCGGCGGCCACCCCGCCGCTCTTCAACGTGGCCGCGCTCTGGAGCGCGCTGGAGGGCAGCATCCTGCTGTGGATCCTGGTGCTCAGCGTCTACCTGGCGGCCGTGATCCGCCGGTACCGAAGGCGGATGGACGACCCGCTCATCGCCTGGGCGATGGTGGTCATGTTCGTGGTGTCGGCCTTCTTCTTCCTGTTGGCCAGCGGGCCGGCCAACGCCTTCCAGAACGCCGGGACCCCGGACCCGTCGAGCTGCTGCCGCGGCCCCAACCCGCTGCTGCAGAACCACGTGCTGGTCGTCTTCCACCCGCCGTTGCTGTACCTCGGGTACGTGGGCGTCACCGTTCCGTTCGCCTTCGCCATCGCCGCGCTGATCACCGGGCGGGTCGGCGAGGGCTGGCTGGTGCAGACCCGCCGGTGGGCGCTGGCCGCGTGGGGCTTCCTCAGCGTCGGCATCCTGCTCGGAGGGTGGTGGAGCTATGAGGTCCTCGGGTGGGGCGGCATGTGGAACTGGGACCCGGTGGAGAATGCCAGCTTCCTGCCGTGGCTGACCCTCACCGCCTACCTCCACTCGGTCATGGTCCAGGAGCGCAAGGGCATGCTGCGGGTGTGGAACATCAGCCTGCTGGTGTCGACCTTCGCCCTCACCATCCTCGGGACGTTCCTGACCCGTAGCGGCATCGTCAACAGCGTCCACGCCTTCAGCAACGGCTCGATCGGCACCTACCTGTTGGGATTCTTCGGTCTCGTCGTGATCGTCTCGCTGGTGCTGATCGCCCGGCGCGGCGACCAGTTGCGCACGGCCGGCAGCATCCAGTCGCCGGTGTCCCGGGAGGGTGCGTTCCTGGCCAACAACATCGCCTTCGCCGTGTTCGCCGTGGTGGTGCTGGTGGGCACGGTGTTCCCGCTGGTGGTGGAGGCGCTCCAGGACCGCACGCTGGCCGTCGGTCCGCCGTTCTACAACTCGATGTCGACACCGCTCGGTCTGGCCCTGCTGTTCCTGATGGCGGTGGCCCCGGCCCTGCCGTGGCGGGAGACCGACGCGGCCACGCTGGGCGGGCGGCTGTTCTGGCCGGCGTGGACCGGCGCCGCGGCGCTGGTGCTGGCTGTGGTCGTCGGGGTCGACACCTGGGCCTCGCTGGCGGCGTTCGCCCTCGGGGGGTTCGCCGGTGGGGCGGCCATCCGCCAGCTGTTCCTGGCGGTGCGGCGCCGCGGGTGGCACGGGCTCGTCGGACGCTCCAGCGGGGGCATGGTCGTCCACCTCGGCATCGTCCTCGTCGCTGTGGCGATGGTGGCCGGCAACGGCTTCTCGCGCAGCGCCGACCTGACCCTGGCGGTCGGCCGGCCGGTGGCGTTCGCCGGGCACACCTTCGAGCTGCGCGGCGTCGAGCAGTTCGCCACCCGCCGCGCCGTCGGCGTGCGCACACCGATCGCCATCGACGGTGGGCAGGCCTACGCCCCAGCCCTCACCAGCTACGTGGCCTTCGGGATGACCGTGCCGACCCCCAGCGTGCGCACCGGCCTGACCGGCGACCTGTACCTCGCGCTGGACAGCCAGACCCGCCCGTCGACAACCGAGACACGGGTCAAGGTGTTCGTCAAGCCGCTGACCATGTGGATGTGGATCGGCGGGCTGCTGGTCGCGGTGGGGACGGCGCTGGCCCTGGCCGGGCGCAACCGGACTCGGCGTGATGGCGTGGCGCAGCCGGTGGTGGATGCCGGCGTGCCCGACGTGCCCGACGTGCCCGACGTCGTGGAGGTCGGCGGTGGCGAGTGACGGGGAGGCGCCCGATGCGACGCCCCCGGCCGACGGGACCGCTCCGCCGAGCGGCTCACGGCGGACCTCGTGGATCGCGCTCGGGGTCGCCGCCGTGGTGGCCGCCCTGTTCGTGATCCTGGCCATCGCCAAGCCCGACCGCGGGGAGGGCACCGGGGCGCGGCGGGTCGACTTCGCCGCCCCCGCGGTCGTCACCCAGACGATCGACGCGGTGCCCTTCGACCTGGCCCAGCATCGTGGCCGGTGGGTGGTCTTCAACTTCTTCGCCAGCTGGTGCGGACCGTGCAAGCTGGAGCACCCGGAGCTGGTCACCTTCGCCTCCCAGCAGGCCCAGCTCGGTGGGGCGGGTGCCGAGCTGTACGCCGTGATCAACGACGACAGCGTCGACAACGTCCGCCGGTTCTTCGCCGACAACGGCGGCTCATGGCCGGTGCTGCGCGACGACGACGGCGCGATCGCCGTCGGCTTCGGCCAGACCAAGCCGCCAGAGACCTGGGTGGTCGATCCGGCGGGGGTGGTCCGCCTGCGGGTGATCGGGGCGGTCAATGGCACGCAGCTCTCGCAGTGGCTGCAGGAGCTGCGCGACGGGGCGGCGGTCGGCTGATGGCGGGATGGCGCGGCCGGGGCGGGTGGTTGGTGCTGGCGCTGGTGGTGGTGACGGCGTTCGTCGTCGGCGTGGCCCGCGATGGCGGACCACGCTCGGCGGCGGAGCGGGCCGACGCGATCGCCCAGCGGGTGGCCTGCCCGGTCTGCAACGGCGAGTCGGTGTACGAGTCGCAGGTCGGCGCCTCGGTGCGGATCCGCAACGAGATCCGCAAGCTGGTGGATGCCGGGCAGCTCGACGACCGCCAGATCGTGGCCACCATCGAGTCCCGCTTCCCGGGGACCGCCCTCGTGCCACGTAGCACCGGTCTCGATGCGCTGGTGTGGGCGATCCCCACTGCGGTCGGGGTCACCGCCCTCGGCGGGGTCGCCCTGGCGATGCGTCGCTGGCGCGGCCGGCGGGTGCCCCGGCGCGCCGCGTGGATCGGTGGGCTGGTCATCGTCGCCGGGCTGGCCGGCTGGGCGGTGGCGGCCAACATCGGCGAGCGCGGCTCGGCGTCCGGCGGACCCGCCGCGCCCACGACGCCGGCGGATCCGGTGCAGGCCAAGCTGGCCGAGGCTCGGGCCCAGCTCGGCAGCAACCCCTCGGCGGCGGCTGACGCCTTCCTCGCCGTGTTGAAGATCGACCCGACGAACGCCGAGGCGAAGACCTACTCGGCCTGGCTGGTCGTGCTCCAGGGCCGCCAGACGGGCGCACCGCAACTCGTCGAGGCGGGCCTCGCCGCCCTCCGCCGTGCGGTGCAGGCCAACCCGACCTACCCGGACGGGCACTGCTTCGTGGCCATCGCCAGCGCCCGGTTCCTGGCCACCCCCGACCCGGCCACGGCGCGCACCGAGGCCCAGGCCTGCATCGACCACGGCGTCAACCCGCAGATGCGCCCGATGATCGAGTCCCTCCTGACCCCCGACACCTCACCCCCGACGGCCCCCGCCACGCCGCCCCCACGTTCCCCCACCCCCGCCACTTCCCCCTGATCCCCGCGCCGTCGGCCATCCCTCGACACCCCACGGTCCCATGGGCGCGCAACCATCCGCGTGTGCACGTTTCCGCGCCCATGGGACCCGGAGTGATCACACCGGCGCCGGGTGTCCCTCGACGCCCCACGGTCCCATGGGCGCGCAACAATCCGCCCGTGCACGGTTCCGCGCCCATGGGACCCGGATCGGTCACACCCGGCGAGTGAGCCGCCACGGGCCCATGGGCGCGCAACCATCCGCCCGTGCACGTTTCCGCGCCCATGGGGGTTGGGAAGGTCGCTTGGGCCGGGTTCGGGTGGGGGCGGGTCGGGCGTGCCGCGGCGGTCAGTCCTCGGGGGGAGGCCAGGACGCGGCCGTGGTGATCTGGCCGTGACCGTCGCGCTCGAGGACCCACACGCTGGCCTTGCGCCAGTCGGCCACGGTGGTGAACTGGCAACCACGACGCTGCAGGGCCTGCATGGTCTCGGGGATCACATCGCCATGGCTGCACAGCACCGAGCCGTCCGGGACCGAGGCGAGCAGCTCGAGGGCCCCGTCGTAGCCGCTGTTCTCCGCCAGTCGTTCGTCGGTGTTCACCACCGTTCCGCGACGGTGGGCGAGCGGTTCGAGGGTCTGGACGCAGCGCACGTACGGGCTGGCGATCAACTCGCCGGCGCCGAGCTTGCGCAGCCGGTGGCCGATGGCATCGGCCTGGCGCCGGCCACGTTTGGACAGCGGGCGCAGCTGGTCGTCGCCGCTCCACTCGCTGCGGCTGCCTGCTTTGGCGTGGCGGACCAGATAGATGCTCACGACGCGGCCCGACTCACCCGAACAGACTAGACAGAGCGACCAGCGGGTCGCCCAGGCCGCAGCGAGACACCCGAGGAGGCCCCGGTGGAACACGACCCGATGAGTCCGCGCCAGCGGGTCGCCGTGGTCACCGGCGGAGGCACCGGGATCGGGGCCGGGATCGCCGCGGCGCTGGCCGACGACGGCGCCCACGTCGTCCTGGTCGGGCGGCGGGCGGAAGTGCTCGACCGGACGGCGGCGGCCCTCAACGAGGTGCGACCCGGCGCGGCATCGACCTTCGCCGCCGATGTGGCCGACGTCGGAGCCGTCCGTTCGCTGGTCGACCATCTCGGCCGGTCCCACGGCACCATCGACGTGCTGGTGAACAACGCCGGTGGTGCCGACCGGCGGCCGATCGACTCGCTGGAGTCGTTGGTGGCCCAGTGGCAGAACACCTTCCAGGTCAACCTGATCAGCGCCGTGCTGACCACTGCGGCCATCTCGCCCATCCTGCGCAGCCCGGGTGGGCGGGTGATCGCCGTCTCGTCGGCGTCAGCGTTCGGCCGGGGCGGCAACGTGGCCTACGCCTCGTCCAAGGCGGCCATGAACCGGTGGATCCAGACCGTGGCCTCCGAGCTCGGCCCGAGAGGGATCACCGCCAACGTCGTGGTCCCCGGGTTCGTCCCGGACACCGAGCTGTACGGGCCGGACGGCGCCGGCGACGCCTACCGCCAGCGAGTGGTACCGGGGATCGCGGTCGGTCGCGTCGGGACGCCGGCCGACATCGGTGCCGTCGTCCGCTTCCTCGCCTCCCCGGCAGCGTCCTGGGTGTCCGGTGCCTGCTACGTCGCCGACGGCGGTCAGCGCATCCCCGGCTGAACGGCGGCGTCACCCGCCGAGCAGCGCCACGGTTTCGTCGACGGCTGGCGTGAACCGTGTCCCGCCGCCGTCGACGGTGACCGAAACCAGGCTCGGCGCAGCGAACCAAGTGCCCACGTCCGTCACCATCTCTAGCCCGGCTCCACCTTCCGAGCCACGGAGGCGGTGGTGTCCCGGCACCCAGGCGAAGGTCCACGGCGTCCCATCGATGCGCACCGAGTAGGCCACGCCTCCGAGGTCCGATCGCTGACCTGTGAGTTCGTTGGAGCAGGCGGTCACGTGTCGGCCGACGCACAACACGGGTCCCGACCCGGCCGCCCGGATCTCCAGAGAGGTCCCGTCGCTCAGGGTGGCACGGTCGGTCAGCGGTCGTTGGCGAGCGCCGTGCACGACGTGCTGGCGCAATGTGGCCAGGTGAGTCAGGTCGGAGACCTCGATGGTCGCGGCCACGGCGAGCACGTCCGCCTCCCGACTTGGCTGACCGAACACCGCGACCAGGTCAGGGCCCTGGATCCACCCGACTTCCCCGTCGGAGATGACGACGGTCCTGCCGTTCGCGAGTACTTGGCGTGGGTTGGCCGTGGTGGAGCGGGCCTCAAGGGACTCGAGGGTCTCGCCGTACCAGTTGGGAAGGACCTGGACGACCACTCTCGCGCCTGCCGGATCGCTGAGGATGAACGACAGGTGCAGTGCCCCGGTCGGCGGGCGAGGCGCCGATGGGATGGCGTGGAACGACAGCCGTTCCGGCGCGGGCAGGGTGACTCCGGGTCCGGTTGTGGTGTCGATCAGTCGGGTGGCCTCCGCAACGTGCGTCAGCTCCGTGGTGGACAGCCCGTGGGCGCGTAGGCGCAGCATGACATCGCCTTCGCGCCACTCGACCCGACGGGTCGGCCCGCCCTCGGGTTCGATCCAAGCCGGCGCCCCGTGGACCGTGGCATTCGGCGACTCGATCCGCGCCTCGGCGGGGACGACCCTCGCCACGAGCCCGATCCAGCCGGTCAGGACGCCGTCACCGGTGCGCCGGACGTACTGCACGTGCGCAGAGCGGTCTTCGCCGTCCGGACCGGTCTGCTCCGCACTCAGACTCGTCAGCTCGAATTCGCCCACGGTTGCTGGAGGCTGAGGGACGCGGACCGCCGAGACCGGGGACGGGTCGACGTGGTTCGATCCGGGGACGGACGCTGGTGCGGTGACCGACGCCTGCTGCCGACGGATCAGGCCGACGGCCGTCCCGGCGATCAGCATGACTGCGGCGGCGAGGCTCAACCAACCGTTGCGACTGCGGCGGGAGGCGGCGGCGCGCCGGTGGCCAGCTTCGGACCGTCGCCGGTCGGCCGGCTGCACGGTCACGCTGTCGTCCGCGAGGACGGTGTCGAAGGCGGCGCGCAGGCGGGCCCCGAGCTCGGCTTCGAGATCGGCCAGGCGGGCAAGATCGGTCACAACTGCTCCTTCAGGGTCGACAGGGCGCGGTGCAGCGTGGACTTCACGGTGCCCAACGGCAGGCCGAGCGCCTCGGCGATCTGCTCGTACGAGTAGTCCTCCCAGAACCGCAGCACCACCACGACCCGCTGGCGGGCGGGAAGGGCGGCGACCATCTGCCAGGTCTCGTCGACCTCGGGGATCGTCGACGGTTGCAGCGGTCGCTGCGGCAGCGACCTGGCCCGGTTGCGGCGTTGGATGGTGCGCACGGCGGCGTTGACCACCGATCGGTGCAGGTAGGCCAACGGGTCGCGCACGCTGGCGACGTGGCGGGTCAAGCCGGCGAAGGCGTCGTGGACGATGTCGTCGGCGACCGCCCGGTCGAGGGTGACGGCCGCGGCGAGGCCGCTCAGCCGGCGGCGATGGGCGCGGTAGAGGGCGTCGAGATCGATGTCGGCGGCCGGCGCGGCGGCCGACGGCGAGCGCCTGAGAAGCGGATCGAGCGGATCGAGCGGCGGTCCATCGGTGGCCAGCATCCTGCGCACATCCTGACCTGAGTCGGCGCGCCCCGAATTGGTTCCGGGCTCAGATCCGGTGCAGGTCGAGTGGCGGGCGCGGCGGGGCGTCGGACCGCGTCGTCGGCCAGCCGAGACCGACGATGGCCACGATGGTGGTGCCCGGCTCGAACCCGCACAGCTCGGCCACCGCCTCGTTGGTGCCCTTCTTGCACGATCGCCAGAAGCTGGACAGGCCGGCCGCCGTGGCCCCCAGCAGCAGGTTCTGCACGCCGGCGGCCACGGCGTCGCGGTTCTCGGTGGTCCGGGTCGGCGTGTCGCCCGGCGCACTGCCGACGACCACGTTCGTCGCGGTCATCTGGTAACGGGCCCGCATCGGGGCGGCTCGTCCGGGCTCGTCGCCGGACGCCACCATCGCCTCGGCGACGCATTCGCCGAGACGTCCTCGGCCCTCGCCATCGACCAGGGCGAAGCGCCACGGCCAGGTCTGCTGGTGGTTCGGCGCCCACATCGCCAGGCGGCACAGGCGCTCGACCAGCGCCACGGGCACCGGGCGCTCGGCATCCATCTGCGGGGAGGTCCGCCGGGCGACGATCAGCGCCTCGAGCGCGTCGAGATCCATCGGAGCAGTGTGCCGGGCCGGCCGCTCGGTCGGCTCAGTCCGAGCTCGGCAGGGCCTTGGTCTCCTTCACCGGCACCGACCGCTCGCCGATCGACAGGCTGCCCGGGCCGGGCTTGGAGCACAGCAGCTCGACCCCGGACTCGACGTCCTCGTAGCGCTTGCCGATCTGCGTCCCGGCGTCGAATCCGGCGGCGGGCTCACCGACCGAATCACCCGCCGGGCCGGTGGCGGTGACCATCGGCGCCCCGCCGCAGCGCACGTCGACGTCGCCGCTGCCCGGCCGGACCACGACCACCTCGGTGGTGTCGACGGCGCTGCGCAGTCGCATCCCGGCTCTCAGTTCCATGGTGTCTCCTCGGTCGGCGATCGGCGGCGGTGGTGGCGGGCACCGAGCTCGTCGCGCAGCACCCGCTTGACCAGCTTGCCAGTGTCGTTGACCGGCAACTCGGATCGGATCTCCACCAGCACGGGGCGGCGGCTGGAGCGCAGCTGCGCCACCACCCAGTCGGCCAGCTCGCCGCCGGTCACCCGGGCTCCGGAACGGAGCACGACGGCGGCGGCGACCACCTCGCCCCACTCGTCGTCACGCACGCCCACCACGGCGGCCTGGGCCACGCCCGGGTGGGCCAGCAGGGCGTCCTCGATCTCGCCGGGCGAGATGTTCTCCCCGCCACGGACGATCACCTCGTCCAGGCGGCCCTCGACGTACAGGTAGCCGCCCTCGTCGAACCAGCCCTCGTCGCGGGTCCGGAACCAACCCTCGCCGTCGTCCGGGCGGGAGCTGGTGCTGCCGGCGTACTCGCCGGAGACCTGCTCGCCGCGCACCCAGACCTCGCCGCGGTGGCCCGGGCCGAGCTCGTTCCCCGACGAGTCGCGCACCGAGATCTCCACCGTCGGCAGCGGCCGACCGACACTGCCCAGCCGGGCGCGGACCACGGGATCGTCGCTCCCCAGTGCGTGGCGATGGTCCTGCGGGGTGAGCACGGCGATCGACGAACTGGTCTCGGTCAGCCCGTAGGCGTTGACGAAGTCGACATCCGGGAGCAGTCCGAGTGCTCGCTCGATCACCGGGACCGGCATCCGCCCGCCGCCGGAGGACAGGTGGCGGACCGACGCCAAGCCGGCGCCGTCGCCGCCGACGGCCGGGTCGATGACGTCGAGGATGCGGGTCAGCATGGTGGGCACCGTCATCGCGTGGGTCACCTGCTCGGACCGGGCCAGCTCGACCCAACCGGCCGGGCTGAACGACGGCAGCTGGACCAGACGGCGACCGCCGTAGACGCCGGTGAGGATGGCCGCCACCCCGGCGATGTGGTACGGCGGCACGGAGACGAGCGCAGCCTCGTCCTCGGCGGCGCCGAGGAACTCGACGGAGCCCAGCACGTAGCTGGTCAGATGACGGTGGCGGAGCACGGCCGCCTTCGGATCCCCGCTGGTGCCGCTGGTGTGCAGCAGCACCGCGACGCCCTCCGGATCGTCGCTCCAGGGGGCGGCGGTCGGTGACCGGGTGTCGACGGCGGCCGCGAACTGCTCCACGGTCAGCACGGTGGCGGCATCGATGGGGCCGAAGCGTGCCTCGGTCCCGGCGTCACCGATCACCAGGGCGCGGCCGAGACGCCCGATCAGCCGGACCAGCGCCGCGTCCGCCAGCCGGTAGTTGACCGGGGCGAACGGCACCCCGGCCCAGGCCGCGCCGAACAACGCCACCGGGAGATGCGGCGAGGCCTCGGCGGCGTAGACCACATGGGACGCCCCGGTCTCGACGATCAGCGCCGCGGCCCGCCCGGCGCGCTCGAGCAGGACGGCGTTGGTCAGGCCGCGGTGACGCGTGCCGACAGCCACCCGGTCGGGGGCCGCGCCGGCGGCCATGTCGGCGAGCAGGACGATGTTCACCGGTCCGGGAACCTAGCCAGTGGCCGGTGGCCGATCGCCGTCCAGCGGCCGCCCGCGACCACGCCCACCACGGGCGAGTCAAGGTCACCGGCCGCGAGGACCGCTCGATCGAGCAGGCAGAGGTCGCCGCGGGCGCCCGGACGGACCCGGCGCGGCCGGCCTGGCGCGTGGGCCTCGCCGAGGAACAGGGCCAGGGCGGACGCCGAATCCACTCGCTCACCGGGGCCGAGGACGGTCCCGGTCGGAGTGACCCGTGCGACCGCTGCCCGGATCGACCGCCACGGGTCGGGCGAGGCATACGGGGCATCGGTGCCGGCGCCCACGGCGACCCCTCCAGCGATCAGCGACGCGCTCCGATACAGGTCGGCGAGGTCGCGCCGGTCCACGTCGGCCAGGTACCGATCGCCGCGATCGGCCACGAAGCCCGGCTGGGTGACGACCGTCAGGCCGAGGCCGGCCAGCTGGGGGATGACCTCCGGCGGGATCACCGAGCCGTGCTCGACGCGATCGCCGGGCACGGTCCCGGCCTCGTCCCACGCCGCCAGGGCCAGCAGCAACGCCGCCCGGGTCACCAGGTGCACGGCCACGGGGCGTCCGGCCCGGTGGGCGGCGCGGATCTGCTCGGCGAGGTCGTCCAGCCCGGGCAGGTCCCCGTCGTCGACGACGAGCTTCACCGGTCCCCGGCGCAGCGGCACCGGCGGGTGCAACGTGGCCAGCTCGATCCCACCGGTGACGGTGACCTGCTGCGGGAGGATCCCGCGCCCCACCGCGTCGGCCAGGACGTCGAAGTCCGCGGGATCCGTGGACGGCGTCAGGTCGGTCACCGACGCGACCCCCCATGCCAGCAGGTCGGCGCCGAGCTCGGCCAACCCGTCGGCGGGCGAGTCGCCGAGGCGCCGTCGTAGCCAGTCGTCACCCCGGTGCAGCCGCCCGGTGGGCTGCCCGGCGGGATCGCGCTCCAGCCCGGGGTGATCGGCCCCACCGGCGGTGAGCAGGTCGAGTCCCGCCCGGTTCAGGGTCCAGCGCGCCCCGCTGCGGTGTTGAACCCGCAGCGGGGTGCCCGCCAGGACCCGGTCGAGTGCCGCGCCGTCGAGGTCGCCGGCGACCGACTCGTGATACCCGACGGCGCGCACCCATCCGCGGTGTGGCGTGGCCGCCCGTACGGCGTGGCCGAGCTGGTCGAGGTCCGCCACCGCGGCCGGGCCGACGTCCACCGAGCGGCGCGCCGCGGCCGTGGCCAGGAGGTGGATGTGATGATCGTGCAGGCCAGGCACGGCCGCACACCCGTCGCCGTCGACGACGACCGCCCCGGCCTGGTCGACGTGGGCGCCGACCTCGACGATCCGTCCGTTGGTCAGGGCCACGGAGACCGGCCGTCCGTCGACCAGCACGTCGCGGACGACGAGATCGGGCACGGCTCCATAGTGTCATCGCCCGATGACGCGCATCACCGTCGGATGGGACGATCTGGTGGCGGCCAGCCGCGGCCTGGACCGCCCGGCGTGGGCCGAGCCAGGCAGTCGTGACGTGGTGGTCGTCGAGCTGGACGGGTCCGCCCCGCCGCTCGCCGCCAGGCGCCCCCCGGTGGTCGTCGCCGGCCTGACCGAGCCGGGTGGGCCGAAGCTCGGCGAGCGTCCGGGTGCCGCCTGGTGCGACGTGGTCCTCCCCGCCGGTTCCGACGAGTTGGACGCGGTGACCGAGACCGTGGGGCGCGGCCCGGTCGCCAGCGCCGCGCTGGCGGTGCTGCTGCGCGACGCGCCGAGCCGTTCCGTGGCCGCCGGGCTGGTGGCCGAGTCGGCGACCTACTCGGCGCTGCAGGCCGGCCCGGAGTTCGCCGCCTGGCGGTCTGCCCGCCCACCTCGGCGGCCGCGCCTCGAGCCGCCGTCGCCGATCCGTGTCGAGCGCAGCGCAGCCTGCATGACCGTCACCCTCCACCGCCCGCACGTGCGCAACGCCCTGAACACGGCCATGGCCGATGCCCTGATCAACGCCCTGGCCGTGCCCGTCATGGACGACTCGATCGAGCGCGTCGAGTGGCGAGGCGCCGGTCCGGACTTCTGCGCCGGGGGTGACCTCGACGAGTTCGGCACGTTCCCCGACCCGGCAGCGGCCCACCTGCTGCGCCTCGGGCGCAGTCCGGCCGCGGCTGCCGCCGCGGTCGCCGACCGGCTGACCGCCTTCGTCCACGGGTCGTGTGTCGGGTCGGGCATCGAGCTGGCGGCGTTCGCCCGGCGCGTCGTCGCCGACCCGGCGGCCCGCTTCGCCCTCCCGGAGCTGGGCCTCGGCCTGATCCCCGGGGCCGGCGGCACGGTGAGCCTGGTCCGCCGGATCGGTCGCCACGAGACCGCCCGGCTGGCCCTGACCGCCCGGCCGATCACTGCCACGGCTGCCCTCGCCCTCGGCCTGGTCGACGAGCTGGCCGAGGTGGTCAGCGAATCCGGCCCCGGCGCCCGGAAACCCTGACCAGTTCCGGTGGGGGCGTGGGCGGGGCGGTG
Source organism: Actinomycetes bacterium (assembly GCA_029782355.1). Lineage (GTDB taxonomy): Bacteria > Actinomycetota > Acidimicrobiia > Acidimicrobiales > Ilumatobacteraceae > JAKOUY01. The sequence goes on from JAKOUY010000016.1 coordinate 757,767, forward strand.
CCGGGTCAGCCGGCCAGGGCGGCGACCTCGTGGTGCAGCAGGCCGTTGCTGCTGATGGCCGTGTCGCTCTGGTAGGTGACCACCCCGTGGCGATCGGTGAACGTCCCGCCCGCCTCCTCGACCACCACCATCACCGCGGCGAGGTCGTAGTCGGACAGGCCGACGGCGTCGACGGCCAGGTCGACGGCACCCTCGGCCACCAGCATGTGCTGCCAGAAGTCGCCGAAGCCGCGCGCCCGGTAGGCACGTTGTTGCAAACGCACCAACTCACCGGTCAGGCCGAGGCGGTCCCAGCCCGGATCGAAGGTGACCGACACCTGGGCCTCGGCGATGTCGGACACCGTCGACACCCGGCAGCGGCGGCCATCGGCGTAGGCGCCCAGCCCACGTCCGGCCCACCAGCGCCGGCCCATGGCCGGGGCCGACACGACACCGACCAGCGCGCCGTGCTCGGCGTGGGTCAGACAGACGAGCGTGGCCCACACCGGGATGCCGCGCACGAAGTTCGAGGTCCCGTCGATCGGGTCGACGATCCAGCGCCACGGCGAGGTGTGATCCCCGACCAGTCCGTGCTCCTCGCCGAACAGGCCGTGGCCGGGGCGCTCCGTGGCCAACATGCCGGCGATGGCGGTCTCGCACTCGCGGTCGGCGTCGGTCACCTCGGTCCGGTTGGCCTTCCAGTCGACCTGGAACGACCGGTGCTGGTCGTGGGCCAGGGTGATGGCGTCCGCCAGATCGGCCAGCCGGAGTGCCAGATCGAGCTCGCCCGCCAGGTCGGCGGGCACCGCGCCGGCGGTCGTCATCGGTTGGCCAGCACGGTGGCGACGATCCCGGCGGCGTCCAGTCCCAGCCCGGCGAGGATGTGGTCGACCTTGCCCTGGGGGATGAACCGGGTCGGCAGGCCGAGAACCTCGACATGGCAGGCCGGGCGGAGGTCGACCAGCCGGTCGGCGATGGTCATGCCGATGCCGCCGTCGCGGACCCCGTCCTCGCAGGTGACCACCAGCGGATGGCGGGCGGCGTCGTCGAGCATCGCCTCGTCCAGCGGTGCGCAGCTGCGCACGTCCCACACCGTGCAGTCGACGCCGCGCTCGGCCAGCTGCTCGGCAGCCTTCAGCGCATTGCTCACCAGCCGGCCGACAGCCAGGATGCACACCGACCCGTCCCCGGTGCGCAGGGCGTGGGCGGACAGCCCGATGCCGACGTCGTGCTCGCCCACCTGGCGGGCCGCCCCGTTGGGATAGCGGATCGCCACGGGACCGTCCTCGCACAGCGTCAGCGCGTCGTGCAGCATGACCTGCAGGTCCTGGGCGCTGGACGGCGCCAGGACGCGCATCCCGGGCACCTTGGCCAGCAGTGCCAGGTCGTAGACCCCGTGATGGCTGGGCCCGTTGTCGCCGGTGATCCCGGCTCGGTCGATGCAGAACACCACGGGCAGGCGGTGCAGGGCGACGTCGTAGACCACCTGGTCCCAGCCGCGGTTGAGGAAGGTCGAGTAGATCGCGACCACCGGGCGCAGGCCGCCGAGGGCCATCCCGGCGGCGCCGGTGACGGCGTGCTGCTCGGCGATGCCGACGTCGAAGAAGCGCTCCGGGAACCGGGCCTGGAAGGGGATCAGACCGGTGGGCCCGGGCATCGCCGCCGTGAGCGCCACCACCCGGGAGTCCGCCTCGGCCTCCTTGATCACCGCTTCGGCGAAGGCCTGGGTGTACCCGGTGGGGACGGCCTTCGGCGGGCCGATCGCCGGGTCGAACACCGGCGCATCGTGGAGGTGCTTCTCGTCGTCGTCCTCCGCCGGCGAGTAGCCCTTGCCCTTCTGGGTCACGGCATGGATGATGATCGGACCTTCGGCGGAGAGCTCGATGGCGTTGGTGAAGGTCCGCTCCATCTCGGCGATGTCGTGCCCGTCGACCGGGCCGATGTAGCGCACGCCGAGTGCCTCGAAGAACGACGGTGGCTGGAGGAACTCGCGCACCGCGGCCTTGATCGCCTCGAGGCCCTTCTCGGCGTGCGGACCGACGTAGGGCAGGTCGTGCAGGAAGTGCTCGAGCTTGCGCTGGCGGCGGACGTAGACGGGGTTCTGGCGAATGCTGGTCAGGCTCTGCGACAGCCGGGTGGTGATCCGCTGGGGCAGGCTGGGGTGATCGGCCATGTCGGGATCGGCCTGCACCGGGCCGGCCACCAGGTTGGAGATCGTCGGGGCGTAGCTGCGGCCGTTGTCGTTGAGCACGATGATCACCCGCTTGCGGGCGTGACCGATGTTGTTCAGCGCCTCGTAGGCCATCCCGCCGGTCAGCGACCCGTCGCCGATGACGGCGACGATGTGACGGTGGTGATCGGTGCCGGCGTCACGGGCCACCGCCAGGCCGTAGGCGTAGGACAGGACCGTGGAGGCGTGGCTGTTCTCGATGAAGTCGTGGGCGCTCTCCTCCCGGTTCGGGTAGCCGGACAGGCCGCCCGCCTGGCGGAGGTGCTCGAAGCCGGCCTGGCGGCCGGTGACGATCTTGTGCACGTAGGCCTGGTGCCCGGTGTCCCACAGGATGGCGTCGGTGGGAGAGTCGAACACCCGGTGCAGGGCCAGGGTCAGCTCGACGACGCCGAGGTTGCTGCCGAGGTGTCCGCCGGTCTCGGCGACCGCCCGAACGATGAAGTCGCGGATCTCGCCAGCCAGATCGTCCAGCTCGGCCTGGTCGAGCATCCGCAGATCCTGCGGCTCCCGGATGCGCGACAGTTCCATGGCGACGTCACGATATCCGCACCGTCCGGCGCACTGCTGAGCGGGCCGGGCGCGTCGGCTTGACTGGTGCCATGGGTGCGCCAGCCAGTGGACGTCGGATCGAGGGTCACGCCGGGGAGCAGGCCGTCGCGGCCATGCTGCAGGCCGGTACGGACACGATGTTCACGCTCAACGGTGGGCACATCTGGCCGTTGTACGAGGCGGCCCGCAACCAGGGGATGGCCATCGTCGACACCCGTCACGAGCAGACCGCGACGTTCGCCGCCGAGGCCTACGCCAAGCTCACCCGCCGACCCGGGTTGGCCGCGCTGACCGCCGGCCCGGGGATCACCAACGGAGTCTCGGCGGTGACCAGCGCCTGGTTCAACGGGTCGCCGCTCGTCGTCCTCGGCGGCCGCGCCGGCCAGCTGCGCTGGGGGTCGGGGTCGCTGCAGGAGATGGATCACGTGCCGGTGATGGCGTCGATCACCAAGTCGGCCGCAACCGTGTTCCGCGCCGAGCACGCCGCCGCCATGGTTCACGAGGCGGTGACGCTGGCGGCGACCCCGCATCGAGGGCCGGTGTTCCTCGACTTCCCGATCGACGTGTTCGGGCCGTCGGCCGGGGTCCTGCCGGCCGCCGATCCCCCCGGGCGGCGGGGGAGCGCCCCCGATCCGTCGGCGGTCGCCGACCTGGCGGCGCGGCTGGTCGCCGCCGAGCGTCCCGCCCTGATCGTCGGGAGCGACGCCTACTGGGCCGGGGCCGAGACCGAGTTGCTGGCCGCAGCCGAGCACCTCGACGTTCCCTGCTACGTCAACGGCTTGGGCCGCGGCCTGCTGCCGGCCCGCCATCGGCTGGCCTTCCTGCGGACCCGCGGGCTGCTCAAGCAACGGGCCGACCTGGTGGTGGTCGTGGGCACCCCCCTGGACTTCCGCCTCGGCTTCGGCTCGTTCGGTGCCGCCGAGGTGGTCCACCTGGTCGACGCCGACTCGCAGCGCGCCGCCCACCTCACGGTGCCCACGGCAGTGGGCGACCTCGCCGCCACGCTCGCCTCGCTGGCCGACGGGCCGGGCGCCCGTCATGACTCGTGGGTGACGGAGCTGCGCGCCGCCGAGGAGCGCGCCCGGCAGGCCGACGCCGGCGCGTTGGGCGCCGACGCCTCGCCGATCCAGCCGTCGCGCATCTACGGCGAGCTGGCCCGCCGGTTGGCCGACGATGCCGTCGTCATCTGCGACGGCGGGGACTTCGCCAGCTACGCCGGGAAGTACGTCGAGGTCCAGCAGCCGGGCTGCTGGCTGGACACCGGCCCCTACGGCTGCCTGGGCAACGGGCCGGGCTACGCCATCGCCGCCCGGCGGTGCCGACCGTCCAGCCAGGTGGTGGTGCTGCTGGGCGACGGTGCCGCGGGGTTCAGCCTGATGGACGTCGATTCGCTGGTCCGCCACCGGCTGCCGGTGGTCATGGTGGTCGGCAACAACGGCATGTGGGGGCTGGAGAAGCACCCGATGCGGGCGATCTACGGCTGGGACGTGGCCTGCGATCTGCAGCCCGATTGCCGCTATGACCAGGTGGTGGCTGCCCTCGGCGGCGCCGGCGAGACCGTCGAGCGTGCCGACCAGATCGGCCCGGCCTTGGACCGGGCCTTCGCCAGCGGCGTGCCCTACCTGGTCAACGTGCGCACCGACCCGGCCGACGTCTACCCGCGCACGTCGAACCTCGGCTGAGCCACCCGCCTGGCTCGTAGCATCACGGCGATGCGCCCGCGCCGGCTGACCTACCACTGGGTGGTGTTCGCCGCGGCCTTCGTCGTCCTGCTCGGCGCGGCGGGCGTGCGTAGTGCGCCGAGCGTGCTGATCGACCCGCTGCGCGACGCGTTCGGCTGGAGCCGGGCCACGGTGGGCCTGGCGGTGAGCATCAACGTGCTGCTGTTCGGGTTCATCGGGCCGTTCGCCGCAGCGTTGCAGCAGCGATTCGGGCTCCGCCGGGTCACCCTGGTGGCCCTGGTGGTCATCGGCTGCGGGGCGCTGGCGACCTCGCAGATGAGCCGGCCGTGGCATCTCTACCTGCTGTGGGGGGTGCTGGTCGGTGTCGGGTCGGGCTGCATGGCCACGGTGTTCGCCTCGACGGTGGCCAGCCGATGGTTCGTCGCCCGCCGGGGCCTGATCACCGGAGCGCTCACCGCGGCCACGGCCAGCGGTCAGCTGGTGTTCCTGCCGATGCTGACCACCGTCGCCAAGCACCACGGTTGGCAGTGGGTGGGCATCACCGTGGCCATCGGCGTGTTCGCCGTGATCCCGGTGGTGGCCCTGTTCCTGCGCAACCAGCCGGCCGACGTCGGCCTGACCGCCTATGGCGCCACGGCCGACACCCCGGCCCCACGACCGATCGGCAACCCGGTGGGTGCCGCCTTCGGGGCGCTCGGCGCGGCGTGGTCCTCCGGAGCGTTCTGGCTGCTGTTCGGCAGCTTCGCCGTGTGCGGGCTGTCGACCACCGGGCTGGTCCAGACCCACTTCATCTCCGCCGCCCACGAGCATGGACTGTCGGAGACCCAGGCCGGCACCTACCTGGCGCTGATCGGCGGGTTCGACATCGCCGGCACGCTGCTGAGCGGATGGCTCACCGACCGGGTCGACCCGCGCAAGCTGCTGCTCTGCTACTACCTGCTGCGCGGCCTGAGCCTGTTCGTCCTCGACCCGGCCCTCGCCCACGGTGGGGGCGGCCTGTTCGGGTTCATGGCCTTCTACGGCCTCGACTGGGTGGCCACCGTGCCGCCCACCATCGCCCTGTGCATCCACCACTTCGGCCGGGACCGCGGCCCGCTGGTCTACGGCTGGGTCTTCGCCGGGCATCAGATCGGCGGGGCCCTTGCCGCCTGGGGAGCCGGGGCACTGCACGACCGCACCGGCACCTACCGCCCGGCCTTCCTGATCGCCGGGGTGTGCTGCCTGATCGCCGCCGCCGGGGTGATGGCCATCCGCCATCCGGACGAACGCCCGCCCCTGCTGGCCCCGGTCCCGGCCTGGCCGACCCCGAACTCGCCGATCCGGCCTCGGCCGGGCGGAAATGGGCCGGGGATAGCCTCGCCGGGATGATCGATCAGGACGTGCTGGAGCGGGTGCTGTCCCGCGCCGTTCGGACCGGTGCCGAGTTCGCCGAGGTCTACGCCGAGGATCGGCGGGGCACCTCGGCCGGCCTCGACGACGGAACCGTCGAGCAGGTCAACTCCGGGCGCGACCGCGGCGCCGGCGTGCGCGTCGTGGCCGGGGAGACCACCGGCTTCGCCTACACGTCGGACCTCAGCGAGGCCGGCTTGCTGACCGCGGCCGAGGCCGCGGCCGCCGCCGCTCGCCAGGGCGGCGACGTGATCCGCACCGTTGCCCTGACCGACGGGCCCCGACGGGTGGTCAGCCCGGTGGACACCCAGCCGGACACGGTCAGCACGGCAGCCAAGGTCGAGCTGCTCAACCGGATGAACGACGCCGCCCGCTCGTCCGGGGCGTCCATCGCCCAGGTCAGCGCCAGCTACGCCGACGGGCGCAAGCGCTTCCTGGTGGCCAACACCGACGGGGTCCTGGCCCACGACGAGCAGTGCCGGATCAACGTCCGCTGCCAGGTGGTGGCCGACGGCGACTCCGGCATGCAGACCGGGTTCCAGAGCGCTGGGTTCACCATGGGCTTCGAGATGTTCGACACCGTCGATGTCGAGGAGCTGGCCCGTGACGCCGCCCGTCAGGCGCTGACCAAGCTGCGCGCCCGCCCGGCACCCAGCGGCACGCTGCCGGTGGTGATCCACCGCGGCACCGGTGGGGTGCTGTTCCACGAGGCCTGTGGCCACGGCTTGGAGGCCGACCTGGTGAGCAAGGGCGGCTCGGTGTACCGCGACCGCCGCGGCCAGACCGTGGCCTCCCCGCTGATCACGCTGGTTGACGACGGGACGATGTCCGGTCAGTGGGGCGCCATCGGCTACGACGACGAGGGTCACCCCAGCCAGTACAACGTGCTGATCCAGGACGGGGTGCTCACCGACTACATGTGGGACTTCCTGCGGGCCCGCAAGGAGGGTCGGGCCCAGTCCGGCAACGGTCGGCGGCAGAGCTACCAACACCTGCCGATGGTCCGGATGACCAACACCTACGTGCTCAACGGCCCCCACGATCCCGACGACATCGTCGCCGACACCGACTACGGCGTGTTCGTCGCCGAGCTGGGCGGTGGTCAGGTGAACACGGCCTCGGGCGACTTCGTCTTCGGCATGCAGGAGGCCTACCTGATCGAGGGCGGGCGGATCACCGAACCGCTGCGCGAGGGCAACCTGATCGGCAACGGGCCGCAGGTGCTGCGCGACATCGACCTCCTGGGCAACGACTTCGCCATGGGTCGCCCGGGCACCTGCGGCAAGGACGGCCAGGGGGTGCCGGTGGGTGACGGGCAACCGACGCTGCGGGTCCGGGCGCTGACCATCGGCGGGACCGCGGCATGAGCGATCTGCTGGACATCGCCGATCGGGTCGTGGCCATGGCCAGACCCGGTGAGCAGCTCGAGGCCTTCGTCGCCCGCGGCACGGAGACCGACGTGCGCGTCTACGCCGGCGAGGTCGAGCACTTCGTCAGTGCCCAGAGCCAGGGCATCGGCATCCGGGTCGTGCGCGACGGGCGGACCGGGTTCGCCTACGCCGGCACGCTGGACGACACGGTGATCGCCGAGGTCCTCGCCGACGCCCGCCAGAACGTCGAGTTCGGCACGCCGGACCCGTACGCCGGGGTGGCCGAACCCGACGGTGTGCCGGTCACCGAGGTCGAGCTGTGGAGCGACGAGCTGGCCGAGTTCGCCGTCGACGCCAAGATCGCCCTGGCCAAGGAGCTGGAGCAGTTCGTCCTGGCTGCCGACTCGCGGGTGCGCGTCGAGGATGCCAACTACGCCGATGGGGCGGCGGAGGCGGCGGTGGCCAACACCGCCGGGATTCGCCGCTACGGGCGGGAGAACGGCTGCTACCTGGTGGTCAGCTCCCTGGCCGAGGATCGCGGTGAGATGCAGACCGGCTACGGCTTCAGCGTCGGGCGCCGCCCTGCGGAGCTCAGCGTGGCCAAGGCCGGCGGTGATGCCGCCGAGCGGGCCACCCGCCTGCTCGGAGCCACCAAGCCGGCGTCGCGGCGCACCACCGTGGTGTTGAGCCCCTACGTAACCGCCCAGTTCCTGGCGATCATCGGCTCGACGCTCAATGGCGAGGCGGTCAGCAAGGGCCGCAGCCTGTTCCGCGATCGGCTCGGCGACACGGTGGCCAACCCGCTGGTGACGCTGCTCGACGACCCGACCAACCCGCTGGCCTACACCGCGACCGATGTCGACGGCGAGGGCCTGGCGGCCCGGGCCAAGCCATTGATCGAAGCCGGGGTGCTGCGCCAGTTCGTGCACAACGCCTACTCCGCCCGGCGGATGGGCACGGCCAGCACCGCCAACGCCACCCGTGGCGGGTTCAAGGGCACGCCCGGTGTCGGCTGCCTGGCGCTGCAGCTGCAGCCGGGGACGGGCACCCAGGACGAGCTGATTGCCGCGGTCGACGACGGCGTGCTGATCTACGAGGTCTCCGGGCTGCACAGCGGGGTCAACCCGATCTCGGGCGACTTCTCCACCGGCGCGTCCGGGGTGTCGATCACCGGTGGGCAGCTCGGCGCGCCGGTCCGCGAGTTCACCCTCGGCTCGACCCTGCAACGGATGCTGCTCGACGTGGTCGCCGTCGGCGGCGACGTCGAGTGGCTGCCCATGTCGGCGGCCGGGGTCAGCCTGGTGATCGGCGACGTGACCCTGTCGGGCTCCTGACGGGTCAGCCGAACGTCAGGTGCGCCGGGTCGGCGGCGTGGGTCCAGCGCCAGTACTGCTGGGTCGGCCACGGCGACAGCGTGTACACCTTGCCTTGCGGGTTCTTGTAGTGCGAGTGGGTGATCGTCGGGTGTGACCAGACCATCTGGTCGATCTCCCGGCGGTAGTGGGCCACGTAGTCGTCGTAGGCCTCCTGGGTGACCTCGACCGTGCGGTGCCCACCCTCCAGCAGCTGGCGAAGCGCGTCGAGCACGTAGCGCATCTGGCACTCGGACTGGAAGATCAGGTTGCCGCCGTGGGCCAGGTTGGTGCCCGGCCCGTACAGGCAGAACAGGTTCGGGTAGTCGGGGACGGCCATGCCCAGGTAGGCCGTCGGCTCGTCACCCCATCGCTCGCGCAGCGGCTGGCCGCTGCGGCCGACGATGTCCATCGGGTACAGGAAGTCGTTGTGCCGGAAGCCGGTGGCATAGACGATTAGGTCGGCCGGGTGGTGGCGACCGTCGGCGTCGATCACCCCGTCGGCGACGATCCGCTCGATCGGTGTGCGGACCAGTTCGACGTTCTCACGGGTCAGGCAGCGCAACCAGCTGCCGTTGTCCTGCAGGGTCCGCTTGCCCGAGGCCGGATAGTCCGGGATCACCTTGGCGAGCAGCTCCGGGTCGTCGCCCACCTGGCTGGCGATCCACGTGGTGAACACCGATCGGGTGATCTCGTTGATCGGGTTGATCGCCGTGCCGTCGTCGTTGCCGGCGTAGGTCGGGTCGATCCGGCTGCGGTCCATGGTCAGCCCGGCGCCCGGCAGGAAGGTCATCAACCGGAACCATCGCCCGTAGAAGGGCAGGTGGCGCATGGCCCAGGTGTCGCCGGGCGGGATCGCCCGGTGGTAGTTCGGGTTGGGGAACATCCACTGCGCCGTGCGCTGGAAGACGGTGAGGTGCTCGACCTCGGGGGCGATGGTCGGGGCGATCTGGAACCCGCTGGCGCCGGCTCCGATCTGCACGACGCGCCGTCCCCGATGATCGACGGCGTGGTCCCAGCGGGCGGCGTGGAACCACGGACCGGCGAAGTCGTCGCGTCCGGGGAGGTCGGGGATCAACGGCCGGTTCAACGAGCCGACCGCGCTGATCACCACCCGGGCGGCGGCGGTGTCGGTGGACCCGTCGGAGGTGCGCATCTCCACCCGCCACATCGCCGCCTGGTCGTCCCAGGTCATCCGGGTCACCTCGGTGCCGAAGCGGCAGGCGCCGCCGAGATCCTGCTCGTCGAGGATGCGCTGGAAGTAGGCCTGCAGCTCGGGTTGGCGGACGAAGTACTCACTCCAGTGGTCGGCCTCGTCGTTGGCGTAGGTGTAGAAGTGGCTGCCGATGTCCACCCGGGCGCCGGGATAGTGGTTCTCGTACCACGTCCCGCCCGGGCCGTCGTTCTTCTCGACGACCACGACGGGGATCCCGGCCTGGCGCAGTTGCACGGCGGCCAACAGTCCGGCCTCGCCGCAGCCGACGATCAGGACCGGGCAGGCGGCGCGTTGCTCGGCCGGCAACGCGTCGGCCCACGTCGTATCGGCCCACGACGGCCCGTCGAGCTGGAGGTCCTCGACGAACATGGCCACCGAGTCGTCGGGGATCGGTGCCAGCAGCAGGAACTCCATCATCTCGCGGAGCACCTCGGGGGACGGGGGCGGCGGCAGCCGGCACCCGCCGTCGCGGTAGGCGGCGATGACGGGCAGCGCCCGCCGGCGGGCCTCGGCCTTGTCCGGCTCGCTCATGTAGCCCTGGTACTCGTTGAGGAACACGCCGGCGGGCCGTAGCTCGCCACGGATCCACGACGGATCACCGGTGAGGTGCACCATCGAGCACAGCAGGCACGGGATGCTGACGTCCTCGAGTGCCGCGGCGATGGCGGCATCGTCGTCGGTGAAGGGCTCACCCTGATGGACGTGACGGTCGGTGGCATCGCGGCTGGTGACCATCCGCCAACACTCGCAGACCGCGACGCGCCCGGATCAACCGGGGTCGTCCAGCCACTCGCTCATCAGCCGGCAGCGCAACCGGCGGCGCTGCGCGGCGCTGACGTCGAGCACCACCCGCCCGCTGCGAGGCTGGCCGGCTGCGGCCATCAGCGCCACGCTCGTCGGGCGGATGGCCACCGGGTCGTGACCCATCCACACCGCCATCGTCCGGGCGAACTCGAACAGGCTCACCGCCTCGGGGGCGGCCACGTTCAGCGTCGCCGGCCGGGTCCGCCAGCCGATCAGGCGGATCACCGCCTCGGCGACGTCGGCGGCGTGCGTCGGGCAGCGGATCTCGTCGGTGCAGAACGACGCATCCCGCCCGGTCCGGCAGGCCCGGTCGATCCGCCGCTGCAGATCGGAGAGCTCGTCGGTGCCGTACACCACCGAGGTGCGGACCACGGTGGCCTGCGGGTCGGCGGCGTGCACGGCGGCCTCGGCGCGGGCCCACCACGCTCCTGGGGGGCTGACCGCATCGGGGGCATCGGTCTCGTCGTAGGGCACGGTGCGGCCGGCGAAGACCTCGTCGGTGGACAGCTGGACCAGTCGGGTCCGTGCCCGGCGGGCGGCGGCCGCCACGTTGCGGCTGGTCTCGACCAGCCGCCGGCCGTCGGTCGTCGCCGCGGGCACGTGGATCACCGCCGTCGCCCGCCACCCCGCCACGGCGTCGATCGTCGCCGTCGTGTCGGCCAGGTCGAGCATGGTGGGCGGCGGGGCGACGATCTCCCAGCCGCCCACCTCCGACGCCACCATCAGCTGGCGAGCGATCAACCGATCGCCGCCCACCACCAGCAGCAGCTTCTGGCGATGGGGACGCATCGGCATCCCCCGCAGGTTACGGCTCCGGGCCGATCGCGGCCCGCCCGCTAACCTCCCGCCGATGCCCGCGGCCAGCGACGACGCTGTGGCCCGCCACCCGCATCTCGCCGAGCCCTGCCGGGCGGGTTGGGTGCGTGTCGACCTGCACTGTCACACGATGTGGAGCGGCGACTCGACGACCACGCCGGACGAGCTGGCCGAGGCGGTCGCCGCCTGCGCCCTCGACGTGGTGTGCATCACCGACCATCACGCGATCGCCGGGGCCCGCCGGCTGGCCGGCGAGCTGGCCTGCCGGGTCGTGGTCGGTGAGGAGGTCCGCACCCAGCGCGGCGAGCTGATCGGCTGGTTCCTCACCGAACGGATCGCTGCCGGGCACAGCCCGCTGGACACCGCCGCATCGATCCGTGCCCAGGGCGGGCTGGTGTACGTGCCCCATCCGTTCGACCCGCTGCGCCACAACCTCCACGAGTCGGCGCTGGCCGACCTGCACGCCAGCGGGCTGATCGACGCGGTGGAGGCCTTCAACGCCAAGACCAGCCTTCCTGGACTCAACGCCCGGGCCGGGCAGTGGGCCGCCGAGCACGGCGTCGCCGCCGGGGCCGGCAGTGACGCCCACGTGCCGGGTGGGTTCGGGGCGGCGTTCGTCGAGATGCCCGACTTCGACGGGCCCGGCTCGTTCCTCGACAGCCTGCGGCGCGGCCGCCTGGTCGGCCACCACTGGGATCGTCCCCGCCCGTGGACCGCCCGGGTCCTGCCCGGCACCACCGGGGACTGATCCTCCGGTAGAACTGACGCCCGTGCCGATCATCCACGCCATCGTCCTCGGTCTCGTCCAAGGACTGTCCGAGTTCTTCCCGGTGTCGTCGTCCGGGCACCTGCTGCTGGTCCCGTGGCTGTTCGGTTGGCACGACTTCGACAGCGTGTCGGTGGAGAAGGCCTTCGACGTCGCCCTGCACCTCGGGACCCTCGTGGCCGTGGTCGGCTACTTCTGGCACGACCTCGTGGTCTACGTCCGCGACGGCATCCGCATGGTCGTCAACCGGCAGCGCCCGTCCACCACGGAGGGGCGCCTGGCGTGGCTGCTGGTGCTGTCCAGCGTGCCCGGCGCGATCGCCGGCGCGGTAGGCGAGAAGTTCATCGACGAGAAGCTCGGCAAGCCGTGGATCATCGCCGAGTCGCTGATCCTCTTCGCCCTCCTGCTGGCCTGGGCCGACCGGCGCCGCGGCCGCCGCCAGGTCGAGCAGTTCGACTCGGGCGACGCCGTGGCCCTCGGTCTGGCGCAGATCCTGTCGCTCAACCCGGGTACGTCGCGCAGCGGGATCACGATGACCGCCGGACGGGTCCGCGGCTTCACCCGTGATGCCGCGGCCCGTTTGAGCTTCCTGATGGCGATCCCGGTCACCGCCGGGGCGGTGGTCTTCAAGCTCGCCAAGCTGGTCAAGGACGGCGTACCCGCCGGACTCGGCGGGCCGATGGTGGTGGGCGTGCTCACCAGCGCCGCAGCCGGCGTGGTGGCCGTCTGGGGCACCCTGCGCCTGGTCCGCAGCCGCAGCTTCACCCCCTTCATCGTCTACCGCGTCGCCCTCGGCATCAGCGTCCTGCTCGTCATCCTGGCGGGGTGGCGCTCAGGGCGAGGCTGACCCGCCCGTCGACGGCCGCCTGGGCCAGCGGCCCGGCCGCCTGGTCGGCCACGGCCACCAAGGCGGCGGTCTCGGTGAGGGCGACCACCGTGCCGCGGGCCAGCACCCGCCCGTCGGCGAGGGCGGCGACCCAGTCGCCGACGGCCAGCGTCCCGGACTGGCGGGGCACGGCCACCGCCAGCTGACCGGCGGGGATCCGCGCCGCCGGACCGGCGGCCACCAGGTCGGCGGTGGTGACGATCTCGCCCGCATCGACCCGCTGGCGGGCGCGTGCCGCGGCGGGAACCTCGCTCACCGCACCGGGCGGGACGACCGCGCCCGGGTACCGGCGAGCCACGGCCGTCAGCGGCTGGCCGGCATCGGTGTCCCGGGTGGCCACCCACACCGATCGGGTCGGTCCCCACGATGCCCGTGCGGCGTCGGCGGCTCCGACCTCACGGGCGACCAGCCAGCCGGTGGTCAGGGCCAGCGCGGCGATCGAGGCCCACAGGGTCCAGGGGGCCCGGGCGATCCACCAGCGGATCGGGGCGAGGGCTCGGGCGATCGACGCACCGGGCCGGGCAGCAGGTCGTGAGCGAGCACGCACGGCTCACCTCCGTGGCGAGTTGGCCAGTTGAGGGGGAGTCGTGGCAGGCGGGCGCCTGCGGGTCGTCGTGGCAGGCGGACGCCTGCGGGTCACCGTATCGGCGAGCGCGCCGGATCAGCCGCCACCGGTCGACGACGAACCGGCCGACGAGGACGAGGTCGAGGGCGACGTCGAGGTCGAGGACGACGACCCGGAGGCCGACGACCCGGAGGACGACGACCCGGCCGAGTCCGCAGTGCCGGAGGGCTTCGACGAGCTGTCCGTGGTGCTGGACGAGGTGTCGCCCGATGCAGACGCGGCCGCGCTGCTCGACGACTTCGACGAGCCGCTGCGGCTGTCGGTCTTGTAGAACCCACCGCCCTTGAAGGTCACCCCGACCGGCGTGAACACCTTCTTCACCGGCATGGTGACGCCCGTCGCCGGATGGACCGCCTCGGTCAGCGCCGCGTCGGAGAAGCTCTGCTGGACTTCGATGGTCTCGCCGGTGTCGACGAACTTGTAGACGTAGGTGGGCATGGACACTCGCTTGCGTGACGGTGGTGGGCGGCCCGGTGGGCAACGGGTTAGCAGTCTAGACCGGTGAGTGCTAACTCGCCTCGCCGGCACCGTTGCTACGCTCCGCCCCGATGGGCATCAGCGTGGCGGTGATCCCGGCCGCGGGTCGGGGCACTCGATTCCTTCCGTTCACCAAGGCGGTCCCGAAGGAGCTCCTGCCGGTGGGTTCCACGCCGGCGATCCAGTGCATCGTCGACGAGTGCGTCGACGCCGGGATCGACGAGATCGTCGTGGTCACCAGCCGCACGAAACCGTCCCTCGGCGCCTACCTCACGCCGTCGCCGGACCTGGTCGAGGAGTTGCGCGCCGCCGGGCACGCCGCCGAGGCCCTGGCCGTCGAGCACCTCCTGCGCGACGTCCACGTCACCACCGTGTACCAGGACTCGCCGCGCGGCCTGGGGCATGCCGTGGCCTGTGCCCGCCAGCAGGTCGACGGACGGCCCTTCGCCGTCCTGCTGCCCGACGAGATCATGGGCGACAGCTCGCTCTTGCGCTCGATGGTCGCGGTCCACCAGCGTCTGGGCGGCGGGGTGGTCGGGCTGAAGGCGGTGCCCGCCGACCAGGTCCACCGGTACGGGATCATCGAGCCGTCCGGCGAGGTGGACGGTGCCGGGGTGGTGGCGGTCCGCTCGATGGTCGAGAAGCCGCGCGGCAACGCCCCGAGCAACCTGGCGATCATCGGCCGCTACGTCCTGTCTGCGGACATCTTCGACGTCATCGAGCACCTTCCACCCGGCGCCCAGGGGGAGATCCAGCTGACCGACGCGATGCGCGTCCAGGCCGAGCACGGGCCGTTCCACGGCGTGCTCAGCGACGTCACCCGTCACGACACCGGGACCCCGCTGGGCTGGTTCCAGGCCGTGGTCGACACGATCCTCGACGACCCCGAGATCGGTCCGCGCGCCGCGGCGTGGATGCGCCACCGGCTCGATGCCGGAAGCTGAGCCGGCTCGACCGATAGTCAATTCTTGACTAATTTGCCGCGGTGGGCCTGCGCCGAGCCGCCGTCATCAGCGTTGCCGCCGTGGCGATGCTGGCGGGCGGCTGCGCCGGCGCGGCCCGCCCGCGCACCTCGGCGACTGCGGCGAGGGGCTCGGTGGGTTCGATCACCGTGTTCGCCGCGGCCTCGCTGACCGGCGCCTTCACCGACATCGGCGCAGCCTTCGAGGCGGCCCATCCCGGCGCGTCGGTCACCTTCGACTTCGCCGGCTCCTCGGATCTCGTCGCCCAGATCAACCAGGGTGCACCGGCCGACGTGTTCGCCTCGGCCGACGCCGCCAACATGGCCACGCTGGCCACGGCCGGCAACGCGGCCGCCGCCCCGGTCGAGTTCGCTACGAACCGGATGGAGATCATCACCGCCGCCGGCAACCCGAGACACCTCACCGGGCTCGGCGACCTGGCCGCCCACGATCTGATCGTCGTGCTGTGCGCCGCACCGGTGCCGTGTGGCTCCTACGCCGAGCGGATCCTCGCCGCGGCCTCGGTCGCCGTGACCCCGAAGTCGCGTGAAGCGAACGCCAAGGCCGTCGTCACCAAGGTCAGCAGCGGTGAGGCCGACGCCGGGATCGTCTTCGCCACCGACGTCCGGGCGGCCGGCGCGGCGGCGTCCGGGGTCGAGATCCCCCAGGCCCAGAACGTGGTCGCCGCCTATCCCATGGCCATCACCAAGCAGTCGGCCAATCCGACCGGGGCGCAGGCGTTCGTCGACTTCGTCCGCTCACCGGCCGGCCGCCGGATCCTGACCGACGCCGGGTTCGGACCCCCGCGGTCATGAGCGCCCGCCGGACCCGTGTTCGCCCGCCGGCCGTGGTCGTCGGCTTGGCGGCCGTGGCCGTGGCGTTCTTCGCCCTGCCACTGGCCGGGCTGCTGTGGCGGGCTCCGTGGTCCTCGGCGTGGCACCACCTCAGCCGGCCCGGCGCTCGCCAGGCGTTGCGCCTGTCGGTGATCTGCTCCCTGTGGGCCACGGCACTGTCGATCGTCTTCGGGGTTCCGCTGGCGTGGATGCTGGCGCGCCGCGCCATGCCCGGGCGGCGTGCGATCCGCGCCCTGTGCCTGCTGTCGATGGTGCTCCCACCCGTCGTCGGTGGGGTCGCCTTGCTGTTCGCCTTCGGCCGGCGCGGCCTCGCCGGCCAGTTCTTGGATCGCTGGTTCGGGGTGCGCCTGCCGTTCAGCACGGCCGGTGTCGTGGTCGCCGAGACCTTCGTGGCCATGCCGTTCCTGGTGATCACGGTGGAAGCCGCGCTGCGCAATCTCGATCCGCGCCACGAGGACGCGGCGCGGACCCTCGGGGCCTCGCCGTGGTACACGCTGCGGCGGGTCACCCTGCCCGCCATCCGACCGGCCCTGCTGGCCGGAGCGGTGCTCACCTGGGCCCGGGCCCTCGGCGAGTTCGGGGCGACGATCACCTTCGCCGGCAACTTCCCGGGCACCACCCAGACCATGCCGCTGGCCGTGTACCTCGGGTTGGAGTCCGATCCGGAATCGGCCGTGGTGCTGGCACTGGCGATGGTGGCGGTGTGCTTCGCCGTGCTCGTCGCCCTGCGCGACCACTGGTACGGCAACCTCCGTCAGCCCGGGATCGACGGGTGAGCCTCGAGGCCCGGGTGGCCCGGACCATGGGCTCGCTGCAGCTCGACGTCGACCTGTGCGTCGGCGACGGCGAGGTCCTGGCGCTGCTCGGGCCGAACGGTGCCGGCAAGACCACCCTGCTGCGCGTCCTGGCCGGGCTGGCGGGCGTCGATGTCGGGCGCATCGCCATCGACGGGACCGTCGTCGACGACCCGCTCGCCGGTCGCTTCGTCCCCGCCGAGCACCGCTCGGTGGGCATGGTCTTCCAGGACTACCTGTTGTTCGACCATCTCCGCGTGATCGACAACGTCGCCTTCGGCATCTGTGCCCGCGGCGCCAGCCGTGCCGGCGGGCGAGCCGAGGCCAGGCGATGGTTGGAGCGCGTCGGGCTGGCCGAGCGAGCCGATGCCCGCCCGCCCCAGCTCTCCGGTGGTCAGGCCCAGCGAGTGGCCCTGGCTCGGGCGCTGGCCACCTCGCCGAGGCTGATGCTGCTCGACGAGCCGCTGGCCGCGCTCGACGCGGCAGGCCGGGCAGAGCTCCGCCACGACCTGCGAACCCACCTCGGCGAGTTCGGTGGCTCCACCGTGCTGGTGACCCACGACCCGGTCGACGCCTTCGCCATCGCCGATCGGGTGGCCGTGCTGGAGGGCGGGCGGGTGACCCAGACCGGCTCGCTGGACGCGGTCGCCGCCCAGCCCCGGTCGCGCTACGTGGCCGAGCTGGTCGGGGTCAACCTGCTGCGCGGCGAGGGCCGCGGCGGGGTGGTCCGGACCACCGCTGACGTGGCGGTCGTCGCTGCGGACGCGCCTGACGGGGCGGTGTACGCCGTGATCCACCCCCATGCCGTCTCGCTGACCCGCTCGGCCCCGAGCGGGTCCAGCGTGCGCAACGTGTGGCCGGTGACGGTGGCCGAGGTCGGCCGGCTGGGTGGACGGGCCCGGGTACGCGTCGCCGGTCCCGTGCCGCTGGTCGCCGAGGTGACCGCCGCGGCACTGGCCGAGCTCGACCTCCGGCCGGGTGACGAGGTGTTCGCCGGGGTGAAGGCGACCGAGGTCCAGGTGTACCCGGCGTGAGCGGACGGACCCGGGCCGCGGACGAGCTGCTCCTCGGTGAGTGGGCCTGCCTCGGCATCCTGGTGTGCGGCCCGGCTCACGGGTTCGCCGTCGCCGCACGGTTGCGGCCCGACGGCGACATCGGCCGGGTGTGGTCGATGTCCCGGGCGCTGACCTACCGGGCCCTCGACCAACTGCTCGATCGGGGGTTGGTCCGCCCGGTGACCGAGGAGCCGGGCGTGGCCGGTGGGACTCGCACCGTGCTCGGACCCACCGCCGCCGGCCGCCGGGCGCTGCGCCGCTGGGTGGCCACGCCCGTCGCCCACCTGCGCGATCTGCGCAGCGAGCTGCTGGTCAAGCTGATCGTCGCCCGCGGGTGCGCGATCGACGTCTTGCCGATGGTCCACGCCCAGCTGGCGCAGGTTCGCCGCCAGGCTGCGGCGTTGACCGCCGAGGCCGAGGCATCCGGCGGCGACGTCGTCGCCCGGTGGCGGGCCGAGGCGTCGGCGGCGGCCGTCCGATTCCTGGAGGGGTTCGCGGCAGTGCCGGCCGACCGGCCTACGCCGGGGTGATCCGCCGCCAGCGATCGGGGTGGTCGAGCACGACGCCGTGCTCGTCGACGTCCAGCTCGACGCTCGGGCCGCCGTCCGGGTCGGCCTGGCGCCAGCGCCGGGGAGCGAGGCGGGTGTAGCGACGGCGGACCCGGCGAACCTCGAGCGTGTCGTGGTCGACCGCCACCGCATCGACCAGGGCGTCGTCGCCGACGTGCAGGGGGAGCCGGCGGATGGGCACGGAGATCGGGAACGGCGTCCACGCCAGGTCGAGGTCCGAGCACCCGTCAAGCTCCGGGCGGTGGGCCCCGTTGATCTCCCCCCACCGACCGTGGCCATCGGTGCCCAGCCAGAGATCCGGCTCGTCGAGGTCGCGGAACAGCAGGAACTGGCGGACCTGCCAGGTGGCGTTGAGCCGCAACACGTACTGCACCCGGTCGGCCGAGACGTCACCGACCACCGTCCAGCCCTCGTTCTCCCACGTGATCGTGGTCTGCTCGCCGGCCGCGCCGTCCCACGTCGACCAGGCCACGGTGTGGCCGTCCGCAGGGAATGCCGGGTAGCCGGAGGACATCGAACCAGTCTCGGTCGCCGTGGCGGGCGTTGCTACCCTCGGCCGGGTGATCACCGTTGGCGAGGCGCGCTCCTACGTGCTCGCCCACTGCCCGGTGCTGCCGGCCGTGGAGGTCCCGGCGGCGGCGGCCGCGGGGCGGGTGCTGGCGGCCGAGGTGGTCGCCGCCGAGGACGTCCCGCCGTTCGCCAACACGGCCGTCGACGGGTACGCGGTGCGGGCCGCCGATGTGGCCGCGGTCCCCGTCGAGTTGGACGTGGTCGACGAGGTGGCCGCCGGGCGCGCCAGCGATCTCACCGTCGCCGCCGGTCAGGCGATCCGGGTGATGACCGGCGCACCCATGCCGGCCGGGGCGGACGCGGCGGTGATGGTCGAGGACACCGAGCGCCTGGACGGCGGACGTCGGGTGCGGATCACCCGGGTGGCCAGCCCCGGCCAGGCCGTGCGTGGCGTGGCCGATGACGTCGCCGCCGGTCAGGTGGTGCTGACGCCGGGGACGGTGGTCAACGGCCCGGTCGCCGGGCTGCTGGCCAGTGTCAATGCCCGCACGGTGCGAGTGGTTCCGCCGGCGCGTGTCGCCGTGCTGTCCACCGGGGACGAACTGGTCGACGACGGCCGCCCGCTGGCCCCCGGGCAGATCCGCGAGAGCAACCGGACGATGCTGGTGCAGTGCGTGGCCGACGCCGGGGCCACGCCGGTCGATCTCGGCATCGTGCCCGACGACGAGGACCGGCTGGCCGAGGTCCTCGCCGAGGCCGCCGAGCAGTGCGACGCCATCGTGACCAGCGGCGGGGTCAGCATGGGCGACTACGACGTGGTCAAGGCGGTGCTCTCCCGCCTGGCGGAGATGCGCTGGATGCAGATTGCTATCAAGCCGGCCAAGCCGTTCGCCTTCGGCGTGATCGGGCCACGGCGGGTGCCGGTGTTCGGCCTGCCCGGCAACCCGGTGTCGTCCCTCGTCAGCTTCGAGCTGTTCGCCCGGCCCGGCCTGCGCCGGATGATGGGCTTCACCGCCATCGATCGCCCGACGGCGCCCGCCGTGGCCGACTCGGCCATCCGCCGTCGCCCCGACGGCAAGACCCACTACGCGCGCGTCGTGGTTCGCCTGGACGACGACGGCCGGCTGCACGCCGTCCCGGTGGCGGCTCAGGGCAGCCATCAGCTGGCCGCCACGGCGCAGGCCAACGGGCTGGCGGTCGTGCCCGACGGCGACGGGGTGCCCGCCGGAGGCGAGGTCGTCGTCGTGGTGCTGTCGCTAGCCTGAGCCGATGTCTGGGGACCCGCTCGTCGACTCGTTCGGCCGGACGGTGCGCGACCTGCGGATCTCGGTGACCGACCGCTGCAACTTCCGCTGCACCTACTGCATGCCGGCCGAGGGCATGGTCTGGCTGCCCCGACGCGAGGTGCTCACCTTCGAGGAGATCCACCGCCTGGCCGGGCTGTTCGTCGAGCGCCTCGGCGTCGACGGCATCCGCCTCACCGGCGGCGAGCCGACGGTCCGTGCCCACCTGCCCGTCCTGGTCGCCAAGCTGGCCGGGCTGCGGGTGCCCGCAGGCAGTGCGTCGCCGCTCGCCGGGCAGCCGGTGGACCTGGCGCTGACCACCAACGGGTCGACCCTGCGATCGATGGCCAACGAGCTGCGCGCCGCCGGGTTGGCCCGGGTGAACATCAGCCTGGACACCCTGCAGCGCGACCGGTTCGTGGCCATGACCCGGCGCGACGAACTGGACCGGGTGCTCGACGGCATCGCCGCAGCCCAGGAGGCCGGGTTCTCGCCCGTGAAGCTCAACGCCGTCGTCCAGCGAGGCGTCAACGACGACGAGATCGTCGAGCTGGCCCGCTTCGCCCGGGAGCAGGGCGTCGAGGTCCGCTTCATCGAGTTCATGCCGCTCGACGCCGACGGCCGCTGGTTGGCGGACGACGTCGTCACCCAGGCCGAGATCGTCGCGACGATCGACGCCGTCTTCCCGCTGGAGCCGATGCCCAGCCGGGGCGCGGCGCCGGCCGACCGGTGGCGGTATCGCGACGGGCGCGGCACCGTCGGGGTGATCCCCAGCGTGTCCCAGCCGTTCTGCGCCGACTGCGACCGGGTCCGCCTGACCGCCGAGGGCCAGTTCCGCACCTGCCTGTTCGCCACCGAGGAGACCGACCTGCGCGCCCGGCTGCGCGGTGGTGCATCGGACGACGACCTGGTGGCGGCCATCCGGCGGGCGGTCGGGTCGAAGTGGGCCGGGCACCAGATCAACCAGGTCAACTTCGTCCGGCCGCGCCGGACGATGAGCCAGATCGGCGGGTAGATGGCGGCTCGGGTACGGTGGTCATCCCGATGAGTGAACTGACCTTCTCCCATCTCGATCCGCTGGGCCGGGCGCGCATGGTGGACGTGACCCCGAAGGAACCGACCCACCGTCGGGCGGTCGCTCGGTGCAAGGTGTTCATGCGCCCGGAGACCACCGTCGCCATCGCCAACCGCGAGGTGACCAAGGGCGACGTCCTGGCCGTGGCCCGGGTCGCCGGGATCCAGGCCGCCAAGCGGACCAGTGACATGATCCCGCTGTGCCACCCGCTGCTGGTCGGAGCGGTCACCGTCAACTTCGAGATCGGCGACGACCACGTGGCCATCGAGGCCCAGGTCGACACGGTCGAGCGCACCGGGGTGGAGATGGAGGCGCTCCACGCCTGTTCGGTCGCCGCCCTCACCATCTACGACATGTGCAAGTCGGCCGACCGGGCGATGGTGATCGGCGAACTGGCGCTGTGGGAGAAGACCGGCGGTCGCTCCGGGATCTACCGCCGGGCACCCGATGGGGTGACCGACGGCCAGATCGTCGATGCGACGGATCCCGTCGCAAATGTTGTAGATTCGTAACGAACCGATGTGGGCGGTCACCCGGTGCAGCCGGGCCCGCCGACCTGACACAAAGGACGTAGGACCGAATGAGCAAGATCGTGTTGCTCGCCATGGCCGCGGCGTGGGCGGCCGTGTTGATCCCCCCGCTGTTCCGGTCTCGCGTCGACAACCGTCCGAACTCGTCGATCTCCGACTTCCGCCGCCATCTGACCACCTTGCAGCGCACGGTGCCCACCCGCCAGGTGGCCCCGATGCGGGCGATGGCCCGCCCGCTGACCCACTCCGCCCACCAGCGCTCGTCGGCGCACGTCCAGCCGGGCAGCCGCGGCATGGCCCAGCACGCCGTCGAGCGGCCGACCCGCACCGTCCGCCAGCACGGCCCGCGGGATGACGCCCGCTCGTTCGCCCCTCGCCAGCACAGCCGGGAGCGGATCGAGCGCCAGGCCGCCCGGCGCCGCCCAGCGCCGGTGGTCAGCCAGCGTGAGCAGCTCCGCCGCCGCCGGCTGAACGTCTTGTTGATGTTGCTGGTGACCACCGGTGTGACGCTGTTCCTGGCAGCCACCAGCAAGTCGACGGCCATGCTCTACGTCTTCGCCATCTCCTTCGTCGTCCTCGGCGGGTACTGCTACAAGCTCGTCCAGGTGCGGGCCGCCGAGCGCAACGAGGACGCCGAGCACTGGTACCGCACCGCCTGACCGCCGCTACACTGTCGCTCCCTGCGGGGGTGTAGCTCAGTTGGCAGAGCGCAACAATCGCACTGTTGAGGCCAGGGGTTCAATTCCCCTCACCTCCACCGCACCGGACCAAGGCCCCGCCCCGGCGGGGCCTTTGCCGTTGGCCGACCGCGCTACTTGAGTCGTCGGGGCGAGGCCGCCGCCGGGTCGAGCGGCCATTGGTGCTTGGGGTAGCGCCCGGCCATCTCCGTTCTCACCGCGGCCCAGCTTTCGGCCCAGAACCCGGGGAGGTCGGCGGTGACCTGGATCGGGCGATCGGCGGGTGAGAGCAGCTCGAGGGTCAACGGAACCCGCCCGCCTGCCACGGTTGGGTGCTCGGACAGCCCGAACAGGTCCTGGACCCGGACGGACGCCGTCGGCCTGGCTCGCCGATAGTCGATCGGCACGGCTCGCCCGGCGGGCGTGACCAACTCGGTGGGTGCCAGTTCGCCGAGGTGGATCGTGGTGTCCCAGTCGAGCTGGCTGGCCAGGACCATGCCGACGTCGAGGGCCGCCACGTCGATCAGCGTGGCCATCCCGGCGAGGTGCGGGACCAGCCAACCGTCCGGATCGTCGAGGTGCGCCAGCAGGGCCGCATCGCTCCAGTCCGGCCACCGGTCACCGAACGTCGCCCGCAGGAACTCGACCCGGGCGCGCAGCGTGGCCGCCCCGTCACCGCCGAGGGCAGCCAGTCGAGAGCCGCGGATCCGCTCCAGGAGGGCGGCGGTGACCGTCGGGCCCGGCGTCGGTTGGCGCACCTGCTCGTCGAGCACCATCCCGCCGAGCCGCCACGTCCGGCGTTCCACCAGATCATTGCGAGCCTTGTCGAGGATCACCTCGGCGCGGACCTCGACCTGCTCGGCGAGGACGTCGACGATCTCGGCCGCACCGAGCGCGGCCGCCATGCGGATGCGCGCCTGGCGACGATCGCCGTCGACGTCGGCGGCGACGACGAATGCTTCACCGGCCAGCGAGTCGCTGCGCTCCACCGTGGCCATGGTGCCGGTCCGCAGCTGGAAGTTGCCCGGCTGACTGCGCCGGACGGCCAGGCGGTCGGGGAAGCCGAGGAGGGTGACTCGGCCGGTGTGGTCCGGGTCGACCTCGCCGGTGTCGTAGGCGTGCCCGGAGCGCCGGGAGATGTCGGCGGCTCGCTCGCCCGCCCGTCGCAGCGCCCCTCGGTCGGCCGCGTCGTGATGGCCGCGCCCCGCCACCGCGGCCACCCGCAGGGCCAGGTCGGCGGGCAGGTCTGCCGGGCGGCCACGGAACACGTCACGGTCGTCGAGGACCGCGGCGACGACGCACGCCAGTGACCGATCGCCCGGGTCGGCGCCCACCACCATGCGGGCCAGCCGGGGGTGCAGGGGCAGCTCGACCATCCGCCTCCCGGTGTCGGTGAGCCGTCCTGCGGAGGTGGTCGCACCGAGGGCGAGCAGCAGCTCGTGACCTTGCTGCAGCGCCCGCCGCGGCGGTGGATCGACGAAGGCCAGCTCGTCGGCCGGGGTGCCCCACGCGGCCAGCTCGAGGGCCAGGCCGCTGAGGTCGACCTGGGTGATCTCGGCGGCCAGGTGGGCCGGGCGGGCGGTGTGCTCGACCTTGCTCCACAGCCGATAGCACACGCCCGGTTCGGTTCGTCCGGCCCGCCCGGCGCGCTGGTCGGCCGAGGCCCGGCTGGTGGCCACCGTGGTCAGCCGGGTCATGCCGGTGCGCACGTCGTGTCGCGGGACCCGGGCCAGACCGGCGTCGACCACGACACGCACGCCGCGCACCGTCAGCGACGACTCGGCGATGTCCGTGCTGAGGACCACCCGCCGGGTACCGGCGGTGGACGGTGCCAGCGCGGCGTCCTGCTCGCTGGCCGGCAGAGCGCCAGCCAGCGGGCGCAGCTCCACGCCGGTGAGGTCGCCGAGCAGGGCCTCGACCCGGCGGATCTCGCCGATCCCGGGCAGGAACACCAGCACGTCGCCCAACTCCTCGGCCAGGGCTCGGCGGACGGCGTCGGCCACCGCCGCCTCGATGCGCTGGCCACGGCGTCCGGGGACCCAGCGAACCTCGACCGGGTGTTGGCGGCCGTCGCTGACCACCACCGGGACGTCACCCAGCACCCGTCGCAGGGCGTCGACGTCTGGGGTCGCCGACATGGCCACGATGCGCAGGTCCGGGCAGAGCAGCCCGCGGGCGTCGAGCGCCAGAGCCAGTCCGAGGTCGGTCGGCAGGTTGCGTTCGTGGACCTCGTCGAACAGCACCGCCGCCGTCCCGGCCAGGCTGGGATCGTGCTGCAACCGCCGGGTGAGCACCCCCTCGGTGACCACCTCGATGCGCGTCCGCGCCCCGATGTGGCGCTCGTCTCGGGTCTGGTAGCCGACGGTCTCGCCGACGCGTTCACCGAGCACGTCGGCCATCCGGTGGGCTGCGGCACGAGTCGCCAGGCGGCGCGGCTCGAGCATGACGATCCGCCCGTCGCCGGCCCAGGACTGCTGGAGCAGCGCGACGGGGATCGCCGTGGTCTTGCCGGCGCCGGGTGGGGCGACGACGATGGCCGAGCGGCTCTGGTCCAGCGCCGCCCCGAGGTCGTCGAGGACCTCGACGATCGGCAGGTCGGCCAGCGCGGCCGGCAGGCTCACGGCTCGGCCGTGGGCGTCACCCCGGGGCGTCACCCCAGGGCGGGCGTGCCCTGGAACGGGTTGGGGTCACCGGGCATCGGGATCTCCGGCGCCTGCCAGGCGGTGGCCTCGGCGATCGCCTCGGCCACGGCGCGCCACGCCGGTGGGTTCCAGCCCTCGGCGGTGGCCTGCACGGTCCCGTCGATGCGCAGGAACACGAAGGCCGGCAGGTGGGTCAGCCCGAGCGCTCGGACGAAGTCGCGGCGCGGGTCGGTGAACGCCAGATACTGCTGGGCGATCGGGCCGAGGTAGCGGCGGGCCTCGTCCTCGGTGCCGGTGACGACCACGTTGACCCGGGCCGACGAGCCGCGCAACGCGTCGAGGATCCGCAGCGCCGGCTTGAGCACCCACGAGCTCTCGTTGGTGAACGGGTCGAGGACCACGCTGGCCAGGTGGAACGTGGTCAGCCACTCCTCCAGGGGGCGACGCTCGCCGCCGAGTGCCGCCAGTTGGACGTCCGGGGAAACCGTGGTGACCACGGTGGTCGATGGTATCCGGCGGACACGGCCGCCACGAAGTGACCCCGGCTACGGTGAGCCGATGGCCAACCAGCGCAGCCGCATCGCGATGACCGACGACGAGGTGACCGCGTACCTCGACACCCAGCGGATCCTCAACGTCGCCACGATCGGCCCGAGCGGCCATCCTCACGTGGTGGCCATGTGGTACGCGGTCATGGACGGTCAGGTGGCGTTCTGGACCTTCGCCAAGAGCCAGAAGGTGTTGAACCTGCGCCGTGATCCCAAGCTCAGCGCGCTGGTCGAGAGCGGGGAGACCTACAACGAGCTGCGCGGGGTGGAGCTGGTGGGGACCGGACGGCTGGTGGAGGACTACGAGCAGACACTGGCCATCGGCAAGGCCGTCGGGGTCCGCTACAACGGCGAGGGCGTGCTGAGCGAGGCCGCGCTGCCCTTCCTCGAGGCTCAGGCCCGCAAGCGGATCGGGGTGCTCGTCGACGTCGAGCGGGTTGTCAGCTGGGATCACACCAAGCTCGGCGGGGCGTACTGACCAGGGACGATGACGGCGCGCTCACGCCGCCCGGCGGGGCATTCCGAACACCTGACCGCCGTCGCGCCGCACGATCGTGCCCGGTGCGAACCACCGGCAGATGCGGTCGATATCGGCGACGGCATCGTCGATCATGTCGTCGTCCTCCTCGGTGACAGCAGGCCCAGCCACCCGCCTCGCTCCAGCCAGTCACGCACCGCGCCGCGCAGATCTCCTGGGGTGAGCATCGGCCGGTCGACCACCATGGCCGTGGTGGTCGGCCGAGAACTGCCGAGGCCCGGGAACCCTCGCCCACACCGGCAGCGACGCGGGTCGTGGCATGCCGGCGAGCTGACCGCGACCAGCTCGCCCTCCACCGTGCCGTGATCGTCGCCGGGGAGGTCGCCCTGGGTCTGTCGAGTCGCAATGAGCACCTTCATGCCGCCGATGATGAACCAGGGGTGCCACGCGGTTGCCCCGAGCCCCGACGCGATGCCCGCGCCCGCGTCCCCGCCGTCCGGGCCCGCCCCGCCGGCCGGCGAGATCGAACGACGGACTGGACGCGGCTACTCGCAGCCGATCCCGTCATGGTCGCGATCCAGGCCGTACACGTCTGTCCCGATCACCCGGACTGGACCGCGCACGTACGCCGGGCCGTTGCCAGAGCCGCCAGCGCAGTCGACGTCCGATGCGATTGGCACGCATCCGGAGTAGTTCGGGTCGCAGCGCGGAGCGGTTGGCTGGGGAGTCCGGCGGCGGGGTCGAGTCGAGGGTGTGGTCGCAGGTCGGCTCGCGGGCTGGGGCCGGGTTCGGGCTGTGGTTCGGGAGCTGGCCAGGGGCCGGGGAGCGCTTGCCGGCCGGGTGACCGCAGGACGAGCGGCCGTCCGTGCCGTGTCGGGCGGACGCGTGATCGTCGCCGGACGGCAACCAGCGACGGCCACGACGAGCACGACGACAGCAGCGGCTCGAGCGTTCGCCGAGATCCCCGTCATCGTCACTCTTGGGCAAGGGTAGTGCGGCCCCTGATGCCCCCCGGTCCGGCAACCTGTCGTGACATGTTCAGCACGTTCGGAACATGTCACGACAAGAACGGGCGAACGGGCGACAAGAACGGGCGAACGGGCGACAAGAGCGGGCGGACGGGGGGTCGGGCGGGCGGGATCAGCGCCAGGTGGGGGCGGTGGTGGCCGCATCGGCGAGCAGGCCGGCGACGTCGTCGAGCTGGGTGTCGGGGATCTGGGCGACGGTGACCCGGACGAAGTCGTCCGCGGACTCGCCGACCAGGAACGGCTCACCCGGGGCGACACCGATCCCCTGGGCGGCCAGGGTCAGCATGGCGGCGCGCTCGTCGTCGACCCGGATCCACAGGTTGATGCCGTCGTCACCGGTGACGGCCACCCCGCGACGGTGCAGCACGGCGCACACCCGCCGGCGACGCTCGGCGTAGACGTCCCGGGCGTGGGCCACCGCGGTCACCGCCGCCGGGTCGGCCAGCATCGTCAGCAGCACCGCCTGCAGGATCCGGCTGGTCCACCCGGCGCCCAGCATCCGCCGGTTGGCCACCGCCTGGACGGTGGCGGCCGCGCCCCCGATGGCCGCCAGGCGCAAGTCGGGCCCGTGGCTCTTCGAGTAGCTGCGCACGTGCAACGTCCGTTCGGGCAGCCAGCGACCGAGGCTGACCAGCGCGCCGGTGGCGATGTCGCCGGAGTGATCGTCCTCGATCACCAACGTCCCGTGGTCGCGCAGCGCACCGGCCAGCCGCCGGGCGCGTCCCGCCGTGGTGGTGATGCCCGTCGGGTTGTGGGCCCGCAGCTGGCAGAACACGGCCACCGGCTGGCGCCGCAGCGCCGCGGCGAAGGCATCCGGTTCCATGCCCTGGCCGTCCATCGGCACCCCGATGATCTCGGCACCGAGGTGGTCGAGCAGGTCGAGCAGCGGAGGAAAGGTCGGCTGCTCGACGACCACCCGGTCCCCGAGATGGACGACCTGTTGGGCGATCCGATCCAGGGCGTCCATCGCCCCGTCGACCACGGTCAGCGCGGCGGGGTCGAACGGCCAGGTCGAGCGGAGCTCGGTCTCCAGGGCAGGCAACACCGCTGGGTCGAGGTAGCTGCTGGTGAGCGAGCGTTCGCCGAGGCGGCCGACGGCGAGGCCGAGATCGGGCAGCAACGCCGGGTCGGGGGTGCCGGTCGAGAGGTCGAGGGCGAAGTGGCCGGGACCCTCGGTCACGCGGCGGTAGCGGGTCGGCGCGCCCGGCCCGGTGGGTTGGGCGACGAAGGTGCCGAGGCGGCCGCGTCCCTCCACCGCGCCCACGGCCGCCAGGGTCTGCCACGCCTCGCTGACCGTGGTGGGGGATACGCCGAGTGCCCGGGCCAGCTCGCGGACCGTGGGAAGTCGTTGCCCGACGGCGAGCGCGCCGGAGGTGACGGCCCGGTTGACCGCGGCGGCGATGCCCCGGGCGCTGCGATCGTCGATGCTCGCGACGAGCTCGTCGGCCACACTGCGGCTCATTGTCCAGTAACAATAGCAATATTGTGCAGGGCGAGCTGTCACATTAGAGTCGACGCGATGGGGAACACCGTACGCGCCGCACTGCTGCAGACCGACTGGCCGGGGACCAAGGAGGCGATGCTCGACAAGCACGAGCAGGCCGTCCACGACGCCGCCAAGCAGGGAGCCCAGGTGATGTGCTTCCAGGAGCTGTTCTACGGCCCGTACTTCTGCCAGGTCCAGGAGCCGGAGTACTACGCCTACACCGAGCAGATCCCCGACGGGCCCACCACCCAGCGCTTCCAGGCCATCGCCAAGGAGACCGGCATGGTGCTGGTGCTGCCGATGTACGAGCAGGTCCAGGCCGGGCTGTACTACAACACCGCGGCGGTGATCGACGCCGACGGGCGCTACCTGGGCAAGTACCGCAAGCAGCACATCCCCCAGACCAAGGGGTTCTGGGAGAAGTACTACTTCACGCCGGGCACCGGAGGGTACCCGGTGTTCCAGACCGCGGTCGGCAAGGTCGGGGTGTACATCTGCTACGACCGCCACTTCCCCGAGGGCTGGCGGGCGCTCGGGTTGAACGGGGCCGAGCTGGTGTTCAACCCGTCGGCCACGAGCCGCGGCCTCTCCGAGTACCTGTGGCGGCTCGAGCAGCCGGCCGCCGCCGTTGCCAACATCTACTACGTCGGGGCCATCAACCGGGTGGGCATCGAGGAGCTCGGTGACAACGACTTCTACGGGCAGAGCTACTTCGTCGACCCGGAGGGCAAGTTCGTCGGCGAGGTCGGCGACCCGCATCAGCCGGAGCTGATCGTGCGCGATCTGGACATGGACAAGATCAAGCTGGTGCGCGACCGTTGGGCGTTCTACCGCGATCGCCGCCCGGACGCCTACGCCGAGCTCGTCGCCCGCTGAGCCCGTCACCCGACAAGGAGCCAACGCCATGAGCACACTGATCACCAACGGCAAGGTCGTCTCCACCACGGGAGTCATCGCCCAGGACGTGCTGATCGACGGCGAGACCATCACCGCCCTCGGCGCCCCCGGATACTTCTCCGAGGAGGGCCACCAGGTCATCGACGCAACCGGCAAGTACGTCATCCCCGGCGGGATCGACGTGCACACCCACATGGAGATGCCCTTCGGTGGCACCGTGGCCAGCGACACCTTCGAGACCGGCACCCGCGCCGCGGCCTGGGGCGGGGTCACCACCATCGTCGACATGGCCGTGCAGAACACGGGCGGCAACGTCCAGGACCAGCTCGCCGCGTGGCACGACAAGGCCCGCGGCAAGTGCGCCATCGACTACGGCTTCCACCAGATCATCGGCGGGGTCGACGAGCAGTCGCTGAAGGACATGCAGTACCTGGTGCAGAACGAGGGGGTCACCAGTTTCAAGCTGTTCATGGCCTACCCGGGCGTGCTGTACAGCGACGACGGGCAGATCCTGCGGGCCATGCAGACCGCCGCCGAGTGCGGGGCGATGATCATGATGCACGCCGAGAACGGCATCGCCATCGACGTGCTGATCCAGCAGGCCGTGGCCCGCGGCGACACCGACCCGAAGTTCCACAGCTACACCCGTCCGTCGCCGCTGGAGGCCGAAGCCACCCACCGGGCCATCGTGCTCAGCCACGTGGCCGGCAACGTCCCGCTGTACATCGTGCACATGTCGGCCGGTGACGCGCTGAACGAGGTGGCTGCCGCCCGCCACCACGGCCGCAACGTGTTCGCCGAGACCTGCCCGCAGTACCTGTGGCTGACCTTGGAGGAGACGCTCGGCAAGCCCGGCTTCGAGGGGGCCAAATGGGTGTGCTCGACACCGGTGCGCAGCAAGGACCACGACCCGGACTACATCGGCCAGATGGGCCACGGCCATCAGGCCGACCTGTGGAAGGGCCTGCGGATGAACGAGCTCGCGGTGGTGTCCACCGACCACTGCCCGTTCTGCTTCAAGGACCAAAAGGAGATGGGCCTCGGCAACTTCGCCAAGATTCCCAACGGCATCGGTGGCGTCGAGCACCGCATGGAGCTGATCTACCAAGGGGTCGTGGCCGGCGAGCTGAGCCTGGAGCGCTGGGTCGAGACCTGCTCCACGACCCCGGCGCGGATGTTCGGCATGTACCCGAAGAAGGGCGTCATCGCCCCGGGGAGCGACGCCGACGTCGTCGTCTGGGACCCGAACACGACGACGACGATCGGGATCCACGGCAAGCACCACATGAACATGGATCACTCGGCGTGGGAGGGGTGGGTCATCGACGGAAAGGTCGACACCGTCCTGTCCCGCGGCACGGTGCTGATCCGCAACGACCAGTACCTCGGGACCACGGGCCACGGGCAGTTCGTCCGTCGCGGCCTGTCCCAATACCTCGTCTAGGAGCCCAGATCTCATGAACCGCATCTCCCACTGGATCGACGGCCAGGTCGTCGCCGGCAGCGCCGGGCGCGCCGGCCGGGTGTGGAACCCGGCCACCGGGGAGCACGCCGCCGACGTCGACTTCGCCAGCGTCGAGGAGGTCGACCACGCCGTGGCGGTTGCCAAGGCGGCGTTCCCGGCGTGGCGAGCCACCAACCTGTCGCGCCGTGCCGAGGTGATGTTCCAGATGCGCGAGCTGGTGGCCGCCAACCGCAAGGAGATCGCCTCCCTGCTGTCCGCCGAGCACGGCAAGGTGCTGGGCGACGCCCTCGGTGAGGTGGCCCGTGGCCTGGAGAACATCGAGTTCGCCTGCGGGATCCCCAACCTGCTGAAGGGCGGCTACAGCGAGCAGGCCTCGACGGGCATCGACGTCTACTCGATCAAGCAGCCGCTCGGCGTCGTGGCCGGCATCACCCCGTTCAACTTCCCGGCGATGGTGCCGATGTGGATGTTCGCCAACGCCCTGGCCTGCGGCAACACGTTCGTGCTGAAGCCCAGCGAGAAGGACCCCTCGGCCAGCATGTTCATCGCCGAGCTGCTCAAGCAGGCCGGCCTGCCGGACGGGTGCTTCAACGTCGTCCACGGCGACAAGGTGGCCGTCGACCGGCTGCTGGAGCACCCCGACGTGCAGGCCATCAGCTTCGTCGGGTCGACGCCGATCGCCAGGTACATCTACGAGACCGGCACGAAGAACGGCAAGCGGGTCCAGGCACTGGGCGGGGCCAAGAACCACATGCTGGTGCTCCCCGACGCCGACTTGGACATGGCCGCCGACGCCGCCGTCAGCGCGGCGTACGGTTCGGCTGGTGAGCGGTGCATGGCCATCAGCGTCGTCCTGGCCAGCGAGGGGATCGCCGACGCGCTGGTCGACAAGATCCGTGAGCGGATTCCGTCCATCAAGGTCGGCCCGGCCAGCGAGGACGGCAACGAGATGGGTCCGCTGATCACCGGCGAGCACCGCGACAAGGTCGCCGGCTACCTGGCGGGAGCCGCCGGCGAGGGCGCCACCCTGGTGGTCGACGGGCGCGACGGCGCTCCCGCCGACGGCTTCTTCCTGAAGCCCAGCCTGATCGACCACGCCGCGCCCGGGATGCGTTGCTACGACGAGGAGATCTTCGGTCCGGTGCTCACCGTCACCCGGATCAGCGGCTACCAGGAGGGCGTCGACCTGATCAACGCCAACCAGTTCGGCAACGGCACGGCGATCTTCACCCGCGACGGGGGCGCCGCCCGCCAGTTCGAGTACGACATCCAGGTGGGCATGGTGGGCATCAACGTCCCCGTGCCGGTGCCGGTGAGCTACTACAGCTTCGGTGGCTGGAAGGCCAGCCTGTTCGGCGACACGCACATGTACGGTCCGGAGGGCGTCAACTTCTACACCCGGACCAAGGTGGTCACCCGGCGCTGGCCGGACCCGCGCACCAGCACGATCGACCTCGGCTTCCCGCAGAACCGGTAAGCAGCTCACGACACAGTTGGGGGGACACAACATGGACTTCGGAGTCGTCCTGCAGACCACGCCGCCCTCGCGGCGGGTCGTCGATCTGGCCAGGCGCGCCGAGAGCTACGGGTTCGGCTACGTGTGGACCTTCGACAGCCACATCCTGTGGCAGGAGCCCTACGTCATCTACAGCCAGATCCTGGCCGAGACGCGCAACGTGATCGTCGGACCGATGGTGACCAACCCGGCCACCCGCGACTGGACGGTGACCGCCAGCGTCTACGCCACGCTGAACGAGATGTACGGCAACCGCACGGTCTGCGGGATCGGCCGGGGTGACAGCGCGGTGCGGGTCACCAACGGGGCACCCACCACGCTGGCCACGCTGCGCGAGTCGATCCACGTGATCCGCGAGCTGGCCAACGGCCGCAGCGTCGACTACAAGGGCAGCGAGCTGCGGTTCCCGTGGGCGGCCAAGAGCAGCCTGGAGGTCTGGGTCGCCGCCTACGGCCCGAAAGCCCTGGCGCTCACCGGCCAGGTGGGCGACGGGTTCATCCTGCAGTTGGCCGACCTGTCGATCGCCGAGTGGACGATCGGGGCGGTGCGTGCCGCGGCCCAGGAGGCCGGGCGCAACCCCGACGACGTCACCATCTGCGTGGCCGCCCCGGCGTACGTCACCGACGGCACCGAGGCCGGGCTGGCCCACGGGCGCGAGCAGTGCCGGTGGTTCGGTGGCATGGTCGGCAACCACGTGGCCGACATCGTCCAGCGCTACGGGTCGGACTCCGGCATGGTGCCCAAGGCTCTCACCGACTACATCACGGGCCGCACCGGCTACGACTACAACGAGCACGGCCAGGCCGGCAACACCCACACCGAGTTCGTCCCCGACGAGATCGTCGACCGCTTCTGCCTGGTCGGGCCGGCGGAGGTGCACGTCGAGCGGATCCAGGCGCTGAAGGCACTCGGTGTCGACCAGTTCAGCGTGTACCTCCAGCACGACGACAAGGACCACACCCTGGCCGTGTACGGCGAGAAGATCATCCCGGCAGTCGCCGAACACGTCCGAGCCAAGTCGTGACCGAAGCGGTGACGGTGAAGCGCAGCGTCCGGCTGCGCCGGGCACTGATGTACCCGCTGAGCTTCGTCCTCGTCGCCTGCGCCTGGGAGCTGTACAAGTGGCTCGGCCCGCCCGCGGGCGGCAAGGTCCTGGGCATGCGCCTGCTGGCCCGGACCAACGATCGTGCCATGCCACACACGTGGAAGATGATCGAGCGCCTGGCTCACCCAGAGGTCCGCGGTCGGAGTGACGCCATCTGGCTGGTCGTCAGTCGGGCCACCTGGTACTCGTTCCGTGTTGCCCTCGCCGCGTTCGTCATCGGCGTGTTGCTCGGACTGGTGCTGGCGGTGGTGATGGTTCGCTTCAAGACGGCCGAACGGGCCTTGATGCCGTACCTGGCGATCTCCCAAACGGTCCCGATCATCGTGCTGGCTCCGCTGTTGGCCACGCTGATCATCAACATCAACAAGGGCTTGGTCGACACCAAGTGGCTGCCGGTGATGGTGCTCGGGGTGTTCCTGGCGTTCTTCCCCGTCGCCGTCAGCGCGCTGAAGGGACTGCAGTCCACCAACGCCGCCTCGCTGGAGCTGATGGACAGCTACGCCGCCGGCTGGTGGAAGACGCTGTTCAAGCTCCGTTTCCCGGCAGCGGTTCCGTACCTCACCCCGGCGCTGCGCCTGGCCGGAGCGTCGGCGGTGGTCGGCGTGGTCGTCGGCGAGATCTCCACCGGGCTACGCACCGGTGTCGGCCGGCTGGTGCTGTCCTACGGGCAGGACGCCACCTCCGATCCGCCCAAGCTGTACACCGCCGTGTTCGGCGCCGCGGCCCTCGGCCTGGTCATGTCGGCGCTCGTCGTCGCGCTGGACAAGCTGTTGCGGCGCAACCTGCCCCCGGAGCCCGTCTGATGACCAAGAAGCCCGCCAGCCCGCCGGCCGACGACGCCGTCGTCGTCCGCGATCTGCTCAAGGTGTTCAACCGCGGCAAGCCGAACCAGGTCGACGCCCTGGTCGACGTGCAGCTCACCGTGCGGCGTGGCGAGTTCGTCTCGCTGATCGGTCCGTCCGGGTGTGGCAAGAGCACCCTGCTGCGCCTGATCGCCGACCTGATCCAACCCACGCAGGGCTCCGTGATCGTCAACGGCAAGCCGGCGCATCAGGCCCGGCTCGACCAGGACTACGGGATGGCCTTCCAGCAGAGCGGCCTGTTCGAGTGGCGCACGGTGGCCCGCAACATCGAGCTGCCGTTGGAGTTGAAGGGCTGGGACAAGACCCGCCGCCGGGCGCGCAGCCGGGAGATGCTGGAGCTGGTGAAGTTGCCCGACTTCGCCGGGCACATGCCCTGGCAGCTCTCGGGCGGCATGCAGCAGCGCGTCGCCATCGCCCGGGCCCTCGCCGCCCATCCGCCGCTGCTGTTGATGGACGAGCCGTTCGGCGCGCTGGACGAGATGACCCGTGAGCACATGCAGGCCGAGCTGCTGCGGATCTGCAGCGAGACCGGTACCACCGTGGTCTTCGTCACCCACTCGATCCCCGAGGCGGTGTACCTCGCCGATCGGGTGGTCGTGATGTCCCCTCGGCCGGGCCGGATCACCCGGATCGTCGAGGTCGGGATGGGTCGCGACCGCACCGAGCTGACCCGCGAGGCGACCGACTTCTTCGACCGGGTCACCGACGTCCGCGAGGCACTGCGCGGCGCCGAGCTCGGCGCTCAGGCGCGGGGGATCGAGGACCGGTGAGCACCCCGGACGCCGCGCCGGGTGGCGTGGCTCGCGTCCGCCGCCAGGTGGGTCTGGCGTTGCCGCCGGTGGCGCTGGGCGTGGCATTCGTGGCCGCCTGGCAGGCCTGGGTCACGGTCCGAGACATCCAGCCCTTCGTCATCCCCGCGCCGAGCAAGATCTGGCAGTCGTTCACCAGCGACTTCGGTCTGGTGCGGGCCGCCTCGGTGGTCACCGGCACGAATGCGTTGATCGGCCTGCTGATCGGCTCGCTGCTCGGATTCGCCGTCGCCGTCGTCACCAACCGCTTCGCCCTGGTCAGCGAGGTGGTCAATCCGCTCGCCGTCACGGTGGCAGCCATCCCGGCGGTGGTCATCGTCGGGGTCCTGAACAACATGTATGCGCTGGACAGCCAGGTGGCCCGGCGGATCATGACCACCATCGCCGTGTTCTTCGTGGTCTTCGTCCAGGTCTCCAAGGGTCTCCGGCAGAACAATCCGACGCACCTCGAGCTGATGCGCAGCTACGCCGCGTCGCCCCGCCAGGTGCTCACCAAGGTCCGCCTGCCGAATGCGCTCTCGTACTTCTTCACCGGTGTTCGCACGGCGGCCCCGCTGGCGCTGATCATCTCGCTGGTTTCGGAGTACTTCGGCGGCCCGCAGAACGGGCTCGGGACCAAGATCGCCAGCACCCTCTCCGGGTCGAACAAGGCCCTCGGCTTCGCCTACGTGTTGGGCGGGTCGATCGTCGGGCTGCTGTTCTATCTCGGGTCTAGTCTCCTGGAGTACGTCGCCGTGCCGTGGCAACGGCGCCGTGAGTCCAGGTGAACCACACCACCACCATCAAAGGGGAGCAACACATGCGTACACGAGCGGTCAAGACGCTCAGCGTCGCGGGACTGAGCGGGCTGCTTGCAGTCGCCGCATTCGGGACCGCCTCGGCCACCACACCGCCGACCACGCCGGCGGCGGGCACCATGGGTGCCATGGGGACGCCGGCCGCGGGCGGGCTGAAGGTCGACGTCAGCAAGTGCACCGCGCCCAGCGGCGCCAAGGTCAAGCTGCAGCTGCAGTGGAAGGCACAGTCGCAGTTCGCCGGCTACTACGCCGCGGTCGACCAGGGCTTCTACAAGGACGCCGGGCTCGACGTGCAGATCATCGAGGCCGGCGCCGACACCAAGCCCCAGCAAGTCCTCGCCAGCGGAGCCGTCGACTTCGCCATCAGCTGGGTGCCCAAGGCCCTCGCCGAGCGCGAGGCCGGGGCCAAGGTGACCGACATCGCCCAGATCTTCCGGCGCTCCGGCACGCTGCAGGTCAGCTTCAAGGACAAGAACATCACCTCCTCGAAGGACTTCAAGGGCAAGAAGATCGGCAACTGGGGCTTCGGCAACGAGTACGAGATCTTCGCCGCCCTGTCGAAGGACGGGCTCGATCCCGCCAAGGACGTCCAGCTGATCGGCCAGCAGTTCGACATGAACGGCTTGCTCAGCGGTGAGATCGATGCCGCCGAGGCGATGACCTACAACGAGTACGCCCAGGTGCTGGAGGCCAAGAACCCGGCCACCGGCAAGCTCTACACCCCGGACGAGCTCAACGTCGTGTCCTACGAGTCCGAGGGCGTCGGCATGTTGCAGGACGCCATCTGGGCCGACCAGGCCAAGCTGTCCGACCCGGCGTACTGCGGCGAGGCCATCGCCTTCGTCAAGGCCAGCATCCAGGGGTGGGCGTTCTGCCGGGACAACCCGGAGAAGTGCCGCGACATCGTGTCGGCCGCGGGCTCGACCTGGGGCAAGGGTCATGAGCTGTGGATGATGAACGAGATCAACAAGCTGATCTGGCCGGCCGCCACCGGCGGCGTCGGCACCATCGAGCAGGAGGCCTGGGACCGCACTGTGGCCACCGCCACGGGGACCAAGAACCTCGACGGCAAGACCGTGCTGACCAAGGCTC
Source organism: Actinomycetes bacterium (assembly GCA_029782355.1). Classification (GTDB taxonomy): domain Bacteria; phylum Actinomycetota; class Acidimicrobiia; order Acidimicrobiales; family Ilumatobacteraceae; genus JAKOUY01. The sequence continues at coordinate 794,943 of JAKOUY010000016.1, forward strand.
CGGACGCCGAGTCGTACACCAACGACATCGTCACCGAGGCGCTCAAGCAGGCCAAGGCCGCGGGCGTCGACGTCGACGGCGCCGGGTTCACGCCGGCCACCGTCGAGCTGCAGGAGGGCGGCGCCTGACCGACGGCTGATCCCAGCCGATCACTGCCGCCAGGGGCGGGGCCGCACGAGCGGCCCCGCCCCTGGTGCGTCATGCCAGACTTCGGCGATGGGGCAGACCGATGCCGCCGCGGCATGGCCCGAGCTCTGCGCCCGGTTCGCTCGGCTCGGTGCCGAACTCGGTGACGACTCGTTCCCGAACGCCCCCGGCCAGCGATCGGCCGGGGTCACGCATCTCGCCGAGCAGGTGGTCTGCTGGTTGGGCTGGTCGGTGCTGCACGGCGATGCGCGGCGTCCGGCCTTCCACCGCCAGAACGACCTGGTGACCCCGTGGGGCGGCCCCAACGCCGACAACGTCTACCGCCATGCCCGGGTCGACCCGGCCCGGCGCTACCGCGTCCACGGACGGATGCACCGGTGCGAGGAGTTCGTGCTGGCGCTGCGCGCCGGGTTCATGCACCAGCCGGTGTGGGGCACACTGCACCAGGTGACCGCCTCCGACCTGGGCATCGGTCCCGGAGACGAGATCGACCTGGTGCTCGGCGGTCCGCCCGCCGGCCGGCGGTGGGTGCCGTTGCCCGGCGGCGCGGTGATGGCCAGCATCCGCGAGTACTACGCCGACTGGCAGGCCGCCGAGCCGGCAGTCCTGACCATCGAGTGCCTCGACGACGACGTGGCCGGGCCACTGCCGCCACCCGACGACGCCGAGGTCGCCGCCCGGCTGGATGACGCGACCAGCGCGGTGGAGCACTCGCTGCGCAACTGGAATCGGTACCTGCTCGACCACCGTGCCGCTGGCACCGACAACACCATCGCCCCACCGATGCGCGTGACCAAGGGCCTGGCCGAGGCCCGCTACGCCTTCTGCTTCTGGGACCTCGCCGAGGACCAGGCCCTGGTGGTGGAGAGCACCGTGCCCGACGCCCGCTACTGGAGCCTCCAGCTCTACGAGCTGGGCTGGTACCACCTGATCGACCCCACCGAGCGGCAGTCGTCGCTCAACCATCGCCAGACGGCGGTCGATGCCGACGGCACGGTCCGCTGGGTGATCGCCCACCGTGATCCGGGGGTGGCCAACTGGCTGGACGCCGGCGGGCGGCGCACCGGGTTGGCGACGCTGCGCTGGTTCTGGGCGGCAGCCGATCCGCAGTACTCGAGCCGGGTCGTCGCCGTGGACGACCTCGCCGCCGAGCTGCCTGGGTCCCCCAGGGTCACTGCCGAGCAGCGCCGGGCCACCCTGGCGGCACGGCGCTCCCACCTCGCCTGGCGGTTCCGCACGTGACGGACCGCCCGGCGTGGGTCGAGCGGGTCAACCGTGGCGAGATCTGGCCGATCAGCGAAGCTGCCGCCGCGCCCTTCACCGTCGACGGCCTCGCCGGGCAGGTGGCCGCGTCGATGGGGGTCGAGCCGGCAGCGGTGCTCGGCTGGGTGGGGGAGGAGAGCATCGAGCCGCTGGCGGTGCTGGTCGGTGCCCTGGAGGGCGAGGCCCGCCTGACCGTCCTCGGGCGGTGGATCACCCATCGGTTCCTCGGCCGGCTGATCGCCCAGCGGGTCGCCGTGGAGCGGTACGTGGCCGGCGATCCGGGTGTGGGCGACGAGCCGATCGACGCCCCGTGGTTCGTCACGGGTGCGCCGCGCTCGGGCACCACGGTCCTCCACGCCGTGCTGGCCGCCGACCCGCGCAACCGGGTGCCGCGTGGCTGGGAGCTGCTCCACCCGGCCCCGCCGCCCGACCCCGCCGATCCCGACCAGATCGCCACCCGCATCCGCCTCGCCGACGTCGAGTTGCGCACCCCGCAGGTGGTGGCACCCGGCCTCGGCGACATCCACGACTACTCGGGGGAGATGCCGAAGGAGTGCCTCTCGGCCATGTCGCTGGCCTTCCGCTCCGAGGAGTTCATCGCCCGGTACGACGTGCCCAGCTACGTGTCCTGGTTGCAGCGGTGCGACATGCGCCCGGCGTACGAGATGCACCGCCGGGTGCTGCAGGTCCTGCAACGGCGTCGCCCGACCGCCCGGTGGGTGTTGAAGTCCCCGGTCCACCTGCACTCGTTGGCCACGCTGCTCGACGTCTATCCCGATGCCCGGGTCTCGTTCACCCACCGCGATCCGCTGGCGGTGCTCGGGTCGGTCTCCAGCCTGGTGGCCACGATGCGCTCGGTGCACAGCGACCACGTCGACGCCGAGGGCATCGGTCGATATCACGCCGAGCTGTACGGCGTCTCGCTCGACGGCCTGGTCGACTCGGTCGACGGGACCGCGGGCCGTCCGGCGCTGCTCGACCCGGCTCGCACCACGCACACCCGTCACGACGACTTCCTCGCCGACCCGTTGACCGCGCTCGGCGCGATCTACGACCGACTCGGGTGGGACCTGCCACCAGGGGTGGCCGGCGCGCAGGCCGCGGCCATCCGTTCGCAGACGCAGGCCGCGCCCGGGACGCACCGCTATGCGCTGGCCGACTACGGCATCGCCCCCGACCAGGAGCGCCGCCGCCTGGGTCGCTATCTGGACCGCTTCGTCGGCGGCGGAGCGCCATGAGCACGGATCGGGGCGGCCCACCCAGCGCGGTCGAGCTTGCCGCACTGCTGGGCGAGGCGCTGCCGCCGGCGGCGTCGGTGCGGGACCCGCAGACCGATCTGGTGGCGGCCGTGCGCCGCCTGGTGGACGCCACGGTGGCGACGGCCGCCGACGACGAGGCCTGCGCCGAGGTGGCCGGCGCCGTGCGCGCCCTGGCCGAGCGGCTCGAGGCCGAGGTCCTCGATCTGCCACGCCTGGTCCGCCACCCGGGTGGACGGCTGGAGAACCTCTCCCAGGCCGGGTCCGGGCGGCTGAACCCGCGCGCCGCGCCCATCGAGTTCGCCCCGTACGACCCACCTCCGGGCGGGGCCGTCACGCCGGTCGAGGTCACCGCCACCTGCGTGCTCGGCGCGTCGGCCGGTGGGAGCCCCGGCCGGGCCCACGGTGGCGTCGTCGCCGCCCTGCTCGACGAGGTCCTCGGGGTGGCGGTGACCGCTGCCGGAGCCAGCGGCCTGACCGTGGCGCTCGACGTCCGGTTTCGAGCCGCCGTGCCGCTGGGCGCACCGCTCGATCTGCGCGCCCGCTGCACCACGGCGGCGGGGCGCACCTCCACGGCGACCGGCGAGCTCCTGGTGGGCGGTGCGGTGGCCGCCGAGGCCACGGCGGTGTTCGTCCGCAGCCGGCCGGGGCGGATCGACCGCGACCCGCCGGTGTCGTAGCGTTGCCACCGGAGGAGTCGCGATGGGACACGCACCACACTCGGTTGGGCCGACCGCGGTCCACCGGCCGATCGGCGACGACGAGCTGGCCGAGGCCGGCGCGCAGATCGGGGACCTGCTCGACGGGTTCGCCGAGGTCGTCGTCGGGCAACCGGCCATGCGCACCGCCTTGGTGGCCGCGCTCCTGGCCGGCGGTCACGTGCTCCTGGAGAGCGTGCCGGGCTTGGCCAAGACGACCGCCGCCTCGACCCTCGCCCATCTGGTCGACGGCTCCTTCGCCCGCATCCAGTGCACACCCGACCTGCTGCCGAGCGACATCGTCGGGACGCAGGTCTACGACCCGGTGACGACCACGTTCTCCACCCGGCTGGGCCCGGTGCACGCCAACTTCGTGCTGCTCGACGAGATCAACCGGTCCAGTGCCAAGACCCAGAGCGCCATGTTGGAAGCGATGCAGGAGCGGCAGACCTCGATCGCCGGCGAGATCCATCTGCTTCCCGAGCCGTTCATGGTCATGGCCACCCAGAACCCGATCGAGGAGGAAGGCACCTACCCGCTGGCCCAGTCGCAGATGGATCGCTTCCTGGTCCAGGAGATCGTCGCCTACCCCAGCGCGGTGGAGGAGGTGGCCATCCTGCAACGGATCGACACCGGTGTGATCGGCGCCCGTCCGAGCCTGCCCCGACCGCGTCTCGACCTGCACCAGCTCGGCGGGCTGATCGACCTCTGTGCCCGGATCCATGTCGACGACTCGATCCGCCGGTACGCCGTCGACCTGGCCCAGGCAACCCGCCCGTCCACCGGGGCCCTGCCGGCCGGCCTGGCCGGCCTGGTCGAGGTGGGTGTCAGCCCCCGGGGCGCCATCGCCCTCCAGCAGGTCGCCCGAGCCCACGCGCTGATGTCCGGTCGTGGTCACGTCACGCCGGACGACGTGCGCGCCCTGGCCACGTCGGTCATGCGCCATCGGATCCGTCTCGGCTTCCACGCCCTGGCCGACGACGTCCGCCCCGAGGCGGTGATCGAGGCCGTCGTCGCCCGGGTGCCCACGCCATGAGCCGTGCACCTGGCGGTCCCGCTCCGGTGGCGCTGCTGACCCGAGTGCGTGTCCGCCGGGCACTGCACGTCCACCGCCGGGTCACCGGGCTGATCGAGGGGCACTACCGGTCGATCCATCGGGCGCGCAGCGTGGAGATCGACGACCTGCGCGAGTACGTGCCGGGTGACGACGTGCGTGACATCGACTGGAAGGCTTCGGCGCGCGGCCAGCACGTCCTGGTCCGCCGCCACGAGGCCACTCGTCAGCACGACGTCGTCCTGGTGATCGACACGGGGCGGGCGATGGCCGGGTTGTCCGACGCCGAGTCGTCGAAGGCCGAGGTGGCCGTGCACGTCGCCGGGGAGATCGGTCAGCTGGCCACCGGCCACGGCGACCGGGTCGGTCTGATCGCCGGTCCGGTTGCCGGCGGGCCGCGGCATGGCGCCGGGCGGTTCCAGCACCTGCCCCCGGGCACCGGCGACGCCCACCTCGAACGGGTGCTGCGCACCGTCCACCGGGCCATCGAGCGCGGCGGGCCGCCGGCCGATCTGCCCGGGTTGCTGACCGCCGCGGCCAGGCGCCTGCGCCGCCGGGCGACGGTCGTGGTGGTCACCGACGAAGCTCCGCTGACCACCACCACGGTGGCCCTGCTGCGCTCCCTGCGGATCCGCCACGAGGTCCTGGTGTGCACCATCGGTGACGTTGTGATCACCGATCTGGCCGGTGGCACGCAGGTCGGTTCGGTGCGTCCCGCCGGCGAGCTGCCCGCCTACCTCCGCCACCGCGCCGATCTCGCCGACCAGCTCCGCCACCTGGCCGTCGATCGCCATCGGGCGCGGCGCGCCGAGCTGGCCCCGCTGCGGGTCGCCAGCACCACGGTGCGCGGCGTCGACGGCGTAGCCGCCGGCCTCGCCGAACTGCTGGCGGCACACCGGCATGTGGGCAGCTGAACAGCCCTACCCGCCGGTCGGCTACCCCGGGTGGTGGTGGCTGGTCGGCGTCCTCGCCATGGGGGGCGCGGTGGTCGCCGCCCTCGCCGCCTGGAGACGCCCGCGCCCGGTCGACGCCGCGGGGCGCGGCCGCGCCGAGGTCGAGGCCGCCCGGCGGACCTGCCTCGCCGCCCTCGACGAACTGGACGAGGAGTGCCGGGTGCGCCGGGTGAGCGAGCACGATCTGCACCACCGGCTCAGCGCGGTGGTGCGGGCGTTCGTCGCCGAGAGCACCGGCATCGACGCCCTGGCGATGACGCCCGGCGACCTGCGCGGGCACGGGCAGGACCGCGCCGCCGAGATCGTCGCCCGCTGCTGGGACCCGCAGTTCGCCGAGCGCACCGATCATCGCCCCGGAGGTGCCGATGCCGTCGCCGCGGCCCGGACCCTGGTCGCCGGATGGCAGGCATGATCGTCGCCCTCGACGCGCTCGTGGCCGTCGAGGTCCGCTGGCCGGCGGCCGGCATGCTGGCCATCGCGGTGGTTGCCGGGGTGGTGGTGGCGGCGCTGCGTCACCACCGCTGGCGCAGCGCCGCGGCCGGGCGGGTGGTCGCCAACCTCGACCTGGCCTGGCAGAGCACCGCGCTGCGGCGGGCGCACCGGCGGTACACGAGCTGGGTGGTGGTCGAGCTGGTGGCGGTGCTGGTCGGGTTGGCGGGCGCCACGCTGCTCGCCATGCGCCCGGTGTCGGCCCGCGTCGTGGTCGGCTCGACCGCGGCGCGCGATGTCGTCCTGTGCCTCGACGTGTCCGGGTCGATGACCCGCCTCGACGGCCAGCTGCTCGAGCAGTTCGCCGAGCTCGCCGGTCAGCTCGACGGCACCCGGATCGCCCTGACCATCTGGGACAACTCGGCGATCACGGTGTTCCCACTGACCGACGACGCCGGCTTCGTCGCCGATCAGCTGCGGGCAACCGCCGACGCCTTCCGCCGCCGCGACCTGGCGCTGTTCAAGGGCACCTACAGCGGGGCCGACGGGACCTCGCTGGTGGGCGACGGGCTGGTCTCGTGCCTCGAACGGTTCGATCGGCGCGATGCCCGCCGTGCCCGCTCGATCGTGCTGGCCACCGACAACCAGGTGGCCGGCAAACCGCAGTTCAGCCTGGCGGCCGCCACCGCGCAGCTGACCGCCCTGCACGTCCGCCTGTTCGCCGTGGCACCCGACACCGGAACCACGACGGCGCCACTCGCCCAACTGCGCGCCGCGGCCGGCAACGCAGGCGGGTCCTACTACCCGGTCGGCCAAGCCGGAGCCTCGCCCGGCCTGGCCCGCCAGATCCTGGCCGACCACGGCACGCCCACCCGCCAGCCGGCCCAGCTGGCCCGGCACGACGCGCCGCGACCATGGCTGATCCTCGCCGGGGTCGCCTGGCTGCTGGCCGGACTGGCCGCCCTGGTGGTCCGGCGATGAGCCTCCACCCGGTGATCGGCTGGTGGGTGCTCGGCGCGTTCGTCGTGGCCCTCGCCGCCCTGGCCGTCGGATGGCAGCGCCGCGGCTCGTCGGCGCCCGCCCGCCGGTGGTGGATCGCCGGCGGCCTGGCACTCGCCGCCGCGGCGGCGGATCCGCAGGTCGGTCACACGACCGTGGCTCGGCTGACCACCGACACCGACGTGCTGTTCGTGGTCGACACCACGGGCAGCATGGGGGCGCTCGACTACGCCGGCGGCCGACCGCGCCTCGATGGCGTGCGTGCCGACATCGCCGACCTCGTCGGCCGGTACGCCGGGGCCCGCTTCGGGGTGATCACCTTCGATTCGGTGGCCACCCAGGCCGTTCCGTTCACCCGCGACGCCGGCGCGGTCGCAGCCCTGCTCGATGTGCTCGAGCAAGAGCCGACCCGCTTCGCTCGCGGCAGCCGCCTGGACCTGCCGGTGCTCGCGATCCGCAACGCCACCGCCCGAGCCGGTGCCGCGCCCGGTCACCGCCGACTCGTGCTGTTCGTGTTCACCGACGGCGAGCAGACCGCCGCTGCAGTGGGCACGCCGTACCGCTCGCTGCGCGGGCTGACCGACGGCGGCGCGGTCCTGGGATATGGCACCGCCGCCGGCGCGCCGATGCACGACAACCCGTCCGGCGATCTGACCCCCAGCACCGCGCTGATCATCGATCCGGCCACCGCCCGCCCGGCCGTGTCCCACGCCGACCAGACGGCCGTGCAGCGCATGGCCACGGATGCCGGACTGGTCGCCGTCTGGCGCACCGCGCCGGGCTCGCTCGACGCCGTCGCCGGCCAGGTCGACCGGCAGGTCCGTGCCGGGCGGGGGACCAGCACCACCGGCCGACCCGTCGGCTGGATGCTGATGGCCGTGGTCCTCGTCGCCGGCGCGGTGCTGGCCGGCGGCACCGTGGGCGGCTTGATCGACGCAGCCCGGTTGGCGCGCGCCGGGCGGCGCAGCCGATGAACGGGCCCACGTCAGCGACTCGCCAACGCCGGCGGGCCCGTCCCGTGCCCTTGGTGGTCGCCGTGGTCCTCGCCGCCGTCGCTGTCAAGGTGTTGACGATGATGTGGTGGTCGGCCTCGGCCGGGCGCGACTACCGAGCCGGCAACGCCGCCGCCGCCGTATCCGGCTACGGCCGGCTGCTCCCGGTCAACGTCGTCGATCGGTGGATCGCGTTCAACGACCGCGGGGTCGCCCGCTTCGCCACCGGCGACGTGCGCGGTGCGGCCAGCGACTTCGCCGACGCCCTTGCACTGGCGCCGGAGCGGTGCGATGTGCGCGTCAACCTCGTGATCACCCTCGAGGCCGAGGGCGACGCGGCCACGGCGGCGGCCAATCCGGCCGAGGCCACCCGGTTGTACCAAGCCGCCCGGGCAGCCAGTGCCGGCGGCTCCTGCACCGGCGGCTCGCCCGCCGCCCGCCTCGGTGCGGCCGCGGCGCGCCTCGCCGCCAAGCTCGACCAGCTGGCCGCGGGTGCCGGCGCGGCGCCCACCACGACCACGATCCCCGGCCGCCCGCCGCCCCCGCCGCCCGACGTCGCCCAGCACAACGTCGACGCCAAGAACCGGCGCGGTGAGCAACGCCGGCGCGACCTCTCCGGCACGGAGGTTCCCCCCGGCGCGACCACGCCTCCCCGGTGGTGAGCGGCGGGCCGGGATTTGCCGGGGGCTCGGGGATAGGTTGGAGCGCAGGACTGTCAGCGTGGACGGTTCACATCGACAAAGGGGATAGCAACGATGACCGACACGGTCACCCAGCGCACCAGGCGGGAAGCGGAGACCATCTCCCGGGTCGTGGTGCGCTTCGCCGGTGACTCCGGCGACGGGATGCAGCTCACCGGCGACCGGTTCACCTCGGCCAGCGCCATCTTCGGCAACGACCTGATGACCTTCCCAGACTACCCGGCCGAGATCCGCGCCCCAGCGGGCACGGTCAACGGCGTGTCCAGCTTCCAGGTGCACATCAGCGACCACGACATCACCACGCCGGGCGACGCCCCCAGCGTGCTGGTGGCGATGAATGCCGCGGCGCTCAAGGCCGACCTGAACCGGCTGGAGCCGCACGGCCTGCTCATCGTCAACAGCGACAGCTTCGAGGCCCGCGACCTGGAGAAGGCCGGGTACACCAGCAACCCCCTGGAGGACGGCTCGCTGGACGGGTACCGGCTGGTGCAGATCCCGATGACCTCGCTGACCCAGGGCGCCGCCGAACCCCTCGGCGTCAAGCCGCGCGACGCCGAACGGTCGAAGAACTTCTTCGCCCTCGGGCTGATCTCGTGGCTGTACTCGCGGCCCACCGACCCGACCCTCGAGTGGATCGACAAGCGGTTCAAGGATCTGGTCAAGGAGTCCAACCGGGCGGCGTTCCTCGCCGGCTACAACTTCGCCGAGACCACCGAGCTGTTCGAGCACCCCTACCAGGTGGCGCCGGCGCACATGCCGCCCGGCGAGTACACCAACATCAGCGGCAACGTCGCCCTGGCGTGGGGCATCGTCGCTGCCGGTCAGCTGGCCAAGCTGCCGGTGTTCCTCGGGTCGTATCCGATCACCCCGGCCAGCGACATCCTCCACGAGCTGTCCAAGCACAAGCACTTCGGTGTGCGCACCCTGCAGGCCGAGGACGAGATCGCCGCCGCGGGCATGGCGCTCGGCGCGGCGTTCGCCGGGCACCTCGGCGTCACCACCACCAGCGGCCCCGGCGTGGCGCTGAAGAGCGAGACCATCAGCCTGGCCGTGTCGCTGGAGCTGCCGCTGCTGGTGGTCGACATCCAGCGCGGCGGCCCGTCCACCGGTCTGCCCACCAAGACCGAGGCCGCCGACCTGAACATCGCCATGTTCGGCCGCCACGGCGAAGCGCCGTTGCCCATCGTGGCCGCGTCCAGCCCCGCCGACTGCTTCCAGGCGGTCATCGAGGCCGCCCGCATCGCCCTCAAGTACCGCACCCCGGTGATCTTCCTCTCCGACGGCTACATCGCCAACGGAGCCGAGCCGTGGAAGCTGCCCGACCTCGACTCGCTGCCGGACATCTCCGTCCCCTTCCAGACCGAGTTCAACCACCAGGCCGCCGACGGGACGATGGAGTACTGGCCGTACCTGCGCGATCCGGAGACGCTGGCCCGCCCGTGGGCCATTCCGGGCACCCCGGGCCTGATGCACCGCATCGGCGGGATCGAGAAACAGGACGGCACCGGCAACATCAGCTACGCGCCCGACAACCACGAGAAGATGGTCCACCTGCGTGCCGACAAGGTGCGGGCCATCCAGGCCGACATCCCGCCCGTCGAGGTGCGTGGCGATCAGGACGCCGACCTCTGCATCCTCGGCTGGGGCTCCACCTGGGCGGCCATCGACGCCGCCGTCCAGCAGGCCGGCCGGGAGGGTCGCCCGGTCGCCTGGGTCCATCTGACGCACCTCAACCCGCTGCCCGCCGACCTGGGCGACGTCCTCCGCCGCTTCCGGACCGTGCTGGTGCCCGAGCTGAACATGGGCCAGCTGTGCCGCATCGTTCGGGCCGAGTACCTGATCGACGCCGTGTCGATCAGCAAGGTCCAGGGCCTGCCGTTCAGCGCCAACGAACTCCTCGCCAAGATCCGGGAGCACCACTCATGAACACGCCCGTCGCCCTCACCACCAAGAAGGACTGGATGAGCGACCAGGAGGTGCGCTGGTGCCCCGGTTGCGGGGACTACGGCATCCTCCAGGCCGTCCAGCAACTGATGCCGGACGTGGGCGTCTCCCCGGAGAACACGGTGTTCATCTCCGGCATCGGCTGCTCCAGCCGGTTCCCGTACTACATGAACACCTACGGCATGCACTCGATCCACGGCCGGGCGCCGGCCATCGCCACCGGGGTCGCCGTGGCCCGCCCGGACCTCGACGTGTGGGTGGTCACCGGCGACGGTGACGCCCTGTCGATCGGCGGCAACCACTTCATCCACGCCCTGCGCCGCAACGTCAACCTCACCATCCTGCTGTTCAACAACCGGATCTACGGCTTGACCAAGGGCCAGTACTCGCCCACGTCGGAGGCCGGCAAGGTGACCAAGTCGACGCCGTTCGGCTCGCTCGATCACCCGTTCAACCCGCTGTCGGTGGCCCTCGGCGCCGAGGCCAGCTTCGTCGCCCGCACCCACGACCTCGACCGCAAGCACATGATGGAGATCTTCCGCGCCGCCCACGACCATCGCGGCGCCTCGTTCGTCGAGATCTACCAGAACTGCAACGTGTTCAACGACGCGGCCTTCGAGGAGGTCACCGGGCGCAAGGTGCGCGAGGAGATGATGATCGACCTCAAGCACGGCCAACCGATCCGCTTCGGCGCCGACGGCCACAAGGGTGTGGTCATGGGGACCGACGGGCAGTTGCGGATCGTCAACGTGGCCGACGTCGGCGAGGACGCCATCCTCGTCCATGACGCCCACCGCGAGGACCCCGGTCTGGCCATGGCCCTGGCCCGCCTGTCGCACAGCGACCACGAGTCGACGCCGTTCGGGATCTTCCGCTCGATCGAGCGTCCCGACTACGGCACGATGGTCGGCGCCCAGCTGGCCCAGGTCTTCCAGCAGAAGGGACCGGGCGACCTCGGCGCCCTGCTGCGCAGCAACGGCACCTGGACCGTCGCGGCCAACTGACCCCCGGGCCAGGGCGAGTCCCGGCCCACCCGACCGGCTGGCGACCACACCCGCCCCGACCGCCCGCCCCCGCCCCCCTTCTTGACCCCCCACGAGCCCATGGGCGCGGGAAGTTGCAGATGTGGGCGTTTCCGCGCCCATGGGGCCGGGGTGGGTCAAGTCCGCAGCCGGCGAGTCCTCGGCGCCTGCGACTCCACCCGCACCCCGCCATCCCGCACCCCCCAGCCGCACCCCCCAGCCGCATCCCGCCACCCGCACCCGGCCACCCGCACCCGGCCACCCGCACCCGGCCACACGCACCCGGCGGCCCGCACCCCGCCACCTGACCCCTACTTGACGCCCCGCGAGCCCATGGGCGCGGGAAGTTGCAGATGTGCACGTTTCCGCGCCCATGGGAGGGGGATTGGTCGTCAGGGGGAGGGGAGCGGGGTGGCTGGCTCGGCCGTCGGGCGAGGGGCGGGTTCGCCGCGCAACTCCGAGACGAGCGCCGTCAGCCGGGCCATGACCTCGTCGGTGGCCAGGCGGATCTCGTCGTTGGTCGGCGTGGTCTGCTGGCCGACGTGCATCAGCCGGCGGACGTCGATCGCCTCGCCGACGCGCACGCTGACCTTCGGCCGGCGGACCACGTTGGCCAGCAGGGCGATGAGGATCAGGCGCCGGCGGACCACCCGCTGGCTGCCCTCCATGGCCACCGGCACGATGGGTGCCCCGCTGGCCAGGGCCAGGCGGACGACGCCGGTCTTGCCCCGCTCCGGCCACATGGCCGCATCGCGGGTCAACCGACCTTCGGGGAACATGCCGACGGCCTCGCCGGCGCGCAGGGCCTCGATGGCCGGGGCGAGCGCGTCGGCCGCCTCGGCCGTGCCGCGCTTGACCGGGATGAACCCCAGCCGGCGGACCAGCCGCCCGAGCAGCGGCGCTCGGAAGACCCCACTGGTGGCCAGCATCCGCAGGGAGCGGCCCATCCGCCGGCACGCCAGGGCCAGCAGCACGCCGTCGGCGTAGCTGGTGTGGTTGGAGATGACGATGATGCCACCGGCGGGCAGTTGCCGGGCGATGCGCCGCCGGCCGCGCTGGCGGGCGACCTGCAACCGGCTGACGAAGCCGATGACCGTCCCGAACAGCGCCGCGGCCACGGCGTACAAGATCGCGCCAAGCCGTCCCGGATGTCGCCAACTCACGCCGCCCATTGTGCTCGCTCCGACTGGCGGCGGTGAGCGCGATGCCGGTCAACCGGTCACGTAGGCGTCGGCGACGGTGAGGGCCTCGTCGAGGATCGCCAGGCCGGTCTCGACCTCGTCGACGCTGGCGGTGCACGGCGGCACGACGTGGGTCCGGTTGAAGTGGGTGAACGGCCACAGGCCCTTGGACTTGCACGCCGCGGCGAACTCGTTCATCGGTGCGGCGTCGGCGCCGGTGGCGTTGTACGGCACCAACGGTTCACGGGTCGCCCGGTTGCGGACCAGCTCGATCGCCCAGAACACGCCGAGGCCACGCACGTCGCCCACCGACGGGTGATTGGCCATCAGCTTCTCCAGGCCGGGGGCGATGACGTCGGTGCCCAGCGTGCGGGCGTGCTCGACGATGCCCTCCTCACGGAAGATGTTGATGCTGGCCACAGCGCTGGCGCAGGCTAGGGGATGACCGCTGTAGGTCAGCCCGCCGGGGTACTGGCGGGTCTGGAAGGTCTCGGCCACCGCGTCGCTGAGGATCACCCCACCGACGGGTAGGTAGCCGGAGTTGACGCCCTTGGCGAAGCACACCAGATCGGGTGCCACGCCCCAGTGCTGGTAGGCCAGCCACTCGCCGCATCGTCCGAACCCGGCCATCACCTCGTCGAAGATCAGGACGATGCCGTGGCGGTCGCACCGGTCGCGCAGGCCCTGCAGGTATCCGTCCGGCGGGACGAGGATCCCGTTGGTGCCGACGACCGTCTCGACGATGATGGCCGCCACCGTCTGGGCGCCTTCCACCATCAGCACGTTGTCGAGGTGCGCGAGCGCCCGCTGGCACTCCTCGGCCTCGTTCTCGGCGTAGAACGCGCTGCGGTACGGGTACGGGCCCCAGAACTTGACCACGCCCGGCATGCCAGGCTCGCTGGGCCACCGCCGCGGGTCCCCGGTGAGCGTGATCGAACCGTTGGTGGCGCCGTGGTAGCTGCGGTAGTGGTTGAGGATCTTGAACCGCCCGGTGTGCAGCCTGGCCATGCGCACCGCGTTCTCCGTGGCCTCGGCCCCGCCGTTGGTGAAGAAGACCTTGGTGAAGTGGGCGGGGGTGCAGTCGGTGTTGGCCGCTTCGACGATCAGCCGGGCGGCCTCGCTGCGGGCGTCGTTGGCAAAGCTCGGCGCCACGGTGCACAGCTTGGCGGCGTACTCCTGGATGGCGGCGACCAGCTTGGGATGCTGGTGGCCGATGTTCATGTTGACCAGCTGGCTGGAGAAGTCGAGATACTTCGTTCCGTCCGCTGTCCAGAACCAACTGCCTTCGGCCTTGGTGATGACGGCCGGGGTGATCGCCCCCTGCACGCTCCACGAGTGGAAGACGTGGGCGCGATCGTTGGCGTAGGCGTCGTCGGGACGGGTGTCGAGCACGGTCATGGCGACAGCGTAAACGTTCCACGATGTGCGGTACAGACCCCACTTTGTATCTGTACAAATCTCGCAGCGAACTGGTCGTGACAAGAACGCGACGTCGCCAACTTGTCACGACAAGTTGGTCGTGGGGGTGGGAGTTCTGGGGGATTGGGGGTGAGGGGGAGTCGTCAGGCGGTGGCGGCGATGGCGCGGGCGATGGCCAGGGTGCGCTGGGCCTGGGCGACGTGCAGGTTCTCGATCATCCGCCCGTCGACGGTGGCCACCCCCTTGCCGTCGGCCAGGGCGGCCTGGAAGGCCTCGATCACCCGCTGGGCGTGGTCGATCTGTTCGGCCGACGGCGCCCAGACCTCGTTGGCGATGTCGACCTGGCCGGGGTGGATCAACGTCTTGCCGTCGAAGCCCATCTCGAAGCCCTGCACGCACTCGGCGCGGAAGCCGTCGGCGTCCTTGACGTCGTTGTAGACCCCGTCGAGGATGGCGATGCCGGCCTCGCGCGCCGCGGCGAGGGCCGTGGCCAGGTGCGGCACCAGCGGGTGACGGCCGGCGGTGCCCAGCTGGGCGAACAGCTCCCGAGCGAGGTCGTTGGTGCCCATCACCAGCACCTCGACCCGCGGGTGGGCGGCGATGGCCCGGGCGTCGAACACCGCCGTCGGGGTCTCGATCATCGGCCAGATGCGCATCGAGGACGGGGCGCCGGACTCGTCGAGCGCCGCGCTGACCTGGTTGAGCGTGGTCACCGCCGACACCTTGGGAATCACCACCGCGCTGGCACCGGATCGAGCCGCGGCGGCCAGGTCGTCGAGCCCCCAGGCGGTGTCCAACCCGTTGCAGCGGATCGTCAGCTGGCGCCGTCCGTACTCGCCGGACGATGCCGCGGCCACGGCGTTGACCCGGGCAGCCTCCTTGGCGTCCGGAGCAACCGCGTCTTCCAGGTCGAAGATGATCGCGTCGGCGGCCAGCGTCTTGGCCTTCTCCAGCGCTCGCTCGTTGGCGGCCGGCATGTACAGCACGGAGCGGCGCGGCACGATCGGTGCGGCGCTCATGACGTGAACCCGTAGGCCGTGGCCAGCTCGGGGTCGCGGGCGGCCAGCTCGCGGGCCAGGTTGACCACCACGTGGCACTGCTTCACGGAGGCGTCGTCCTCCATCTTCCCGTCCAGCATGATCGCTCCGGTTCCGTCACCCATGGCCTCGATCACCCGCTGGGCCTGGGCGACGTCGGCCGGGCGGGGGCTGAACACCCGCTTGGCGATCTCGATCTGTGCCGGGTGCAGGCTCCAGGCCCCGACGCACCCGAGCAGGTAGGCGTTGCGGAACTGGTCTTCGCAGGCCACGGTGTCCTTGATGTCGCCGAACGGCCCGTAGAACGGCAGCAGCCCGTAGGTCACGCAGGCGTCGACCATCCGGGCCAGGGTGTAGTGCCACAGGTCCTGCTGGTAAGTCGGGCGGGGCGCGGCCGGGTCGTCGGCCGACGGATCGGCGCGCACCAGGTAGTCGGGGTGCCCGCCGCCGACGCGCGTCGTCTTCATCCGCCGGTTGGCGGCGAGGTCGGCCGGGCCGAGCGACAGGCCCTGCATGCGCGGCGACGCCGCGCAGATGGCCTCGATGTTGGCGACGCCGCGAGCGGTCTCGAGGATGGCGTGGACGAGCAGCGGCCGGGTCAACCCGGCGCGAGCCTCGAGTTGGGCCAGCAGGCGGTCGACGTAGTGGATGTCCTCCGGTCCTTCGACCTTCGGCACCATGATCACGTCGAGCTGGTCGCCGATCTCGGTGACCAGCGTGGTCAGGTCGTCGAGGACCCACGGCGAGTCGAGGCTGTTGACCCGGGTCCAGAACTGGGTGGTGCCGAAGTCGACGGTCCGGCCGACCCGGACCAACCCGGCACGGGCGGCCTCCTTGTCGGCCATCGGGATGGCGTCCTCCAGGTTGCCGAGGAGGATGTCGACGGTGGGCGCCAGTTCCGGCAGCTTGGCGACGAGCTTGTCGTTGTGCGGCGGGAAGAAGTGGATCACCCGGCTGGGGCGCACGGGGATCTCGCGCACCGGCTCGGGCGCCCCGACCGCCAGCGGTTTGAAGAAATCACGGGGACTGCGCACGAGCCCACGGTACCCAGTGGGTCGGGCGGGGAGCCAACGACGCCGGCTCTACAGGGTGTCCGGTGCTTGCCCGTTGCACCGGACACCCTGGAGCGAGGTGGGCGCCCGGGAGGGGAAGTCCGTTGCGCTCACCAACCCACAGAGTGGGTTCTCGGTGGGTTGATACGTCGGATCGCGCCGATCGGTTCACCAGTGCGGGGCCGTACGCTCGCGGCGATGTCGTTCGGTGTGCACGAGGAAGCGGTGTCGCCGGCCTGGCGCACCTGGCGCCGCCGGGTCGACCTCGACGAGTACGAGGCCCGCTGGGATCGCCTCGCCGAGGCCGGCGAGGACGTCCACGGCGAGGCCGACCTGGTGGCGTCGTACGTCCCGTCGGCGGTGCTCGACGCCGGCTGCGGGATGGGCCGCCTGGCCATCGAGCTGGATGCCCGCGGGATCGACGTGGTGGGCGTCGACCTCGACGACGACCTGCTGGCCCGGGCCCGCCGGCGGGCACCGGGGGTCACCTGGGTGCACCACGACCTGGCCACCGTCCAGCTCGACCGGCGCTTCGACGTGGTGGCCATGCCGGGCAACGTGATGGTGTTCTGCCGCCCGGTCGATCGCCGGGCGATCCTGCACAACATGACCCAGCACCTGTTGCCCGGCGGGGTGTTGGTGGCCGGGTTCACCCTCGACGCCGACAGCGGTCCGAGCCTGGGGGAGTACGAGGCCCTGTGCGCCGACTGTGACCTGACCGCCGAAGCGCGCTGGTCGACCTGGGACCGCCAGCCGTTCGCCGGCGGCGACTACGCGGTCTGCGTCCACCGCCGGACGCGTCGGTTCACCGTCCACGACCTAGTCGCCGAGGCTCGCTCCACCATCCGCCGGGTGACCCCGGCCGAACTCGACGCCGCCCGCCGCACCGCCGGGCCGCCCACGGTGATCGACATCCGCAGCCACGTCGACCGGCAGCGCTTCGGCACCATCGAGGGTTCGCTGCACCTGCCGCGCACGGTGGTCGAGTGGCGGATGGATCCGGCCAACGGCTTCACGGCCCCCGGCATGCGCTTCCCCGATCAGCCGCTGGTGGTCGTGTGTAATCGGGGCTACAGCTCGTCGCTGGCAGCCGCCCACCTCCGGCGCCTCGGCTGGACCGACGTGGCCGATCTGGTGGGAGGGATGGGCGAGTGGCGCCTGGGCGGGTTCCCGGTGGTGGCGCCGGATCACTCCTTCTTGGACTTCTGAGGTCGGACTGCCGAGTGGGGATGGCGGCGGACGGTCAGGCCGCCAGGCGGTCGAGCAGCCGGCGGGTGATGACCTTCAGGCACAGGGTCTCGTCGGCGCCCTCGAAGATGCTCAGCACCCGGGCATCGACGAACAGCCGGGACACGGCGAACTCCTCGGCGTAGCCCATGCCGCCGTGGATCTGCAGGGCTTCGCGGGTCACCCACTCGGCGGCCTTGCACACGTAGGCCTTCACCATGCTGGCCTCGGCCATGCCCTGCCCGTCGGCCATCAGCGCGGCGACCCGGTAGGCGAACTGCCGCCCGGCCTGGATCAGGACGGCCATCCGTCCCAGCTTGACCTGGGTGAGCTGGTACTCGACGATGTTCTGGCCGAAGACCTTGCGGTTCCGGGCGTAGTCGAGCGCCGCCTCGTAGGCCGCCTGCATCACCCCGACGGCACGCGCCGCGGTCTGCAGCCGGCCGTTCTCGAAGCCCTGCATCTGGAAGTAGAAGCCCTTGCCGGCGCCGTCGGTCTCGCCGACGAGGTGGTCGGCGGGGACCCACCAGTTGTCCAGGGCGACCTCGTAGCTGTGCATGCCGCGGTAGCCGATCGTGTCGATCGCCCGGCCCTCCATCGTCGCGCCGGTTCCCTCCTGGACGAAGCGGAAACCGTGGCCCTCGCCGCGCGGCTTGGGAACGATGAACACGCTCAGGCCGCGGTGGTCGGTGCTGCCGGGCGTGGTCCGGGCCAGCAGCATCAGCACGTCGGCGCGGGCGGCGAAGGTGCACCAGGTCTTGACCCCGTTGATCACGTATCCGTCGGCGCCGTCCGGACCCGTGGCCGGGGCGGCCGTGACCTTGACGCCGGCGACGTCGCTGCCGTAGTCCGGCTCGGTCACCGCCACGGCGGCCATCACCTCGGCGGTGGCCAGCTTCGGCAACCAGGTCTGCTTCTGCGCCTCGGTCCCGCCGCGCACCAGTGCCCGGGTGAGGATCTCCGGTCGGGTGATCAGCGAGCCGCCGATGCCCAGCGAGCCCCGGCTGAGCTCCTCGGTGGCCACGACCATGCCGAGGTACTCGCCCGCTCCACCCTCGCTGAACCCGCCGTACTCGGCCGGCACGCTGAGCCCGAAGGCGCCCATCTCGGCCAGGCCGGCGATGATCTCCTCGGGGACGTCGGCGTTCGTTCGGTGGACGTGCTCGGCGCGCGGCGCGATCTCCTTGTCGGCGAAGGCCCGGAAGGTGTCCTGGACCATCTCGAAGTCACCGTCGAGGTGCCGCGGACCGGGCGTCGCCGCCAGGGCGGCCACGTAGTCCGGGTCGCGGTAGGTCTCGAGGAACGGGTGGGCGTCACGCAACGGCGCCGGCTCGACCCCCCACAGCCGCTCCCGACCGGCGATCCGGGTGATCAGGTCGTGGATCATGTCGGCCACGAAAGCGCAGGTCAGGGCGCCCTCGAGGTCGCCCTTGGTGCCGTAGTCGAGCATCGCCCGGGCGGTCTCGACCTGCGCCGCGGCATGGGCCAGGTCGTAGGCGACAGCCTGTTGGGCGTCGGCGCCGCCGGTCGCGGCGAGGTGGGCCAGCGCGGTCTGGACGACGCCACCGGCCAGCTCGGTGACGTGCGCCGCGGCGCGCAGATCGGGGGAGGTCATGAGCGAAACGTTAGTTACCGGCGGGTTCGGCGGGGAATTGACCGTTCGCCCCCGGGGGTGTGGTGTGCCAGGCTGGACCGGTGAGCCGACCCGACGTCACCGGCACGGACCCCCGGCCGACCAGGCTGTGCCTGTTCTGCGGCTCCAACGCCGGGTCGTCGGACGTCTACACCGAGGCCGCCCGGGCCTTCGGTGCGGCGGTGGCCCAGCGCGGCATCACCCTCGTGTACGGCGGTGGCAGCGTCGGGCTGATGGGCGAGGGTGCCAACGCCGCGCTGGCCGAGGGCGGCCGGGTGATCGGGGTGATCACCGAGCAGCTGCTGCGCGCCGAGGTGGCCCACGGCGGCCTGACCGAGCTGGAGGTGGTCAACTCGATGCACGCCCGCAAGGCGCGGATGACCGAGCTCTCCGACGGGTTCGTCGTGCTGCCCGGCGGGCTGGGGACCCTGGACGAGCTGGCCGAGATCCTGACCTGGAACCAGCTGGGCATCGTGACCAAGCCGGTGGTCCTGCTGGACGTTGACGGCTACTGGGCGGCGCTGCACGAGTGGGTCGAGAGCGCGGTCGTCAGCGGGTTCGTCCGCCCGTCGCACCGCATGCTGCTGCAGCGTGCCGCCACGGTCGACGAGGCCATCGCCCTGGCCACCGGGCCGGCTCCGGACGTCGGCCACAAGTGGATCGACCTCGACCCGTCGAACACCGGGGAGATCCGCCGGGCCGACGGCTGAGCCGCCGGGTCCGGCGAGGGCCTCGATCGGCGCTGGTACGGTCGTCGCCGTGGGGATCGAGGACATCGGCGAGGCACTGTTCGCCCCCGACGCCCCGCACGGCACGAGCCTGGCGTTGGTCGTGCTAGTGGACGGCGAGGTGATCCACGAGCGCTACGGCCACCAGCCGGACACGGTGTTCGGGCCCGGCCGGCCGGTCACCGCCGAGACCCCGTTGATCTCGTGGAGCATGGCCAAGAGCCTGACGCACGCGCTGGTCGGCCTGCTCGTGGCCGACGGCCGGCTGGATCTCGATCGACCCGCTCCCGTGGCCGGATGGGCCGGGACGCTCAAGGAGCAGATCACCGTGCTCGACCTGCTGGAGATGCGCAGCGGGCTGCACTTCGTCGAGGACTACGTGGATCCCGAGGTCAGCAACTGTCTGGCGATGCTGTTCGGCCACGGCGCCGCCGACATGGCCGCCTACGCCGCCGGTCAACCGCTGGAGCACCCGCCGGGATCGTGGTGGAACTACTCGAGCGGGTCCACCAACATCGTGGCGCGGATCTGCGGCGACCTGGTCGGTGGCGGACGGCCCGGCATGGAGACCTTCCTGGCCGAGCGCCTGTTCGGCCCGGTCGGCATGACCCACGCCACCGCCGGATTCGATGACGCCGGGACCTTCGTCGGATCGAGCTACGTCCACGCCACCGCCCGGGACTTCGCCCGCTTCGGCGAGCTGTACCGCCACGACGGGATGATCCGGGGGACGCGGATCCTGCCGGCCGGCTGGGCCGACCACGCCCGCCGCTTCGTGGCCGTCGATCCGGACAACGGGCTGCACTACGGGCGTCACTGGTGGATGTTCCCCTCCCTCCCCGGGGCCCTGGCCGCCTGCGGGTACGAGGGCCAGCACCTGCTGGTCGTGCCGGATCGCCAGCTCGTGGTGGTCCACCTCGGCAAGACCCCGGCCGAGCGCATCGATCTGCTCCGCGCCCAGCTGCTGGCGCTGGTCGAGCAGGTCCGGCCGGCGCGGCCGGTCGAGCCGTCGCCGGCCGCGGAGGCTGGCCTAAGGTCGTCCGAGTGACCGAGGTCCCCGAGGCACTGCAGACGGGCGAGCTGCCCCAGGTGTCGGTCGATGACACCGGTGGTCCGCCGCGGCCGCGCCGCTTCAAGGGGCTGCGGCTGTCGATGAAGCTGCTGGCCGGCGCCACGGTCCTGTACTTCATCCTGACCGTCGCCATTCCTGGCGTGCGCAAGTCGTGGAACGAGCTGAGCAACGTCAGCCCGTACCTGCTGATCCTCGGCTTCGCCCTGGAGATGACCGCGCTGTACTGCTACACCCTGCTCACCCGCGCCGCGCTCGGCGAGGCCGCGTCCGGGGTGTCCAAGGCCCGCCTGTTCCGCATCCAGATGAGCACCAAGGCGCTGTCCAGCATCGTGCCCGGCGGGAGCGCGGCCGGCTCGGCGCTCGGGTACCGGTTGATGACGCTGTCCGGCGTGGATGGCCCGGCAGCCGGCTTCGCCCTGGCGACCGCCGGACTGGCGTCGGCCGTGGTGCTCAACCTGATCTTCTGGTTGGCCCTGCTGATCTCGATCCCGATCCGCGGTGTCAACCCCGGGTACGCCACGGGCGCCGTGGCCGGGATCATCCTCATGCTGGTGGCCGGCGCCGTGGTCTTCAGCCTGACCGAGGGCAGGGGCCGCGCCGAGCGGATCATCCGCTGGATCGCCCGCAAGCTGAAGCTCAGCGAGGACCGCGCCGCGGCCGGGGTGCGCCAGATCGCCGGACGGATGGAGGACCTGGCCACCGACCGCCAGCTGCTGATGCGCGTCGGCATCTGGGCGGTGGCCAACTGGCTGTTCGACATCGCCGCCCTGTGGGTGCTGCTGACCGCCTTCGGTCCGGCGCCGGACGTCGACGCCGTCGTCATCGCCTTCGGCCTGGTCAACATCCTGGCGGTGATCCCGGTGTTCCCCGGTGGCCTCGGCATCATCGACGGCGGCATCCCCCTGGCGCTCGTCGGGTTCGGCATGGCCCGCTCGCAGGCCGTGCTGGGTACCGCGACCTACCGGTTCGTGCAGTACTTCTTCCCCATCGTGCTGGGCGGGATCCTCTACGCCAGCCTGCGCGTCGGGCCGTGGAGCATCAGCCGGCGGGAGCGGTTGAAGCGGCTGCGCGACCTTGCCGCCGAGTACGACAACGAGACCTCGCTCGACTTCGGCGCCCGCTTCGCCAAGCGCCACCAGACCGTCGGTGAGGAGTCGGCCAGCTTCCCGGTCGAGGGCGACGGCTTCGACGACCATGGCGACAGCCGTGGTGTCTTTCCCGGATACTGAGGCGCGTCGCTAGGTTCAGTCGTATGACTGTGCACGAGCGCCCGTTCGGCCGCTGCCTGGAGGACTTCGTCGTCGGCGACGTCTACCGCCACTGGCCGGGCAAGACCATCACCGAGTACGACGACCACCTGTTCTGCATGATCACGATGAACCATCACCCGTTGCACACCAACGACTGGTTCGCCGAGCAGAGCGTGCAGGGTCGCAATGTGGTGGTCGGCAACCTGGTCTACTCGCTGGTGCTGGGCATGAGCGTGCCCGACGTCAGCGGGGCGGCCATCGCCAACCTGGAGGTCGAGACCCTCCAGCACAAGTTCCCCACCTTCCACGGCGACACGATCCACGCCGAGACCCGTGTCCTCGACGTCAAGGAGTCCGGCTCCAAGCCCGACCGCGGCGTGGTGACGGTGGAGACCAAGGCCTGGAACCAGGAGGGCAAGGAGGTTTGCTCCTTCCGCCGCCGGGTGATGGTGTGGAAGCGCGCCGCCGCCCCGGCCCGCCGCCGCCCCTACGACACCGACACCGCCTGGCAGTGACCGGCGACGCGGCCGGCGCGGCGGCGCCGGTGGCGCCGGCCGCGCCGATGCCCGGCATCGACGCTGACGCCCTGCTGGCCTGGGGCCAGCACAACCTGCGCGACCTGCCGTGGCGGTCGACCCGGGACCCCTGGGCCGTGCTGGTCAGCGAGGTGATGGCCCAGCAGACCCAGGTGGCCCGGGTCGTCCCGGCATGGCACGCCTTCCTCGCCGCGTTCCCGACACCGCAGGCCTGCGCTGCCGCGCCGCTCGGAGAGATCCTCCGTCGCTGGCACGGGCTGGGCTACCCGCGACGGGCCCGCGACCTGCACGCCGCGGCCGGGCGGATCGCCGCCCGGGGCGCGTTCCCCGACGAGCTCGGCGACCTGCTGGCGTTGCCCGGGGTCGGCCCGTACACGGCGCGAGCCGTGCTGGCCTTCGCCTTCGAGGCGGACGTCGGGCTGGTCGACACGAACATCGCCCGTGTGCTGGCCCGCTGGTCCGGCCGCCGGCTGACCAGCCGCGAGGTCCAGCATCTGGCGGACTCGCTGGTGCCGGCTGGCCACGGCTGGGCGTGGAACCAGAGTCTGATGGAACTCGGTGCCCGGCTGTGCCGGCCGCGGCCGCAGTGCGGCGAGTGCCCGCTGGTCGCGGCCTGTGCCTACCACGGCGACGGCCCTGACCCGGCGGCGGGATCGGCGAAGGTCAGCACCCGCCAGGGTCGCTTCGATGGCAGCGACCGCCAAGCACGGGGGCGGTTGATGGCCGCCCTGCAGCGTGGCCCGGTGTCCGTCGGCGAGCTGGCGACCATCCTCGACCGACCAGCGGACGAGGCCCAGCGTCTGGCCGGGTCGTTGGTGAGCGACGGTCTGTGCGTGCGTCACGGCGATCGACTCGATCTGCCCTGACCGCAGCCGACCCGCCACCGGCAGCGGTCGACGGGCGGTACGCTGGCCGGACTCCGGACGACTCCGGCGGGAACAGTGGGGGACGATGATGAAGCGGTTCGGAGGTTCGTTGGTCGCTGCGCTGGTGGCGACCACGCTGGTGGTCGGGACCGGGCGGGTCGCTGCGACGGGGGCGTCGTGCCCCGGCATGGAGGCTGACGCCGGGCGCGAGGCCACGATGGCGGCGTTCATCAGCAACCAGATGGCCGTGGCGACCGGCAAGGTGGTCATCGTCGCCAGGCGGTCCATGGCCGCCGGGTCCGATCAGGACAAGCTCCGCCGCGCGATGACGACGGTCGACCTGAGCGCCGGGCTGATGGCCAGGGCACTGGAGTGGCTGTCGCGGACGTCGACCCCGTTCCCCTCCGGCGAGCTGGCCGAAGCGGCCGGACGCCGCGCCAGCTCGTACCACGAGCTCTATGCCTTCGCCGACGGGGCGCGGGCCACGCCCATCGATCTGCCCGCCCAGCGCGACCTGTTGCAGCTCCTGGTCAACGACGAGTTCTGGACCGCCAACCACCTCGACCGCTATCTGGTGGACATCATCGATCAGCTCGCCACGGCCGGGTGTTCGACCGGCGACGTCGACCTGGCACGGGTGGAGATCGCCGAGTCGCTCAGCCGGATCCTCGAGCTCAACGACCAGTTGGCGACGATCTGGCCGATCGGAACGTGACGCCCCGGTCCTAGCCGCTCACCGGCGGGGCGATCCCCGACAGGGTGTGGAACAGGATGGCCGCGATCGTGGTCCGCAGCCCCTCGCGGGTGGTGCCGCGCAACCGGATCGAGGCCTCGTGCTGGAACAGCCGGTCGGCCATGGCGCGCATGCCGGCCGCGGTGGCGAACGGGTCGAGCAACCCCGGGAGCCGGCCGGCCTCCTGACTGGCGCGGACCATGTCGGCCATCTTGCGGATGATCAGCAGGTCGGCGCGCACCCGGGCCCCACGGAACGAGGCGTCGCCCTCGTCGGCGCGCAGGTTGCGCAGGGTGATCACCCGCTGATGATCGTTCCAGTACACGCCGTAGGCATCGACGAACTCCCGGCAGCGAACCCAGTCGGCGGCCGTCGTCCACGGGGCGTCGAGCATGGCCGCGAGCGGGCGCTCGTCCTCGGTGGCATCGTCGACCAGCGCCAGGATGGCCGAGTCGAGGTCGGCGAAGTACTGGTAGAAGGTCGCCGGCGCGGCGCCGGCCTCACGGGTGATGTCGACCACCTTGAGGTCCAGGACGCCTTCGGTGTTGAGCAGCTTGACCGTCGCGTCCAGCAGCCGGCGGCGCGTCGCCGCGGCGCGTTCGCCGATGATCCGGCCGTCGGTCGCTGTCAGGGTCACGCTCATCGGTCCTCCAATCTAGGACTGCGGCATCGGCTCGCGACCGGCTGCTAGGCCCCGTACACCGGCGCGGGGGCGGGCGCCGCGCCGACGAGGCGCTCGACGATCGCGCCGATCTCGGCCGGGTCGAGCCTTCCGCCCTTGTCGAACACTTCCCCGTGCTGCCAGCCGTCGGCCACGCTGATCTGGCCGCCCTGGCACTCGAACAGCCGCCCGCTGACGTGGCACTCGGCCGACCCGAGCCACACCACCAGCGGGGACACGTTGGCCGGATCCATGGCGTCGAAGCCGGACTCCGGCTTGCGCATCATGTCGGCGAAGGCCTCCTCGGTCATCCGGCTGCGCGCCGACGGGGCGATGCCGTTGACCTTCACGCCGTAGCGACCGAGCTCGGCGGCGGCGACGATGGTGAACGCGGCGATGCCGGCCTTGGCCGCCGAGTAGTTGCCCTGGGACACGCTGCCGAACAGCCCGGCGCCGGACGAGGTGGTCACCAGGCGGGCAGCCACCGGGGAACCGGCCTTGGACATCGCCCGCCAGTGGTCGAGGGCGTGACGCACCGGGCAGAACATGCCGCGCAGGTGGACCGTCATCACCGCGTCCCACTCGTCGACGGACATGTTGACGATCATCCGGTCGCGGACGATCCCGGCATTGCACACCAGCGTGTCCAACCGGCCGAAGGTCTCGATGGCCTGGGCGATCATCCGCCCGGCGCCGGCCCAATCGGACACGTCGTCGGCGTTGACCACGGCCTGGCCGCCGATGGCCTCGATCTCGGCGACCACCTCCTGGGCAGGGGAGCGGTCATGGCCCTCGCCCTGCAACGAGGCGCCGACGTCGTTGACCACCACCGCGGCGCCCTCGGCGGCGAAGGCCAGGGCATGCGCCCGGCCCAGGCCGCGCCCGGCTCCGGTGACCACGACGACCCGACCATCACAGATTCCCATGCGCTGCAACGTATCTGACGCCGCGTCAGACGGGAGCATCGTCGCCCCGTAGGATGCGCCCATGTCCCACCGCGCCACGCCCGTGCCGGATCGTCCGCTCGGAGCTGGTCGACGCGTCGCCCTGCGCGGCTCGGCCACCGGTCCGGTGAAGCACCTGGCCGAGGAGCGGGCCCGGCTGGCCGCGCTGCACTGGCAGCACTTCGACGTCCGCCGGCTGGGCTCCACGTTGGGAGCCGAGATCATCGGCCTCGACCTGCGACAGGAGCTCGCCGCAGCGGTCGTCGCCGAGCTGCGCCAGGCGCTGGCCGACTACAAGGTGATCTTCTTCCGCGACCAGCCGCTCAGCGCCGCCCAGCACGTCGCCTTCGCCCGCCGCTTCGGGGAGTTGGAGATCCACCCGTTCATCCCGGCCAACCCCGACATGCCCGAGCTGGTGCGCTTCGAGAAGTCCGCGGAGGCGGTCGGGTACGAGAACCTGTGGCACCACGACGTCACCTGGCGGGAGTGCCCGTCGCTGGGCGCCGTGCTGCACGCCGTGCGCGTGCCCGAGACCGGTGGCGACACGCTGTTCGCCGACATGTACGCCGCCTACGACGGCCTCGACCAGTCCGTGCAGGCCCAGATCGACAGCCTCGACGCCGTCCACGACTTCATCCACGCCTTCGGCGCAGGCCTCGACGACGCCCAGCGCGCCGCCATGCGGGCGCGGTACCCGCAGGTCGTCCATCCGGTGGTCGCCCGCCACGACGTGACCGGCCGCCGTCACCTCTACGTCAACACCGCCTTCACCACTGCCGTCGTCGGCATGGACCCGGAGGAGGGCGAGTCGCTGCTGCGCCTGCTGTTCGAGCAGGCCTGGGTGGCCGAGTACCAGTGCCGGTTCCACTGGGAGCCCGACTCGATCGCCTTCTGGGACAACCGTGCCGTGCAGCACTACGCCGCCAGCGACTACTGGCCGGACGTGCGGATCATGGAGCGGGCCAGCATCATCGGCGCCCGCCCGCACCGCTGAGCGCCAGGAGACCGGATGGGCACGCTCGATCCGTCGACGCCGGTGATCATCGGGGTCGGTCAGGTCAACGTCACCGGAGGCGGCGCACCAGAACCGGCTGCGCTGCTGGCCGAGGCCGCCCAGCTGGCGGCCGCCGATGCCGGCGTGGCAGTCGGCACGATCGGCTCGATCCGGGTGGTGGCCATGCTGTCGGTCCGCTCCCCCGATCCCGGAGCGGTGGTCGCCGACCGGTTGGGCATCGCCCCCGTGGAGACCGTGCTGACCCCGATGGGCGGGAACATGCCCCAGCTCCTGGTCGATCGCACCGCGGCGGACATCGCCGCCGGGTTCGACCGAGTCGTGTTGATCGGCGGGGCCGAGTCGTGGAAGACCCGCCAGGCAGCCCGCCGGCGAGGCGAGCGGCCGGCGTGGACGGATCAAGACGCCACGGCGCGCCCGACACGGATCCTTGGGCCGGAGTCGCCGTTCGCCAACGAGGTCGAACTGGAGCTCGGCCTGGCTGCTCCGACGATGGCCTATCCGCTGTTGGAGGTGGCTCTGCGCCACGCCCGGGGCCTCGGCGTCGACGAGCATCGCCGCCACCTGGGTCGGTTGTGGGCCGGTTTCGCCGCCGTGGCCGCCGGCAATCCGTACGCAGCCATCCGCCAGGCCCCGGACGCCTCGCGCATCGCCACCCCGGCCGCGGACAACCGGATGATCTCGTTCCCGTACACCAAGATGCTGAACTCGAACAACAGCGTCGATCAGGGCGCGGCGTTGCTGATGTGCTCGGCCGGGCGGGCCGCGTCGCTCGGGGTGCCTCGGGACCGGTGGGTGTTCCTGCACGGCGCCGGTGAGGGCAACGACACCGACTTCCTCTCCAACCGGGCCGACTTCGCCTCGTCGGCGGCCATCGGGTTGGTCGGCCGGGCGGCCCTCGGCGCGGCGCGAGTCGGCATCGATGACCTGGCCCGCGTCGACCTGTACTCCTGCTTCCCGTCCGCCGTGCAGATCGCTGCAGCCGAGCTGGGCCTCGACGCCGACCGGCCCCTGACGGTCACCGGTGGCCTGACCTTCGCCGGCGGGCCGTGGAACAACTACGTGACCCACTCGATCGCCACGATGGTCGGCCTGCTCCGTGAGGATCCGGATGCCTACGGGTTGTGCACCGCCAACGGCGGCCTGTTGACCAAGCACGCCGCCGGGGTGTACTCCTGCCGCCCGCCGGCGCGCCCGCCCGAGGTGGTGTCGGTGCAGGAACAGATCGACGCCCTGCCCACCGTGGCGTTCACGGCCGAGCACCACGGGCCGGGTGTGCTCGAGGCCTACACCGTCAGCCACGATCGCGACGGCGCTGCGCACCGCGCCGTGGCCGCGTTGCGCCTCGCCGACGGATCACGCACCTGGGCACACTCGGCCGATCCCGACCTGCTGGACCGGTTGCTCACCACCGACGCCGTCGGCCACGCAGCCGAGGTTGCCCCCGGCCGGATCCTGCACGCCGCACCATGACCCCGACCGCGCCGCAATCGGTGTGGGGAGAAAGCACGCGTCACGTGGCGGTCTGTTGCTCCGCAACGGACGGGGTGGCGGGGCGGCGGGCGTGGATGACCGACAGGAAGCGGGCGACGGCGTGGATGGCGTGCATGCCGCGCACGGATCGGAAGACCTCGAAGGCGTGCTGGGCGCCGGGCAGCTCGGCGTAGGCAACCGGCTGGGTGGACACGGCGCGCAGGGCGGCCACGAAGCGCCGGGCCTGCTCGACCGGAACCAGCGTGTCGTTCGACCCGTGCAGGACGAACATCGGCGGGGCATCGGCGCGCACCCGGTACAGCGGCGAGGCCTGCTCCCAGATGCGACGGTCCGGCCCGACTCGTTGCTTGAGCACGTACTTCTCCCACACCTCGGCGATGTCGCGGTTGCCGGTGGCGCCGAGGTCGCCGACGTCGTACACGCCGTAGAACGGCACCGCGGCGCGCACCGAGGTATCCGCCGCCTCGAAGCCAGGCTGGAACGCCGGATCGCCGGCCGTCAGCGCGGCGAGCGCGCACAGGTGCCCGCCCGCCGACCCGCCGGTGATGGCGACGAAGTCGGGGTCCCCACCGTGCTGGGCGATGTTGGCCTTGACCCACGCCAGGGCCCGCTTGACGTCGACGATGTGGTCGGGCCAGGTGGCCTTGGGGGAGAGCCGGTAGGTGATCGACACCCCGACCCAGCCGCGCCGAGCCATCTCGCCGAGGAGCAACTCACCCTGGATCTCCTCGTTGCCGATGATCCAGCCACCACCGTGGACGTGGACGAGGACCGGAGCCTTGGCGTCGGTCGGTTGGTCCGCGGCGCGCCAGATGTCCATCCGGTTGCGCCGGCCGGCGTCCCCGTAGGACACGTGCCGCGCCGCCCGGAACTGGCGGCGCGGCCCGACCCCCGGCAGGCTGCGCTGCAGCCGAGTGAGCGGGACGTCGCGGCGGGCGTCGGCCGGGAGCTCGTCGAGGTAGCGGGGCCCCAGCGCGGCGCGCAGCGCCTGGTCGAGCACCGCATCGCTCGTCGCAGCCTTGGCGGCCAGCCCGGCGATGCCGGCCCACGATGCGGCCGCCAGTGCCAGCCCGGCCCGCCCGGCCCGGCTGCGCAGTCCGCCGGCACCGACGAGCCCGGCCACGGCTGCCACCTGGGTGCCGACGGTCAGCACCGGTTCCTCGGCCGTCGGCCAGGCGGCGAACATCGCCAGCGCCCCGCCGACGCCGCGCCGGGCCAGCGGGCGGTAGGCGTTGAGCGTGTTCACCGCCGCGGCGACGCCGCCGACCATCAACCACCGTTCTGCCCTCATCGACTCCTCTGTAGCAGCCCGGCGGAGTCCATGCCAGTCCGGCTCCGGTGAGCCGCGGTGCGCCGCAGCGCCCGGTTCTCGCGCCGCAGCACGAGGCGGATCGACCAGGCGAGGAGCCAGCGGGCCGGCGCACGACGGGCACGGGTGAGATCGATCGTCAGGGTGTTGACGCAGCCGTGGTCGAGCCGCTCGATGACGTGCGTGGCGAGCATCTCGCCGTCGCCATCGGGCGTCGACCATGAGAACCGGTGGTTCGGCTCGAGGGTTGTCACCGTCCACACCGCCGGGCGGCGCATGGGCTGCTCGACGGTCGCTCGGCTCCCGACGCACGGCTGGCCGGAGTCGTGGCGGGTGACCCGGCGGACGGTCGGCATCCAGTCCGGCCAGTGCTCGATGTCGACCGTCAGCTCCCACACCCGCTCGGGCGAGGCAGGAACGGTGATGGCGTGGTGGACGTGCATGGCCGTGAGTGTACCAAGTGGTACAGTCAGGTGCGACCGCATTTCGTACCATCTGGTACAGTCAGATCGTGGCAACGAAGCGTGACCAGTTGCTCCGGCGGATCATCGACGACGTGGCTGCCCATGGTCTCGGCGACCGCAGCCTGCGCGAGCTGGCGGTGGCCGTGGGCAGCAGCCATCGGATGCTGCTGTACCACTTCGGCTCGCGCGACGGATTGGTCGGCGCCATCGTCGGCGCGGTCGAGGCCGGCCAACGCGACCTGCTGGCCGCGGCGGCGAACGAGGCCTCGACGGCCGTCGAACTGCTGCGCCGGTCGTGGCAGACGGTGACCGACCCGGATCTTGCCCCGTTCGTCCAGCTGTTCTTCGAGGCCGTCGCCTATGCGGCCCGTCACGGCGGCGCGGCCTTCACCTCGCCGTGGGTCGAGCAGGCGGGTGAGGTGGCGCAACGGCTCGGGATCCCGCCAGATCCGGTCGGTGCCCGGCTAGGCGTTGCCGTCGTGCGCGGCCTGTTGATCGACGTGATCACCGGGGACGATCCGGCCGAGGCCGGCCGGGCCTTCGAACGCTTCGTCGAGCAATCGGTCGCCCCGCTCGACGCCCGGCCCCGCACCAGGCCGGGGCGGCGTGCGAGAGTGTCGGGGTGACCGAGTCGCTGGTGCTGTACGAGGTGGTCGACGAGCGGATCGGCGTGGTGACGCTCAACCGGCCGGACAAGGCCAACGCCCAGACCCCCGAGCTGCTCGATCGGCTCCACGACGTGCTGATGGGCGCGGCGGCCGACCCGGGGGTGCGGGTGATCGTGCTGCAGGCCAACGGCAAGCACTTCTCGGCCGGTCATGACATCTCCGGGGCCGGCGACAAGCGGGCGGCCGACGACCTGCCGTCGGACTGGTCGGTGGGCGGGCTCGCTGCCCTGTACGAGTGGGAGAACCGGCGGTACCTGGGCTACACGCGTGCGTGGCGGGACATCCGCAAGCCGACCATCGCCGCCGTGCACGGGCAGTGCATCGCCGGGGGGCTGATGCTGTGCTGGCCGATGGACCTGATCGTCGCCGCCGACAACGCCAAGTTCTCCGATCCCGTGGTCCGCCTCGGCATCGGCGGGGTCGAGTACCACGGGCACACCTGGGAGGTCGGACCGCGCCAGGCCAAGGAGTGGCTGTTCACCGCCTCGGTGTTCACCGCCGAGCAGGCCCGCCAGCTCGGGATGGTCAACCACGTGGTCCCGCTGGACGAGCTTCGTCCGTTCACCATGGAGCTGGCCGGGCGCATCGCCCAGATGCACCCCTTCGCCCTGGCCCAGGCCAAGCGAGCGGTCAACCAGACCATGGACATCCAGGGCTTCTACGCAGCCACCCAGGCGGTGTTCGACATCCACCACACCGGCCACGGCCACGCCCTGGCGGTCAACGATTACCCCATCCTCACGGACCTCGACCAGATGAAGCGCGACCAGCCGGGCATGTAGTCGCCGGGTCGCCCCACTCGGCCCCACGTCACCCCGTCGTCCACTCGAACCCCAACGTCACCCCCTCGTCCGCCCCAGCCCCCTCGTCGCCCCCTCGTCCGCCCAGCCGGCCACGCCCACCCGCCCAAGCCCCCACGGTCCACCGCCCAAGCCGGCCACGCCCACCCGCCCAAGCCGGCCCCGCCCACCCGCCCAAGCCGGCCCCGCCCACCCGCCCAAGCCCCCACGGTCCGCCCGCCCGAGCCCCCACGGTCCGCCCGCCTGAGCCCCCACGGTCCCATGGGCGCGCACACGTGCAACTCCGGGAGTTTCCGCGCCCATGGGACCTGAGCGGGTCACGGCAGGGGCGAGGGCGGGAAGGCCGAGGTCGGCTCACGGCGCGGGGGCGATGGCGAAGCGTGACGGCGCGAGCGTGACGGCGCGTGGGCCGAGAACGCAGGGCGTGGATCGACGGCCCACGTCTCACGCGACGCCGCACGGTCCCATGGGCGCGGAATCGTGCGAGCCTGGGAGTTTCCGCGCCCATGGGAGGTGAAGGCGTCACGGCGGGGGGCTGGGGCCGACGGCCGACCGCTCGGGACCCGGGGCCGGGGGCTCGGGGCCCGGGGGCCCGGGGCCGGGGTCACGGCCGGGGGAGTGGGGGCGGGGGTCGGGGCCAGGGCCGGGGGCGTGGGGGCGGGGGCGGGGGTCGGGGTCGGGCGAGGGTTGACGGCCGGGGGCGTTCTACGCTCGGCGGGATGCGAGCGGCGCAGGTGGTGCGGTTGGTCGGTCCGAGCGGGATCGAGGTGGGCGAGGTCGGCGAACCCGTCGGTGACGACCGGGTGGTGATCGAGGTCCACGCCGCCGGGGTGACGTTCCCGGATCTGTTGCAGACCCGTGGTGAGTACCAGTTCAAGCCGGCGCTGCCGTTCACCCCGGGGTCGCAGGTGGCCGGGGTGGTGCGCCGTGCTCCCGCCGACTCGGGCGTGTCGCCCGGCCAGCGGGTGGTGGCGCTGTGTGGGCTGGGTGGGTTCGCCGAGCTCGCCGCCGCCTCGCCGGCCAACGTGTTCGCCCTCCCGGACAACGTCGACGCCGCCGCCGGTGCCGCGCTGCTGGTCAACACGCTGACCGCCGAGTTCGCCTTGCACCGCCGGGCCCGGTTGCAGCCCGGGGAGACCGTGCTCGTCCACGGAGCGGCCGGCGGCGTGGGGACAGCCTCGATCCAGGTGGCCAAGGCGCTGGGGGCCAGGGTGATCGCCGTGACCTCCACCGCCGGCAAGGCTGCCGTGGCCAGGCGGCTCGGCGCCGACGAGGCCATCCCGGTCGAGGGGTTCAAGGATGCCGCTCGGGCGCTGACGGGTGGGCGGGGCGTCGACGTCGTCCTCGATCCGGTCGGTGGTGAGCGCTTCACCGACTCCCTGCGCTCGCTCGCACCGGAGGGCCGAGTCCTGGTGGTCGGGTTCGCCGCCGGGGAGATCCCGACAGTGAAGGTCAATCGCCTGCTGCTCGGGAACACCTCGGTGGTCGGCGTGGCCTGGGGCGAGTACAGCTTCACCCATCCCGGCTTCCTCGCCGAGCAGTGGCAGCGGATCACCCCGCACCTGGCGTCCGGCGCCATCGCCCCGCCGGTGGGCGCCGTCTACGCCCTCGCCGAGACCGCCGAGGCGCTGGCCGAGCTGGACGGGCGCCGGGCCCTCGGCAACGTGGTGATCGACCCGCGCCGCTGATGCACGGCGCCGCCGACCCCGTCACCAGCGGCGCACCGTGCCGGGAGGCCTCACCTACTCGCTGCGTACTGGGCGCGCAGATCCTTCTTCAGGATCTTGCCGGTGGGGTTGCGCGGCAGGGTGTCGAGGAACTCGAGCTGCTCGGGGACCTTGTGCATCGACAGGTCCTTGCCGGACAGGTACTCGCGCATCTCCTGCATGCTCAGCGGGGCGTCGCCCCGAGTGACCACGACGGCGCAGGCGCGCTCGCCGCTGGCCGGGTCGGGCAGGCCGATGACGGCCACGTCGGCCACCTTCGGGTGGGCGTACAGCAGGTCCTCGACCTCCTTGGCGCTGATGTTCTCGCCCTTGCGGATGATGATGTCCTTCAGCCGCCCGGTGATCGACACCCACCCGCCGTCGTCGATGATGCCGAGGTCGCCGGTGCGGAACCAGCCGTCGACGAAGGCATCGGCGTCGAGCGAGGAGTCGAGATACCCGAGACAGGTCTGTGGGCCCCTGACCCACAGCTCGCCCTCGGTGTTGCGGCCGACGTCGACACCGTCGATCATCGCCTTGACGTCGACCCCCGGGCAGGCCCGCCCGTCGGTGGTGGCCTTCTTCTCGTCGGGATCGTCGACGTGGACCATGGTGTTGATCGGTGATTCGGTCAGCCCCCACCCACCGATCAGCGGGGCGCCAAACGCGGCCATCATCTCGGCGTGCAGCGTGACCGGCTTGGGCGCTCCGCCGCCGTTGAAGATGCGCACGTCGGGCAGGAGGCGCTCACCCGCGGGCAGCGCCCGTTGGGCGGCGAGGTAGGTCTGCCAGAACACCGTGCCGGCGCCGGCGCACGTGCAACCGTTCTCACCGAGCCAGCGCGGCGTCCCCGCCGGGTCGAAGATCTCCACCATCAGCAACTCGACCCCGGTCTCCATGGCGTTGAACAGCCACACCAGCCCACCGACGTGGGTGATCGGGAACACCACCGCGGCCTTGTCCTGGCTGGTGACCTGCATCGACCACTGCATGCCGTCGTTGGCCGCCGACAACGACAGATCGCAGTGCTTGGCGCCCTTCGGGTCGGCCGTCGTCCCGCTGGAGTAGAACAGCCAGCGCAGGTCGTGTGGTGCCGGGCGGAACTCCGCCAGCGTGGCCGGGTCGCCCTCGGGCAGGTCTGGATCGGCAACCAGGATGTCGACGGCCAGGTCGGCGGTCACCTCGCGCCCCATCGCCGCGTAGTCGAAGCCGCGGAACACCCCGGGCACCACCAGCATCCGGCACTCGCTCTGGCGGACGATGAAGCCGACCTCGCGCTGGCGGTAGATCGGCAGGATCGGGTTCTGCACCGCCCCCAGCCGAGCGAGCGCTCCGGCCAGCACCATTGCCTCCATCCGCGACGGCAGGATCCAGGACACCCGGGTGCCCTCGGTGACGCCGCGTCCGGCCAGCCCGGCGGCGGCGCGCTCGCACCACTGGCGGTACTGGCCGTAGGTCAGCGTGCGCCCGGCGCCGTCGCGAGCCATCGCCAGGTCGGGCGACTTGCCAGCCCGCTCGACGATCAGCTCCCACAGGGTCTTGCCGGCCGGGTCGATGTGCTGGTCGGTGTCGGGGAAGCGGTAGCTGGCGTTCATCGTCATCTCGTGTCTCCGGTCAGGCGCCCGGTCGGCGCCACTGTGATGCTGCCCGATCGGCCACTGGTTGCAGCGCCTTCTTGTCGACCTTGCCGATGCTGGTGAGCGGCAGGTGGTCGACCACGACCAGCGCGTCGGGGGCCTTGTAGTCGGCCAGGCGGGCTCGGGTGAAGCGGCGGACCTCGCCGAGATCGGGCGTTCGCCCGGGTCGGGCGACGGCGAGGAGCACGCCGATCTCGCCGAGGCGGTCGGAAACCGCAGCCCCGATCACCGCGGCCGCCGCCAGGTCGGGATGGTCGCCGAGGCAGTTCTCGACCTCGATCGGGTAGACGTTGTACCCGCCCCGGATGTACATCTCGGTGCGCCGCCCGGCGAGGCGGAGGTTGCCGTCCGCCCCGATCCAGCCGAGGTCGCCGGTGTGCAACCAGCCGTCGGCATCGATCGCCTCGGCGGTGCGCTCGGGGTCGTTCCAATAGCCGCGCATCATCGCTCGGCTGCGCAGGCACACGGTGCCGGTCTCGCCGGCAGCCACATCCGACCCGTCGTCCGCGACGATCTTCAGCTCGACGCCACCGTTGGGGCGCCCGACGGTGGTGGCGACGATCTCGGGGGGATCGTCGAGGCGAGTGCCGGTGGCCAGGCACGACTCGGTCGAGGCGTAGCGATGGACCACCGGGCACCCGAAGCTCGCCGCCATCTCGGCGATCATCTCCGGCTGGACTCGCGCCGCGCCGGTGCCGACGATGCGCAGCGAGGACCGGTCGATCCGGTCGAGCTGTGGGTGGTCGAGCAACATCCGGTACTGCGTGGGCACCCCCTGGCCGACGGTGATCCGCTCCCGGGCGTACACGTCGACGGTGGCGTCGGCCGTCCACGGTGTGGGGCAGATCACCGTGGTGATCCGGTGGGTCAGCTCGTCCCACGCCCTGGTCATGAACCCGACGTGGCTGAACGGCAGCGGGGACAGCCGCCGGTCGCCCGGCGCGCTGAGCGGCGCGGCGCCCTCGGTCATCGCCCGCAGGCACTCCGTGTCGAACCAGGCGCCCTTCGGCAGACCGGTCGTACCGCCCGTCCACACGATGGCCAGCGGATCGGTAGGCGCCCGCTCGACGCGCCAGCCCGCCGGCACCTCCGACCGATCGGTGGCCGGCAACGGGCCGTCGATGGTCAGCACCGGGTGGGCGATCGATTCGATGTGCCCGACCTCGGCCGAACCCAGGCGAGGGTTGATCCCCGTGGCCACCGCTCCGGCGCGGACGATGGCGTGGTAGGCGACAGCGAAGTCGATGCCGCTCGGGAGGCGGATGGCGACCACGTCGCCTGGGTGGACCCCCTGCCTGGCCAACCACCACGCCAGCCCCGCCGAGCGGCGGCGCAACTCGGCGAAGCTGATCGATCGCCGTGGTGCGCCGGCCGTCTCCGGCTCGACGAACGACTCCCGGTCGGGGTCGGTCTCGGCGACGTCGTCGAGCAGGTCGACCAGGCTGGGCGGCCCAGCCGGTGCGGTCAAAACGTCAGCACCCCGCGGGCCACCTCGCCGGCCTCCAACTTGTGCACGGCGTCCTCCCAGCGCTCGACGGGGAACGTGGCCGTGACCAGTTCGTCCAGCAGGACTTCGCCGCGCTGGTACAGGTCGAGGATGTGGGGGATGTCGCGGTGCGGCGCATAGGTGCCGGCCCGGCAGCCGATGATGCCGCGATCGATCTGGGTCAGGCGGACGTAGCGCCCCTTGAACTCGGCGGTCTGGGCGGCGACGCCGATCACCACCACCGTCCCGCCCCAGTCGAGGCACTCCAGCGCCGTCTCGGTGACGGCAGGGTGGGCGACGCAGTCGAAGGCCCAATCGACCCCGCCGGCGTTGAAGAAGCCACGGTTGGGCAGGCCGTCGGGCGGGCAGATCTCGACGACGGCGTCGATGATGTCCGGGCGCCGCCCATCGAGGAAGTGGGTGGCGCCGAACTGCCTGGCCAGCGCCTCCTTCTCTGGCACGGTGTCGACGGCGATGATCGTCGAGGCTCCCTGGACCTTCAGCGCCTGGATGCAGTTCAACCCCACGCCGCCGACGCCGATCACCATCGCCCGCTGGCCACGCGTGACGGTGGCCCGGTTGAACACCGCGCCCATGCCGGTGACCACGCCGCAGCCGACCACCGCCGCCGAGGTCAGCGGGATGGCCGGGTCGATCTTCACGCACTGCATGTCACCGACGATCGTCCGCTCGGCGAAGGCGCTGGTGGCGGCGAAGTTCCACAGCTGCTCGCCGTTGCGGGTGAACGGTTGGGTGGCGTTGCCGATCGACTTGCGGCACAGGGTCGGGTGGCCATCGGCGCAGGCCTTGCAGAACCCGCAGGAGAACAGCGTGGAGATGACCACGTGGTCGCCCGGCGCGACATGGCTGACCGCGCTGCCCACCTCGGCCACCACGCCGGCGCCCTCGTGGCCGCACACGCCGGGCGATGGCACCGGGTACAGGCCGTGCATGTAGCTGATGTCGCTGTGGCACAGGCCGGCAGCCTTGACCGCGACGATGACCTCGCGCGGCCCGGGGGCGCGCACCTCGAGATCGTCGACCAGTGATGCTGCCGTGCCGTCGTAGATGATCCCGCGCATGATGAACCTCCTGGCGTTCGCGCCCGACTGTAGGACCGGCTACGTGGTGATGCCGAAGCGGTGCAGGCCGTAGGCGGTGATCGCGTTGCCGCGCAGGAACTTGTACGTCTCGTCCTCGTTCAGTCCGGCCTTCTCGCAGATCCGCGTGGCCACGTCCTTGGAGTTCGGGAACGTCGAGTCAGCGTGCGGGTAGTCGACCTCGAAGCAGATCTGGTCCATGCCGATGACGTGGCGGTTGGCCATGCCCGTCTCGTCGTCGAACACGCATCCCCAGATGTGTCCGGGCACGTAGCTGGACGGCGGCTTGCGCAGGTTGGTGCCGAAGGCGTTGTCGCTGCGCTCCTCCCACAGCTTGTCGGCCCGCTCCAGCACGTAGGGCATCCAGCCCACCTGGCCCTCGGCGTAGGCGATCTTCATCGCCGGGAACCGATCGAAGATGCCGGAGAACAGGTAGTCGACCAGCGAGCCCATGGCGTTCTGGAAGGTCAGCACCGACGAGACGATGAACGGGGCATCGGGCGACGTCGACGGCATGCGCGACGACGACCCGATGTGCATGTTGATGATCGTGTCGGTCTCCTCGCAGGCCCGGAAGAACGGATCCCAGAAGCGGTCCTGGTCGTGCACCGACGGCAACCCGAGCGGCGTCGGGTTCTCCGTGAAGGTCACCGCGTAGCTGCCCTTGTCGGCGCAGCGGCGGACCTCGGCGGCCGCCAGCTCGGCATCCCACAGCGGCACGATGGTCAGCGGGATCAGCTTGCCGTGACCGTCGCCGGCGCACCACTCGTCGATCATCCAGTCGTTGTAGGCCTGCACGCAGAGCAGGGCCAGTTCCTTGTCGTCCCGCTCCAGGAAGGCCTGCCCGCAGAACCGCGGCAGGATGTTCGGGTAGCAGATCGAGGCCTCGACGTGGTTGGCGGCCATGTCCTCGAGGCGCTCCTTCTGCTTCCAGCATCCGGGGCGGATCTGTTCGAAGGTCACCGGCTCGGCGTCGAGGTTGTCGAACCCGACCGCCGCCGACAGCTTGGGGAACGGGTAGACGAGGTCGTCGTACAACCACCAGTCGCCCCAGTCGCCCTCGGGGTTGCCCTTCTCGAAGCTGAAGACCCCGCCGCGGATGTGGAACACGCCGCGGTCACGCACGACCCGTGGTGCGCGGTCCTGGTACTTGGCCGGGAGCCGTGAGGTCCACAGGTCGGGTGGCTCGACGACGTGGTCGTCGACGGAGATGATGCGCGGGATGTCGATCATCGGGATGCTGCTCCTGTTGGTTCGGTGGAGGAGGACGCCCGGGTCCGGAGCTCGTACTTGAGCACCTTGCCGGACGGGTTGGTGGGAAGGCTGTCGACCACATGGATCGCCCGCGGCACCTTGTAGTTGGCCACGTTCTGGCGAGCCCAGGTGAGGAACTCGGCGGGGTCGAGGTCAGCAGTGGGCCGGACGACGACGAAGGCGTGGCCGACCTCGCCGAGGCGCTCGTCGGGTACGCCCACCACGGCCACCTGGGCCACCGCCGGATGGCGCATCAGCAGGCCCTCGATCTCGGCCGGGTAGGCGTTCTGCCCGCCGACGATGAACATGTCCTTCTTGCGGTCGGTGATGGCTACGTAGCCGTGGTCGTCGAGCACGCCGATGTCGCCGGTGTGCAGCCATCCGTCGGGGTCGACCGCCTCGGCGGTGGCCACCGGGTCATCGAGGTAGCCCTGCATGACGTTGTAGCCGCGGCAGACGATCTCGCCGGCCGTGCCGGCGGGCACCGGCTGGTTGTCGTCGTCGACGATGCGCAGCTCGACACCGTCGATGGCCCGCCCGGATGTGCGCGAGATGGTCTCCGGATCGTCGTCCTCACGGCACATCGAGATGGTCCCGGTCGACTCGGTCAGCCCGTAGGCGGTGAGGATGGTGCGGAAGGTCATCTCCTCGCGCATCCGCCGGATCATCTCCACCGGTACCGCGGCGGCGCCGGTCACCGCTGTGCGCAGCGAGGACAGATCGTGGTCCGACCGGTCGGGGTGGTTCAGCAGCCCGAGGTAGATGGTGGGCGGCCCCGGCAGCATGGTGATCCGCTCGGCTTCGATGGCGGTCAGCATGGCGTCGACGTCGAACACCGCTTGGGGCACCATCGTCGCCCCGCGCATCAGGCAGGCGAGGATCCCGGCCTTGTAGCCGAAGGTGTGGAAGAACGGGTTGACGATCAGGTAGCGGTCGCCCTGGCGCAGCCCGACGGTGGCGCTCCACGTGGCGAAGACCCGCATGGTCTGCTCGTGACTGCACATCACGCCCTTCGGGCGCCCGGTCGTGCCCGACGTGAAGATGATGTCCGACAGCTCGGTGGGCGACTGGCCCTCGGCGCGGGCCACGGCCTCTGCCCGGGCCGGAGGCGTCCCGTGCCCGAGGAAGTCGGACCAGGCGACGTACCCGGCGGGCGCCTCGCCGCGCAGCACGATCCGCCGCCGCAGCGCCGGCAGGTGGGCGTCGTCGAGCATGCCCGGGTAGTCGTTGCCGAGGAACCCGTTGACGCACGCCAGCGTGGTCGCCCCACTGCGAGCGAGGATGTCGGCTGCCTCGAGACCCTTGTAGCGCGTGTTCAGCGGGACGATCACGCCGCCGGCCAGGCTGGCGCCGAGGGCGGCCACCACCCACTCGTGGAGGTTCGGCGCCCACATCGCCACCCGCTCGCCGGGCGCGAGACCGTCGGCGACGAAGGCCGCGGCGGCGTCGAGCACCCGCTCGCCGAGCTCGGCGAAGCTCCAGCGGAGGTCACCATCGACGATGGCGTCCGTCTCGGCGAACTGCCGCGCCGCAGCCAGCACCTGACGACCGATGGTCAGCTGGGGCGCGATGGGCACGCCGGCCAGCCTAGTCAGGTTTCTGACGCCCTTTCAGAAACGTGCTGCCCGCCCCTCCCCCCGCCGAATGCGTGCGCAAACCGTCGCACGCGGAGGTTTGCGCACGCATGCTCGGTGGTCGCGTGCGCAAACCGGCGCAGCCGGAGGTTTGCGCACGCGAGGGGAGGGGGTGCTGCTGATGGGCGCGGGTCGCCTCGCCAGCTTTGGCGAGTGCTCGGAACGGGGTGGGAAGTCTCGTTGCGCCGCGTTACGATACGATCCCGTTCCGTCTCGTAATTCAGGCAACGGCGAGACACGAGGGTGAGGACGTCATGGCAGCGATGATCGGCAGCAATCAGGAGGTGGACGACGCCGTCCACCGCCGGCGGTGGTGGATCCTGACGGTGCTGTGCCTGTCGTTGCTGCTGATCATCATGGACAACACGATCCTCAACGTGGCCATCCCGTCACTGATCAAGGACCTGCACGCCACCAACAGCCAGATCCAGTGGATCATCGACAGCTACGTCCTGGTCTTCGCCGGTCTGCTGCTCACGACCGGGAGCCTGAGCGATCGCTTCGGGCGCAAGGGCGCCCTGCAGATCGGCATCGTCCTGTTCGGGTTGGGCTCGGCATCGGCCGGCATGTCGCACAGCGTCGAG
Organism: Actinomycetes bacterium; assembly: GCA_029782355.1. Classification (GTDB taxonomy): domain Bacteria; phylum Actinomycetota; class Acidimicrobiia; order Acidimicrobiales; family Ilumatobacteraceae; genus JAKOUY01. The sequence goes on from JAKOUY010000016.1 coordinate 835,888, forward strand.
CACCTCATCGCCAGCCGGGCCTTCATGGGCATCGGCGGGGCGCTGATCATGCCCTCGACCCTGTCGCTGCTGACCAACGTGTTCCGCGACCCGACGGAGCGTGGCCGAGCCATCGCCGTGTGGGCCGGGTTCAGCGGACTGGGGGTCGCCATCGGTCCGGTGGTGGGTGGCACGCTCATCAAGCACTTCTCGTGGCAGGCGGTGTTCTGGGTGAACATCCCCCTCGGCATCGTCGCCCTCGCCGCCGGCGCCGTGCTGATCCCCCGCTCGAAGGATCCCAGCCATGCCGCCCTCGATCCGCTGGGTGCGCTGCTGTCGATCCTCGGTCTCGGGGCCCTGCTGTTCGGCATCATCGAGGGGCCGGCGAAGGGGTGGACGGATGGCTCGGTGCTGGTCGGGTTCGTCGTCGGCGCCGTCACCCTGGGCCTGTTCATCGCCTGGGAGCTGACCAGCGAGCACCCGATGCTGGACATGCGCCTGTTCCGCATCCGGCGGTTCTCGGCGGCGAGTGGGGCGATCACGCTGACGTTCTTCGCCATGTTCGGGTCGATGTTCCTGATGACCCAGTACTGGCAGCTGGTCCACGGCTACTCGGCCCTGGAGGCCGGGGTGCGGATGGTGCCGCACGCGATGACGATGATGGTGGTCGCACCGACGTCGGCCCGGCTGGTCGAGCGGTTCGGCACCAAGCGAGTGGTGGCCACCGGGCTGACGGTCATCGCCAGCTCGCTGACCCTGCTGTCGTTCATCCAGGCTGATTCGTCCTACGCCCACGTCATCGTGATCTTCTGCCTGATGGCCGCCGGCATGGGCCTGACCATGGCCCCGGCGACCGAGTCGGTGATGGGCTCGCTGCCTCGGGAGAAGGCCGGCGTCGGCTCGGCGGTCAACGACACCACCCGCCAAGTGGGCGGTGCGCTCGGCGTGGCCATCATCGGCAGCATCGTCACCTCGATGTACGCCGGGAAGGTGGCCGACCTCGCCGGGCGGTTCGGTCTCAGCGGCCACGCCCTGTCGATTGCGAAGTCGTCGCTCGGTGGGGCGCTGCAGCTCGCGCCGACGCTGGGTGATCGGGCTGCGGAGTTCGTCCGCGCCGTCGACGCCGGCTTCGTCTCGTCGGTGGCCGTGGGCATGCGCTTCGCCGCGGTGATCATCGCCTGTACGGCCGTCATGGTCTGGCGCTTCCTGCCCGCCCGCGGTCATGGCCACGACCTGCCGGTGGACAGCGAGGAGTACGCCGAGTCGGTGGCCCACGCCTACGAGCCGGCCATCGTCGCCGGGGGCTGACGTGAGCCTGACCCGTGTTGCAGCCCCGGCGCGCGGTCGGCCGCGGCGTGAGGGCGTGGACGAAGCCGTGGTGGCCGCCGCCGCCCGGCTGGTGGGCGAAGTGGGCATGGCCGGCATCTCGATGGACCTCGTCGCCCAGCGCGCCGGGGTCAGCAAGGCCACGATCTACCGCCGGTGGGCTTCGAAGGAGGAGCTGGTCATCGAGGTGATGCGCCGCTTCGTCGAGCCGACCGCGGCGCCCGACACCGGGTCGGTGGCCGAGGACGTCCGCCAGTTCGCCGTCGCCCTGGCCCAGCGCTTCGCCCACCAACGCAAGTCGGACGTGCTCCCGCACCTCGTCGCCGCGGCCTGCTACGACGAGTCACTGCGCGCCGCCCTCGACCACTACAGCCGGTCGCGCCAGTCGACGATCCGCGAGATCCTCCGCCGCGGCGTGCGCCGGGGCGAGTTGCCCGCCGACTACGACATCGACGTGGCCGTCGACATGTTGCTCGGTGCGTTCCTGTATCGCCGGCTGATGTCGGGCGGCTCGCTGTCCGCCGACGTGGCTGCCCGGATCAGCGCCATCCTGGTGCCGGCGCCGTCCACGGCGGACCCCTCGGTACGGCGCCGTTAGCGCGGCGTTGCCAGCACCGCGGCGGACACCCGGCGGCGGTGCCAGCGGGCGTCACCGTAGGCCCGCTGCAGGGCCCAGGCCTTCTTCATGAACAGCTGCAGGTCGGCCTCCCACGTGTAGCCGATGGCACCGTGGACCTGCATGGCCGCCCGGCTGGCGCGGTAGGCGGCCTCGCCGGCCAGTGCCTTGGCCATGCTGGCGTCGCGCCCGGCCGTCGGCTGGGCGGTGCTGAGGCTCCAGGCGGCGCGGTAGGTGGGGGCCTTGGCGAACTCGACCTTCAGCAGGGCGTCGGCCAGCAGGTGCTTGACCGCCTGGAAGGCGCCGATCGGCTTGCCGAACTGCTCGCGCTGGCGGGCGTACTCGCCGGCGAGGTCGATCATCGTCTCGCCCAGTCCGACGAGGAACGCCGCCGTGGCCACCGCCAGGGTGTCGGCCAGCTCGTCCGTGCCCGGAAGCGGCTCGAGCGTGCCGCCGGTGACCTCGGCCAGGTGGCGGCCTTCGTCGAGGCCGGCCACGGCGGAGACGGCGTATCCGTGACGGGCGCCGGACGGGGTGACGATCACCTCGGCCACGTCGGCGTGGGCCACGAACGGGTCGACGTCCAGGGCGGCGGTCACGACGACCGACCCATCGACGACGCCGCCCGCCCATGGGGTACCGGCCAGCCGGGGAGCGGCGACCAGGTGCTCGACCACCGGCCCGGGCACCCCCGCCCGGCCGAGCTGCTGGAACAGCAGCACGCTGTCGACCAGCGTGCCACCCATGCCGCCGGCGGGCCCCGGCACCATCATCGACAGCACGCCCATGTCGGCCAGGCGGCGCCACAGGTCGGGCTCATGGCCCCGCCCGGCCGCCCACGCCTCGCGCAACCGGGCCGGCGGGTACTCGTGGACCAGCAGGTCGTGGAGACCGTCGGCGAAGGCCCGCTGATCGTCGGTGAAGGCGAAGCGCACGGTCACACCCCCTTCGGCAGCTGCAGGACGCGGTCGGCGATGATGTTGCGCTGGATCTCGTTGGTGCCGGCGTAGATCGGCCCGGCGAGGGAGAACAGGAACCCGTCGACCCAGCGCTCCAGCGGGCCGTCCATCCGCTCGGCGTGCGGGCCGAGGATGTCGAGGGCGATCTCGTGGATGCGCACGTCCATCTCGCTCCAGAAGATCTTGTTCAGGCTGGCTTCCGAGCCGATCGGGCGGCCCTCGATCATCCCCGTCACCGTCTGGTAGGTGTGCAGCCGGTAGCCCTCGGCCAGCATCCAGGCGTCGGTCACCGCGTCACGCAGCGCGTCGTCGGTGGAGTCGGCGTGGGTCCGCCACAGCTCGATCAGCCGATCGGCGGCCGTGGAGAACCGGGCCGGGCTGCGCAGGCTGACGCCGCGCTCGAACCCGGCGGTCGCCATGGCGACGTTCCACCCCTTGCCGACCTCGCCGAGGTTGCTGCCGAGGGGGATGCGCACGTCGTCGAAGAAGATCTCGGCGAAGCCGGTGTCGCCATCCAGCTGGGCGATGGGCCGGACGGTCACGCCCGGCAGATCCAGCGGGAGCAGGAAGAAGGTCAGGCCGCGGTGGCGCTGCGAGTCCGGGTCGGAGCGGAACATGCCGAAGCACCAGTCGCTCCACACGGCACGACTGGCCCAGATCTTCTGCCCGTTCAGCACCCAGGCGTCCCCGTCGAGCCGGGCGGTGCTGCGGATGGCCGCCATGTCGCTGCCGGCGTTGGGCTCGCTCCAGGCCTGGGCCCAGACGATCTCGCTCGACGCCATCGTGGGCAGGAAGCGGGCCTTCTGCTCGGGCGTGCCGACCTCCATGATCGTCGGACCCAGGAGGAAGATGCCGTTCTGGTTGACCCGCCCGGGCGCCCCGGCGCGGAAGTACTCCTCCTCGAAGATCAGCCAGCCGATGTAGTCGACGCCCCGGCCGCCGTACCCCTCCGGCCAGGAGACCGCCGACCAGCGGGCGGCCGACAGCTTGGCCTCCCACTGGCGATGCCGGGCGAAGCCCTCGGCGGTGTCGAAGCTGGGCAGCGGCTCGGCCGGGACGTTGGCCTCCAGCCAGGCGCGGGCCTCGGCGCGGAACGCATCCTGCTCGGCGGTGTACGTCAAGTCCATGGCGTCCGCGACGCTAGCCGTGATTCGGCATGGGGTTGAGGGTGTGTAGCTCGCCCGGACGGGGGAAATGCCCTCCTGGGCTTGGTGTTGCGACACGTCAGGTAACCGGCCCGGGGAGGGCACTCGCGAGATGCAAGGTAACAGCACGCGCAAGGTGAGGGTGGAGACCGGCCGCGCCCAGGTGGCGGGTCACGTCGGCCTTCGTGCGTTGGGTCGGTTCGCTGACCCGGTCGGGCTCGGCGAGGGACTCTCCGACTCGATCCCGTGGGCTGGTGAACGCGCCCCAGCTCATGATCGTGGCCGGGTGCTGGTGCACGCGATGTTGATGCTCGCCGGTGGCGGTGAGGCGTGCACCGACATCGAACAACTCGTCCCTGATGGCGCGCTGTTCGGCGAGGTGTGCTCCGACTCGGCGCTGTCGCGCACGATCAAAGCGATCACCCCGACGACCCTGGCCCCGAGTCCTTGCGGCGTTCTCGATCACACGCGAGACGGTGTGGGACCGCATCGACACCGGCGACGGCCCGGTGGTGTCGGATGTCGACTCGTCGCTGGTCGAGATCCACTCCGAGAACAATGAGCAGGCCGCCCCGACGTTCAAAGGCGGGCTTGGGTTCCACCGATGCTGTGCTTCGCGGACGCCACTGGTGAGGTGCTTGGGGGCACGGTTGCGGCCGGGGAACGCCCGCGCGAACACGATCATCGATCTGTTGCAGGTCGTCGATGATGCCATCTCCCAGCTCCCCGAGCAGGTCCCTGTCGGGCACCGCCACGGTGACGACGAGAACATCGTGCAGCGCCGGGCGCAGGTCCGCACCGATTCGGCTGGCGGCAGACCAGGGTTCGTCAATGGCCTCGCCGCTCGGAACATCGGGTTCGCTGTCGTGGCTCGGGTGAACGACCAGATTCATGCCGCGACCGGTGCCATCGTCGGCAAACCAGACCGCTGGACACCCAGCACGGCGCGTCACCGGCGACGACGCCGAACGTTCGGGGGTCGCTGAGATCACCAACCTCGTTGACCTCACCGGCTGGCCGGCAGGGACGCGGTTGATCGTTGGCTGGTCGTTCGCTCGACTTGGGGAGCGCTGCCGCATCAACCAGGCGACGTTCTTCAATGCCCTGAAGCGAAGAGCTACGACGCCATCTGTCGGTTGACCGACGAGTCAGGATTGTTAAGCGTGAGCTGTATCGCCAACGGTGGACTACTCCGCCCCGGTCAGCGCGGCAGCAGCAGCAGCGATCTTCGCGGCAACTGCGTCGAGCGACGACTCTGCGGTGTCGAGTCCGGCGTGTGAGGCAAGCATGGGACTCACCTCACGCAGGGCCTCGAAGGTGGTGCCATGCGCAACCGGAATCACCCGGCCGCTAGCGAGGAGTACGGACAGTTCCTTCTCCGCGATGCCCTCCGTCTCAATGCTCTTCAGAAGCGCTGGCGTCACAAGAACGATCCCGACGCGCGAGTTCCGAAGCCCCTTGTCGATCTCACGGAGCAACTGCTTGCCCAACGGGACATCCTTCTCGCTGAACCACACGGATGCGCCGTTGGACTGCAAGCGTTCGTACAATTCGGCGGCGCCTGACGCTCGATCGTCCCACGCATGACATAGGAAGAGGTCCCGACGCTCGGGGTGAGTGAGCGACTGTTCCACCGCCCTCGTGGCGATGGGCTCGATAACCCGCCATTCGGACGGCGTATAGGACACCGAGCCGCCCGCTCTCGTCCGTCGAGATCGTCCGCCGCCCGGTGACCCGGTGCGGATTCCTCCGCTCCCACTCCCCACCGACGAACTCCGGTACGGGGAGGGAGTCGCGTAGTACGAACTCGATCGAAAGCCCGAGCGCCATCTGCACGCGGGGCAGCGTGCTGCTGCGGCTGCTGAGCGGTGGCCGTAGACGGGAGCAGTGCACTGCAACACTCCTACATCGTAAGCCAGCATCAGCCGTGGGGAGTGGAGATCACTTGAAGGCAGTTCACGTCCGACCGAGCCTCCGTCGGGCTTGTCACGGTCTCTAGGCTGCAGGTCTGCGGGACCAGAGTCGACGAGGAGGGGGTGAGATGACCGAGACCCACGAGGACGAACAAGCGGCGCCAGCGATCAAGAACAGCCACCTGAGCGCCGCTCGTCAGGCACGCAACGACGAGTTCTACACCCAGTGGGCTGACATCGAGCGGGAGATGAACGCCTACCTGGAGTTCGACCCGAACGTCTTCCGGGGCAAGGTGATCCTGCTGCCGTGTGATGACCCGGAGTGGAGCAACTTCGCCAAGTTCTTCGCCCTGCACTTCACCGACTACGGCATCAAGAAGCTGATCTCCACCTCGTACGCCCCAGACAGCAACCCAGCCGGCGAGTACTATCGGCCGACCCTGTTCGAGACCGAGGCACCGCAGTTCGATGACATCAAGTCGCGGACGAGAGGTCGTAGGTTCGTCCTTGAGCCGAAGGACGTCAGCGGCGACGGCGTCGTCAACCTCGACGACCTGCAGTGGGAGTACCTCGACGGCGACGGCGACTTCCGAAGCGCCGAGGTCACGGCGCTGCGCGATGAGGCCGACGTAGTGATCACCAATCCGCCGTTCAGTCTGTTCCGCGAGTTCGTCGACTGGCTGGTGGCCGGCGGTGTCGAGTTCTCGGTAGTCGGCAACACCAACGCCATCGCCTATAAGGAGGTGTTCCCGTTGATTGTCGACGACCTTCTGTGGAAGGGAGCAACCGCCAATGCAACCGACATGGTGTTCGGAGTACCGAAAGGCTTCGCCGTCTCTGAGGCTGATCGCCTGAAGGCCAAGCGGCTCGGCTATCCCTCTGACGCCCACTACGACTACACACGGCTCGGCAACTCGTGCTGGTTCACGAACCTGGAGCACGGCAGACGTCACGAGCCACTGCAGCTCATGAGCGCGGCCGACAACGTCAAGTTCTCTCGGCACAAGGAGATCCGGGGCATTGGCTACAGCCGCTACGACAACTACGACGCCATCGAAGTGCCGTTTGTTGATGCGATCCCGAGCGACTACCACGATGTGATGGGTGTGCCGATTTCGTTCCTCGACAAGTACAACCCCGATCAGTTCGAGATCGTCGGAATCGCCAAGGCCCCGCTGGGCAGACCAAGCAAGATATACCCAAGACAGGTCCAAGTCGGCGCAACGGGGGGCAGAAGCCAGGTTACAAAGTTGAATGACGGACCAGCGATTCGCGTTGAGCAGCCGCCGGAGGGGAAGACGTACTACGAGGTCGGTGGCGGGACCTACGTCCAGTTGTATGCCCGCATCCTCATACGCCGAAAGGTCGCCGAGTGCAGACCGAGCTGAAGCACTACACCGTAGCCCAGGTCCTTGAGGGGTTCGTCTACAACGAGCTCGAAGCCAAGGGTTTGTACGGACTGGCCGGAAAGTTGACTATCCAGCCGGAGTACCAGCGCAACTACATCTACAACGACGGCAAGAAGGATGTGGCGGTCATAGACTCGCTGCTGAGGGGCTATCCCCTAGGCCTGATCTACTTCAACGTCACCGACAGCGGCCTGGAAGTTCTTGACGGCCAGCAGCGCATCACCAGCGTCGGCCGGTTCGTGACCGGGAAGTTTGCCATCCGACTAGATAGTACGGAACAGGTCTTCTCGTCGTTGCCAGCAGACCTGCAGCAGCGGATCCTCGAGAGCGAACTGCTCGTCTACCATTGCGAGGGCGACGAGAAGGAGATCAAGGACTGGTTCAAGACGATCAACATCGCTGGCGTGCCGCTGAACGCCCAGGAGCTATTGAACGCGATCTACTCTGGGCCGTTCGTCAGTGCGGCGAAGAAGGAATTCTCCAACTCCCAGAACGCCAACATGCAGAAGTGGTCGTCCTATGTCAAGGGCGACCCCAAGCGGCAGGAAGTATTGGCCGAAGCTCTGGCGTGGGTGGCCGACTCGGACAGCATCGGCGTCGACGCCTATTTGGCGCAGCACCGCAGCGACGCCACCATCGTCGAGCTGAAGACCTACTTCACATCGGTCATCGACTGGATCGGCAGTGTCTTCATCAGACCGCCAGACCGAGAGATGCGCGGGCTGGACTGGGGAAGGCTATACGAGCGCTTTCACGGTCAGTCTTACAGCCCGGCTGCCCTGAACGCTGACGTCGAACACCTGCTTTCGGACCCCGCCGTTCACAACCGCAAAGGGGTCTACGAGTACCTGCTCGGCGGGAAGGTCGACGCTCAGCTGCTGGCAATCCGGTTGTTCGACGACAAGACGAAGTCGGTCGCCTACCAGCAGCAGACCCAGAAGTCCCACGCCCAAGGTGTCTCCAACTGTCCGCTGTGCGCGGTCGGTGACAACGCCAACAAGGCGAGGATCTACAAGCTGTCCGAGATGGACGCCGACCACGTAACGGCGTGGTCGAAGGGCGGCAACACCGATCCAGCCAATTGCGAGATGCTATGCATCACACACAACCGGGCGAAGGGGAATAGATAATCCCGGCGTTGGCCGCCCGCGGTGCTGCCGAGCTACTTCGCCACGAGAGCGAACCACGTGCCGCTCCTTCGGGTCTCAGTGGAATCGGCCCTGTCCTGAGGTGTTCAAGCCGTCGCCAACTTCGTCAACGTAACCATCGGGGCCGGCGACGACTCCTTGGGCGCGCAGCGGATGCTCCGGTTGTGCGGGGCGACGGGCGGGCCGATCTGGATACTCGGAAGCTCTCCTCACGGCCCGACTGTCCTTCTCGACTAGATGGCACGCGCCCGCACTCCCCGACCGGCCCCGATTTCTCATGACTAACCGCGGCCAGTGGTTTCTGACGGTCCGTCAGATATCGCTAGGGTCGTGACGATGACCGCTCGGACCACCGTCCCGGCCGTCGACGGCTGGTTCACCGTGCCCGCCGACGGTGCCGACCCCAAGCTGCTCGGCCTGCGCTGCGACGCCTGCGGCACCTACGTGTTCCCGCCGCGCCCGGGCGGTTGCCCGAACCCGGCCTGCACGGCCGAGACCCTGACGTCCACCGAGCTGTCCAGCGTGGGCACGGTGTGGAGCTACACCGCCAACCACTACGCACCGCCGCCGCCGTACGTGGCCGCCGAGCCGTTCCAGCCCTACCCGCTGGCCGCCGTGCAGATGGAAGCCGAGGGCATCATCGTCCTCGGCCAGGTGGCCGCCGGGGTGCCGACCGACAGCCTGCGTGTCGGTCAGCCGATGAAGCTCGATCTCGGCGTGCTGTCCAGCGACGACGAGCACGACTACCTCATCTACACCTGGGCGCCGGCATGAGCGCCGACCTGGTGGTGCTGGGCGCGGGCATGCACCCGTGGGGCAAGTGGGGTCGAGACTTCACCGAGTACGGCATGGTGGCCGCTCGCGCCGCGCTGGCCGACGCCGGCCTGGCCTGGACCGACATCCAGTACGTCGCCGGAGCCGACACGATCCGCAACGGGTACCCGGGGTTCATCGCCGGGTCGACCTTCGCCCAGAAGCTGGGCTGGACCGGCGTGCCGGTGTCGTCGGCCTACGCCGCCTGCGCCAGCGGGGCCCAGGCCCTGCAGAACGCCCGCGCCCAGATCCTCGCCGGGTTCTGCGACGTCGCCCTGGTGGTGGGCGCCGACACGACGCCGAAGGGCTTCTTCGCCCCGGTCGGCGGCGGCGATCGCCAAGCGGACCCGGACTGGCTGCGCTTCCGGTTGCTCGGCGCCACCAACCCGACGTACTTCGCCCTGTTCGCCCGCCGGCGGATGGACCTGTACGGCGCCACGTCGGCCGACTTCGCCCAGGTCAAGGTGAAGAACAGCCGTCACGGCCTGGCCAACCCGAACGCCCGGTTCCGCAAGGAGTCGACGATCGACGACGTGCTGGCCAGCCCGATGGTGGCCGATCCGTTGCGCCTGCTGGACATCTGCGCCACCTCCGACGGCGGCGCCGCGCTGGTGGTCGCCAGCGAGGACTTCGCCCGCCGGCACCTCGGCACGCTGGACGGAGCGGTGCGAGTGAAGGGGGTCAGCACGGTGACGCCCCGGTACCCCCAGAGCCTGCTGGAGCTGCCGGACATCGCCACCGACTCGACCGCCGCGGTGGCCGCGCCGGACCCCGGGTTCAAGGACTCGATCGCCGCCGAGGCCTACCGCCAGGCGGGCATCGGCCCCGACGACGTCGACGTCGCCGAGGTCTACGACCTGTCCACGGCCCTCGAGCTGGACTGGTACGAGCACATCGGCCTGTGCGCTCGCGGCGAGGCCGAGGGCCTGCTGCGCTCGGGCGCCACGGCGCTGGGCGGTCGAGTGCCGGTGAACCCGTCCGGCGGGCTGTCCTGCTTCGGGGAAGCGATCCCGGCGCAAGCCATCGCCCAGGTGTGCGAGCTGACCTGGCAGTTGCGCGGCCAGGCCGCTGGGCGCCAGGTGGAGGGCGCCACGGTCGGGGTCACCGCCAACCAGGGACTGTTCGGCCACGGCTCGTCGGTGGTCGTCGCCCGCTGAGCGCGCATTCGGGCGCTACGGACGCCCGGCGTGCGGGGCGTCGACCGTGGTGGTCAGCAGCACTGCGTCACGGGTGACGGCGCGCTCGTGCTCGAAGAAGTTCGGCGCCGCGCAGATCAGCATCGTCCGACCGTCGTCGCCGCCGAGTTGGCAGGCGTAGAAGCCGAGCCCCCCGGGGGCGGCGATCGAGTCGACGATCGCCCCACCCGGGGCGACCCGCACCAACCGGTTGCCCAGCGCGTCGGCCGCCCAGATGTGGCCGTCGGCGTCGAGCGTGCAGCCGTCGGGCGCCACGACGACCTGACCGAGCACCTCGCCGAAGGTGGCGCCGGTGGGCAGGGTGGCGAACTCGGCCCACACCCGCCGGTTGGAGAGCGACCCGTCGGCGCCGAGGTCGAACGCGGTGTAGCGGTTGCCGGTGGTCTCCCCGACGATCAGGGTCGAGCCGTCGGGGGTGATGACCGAGCCGTTGGGGAAGTGCAGGTCCTCGGCCGCCACCGACACTGTGCCGTCCGGGGCGACGCGCGCCAGCACCGCGGTCCGCGGGTCGCCGCCACCCATCAGATCGAAACCGAAGTTGCCGGCGAACACGTTGCCGGCGGCGTCGATCACCAGGTCGTTGAGGTGCCCGCCGCACAACTCGTCGAGGTTGGCGTACTCGTCCAACTCGCCGTCGTGCCAGCGCAGCAGGCGGTGGTCCTTCATCGAGGCGATGACCAGCGAGCCGTCGGGTAGCCAGCCGAGGCCGGAGGGCTGGTGCTCGACCTCGACCACCACGGTCTCGGTACCGTCGGCGGCGATGCGCGAGACCTGATGGCGGTAGAAGTCGGACACCCACCACGAGCCGTCGTGCCAGCGCGGCCCCTCGAAGAACCCGCCGCCGGTGAACAGGGTGGACAGTGGACGCTCGCTCATCACCCCACGGTACTGCGCCGGGCGGATGGGGCTGGCGTGGAGGACGGCCGTTATGGTCGGTCGCATGGCTGAGGCGTACATCATCGATGCCGTCCGCTCGCCGGTGGGCCGGCGCGGCGGCGGGCTGTCCACCGTCCATCCGGCCGATCTCGGGGCCCACGCGATCCAGGCGCTGATCGACCGCACCGGCGTCGATCCGAACGCCGTCGACGACGTCGTCTTCGGCAACGTCGACTCGGTGGGCCCGCAGGCCGGCTGCATCGCCCGGACCTGCTGGCTGACCGCCGGGCTGCCCCAGCACGTGCCCGGCGTGACCATCGACCGGCAGTGCGGCTCGGCCCAGCAGGCCGTGCACTTCGCCGCCCAGGGGGTGATGAGCGGCACCCAGGATCTGGTGGTGGCCGGAGGGGTGCAGCAGATGAGCATGATCCCGATCTCCTCGGCGATGACCGCCGGGCAAGCCCTCGGGTTCAACGACCCGTTCACCGGATCGCCGGGCTGGGTGGCCCGCTACGGCCCGGACGAGGTCACCCAGTTCGTCGGGGCGGAGATGATGGCCGCCCACTGGGACCTGTCGCGCGAGGAGATGGAGGCCTTCGCCGTCGAGTCCCACGAGCGGGCGCTGCGGGCCCGGGCCGAGGGTCGGTTCGAGACGCAGATCGAGCCGCTCCACGGCGTCACCGCCGACGAGGGGCCGCGTGAGCCGAACCTCGACAAGATCCGCTCCCTGCCCACGCTGGTCGAGGGCGGCCGGCTGACCGCCGCGCTGGCCAGCCAGATCAGCGACGGCTCGGCGGCACTGCTCATCGCCGGCGAGCAGGCGGTCAAGGACCACGGGCTGACCCCCAAGGCGCGCATCCATCACCTCAGCGTGTACGCCGACGACCCGATCATGATGCTGTCGGCGCCGATCCCGGCGACCAAGCGAGCGCTGGCCAAGACCGGCCTGAGCCCCGACGACATCGACCTGGTGGAGATCAACGAGGCCTTCGCTCCGGTGGTCCTGGCGTGGCTGCGCGAGACCGGCTTCGACCACGCCAAGGTCAACGTCAACGGCGGAGCGATCGCCCTCGGCCACCCGCTCGGCGCCACCGGCGCCCGGCTGATGACCACGTTGCTCTACGAGTTGGAGCGCACCGGCGGCCGCTACGGGCTGCAGACGATGTGCGAGGGCGGCGGGCAGGCCAACGTGACGATCATCGAGCGGCTGTAGCTCAGCGCTCGCCGGCCTGCGGCGTCGCTGCGTAGCGTGGCCCGCATGTACGACCTGATCATCCGTGGCGGCACCGTGATCGACGGCACGGGCGCGCCCGGCGTTGTCGCCGACGTGGCCGTGCGCGCCGGTGCCATCGTCGCCGTCGCCGCGGACCTGACCGGTGACGCCGCCGAGTCGATCGACGCCACCGGCAAGCTGGTCACCCCCGGGTTCGTCGACGTCCACACCCACTACGACGGCCAGGCCACCTGGGACGAGCTGCTCGAGCCCAGCTCCGGGCACGGCGTGACCACCGTCGTCATGGGCAACTGCGGGGTCGGCTTCGCGCCCGTGCGTCCGGGTCGCGAGGAGTGGCTGGTCCAGCTGATGGAAGGGGTCGAGGACATCCCCGGAACCGCGTTGCACGAGGGCATCACCTGGGGATGGGAGAGCTTCCCCGAGTATCTCGACTCCCTCGACCGGCGGCACTATGCGATGGACGTCGCTGCCTACGTGGGCCACGGTCCGGTGCGGGCCTACGTGATGGGCGATCGCGGGGCGCGCAACGAGCCGGCCACCGTCGACGACATCGAGCAGATGGGCCGGCTGGTGCGCCAGGCGATGGAGGCCGGCGCAGTGGGCTTCTCCACCAGCCGGACGCTGAACCATCGGGCGCGCGACGGTGAGCCGGTACCCGGCACCTTCGCCGCCGACGACGAGCTGGCGGCCATGGCCGCGGCGGTGGCCGCCAGTGGGCACGGGGTGTTCGAGGTGGCCCCGCAGGGCATGGAGTTCGACCGATCGACCTACGAGGGCGAGCTGCGCCGGCTGACCGAGGTTGCCGAACGGACCGGGGTGCCGGTCAGCTTCCTCGTGCTCCAGCACGAGAACGATCCGGACATGTGGCGCCTGGCGCTCGACGCGGTCGACCGCACCGATGCCCGGCTGGTGCCTCAGGTGGCCGCCCGGCCGTTCGGGATGATGCTCGGGTGGGGCGGTTACCACTTCTTCGCCAAGCGGCCGACCTTCGTCGACCTCGCCGGGCGGTTGCGCGGTCCGGAACTGATCGCCAAGCTGTCCCGCCCCGACGTGCGTTCCGCCATCCTGGCGGAGTCCGACCTGCCGGCCGACCCGGCGAAGCAGTTCGACGGCATCGGCGCCGGCCTGGCGATGATGCTGCACCGGATCTATGCCATGGGCACCCCGCCGGACTACGAGCCCACCGCCGATCGCACGGTCGCCGCCATCGCCGCCGAGCGGGGCATCGACCCGCTGGCCGCGGCCTACGACCTGATGAACGTCGACGAGGGCCGGGCGTTCCTGCTGCTCCCGTTCTTCAATTACGCAGCCGGTAACCACGACGCGATCTACGAGATGCTCGCCCACCCGTCGACGATCAGCGCGCTGTCCGACGGCGGGGCGCACTGTCGGATGATCTGCGACGCCTCGACGCCCACTTACGTGCTGTCCCACTGGGGCCACGGCCGGACGCGCGGCCGCCACTTCAGCATCGAGCAGGCCGTCAAGATGCAGACCAAGGACACCGCCGAGTTCATCGGATTCACCGACCGGGGCACGATCGAGGTCGGCAAGCGCGCCGACCTCAACGTCATCGACCTGCCCCGCCTCGGCTTGGCCTACCCTCGAGCGGTGGCGGACCTGCCGGCCGGCGGCGTGCGCCTGGTGCAGGACGCCACCGGCTACGTGGCCACCGTGGTCGCCGGGACCGTCACTCGGCGCAACGGCGCCGACACCGGCGCCCGCCCCGGTCGCCTGGTCCGCTCCGGCGCCTGACCCGCTCCCTGGCGGGACCCCTCGTTCGAGCTCCCTGACGGCTCGCCCGACCAGCGCCACCCCGACCGCCGCGACCGCCCCGCCGGTTCGCGCCCACCACAGTTCGCGCCCATGGGCGCGCAAACATCCGTTGCTGCACGTTGTCGCGCCCATGGGCCCGAGGACGGTCATTCGGCGGCGGTCGGACGCCGCCGGTCAGTCCTCGTATCGGCGGCGACCGATGAAGAAGGCCAGCCCGCCGAGCACCAGGATGGCAGCCGCCGTGACCAGGATCGGTGTCACGTTGCTGCCCGTGGAGGGTGACGATCCCGGCCGGACAACGGTCGTCGTCGACTCGGCTGGTGCGACCGTGAGCACGGGCTGACCCAGCTCGATCGTCGTCGTCGGCCCGGCTGTCGGCAACGGCGGCAAGGTCACCGGGCCGTTCACCGCTGGCGGCTCGCCCGGCAGGGTCGGTTCGTCGACCCCGGCATTCCCGATCGGAGTCGCCGTCTCGGGTATCGCCCCAGGCTCTGGCGACGTGGTCGTCGTGGTCGTGGTGGTGGTTGGCGGCTCGGTCGTCGCGGTCGTGGTGATCGTCGTGCTGGTCGGCGGCTCGGTCGTCGTGGTGGTGGTGGGTGGCTCGGTGGTCGTCGTCGTCGTGGGCGGCTGAGTCGTCGTGGTCGTGGTGGGCGGTTGGGTCGTCGTGGTCGTGGTGGTCGTGGTGGTGGGTGGCTCGGTCGTCGTCGTGGTCGTGGTGGGCGGTTCGGTGGTCGTGGTCGTGGTGGTCGTGGTCGTGGTGGGTGGCGCGGTCGTCGTGGTCGTGGTGGTCGTGGTGGTGGGTGGCTCGGTCGTCGTCGTGGTCGTGGTGGGCGGTTCGGTCGTCGTGGTCGTGGTGGTGGGCGGCTCGGTGGTCGTGGTGGTGGTGGGTGGCTCGG
>JAKOUY010000018.1 GCA_029782355.1 Actinomycetes bacterium
GGGCTCTCCTGACCCTCGTGTGGGCGGGGTAGGCGTCGGGGAGCCTGTGCCTGCTGGGTGAGTCGGCGGTTGGGCGGGTCCGCGTGACGCGCACGGGGCGGGACCAGAGTTCGAGGTGCTGAAGCCATCGCACTCTGGGAGGCCCCGCGCCCGTGCGCGTCACCACTGCATTCAACCGTCTTCTCCGCCTCGACGGGGTGAACGTCACCAACGTCGTGTTCGGCATCACCACGATCACCGTGACCGTCGCGCTGCGCCGCCGGCGGCTCCACTGCCCGCACTGCGACCACAAGACCCGCTGGCGCTACGACACCCGGCCGTGCCCCTCGACGTGGCGGCACCTCGATCTGGGCGTGTGGCGCGTGCAGCTTCAGGCGACCCTGCGGCGGCTGTCGTGTCCGACCCACGGGGTCGTCGTCGAGGCGGTCCCCTTCGCCCGCCCCGGCGCGCATCTCACCCGCGACTTCGACGACCTGTTGGCCTGGTTGGCGACCCGGATGGACAAGACCTCGATCGCCCGGCTGTGCCGGGTGAGCTGGCGCACCGTCGGCCGAGCCTGCGCGCGGGTCGTGGCCACCGAACTCGATCCTGGTCGTCTCGATGGCCTGTTCCGCATCGGCGTCGACGAGATCTCCTGGCGCCGCCACCACAAGTACCTGACCCTCGTCGTCGACCACGACCGCGGCGTCGTGATCTGGGGAGCACAAGGTCGCGACGCGGCCACGCTCGACGGGTTCTTCGATGAGCTCGGCGAGGCTCGAGCAGCCCAGATCCAGGCGGTCTCGCTCGACCTGGGCCCCGCCTTCCTCAAGTCCGTCCAGGCGCCCGGCCACGCACCGCAGGCGGTCGTGTGCGCCGATCCGTTTCATGTCGTGAAGCTCGTCGGCGACGCCCTCGACGAGGTGAGACGCGACCTGTGGCAGAACCTGCGGCGCCTCCCCGACGACCGCTGGGCCCGAGACTTCAAGGGCAGCCGATGGGCGCTATTGAAGAACCCCGAAGACCTCACCGACACCCAAGCCGCACAGCTCGCCCGCATCCGCCGCAACCGAGGCGGGATCTGGCGGGCCTACGAGATGAAGGAGCAGTTCCGGGCCATCTTCGCCGGCGACCTCACCCGCACCGAAGCCGCCGTGCTCTTGGATCGCTGGTGTGCCCGGGCGCAACGCTCTCGGCTCGCCCCGTTCGTCAAGGCCGCGAAGACCATGCGTCAACGCCGCGACCTGATCCTCAACGCCATCGAGCACGGCATCTCCAACGGGCGCGTCGAGGGCCTCAACACCAAGGTCCGCCTCATCGTCCGCCGCGCCTACGGCTTCCACACCGCCGACGCCGCCCTCGCCCTCGTCATGCTCGGCGCCGGCCCCATCGACCTCAAGCTCCCACACGAACGACCAGCCGCTCAGGCCGCCGCCTGACCCACATCACCGTCAGGAGAGCC
>JAKOUY010000019.1 GCA_029782355.1 Actinomycetes bacterium
CGTTCCTACGTGGTCCGCGAGGACGACGGCCGCCTGGGCACCGTCTGCATCTACCAGGGCACGGACGAAGCGGCCATCCGCGAGCACGCCCACCGGGCGGGCATGAGCGCCGACGAGATCGTGCCGATCGGCGACACCGTCGTGGTTCGCGACGACCCGGTCAAGGAACAGGCGATGGCCGCCTGATCAGCACCCGCGTCGCCGTGGCGGCAGTCCGGCCCACTGCCGCCACGCCGCCGTCGGGACGCTGCGCACGATCACTTCGTGGCCGCGGCGACCAGGCACTCGCCCGGCACCTCGAACCCACCCGGTGTTTCGAAGCCGCGCATCGAGCCTTCCACTTCGTTCCACACCGACTCGCGTTCTTCGGCGGGCAGGTGCGCCATCATCGCGTTGAATCCGCCAAAGGCTTCCCGGGCGACCCGCACGTACTCGGCCGCACTGGTCGCCCTGTGGGGCACCGGCACGGCGCGAATCTCGGCGTCGGCAAATCCGGCCTGACGGAAGAGGCCTTCGAGTACGCCCGGAGCGCCCAGGCCGAACGGCCCCGGTTGCCCCGGAGCGGGAGGCGGAAGTTGCGCGCGCCGGCGGATGATGGACGCCGGTATGGCCCCCCAACCGTTTCGCTCGGGTGTGGAAAAGACGACGACAGCGACCCGACCGCCTGCTCTGAGCGCGCGGCGCCACTCGCGTAGCGCCGCCACCGGGTGCGGCATGTACATCAGGCCGAGCCGACACAGCACCGCATCGAACGAGGCGTCGGGGAGATCCAGCTTCTCGCCGTCCATCGCGCGGGTCTCGACCTGCTCGAGCCCGCGTTCACGGGCGACCTGGCGCGCCAGCTCGACGATGCCTTCCGAGATGTCGGTCGCCAGCACGTGGCCGCCCGGACCCACGCGTTCGGCAGCGCTGACCGCCGGCTCGCCGGCGCCGGCAGCGACGTCCAGGATGCGTTGGCCGGGCCGAATCCGGGCCAGGTCGAGCATCTGGCGAGTGGCTTCGCCGTACCAGCGATCGAGAACAGGATTCCAGCGTCGCCACGCGGCGCCGTCCTTGTTCCATTGCTCGCGTTGCGCGTTCTTGTACTTCTCGGCGTCGAATGAGGAGGGCGAGCTCATTGGCGCCACCGCCACCAGGCAATGGCTGCGACGGCCGATGCACTGTCGGCCAGCAGGTAGATTCCGATCTTCCGAACCGTCGAGACCAGATGGCCGGGGTCATACGACCTCCCTTCGATCAGCCGGTTGAGCTCATCGGGCGCAGTCGCCCAGGCGAACGACCAGGCTGCCGCCAGCACGATCAGGTAAGTCAGCAGCACGCCCACGTACCCGTTGCCCTTGCCGACCGCAGCGAGCGGGCTGAGCAGAATGGCCACGCCGAAGGTCGGCGGCCATGCGTAGACCTGGTAGATGCCGGGTACCAGAAACGGCAGTGCGGCCGTCAGGAAGATGCCCCACGCATCCTTCGAGCCCATGCCCCAGGGGTCGCCGAACCCCAGGGACACGGCGAGCACGCCCGTGAGCACGGGCAGCAGGAACGTCGCCACCAGCAGAAGTTTCAGCAAGCGCAGCATGGGCAAGCGTGGGGCGTCCGGCGTTGGAG
>JAKOUY010000006.1 GCA_029782355.1 Actinomycetes bacterium
GCACCGGCCATCGCCTTTTCCACGAACGAGAGTTCCGCCGACGTGCTCTTCCCCGTGTCGGCGAGCGCCCGGCTGTTGATCTCGGCCTGGTTGAGGTCCAGCCCGAACTTGGCGGCGAACCGACCGCCACGAACGAGGGCGGTGGACATGGCGTCGGTCACGTCGCCCACGTCGCCGAGTTCCGGGTTCAGCGCGACGGCACGTGCGCCCATCGCCGCCATCTGCTGCACGAATACCGACGCCTCGCGCTCGCCGATCCCCGACGCTTGGGCGAGTTCGTACAGCCGGGCGACGACCGAGCGGATCTTGTCGTCGTCGCTCCCGAGGGTGAGGGCGAGGTCCCCGAGGTTCGTGTTCAGCCCCTGGATGTCCTTGAGGTTCTCCACTCGGTCGCCCATGTCGCCGAGCACGGCCTCGAAACGCTGGGTCGCTCCGGTGGCGTCGATGGCCTCGCCCGCCATGATCCCGAGCACCCCGCCGAGCGCGCCCGCCGCGGCGACCGGGGCGGCCAGTGACGCGCCGAGGCCACCGGCCGCGGCGCTCAACCCCGACACGTCGCCGGTTGCCACGCCAGCCGCGGCCCCGAACGCGTCGACACCAGCGGCACCACCACCACCACCGCCGCCACCACCACCGCCCACCGAATCCATCGAGGTCCCGAGGTCCTCAACGCTGGTGGCGAGGGCTTCCACCGACGCCTGCGCGTCGGCGGTGTCCACGGTGATCTCCACCGGCGGAGCGTCGGCGGACGTGACCGCCTCGGCGATCGCTCCGGGGATCTCCGACGCGTCGCCCTCGATCGCCGCCGTCGCGTCCGCTCCGGTTACTGCGTCCTCGATCTCGGGGGCGACCGCCGACGCGTCGGCCTCAACCTCGACCGCTGGCACGTTCCCCGTGGCGTCGGCCATCGCCGACGCGAACGATTCGACCGCCTCGGTGAGCGAGGACTCCACCTGCGAGCGGAGTTCCTCGACGGCGCGGAGCGAGGACTCGATCGAGAGTTCGAGGTCCGCTTCCAACCGCTCGGCCACGCCCTACCCCCGGACCTCTCGGTGACGGATCTCCCGGGCCCGGCGTCGGCGTTCGCGCCGCGGGCTGTTGCGGAGGCGCTCCTCCTCGGCGGCAAGTTCGGCGGCGAACGCCTCGTCGGTGAGGGGCACCGGCCGGATCTCGGCCACCTCGTCCAACCCGAGGAGGCTCACGATCTGGCTCAAGGTGAGCCGGTCAACCTCCGCCGGGCTCAGGGGGTAGAGGGCTCGGTACCAGGGGGCGAGGATGCCTCGGTAGCCGGTGAATCGGGAGCCGTATCGCTGGTTGACTCCGGCTCCGGCTCGGGCTCGGGGTCGGCCGTCGCGGTTGCGGCTTCCACCAGCGCCGCCATCGCGGGCGGGACGACCGGTCCACCTAAAGGGGCCTCCCACACCTCCAGCAGTGCCGTGCACGTGCGGACCTCCAGGGCCTCGGCGGGGAGGTCGTCCAGGGTGATGTCCACTCCGCCGAGGCGTCGCGCCACCTCGATCACACACGCCCCGTACGGGCTGGTGTCCTCGCCCTTCACGTAGTCGCGGCGGGCGATCATGGCGGCCTGCGCGGCTTCCTGGTACGCCAGCACCGCTGCGCGGGCCTCGGCCTCGGGCGTGTCCGGCGTGACGGTCGGCGGCTCCGGCGCGGGGAACATGTCGCGGACCTGCCGGTCCACGGTCACGATCCGCTCCCGGAGTTGGGCGTACTCCCGCGCCGTGGGCTCCAACAGCAGGACCTCGCGCGAGGTCCGGGTTGGCTTCCCGTCCACGACCTCCACCGGCCCCAAGAGCCTGAGCGTGATCGTCCCGTCGGCGTTGTCGGTGATACACGAGACCGTCTGGCCCCCGGAGGTCGTGAACATGGGCGTGCTCCGAACGTCGTGGATGTCCCGGGAAGCGTATCCCCCGCGGAGCCCTACGACGTGGACGGCCGCCCGAGCACCACCTGGAGCCGCCAGACCAGCCCGGCCGCGCCGCCGTTCGCCCCGCTCGGGGTGACCCCGAGGAAGCGGGGCTGGTGCACCGCGCCGAGCAGCGCGGCGAGGAACTCGTCGGCGTCGTCGGGCACCGAGTCGGCGCACGTGAGCCCGACGAGCGCCGCGGCGACACACTCGGCAGCGTCGGCCAGCGTCGCGGCGTCGCCGTCCCACCCGTCATCGAACAGCGTGATCCCGTCCTGGGTCACGTCGGCGATGCGCCAGCACTGGACGTACTTGGCGGCGAGGGTGACGGGGAGCGGGCCCGGGCACGGTTGGCGGCCGTCCCGAGGGACGAGCGCCGGGCCTTCCCACCACACGGCCAGGTACGACCCCGTGCAGTCCACGTCCTCGGGCGGGGCGTGGCCGTGGTAGCGGAGCACCCGGCCCGGCTCGTCCAGCCCGCACGTGTTCACCAGCCGGTCGCCGACGAACTCGGCGTAGGCGGTCAGGACCTCGGCCAGCACGGCGTCACCCGCCGACCGACGCGCGCCGCACGATCTGGTCCCACATCGCGACGGTCTTGGTCCACCAGCGGGTGGGCTCCGACCCTTGGACCGAGTGGGCGAACACGATCCCACCGGCGGCGGGCCAGTCGAACCGGAGGACCCGAGCACGGACCGGCGTGATCGGCCGACCCTCGGGCCCGAAGATGCCGGTGCCCTCGTCCTGGTAGATGCCGTGCTCGGCCCCGACCTCGACGTGCACGGTCACGGTGTCGCCCGACATGGTGGCGGCCTCGGCGACCACCGAGTCGGCCATCGCTCCCGTGCGGCGCGACGCATGATCCTTGGCCTGCTGCACGAACCGTTCGCCGAGCGAGTCGCCGAGGCGGAGCGCCATCTCGCGCAGCCCCTCGCCGAGCGTGTCCGTGACGACTTTCGCCATCATCGACTCCCCATCGGGGAGTAGCCGCCGGGGCGGACCTCGGCCCGTCCGGCCTTCGCCGCGGCGAGGGCCAAGTCGACGGTGTAGATCCCGGTGCGGCCCTCATCGAGGAACCGCTGCGAGTCGATCACGGTGTAGGTGACGCCCTCTCGGGTGATGGACGTGACCCGCTCGGGGATCGCGCAGCGGAGCGTGCCCCCCGCGCACTTCTTCGCCAACTCGAACGCGAACACGGCGGCCGCGTTGCGGAGCCCCACGGGCGGGACCCGGCCGTACGCGAAGGACACCTGGAACGCGTCGGGGTCGGTGAGGTCGGCGTAGGACGGCCACGACTGCCCATCGATGCGGGTGAGGTAGCGGCGGCCGCGGACCGTGTAGGCCGAGTCGTCCAGCGTCACGCCGTCCACGATGACCGACCATGCGCCGTGCACCGGGAAGCGCCCGCCCGAGAGGTCGATCTCGTCGCGCACTCCGCAGCCGCACGTGCCGCGGCAGGTGACGCAGGTCCGGCACACCTGCCGGGTGGTCTCACACACCCCCGGGTAGCGGCGGCCGGTGAGCGAGTAGAGGACCCACGTGGCGACATCGAGCACGTGCTCGCGCGTCGCGTTCGGGAGGGCGGCCAGCGCGGTCGAGGTCGTCGTGTCGGTGCACAACGCCTCCACGTCGGCCCACGTGACCCACGGCGAGCACGGCCCACCCGAGAGGGACGCGTCCCCGGCGAGGAACATGAAGCCCTGCGAGACCGTCGCGCCGTCCACCGTCGCGACGGCTTGGACCCGCCACACCCCGACCTCGGTCACGGCCAGGGGGTACTCCCACCGGGACTGCACCGCGGGCGGCGTGTCCGGCGAGGTCATGTCGACCTTGGTCTTGGTGACCGTCGCGCCCGTCGGTGGCGTGATCGTGAGCGTGATCGCCGACGGCTCCGTGTCCTCCCGCTCCGCGTTCCACCAGGCGGTGAGCACCGGCCACGTTTCGCCCACGTCCACGATCTGCACGACCCGACCTCCTACGTTCCCGAGGCTAGACCGGCGGTGCCACCCCCGCCGGGACCCCCGCCGATCGTGCCGCCCCGACCGAGGCCAGCACCGACGGTGCCGCCGTCACCCTCGCCGAGCCCGGCCGAGCCGGAGCCGGGAGGCCCGAGGCCCACCGTCGCGCCGACCGGCCCGCCGAGGCCCAGCGACCCGCCACCCGAGGGCAACGAGCCGTCCTTGATCCCGAACGCCGCGGCGATGAGCGCCACGAACGGCCGAGCACCGCCAACCCTGGCGGCCACGCCCGAGCCGCGGGCCACCACCGCGAGGCCCGCGCGCACCTGCCCCCGCCCTGCGTGGACGCCCACCGGCCCCCGAGCCCCGAGGCCCACCACCGCCGCCGTGCGGCCCGCAGCGCCGTGCACCCCGGTCACGCGGCCCTGAGCCGCTACAGCGCCCCTGACGGCCCCGGCGGTGGCCTTCGCCGCCACCGCCGCCGGGAACGTCCCCACGGCCGCCACGGCCACGCCCGCACGGGCGGTGACGCCTGCCCCGGCGGACGCTCCGATCCCCACGTAGGCCGACACGCGGCCGAGCACTACGTCCGCTTCCGCCGCCGTCCCCGGAGCGGAGGCGGGAAGCCCCAGCGCCGCCCGTGCCGCTCCCGTGGTGGCTCGGGTCCCCGTCGCCGCCACGGGGAGGCCCAGCGACGCCTGAGCGGCCCCCAGCGCCCCGTGGGTCCCCGTCGCCCGTGCCGCCACCGCCAGGGCCGCGAAGGCCCGCCCAGCGCCGCCCTTCGCGGCCAAGACCACCGCCGAGGCCCCGAGCGCCGCCCGCACCGCGCCCGAGGTCGCCCGAGCCCCCGGAGCCGCCACCTCGACGCCGAGCACCGCCTGTCCGGCTCCCGTGGTGGCCTTCGCCCCCGAGGCCACGCGCGCCCCCACCCCGAGCACCGCCCGCACCTGACCCGCCGCGGCCTTGGCCCCCGCCGCGGTGGCCGCCGCCGGAGCGTGCGCCGAGGCGCGCCCGAGGCCCTCCTCCTGGCCGCGTGCCACCGCCGATACGGCGAGCACCGCCCGCACCTGACCCGCCGCGGCCTTGGCCCCCGCGACCGCCGACGCTGCCGCGACGACCGGCGCGGCGATGCCCTCGGCGACGACCGCCGGAGCCCCCGCGGCCGAGGCGGTCACGGCCAGCGCCGCGGACCCCGCACCCGCGGTGGCCTTCACCCCCGCCGCCCGGACCCCCACCCCCAGGTACGCCCGGACCTGCCCCGACGCGGTCTTCGCCCCGAGGACCTGCGCCGAGGCCGTCGCCGCCGCGAGCGCGGCACCGCTCCCAGCCTTCCGGCCAGTGACCTGCGCCGAAGTAGGAGCCGCAACGACCGCGGCACCCGCCACGTTCGGCGGAGGAGCGCCACGCAAGATCAGGACGTTCGTCGGTTGCCCGCGCCCGAGGATCGCCATCTACGTCACCACCGGCTCGCCCGGTGCACCGCGTGGTCATGCACCGCGATTGTCCGGCCGGTCCGGAGATCCATCGCTGACCAGTTGTCCAGTTGCCCTCGGGCGACACCCGTGTTCGCGAACAGGTGGAACCCGGCCCGGGTGCCCGACGTGATCGCCGTGTCAGTAGCGGTGATCGTATGGTTCACGGTCTCCGCACCGCTGGCGACGTGGTGGCCGAGAATGGACGAGCCGCTGACGTAGCAGCGGTGCCGCTGCGCGCCGAGCGCGTACGTCCGGGCCGTGTTCCCGAGCGACGTGTAGACCCCCGCGACCCACTTCCCCGCGTTCAGGTTGTTACCCGCCGGGTTGATGCACCGCCGCCCCGCCCCGTACATGGTGAACGCCGACGACGACCACCGCACACACGCCATCGACGCGCCGTGCCCGGTGTTCGTGCCGATCGTGAGCGTGTGGATGCTCATCATGTCGGACGAGTCGAGGTCGGTCTCGGCACGCGCGCCGTTGTCGGTCTGTGCGATGGCGGACGGCTCGACGTGGTTCGACACGATCTGCATCCCCGACCCGTTCTCGGTCCAGGTGTACGTCGGGCCGAGCGTCGTGCTGTTCGCCGTATTGAAGTTCTCCGACAGGAACGCCCCGCCGCTCGCCCGGGGGATCGCGACGATCCGCTCGCCGCCGAGCCACACCTCGTAGAACCCGCGGTGCGTCGGCCGCAGCGCGTTCCACCTGTCCGCCCGCCGGTCGTCGGCATGACCGATGAGGAGTTCGGCGAGCACGTCCGCCAACCGGTTCGCGTCGAGGGTCACGCCCAGCAGGTTCCCGACCCGTTGTCGCGCCGGATGCGCCCAGCCCGCGTCGTCGTGCACGTCGTCGGCGAGCACCCGAGCGCCCGGCCGCAGCGCGTCGGGGGAACACGCAACGACCGCCAACCCTTCGGGGACGGTGCAATCGCCACGCAGGTCGATGCCCGTCCACTCCGCCGTAGCGGCGTCCTCGATGTCGGGGAAGAAGCCCGACCGCTCGGCGTCCCACCGGTACCCGACCAGGGCGACGGTCATGGCCGCCTCCTCCCTCGGGCTAGTTGCGGGCGACGATCAGCCCGCCCCGGAAGTCCGTCGCTGACGGTGCCGTGAGGCGGAGCACGAACCCCTCACCCAGCGCGCAGTCGGGCTCGTTGCCGAGCGGGAAGTTGTAGATCACGAGCCCGCCGTTCGGCGTGACCGTGAACTCGGGGTACGCCAGGGTGAGCGCCGTCGGTTCGGTCGTCCAGTTCCTCCCGGCGGTGAACCCGGCCGTGAGCGACCGGCCGTTCATCTGCCGCGGCGTCGTGCTCGTTGAGTTCGTCCCGGGCGAGTTCGTCGCGAACGTCGCGTACATCAACTCGCACAGGACCGGGACCTCGGCCGCGTTCGTGTCCGGGAACGAGAGGACCGCGGCGACCACTTGCAGCCCGCTGTTGGCGTGGGCCTTGACCCCGACGACGCTCTTGGCCGTCGCGGCCGACAGGGAGACCGCCCCCTCCGACGAGCAGGTGTACTGCGGCTGGGTCACGTGGTCACCGTCCCCCGAGCATCGCCGCGCACGCCGAACGGCCCGGCACGCTCGGCGTGGAACGCGTCGCGCAACGCGACGAACGCCTCGACCTCGGCGTACGGCACCGGGTCCACGTCCTCCCAGACCTCGGTCGCGACCGAGCAATCGGGGCAGACCACCGACAGGCCCCGACGCACGATGTTCCCGTCGGCGTCCGTGAACACGTCCCACAGCCACGGGGCGTCGCCCCGCGGTTCCTCGACCTCGCGGCCGCACCCCGGGACCGGAGGACGGAGGAGCGCCGTGTCGGCCTTGGCTCCCGTGCAGGTCACCTTCATCGGGCGGCCCTCAGACCAGGTTGCCGATGATGTCGAGGTCGCCCGCCGCGATCGTGTACGTGCCCGCCGCGGCGAAGGTCTCGGGGATGCACCGGGTGAAGAAGATCTCGCCGTCGGCGGAGATCGCCACCGCACCACCGCCCGAGGTCGTCTCGACCTTGAACGTGTCGGTCGCCACGTCGCGCACGTAGTAGACCGTGCCCTCGGTCAGTCCGGTCGGGAGGCCGCCGCCGGTGATGTCCATGACCACGACCCGCTGGCCGTTCGTGAGGCCGTGCGCCTTGGACGTGATCGTGTCGTCGTCCGTTTCCACGACCCCGACCTGCAGCGGCTGCCCGCCGACGGGCCACCACCCGGCGGTCTTGCCGTCGCCCGCGGCGAGGGTGGTCTCGAAACCGACGAACGCCACGGTCGCGCCTGCCGGGACGTTGAACGTCTCGGCGTCCGTGTTATCGCCGATCGCCGACGCGGCGGCGTCCCACGCGACCGCGTTGCGCGCGTAGGTGCCACCGGCCAACTCGGTGAGGGACTCATCGAGCAGCGCCAGGTGAGAGATCCCACCCGTGACCGCGTCGACGGCGGCGTTCTGGCGTGCGGTGCTGAACGGCATGGCGCGAGCCCTCCGGGGCTAGGACAGGACCGGGATCTCCGCGTAGTCCACGGGGGACGAGGCGGCGGGCAGGGCGTCGTCGTAGAAATCGAAGTAGACGACGTTGCTCAGGTCGCCGACCACGTCGAAGTCATCGAACGGCCCGTTGCCGATGTTCGGGTTGGCCTGGGCGAAGCCCTGGTACACGGGCATCGCCGTGCCGTCCTCCCGGGTGTAGCCCTGCGGCGTGAGGAACGCCCGGGGGAGCACCGCCCGCTGGTACGGGTAATCGGCCTTCGGCGCGTCGCAGTCCCACAGGTCGGACCACAACTCGATGAGGACGCCGTTGCTCGCCACGGCGTCGCCGCACCCCGCACCCGACACGATCGCCCGACCCATCGGGTAGTCGTTCGCGTCGGTGAGGAGCGTCGCTCCGCCGTGCAGGATGATCTCGGTCAGGCGCGGGTCGTCCCGGCACAGCGTGAGCGTGAACGTCGTCCACTTCACGGTGTCCTCACGCTTGCGGATCACGCACGCGTTCCCCGAGGCGTCCCGGTCGAAGATGTTGCTGCCTTCCTCGACCTCGAAATTGTGCTCGAAGGTCGAGATGCCGCCGCGCATGACGAACGCGCCGACGGCGTTGCCGTAGTCCGGCGTGCCGTCCTCGGTCAGTCGGGAGATCCGAACGGCGCGTGCACCGATGATCGATTCCATGTTGCTGCTCCTACCGGTCGCGGCGGGTCGCCGTCAGGGTCTGCGTACGTCGGGGAGGTCGGGGTGCCCGCGGCCGAGGAGCCGCGGTGGGGGTGATCGTGCGCGCCGGGCTCGGGGCCGACGCGGTGCCCTTGCAGCCGCAGGGCATCACGAACCCCCAGCGGCGTAGGGGTTCGCCGCGAGCGCGGCGAACGCGGTGCACGGGTCGAACCGGAAGATGCCAGCCCGCTGGGCGACGACCGCTTCCGTGTTCTGCCGTCGGGCGTCGGCCGTGTCCGGCACGGTGAGCCGCACCGACGAGAGGGCGTACTCGACGGGGCCGGTCACGTACACCCACGCCTCGTCGGCCGCGTTGCCCGCGTAGTCGGGGTCGGCCGAGTCGCCGTCGGCGACGATCGGGCCCGCACCGTTCGCGCCGGTCACCGTCACGCCCCACGGGTAGCCGGGCCCGGGGGACACCAGCGACCCGAGCGGGCCGCGGTACACGTTGCCCTCCGGCGTGGCGATCTTGCCGCCACCCGGGAGGCCACCGAGCGCGCCGGTCATCAGGATCGAGGGCACGTGCAGCACCGCGCCGCCGAGGCCGTTCGTGGCGGCCTCGTACTCGGCGAGGAGCCGGGCCACCACCACGTCGAGGTCCTCGGCCGTGCTCCCACCGTCGGCGAGCGTCGCCGACCGGCGGAGCGTCACCGGGAACCCGAACTCGGACGACGCGGCCACGGGCAGGCCCTCGCCCATCCACAAAGCGCGGGCCAGCCCGTGAGCCGTGTGCGCCTCGGTGAGCGCCCTCGCGGCGTCGCTCAGGCCAGCCTCGGCCCCGGCCCAATCGCATTCCAGCGGCGTGTAGACGTGGAACACGGGGGACCAGGCGGGCGACCCGTACGACGACCGTTCCATCGGGGACCCCTCGGGGTCCGTGGGGCAGTCCTCCCACGGGTAGGACTGCTGGCACCCGAACGACTGCCACGCGATCCCACTCCGCCAGGAGGCCCGGTTCATGTCCACCCCGGGGAGTGCACCCGCCACGTCCTCGGGGATCGGGGCCGAAGCCCCGAACCCGTCGGACGAGCGGTCACGCGCCGTGGTGAGGATGCTCGGGACCGGAGCCTGGACCGGGATCGGTCCTACCGGTTGCGCCATCGTTCCACTCCTCGGGCGTGTGTTACTCCGTCAGGGACCTTGCCGAACCGCTCGCGACTCAGGAGAAGTCGCAGGCGGGCGGCTCGATCCACCCGGCACGTGCGCCGTTGCCGCACACGTTCACGTCGATGCTGAACCAGGGGGCCGGGCCCTGCTTGGCGAGGAAGAGGAACTCCTCGGCGAAGTACTGGGTCCGGTTCTGGCGGAGCAGCGCCGTGTCGGTGGTGGTGCCGACGTTCACCTGCCCGGTCTCCGAGTAGAGCGCCGCGCCCGGGTCGATGACCCGGATGCGGTACGTGTCGGAGAGGGGGGACAGGGCGACGGCCGCCTGGCCCACCGGGTTGAGGGTCTGGAACGGGAGCGAGGGCTCGCCGCCGAGGCTCGGGTCGAGCGAGGCGACGACGTTGCCCACGTCCACCCGGTCCCGCACGTACGCGAGGGCGTCGGTCACGTTGATGCCCTCGAACCCGCGGGAGGCCAGGTCGATGCGGAGCAGGTGCACCAGCCCCGGCGGGAGGATCACGTCGTACGTGGTCTCCTCCTCACGGTTGAGGTAGGTGGCCTGCGCGATCGCCGTGTTCACGGCCTCGATCACGGTGGGCACCGCGCCGTACTCGCCCTCGAACGTGTAGCGGTGGGACAGGGCGTCGATCCGCTGGAGGATGCGGCCCTCCTTGGTCCGCGACCGGAGCGCCCGCAGGGCGTTCATGAGGTTCGCCAGGTTCTCCGGGTTGGACATCTCGTGCGTGATGTCCCACAGGAGGCAGGCGGTCACGGCCTCGGCCTTGATCGACTCGGCGCTCGGGCAGTCCACGACGAGGCACGGCTTCCACGTGCTGCTGTCGTCGGGGTCCACCGCGGCCTGGTCGTCCTCGTCCCACAGCGCCACCGCTCCGTTGAGGTCGGCGAGGCCGACCGAGCGGAAGTACTGGAACCCGAGCCGGGTCGCCGGGGCCGACGGGAACATGTCCCGCACCGGCTCCGACGTGTTGAACGCGTCGGGGATGTCCCGGCGGATGTCGAGCGGCTCGCAGATCGCCGCGGCGCGTGCCGTCGGGTCACCGGTGAGGGCGGCCGAGCGGGCGGCGTACCAGTCCTCGCGGATCTGGCGCATCGCCGCCGAGTTGCCCTCGGCCGACTCCCGGCCGATCACCGCGTCGCGGTCGAACCCGGCCATCTCCTCGTAGGACTGGAGCGAGGCCACGATCGTCCGCTGGCGGGACTTGTTGGTCCGGTCCAGCGCCTCGCCCAGGTCCTCCATCGCCATCTCGCCGCCGACCGCGGTGCGGTCGGTCGAGAGGGCGGCGACGAGCGCCGCACGGGGACGGGTCCGGGCCGGAGCCGCCGACGCCTGCTGCGCCGCCGCGGGCTGGGTACCACGCGCCGCCGCGATCTGCGCCGAGGTCGGCCGGGCCGGGGTCACGCTGGCGAGCGCCATCTCGGGCTCGGGGAGCGGGGCCTCGTTCTCCAGGTCGGCGGCGAGGGCGGCGAGGCCGTCCTGCACGGCACGCTGCTCCTCGATCCGCCGCCCGAGTTCGGCGGCGATCGCGTTCCGGCGGCCGGTGGCCTCACGGATCGCGTCGAGGTCGGCCTGCGTGCGGGCCGTCTGGCGGAGCGCGTCCCGGGCCTCCTCGATCGAGTGGGCGAGGGCCTGGAGGTCCTCGGGCGACTCGGCGGTGAGGTCGGTCGGCAGGGCCGGGATGCTGGCCTCGGGGGAGGTCGCGCCCTCGGTGCTGGCCTCGGCCGGAGCGTCACCCTCGGCGGGTGCACCCTCGGCGGGGGCGTCGCCCTCTGTGGCGGGCGCGTCGGTCGCGCCTTCGGCGGCGTCGCCCGCGGGGGCGTCGTCGTCGCCGTCACCACCACGGACACCGGCGAGGTAGATCGCCAGGTTCCGAGGCGAGAGGTCGGAGAGGTCGTCGTGCGAGTGGATCGGGGCCATGAGCGGCGCTCCCAAGGTGTCCGGCGACGGTCCTACCGTCGCGGTGTCCTACGTGTGGGGGATCGACCGCGCCGCTCGATGGCGACTCGCGTTCCGGGATCGCTCGTAGGCGGGCCCGTCGGAGGGCAACGGTATCAGGTTCCGTGGCGGAGTCAAGGGATCTCCGCGCGGAGACGCGACGAACCCCCCGACCCGTGCCCGGCTCCGTGGCCGAGGATTGGGTCGAGGGGCTCGCGGCTCCCGGGATCACCGGCGGGAGTGCCGGGGCCCGATTGGCGACTCGGGACCTGGACGGCTCGGGGTTGCACCCCCGGCGGGTGACCGGCATGGCTCCCGGTAGAGCGCCACGGCACCGCCGAGGCTCGGGCCCGGATCACGCTCCGGGCGGCGGGACTGCGTGGCAAGGTCGGCGGCTCCCCGAGTGATCAGCCCGGCGAGCCGTCGTGCGGTCGTCGTGTCCGGCGCGAGGACTCCGGCACCGGGACCGCGTGCCCGCGGCCCCGTCCGGCTCTTCAGGGCCTGCGCCCTGCCCCGACGGTCTCCCGACCTCCTTGCCCGTGTAGCGGTCCGGCGGCCCACCGAGGAACCCCGGCGGGATCGCCCCGAGTGTCCAGCGCGGGAGGCGTGAGCCCGACCCCGCGCAGGGCTGCGACCCGGTGAGCCGCCGCATCGCTACACGTCGTGAGTGCTGATCGCTCGGGCTCGCCGTCCTCGGGTACCGCGCCCGAGGTCGCGCCTCGGCCCTTGCGGGCAGGTCCGGGTTCTTCGCCGGAACGTTCCCGACGAGCCCGAGCGATCAGCCTCACGTGTGCCGACTGGCCCGGCGGCCGCCTCACCCGCCAATTCGGGAGTGTTGGCGACCGCCCGGCGCTCCGGTTGCGGGGGTCTCAGGCGGCCTGTAGCGGCTCCGCCGCGTACCTCACTGGACCCCGGCCGGGTCGGCGATCGTGGTGAGCGAGCGATGCGGCCGGGGCCGTACAACGGCATCCACCAGCGGGCGTCCCCGCCGAGCCCCAAGGTCCCCGGCGCTCGTAGTCCGGTTCGTGGTTGGGTCACCACCGCGCACCGTCCCGGTCCTGGCCCGGGCACGCGGTCCCGATGCACCGTACGCCGTACGGCCCTGGTCGCATCACTCGCTCGCGAGCACCGGCGGGTCGTGCTGCTCGGGTCCTCACCGCTCGGCGGTGACCTCCCGGCCAGCGACGCTGGGGCCACGCCCCGCCGTGCTCGCTCGTTCGTCATCCCGTGGCCCGTACGTTTGGGTGCCGGGGACTCTCGTCCCGCCCTCCGCCTGTGGGGCCTCTCGGTGCTTGTCCGCCGGAGCGGGGGAGGGCTCGTGCCCTGCCCCCGCCTACCGGTTCGCTCTTGGGGGTTCGATCGTCGTGGTGGGCTCCTTCGCTCGCCGTGCTGGACATGTCCAGTATACATCGGCGGCGGAGGATTGCAAGCCCTCGCGCGAGATTTCTTCGGATTCCCTCGCGAGCCGCCACCGGCTTGGCCGAGCGGAGACGCGACGAACCCCCGAGAGGATCGCCCTCGGGGGTTCGCGCGCGTCCGGGTCCGTGTGCCAGCCTACGAGGGCAGGGGCACGTCCTCGGCGATGATCCGCTCCGCCTCGGCCGCGACCGGCGACGGGATCGGCACGTCCTCGGCGACGAGCGACGCCACCTGCGCCTCGATCATCGCCGACGCGAACTCCTCCAGCGCCTGCACCCGCACGGCGAGGGCGTCGAACTCCTCGCGGGTCGGGGGCTCACCCGGTGCACCGTCCTCCGGCGCACCGTCGCCGCCGTCCTCCGCCATCGGCATCGCGTCGCCAGGCGCGGCGGTCCACGGAGCCTCGGGCGCGGCGTCGCCGAGCGCGGCCGACATCCGGGCGTAGTAGAGGTTCAGCGCCTCACGGAGCGCGGCGGCCGCGTCCATCGGGAGCGCCCGGTCGACCCCGGGGTGGTGGTCGTGGATCGCGGCGGCCGCGGCGCGGATGCCCGAGGGCATGGCGACGAGCGACCCGTCCACCACGTCGGCGATCGGGAACCGCGGCTCGGCGTCGCCCTCGGCCCACAGGAACGCGGAGGCGTAGCGGGCCCGGTCGAGGTTGCCCTCGTCGTCGGTCGCCCACCGGGTCAGGCGGGCACGTACCCCGTCCTCGTCCCAGCCGCGCTCGGGGTCGCCGAGCGGGAGGTCGAGCGCCACGGTCATGGCCTCCTCGATCGCCGCCGCTCGGGCTCGGGCCGTTGCCTCGGCGGGCGTTTCGTCCTCGATGACGATCGCGCCGTCGGGGCCGATCGTGGTACGTCGGGCCATGCCAGCCACCTCCTGGTCGATGCGGAGCGTACCGTCGGGCTCCGCGGTGATCGGGGACCCGTCGGCCGGGTCCTCCAGGTCCACGCCACCGGCACCGCCGAGCAGCACGGTCGGAGCACCCCCGAGGCTCGCCGCGTACCCGGCGACGAGCGGGAGCGCGGGCCGGGTGACGAGCGTCGGGCCGATGCAATCGAACCCTTCCGCGGCGTTCACCGCCGCGGCCGTCACGCCGTTCATCTTCCACCACGACGGCGGCATCGAGCGCCAGTCGCCCGAGAGGGCGCACCGGCGGAGCATCGCCACGTCGCCCCACGTGAGGCCGGGCACGACGGCCCCGGCGATCCATGCGCCGCGCTCGTTGTCCCCGGCTCGGCACACGATCATCTGCGCGTTCGGGTCGGCGTAGTGCCGCTGCGCCTGCTTCCAATCGATCCACGGCGACGCGTGGCCGTGAGTGTTCCCGATCACGCCGCACTGGAGGACCTTGCCGCCCGCGACGACGACCTCGTTCTGGTGGAACGCGGCGTACCCCGTGGGGCTCGGGCCCGGGCACGCGGCCTGGTCGTGGATGATGCACGCGCCGAAGTCGAAGAAGTAGCCGCCGACCCTGCCCTCGTCGGTCACGGTCAGGCGGAGCACCCCGGTCTCCGGGTCGAGGCTCGGGCCGAGCCCGTGCTCGGCGCGCCAGTCCTCCACCCAGGTCGGCTCGGTGAACCACTCGGCGGGCGGGTACTCCGGCGTCGGGAACGGAGCGTCGAACGGCTCGGTGAGCACCGCCGCACGGGTGAGGTTCCCGGCCGCGCCGTCGGCGACGATCACGGGTCCGGCGACGACCTCGGCGGCGGGGTGCTGGCAAGAGCACGCGGGGCTGGTCACGTCGTCCTCGTCCACGACCCGCGAGGGTAGACCAGCCGGGTGGGGGTGCCGAGGATCACCCCCCGGGGACGCTCGCCGCTCGGCCGCAACCGAGCGACGCGCGGAGGTCCCCGGGGGGAGGAGGGCTGCGCCGGGGGTCTCTTCGGTCCCGGCTCCTCGGTCGTCCCTCCTTACGCGAACGGGCCCGAGGCGGTGAGCCTCGGGCCCGTGGTGGATCAGCCGCCGAACACCACCAGCGGCACCGCCGGAACCGGCGGGTGCACCTTGGCAAACGGCACGAACACGAACGCGCCGCCGGGCATCGCGACCTTGTAGGCCGTGAGCGTCATGGCCGCCACGTGGCCGCCTGCGAGCGGAGCACCGAGCGGGAGAAAGTGAGCGCCCATCGGGGCCTCCTTGGGGTCGTGGGGCTCGTCGCCCCCGTGCTGGACATGTCCACCATACATCCTCGGGCGGCGGAGTGCAACCCCTACAGCGAGGAATCTTCGGGCGGGTCCAGCCGCACGCGGCCGAGGGTGGCGTCGTCGGCGAGGCGGACGAACTCGGCGGCGGAGCGGACGTGCTCCATGCTCCGGCCGAACACTCGGCCGGGATCGGCGAGGGCGACCTCGACCTCCAGGTCGTTGCCGGTCGTGCCCCACATGGCGTTCCACTCGGTGCGGGGGATGTCGCCGAGGCCAGCGGCGGCGAGGGCCCGGCGAGCCGCCGCGCCCGAGGGTGCGGCCACGATCACCCGAACCTGACGCTGCCACGGGTGGTCGGGGTTCACGGCGTCGGCGATCACGTTGCACACGACGTTGCCGCCCCACACGTCCAGCGGGCGGCTCACGCCCGGACCTCCCCGCGGCCGATCGCCGCCAGGTACGAGCCGGGGAACATGACCAGCCGGTCGAGGTCCTCCACCTCGACCCACGGCTCGCGCACGGCGTGGCGCATCGTGAGGGCCCGGGCGGGCTCGCCGTCGGGGTGGAACACGATCACGTCGCCGACCGACAGGCTCGGGCCCATCTGGCCGCACGGCCGGTCGTCGCGGTTGTGCCGCTGGAACAGCGTCCACGCGGTCGCCACCAGGTCGCCGTCGGGCGGCTCGGC
The DNA here is from genome assembly GCA_029782355.1 of Actinomycetes bacterium. GTDB lineage: Bacteria > Actinomycetota > Acidimicrobiia > Acidimicrobiales > Ilumatobacteraceae > JAKOUY01. The sequence goes on from JAKOUY010000006.1 coordinate 15,862, forward strand.
GATCTCGCCCTCGTAGTAGGTGGCGAGGCGGTGCTCGGGCCGGTACTCGCCCCACACGTTGTCGGCGTTGTCGGCCGAGCGGGAGTACTTGTCCAGGTTGTGGAGCAGGGCGTAGCGCATCGGTGGTCCTTCCTCTCGGGTCGGTGGTCGGCGGTCGGTGGTCAGGCTCGGGCGGCCTTGTAGGCGGCCCGAGCGGCGGCGAACCCGCCGAGCGCGTCGATCTGCTCGCGGCGGTCGGTGCGGCCGGTCGTGGCGACGAGGTAGGCGTCGAACAGGGCGTCCTCGGCGGCGGCGGCGGCCCGGCGGGCCTCGGCCGCGGCGGAGGCAACGGCCCGGTCGGCCTCGCGGGTGTGGCGGGCGAACTGCGCCTCGCCGATCCCCATCGCGCGGGCGGCGCACGTGGACCCCAGCCACACGATCCCGCCGTCGGAGGCGACCATCTTCACGGTCCGCTTGAGGCCCTGGCGGCCGCAGCAGCCGCACTCGGTCGGAGTGTTCAGCCGCTCCTGGGCGGTCATCCCGGCGGGGGTGTAGGTGCGGGGCTCGGTCATTTCGGGGCTCCTCCGTGCTGGACATGTCCAGTATACACACGGGCCCCGAGGTTGGCAACCCCGGGGCCCGGATTTCTTGCGGCCGGATCAGCCGACCTGGACGAGGCGGCGGCTCGCCCGGTGGACGTACCCGTGGGCGATCATGCCCTCGGCCGAGTAGACCTCGTACCGCACGTAGTCCTCGATGTCGGCCTCGCCGTCGTGCCACGACGACCGGACCGCGTCGAGCCCGTCCTCCGTGAGCGTCACCTCGTCGGCGACGGCCTCACGGGCGAGGATCGCGCCCACGTCGGTGCCCGGGGCCCACGTGCCGTGGTTCACGACCATCGGCATCCCGTCCGTGTTCGTCACCGCGTCACCGGCGCGGACCCCGGCGAGGAGGTCGCCGACGAACCGCTGCATGCGGTCCCGGCACTCCGCCAGGTGGGCGTCGAGGTCTAAGGTGGGGGTCTGGCTCATGGGGCCCTCCTAGGCTCCGGGGCTTGCGCCCTCCGTGCTGGACATGTCCAGTATACACACGGAGCGGGAGGGACGCAACCCCTACGGCCGGATTTCTTCCGGGCCCTTGGGCCGGAGGTTGCCGGGCCAGCGGGCCGCACGCGGGCGGGCCAGGTGCGGCGCGACGCGAGCGGCCTGCATGAGGGCGGCGGCGAGGGCTCGGGCCTCGGTCGGGGTGAGGCGGGTGGAGCCGAGGAACGGCGGGGCATCGACGCGGCCGTGCGGATGCTCGGGCGACGGGCCGAACGCGTACACGTGGCAGTCCGGCCGCCACGTGAGCCGCCGGGCTCCGGGCGAATGCTCGTCGGCCGGTTCGTCCTCGAACGCCAGGGTGACCCCGGCCTCGACCGTGTGGCCGCTCACGACCGGGCTCACGTCGCCACGTCCTCGGGCTCGGCGAGGTCGATGAGCGACCCGACGGGCAACGGCTCGGGCGACGACCTGACCCGGTGCGGGAGCGGGCACGCGTTCCCCGCGTCGTACGACCGGGCGACCTGCTCGGCACGCTCGGGCGAACGGAGGTCGGCCGAGCGGTACTCGTCGCACTCGGCGTAGTGGTGCAGGCGGTCGGTCATCGGCGGGTCCTTCCGGGCTCGGGAGCGGGGGTGAGCATGGCGCGCAGGTGCTCGGTCGCGGCGGCGAGGCGGTCCACGTACGGGCGGAGCACCGCGGCCGACATCTCGGGGACGAGCGTGGCGGGCACCGAGGCGATCTCCTGGTACGTCGCCGCGGCTCGCTCGGCGTCGATGGCGGCCGAGTGGATCGCGTTCAGCGCGTCGCCGACGAGCGCCGCGGCTCGGCGTACGTCCTCGGCGGCCATCAGTCGTCGTCCCCGTGCCAGGCGGCGCGCACCTTGCGCCACGCTCGGTTGAGGGCGTCCCGGTCGGCGCGTGCTCGGCGTCGCTCGGCCGCGTGCTCGGCGTCGTCTACGCGGTCCTCCAGGCCCACGTCGGCGACGGCGGTGGCGTGGGCCAGCATCCCGAACTCGCGCTCGGTGAGCCGGACCGTGATCGTGCGGGCCGTCACTCGGCCGACTCCGTGGCGGTGATCCCGGCGGCGGCGAGCACCGCGGCGATCTGCTCGGGCCCCACGTTCAGCCGCTCGACCTCGGGGTCGGCGAGCACCCGGTCGGGGTCGGCCGTCGGCGTGATCGCGCGGGCGGCGTGGGCGTCGGCCTCGGCCGCCTCGCGGGCGAGTTGGTCGAGGCTCAGGTTCGTCACTCCCCACGTGACCCGGTGGACGACCTCGCCGACGAGGGCGGCCATCGGCGTGTACCGGTCGGGCCCCACGCTGGTCGTGTACGGGCCGCGCTTGGCGATCCGGTCCACGTCGTCGGCGAGGTCGCGCAGCCGCTCGGCGACGTGCTCGACCTTGGCGATCACGCGGGGCACCTGGTGGGCGGCCACGTCGCCGTGGATGCGGCGGTCGCGGGCGTCGTGGCTCTTGGTCGTGGTGGTCATGGTGCGGGCCTCCTCGGGCTCGTCGGGCCGGGTCACCGCTCCCACTTGTTCGGGCGGCGGTCGATCATGGCGAGGACCGCGGCGCGGACCGCGGCGTCGATCACGGACTGGCCGAGGTAGTCGCCGCCGGTGAACCGGGCCTCGAACAGGACCACCTCGTTCGCCGTCATGGCGTACACGGTGAGCCCGTCCTCGGGCCCGTACTCGTGGGCGAGGCGGACGATCGAGCGGGCGTGCTCGCCGCCGATCAGCAGGTCCTGGCCGTGCCAGCGGTTGCCGGTCGTGGCGACGTACTGCGGGAACTCGGCCTCGATGGCCTCGGCGCACGCGGCGGCGGTGAGGCTCGGGGTAGTGGTGGTGGGGGTCGGGTTGCTCATCGTGGGCCTCCTTGGGGCTCCGTGCTGGACATGTCCACCATACATCATCGGGCCCGGGGTGTCTAGCCCCGGGCCCGGGTTTTCTTCAGCGGCGCTTGGCGGCCCGCTTGGCGGCGGCGGCGAGTTCGTCGGCGGCCGTCGTCCCGAGGCGGGCGGCGAGCACGTCGGCGAGGGCGTCGCGCACGTCGTGCGGGTAGGCGGGGTGCTCGCCCTGTCCCCACGCGTCGCGCTCGGCGGCGTCGGTGAGCCATGCCTTCGCGGCGTGGATCGTGCTGATCGTTCGGGTGAACTCCCGGTCGCCGATCCGCTCGGCGTACGTGAACCCGCCCTCCACGTCCTCGGGGTCGAGGGCCTTGGCGGCCTTCTTCGCCGCGCGCTCGGCCTTGGCGTTCGCGCGCTCGGCCTTGGCCTCGGCCGAGTACCGGGCGAGGGTGCTCGTCCCGTCGCCGAACCCGCGCATCGTCGGGGCGGCGGGGAAGCACACGGTGCAGGCCATCTCGCCGTACTCGGCGACCATTGCCGCCTCGTCGCAGTCGGCGAGGTCGGTGAGCCACTGGTACTGCGTGGACGGGTAGCACGTGCTGCAGCCCATGCCGCGGTGGACGTGGCCGCCGGAGTTGTTGACCAGGAAGTAGCGGAGCCAACCGCCGCGGGCCTTGAACTCGGCCTCGTAGGGCTCGGCCTCGGTGCGGGCGGCGAGGAGGTCGGCCTCGGCCTTGGCGATCGCTCGGGCGTCCCAGGCGGACGGCTCGCCGGTGCGGCGGGTGGCCTGCCGGGAGTAGAACTCCAGGGTCTGGCGGGCCCGGTCCTCCGCCGTCCACAGGTCGGCGAGGCGGGCGTCGATCTCCGCCGGGGTCATCTCGGTGGGGTTCGGGGTGGCCGTCGTGTCGGTCATCGGGGGCTCCTTCGCCGTGCTGGACATGTCCAATATACATCCGACCGCCGGGGATTGCAACCCCTCCGGGCCAGAAATCTCCCGGAAGAAATCCCGAGGTAGGGGTTGCCAGCGTCCCACCCCCGATGTATAGTGGACATGTCCAGCACGGAGCGAGTGAGCGAAGGAGCCCCCGATGAGCAACCCCACCACCACCACCGAGTCCCACGAGATCCGGGTCACGATCCCCGCCGCCCACGTGTGCGGCATGAACGAGCGGAGCGTCGCAGTCCTCGCCGCCGACAACGGCGGCAAGATCGCCGCCCGCCTCGGCGGCCACCCCGGCCGCCCCGACGTGACGCTGGTCGTAGCGTTCGGCGACGCCGAGGACGCCTCCTACGAGTTCGAGGATGCGGTCCACGGCGAGTGGTACACGTTCACCACCGAGCAGCGCCTCGGGTGGGCCGCCAAGGACCGCAACGGCGCGGTCGTGGTGGTCGGCGACCGGGTGCGGTTCGTGAACGACGACGGCGAGGAGCAGATCCTCCCCGTCGGCCGCACCGGCCGCGAGGAGCCCTGGCTGGCGAAGTTCGGCGATGTCGAGGTCACCGACGAGTACGCCGAGCGGTGCCACCACCTGCGCTACGACGCCATCGAGGTGGCGTCGTGAGCGCCGCCCGCACGCCCGCCGAGCGGATCGCCGCCGCCGGGCTCGTCCGCCACCGCCTCGGCCCCGTGTGCTGGGTCCTCACCCGTGAGGACGGCACCGAGGTCGGCCGGTACGGCGGCCGCGCCGGGTACCGGTGGGCACGCCTCGCCGACGGCACTCGGGTCACCGAGATGGCCTCCTCGCCCGAGTTCGCCGAGCACTCCGGCGCGGACCTCGCCGCGGCGCTCCTCGCCGAGTTCGGCGGGTGACCACCATGACCGTGACCGCCCCCGAGCCCGAGGCCCGCATCGAGGACCGCCTCGGTGCTCGGGTGGCAGTCACCCGCATCGAGGCGGGGCTCCTGCCCGCCGCCGTGCGGATCACGATCCACGCCACCCACGGGCCCGAGGCCCGGTGGTGGTCGGCCTACGCTTTCGGGCCCGACGCGGCGGTGCCCGGCTACGAGCATCCGACCGTCGAACACGACCCGCGCGACGGCCTCACCGGCCCCGACCTGTGGGCCGCCGACATCGCCATCGACTACGCCCACGAACTCGCCCACCGCCTGGAAGGACCCCGCCGATGAGTACCCCGCTGCCCGAGCACGACGTGGCGATCGACCACCGCGAGCCGTCGGAGTTCCGCCCCGAGCAGATCGTCTACACGTGGGCCAGCGGCGACCCGAACCGCGGCTGGCGTGTCCGGCTCACCGGAGCGAACCGGCTCCGCCCCGCCGACATCGTGTGGTCCGGCACCGGCACCGAGGACCCCGCCGAAGCCCGAGCCCTCGCCGCCGCGCTCGTCCTCGCTGCCGAGGCGTTCGCCACGATCCGGCCCATCGCCCGATGACCACCGAGCGGGAGCGAATCCCCGCCGAGGCCTACGACCTCATCGAGTGGGACCTCGGCGACTGCCCGTACTACCAGCGGCAGGCCCTCGGCGTCCCGTACCCCGAGGGGTGGCTCGACCGGGGCGGGTGCGGCGGGTGCTCCCAGGAACCCGAGTGCGTCACGATGCGCCCGACCGAGGGCTGGCCGTCGGTCGTCGGGTACACCCCGGAACTCCTCGCCCTGTGGCGGGACCTCGGGGCGGGCGACGCCTGAAGAAAACCTCGCCCCAGGGGTTGCACCCGAGCCCGTGCGGGTCGGCCTCGGGCCCCTCGACCCGCACCGCGAGGACCCCGACGACCTCACGCTCCCCGAGGTCACGCACCGGTACGTGAGCCGGGCCGCGCTCCGGGCGGCGATCGCCGACGGGTCGGCGTTCCGCTAGGCCAGCGGCACGGGCCAGCACAGGGGCCGGAGCGCGCCCGCGACGCCCTCGCCGACCCCGGCGACCAGGCCCTGCTCGGCGAGGGCCAGCAGATGACCGAACGTCGTCCCCACCGAGCGGTCCGCTTCCGCCGCCACCGCCCGCACCGTCGCCCGGCCGTCGTCGGCGTATACGCGCCACAGCGCCGCCAGGATGCGAGCCTCGCCCTCGCCCACGACCTCCACGCCCTCGGGGAGCGTCGCGACGCTCACGGGGCCACCACGACCGCAGCGCCACCCGAGCGGGCCACCGCGGCGAACACGTCCGCCGGGGAGCACGCCTCGATGCCGCCGTCCGCGTCGGCGACGAGCACCCGCTCGGGGTCATCGCCGAGCACGTCGAGGAACTCGGCAATCCGGGCCAGCGGGCACCCGAGCCCGCGGAGCGCCACGACCAGCCGGACCTCGGCCACGTTCGCGTCGGAGAACGCCCGCGCCGAACCCGAGCCTCGGGCCTCGACCGCCGGGACGATCAGCCCGCGGCGGCACCAGTAGTCGACCTCCCGGTACGTGGCACCGGTGAGGCGGCAGACCTCGGGCGTCGTGTAGGTCCTCACGGGCCCACGGTAGGTCGCCGTGCCGCCACGTGGGCGGATTACCCGGGTCGGCGTTCCCGGGCTCCCGGGCGGCGGCTCACGGCGTGCACGGGCCGCTGGGCCCGCCTCACGGGGGCGACGTGCACCGGGCCCCACCACTCCACCCCGAGGGCCGAGGCGTCCGCACCGAGGAACCGCCAGGCGCGCCGCTCACCACCACCGTGGGCCAGGAGGCTGGGCCCGTCGCGGTGGTCCACCAGCGACGGCCACGGGTACCACACCGGGATCTCCGCCCGGACCAACCAGCGGGAGATCCGCCGGTCGTACTCGGGGAGCCCCGAGCGGTCCTGCTCCCGCACCAGCGGCGGGATCGTCCACACGGGGAGCACCACCCCGACGCCCCACAGGAGTTCCCGGAGCACGATCCACACGGCCTCGGCGTCGTCGGCCGCGGCGACCGCCTGGGCGATCTTCCCCGGGCGGGGCTTCGTCTGGCCGAGGTACAGCCCGAGCGCCGCACGCGCCGGGTCGGGGATCGCGTCGAGCGCCGCCTCGATGCCGGGGATCAGGTCCCGGCAGGGCACGGCGTCATCTTGGAGCACGACGTGGTGGGTCGCCTCGGGCTCGTACGCGAGCAACGCCCGGCGGCCCGTGTCCCACTCGTTGCCGTGACGGTCCCACACGACGGTCGGCTCGAACGGGCGGAGCGCCGCCCGGAGGTCGGCGACCCACTCGGCCCGGTCCGGGTGCGCCATGATCGCCACCGAGCACCGGGACAGGATCATGCCACCGGGTCCTCGATGAGCCCGTCGGCCGTCGGGTCCGCCGAGTGGAACCAGCGGAGGTAGTGCGCGGCGAGGGCGTCGGGTCCGTGCTCGGCGAGCGTCGCGCCGTACGACCGCCAGTGAGCCCCCTCCGACTCGGGGAGATCGGTCGCGGCGTACGCGGCAGCGCCGTTGCGGGCCTTCCGCACGAACTGCTCGGCCGACCGGTACGGGAAGTGGTGGATCTCCAGCACCGGTTGAGGCGTCCGGCCCGGCCTCGGGTAGTGCGCCCCGTGGTTGCCCTGCTCGATGACCACGGGGAGCACCGGCCGCACCGCGACCTTCGGGAACCGGCCCGGCTCCGCGCGCCGCCAGCGGATGCGCCGGTACGGGTTGCCCTCGGCCGCGTCGTCGGCGTCGGTGGTCACGTGGTCGTAGAGCGCCGCCTCGGCGATCGACTCCGACGGCGGGAGCCCGAGCAGCACGTCGCCGATCCTACCCCACGGGGAGCGCCACCACTCGTCGGCGTCGAACGGCACGACCCACCGTGCGCCCTGCTCGGCGGCGACGCTCGCGAGGAGGCTCATCTTGGCCGACTGGTAGTAGGCCGGGTCCGGGTCGTCGGTGACCATGACCGTGCCCGGGTACGCGCGCGCGATGTCGGCGAGGAGGTCGCGGGTCCCGTCGGTGCTCCCGTTGTCGGCGACGAGCACGGCGTCGACGTGGCCGAGCAGGTTGCCGACCGTGTGTCCGATCACGTCGGCCTCGTCCTTGACCATCGACACGGCCCACACGGGCGGGCGGGCGAGGCTCACCGGTACTGCCCCTCGTCCGTCATCAGCCCCGACTCGTCGCGCCAGAAGAACAGCCACCGCTTCCACCGCGGCCACACGTAGCGGGCGACCGTGAAGCGCCCCGGATCGTCGCGGCAGTCACACTCCCACGGGCACGGGCCGCTCATCGGGGCCGCCTGGCGTCCCACAGCACGGGGTGGATCACGTAGTGCGGCGGGTGGTCGGCGAGGCACGCGGCCGGGTCCGGCATGAGGTTCCACGCCTCCGACGCGACGGCGATCAGCAGGTTCTGCGCGTACCAATTCTCCACCCGGGAGTCGTGCCACAACCGGCGGCGGAGGTAGCCGCTCGCGGTGTAGCCGTGCTCGGCGAACGCCGACGCCCACCAGTCGGGCGGCTGCTCGTTCAGGTGGCCGGTGCCACCCTGGCCGGGGATCGCCGCGGAGAACGCCACGATCGGAGCGAGGGCGCACAGGTCGGCGACGAACCCCGCCGCCCGTTCCGGCGGTAGGTGCTCGGCGACCTCCAGCGACACGGCGAGGTCGAACGGGCCGAGGTCGTCCTCGACCGTGAACGGCGCGCGCAGGTCGGCGTGTACGAACCCGAGCCCGGGCTCCTGGCCGTCGTCCACGTCGTAGTCCACGCCGAGCGCCGCACCCCCGAGCGGAGCGAGCCGCGCAGCGAACTCCCGAGCCCACCACCCCTCGCCGCACCCCACGTCGACCACCCGCCGCACGTGGGGGAACTCGGCGAGGAGCATCGGGACCACCACCCGCGCCGACCGCTGCGTGCCCTCCCGGATCGCGTCACGGATAGCCGGGGTGAACCCGGTCACCCCGGTCACAGGGTCGCTCGCCGGTCGAACTCGGCGAGGTCGGCGAGCACCCGGTCCGCGATCCGCTCGGCCTCCGCCTGCTGCTCCGCCGTCACGGCCACCCGGAACGCGCCGCCACCGAACATGGCGTGCCCGACGGCGTTCACCGCCACCGAGCGGCGCGGGTCCGCTGACGGCGGTTCGGCGTGCACCACTCGCCCCAGGAACTCCGCACACTGGCAGCCGCGCACCGGCGACCACGACGGGCACACCGACTCGTAGCCGGGGTGCCCGCACGGCTCGTTCTCCGGGCCGTGCTCCGTTCCCGGCGGCCACTCGCGCGCGCCCGTCACCCACCCTCCGCAGGTGGTGCACACCTTGTACGGGTCGGCGAACGTGACCACCGTGTAGGTGCTCGTCGTCGTGTGCATTCGTCGCTCCTCGCTCAGTAGCCGGTGCCGACTCGTTCGGCCCCGATGTGTGTCACCCACTCGCCCGAGTCGCGCGCGCCCCAATACGCGAACCGGAGCGCCGGATCGGTGAGGAGCCGGTGGGTGAACTCGCCCTCCGACAACGCGCCCGAGGGCCACCCCCGCTCGATCAGGTCGGCCCGGTACAGGCTCGGGTTCGTGGTGAAGAAGAGCCGGTGCTCCAGCCACCGGTGCCCGGCCGCGTCGTGGTGCTCGGCGTACTCGTCGGGGTGCATCTCCACGACCCCGCCCGCCTCACGTTCGGCGGCGTTCCACGGCTGGCGGCGGAGCGCGATCTGCGCCAGGTGCGGCCGGTCGGCGAGCACCGCGGCGAGGGCGTCGAGGTCCACGTCGTGCTCGAAGAGGAAGTCGTCCTCCAGGTGGAACACGTGGGTCACCTGGTCGCCGGTGGTGGTGGCGTTCCACGCGGCGAGGTAGTCCCACGCGTGGGCGATCGCCCCACCGAACCCGCGGCGCACCGCGTTCGCCGAGGCGGTCGGTAGGACCTCCCACTCGGGGTAGCGGATGCGGAGCGACCGGACGTGCTCGGGGTTGCCCGTGTCATCGTGCATCACCTGCAGCACCGGGCCCGAGTGGTGCACCCGTTCCCGGTACGAGTGGAGCGTCTGGCGGAGCAGGTCATCACGGCCATCGGTGAACACGATCACGGCGAGCACGTGGGAGCCTCCGGGTAGGTGGGGTCGAGGATGCGGGCGAGGTCGGGGGCGTGCTCGGCGGCCGAGGCCAGCGCCGAGCGGAGCGTCGCGCCAGCACCGAGCGAGCAGCCCTCGGGCCACATGGCCCACTCCGACAGGGACCGGAACAGCCGCTGGTCGTTCGGGCCGAGGCGGACCCACACGCGCCACCCGCCGTGGAGCGAGGACACCCCGGCGACGACCTCGCCGCGGCCGAGCACCGCACGGAGTGCGGCGAGTCGGCGGTGCAACGCCCGGCCCGTCACGCGTTCACCAGGCGGCCAGCACGTAGGAACCCGTGCCAGGTGGGCTTGGCGATCGACCCGGCCCCGGCGGCGCACGTGTCGCCGTCCTTGTCCACGGTGAGCGTGCACGGGATCGCCCGGGGGTCGCCGTGACGGACCCAGCAGTAGTGGGCGTCGTCGTCGGGTCGGGTGCAGTTACTCGCCCGGAGGTCCGGCATCCAATCGTCGCCGAGGCCCGCCGGGCGGCCGTCGCCGCGTGGGGTGCGGACGACGAGGCAGATCCCGTCGGGCCCCTTCCGCGGGTACCAGTAGGCGTCCCACATCGCGCCGGGCGGAGCGTCGCGGAGCACCCCCGACCAGCGGCCGTCGGCGGCCAGGTGGATCGGGTCCTGGTTCACCTGCCACGCATCCTCCGCACGGAACACGTCGGCGCACGCGTCACACGACGTGGGCCAGCGCGGGTCGTCGCGGTAGTCGGCCGGGTCGATCGCCGCGATGAGCCCGTCGTCGTGGTGCACCGTCGGCACCCCGTCGGCGATCACCACCGACGCGTTGTGGTATCCCGCCGGACCCGGGCACGGACGCCCCGCCGACGAGTAGACGAACCGGCGGAGCGACACGCGAGCGAGGCCCGACGGTGCGGTCCAGAAGCACTCCCACTCGGTCACTCGTCCCACCCCCCACGGGCGGCGTGCTCCTCCGCCCGGATCGCATCGTAGGTTGCGCGCGCCTCGGGCCCGGCGTTCCGTGACCCCGGCCGACGGTGCGCCCGGTACACCGCGCCCGGCACGTCCACCAGCGGAGCGCCGAGGGTTTCACACCGGAGCCACAACGCCCAATCCTCGTAGATCGGCCAGCGTGGGTCGAACCCGCCCGCCTCGGCGAACAGCGCCCGGTGGACAAGCGTGCCGACCACCGCCCGGTTGATCACGTGTAGCGGCCGCCCGTCGTTGAGCACCCGAGCCCGGCCGGGTCGCCCCGAACCGTCCACGTACCGGACCGCCGGGACGAGCAACGGTGGCACCCTCGGGGAGAACGGGTCCGGCTCGGCGTAGTGGCACGCGTCGCCGTCCTGGCACGGGCACGTGTAGTCGAACCCCGGGCAGACCGGTGCAGCGGCCGCCATCGCCGCCATGTAGCCCGGCTCGATCTCGTCGTCCGCATCGAGGAAGCACAACCACTCCGACCGCGCCAGGTCCGCCCCCATGTTGCGGACCTCGGCGAGCGACCCGTGCGGATCGTGGACCTGCACCACCCGATCCGGCGCGACCTCACGGAGCGCCGACGGCACCGCCCGCTCCTGGGCGAGCCGTTCCCACCGGGCGTCGCCGAACGTCGCCACGATCACCGTGACATCGATCGGCGGCACCGCGCCCGGCGGAACCTCGGGCACGTCGTCGGGACGGGCCGACACCCGAGGCCGCCGCGACCGGACCGACACCTGGTGGATCGTCTGCGCTCGCCGAGCACGCGGCCGCACGTGCCGCCACAGGTGCATCCGCGACTCGAACAGGCGGCGGCCTTGCGCCATCCGGTCGGGCTGGCGGGCGTCGCTCGCGTCGGCGGGCCGCTTCCCCCAATTCGGGTGCAGGTGCTCGACCCGGGAGTCGGTCGCGTGGGCGTACACGTGGCGGGCCTTCGCCGTCGCCACGAACTCGTCGTCCACGAACTCGTGCCAGTACCCCTCATGGAGCACCCGGCCCGGTTCGTCGGCGGTGCCGAGCCGGTCCACGTAGTCGCGGGTCACCGCCGTGTGCGTCGAGTGGCGGCCCGACATGGTGCGCGGGTTGCTCCCGTCGTTCGTGCCCACCACCTGCGCGCCCTCGGCGATCGCTCGGGCGATCGGCCGCCACCACCCCGGCTGGAACACGATGTCGGTGGCACCGAGGAACAGGACCGGGGCATCGCCTAGGAGGTAGCCCATGTTCACCTTGCGGGCGTAGTCGCCGGGCGTGCCACCCTCCCACGGCGCGACGTGGACGACGAGGCCGGGCCGAAACCCTCCACCGCCCATCGCCGTGAGGACGGAGTGCAGGTCAGTGAGCCCCGCCGGGTCGTTCGGGCTCACGATCAGCCGGAGCCGCCAGTCGCAGGGCGTCGTGTCGGCGAGCGAGTCGTAGAGCCCGGCCAGGAGTTCCGGGCGTCCCCACACGGGGACGATCACGTCGAGGTCGATCACCCTCGCCCGCCTACCCTGTCCGCGGCCGAATCGTCCATCGCCCGGAGTACCCGCTCCACCATCGCCGACCGAGCCAGCCCCGGCGAATGGAGGAACGGCTTGGCCGCCTCCAACAGGTCGGCGTGCGCGAGCCTGGCGTCGCCGAGCGTCAGCGACGCCTCGCCCGGAGTGCCGGTCACCAGGTCCACCAGCCGTCGGGCCTGGTCGTCGTCCAACAGCCCGAACTCGGCCAGCACGTCCGCACGGCCAGCACGGCGGAGCGCCGGGTCCAGCGCCGCGAGGTTGTTCGTGGTCATCATCGTGACCAGCCCATGCGGCGTCGTGAACCCGTCCAACGCGTTCAGTAGCCCCGACAGGGACACCCGCCGGGATTCGTCGGTGCGGTGCGTCGCCGCGTGCACCACGTCGATGTCCTCCATGACCAGCATCGAGCGGGCGCTCACGTCGGCGAGCATCGAGAGGAGGTTCGTGTCGGCCTCCAAATCCGAGAGGGACAAGAAGTAGACGTCGAGCCCGTAGTGCGCAGCGAGTGCCTTGGCGGCGGAGGTCTTGCCGGTACCCGGCGGACCGTGGAACAGGTAGCCGCGGTGCCACGGGATACCGACCGCGTTGTAGCGCGCCTCCGACGCGATGAAGGTCCCGAGGTCGGCGACGATCCGGTCGAGCATCCCGTCGGCCAGGATCACCGTCGAGAGGTTCCGCTGCGGGGCGTCCTGCACTCGGGTCCATCCGCCCCACCGTGCGGCGGTCCACATGCGCGGTGTCCGCTGCTCGGCCTGCCGTTCGTCGGCGAGCCCGGCGAGGAACCCGAGCACCGCGTCGCGCGCTGCGGCCCCGTGGCAGGTGAACACGATCTGGTAGAGGGTGCGGGTCCAGTCCGTTCCCGAGTTCACCGAGAGGCTGAACCCCTCGGCCCGGGCGGAGCGTTCGACCTTCACGTGGACCCGGTGGCCGTCCACGATCACGGGCTGTTCGCGGCTCCCGTCGTAGTGGAGCCGCACCCGCCGCGGTTCGGGCGGCCGTCCATCCTCCGGCGTGCTGTCGTGCGTCAGCGACCGGGTGCTCACGGCGACGCTCCGCCGACGGTTCGCCGGGACGTGCTCGACCATCCAGTCGTGCACCGCGTCGTAGATATCGTCCTCGGCGGGCACCGTTACCGTGTACGCGATCCGTTCCCGGCTCCACGTCCAAGCCTTTCGGCCGACCTCCCACGCGGCGAGGCCCGCCGTGGCGTACCGGGCGGCACGACGGGCACGCGGTCCGGCCGCGGTCGCGAGCAGATCGCGTACCCACGTCGGCGACCCGCCGTCCTGGCGGATCGCGACCTGACTCACGGCCGGGCCCCCGTGTCGGTCACGCCTCTCCCGCGGCGCACCCGGGTCCGGTACACCGTCGCCACCACCGCGGCGACCGCTTCCTCGGCCCACCGCTCACCCGGCAAGTACTCGGCCGCCGTGCGCGTGATCGTGCACCCCGTCCCGTAGATCCGGTCCTGGCCGTCGTAGAAGTCCGACTCGGAGTTGCCCGGCACCGGCACCCCGTCGGGGATGCTCACGTCAGCGCTCCACGTCGTGTGCACGTTCCACGGGCACACCCAGCGGAACCGGCGCGACGCCGTGCGGGTGAGCGAGTACGGGCCGACGACGAGCGCCCACCGCTCCCGGTGGAGCGTCACCACCGCCGGGTACTCGCCCTCGGGCATCGGGATCGCCCGGTGGGCGTGCGCGACCTCCTCCGACGCGATCCGGGAGCGGTGCACCTTCCACCAGGTGAGGTCGTTGCGGCGGAGCCGTTCCGGCCACGACGCGTACCGCTCCCATGATTGCGGGTCGGGGCCGAGGCACCACCGGACACCGGTCGGGTTCACCGCCACGTCGAACCGGACCGGCGGCAGGCGGAGCGAACCCCACCGCCACCACCGCGACCGCTCGCCGCTCGGGTGGCGGCTCACCGTCACCTTCCAGTAGTGGGCGAGGACCTTGCCGAGCGAGTACGCCACGTCGAGGGTTTCCTCGCCGGTAGTGCTCACCTTCAGCCGGAGGGCGTCGTGGTGCTTCGCCCGGAAGTGCGCCCACTCCAACCCGAACTCCACGACGAGCGGGGCCTCGTCGCGTGGCGTCGGGGGCTCGCCGAAGTGGAACCAGCGGACCAGCCGGGCGTAGCGCCACCCGCGGCCCTTGCCGTCCTCCACCGTGTAGAACCCGTGGCTACGAAACCGCCCCATCTTGGGCCTCCTCGATCGGGATCGTCCACGACGATCCGCACCGCCAGCACGTCGCCGCGGTGCCGTTCACCGTCACCTGGCCGCCGTCGTACGGGCACACCGGCGAACCGTCCACCGTGCGGAGCGGTTCGGCCGGGCGTGCCACGACGCGCGCCTACAGGTCCAGCAGCCGCAGGATCGTGCGGAGCCGATCGGCCTTCGCGCGCAACGCGGCGGAGTGGGAGTGCATCCGGGCGACGGCCGACGAACGGGCGTCGACCTCGGCGAGCACGGCGCGGCCGTCGAGCGCCTCGGACGGCTCGGGCCGCAGGTAGTCGGTGAGCCGCTGCTCCAGCGTGGCGATCACCGAGCCGAGGTCGGCCTCGGCTTCCTGGGCCTCGGCGAACGCCAGGTCGAACGGCGAGGACGGCGACACCGGGGTGTAGGTGCCGTCGTCGGGGTAGTCGAGTGCTGCGTCCATGTCGGAACCTCCGGTGGATGATGGACGGGTTGGGACCTCGGGGACGTTACCGCGCGGGAGTGGACCCCTCGGGGGATGCTCGCCACGTCCGGTGCTCGGTCCCCCGCGGGTGCGGGCCGAGCGTGCACGCCTCCAAGTAGCAGCGGCTCGTCGGGTCGGCGTCGCCCGCCTCACGGAACGGCACCTCGTCGGCCTCGCCGTCGTCGTCCACGAACTCGAACGTGTCGGCGAACGGCTCCGGCTTGCACGGGTACCACTCGCCCCGCGTGCCACGGATGAGCCAGTCGGTGCGGGGGCCGAGCATGTCGCCCTCCAGCGTCACGACCACGATCGACCGTTCACCCGAGAGGCCCCGATCCGTGAGCCGCCACCGGCCCTCCAGGTACGCGTCGCGCACCGGCTCTGGTAGGTCCTCCCACCGTCCCGCCTCGGCGATCGCGACCAGCGCAGCGATCGGCCAGGCGTCCACCACCACCGGCCGCTTGCGGAACTTCACCGGGGCTCCCGGCGCGCGCACGCCTCGATGCGGACCCCGAGCCCGGCACGGAACGCGGCCGACCCCTCGGGCCCGTGCACCTCCACGATCTGCCAGTCGAGCCACAGGGCGAGCACCGCCGCCGCGGCTCGGGCCTCGTCGGCCGTCAGGGCGTCCAGGTAGCGGCCGACGAGCGTCGGGTCGCCCGGGCTCGCCGCCGCCGCCGACAGGACCCCGAGGGCGTGCCGCTGGTCCTCGGGCGTCAGGAGCCGCGGGGTGGTCACGGCTGCACCTGCACGGCCAACCAGCCGGGCCCGTTGTCGGCCACCGTGAACCGGTGGCCCGCTTCCATGAGCCGGACCAGCATCTCGGCCGTGTCCTCCCCCACCAGCACCGTGACCGGCCGCTCCTCGGGCGGCAGGGTGAGGGCGTAGACCATCCCGACCTGCACGCCTCGCGTGAACTCGGGATCGTCGGAGTCGAACGGGAGGACCAGCGCGAACTCGTCCTCGGGTTCGGTCGGCACCGTCGGGCTACTCCGTGGCGTCGGCGACCGCGGTGTCCACCGACTCGGGGAGCAACGCCACCCACTCACACGTGCAGCCCAGGTGGTCGCCCGGCTGGTAGAGGTTGCCCTCCGGCCACCCCTCGTCGTTGTAGAGGTTCGGGTCGCCCTCCGGGTCCACCGTGATGTACCCGTCCAGCCGTTCGTGCGGCTCGAACGGGCGGGACGGCTGGCCGTAGAACCCCCACGTCCACACGTACTCGGTGGTCGTGGTGGACGCCTCGGCGATCGCGTCCTCCAGCCGGGCTCGGGCCTCGGGGTCGTCGGTGATCGTGGCCTCGTCGCGGAGCGTCGCCGCGAGGCGGTCCCGGATCTCCGCCGTGAGGTAGTCCTGCACCGCGGCTCGGCCAGTCGGGAACGAGTGCACCGTCGGGAGCACGTCCGGCGACGTGGCCCGCTGCACCGTCGCCGTACCCTGCGCCACCCGGAGGGCCTGCGCCGCGAGTTGGGCGGGCACCGTCCCCGAGACCTCGCCCGGCACCGCCAGGCTCGTCGGGTCGCCGCCCTGCATGATCCGCTGGCGGGCCAGCGCGAGAAGCGCCGCGGACAGGAACCCGGCGGCCGCGAGGTCCGGGTCGTTGCCCGATTCGGGGCCTGGCACCGCCACGTCCGGGTCGAACCCGGCCGCCTGGATCGCCGAACGTTCCTGCTCCCGGAGGGCCCGCAACCACTCGGCGGCCTGTTCCTCGTAGGACGTGAACGCCCCCGAGAGGAGTTGGTCCTCGGTCATGCCGAGCGCCGCCAGGTGAGACCCGATCGGCTGGCGGGCCTTCCACGCTTCGGAGATCGCCGCCGCCGTCGTGCGGCTCTTGTTCCGGGCCTTGCTCACCGCCCGCACCCCGGCGAGCCGCAACGCCTCGGCGAGCGCGACCTCGGCACCGGCGAGCAAACGCTGCGCCGTGTCCCGCCGTGCTCGGGCCAGGCGATCGAGGAGCCGCCGGTACTCGCGGACCTGGGCCCGGGCCTTCTTCCCGCCCTCGGTGCGGGGCCGTGACCGGCGCACCGGGTTCAGCGGAGCGGTGCTGGTGCTGGCCGCCGTGCGGAGCGACCCGGCCGGAGCATCCCCCGACGTGGCCGCTGGGCTGGCCTCCGCGCCCGTGGGCGGAGCGCCCCCAGCACCGGCACCGTCCGCGTCCGTGATCGCCGACGCGACGAGCGCGACGGCGAGGTCCTGAGCGCCGAACCCCGAGGGCGTCGGCGTGTCGCCCGGCAGGAACGGCGCGAGCGCCGCCTGCGGCGTCGGGAGCGTCACCGCACCCGGAGCAGCGGGCGGTTCCGGCGGGGCCTCGGTCGTCGTCGCCGGACCGACCGGAGCGTCACCACCCGGCGGCGTCGTGACCGTGCCCGGCGCGGGCGGAGCCCCACCCGTGGCGAACTTGCCGAGGATCTTCGCTAGGCGGTCCAGGTCCTCGGGCGTCGCCAGGTCTTCGGCGGCGAACCCCAGGTGGGTGAGCGCGACCTCGGGCTTGAGCAGCCCGGCGAGCCACGCCCGCAACGCGGCGTCGCTCTTGTCCGGGTGGACGATCACGTCGGTCGCGTCATACCCGACCCGGTAGCGGCCAGCGTCCCGGCCGAGGAGCCGGAGCCGCGGCGTGAGGTACGCGGCGGTGAGGTCCTGGTGGGTCATCCGGTTCAGCAGCGGGGCGACCGTGCCGTGGAACCGTTCCTCGTTGAGCCACTCGTTCCAGTGGTTCCCCGTCGCGCCGCCACCCGCCTCGATCATGGACCCCGGCGCGTCCACGCCTCGGGCCCAATCGAGCAACGCCTCGCGGCGGTGGGCGATGCCCTGCTCGTCCAAGCCGCGGCCGACCTGGACCCACTTGGGCTCGTCGCCCGCCTCGCCCCACCAGACCATCGGCGGGACCACCGACTCCAGCCGGTCGTCCTCGGCGATGGACGTGCGCGAGATCTGCTGGTACAGGTCGACCAAGGTGTCGCGCTTGGCGACCTCGGCCATCGCCTCCGTGAACTCGTCATCGAGCGCGGCGTCGTCGTCGTCGTCCTCGGTCTCGTGGGCCTTCTTCGGCGTCCACAGCATCCCGTTCATGGCGAGGTAGTTGCGGGCGACGCGGTGGGCGTAGCGGGTCAGGTCTTGCCAGCGGCGGAGGTCGTCCATAGCCGAGGTCATGGGCGACACGGGGAGCGCGCCGAACTCCTCGTCGGGCATCCAGTAGCGGACGGCCATCCGGCGGTCCACGGCGAACGCCTCGCCGGTCTTGATCGAACCGCCCGGCGTCAGGGCGAAGATCACCTGCCCCTTGGTCGGCTTGTCCCACTCGGCGACTCGGGTCGAGAACACGAACCACTCGGCGTACCCCGCCGCGCCGTCACGGGTGACGAGCAACCCCTCGCCCGCGACCTGGTAGTGCCAGGCGTGGAAGCGCAGCAACTCGGCGGGCCCTTGGCCGAGCACGTCGTTGCGGTAATCGTCCATGATCCCGACCAACTCGGGGTCCTCGGTCGGGGCCCACGTCCGCCCATCGAGCGAGCGTTCCTCGATGACGAGCGTCACGCGTGCGGCCGTCGCCGCGAACATGTTGGCCGTGAACCGGGCCACACCGATCGTGCGGGCCGCGGCCTTGGCGTCGCCCTGCCAGTCCTCGTACGCCCGCTTGAACGCGCTACCGCTCGCCGAGCCTCGCCCCGCGCCTGCGCCTCGGGTCAGTACCCCCGAGGACGGCGCGGCGTTCGACGGTTGGAGCGCGGCCGTGCGGGCCTCGCGCAAACGGGGAGCGGGCGCAGCCCTCACCGGTGAACCTCCACGCGTACTACTCCGTCCGGTCGGAACGTGTCGGGGGCTGGCGAGTCGGTACCGAGCGCCATCTCCACGACGAAGTGTTGCACGTGCACGCGGCACGTGGGCTCATGCCCCGGCGTCGCGCACCCGAGGACCTGCTGGGCGTCCAGCGCGTGCGGCCGGTAGGTGGCCGTCGCGGTGAGGCGGTCGCGGGCCCTCACCGCTCCTCCGGCGGCTCCGCGGCGATCACGAATTGGGCGAGTGCACCCTGCACCCCAGCGACGGCGAGCACGACCACCACGGCCTGCGCCACGTCGCCACCCCACCGCCACCCGGCGTACACGGCGACGGCGATCCACACCCCGAGGCACCACTGGCAGGTGGCCAGCATCCACGCCCACGTGCGCCACCCTCCGCCCCGAGGCGTCGGGGTCAGGTGCCCCGTGCCGTCGTCGGTGAGGACCTCGTCGTTCCACGCCCACCGGAAGAGCCACCCGCGCCACGGGTCGGTGATCGTGTCGGCGGCGAGTAGCCGCGTGAGGCGGAACGCGGCGAGGGCGAGGACCACCACGACCCCGAGGTCAGGCATCGGCGTCACGCTCGGCGGGCGGTGCGGGCTCGGTGCTCGGGTCGTCGGGCAGGCGGGCCAGGCGGCCCCGCTCGATCGCCCCGGCGAGCGCCTCCTCGGCCTCGGGGTCGAGGTCGTAGACCTCCCCGATGCTGAACCGCCGATCGATCAGCGGGTTCGAGAAGTTCTGCTTGGCCTCGTACCGTGCCACCCCCGGCCCCTCCGTGCTCGCGTCGTGTGCTCGGCCGTAGGGTAACCGGCCGCGCTCGGTGGCAGGCGGATCACGCGGGCGGGACCGCTCCCGCCATCGCCATGCCCCACCGGCGCGCACCCGCCGGGCGAAGGTGCGCGCCGTCGTCCTCACGGAGCACCCCGAGGCCGAGGAAGCAGTGGCCGAGCGACACGTCGATCGAGTCACACGGCACCCACATCGGGTAGGACCCCGCCGACGCGAGCGCGTGCGCGGCGTCGTAGTAGCGGACCCCGTATGCGGCGTACTTGGCGGCCGTGGCCTGGAGGATCGGGATCGTCCAGTTGGCGGCCTCGGTCGTGCCGACCGGCCCGGGCGTGGACATGAGCCACGTGTTCCGCCGCCCGAGGTACACCTGGATCGCGACGAACTCCTCCACGTCGGCGGCGTACACCGCCTCCTTGGAACCTCGGCCCTGCGTGCACGGGGTGATCATGTTCCCGGAGAACGCGGCGATCCGAGCCGGGCTGCTGTGGTGGATGGCCTTGTCGCGCCAGTCACACCAGGCGGTCCCCGGCCAGTAGTAGACCTCGGCGCGGTTGTGACCGCGCAACCCGAGGAACCACCCGAGGTAGTCCCCGGCCTGGCCCATGAGCGAGTCCCCGAACACGGCGAAGTCCATCGCCGGAACGTAGCGCGCGCCGTCGTGCTACCGGGGGATGGCTCCCGTCGCGGTCGCCATGCCACCACCACCGCCGGGCTTGGCGTGCAGCACCTTCAGCCCGAGCGACGACGCGTCGACCTGGTCGTCGTGCAACCCCTCGGGGAACGCGGTCACCTCGTCCAGGTAGCCGTCCACCCACGGAGCACCCGCGGGGAGGCGGAGGTTCCCCGAGTCGGCGTACCGGCCGATGTAGATCCGAGCCCGGACCGGCTTGGCCCCCTCGGTCACCTTCTCGGCGACGAGGTTGGTCATGCCCGAGCGGCGAAGGTGCTCCACGGCGCGGGCCTCGTCGTCGGTCATCCGTAGCCGGGCCTGCATCTCGGGACTGACCACGTACCCGGCCTGCGGCGTGCGGAGCAACGCGGTCACCTCCTCGATCGCCCCGGCCGATTCGATGTGGTGCCGGTGGATCGTCGGCACCCGCACCTGCAGCAGCGCGATGGCGTTCGCCGTCGTCGCGTGATCCCACTGGCCGCGCACCTGATCCACCAGGTACCGGGCCGCGCCGACCGGCCACCACGCCTGGCCGACCACGAAGTCTCCCCGCTCGTTGTCCTTGAGTTTCAGGTCCCACGACGCGATCGCCCGGCGGGTGGGCTTGCCGGGCCATTCCTCGGGCGGGACGAGCACGAACCAGTCCCGGCGGATCTCGGTGCCCTCGGCCTTGAGGGGGCGTTGCTGCTCCTGCGCCGCGGCGAGGTACGGGCCGAGGCCACGCGCTCGGGCGTGCACGTCGTCGCCGGAGAACCGCTCGGGCTCCAGCGGCTCGCCGGGCTCACGGCCGAGGGGGTCGGGCGTGCCGTCGTCGTACGCCAGCGCGGGCAGGCACACGTGCTCCCACGTGTCGCCCGTCGCGTTCGCCGTGTCCTCCAGCAGCGTGTGCGTCAGGTCCTCGTCGTGGAGGCGTTGCTGGATGACGATGATCCACGCCTCCTCCTCGTCCAGCCGGTTGCGGATCGTGCCCTTGAACTGGTCGCGGACCTTCTTCCGTTCGGCGGCCGAGTGGGCCTGAGCCCACCCGCCGTACGGGTCGTCCAGCATGATCCCGCCGCGCACGAACTCGCCCAACTCCGGGTCGTACGCGCCGCCTCCCGCGCCGAACCCGAGGATGCCGCCCATGATCCCGTCGCTCTTCAGCCCGCCTCCGGCCGACGTGTTCCACCGGTCCTGCTGGCGGCGGTCGGGTTGGAGGTCGAACGCCAGGTGGTCGGCGTAGGTGCGGGCCATGTCGCGGACGATCACCGAGTTCTCGCGGGCGAGGCTGTCGGCGTACGAGACGAAGATGAGCCGGGCTTGGCCCGAGGACCGGTCGAGCGCCCACGTGACACCCCACCGGGCGATCGTGCTCTTCCCGTACCGGGTGGGCAGGTTCCAAATCTGGCGGGGGCTCCGGCCGGTCGCGGCGTCCACGAACTTGCGGGACAGGTACTCCACGTAGCGCCAGCGGCGGAGCACCCCGCCCGTGAGGTACGCGCCCATCGCCGAGGGGGAGCGCCGCCACCCTCGGGCGAGCCGCTGCTGGAGCAGCGTGACGAGGGCGTCGATGTCGGCCTCGGCCCCGGCGGCCTCGGCCACGGCGATCGCCCGGCGGATCGCATCGAGGGACGGCTCGCCCGGTTCGTCGGGGAGCACCAGGTCCTGCGGCGGGACGAGGAGCCCGGTCACCGGCCGACCTCGGGCCCGGCGATCCGGTTCCGCTCAACATGTCCGATTCGCCTGTTGCAAGCACAGGATGTCCGATTCGGCCGTTCCGGCGTTCGAGGGTCCACTGCGAAACCGGGTTCCGGGCTCACCGGCCGAGCACCGCCCGGCGCACACGGAGCCACCACCACCGACGGCGGGACGGCACACGGGCGAACAGGGCCCGAACCTCGCCCGGGCTCGCCCACCCCTCGGGCTCGGGGCCGCTCACCGGCCGAACCGCCGAGCGTGCGCGGCCTTCCACGGCGACGGCCTCACCGGGCGGCGGCGCGCCGCCGCCCGGAGCAGCCCGGCCAGCACCCGCCACCCGTGCCGGGTCACGTGGCCCCGCCACGCTCCCGCCCGAGACGGAGACGGCACGGCAGACGGCACGGCAGACGGCGACCACCGGAGGGTGAACCCGGCGATCTCCACGGGCTCGCCGTCACCGATCCGCACCCGAGCCGGGCCGCTCACGACCCGAGGCGTCGGGTACGGGCTCCCACCCGACAGCGTGCCCACCGGCACCACCGGGCTCATGCTCGGGCCGCCACGTGCTCGGCGTGATCCTCGGCCAGCACGTCCTCCAGCATGGCCTTCGCCGCCGCCTCACCGTCCCGCACGATCGCCGCCCGGACCTCCGCCCCCAGCGACACGTCCGCCCGGAGCAGGGCCTCACACTCCGCACACCCGAACACCCCGGCGTCGCCCATCACCCGGCCTCCTCGGCCACCACCCGCGACTCGGCATCGATCGCCGCCGCCGCGTCCGCTTCCACCGCCTCGACCTCCCGCACCAGCCGGAGGGCACGCTGGACCTTCTCCGCCGCCGACGACTCCGCCACCGGACCACCCGCCTGCGGGAACATGACCTCCTGACGGACCGGGGCGTTCAGCCCGAGCAACCGGGCCCGCTGGCGGCCGATCCGATCCAGCACCAGCGCCGCCTGCGCCGCGGCCGTCACCTGCTCCGGCGTCGCGTTGTCCGGCGGGATAGCCAACCCGATCCACGACCGCTCCAGCGTGTCGAGTTTCGCGACCTCCTCGGCCACGTGCTCCCCGTACGTCGCCGCCGCCCGGGTACGCCACTGCTCCCGGATCACCTTCACGTCGTCGGCCACCGTGCTCCGGCCGATCCCGAGCATCGAGGCGATCGTTCGGTACGGGACGTGGGCGAGGACGAGGACCGCGACCTCCTGGCGGCGTTCCTCGATCGCGAGGCGGCGGTCGGCGGTGCCGTTCCCGATCGGGCCGCGCGGTGCGGGCACGTCCGGGGTCTGTGGTCCGGCGGTGTCCGGGTCCGGGGTGGGGGGCTCGGCGTGTTCGGTCATGGTGGCGGAGCGTACCCCTGGGTTCCGGTCGGGGGGCGGAGTGTCCGGGGGCTACTCGGTGAGGCGCGCGCACTCGGTGGCGCACGTGCGGGAGCACGGCTGGTCGTCGTGGGGGCAGCGCCAGTCGAGGACGGGGAGGTCGCCCGACGGGCGGTGGGCGGGGGCGAGGTCGTCCAGGCGTCGGGTGACGGTGCGGACCTGCCAGGCCACCCAGCGGTGCCACCGGTCGAGGCAGGTGGGGCACACGGGGCGGGGGTCGGCCTCCCATTCGCCGGTGCGGTGGTCCCACTGGCGGACCCGCCATGTTCCGCCGTACCGGCCGACACGTCCACACGCGGGGGAGATCGTGGCGTCGGCGAGGCGTCCTGCGGTCGTGGGGGCGATCAGGTGGCGGTACTGGCCCGAGGGGGTCACGACCTCGGCGACGAACCCGAACCCGCTCACTGGTCGCCCGGGTCGGCGTCGAGGCACACGGCGACGGCCGCGGCGAGGATCGTGACGGCGAGGACGGCGACGGTCACCACGGTGCGGCGGCTCATCGGGCGTTGTCCAGGTGCCAGTCGTGGCCGCACCGGGCGTACCCGAAGTGGGTCGCTACCTGGCCGTGGTGGTCGCGGTTGCGGGACCGGCAGTCGGGGCACCGTTCGGCGATCAGCCGGGCGTACGTACGGCGGAGCACCTCCTCGATCGCCGTGCGGGACTCGGGCGACAGGTCCGGCGGGGCTCCGGCCATGAGCCGGTCCACCGGGTCGGGAGCGTGGCGCGACGGGTTGGGGTTGGGGGTGGCGCGGAGGCAGGCGTCGTTGCACTCGCAGCGTTCACGATCGCATACCGCCCCGCACCGAGGGCACCGGCCGGTCACGGCGTCACGTCCGGCCGCACGTGGAACCAGGGCGTCGGGCACGGGTCGTAGGCGATCCCGAGTTCACACCCGGCGTCGACCTCCTCCGGCGTCGCGGCCCGTTCGATCCCTCCCGGGTCGGAGCCACCCTGACCGCACCCCGGGCACCGGGACGTGATCGCCCGAGCGTCCGCCACGACCTCGGTCCCGTGCTCGGTCAGGACCAGGCCACCCGCCAGCACCGAGTCGGTGATCTGGCCGACCAACGCCCGTAGCGCCTCGGTCGCCCGGTAGGCGTACCCGGTCAGGTCCGGCGGGGCGTGCACCGCGGCGAGCACACGATCGGCGAGGGCCCGGTAGGTGCCGCGCACGTCCTCGCCCGAGTCGTCCCACCCGTGGGGTCGGTCGCCGTACGCGTAGGCGTCGTCCAACATCATGCGGGCCACCACGTCGCGGAGCGGCACCGTCCGGGCACGGTCGGCCGCATCGAGGCGCGCCAGCGCGGCTCGGGCCACCGCCTCGGCGAAGATCCGGTCGGCTCCGGCACGGAGCCCGGTCACCGACAGGACGGCCTCCTCGATCGCTTCCTGGCGGGGGTCGGGGATCATGTTCGGGGCCTCTCGGTCGGGGGTCGGGTCAGGGTCATCTCGGCGGCCGGGATCAGCCGGTCGAGGCCCTCGGCGAGTAGGCGGCACGCCAACCAGTTCGCGGCCACGTCGCGGTCGTCGGCCTCGGCGATCAGCCGGGCATGGAGGTCGGCCGGTAGGCGCAGCGTCACGTGCACCCGGTCCGGCGGATACTGGCGGGGACGGCTCACGACCGGTCCTCGTTTCCTCGGTGGATCAGGGCTCGGCCCTCCGGCTGCGGCGGCGGTGAGGTCGGGCGAGGGAACACGAACCAGCGGGTCCCGTCCCACACGTGAACGCCACCACCCACCCCGGGGAGCGCCAAGTGGTAGTCGCCCGGTTCGGAGATCCCGAGCACCCGCCGATCCCACGCCCCATCCGACGCGGCGGCATCGAGCACCCACAAGGTCTCCGGGCATCCGCACCACCGGCGCGCATCCGCCGGGAGCGGCACCGCGTCGTGGATCACCCCGCCGACCTCCCACACGTGACGAGCCGGTCGTCCAGCGTCAGGAGGTCCGTGCGGGCCAGCGCCATCGGCGAGCGGCCGCAGCACGGCGTCAGGTCCTCACCGAGCGGCGGGCACCGGTGCACCGGCGCGACCGGCGGCCGCACCCCGCGCATCACCCGCAGCGGGAAGTCCTGCGCGTACAGGAACCGGGGCTCGGTCCACTCCGGGCCGTACACCACCACGTCGTCGGCCACGATCCCCTCGGGCACCAGGCGGCAACGGCCCACGATCACCAGCACCGGCGACACGCCACCCGGAGCACGGAACCCGACGGTCGACACCTCGATCGTGTTCACGAACTCGGCCGACTCGCCGAGGGAATCCCCCGGCCGCAGGTCCTCCCAGCGGTCCACCGTCACGACCTCGGGGCGGCTCACCGCCAACCCGCCGGAGGGTCACGGAACCAGCGGCCCGTCGGGTCCACCCCGAGCGGAGCGCGCCACTCGATCGCCGTGCAGCCCTTCGCCGCGGCGTCGGCCGTCAGGTACCGCACCCGGTAGCCGCGCACCCCTCGCCGCACCAGGCGGCCGGTCATGCTGCAACCCCGAGCACCAGCGGCAGGGTCGGGCCCGGCAGGTCGGTCGCCTCGATCAGCGCGCCGACGCTGGCGAGTTCCACCCGCAGGCGGGCCAACTCGGTCACCGTCGCCGCCTCGGCGTCGGCCTTCCGGTCGTAGCGGTCACCGGCCAGCAGCACGCCCGGCAGGTACAGGTCGCCGCGGGCGTCGCCGAACTCGGCGGTCAGGTCCCGGTCGCCGACGAACAGGTGCAGCGTCCACGTGACCCGCTCGCCGCGGGCGTAGCCGTTGCGGGCCCGAGCGTTCGGGGAGATCCGGTCCTCGGTCGGGGAAGCGTGGCGCACCAGGCGGAACTCGGCGGCGGCGAGGAACGGGGCGACGGCCTCGGCCCACGCGGCCCGGTTCGTGGGGAGGGCGTTCACCGGTCGGCCCTCGCGCACCGCAGGCAAGCGGCCGAGTGGGGGCGGACCGAACCGGTACCGACCAGCGGGCTCGCCGACCGGTCGAGCAGCACCGACGCGCCGCACAGGGCCGTGTCGCCCTGCGGCGTCGCCGCCCGGTGCCACTTGCCGCGGCCGTCCACCGGCGGCCAGTAGTCCACCGCCGGAGCCACCCCGAGCGCCGCGAGGCGGGCCAGGCGGTCCTCCCGGGACTCCGGGCTCTTGGTCGGGGTGGTCGGGTTCTCGGGTCATCGGGGGCTCCTCTCGCCGCGCTGGACATGTCCAGCATACATCCGGCGGGGCTCGGGGGCAAGGCTCGGGCCCGGATTTCTCGAGGCCCTGACCTGGGGTTCTTCCGGTTTCTCCGTGTCTACGGTGCACGCCACCGGATCGGCGGGAGGTCCGGCGGCGGGGCGTGCGGGCACGGCGAGCACTCGACCCACCGGTGCGGCACGTGGATCTGGTAGCGGCGGCCCTCGTCCATCCTCGCGCGGAGCGGGTTCCGGGCTCGGTCCTCCGCCGCCTCGGCGGCGGTTTCGTCGCGCACCACGTACACCCACCACTCCTCCGGGGCGCGCTTGGACGCCTCCGCCCACGCCTGATCCGACGGCCAGGCGTGGCTCGACGCAAGCGCCCGGCGGCGGTTCTCGTTCACGTCGCGTCGGTACACCCGGCCCGGGCTCGGCGACGTGGGGAACGTCCCGTTGTACGCGTCCATGCGGGCCAGCACGTCCGCCGAGCAGTGGAACTCGTCGCCCACGATCACCCACCCGTCGGGGAGCCCCGCAAGCCACGACGCGTCGGGATGGCGGGGCACCCTCATCGGGGACACACGATCACCCCCGAGAGGTCCAGCGGCGGTTGGGCGAGCACGTCCATCAGGTGCCCGTGGTCCGGGCACCACAGCGACCCGGCCGGGCCGTGGGTCCGCCACACGTTCCGCGCGCACGGCCAGTCGTCGGGCTCGTCCCGCTCGCCGCACGTGAGGCCCGTGACCGGCGGCGGCTCGGGCCACACGTCGCCGGGGAACACGCCCGACAACGGCTCGCAGCCGCCGTGGAACCGACGCCAGCACTCGGCGTCGCATTCGTGGTGGCAGGCCCCACCGTCGGGGCACCGCCGCGCCGAGGTCACGGCCGCTGCTCGTCGGGTAGGCCCTCGCCGAGCACGTCCAACATGTCGCCCATCGTCACGCCCTCCGGGAACGCGCCACGCTCGCCGCCCTGCTCGCCCTGGTCGTGACCCCGGTCGTACCCGGCCATGATCGCCCCGGCGAACCACGCCAGCATCGCGCCCTCGTCGGTCGCGAGGCTCGGCGACCGGCGAGCCCGAGCCGCGAACCTCGCGGCCCACCACCGGGCGTCGAACCGGCCGAACAGGTCCGTGTCGCCCTCCGGGGCCATCGTCCACCGTCCCGCACCACGGCCCGCGGTGCAACCGTCGTGGCGGTGGTCCGCGTGCGGGGCATCGATCCACTTGGCGGCGTAGAGCGGCGTCACCCACCAGCACGTGCCGCACGTGTCGCAGACCGCGAGTGCGCCGACCGGTCCGGCCAGGCGCGGCGGCACGTCGGGGGGGTCCGGCGGCGGAGCGGTGGGCAGGTCGTCGGCGGGCTCGGTCATCGAGGGCTCCTCGGGGTAGGGGTCGGTGGGGAACTCGTCGGGGTAGTAGCGGCCGAGGCGCGCCCGGAGCCGCATCCGCACCAGGAACGACTCGGCGAGCACGTCGCCGAACTGGTCCTCGGCTCGCTCGGGGTACTGGCCCATCAGGTACGCGTGGAACGCCCGGGCGGCGTCGGCCAACTCCGGGTCTCCGCGCGGAGACTCCGGGGTGGCGTCGGGGTGGCGCGGGCCCGGCACCGTCGCGAGCAACGCCTCGACCTCGGCCAGCGTCGCAGCCGCCTGTTCCTCGGCGGCGGCCGAGGTACGGCGGTAGTGCTCGCCGTCGGGGTCGTTCTCGTCGGTGAACGTGCGCGCGCTCGGCCCCCAATACGAGGCGACCTGGATGCGGTCACCGAGCGCCGGGAGGACGTACACCTGCCGGTAGTACCCCCCGTGGATCGACTCCCGTTCGATCGTCGCGCCCGTGATCCAATCGAGCACGACCACCCGGCCGTTCGGTGCTCGCCACGTCCTCACGTTCCGACCTCCGCCCACTGCTCGGGATGCACGCGTCGGAGGCCCTGACCGCCACGCCAGCGGAGCGGGTCACACCCGCCGCGGCCGCCACACGTCGGGCACGCGTACGCGCCCTCGTCGGCGTTGTACGCAGGCCCGATCGTGAACTCGCGCTCGGCCGTGTTCCCCGTCCCCCAGCACCGCGGGCACCGCGCCAGGGTCGGGGCCACGTCGTCCAGCAGCCACGCGAACCGGCAGGGGGTGTAGTCGCCGAACGGCAACTCCTCGTCGGCGCGTACGTCGGGGCCGTCGGGCAACGCCACCCGGAGCCGGGCCCCGTCGGGCGACTTCTCCACGAACCCGTCCGGGTTGGGCGGCCCCTGCCAGTCGATGATCGGCACCACGTCGGTGAGCACCGCCGACGCGACGATCGCGCCGAGGGGCAACGGCCAGGTGTCGTGCTCGGTCACCCCGTCGGCCAGGACCCGGCCGCGCGTGTCGGCGAGCGTGTAGCCCTCGTTCACGTGGTCGGGCCAGGTGATCCGGTAGTGGCCCACCGAGTACGGGCCGAGGATCGTGGGGAGGTCCGGCGGGCGGGCTCCGGCGTGGATCAGGATGCGGCCCCGGTAGGCCGTGGACCACGACCGGGTCTCGATCCGCTTGGCTCCGATCGCGACGAGCGTCGCCCACGGCTGGCGGAGCGTGAGCACCCTCACGACGACCCCGCGGTCGACACGGCCACCACCGCGAACACGATCGCCACCGCCAGGTACACGGCGGCGGCGATCGGCCAGGGGCAGGTGCGCGGCCCCGAGGGCGGCCGGAAGGTCACCAGCCCGACGGCGATCCCCGCGCACAGGATCGCGGCCAGCGCGGGGAACGGCCACAGCGGGATGGTCACGGTCTCCGCGCCGATCACGGGGTCACCGTCACCGGCTCGGGGTACTCGTCCCACGTGCGGCCATCGAGCAGGCGTCCGGCGGCCTTCTTCCCGAACCGGCCGACGAGGCGCGCGCCGGGGGTGTCCACGGCGTCGGGGACGTGGCGGCCGTCGGGGGCGACGAACAGGTGACGCCCGGGCCCGGCGTACTCGGCGGCGGCGCACGGCCGCCACTCGCCCCACTGCTTGAAGTGGAACGCGACGCCCTCGGCGATGCAATCGTCGCGGATCTGGCGGACCCAATCGGGGTGCATGGGCCGTGCTCCCGGGCCGGACTCGCCGCCGACGATCACCCAATCGAGCAGCGGGTGCCGAGCCCCGGAACCTCCGCCGGGGCCGCCGATCCAGTCGGGCACGATGGCCCCGGCGGTGAGGTCGATCGGGCCGAGTAGCGGCTCGGCCGACAGGAACCGGACCGCGGCGTCGGCCGAGAGGAGGTCGGGGATGCGCCGGTCGGCCCACGCCTGGTCCTCGACCGACGTGCCGAGCCACACGTTCGGGAGCGGCCACGGGCGGAGGTCGCCGCCCGCCTTGTCTATCACGGCGTCGTGGAACCCCGGCGAGCGGGACAGGGCGGCCATCCGCTTGGGCCTCTTGGTCAGGACCTGGAACGTGTGCTGCTCGGCGCGGGCCATGACGGCGAACGCGTCCTCGATGAACGCGTTGGGGACCGCCGGGTGGAACAGGTCGCTCATCGAGTTCACGAACACGCGCCGCGGCTTGCGCCAGCGGAGGGGCTGGTCGAGCCGTTCGGGGAGCGTGCGGATCTCGCCCGTGAAGCGGGGCAACTCGTCGGGGGTGCGGCGGTGGGCGAGCCCGGCGTACACGGGGACGCCCGAGAGGCGGCCGAACGCCTCGCGTGCGGCGTAGCAGCCGTCGCAGCCGGGGCTCGCGTGCTGGCACCCGACGAGCGGGTTCCAGGTGGCCTCGGTCCAACTGATCCCGGTGCGGTCACCCACGGCGGGCTCCTTCCCGTCGGTGGTGGCACGCGGAGCACACGACCTCGACGTGTTCGTGGTGCTCGGGCGCGTACCCCAGGTGGTGGTCGTATTCGTGGCGCGGGCCGTTGCCAAGATGGCCGCAGTCCGTGCACGCCACCGAGTCGGGCGGCGGGAGCAGCCCCACGTCGACCAGGTGGTTCACCCGGCGTCGGGCCTGGTGGCGGTCATCGTCGCGGGCGTCCACATAGCGGCGGCCGCGTGCTCGGGCGCGGGGCGTGTACGTGTGGCGTGCCGCGGCGTTTTGCGTGCGGCGACACGCCGCGGCACGACCTCGGCCCCGGTTCCGGTCGGTGGCGAACTCGGCGGCGGGGTGCCACTCGCGGCACCGCCAGCACCACAGAAGCCCGGCATCCAGGTGCTCCTCGTACTCGGCGAGCGAGAGGCCCAGCCGCGTCGCGGCGGCTTTCCTCACGCCCTCGGGGGTTCCTGCCATCGTCAGTCCTCGGGGTTGTCGGGGCGGGTGGGGGAGTGGTCGCCGTCGTGGCCCTCGGCGAGCACGCAGCGTTCGATGTCGGAGCCGATGCCACGGTTCCACACCTGGCGGTACGCGGGGCACGGCGGGATGGGGAACCGCCACGGGCCCGCGGGCCGTTCGGCGGTCACCGGCTCGGTGGGTTCGTCGCTCACGCGGCACCACCACTGAGGAACCGGTCGCGGGCGTCGAGCACGTTGTCGGGCTCGGGCTCCACGATCCGCACGTGGGACACGGGGCGGCGGGTCCGCTGGCACGGTACGTCGCGCCAGCGGGTCATCGCTCGGCGTTCCTCGGCCGTCGGCCGGGTCGCCCACGCGGTCGCGAACGCGCCGACCACGGCGACACCGACGACGAACCCTTGCCAGAAGTCAGGAAGTGACACGGCGCGCCTCTCGTTCCCGGTGGCACCGTCGGCACCGCCGCTCCTCGCCCCCGCGTCGGCGGAGGATGGTCGTGTTCTCAGGCGTGAACGCATGTCCGTTGCAGCAGTGGGTCTTGCCCGTGTGCGGCGAGTGGGTGCGGCCGTGCTCGCCGGGAGCGAGCGCGGCCAAGTGGTCGGGCCGGACGCACAGCGCCGACTCGCAGGTGTGGTGCACATGAGCGCCCGCCGGGATGGGGCCGCGGGCCTCACGGTAGGAGCGCCGGTGAGCGAGGTCGCGCCCGATCGTCCCGTAGCCGTGTGACCCGACCGGGCCCGTCCAGATCCAGCACTCGCCGCGGACGGCATAGCGCCCCTGCCACCAGTCGCTCAGGTGCACGGGTGGTCCTCCTTGGGGACGCGGCGGCGCGGGCCGCCGGGGGCTCGGGGCACCGCGCGTTCGCGGCACCCGATCGAACAGCGGGGGACGTAGCCGGAGGCGGCCACGTCGGCACGGAGGCGGACCTCGGCGTCGCCGCATCGGCACACGACGTGGACGAACGCGAGGTCGGTCGCGGCGGCCCGGTAGCGGGTCGGCCGGGGGTTGGTCCGCTCGGCGGGCAACGTGTCGGGCGTGTGCGCGCACAGCGTCACGTCCGCGGCGTCGGAGTTCCGACGCTTCACGGGGAGGAACAGCCCGATCCGCTGGGGCTCGGCGTCGGCCCGCTGGCGGCGACGGCGAACGCCTCGTCGGTCCTTGCGGCTCGGTGCCGCTCGGTCGCTCACTTCCGGCCCTTCTCCACGTCCCGGATGATGCCGGTGAGCACGGCGGCCATCGCCGAGCAGATCAACGCGACACCCAGGACGCCCCCGGCGACCTCGTTCCACTCGGCCACGGCGGCCACGGCCACGATGCCACCGGCGACGAGCCCGGCCATCCCGAGCAGGATGGCCCACGCGATCAAGAACACGTGCACGGTACGGCGGGTCACGGGGTCGCTCCTCCCGTTTGCAGGGCTTCGTGGACGGTCCGCACGATCGGGCCCGGCGGGGAGCCGGGGGCCTCTCGGCGTGCGGCTTGGATCTGCTGCAGCAGCACGGTGGCCGTGGTGCCGACCTCGGCGGCGTAGTCCTCGGCGGCGTCGATCATGGCACGTGTCCAGTCGGCGTCGCCGGGCTTGGCGTCCCAGCGCTCGTACGCGGCGAGGAACACGTCGAACGCCTCGGTGGTCACGGTCGGACCTCGGGGCAGTCGACGGCGAGGCACACGACCTCGGGTGCGGTGGGCGTCGTGGTGGCGCACCCGTCGGCGGTGCGGTGGTCCTGCGGCTCGGTCGGGGCGGGGGCCAGGAGTGGGCCGCACGCGCCGAGCACGGCGACGGACACGGCGATCGCCGCGAGGCGGCGGAGTACGCGGATCGTCATCGGGGCCATCCGGTGAACGTGGCGGTCGCTCCCATGAGCAACCCGCCGAGGTACACGCGCCACGTGGTCGCGCCGAGCACGGCGAGGAGCGTCGCGTACGCGCCGCCGACCAAGAGCCCGAGGCCGAACGCCTCGCGTCGGCCGCCCATCAGTCGGCCCCGTCGTCGTAGAGGCAGCCGTCCGTGTGGCCGTCGGCGTCGTGGCACAGGTCGTGGCCGCACCCGTGGCGGCTCGGGTTCGGGGCGATCCCGAGGCGGGCGGCGAGCGCGCGCTCGGCCCACGCACGGTCGGCCGCCGTGGTCGCGGTGACCGACCAGCCGCCGTGGCGGATCGTGAGCATCCCGCGGTCCTCGGTGCGGGTCACGGCGTCGGTGGTCATCGGTCGGCTCCTTCCAGGTCGGTGCGGATCGCGGCGAACGCTCTGCGTGCCCGCTCGGCGCGGATCGCAGCGCGGATCTCCGGCCG
This sequence comes from Actinomycetes bacterium, assembly GCA_029782355.1. Classification (GTDB taxonomy): domain Bacteria; phylum Actinomycetota; class Acidimicrobiia; order Acidimicrobiales; family Ilumatobacteraceae; genus JAKOUY01. The sequence goes on from JAKOUY010000006.1 coordinate 48,747, forward strand.
GTATCCGGCGTGGAGCATCGAGCGGAGGTCGTCGTCGGTGAGGTTCACGAACGCGGCCTCGCCGCGGCCGCGCAGCGCAGCGTCGGCGGCTTCGCTGATCCGGTAGGGCGCGGTCGTCATCGGGGCCGCCTCGGGGTGGGGGCGTTGCCGCTCCGGGCCCGGAGGATGCGCGCGGTTCGGAGCATCCCCTCGATCGACATGGCGTGGCCGACGTGCCACGCCAGCACGGGGATCTCGTGCTCGTCGGCGAACGGGCAGGTGTAGGCCTCCAGCGGACCGATGTCGGGGTCCTGCTCGGGGGTGCGCGACGTGGCGGCGATCTGGCGGGCGACCTTCGCCGTCAGGCACGCCTTCCCCGTGCACTTGACGGCGCGGAGGTCGGCGAGTTCGGCGTCGAGGTCGGAGGGCACGGTCATGGTCATGGTCACCCCTTCTTGCGGCACTCGGGGCCGATCCCGAGGCGGCGGGACTCCTCGTCGGTGAGGGTCCGGTTGCACCGGTAGCAGCGGCCGATCTCCTGGCCGTAGAGCGCCCCGGCCTCGGCGGGCCCGTACTCGGCGATCCGAGCGAGGACCCGGCCGACCTGCTGGCGGCCGAGGTTCTGGTCGGGGTGGCCGCCGATCACGATCTTGACGAACACGCGCCCGGCGTAGGGGCCGTCCTCGGGGCGGTCCACCCGGTAGAACGCCAGGTCGTTGTCGCCGGTGCTCGGGATCGCGTAGTGCCCGGCGGGCACGTCGGCGAGCGGAGCCTCGACGGGAGCGGCGGCCGGGGTGGCCGAGCACTCGCCGTCGTTGTGGGCGACCGCCCACTTGCCTGCACGCTTGGCGAGGCGGCCTGCCTCGTCGGCGACGTGGCCGCCGCACAGGACGCACGCGCCGCCGTAGCGGTTCGTGCGGGTGAGGATCTCCACGCCCGCCGGGAGCGCCGAGGGGGTGGCGGCCGGTGCGGCGGGGGTCGGGTGGGCGGTGTCGAGCAGCCGGTCGATCGTGGCGCTTGCGCCCTTGCGGGTCCACGTCCCGGCGGCGACCATCTCGGCCTCGGCGGTGGTGGCGTCGATGCCGTGGCGGGTCCACAGCGTGCGGAGGAACGCCTCCTGCTTGGCGGTCGGGCCCTCGGGGGCGGAGTGGTGGCCGTGGCCGCAGCCGGTGCCGTGCTGGTGCTCGGCGACCCGCTCGGCGATCTCGGCGGCCGTGGGGGCCGGGGCACCCTTGGCGTTCGGGAGGAGGTTCACGGGGACACACTGGCCGCACGTCCACTCGTTGAGGACCTGGTCGAACGTGAGGCCGTCGGCGACGATCGTCGCGCCGTGGGCGGCGGTGCAGGCGGGGTCAAGGTGGCCGAGGCGGGCCACGACCGGGTGCGGGTTCGGGCGGGCCTTGGTCGGGGCGGGCGTCCACTCGCGCTCGGTCACGTACCCGGTGGCGGTGGTGGTGGCGGGGGAGTGGGTCATCGGGGGCTCCTCGTTCGTGCTGGACATGTCCACCATACATCCTCGGGAGCGGTCGCGCAACCCCTATCCGGGGAAATCCTCGGGGCGGGTCCACGGGGTGGTCGGGGGCCCGTCGGTGGAGCGGATCAGGAGCCCGAGGTCGTAGGCCCGAGCGCCCATCCCGTGCACCGAGTCGGGGCCGATCGTGTGGCACCAGTCGCAGGCGGCGACGATGTTCTCGGCGGTGTCGGGGCCTCCCTGGCCTTGGCGGAGCCGGTGGTGGGGCTTCACCGGGGTGCGCCAGCAGCGGGGGGCTCGGATCTCGCACGTGCTCCCGGAGCGGCGGAGCACGGCGGCCCACACGTCGGGAGCCCGCTCGGCGGTGGACGGCTTCCGGCTGCTGGCGGTGAGGGTGGACTCGGCGGGCGGGTAGCACTCGGGGCAGGGACGCATCCGTTCGGTCTCGCGCGGGCGGGGCCGTCGGGCCTCGGTGCCGCACGCGGCCGCGCCGTGGTCGGACCGGTGATACCGGTCGTCGGTGCCGACGAGCCGGGCCACTACACGCGCCCCGTGCGGCGGAACACGAGCAACTGCGAGTGGGTGCGGCGGGCGGTTCGCTGCTGGCGGTCGCCGGGCTGGGGGATGCCCTGGTTCGGGTAGTCGAACCGGTCCACCTTGCGCGCGCTCGGCGTGAACGTCGCGCACGCGCCCGAGCGCAGCCGGTCGATCGGGTCGTGGTGCTCCCACCGGCCGTGGCCGCACCGGCACACGTCGGCGAGGCGTTCGGTTACGAGGTCGGTCTGCCACCGCATCTGGCCGCCTTCCACCTGGTCCATGACCTTGACGAGCAACCAGCGGCCGGTGAGCCGCCAGCACTCGCGCGCACCGTCGGCGATCGCGCCGAGCACGTCGCCGCGCGTCGTGCGCCGCTCGGTGCCGTAGCGGTGGTCCATCTCGCCCATCGCCGGGGTCCCGTTCAGTTTGTACGGCGGGTCGAACACGACCACGTCGAACGCCCGGTCGGGGAACGGGAGGGCTCGGAAGTCGGCGCACACGGCGGCGCGCTTGTAGAGGTCCACGGTGGTCAGGTGCTCGGGTCGCCACACGGTCCAGAAGTTCCCCTCGCCGTACGTGGCGTCGAGCACGGTGCCCACGTCGTCGGGGTCGTCGGGGCTGTTCGAGAAGTAGCCGAGGGCGTGAGCGTCGGCGATCAGGTGGGCGTTCGTCGGCCAGTGGCCGATGGATCGGATCGCGCTCATCGGGCGAGCACTCCCAGGATTCCGTGAGCCCACCGCGGCGCGGCGAACTCGATGGACACGGACACGATGGGGTCGCTCCCCGAGTCGGCGAGGCCGAGCGAGAGGGTTCCCACCGGGTCGTCGGCCGCGGCGAGTGCCGGGCGCGTGTAGAACCCTCCCGCCTCGTCGGCGTCGGGCTCGTTGCATCGCTCGGTCCCGTCGGCCCCGACGCTGATCCGGTCGTAGGTTCCGCCGCGCCAGTACCACCCGAGGCGCGGGAGGGGGATGTTGCTCACGTCCCACGACCACGACCACCGGCCGTGGCGGGCATGGCCCCACGCGTTCACAGCAGCGCTCCTTGCTCCCACCCGTCGCCCTTGGTCCGCACCTTCGGCGGCGGCGGTGCTCCCGGCTCCCACGCGCGGGGAGCGACGCGGGCATGCTCGATGCGGGCCTCGGCGATCGCCACGTACTCCGCCTCGCGTTCGATGCCCACGAACGCGAACCCCTCCAGCACACAGGCGATGCCGGTCGTGCCCGACCCGAGGAACGGATCGAGGACGGTGCCGCCGGGCGGGGTGACCATCCGCACCAGGTGGCGCATCAGGTCCACGGGCTTCACGGTGGGGTGCACGTTGCGGGTCGGCGGGGACGGGACGAACTCGAACGCGTCGCGGTCGTGGCCGCACGTGCCGGGCGTGCCGGGTCGGGTGCGGCTCCCGCACTCGCGACACAGCGACGACCAGGCGGACTGGTCGGAGCGGTCCCGCTCGGGGAACCCGGCGAGGCCGCGGTTCCGTTCGGCGGTGCTGGCCTTGGTCACGTAGAAGAAGCGCGACGCCCCGCCCGCGTCGGCATACCCGACCCCGACGCCCTGGTCGGCACCCTGGCGCGACCTCGGGCCGAGCGGCGTCGCCCCGAGGCTCGGCCCGCGGGTTACCGGCCCGCTCGGCGAGGACGAGTCCCCGGATTGGGCATCGAGTTCGGCGACGGGGCACCCGGGCACGCAGGCCCACTCGGGGATCATCTCGCGGCCGCCCTCACCGTAGGACACGTCGGGGCCCTGGCGGACCGGCGCGTGGATCGGCACCGCCGAGTCGGTCGGCGACCCCTCGGGCGGACGGTTCCGGTTCACCGCGGTGCCGGTCGGGACCTCCCGCCACCCGACCTGCTCGCAGGCGGGATCGTGGGAGAGGATCACGTTCGTCGGGTAGCGGCCCTTGGGGTTGGTCACGTAGTCGGCGTCGGCGTCGGGGTCGGTCTTCCACGGACGGCCGCGGGGTTCGGTCCACGTGCGGGCGTGGCCGTCGAGGCGGCTGGCGTCGATGTTCAGCGCGCCGGTGCCGTAGGCCAGCACGTTGTCGGCCACGGTGCCGATCAGCGGCTTGCGGGCGACGACGATCGGTTCGTGGCCCGGCTTCAGCGCGGTGCCCCACCCGTTCCACGCCTGCCCCTCGGGCGACGCGGGGTGGTACTCGCGTGCGAGGCGGTCCATCGCCTCGGGGTCGTCGTGGAGCCCCGGGCGGTCCCAACCTTCGTGGCCCTGCGACTCGCCGGGCTTGCCGCGCATCCGGCCCCGTTCGATCCACCCGGCGTGCTCGGCGCTCTTCGGTGCTCCGAACGTGCCCTCCACCCCGAGGCGCGCATCGAGGGCCTTCGCCACGTCCAGGCTCTTGGGGAACCCGGAGTTGCCGGTGACGAAAACCCGGCCGTTGCGGCGCGCGAGGAACGCGCCGGTCGGGACGCCCACGCACCAGACCTCGCCCGTGTAGTGCTCGGCCGCGTCGGCCAGGTGGCGGTGCTGGAGTTCGGTCATGGCAAACTGGCGGAGGTACACCGCGCCGCCCGTACGGTCGCGGCGCATACCGACCTTGCCCGCACGGCCAACGAGGGCGAGCAAGGTCTGGAACCAGGTGAGGTCGTCCTCGTGCTGCTGGTGGAACTGCTCGGCGCGGGAGCCCCACCCGGAGCCGTCACCGAGCATGGCCGCCCGGAGGAACGCCTGCTTCTCGGTGACGGTCATACGCCAGAGGAGCGGGTACGTCGGTCGCTTCCCGGGGAGATCGCCGCGCACGCTACGAGCGAGGGCTCCCGACAGAAACCAGGTGGTCTCGGTGTAGTCGTGCCGTTCGCCGTTTCGGCGCGTGTAGGTCCGGGCGCGGTCGTACCGCTTGTGCGGGCCGAGCCATCCGAGCCGGTCGAGCAACACGGCGATCTCCGCGACCTTCTCGGCGTTCACCGACGATTGGTACACACGGACCCCGGAGCCCGAGAGGTCGAACCCGCCCTCGGTCCACACCCACCCGAGCAGCGCGGCGTAATCCTCGCCGCCGATCCCGTCGCCGTCATGGAACCCCCCGAGCGGGAGCCGCACGGGGGCGCTCGTCGTGACGGCTTGCGCCTCCGCCGCCGCCCAGCCCGAGTCGTACCAGGTGCGGCGCACTCCGTCGACCTGCTGGCGGCGCTTCTCGCGATGCCAGACCCGGTGGTTCGGCGTGAGCACCTGGTCCGTGTCGGCGTTGCGGAGCACCCGCATCGGTCCATCCCACGGGACCCGGTAGGTCCGCTCGACGGGAGCGAGGGTGACGGCTTCCGTCGTCGGGTCCCATTGCGCGATCCGGTCGCCGACCTCCACCTCGATGCCGGGCTTCCAGCCGTGCTCGGTCAGGACCTCGGCGTCGGCCGTGAGGCACCCGTAGAGCCAGTCGATCATGTCGCGGATCTCGTAGCCCGCGTCCTCGATCGCCGAGGCGAGCCGGTGGTAGGTGCGGGTGCCGGAGAACGCCAGCAGGTAGCCGCCGGGCTTGAGCACCCGGAACGCGGCGGCGGCCCACCGCTCATGCCACGCCTGCATCTCGCGGGCTCCGGTCGCGCCCGCGCCGTCGCCGTAGCGGATGCGGCTGTACGGGTTGCCACCCGCGCCATCTTGGAACCCGCCGACCTCGGCCGGGTCGTCCACCACCGAGCCGCCCCCGTCGAGGCGGTCCCACGCCTTGCCCATGAACTCCAACCCGTAGGGCGGATCGCACACGATGGCGTCGATCGAGTTGTCGGGGAGCCCGGCGAGCACGTCCACGCAGTCGCCGTGGTGCACGGTCACGCTCATCCGAGGACCCGCTCCAAGGTCGGGCCGGTCACGTCCTCGGTGCGGCGAGCGGCGCGCACGCGCCACTGGTCCATCGTGAGCAGCGACCACCCGGCCGGGGCGGCGTCGGCGAGGGGGAAGTCGTCCTCGTCGTAGTGCGGGCAGTCGCAGCCCGGCGACCAGCACTCGGGGTCGTGGTCCTCGATCGGGTGGCCGCACACACACGGGCCCATCACGCCACCACCTGAGCACGGGCGAGGTCCTGCGCCTCGATCACCCGAGCCCGGGCGACGAGCACGGCCTCGCGCATCGCGGTCCACGACTCGGCGACCGCGGCCCGGTCCAGCGCGGTGAGGGCGTCGGCCATCGCCTCGTCCAGCGTGCGGGGTTCCACCCGCTCCGGCTCGGGTTCGGGCTCGGGCTCGGGCGCGGGCGGGTTGGCCGTGCCCTTGATCTCCCGGACCTTCTCCCGGACCTCGTACTCGCTCAGGTGCTCCTCGGCCGCGGCCTTGAGCAACGTGCGGCGCGGCTCGGGGTCCAGCGACGCGGCGGCGCGGTGCACCGAGAACGGAACCTCGGGGTTCCGCTCACCCGGCGGGAACCGCTCGGCGACCCATTGCGCGTTCTTCAGCGTTTGCACGGCGTAGCCCGTGGCCTCCACGGCGTCGACGTACTTCTCGCCGAACCGGTGCTCGCCGTAGCGGAGCCAGTCGCCGACCCACCACATCGCCGACTGAGCCATCGCGATGAGGATCGGCCCCTCGGCCGCCCACTCGTCGTAGGTGAGCCCGGCGGGGAGTGAGTAGCCGGTCGGGCTCACGGTGCCCTTCAGCGGGCCTCTCGGTTCCAGCGTCATCGCTTCCGACCTCCTCGGGTCGTCGTGGTGAACACGGCGTCGGCACGTCCGCCGCCGTGGCCGTCCAGGTGGCGTTCCATCTTGGCGAACACTCCGGTCACGACCTCGCCGCACCCGCGCGAGCCCGCGCAGCGCCACGTGCCGTGGTTGGACTGCCCCGCGCCGCGTGCCCGCTTGGCCTTCGGTTGCGCCTCGGCGACGCGAGCGTTCGGGGGGAGCCGGTCCCAGCGTGCCGTCATAGCCCCAGCGATTCCTGAGCCAAGCGGCGGGCCGCCAACTCGCAGAAGCGTTCCGAGAGTTCGATCCCGATCGCGCGCACGCCGCGATCCTTCGCCGCCCGCAACGTCGAGCCGGAGCCCATGAAGGGGTCCACGACCGAGGCGGCCCCCGTGGCGTCGATGCATCTGCCGGGGAGCGCCGCGGGGAACGGGGCGGGGTGGTCGGGGACCCCGGTTTCGATGCCGAGCCGCCACACGTCGCCCATCCCGGAGGCGGCGTGATCCACCAGGGCGAACTCGGGCGTGGCGAAGACCATGATCCACTCCGCACGTGTGCAGAAGTGGCGAAGATTCACGTCGATGCCCGTGCCGCGGTCCCACGTGATGATCTGCCGGAGCGGCAACCCGTAGTCGAACCCGAGCGGAACCTGCAGGCGTCCGTGGATCACGCGCGGCCGGTGGTTGTAGAAGATCCCGAGGCGCACCCGTTCCCACAACGCGGCGAGCACGGATCGCTGCCAGGCGTCGTAGTCCTCGGCGGGCATGGCGTCATCGTGCTCGCCGTACCCGTCGCGAAATCGTCCACCCTTGGTGCTCGCTCCGGGCGCGTACAACCCGCGACCGTTGCCGCCCGGCACAAGTCCCATGTTGTAGGGCGGGGAGGTCACGGCGATGTCCACCGTGGGGATCTCGGGGAGGACCGCGAGGCAATCCCCGTGGTAGATCGTGCAGGTCCCGTCGTCGTAGAACGGCGTGAGGCTCATCCGAACAGGACCTCCTGGCCGAGCCGTTGCGCGGCGTGCTGGCAGTACCGCTCCTCGACCTCGATCCCGATGGCCTCGCGGCCTTCGTCCTTCGCCGCTCGGATCGTGGTGCCGCTCCCCATGAAGGGGTCCACGATCACGGCGTCGGCCGGGCAGTAGCGGACCAGTTTCCTCATGAGTTCGATCGGCTTCTCGTGGGGGTGGACGAGCGACCCGCGGTACACGCGGAGCGGGAACGTGAGCACCGACGACTCGCGGCCTTGCGGGTTCTCCCACTCGCGGCCGCGCACGTAGATCAGTTCCCAATCGGGCTTCCACGGAAGGGCGAGGTCGCCCATCCCCGAGCCCGGCTTGCTCCAGATCAGCGTGGCGTTCACCGGGTCGGGGATCGGCGGGGCCTTCGGTGATCCGAACACGATCGCCGGACGTTCGCCCCACAACGCGAGCACGGCGTCGCGTGCCGCCGTGTCGGCGTCGCCCTCGATGCCGGTCGGGTATTGGACGCCTCGGTGCATCGAGGTCTTGTACGCGATCCCGTAGGGCGGGTCGGTGACGAGCACGTAGCGCGACCGGCGGTGGGCGAGGACGGCGGGCAGGATCTCCAGGGCGTCGCCGTGGAAGATCCTGCACCGCCCGTCGTCGTAGAACGGGGTGGGGCTCACCCCCGCTTGCCGCCTCGGCGGCCACGTGCGGCGGCCACCTCGTCGTCGGCGTGCTCGGCCGCGGCTTCGGCGTCGGCAATCGCCGCGGCCTCGCGTGCGGCGTCGGCCTCGGCGGCTTCCAGCCGGGCTTCCTCGTCGCAGGGCTCGCAGCCGGGGACGCGCTTCTTCGCGTGCTTGCCGTCGTCGTGCTCGGCGGCGAGGATCGCCATCGAGATCGTGACCTGGCCCGACACCTTGTCGGCGTGCTCGCGCTCGCGCTCCTTCTGCCGCTGGATCGCGGCGGAGGCGTCGGCCTCATCGATGAACGTCGCGGTGCCCGCCGACAGGACCGGGATGCGCCGCACTCCGCCGATCGCCGGGTACTTGGGGTCCTCGACGGGGTAGTGCATGTCGACGCACGTGGCCTCCAGGAGGACGTACACCTGGTCGCCGATCGTGAGGTCGCGCGGGTCCACGGTCATGGCCTTGCTCAACCCGTCGCCCGTGTTCCTGATGATGATGCCGGTGCCGACGATCGGTCGGCCGTTGTATTCCCCGAGGTCGCTCATGGCGTCGCTCCTTGGTCGTGGGGGACTGCGGCGCGGGCGCGCCACACCTTTGCCCACCGGCGGGACGGCAACCGCTCGCTCCGGCCGGTGTCCTCGACTCGCCCATCTTCGGCGAGTTCGGAGCGGCGCGTGCGGATGCCGGAGTCGGCCTGGTGGGGAACCTCGCCGCGGACGACGGCGAGGCGGTACTCGGCGACGAGCCGCACGTCGGTCGAGGGACCGATCCTGGCGAGCACGTCGAGCACGGCCTGTTGGCTCGCGCGGATGGATTCCGACGGGAGCGACAGGGCCGCGGCGTGAGAGGTCCACGGGTCGTCGGCCCGGGCTCGGGCCGACGCGGGGGCGGTGTCGTCGGCGTGCACGGCGGCGATCGGCGCGAGGCCGCACGTGGCGCACAGCCCGTCGTCGCGTTCGGTGAACGGGTGCGGGTCCACTAGAACACCTCGTCGGTTCCGAGCAGGTCGGGCTGGGTGGCCTCGCCGAGCAGGTGGTGGAGGTCCATCGCCCGGAGGATCGCGGCGTAGTCGCCGTCGCTCACCGACCACGGGAGCCGCGCCGTCGGGCGGGAGAACAGGCGGGTCGGCCAGCAGCGGCCCGTGTAGCGGTCGCGCCTGGCGCGGATGACCTCGGCCTCGCGGGGCTCCTTGCTCACCTCTTTGAGGCCGTGGGAGAACGCGGGCCATGACCGCCACACGGAGGACCCGCGCAGCCGCCAGTCCTCGTCGTGGCTCCGGTCGTTCCCGGCGTGGCCTTCCAGCACCAGCCCGAAGTCGTAGCGATGCATCAACTCGCCGAGCACGTTCGTGAGTTCGTCCACCACGTCCTCGCCGTAGCGGCTCCGCCCGTCGGGCGCGCGGTACATCTTCACCACGGGGCCGACGAGGACGAGCCGCGGGCGGTGCTCGTCCAGCAGCCCTTCCAAGGTCCGGAGCCCGCGGGGCGAGAGGAGGTCGAGGCCCTCGGGGCGCGACACCGCGTGGTACATGCCGGGCACGTACCGGCCCTCGACCGCGGCGCGGAGTTTCGCCACCTCGTCGGCCATGTCGAGCACGTCCTCCTGGAGGTCCACGAACAGGACGGGGAGCGGCGCGGCGATCCCGACCCCGAGCCCGGTGAACGGGTGGAGCCCCGACGCGACGCACACGCCGATCTGGCGCAGGTAGGTGCTCTTCCCCAGGCCCTCGCCACCGGTGTAGGCGATGACCTCGTTCGTGCGGAGGCAACCCGGGATCACCCACGGCTTGCTCGGGTCCTCCCGCTCGCGTTCCGACATGTCCCACAGGTCGGCGAGGTCGTAGGACTCGGCGCGGATCATGTTCGGGGCGAGGCGGTGCGCGGCCTCGGTGGCGAGCGCCTCGAACGTGTCGAAGTCGCGCGCGCGTCCGGCGTTGAGGAGGTCCGCGCCGAGGGTCATGCCGGACCGGAGCCGGGCGTAGCGGGCCACGGTTTCGGCGTACGCCCCCGCGCTCGCCGAGGCGGGCGTGTCGGCCTGGAGGACCATGATCGCCGAGCGGGGCATCTGCTCGGCCACGTCCGGGTCGTGCTCGCGCAGCCACCCGTGGACGGTCACGGGGTCCACGGGTTGCCCGGCGTCGTGGAGCCCCTCGATCGCCCGGTACACGGCACGGAGGCGGGGGTCGTAGAGGTCCTCGGCGGAGCACCCGCGGAGGCCGCGGCGGCGGGCGTCGGAGGACAGGAGCATCGCCCCGACGAGGGATTCCTCGGCGTCGCGGTCCCACGGGGCGGAGTCGGCCGCGGTGGGGCGGGGCGGGGGGCGATCTCCGCGCGGAGACTCTGCCCAGCGGGCGGGTTCACGCTCGGGTTCGGGGGCCGTCTGTCCCGCCGTCTGGCGTTCCGTCTCCGGTGCCGTCTCCGTCTCCGGCTCGGCGGGGGGCTCGGGCTCGGCGGGCGGCGGCGGGCCTTCCTCGGGGGGGAGGACCTCGAACCCGTCCTCGTCGTAGATCGGGCTCACCGGTCGGCCTTCCGCCGGTCGGGGCCGGTCACCGTCAGGACGAGCGCGCCGTCGGCGAGGCGCGACACGAACCGGGCGTCGAGGACCTCCCGGAGTGCGGCGGGCGTCGCGTTCGTGGTCACGATCGTGGGGAGTTCGGCCGCCCAGCGGGCGTCCATGATCAGGTCGAGCCGCTCCCGGGTCCACTCGGTCGGCTTTTCGGCGGCGAGGTCGTCCAGCACCAGCACGTCCACCGTGAGGACCGACCGGCCGACCTCGGCGCGGTCGGGGTCGCCGGGGCGCATGGCGTCCATGAGCCGGGCCACGGACCACCAGGCCACCGACTGCCCGGCCGAGTACCGGCCGAACGCCGCGGCCGCGGCGGCGTGGCTCTTGCCGGTGCCGACCGGGCCGCACAGGACCAGGTTCCGATCGCGGGGCCCGAGGACCCAGGCGGCGACCTCGGCGCGGACGGGCTCGGGGAGGTCGCCGACGACCGCCAGCGCGAACCGGGCCGGGACGATCCGCCGCCACTCGTCCAGCCGGGCCTCGGCCCACAGCGCCACGTGCTCGGCGACGATCTCCTCGGGCGTCGGGGCGACCGGCCCCTCCACCGGGACCGGGTGGTCGTGCAGCCCGCGCCCATTGCACCCCGGGCAGTCGGTCACAGCGCCGACCTCCCCGATTCGATGCCGTCCCACTGGCCGAGGTCCTGCGCGCGACCCGTCGGCCTGCCACCCCGAGCACGGAGCGCCCGATCGAGCACGCCACCCGAGAGGGGCGGGTCCACCCGGCGGAGCGCCGCCGCGACCTGCTCGGGTTCCCACCCGGCACGCAGCGCGGTGCTCACGATCCCGCGCACCGCGACGAACGGCTGCACCGGGCGCGGGGTCTGGCCTTCCCACCACTCGCGGGTGAGCGCGTCCGCGCGCGGGTCGGTCTTCCGTTCCTTGGAGCCCTTCGCTGCAGGGGGCGAGGGCTTGCCCGAGCCTTGGTCCTTGGGGTCTTGTTCCAAGGGGGTCTTGTTCTGTGCCGCATCCGTACGGCCACCGGTCGCCGTATCCGTGCCCCCTACCGTCGCCGTAGCCTCACGGCCACCCGGGGGCATCCTGTGCACCGTGTAGAGGTTGCTCGTCCGGTCCCCGGCGTCGTCGTAGCGGGGGGCGATCGTGACCGCTCCGGCGGAGATGAGTTCCTTGGTGAACCGGTCCACCGAGTCCACCGAGCACCGCAGGCGGGTGGCGAGCGTGCGGCGCGAACGGAACGAGCCGCCGCTGGCGTCTGCGTATTGGGCGAGCACGGCGTAGAGCCTCACTGCCCCGTGGGAGATGTCGCCGTCGATGACCCACTCGGGCACGATCGCGAACGGCCCGGTGTCGGTGCGGACCTGCTCCGGGTGCTCGGTCACCGCTCGTCCCCAAGGATCACCTGGTTCGCCGCGCGCTCGGCGAGCCACAGGAAGTGGTGGGAGGACGTAGCGGGCCCGCCATGCTCGGCGGCTTGGGCGCGGGCCTCTTCCGCCGCCTCGGGGTGCGCGGCGCACCACAGCCGGGCGGCCTCGGCCACCAAGTCGGCGGCGTGAGCGTCGGCGAGCGCGCGCATCGCGTGATCGGATACGCCCTCCACGGTCACGCCCGTGCGCCGCAGCGCGTCGTGTAGATCCATCGGTCCTCCCATGTCGCTCGATTGGCGTGCCCACGGGAGGGGCGGGGGTATGATCCCCGTCAGACCCGGGACGACTCGCGCTCGTTCCGATCGGTCGAGACACGCTCCCGCCTGACCCGGCGGGGGCGTGTCGCTTGTTGGGGGTGGAACCTTACCTCACCGTGTCCTCCACCGTGGGAACCTCCGCCGCGCCGGTCCGGCGGGCGTCACGCTCGGCGGGGGTTTCCAGCGCCGTCCGGTCCAGGTGCTCGATCGCTCGGGTCACCGCCACGTACTGGAGCCGCAACTCGGGCGTCGTCGGGTCGAGGTCGGCGAAGTCGCCGCCGAGGCGGACCACCGGCCACTGGCGGCCCTTCGCCCGGTGGGCGGTGCTCACCGTGAGCACGCCCGGGCCCTCGGGAATGGTGCCGCTCACCGCGCGGAGGATGCCCTCGGTCCCGAACTTCTCGACCAGGCTCACCATGAGCCGGAGTTCGGAGCCGCCCGGGTCGTGGGCCACGTAGTCCTGCACGTCGCCCCACGTGTCGAAGCACGCCAGGTCGGGGTGCGCGGTGAACCCGGTGGTGCGGAGGTCGGCGACGGCCTTGGCGAACGCGGCGGCCTCGGTGCCGTTGCCGACCAGGTGCACGGGCTGGCCGCGGGTCTGCGCGCCGAGCACGACGTGGAGCGCCTCGGCGTTCGTGCGGCACAGGATCGCGTCGGGTGCACGTCCGGCGAGGGGGCCGACGGTCGTCGTTCGCTCGGGGTTGCCGACGATGCGGAGCGACGCGTCGAGCGCGTCGAGGACCTCGTTCGCCACGTCGGCGAGCGCGAGCCCGAACCGGAAGGTCTGCGTGAGGCTCCGCCGGTGCTCGGGCGCGAACGTCGCCATCGCGTCCACCGCGCCACGCCACGCGTACAACTGCTGATTCTCGTCGCCGACGTACACGACCTGCGCGGACTGGCGGGCGAGCACGTCGGCGAGGACCGGGTTCGTGTCCTGAGCCTCATCGAGGAGCACGTAGTCGGCCTCGATCGTCGGGTGGCCGAGCGCCCAAATCTTCAGGTAGTGGTCGTGGGTGAACCGGAGCGACCCGTCGGGGTGGGTGATGTCCTGCCACGCCTTCCGCAGCGCGCCTTCCAACTCCTCGGCCACGATCCGGTTGTTGACCGTGGACCGGCGGCCGGTCACGTCGGGCAGGTCGATGCCCTCCCGGTACGGGAAGTGCGCCGCGGTCGGTTCGGGGTCGGCCGAGTTCGCGAACGCGGCGAGGCCCTGCATCACGTGACCGGCCAACCAGCCGGGCGCGAGCCGCTTGGGGTTCGGGAGGCCGTGGTGCACGACGATGGGCCGGATGCCGAGGCGTTGCGCGACCTCGTAGGAGCGGAGGCGCGGCTGGCCGAGGCGATGCCGGTAGCGGTGCCCGACGGCGCTCATCGCGAGCGAGTGGGCGGTGCGGGCCGAGCACCGCCACGGGAGGCTGGTGGCCACGTCGTCCACGATCGCCCGGTTGTACGCGACGTACACGCCGCGGCGTCGGGTGCTCGCGGCGAGGAGCCGGAGCGTGGTGGTCTTGCCGGTCCCGGCGAGGGCGTCCACGACCATTGTGTCGCCCTGGCGGAACAGGTCGGCGACGGCGATCTGTTCGGCGGTGGGCTTCATCCGAGCATCCGAGCCGCGCCGACCACCGCCGACGTGACGAGGGCGACGCCTACGAGGAGCCACCAGTCGGAGTCGCGCACGGCGGAGCGGTACACGGCGGCGAACCCGAGCACCACGAACGCGGCGACGATCACCCAGCCCATCACTCGCCGCCGAACGCGGGGGCGCAGGCCACGTGGTACGGCTCGTCGGCCTCACCGAACACGGGGAGGTCGTCGGGGCCGATCACCTGGCCGCACGTCGGGAGCGAGCACGTGAGCACCTCGTCGCCGGTCTCGCCGGGCTCGGCGTCGCCGTCGGGGAGCGGCCACTCGTCCTGGTCGCCGGGCGTGCCGGGGCCGGGCATGGCGGGGAAGTCGGTCGCGGCGAGCGCGCCGCCGGGGTCGTCGCTCGGGATCGTCCCCGACGCCTCGGGCTCGGGCTCGGGGTTGGCGGCGGCCTCGGCCTCCTTGGCCTCGGCCCGCTTCCGGCAGTCGGTGGCGTTCGCGCAGCGCCGCACCCCGCGCACGATGGCCTTGGCCGCCCGGGTGGACCCGCAAATCTCACACGGCCCGTCGACCGGCACGTCGTCGGCCGGGGGCAGGGTGCCAGCACCGGGCGGCGGGGGCGGCTGCGTCCACGTGGACCGCTCCGCCGGGTCCTCGGGGGCCGTGGACCCCTCGGGGGGCGCAGCGGGCCCCTGAGCGGCCGTGGCGTCGCCCTCCGGGTCCTGGGAGCCCTCGCCGGTCAGGGCGTCCATCTGGCGGAGCATGACGGCGCACGCGGCCTTCGGCCACGGCCACGGGAACCCCTGCTGGTCCTTCCACGCCCGGAACGCCTCCTGCTGGTCGGCGGTCAGGGTGTCGATCCGGCGGGTGACCTCGGTGATCTTGTCCTGGTCCACCGTGCTCGGGTCCACGCCCGGCGACGACGTGGCCGCCGGAGCCGGAGGCGGGCCGTCCACCGCGGCTTCCCGCTGGTCGTGGAGGTCCTCCTTGGACCACAGGTCGAGCGCCACCCCGAACCGCATCGCGGCGTTGCGGATCGCGTCGGAGATCAACTCCTTCTCGACCTCGTCCTTGCGGGCCTCGGCCGTGCCGACCCCGAGGCGCGACACCCCGGCGATCGTGAGCCTGATCCACAGCCGGTGCACCCGGTCGCCCCGCTGGATCGCGGGGAGGCCGTCGGGCCCGTACGCGACGGGCTCCCACGTCCAATCCGGGTCGGCCTTGAGCAGCCGGTCGGTCACGGCGGCGTGGCCCACGTAGTCCAGGTGGATGTGCGCCGTGCTCATGTAGTTCCCGCACTCCCGGCACTCGGCCTTCTGGTGGCGGCCACACACCCGGGAGTCGGAACGGGAGCACTCGCGGCAGGTGACGCGGGGGAGTTTCCCGATCTGCGCGGGCTCGAACTCCTTGCGGAGCAGCGCCGCCACGTCGGGCGGCATGACCGAGCGCCGCGGGCCGACGTACTCGCCCTGGTGGCGCAACGCGTCGGCGGCTTCCTGCTGGGTCCGGTCGAACCCGCCGTGGGAGAACTCGCCCGGGTCGGTGGTGGTGGTGGTCGTGCTCGCGTCGCTCACGCGTGCTCCTTCGGTTAGACCCACCGGGCGGTGGGTCGGCCTTCGCCCTCCATCTCGGAGAACTCGTCGGGGTCGATGCCCCGGGTTTCCAACTCGCCGGTGCGCCACGACGCGGACGCGTTGCCGAGCCCCGCGCACGCGGTGATCTCGTCGGCGATCATCTCGGCCAGCACCGCGGGCGGCACCGGGTCCTCGCGCAACCCGCCGGTCTCCGGGTCGAACCGGGAGCGGTCCACGGTGCGGAGCGCGACGCGGCGGGCGACCTGCTGGCCGCCGTGCCACACGCGACGGCGGCCGGACTGCGAGCGTTCCACGGTGCCGAGCCGGTCCAGCGTCATCCGGTTCGGGGCGGACCTCGGGCGGGGGACGCCGTGCTCGGCGACGATCTTGGCGACTCGGGCGGCGAGGTCGGCCTCCACGGTTTGCAGTTGCCGGAGCAACCCGGCCATCGGGTCGCCGACGAGCCGGTAGTGGAGCGACGGGATGGCGGTCACCCTGGCGCGCACGTCGGCATCGAGGACCTCGACCGCCGTGGCGAACGCGGCGATCGCGTCGCCGAGCCGCTTGGCGACGCGCCGGACGTGCGCGGTCGCCGCGTCGGGGGTCACCCGTCCGCCCGGGAGTTCCGGGTCACGTCCCACGTGGCGTCGAGGGGGACGTGCGGGGCGATGACGGCCGCCCACGCGATGAGCGTGGGGCCGTCGGCGTAGGGCCCGGCCCACGCGTGCGCGCCGTTCGGGCGCACGGCGTGGAGGTAGTACGGCCGGGGGTCCTCCGTGCTGGTCACAGGTGCCACCCTACGGCGGGGGTGTGACACTCACACGGGGACGGCGACCACGACGCCCGGCCACCCGAGGGACCGCTGGAGCCACGACCCATGTGTCCAGCACGGAACGGAGGCGGCGGTTCTACCTTGGGTGACCTGTGGGCGTCGGGCACCCGCCGGGACACCGAGCCCGAGGGCTCGGCGGGGTTGGCGGGCTTCCGAGCGAGCATAGACCCGCTCGGGAGGTTGGAGGGTCCTTGCACGTGGGGCTCCTTCTCGGGAGGATGCGGGCGTGAGGCGGGGCGGAGGGCTCCCCGGCCGAGGGGGCAGGCCCGGCCGGGGGCCCTCCGATCGTGTGCGGCTACCGCTTGGCGGCCGTCGCGAGCACGTCCAGGGCTACGTCCTCGTACACCGCGGCCCGGTCGGGGTCGGCCACGTCCTGCGCCGCCGACGTGACGGCCTGCATCACGCCCCCGGCGGTGAGGTCGCCGCCCCGGATGAAGTGGTCGAGGATGTCGCGGGCCTCGTCCTCGGTGAACGCGTGGACCTTGGCGACTCGCTCGATCGTCGCGGCGGCGTCGGTCACCGGGAC
Source organism: Actinomycetes bacterium (assembly GCA_029782355.1). GTDB lineage: Bacteria > Actinomycetota > Acidimicrobiia > Acidimicrobiales > Ilumatobacteraceae > JAKOUY01. The sequence continues at coordinate 65,727 of JAKOUY010000006.1, forward strand.
CTCGGCCTGCTCGGTGATCTCGGTGAGGCACCGCTCCACGTAGTCCGTGTCGAGGAACGTCGCCACGGCGTCGCGGGTCTTGGCGGTGATCAGGTCCACGTTCGCCCGCTGCGTTTCGGCGGACCAGCGGACGATCCCGTCATCGAGGCGGCCGCCGACGTGCACCGCCTTGATCAGGTCCACGCTCCGCACCATGCCGTTCTTGCAGACCTGGAACACGAACCGGGGGGCGACCGTGAACGCGCCGCCGCCGGTCTCGGAGTTCCCGATCACGACGCCCGCCGACACCAGCGGGTAGTCCATCGCGGTGCGGCCGGTGCGCGGGTCCCGGTAGCGGGAGCGGAGCGCCAGCGGCGCGAGGGCCGCGACCTCGGGGGCCTCGATGCGGACCTGCATCCGCCGCTCCGACAGGTCGCCGTCGATGTTGAGCCCGGCCGTGCTCACTCCGGCGGCGCGAGCCCCGGCGAGTGCGGCGAGCAGCACGTCGAGGTTGTCCATGCCGATCGAGAACTTGTTGGACAGGAACGCCCGGGCGATCCCCACCGAGTCGGGGTCGTCGGTGCGGAACGCTCGGATCAGGAACCGGCGGTCGCCCTGAGCCTGGAGCCAGGCGTTCACGTTCGCATCGATGAGCGCGTGATCGCGGTGCGGGGCTCCGGCCGTCGGGAGCATGACCCGGATGCCCGTGTCCCGCATCTTGCGGAGGTAGGCCCGGGGGATCTCCAGGCGGGCGGCGAGGCCGTCCTCGAACACGTCGGTGGGGGCGAGCACCGCCGCCTCCAGCGATGCGCCGTCGGCGTCCCACCGGGTCGCCGCGTCGGCGACGTGGAGCCGCCCGTTCACGTACGAGAGGGCGGAGGCGGGGACGACGGCGTCGAACCGAACGTCGGCCTGCTCCCGGAGCACCTGGGCGAGCACGTCCAGGGGGACCTTGCGGAGCGTCGTGGTTACTTGCGGGGTACCGGTCATGGTGGATTCTCCTCCGTAGGGGTGACCGTGCTGAACATGCCCACTATACATCCGGGGTGTGACGCTTACAACCCCCCGGGCTCGGAATCGTCGGGGGTGGCCTCGGGCCTCGGGTGGAACCGGTGCTCGATCCCGATCGCGTCCATCTCGATGACGGCCTCGCGGACCTGGCCGTAGAGCCGCTCGGGGTCCACCCGCACGAACGGGCCCTCCTCGGTCGCGGCGGGCGTCGCGACGATCCCGACCTCGGCGAGCCTGGCGCACCAGTCCTCCGCCGCCCGCTGGTTCGCGGTGAGGGCGTCGCGCTCCGCCTGGCGGGCCTCACGCTCCGCCCTGTAGCGGGCGTCGTTCTCGGCCCGGCGGCGGAGCCCGGCCAGGTGCACGCCGCACCGCTCGACCACGACCTCGGGCGGCCGGTCGGGCCCGCCGAACGTCGGGTGGATCGCGACCTCACCCTTGGCGGGCTTGCCGCACCGGACCAGGTCGTAGTCGCTCATCCGCGTGTCGGAGCACGTGCCCCGGCCGCCCGTGTGGCCCTCCGCCTCGCAGCGGCACGGCACCCCCTCGGGGGCTCGGCCGAACCGCGGGCCGTCGGGCCGGTGGCGGCACGCGTCGTGCTCGCCCTCGTAGCACGGGAGGCACACGTGGAGCGGGACGAACCACCGCTGGGCCTCGGGCTTGGCGGCGGTCATCGGGTCCACCGGTACACGCGCGGGGCCACCACCAGGTCCTTGTCGGCCGGGCCCTTCACGAACGGGGCGATCCAGATGGCCCGGTGACGGCCGAGGCTCGCGTACCACTGGTTGCGCCAGTGGCCGCCGACGATCCACCGCCGCGACCACCTGACGCCCTCGCCCTCGCCGTCCACCGGCGGCTGCTTGTCCCGGTACTGGCGGAGCGTCACCACCTGCACGAACTCGGGAGCGGCGAGCGTCGTGCGCGCGAGGCGGCGCGCCGTCGCCCGGTCCGGCCGAGCCTCGGTCGTGTGCGCGATCCGCTGGCCCATCATCCGCCAGAAGGTCAGGTGCCACCGCCAGGACTCGACCGCTTGCGCCTCCACCTGCTCGGGCGGGAGCAACGGCGGGCCCTCGCCCTGCTCGCGCTCTTGGAGCGGGATCGTGGCAGGGTCCGTGTCGAACGGCATGACCCCGGCGTGCATGAGTTGGAACCGGCCGAGCGCGCGGCGCGACGTGCCGAGGTCGGCGTTGATGTCATCCTCGGGCTCCTCGGCATCGGTCCACAACGCGTACAGGACCCCGGAGCCGTAGCCGTCCGACGCGACTGCCCACCATGACACCGCCCGGAACGAGATGCGGCGGCCGCGCACGTCGCGGCGGATCACCGACCGTTCGAGCACGGCGAACCCCGCAGGGCTCGGGAGGTCCTCCACGTGCAGGACCTCGCCCGGCATCGAGGGAGCGGCGGCGTCCACCACGTCCAGCATGTCGGCCGATACCCAATACGGGTCCGCGGTCGCGAGCCCTTCGGCGAGGAAGTCGGCGAGGCTCCACACGCGCCCGCCCGGCCTGGTCTCCCGGATGCCGACCTTGAGCACGTCGTGGTCGAAGTACTCCGCGTAGCGCCGCACCGGGTGGCCCGGCCGCGCGTGCGCCTCGGCGAGCACGGCCTGGACCTCCAGCGCCTCAACCCACGGGCCGCGGGTCACGACGCCACCGCCTCACGCTCGGCGACGAACGCCAGCGCGTCATCGAGGACGTTCCCGAGGTCGGTCCGGTTCTGCGCGGTGCGCCACCGCGGCGCGCGCTCGGGCTCGCCGAGCATCGTGACCCCGAGGGCGTTCGGGATCGCGTCCACGTGGTCGGCGCACACTCGGGAGAACCCGCCGGAGGTCCGCACGATCGCGACCACGCGGTCCTCGTGGCACACGCGGCACCGGTCGGGCTTGCGGGCGCTCATGCCTTCACCGCCAGCGTGTCGGCGTACGCCTGCCGGAACTGGTGGCCGTCGTGCACGCTCACCGTGTACGCCTCGCCGTCGCGGTAGTCCACGCCGTGCAGCGTGCCGGTGATCCGCTGGCCGTTCAGCAGCCGGACGGTAACCGGGGTGCCCTGCGTGATCGTGCGCCCGAGGACGTCGAACACGTCGGGGGTCTTGGTCGTGGTGGTGGTGGATCGCGTCATCGTGGCCTCCTCAGATACCGACGCTCATGCGGTCACTGACCATCTCCAGGTTCGCCCCGACGAGCCGGGACGCGAACCCGGGAGCCGTCGCCCGGAACGTGCCGGTCCGCCACAGCGTGCGGGGGTCACCCTTGCCGACGTACGGGCGGCTGGTGAACGTCCACTCGATGACGAGCCCGACGGCGACGGCCTCGGGGTTGGCCTTGCGGAAGGAGCGCTCCGCACGGCGGCGGAACTGCTCGGCGGTCCGGGTCTTGGTCCGGGCCTCGGGCTTGCGGGTGGTGGGGGTGGTGGGCATGTCGGCCTCCTTGGGCGCTCCGTGCTGGACATGTTCAGTATACACGTTCCGTGGGACAATGGAACCCCCCTCTTTCGGCGAGCCTCGGAAGAGGGGGGTTGTGTCTGTCCCACGGATGATGTACGATGGACATGTCCAGCACGGAGCGAGCAAGGAGCCCGACATGAACCGACCCGACCCGATCACCTGCCCCGAGTGCGGGGCGGCGTACCTGCCGAACCCCGACGGCTGCACCCGCTGCGCGGTGGCCGCCGACTCGGCCGCCGAGCACGACCGCCGGATGACGGCGTGGCGCGAGCGGTGGGCCGACCACCAGCCGATCACCGTTGCCGAGGCGTTCGCCGCGATCGGCCTCGACACTCCCGGGGGTGCGCGATGACCGTCACGCTGCACGGCCGCACGAACCCGCTCAACGGCCAGCGGTTCTGGACGCTGCGCCGCGTCGCCGACGGCCGCACCGAGGCCAGCGGCTTCACCACCACCGACGAGGCCCGCGAGTACGCCGAGGCGTTCGGCCTCACGATCACCGAGGAGCGCGCACGATGACCACGAACACGATCGAGCACGACGACCCGACCGCGGGCGTCGGCCTTCCCCGCAAGTACCACGGCTTCTGGATCTGGCCGATCGACGGGTACTACGACGTGCACTACGACGAGGACGGCCGGTGCGGCGACGACGTGGCCGCCGAGATGTTCCACACGCGCGACGACGCGAAAGCGTGGATCGACGCGGAGCGGTACGACGCCGCGATCCTCGCGGCGGTCGACCGGGCCCTGGCGGGTGACCGATGAGCGCCAAGCGCGCGACCGGCCGCCGCTGGGTCTGCCCGACGTGCGGCGACGGGTGCCTCGCTCCCGAGCGTCCCCGACGCGACGACGTGCGCCGGTACTGCCTGCTGTGCTCGGCGAAGACCGGCCGCCTAGTCGAGCGGACCTGCCCGGCGCTCGATCGTGAGCGCGCCGAGAAGGCCGAGCGCGCGACGGCCAAGCGGTCCGCCGACCGCGCCAAGGCTCGCGCCGACCGCCTCGCCCGACGCAGCCACAACGGCGTCGACCTCGATGCGGAGGCCAAGCGGATCTGGAACACGGCCGCGCTCCGGGAGCACCACCGCGGAGCGAAGGTCCCCACGATCGACATCCGCCGCCGCCGGTCGGCGCACGTGTCGGGGGTGGCGTGGCCGTCCCGAGTCGCGATCACGCTGGGCCCCGTGCACACGGCCGAGGCCCTGATGCTCCTGGCCCACGAACTCGCCCACTCCGCGGTCGAGCGGTCCGGCCGTCACGGCCACGACGCCACCTGGGCCAGCGCGTACGCCCACGCCGCACGCGAGCGGTGGGGCGCGGAGCACTTCACCGGCATCCGCCCCCACTCCGGGTACGCCGTGGACGGCTACGTCGAGGCCGGGATCGCCCGAGCCCTCGGGGCCGGGTGACGGGTATGCCCGGTGTTTCCACGGCGGAGCCGGGGGTAGCCTGGGTGCATGGCCGCCACCCTGGCCGCGTGCACCCTGGCCTACGGGCCGAACACGGAGGACCGCTGCCAGTGGTGCGGCGGCGACTCCCCCCGCGGCGAGTGGTGCTCCCCCGGCTGCGAGGCGGCGTTCGCCGAGGCCCACGTGTGGACCCGAGCCCGAGCCGCCGCGCTCCGCCGTGCCGCCCACCGGTGCCGGTGGTGCCACCGCCGACGCGGCGTCGAGGTCCACCACGACCCGCCCGTCGGGGCCGACGGCTACGGGACCGGGTGCCAGCACCACCCCGAGCACCTGGTCGTCCTCTGCCCCGAGCACCACCGGGACGCCCACGCCAACCTGCGGGCCAAGCCCGGCAAGCAGTTGGCGCTCTTCCGGGCCGCCTGACCGCCGAGCCCCGGCGTTAGTGTCTCACCCCCATGCGATAGTGAAGGAGTGAGCAGCACGGGCCGGGTCATGGTGACAGGTGGGAACCTGGAATCCTGCCAGGCGGGTTCGATTCCCGTCCGGTCCACCGCAGCGGAGAGGCCCCCGGCACCGAGCCGGGGGCCTCTCGCGTGACTGGCGGGAACCTGGTGCGCTCCACCGTAGCCGCCCGGGCGTAGCCTTCCCGACCATGACCGACGCATCCACGCCTGCCCCCGAGGTCGCCGCCGTACCGCCCGACCTCCTCGCCCGCGAGATCGTGCTCGTCCCCGTGGACGCGATCACGCCCCACCCCGAGAACACGAACGAGAACGACCCCGACGCCATCGGCGAGTCGGTGGACGAGGTGGGCTTCTACTCGGTCGTGTTCGTCCAGCGATCCACCGGCCGCATCCTCGCCGGTGAGGGCCGCTGGAAGACCCTGGTCGCCCGGGGCGCGCCCGAGGTCCCGGTCGTGTACCTGGACGTGGACGACGCCACCGCCCTCCGCATCCTCGTCGGCGACAACGAGATCCCGCGCGAGCACTCACGGCCCAAGGAGGCCGCGCTCGCCCGAGCCCTCCAGGTCCTCCGCACCACTCCGCAGGGGCTGCGTGGCACGGGCTACGACGACGCCAAGATGCGCGGGCTGCTCCGCACCGTGCACCGCGCCAGCGGCGGCGGCGCGCAAGCCGCGGACGCCGTGCCCACGACGCCCGACGAACCGCGCGCCAAGCGCGGCGACGTGTGGGAGTGCGGACCGCACCGCGTGATCTGCGGCGACGCGTTCTCCGACGACGACGTGGCCGCCGTGCTCGCCGGGCTCACTCCGGCGATGGTCCTCACCGACCCGCCCTACGCCGTGTACGGCTCGGCCACCGGCATCGCGAGCGACATCGCCGACGACAAGATGATCCGCCCCTTCTTCGCCGCGCTCGGGCGGCGGATCATGGAAACGCTTCCCGAGTTCGGCCACGCGTACATCCACTGCGACTGGCGCTCCTACGCGACGCTGTGGGACGGGTTCCGAGCCGCCGGGCTCACCCCGAAGAATTGCCTGGTGTGGGACAAGGGCGGCGCGGGCCTCGGCGCGAACTACGCCAACACCCACGAGTTCGTCGCGTTCTGGTCGCGGCTCCCGCCGGAGAAGGCCATGACCGCGAGCCGCAAGCGCGGCCAGCGGACGGTGGCGGCGAGCAACATCCTGCGCTTCCAGCGGCCGACCGGCGACGAACGCCAGCACAACGCGGCGAAGCCCGTCGCCATGCTCGCCGAGTTGATCGGGAACTCCTCCGACCCCGGCGACGTGGTGGTGGACTTCTTCGGCGGCTCGGGGAGCACGCTCATCGCCGCCGAGCAGACCGGACGGATCGCCGCCCTGGTCGAGATGGAGCCGTCCTGGGTGGACGTGATCGTGGCCCGGTGGGAAGCAGCGACCGGGAGGACCGCGACCCTCCGCGGGTGAACATGTCCGGTCTGCTGGTGAACGTGTCCAGTATGCGGTAGGCTCGGGGGGAACGGGAGCCCGTCCATCCACCCGGCGTCGCCGGGACCGGGCCCCCGAGGAACGGAACGCTGCCTCATGGCCGACCCCTCCGGCGCATCGAGCGCCACCCCCACCCCCGCCGCCGCGCCGCCCGCCCTCGCGATCCGGCCCGACGGCGTGATCGTCCACGACGGCCTCGCCGTCGGCCAGGTGGCCGACGGGACCCTGGTCCTCAACCTCGGGTGGTGCCGCCTCGCGGGCCTGTCCGTGCAGGTCCAGGGCGACCCGGCGGTCGACCGCCAGCGGTCGGGCCTGGTCCTCGACCGGCCGGTGCTCCGATGAGCCGGAGCGTGCGGCCGCCCGGGCCGCGAGCCCTGAAGATCGGCGAGAACGCCCGAGCGATCCGCGAGAAGAAGCGGCTCACCCGGCGGGACCTCGCCGAGCGGATGGGGTGCACCGAGTCGGTGGTCGCCAACCTCGAACTCGGCCGCTCGGTGATGACCGCCGAGCAGTTGCTGGATCTGTCGGAGGGCCTGGGGTGCCGCCTCTGGCTGCTGCTCCGGGACCTCCCCGAGCGGTAGGCCGGGTCTCCGCCGCGGAGACTCGGCGGTTCCCCCACCACCCCGCCTGACCGGCTACCGTCGCGAGCGCCGCCCGCACCCTAGAGGTACGGGCGGCGTCGCGTTGTTCGACGTGATCGCGAGGACCGCGCCGGGCTGGCACTCGGGAGCGTACCCCGCGAGAAGCGCCGAGCACGTGGCGACATAGCCGCCGACCTCGGAGGACCCCTTGCGCCGACGACGCTACGCGCTCGCCGCTCCCGCCCTCGTCGTGCTCGCCCTCACGCTCACCGCGTGCGGGCTACGACCCGGACCCGCACCACCCGACCTGCACGGCCACCCGTTCCTCGTGTGCACCCGCTCGATCGAGTCGGACCGCTCCGACGCGAACGGCAACGGCCTCCACGACGCGGGCTACGGGGCGATCAGCCCCGGCGGCACCTACCGCGGCGCGTACCAATTCGTGCAGTCCACGTGGGACCGCACCGCCGAGCACGCGGGCTGGACCGACCTCATCGGCCAGGACCCCGCCGCGCAATCGGTGGACGACCAAGACCAGATGGCCTGGCACCTGTACGAGTGGCAGGGCTCGGGGCCGTGGGGAGGCCGCTGTGGGTAGCCGCCGAGCCGCCACGATCGGCCTCGCCGTCGGCACCGTGCTCGGGCTCGTCCTCGGGCTCGTCCTCGGGCTCGGCATCCCCGCCGCGGCCGAGGACCCGCCGACCACCACCCGGCCCCGCGCCGCGGCACCCGCCGCCACCGTGGTGGTGCCCGGGTCCATGCCCGACGTGCTCGCCGCCGCCGGAGCCGCCCAGGACCTCCACGCCATGCTCGCCGGGTTCCAAGCCGCGCGCGACGCGGCGGCCGACGCGCTCCGGCCCCTCGGGTGGACGCCCGAGGTCTGCGAGCCCGAGGTCCCCGGCGTGCCGCTCCTCGGCGACCGGCCCACCTGCCCGCCCATCGTGCCGAGCGTCGCCCACTGGCACACGATCAACCGCTGCGAGCAGGGCGGCGACTGGCACGCCTACGGCCGGTTCGGGAACGGGCTCATGGGTGGCGGTGGCCTCGGGATCTCCGACGGCGCGTGGCGCGAGTGGGGCGGCACCGAGTACGCCCCGACCGCCGCGGGAGCGTCGCCGTGGGCGCAGATGGTCGTCGCGTCCCGCGGCTACGCGAGGTACGGCGGCAGCCCGTGGGGGTGCAAGGGCTAGACGCGCGCCGGGGGCCGCGCACGGTGAGCGACGGCCGTGCGCGGCCCCTTCGGCGAGTGGTGCTCCCCGAGGCCGGTCAGTCGAACGCGTTGCCGAGGGCGTCGGCGGCCGTCGTCGCGGCCTTGGCCGACTCGGCGGCGTTCGTGGCGATCGAGCGGAGCGACGCCTCGGCGGTCTTGACCGCGGCACGCTGCTCGGCCGTGAGCCCCGTCCCGTCGCCGCCGCCGCCCTCGCCCGGCGTCGGGCGCTCGGCGAGCAACGCCACGAACCGCTCGGGGTCGTCATCGAAGAACACGAACTGCACCGCGTCCCGCCCCGGCTTGCTCTTCCAATCGAGCGCTTCCTGCGGGATCGCGCCGTACTCGGCCGGGCCCGGAGGCCCGCCGAAGATCGGGCCCACCCGGAACCCGCCGTCCACGTACGCGGCGGCGCGCATGAAGGGCGTGTTCCCCACGGCGATGTACGGCATGTCGTTCACCTTTCGCTCGGGCGGCTTCACCGCCGGACCGCCCCACTGGCCCATGTCGAGCCGGAAGAGCGTGTTGTAGTCGGTGCGCGGCACGGGCGCGCCTCGGTTGCCGTGCTGGATCATGTCGGCCGGAACGTCGGCGGGGAGTGACCCGTCGCCCCTCTCGCCGAACCCCCACGTGCCGACGCCCCACCGGCGCGTCATGCTCGGCGCGGCTGATTGGGCCACGTCGAGCCCGTAGCGCGAGCCGTAGCCCGTCCACTCGGGGAAGCCCTCCCGCGTGAGGAGGTCATGCCACCCGCGGGCGAAGTCACGCAGCGCGCCCTCGTTGCCAGGCACCGCGCCGGGGTTCGGGTCGACCATGACGACCATCGGGATCACCGACCCGTCGCGCGGTGCGCCGAGCCTGTCCCACCCGGCGAGCATCCGCTGGCCGCACGCGATCGCCGCCGCGTAGCCGCCGAGGAACTGCGACGCCCACTCCTGCATGATCAGCCCGACGCCCACGCCGTTCGCGAGGCACGCGTCGATGTACGTCCGGTCCACGCCGTACCGCTGGTAGGCGGTGCCGACGTACCGGGCGATGAACAGGCAGCCCGACTCGGCGAGCGCCGTGGGGTCCGGGTTCGTCGCCGCGTCGGCGGCCCACACGTCGGCCACGGCTACGCGGCCTTCTGCCCGAACTTGTCGCCCATCGTGACCGGCTTCCCGTAGTTCGGGTCGTATGCCGTCGGCTGGTTCTCCCCGATGTTGCTCACCGCGCGCAGCGCCGCCTTCCCACCGAGGAACGCGACCGACTCCGCGGCCGCGACGGCGATCGAAGCCACGATCAGCGACGGCACCCCGAGGGCGTCGAGCGGCTTGTCCCCGATCACCTGCTCGTTTGCCCACACCGAATACCGGAGCAGGAACACGGACGCGAACGACGCCACGATCACCAGTGCCGCCAGGACCCGCGGGTTGCTCGCCGCCCGGCCACCGATGACGGCCTTCGCCAACTCCACGATCCCGCCCGCGATCGCGAGCACGACCACCGCCTTGGTCACGTCCATGCTGTCGCTCCTTCGCTCGGCCTCGCGCGAGGCCACCGCACGGAACCGTATCCGGTCACTCCCCATCAGGCGGGGATTCACCCGCACCGGGCAACGGGCGGCGCAGCCCCTCGGTGCCCTCGATGATCCACCGGAGCCGGGTGACCTCGGCCTGCAGGGCATCGGCTTCCTGGGTGAGCGCGGCGTTGAGTGCCCGGAGCGTGCGGGCCTCGTCCTCGGCGCGAGTGAGCCGCCCGCGGAGCACGTCGGTCACCGCCCGTTCCGTTTCGAGGTCGCCCGAGATGCGCGCGACCTCCTCCCGTTGGCGGGCCAGCGCGGTTTCGAGGTCGGTGATCGACCAGCGTTGCAGCCGCCGGAACGCGGCGATCGTGAACACGGTGAGGCCGAGCGCCCCGCCGACGGCGAGGTACCCGAGAGGGATCGGGTTGCCGTCGTTGAGGGATTGCTGGGCCAGCGTGAGGGTCAGGAACGCTCGTACCACCCTGCCCCGCCCCGTGTGTATCGCTCGGTGAACTCCGGCGCGCACGCCAGGAAGAGCATCGCGAGCAGCCAAGCCGCGACCCCCACGGCCCGCACCTTGAGGGCGAGCGTGTCATCGAGGAGCAGGGTGAGGGCGCGCAGCGCGGTCGTGAAGGTCCCGAGGACCGAGGCCGTGCGGCGCAGGTGGGTCCACTCCGGCCAGCACCCGAGCCCGAAGTAGGCGGTCGCCGCGAGCGCAAACCCGATCTGGCTCGGGAGCCCGGAGCCTTCCACCGGGTAGGGGGGCTGCAGCGCCACGGCGGGCACCGCCAGGAGCACCGAGGCGGAGAACGCCCACCCTCGGTACACCCACCAGCGAACCAGCGCCCCGGCCGTGCGGCCGTACCTCGTCACAGAAAGCGAGACTAACGGCACTTTCCGCGGCGGAGGCGGAGCCCCGAGGGAATAGGCGGAGCCCCGAACGCTGGTTGCCCGGAGTATGACCACCACCCGTACCCGCATCCTGGCCGCCGCCGTAGCCGCCGCTGCGGTCCTCTCGGCCGTTACCTTGGCCGTCGTGACCCCCGACGGCAAGGCCAGCGGCCCATCGATCAAGGTCGGTAACGCTCCCGAGTTCGCGGGCTACCAGCCCGGCGATCCGCTCCCGGTGCCGCCGCCCCCGCCCGCCGAGGGCGAGCCGCCGTCCACGGTCCCCGGCCCCTACGGGCCGATCTACCCGGACGGCTACACGGAGCCCACCGGGCCTGCCGCCCGGCCGACCACCCCGTCCGCTCCGGAGGCCGAGGAGGTCGTCGTCGCCGAGCCGTCGCCGAGCCCCCCGGAGCCCGGGCCCGAGCCCACGACCCCCACCACAGCGCCGGTCCAGCCGACCCCGGTCTGGACCCCTAGCCGCTAGGCCGCGAGGTCCTAGGGGTACGCCTCCTCCAGCCAATCGGGGGCGGTCGTCGCTCCCTCCGGGTCGCGCACCGAGAACCGGACCGGCTGGAACGCCTGCACGTTGTCGGCCCCGGCGAGCCGCCGGACGTAGAGGCTCAGGCGGCACTCCCCCGACCCGAGCGGAGCACCGGGCAACCAGTGGGTGGTGATCGCTCGGAACGCGTCGGAGCCCACCGCCGTTGCGTGCGGCGCGGATTCGTACGTGGTCCCGTCGGCGACGAGCACGACCTTGATCTCGCCCTGCACCCCGAGGGGCAGGTACACGTAGAACCCGAGGTCGATCGCCGGTCCGATCAGCGTGGGGAACCTCGCGTGCCACGCCTCGATGAAGGTGGCGCTCGTCGTGAGCACGGCGACACCGGACGCGACCCCGATCCCCAACCCGGGCCCGGTCGCCAAGTTGTAGACCGGCCACACGCGCCGCGTGGACTCCATCCACGCCAGGCGGCGTTCCACGTCCTCGGCGAACGCGTCGTGAGCGAGGGCGTCGGTCGGGATGATCGGCACGGGTCAGACCCCGGCGAGTGTGCACCCGGTCGGCGGGATCAGCGCCGCGTGCGGGAACGCCACCTCGACGCTGTTCGCCCCACCGGTCCGGCGGGCGGTGAGCCACAGCACCGAGTCCGTCCAGATGTCCTCGTTGTGCAACCACCGGAACGTGATCGTGCCCGACGACGCTGCCCCGAGCACCACGGCGCTCGACGCGTTCCCGAGGGCGGAGAGGAGCCGGACCTCGCCCGTGGTCCCCGCCCCGGTCCGCCAGTCGAACTCGACCCACGCGCCGAGCGCCGTCCACCGGGGGACGATCATCTCCCACAGCGGGGTGAACCCGGCGGCGGTTGTGGCCTGGTACCAGTCGGAACTCGGGAACGCGTTCACCGGTCGGGGGAACAGGGGTGCCGGGACGACGACCCGCTCGCGCGCTTCCAGGTTCGTGAGGCGTTGCTCGATCGACTCTCGCCATCGGGCCTCGGCGGCGAGGCCGAGCGGGTCCCCGAAGAACGGCGTCGTCACAGGACCCCCAGCGTGGCGTCGTCGGTCGCCAGGTCGGCAGTCCAATCGAGCACCGTCGACGGCGACACCCTGACCGACTCGGCGACGTAGCGCAGCCGGTCGTTCACGGCGAACCCGCCGAACTCGGCGACGACCGGGAGCGAGTCGCCGATGCCGATGTCGCCGAGGCGGAGGCCGTCGGCCTGCTCGGTGAGGCGGACCTGCGCCGTGCGGAGCGGCCGCCGGTACACGGCGAGTTCCGCATCGCCGAGGCGTTCCAGCGCCCCGTCGTACTCGGTGCCCATGTCGCGGTACTGGCGCTCGTCCTCCAGCAACGGATAGGGGCCCGCCGGGTAGATGAGCGACAGGTCGGTGCGCTCCGACGTGATCGCCGCGTCGCCGGTCCCGGCTCCCACGATCACGATCGGGTTCGCGACCTTCTCGCCGTCATCGAGGAAGCGGAGCATCGACACGTTGCCGCCGTGTTCCAGCACCGTGGTCGCGGTGGACTCCCCCGCCCTCGGGTAGTAGAGGTCGAGGAAGCGGTCCACCGACCACGGCGTCGTGCCCGTGTTCCACTCCGACCGGATCACGAAATCGAACCCGTTGACCTGGGCGGCGAGTTCCTCGACGGCCGAGGCGATCCGCTTCCGCTCGTACCCGAAGTAGTCCCGGACGCGCGACACCCCCGAGTTGCCGCCAGCGCCCGGCCCGTACTTGCGGACGGTGAGCCCGAGGTCGGCACCGGCGGCGACCGCCGCCGCGTGGGCGAGGAGGTCCTCCACGATCTCGAACTGGTCCACGTCCGCCGCGCCGCCCGAGGCGATGTCGAGGAACCTCACGTCGTAGGGGCCCACGTTCGCGGTCTCGGCGTAGGTCATGCCGAGCGCCGAGCGAATCCACCGGCGGCCGTAGTACCACCACCACGGCTGGCACCCGAACCGGACGGTGCCCCCGTCGGGCGACACGTCCCGGCTCGTCACCAGCCCCGCCCACCGGAGAACCCCACCGTCATCGATCGCGATCCCGGCGACGAGCGGCTCGATCGAGGCGGCGATGTCGTCCCACCACGGCATCGTGAGCGAGCCGCCCCCGGTCCGGCCGAGCCCGTGGGAGTACCCCGCCTCGTTCCACGTGCTGATCTCGCCGATACGCGAGCCAGACAGAGGCTCGAACGCGTAGGCCGAGAACCGGGGCCGGTCCCCCGCCGGAGTGGTCACGCGTGGACCCTACCGGCGGCTGGCGGTAAGCGCCGCCTGGACCCGCTCCGACGTGAACCCTCGGGCGTACAGGTGGCCGTCGTGGATCACGAACCGGTCGTCGTCGCCGTCGGCGAGGCGTTCCTCGATCACGTCGTGGACCAGGACCTGCACGGGCACCTGCTCCTCGATCGACTCGGTGACCACGGTGCCCTGCTCGCCGGGGAGGGCAGGCTCACCCTTGGCGTTCACCACTCGGGTGACCTCCCGGACCTCGGTCACGTACTCGGTCACGTAGTACCCGTCGCCGGGCCGGGTGAGGACCACGTCGAGCGGGTGCTCCGCCCGCAGCGCCGCGATCGCCGCCTCGGGGTCGTCGGTCCCTATGGCGATCACCCCGATGCCGACCTCCGACTCGGCCAGCGCGGTGAGCGCCGCGGCGGCACGCTCCGCCCGGGCACGGTCACGCAGCACGGTGATGACCTGCTCGCGCACGCCTCGCAGCCCGGCCTTGTCGGTGAGCATCTCGACGGCGATCACCCCGGCGCGGATCGCGTCGGCGAGGACCGGCACCGGCCGATCGAGGTCGGCGATTCGGCTGGCGATCACCTTCGCCGCGTCGTCGTTCGTGTCGGCCGTCGCCACCGCCGAGCGGAGCGCGGCGACCTCGGGAGCCTCGGGAACCGTCATCGTCCTACCTTTCGGAACACGTCGTAGATGTCGGTGGCGATCACCAGGTCGGAGGCTTGCGGCCGCACCGGGATCAGCAGCCGGTCGGCGGGGTTCGGCGGGCCGTCCTCCACCTCGTCCATCCTGCCCGCCAGGGCGTCGCGGGCGAGGGCCCGTGTTCGGCGCAACGGGCCCACCGTGCGCGACTCGGTGACGGTGCCGACCTTCCGCTCGTCGCCGTCCTCGGACTCGAACCGCTCGGGTGCGCGCGGGTCGGTCGGGATGATCGGCGCGCCGTCGGCGACGAGGGCGGCGAGGTCGCCGGTCACTGGAGTTTCACCATGAGGTTCAGCACGACGCTGGGCTGCATGTTGCCGTGCCCGCTGGCGTTCGTGATGTTCGGGCCGTTCGACGTGTCGGTGCCGGACGGGTTGCCGCTCAGGTTCGTGTCGGGCGACCGGCCCGGGGCGATCGCGTTTTGGAACCCGGCATACATGTTGAACGTGTGGGTGTGCGTCGCGATCGCCTGGTTGCCACCGGCCGCGCCCATCGTCGTGCCGGTGATGCCCGACGTGGCGTTCGTGACGCGGGAGGCGGTGGACCCGCCCATGTTGTCCTTGCCGACGATCGTGCGGCCCCGAGCGTCGGGCGTCACGAACGACGAGCCGGACTTGAACGCGGTGTCGAGGTCGTTCCACAGCGTCGCGTACGACGTTTGCGCCGACGTGATCGTCTGCCCGTAGATCAGCGCCCAATCGGTCGGGGCCGACGTGAGCACCGACGCGACCACCATTCCGGGAGGCGTGCCCTGGTCGCCGATCCGCGACCACCCGGAGCCGTTGTAGAACAGCACCCGGTCCGTGTCGGTCTCGTAGATGAACAGGCCCTCCCACAGCCCGACGGTCGGCCGAGTGGACGACGTGCACACGGTGATCCCACCGAGCGCGGCGACGCGCCGCCGCCGGTCGGTGATCTGCCCGTTCGTGATCGACGTGTCGGCCGCGGGCACGTCCACGCGGGCGAGGGTGAGGAAGTTCTCCGGCAGGGTGGGCTCGGCCGGAACCGCGGCGGCGGTGCCAGTCACCACCACCAGCGCGGTGTCATCGATCGCCCCCGAGTATTCCGAGTCGCGCACCCGCACGCCCACGATGTCGATGCGCGGGTTCGTCGGGTCGGCCGCCGAGATCGTGAGCGTGACGACCGCGTCGTTGTAGACGAAGTAGTCGCCCTGCGTCGCCGACTCGGTGCCGCCGACGATGCACCCTCCGGCGGCCACGTCCACGGCCATGCCCGCACCACCTGACGCCCGCTGCGACACGGCCATCGCGCCCGAGCGGGTCACGCCACCGTTCGCCGTGCCCTCGGTGGCGGAGCCGCCCGCGGTCCGCACGTCCCACCCCATCATCATCTGGTCGAGGAGCCGCCGGTAGTCCCGGGCGTTGTTCACCGCCCCGGCATTCTCCAGCCACTGACCTACGCTGTCGCCGATCGCCATGCCGTCAGTCTCCCACTAGAAGAGGCCCGCGCTACGCCATTCGACCAGCGCGGTCGTGTCGGTCCCGGTCGCGATGAGCCGCACCGCGTTCGTTCCCGGAGCGAGCCCGAACCAGGTCGAGTCGGGCCGGTTCACGAACGGGGCGCGGTCGGCGGTGCCGTTGAGCAGCGCCGTGCGGGCCCCCATGTCCACGGTGAGCGTGTCGCCCGCCGAGAGGGTCAGGTTGATCGACCACTCCTGCCCGGTGGTCTCGTTGCTCAGGGTGACCCCCGAGGCTCCCGACGGTCCGGCCGTGACCGTGATCGTCGGGAACGTCGCGATGTTGCCGACGTTCTCGCAGATCGCCGCGCCAGACTCGGCGGTCCCGAACGCGTGGGGGAACGCGTGGGGGAGGTCAAGACCACCCGACAACTCGCCGAGGGTCGCCGTGGCGGACTGGACCGTGTTCCAGTAGATCCGCGGGTCGGTCGCCACGAACTCACACAGCGCCCCCCGCACGAACCGGGGGAGCCCCGGCTCGTCGTAGAGGATGGCGTCGTCGTAGCCCCACGCCGCACGGGTCGGGATGCCCACCACCCGGTAGGCCACGTCGGGGTCGTCCAAGGTGAACACGAGAGGGACCACGTAGTCGGGGTCGGTGTCCAACACCGGCGCGTACGCGGTGCCGAGCGCCAGCATCGCCGACTGCAGGTCGTCCCACGTGTCGGCCGCGGCCATCACCCCGAGCGTCATGGTCCGAGTGTCCATGTATTGCGGGCCGGGGAACGCGCCGTGAGCGAGCGGCCGGGGAACGAGGTTCGTGCGGCCGCTCGGCACCCCGAACCCATCCAGCCATCGGGTGACGATGAGCGGCTCGCCGTCGTGGCAGTCCGCGGCGAAGAGCACGCCCCGGAGTTCCACCTGCCAATTCCCGGTGATCAGGTCGCCCTCGGCCACGCCCTACCCCCCGTACCGTTGCCGCCACGCGACCTCACGCGCGACGGCCGCCGGGTCCGTGTTCCCGTTCACGATCACCGTTCCGATCGTCGGACCGGCGGGCCCACCGTACGCGCCCGCAGCCCCGGCCGCCGTGTTCCCCGCCACGTTCACCGTGACGAGCGGAGGCCGAGCCCCGGGAGGCGGAGCGGGAGCAGCCCCGAGCATGACCGGCATGTCCATCGTGGCGGCCGCTTCGGCGACGATCTGCTCGGCCGCGGCCACGACCTCCGCCGCGCCCTCAGTCATCCCGAGCGCGACGCCCGCGGCGAGATCCGCGCCGAGGTCGGCGAACAGCCGGGAGGGCGAGTTCGAGTCGGCCGCGCGCCGTGCGGCCGCCTCGGCGTTCTCGATGATCTGCTCGGCGGTCCGCTGGATGAATCGGTCCCACATGGCGAGTCCGGCGTTGATCCCCGCCCCGAGTTGTGACCCGACGGCGAGGCCCGCCACGTGCGCCGGGCT
>JAKOUY010000009.1 GCA_029782355.1 Actinomycetes bacterium
GGGAGCTGGGGATCGCTCGGAAGACGGTGGCGAAGTACCTGAGGGAATCGGAGCCGAAGCGGGTGGAGACCGTGCCGAGACCGCGCCCGGTGAGCGAGCGGGTGGGGCCGGCGATCGAGTTGGTCCTGGAGTCCTGGGCGGGACGTACGACGGCCAAGCAGCGGGTGACGGCGAGCCGGGTCCACCGCGAGCTTCAGGAGCAGGGGCACGTCGTCGGGGCGACGACGGTGAAGACGTACATGGCCGAGCGGCGGAGGAAGGCGGCGGAGGTCTTTGTCCCGCTGGTGTACCGGGCGGGAGAGCTGGCCGAGGTGGACTTCTTCGAGGTGACGGTGGAGGTCGGGGGCGAGCGCAAGAAGGCGTGGAAGTTCTTGATGCGGCTGATGGCGTCGGGCAAGGACTTCGCGTACGTGTACGAGCGGTGCGACCAGGTGTCGTTTCTGGACGGACACGTGCGGGCCTTCGAGGCGTTTGGCGGCGTGCCGAAGCGGCTTGCCTACGACAACCTGACGGCGGCGGTGAAACGGCGGGTCGGCGGCCTGAGGGTGCTGGCCGAGCGCTTCCTGGCCCTGGTGAGCCACTACGCCTACGAGGCGTGCTTCGCGCGGGTGGGCGAAGGACACGACAAGGGGGGCGTGGAGGGCCGAGGCCGGGGGATCCGGCTTCAACACTTCGTCCCCGTGCCCCGGGGGGAGAGCCTGGCTGCCATCTCCGCGGGACTGCGAGAGGACCTGGAACGCCAGGCCGCATGCCGGAGCGGGACCGACCCGAGCGTGGCGGAGCGATTCGAGAGGGAGCGGGTCTGCCTGAGCCCTCTGCCCGGGACGGCCTTCGAGGCCCGCCAGAAGCGATTCGTCGAGGCCAGCAGCCGGGCGCTGGTGAAGGTGGACGGGGCCGAGTACTCGGTCCCCGAGGAGTGGGCGAGGTGCAGCGTCCTGGCGCTGGTGGGGCCCGCGGAGGTGACGATCACCCGACAGGGGGAGCAGACCGTCCATCCCCGGCGCCGAAGGGGCCGGCAGGTACGGTACGTCCACTACCTCCGCCAGCTCTCCAGAAAGCCGCAGGCCCTCAGGCAGGTGGCTCCCGAGCTGCTGGCCGAGCTGGGCGAGCCTTTCGGGCTTCTGTGGCAGCGCCTCCTGGACGATCGCGCGGAGCTGGATGCAGCACGGATCCTGGCCGTCGTCCTCGTGGCGATCCGGGATCGGGGACTGGAAACCGTCCGGCACGCGGTGGCCGTCGCCGTGGGCCGCGAGCAGCTGGACCTGCTGGCCCTGGGGGTGGGCGCGCCTGTCCCCCAGGTCCCGCTCGTCGTCGTGCCGGCCGCCCTGGCCGGCATCGAGGTCGAGAGCGCTCTGGCGGCCGCCTACGATCGCCTCCTGGGGCAAGGGTGGCTCCAGTGACCGCCACCCCTCAGCAGGCCGTCCTCCAGCAGTACGGCCGCCTCCTCAAGCTGCCAGCCGTCGTCCGGGAGTACCCGGCCTTGTGCCGACAGGCCGAGAAGGACGGCTGGGCGTACCAGGACTTTCTCAAGGAGCTCCTCGAGGCCGAGGTCCGCTCGCGCCACGACAAGGCCATCGCCCGCCGTCTGAAGGACGCCCGCTTTCCCGACCTCAAGACCCTCGAGCAGATCGACTGGGAGGCCCTGCAGGGCCTCTCCAGGCCCAAGCTCCTCGAGCTCTCCCGCTCCGAGTGGATCGAGCGCCACGAGGACCTCTGCCTCGCCGGCCCGATCGGGACCGGCAAGACCCACCTGGCCATCGCCCTGGGCGTCGAAGCGGCCCGACGCCGCTTCCGCGTCGCCTTCACCCGCGCCGCCGACCTGGTCCGCTCGCTCCTGGAAGCCCGGGATGCCCGGACCCTGACCCGCCTCAACCAGCGGCTCCTGCGCGCCGACCTGCTGATCATCGACGAGCTCGGCTTCGTCCCCTTCGACCGCGCCGGAGGCGAGCTGCTCTTCAACCTCATGGCCGAGCGCTACGAGCGCCGTTCCACCCTCGTCACCACCAACCTGGCCTTCGGCGAGTGGGTCAAGGTCTTCGGCGACGAGAAGCTCACGACCGCGCTTCTCGACCGTCTCGGCCACCATGCCCACATCCTGACCACGAAGGGCGCTTCGTACCGCACGCGCCGAAGAACCGTGAAGGACTGATCCCGGGATCACCGGGACTCTCGCCC
>JAKOUY010000021.1 GCA_029782355.1 Actinomycetes bacterium
TGATCACGCAGCGCTCGACATCGGTGCGGCTCGGCAGGTCGTACATGACGTCGAGGAGCACCTCCTCGAGGATCGCACGGAGGCCGCGGGCACCGGTGGCCCGGAGGATGGCCTGCTGGGCGACGGCCTGGAGGGCGTCGTCGGTGAACTCGAGCTCCACGTTCTCGAGCTCGAAGAACTTCTGGTACTGCTTGACCAGGGCGTTGCGCGGCTCGATGAGGATCTTGACCAGGGCGTCCTGGTCCAGGTTGTCGACGACGCCGACCACGGGGAGGCGGCCGATGAACTCGGGGATCAGGCCGAACTTGTGGAGGTCCTCGGGCATCAGCTTCTGGAGCAGGTTGCCCAGGTCCTTGTCCTCGACCTTGCGGATGTCGGCGCCGAAGCCCACGCCCTTGGCGCCGGCGCGGCTCTCGATGATCTTCTCGATGCCGGCGAACGCACCGCCGCAGATGAAGAGGATGTTGGTGGTGTCGATCTGGATGAACTCCTGGTGGGGGTGCTTGCGGCCCCCCTGCGGCGGCACCGACGCGGTCGTGCCCTCGAGGATCTTCAGCAGCGCCTGCTGCACGCCCTCGCCGGACACGTCGCGCGTGATCGACGGGTTCTCGCTCTTGCGGGCGATCTTGTCGATCTCGTCGATGTAGATGATGCCGGTCTCGGCCTTCTTGACGTCGAAGTCGGCGGCCTGGATCAGCTTGAGCAGGATGTTCTCGACGTCCTCGCCCACGTAGCCGGCCTCGGTCAGTGCGGTGGCGTCGGCCACGGCGAATGGCACGTTCAGCAGCCGGGCGAGGGTCTGGGCCAGGTGGGTCTTGCCGCAACCGGTGGGGCCGAGCAGCAGGATGTTGCTCTTGGCCAGCTCGACCTCGTCACGCCGCCCGACCGGGGCGTTCTGCTGGTACTGGATCCGCCGGTAGTGGTTGTACACCGCCACGGAGAGGATCTTCTTGGCCTCGTCCTGGCCGACGACGTAGTCATCGAGGAACGTGCGGATCTCCCGCGGGGTGGGCAGCTCGTCGAAGCGGACCTCGGCCGCGTCGACCAGCTCCTCCTCGATGATCTCGTTGCACAGCTCGATGCACTCGTCGCAGATGTACACGCCCGGGCCGGCGATCAGCTTGCGGACCTGCTTCTGGGACTTGCCGCAGAACGAGCATTTCAACAGCTCACCGGTGTCACCGAACTTCGCCACTCGCGCTGCTCCCCTCGTTCCGCCTCGCCGGTCAGCGGATCGGACCGGTGCGGTCGACGGCGTCGCGGGACGAGATCACGTCGTCGATGATGCCATACGCGAGTGCCTCACCCGCTTCCATCACGAAATCGCGGTCGGTGTCGGCGTGCACCCGCTCGATGGTCTGGCCGGTGTGCGTGGCCAGGATCTCCTCCAGCAGGTCGCGCATCCGCAGGATCTCCTTGGCCGCCAGTTCGAGGTCGGTGACCTGCCCGTAGCCGACCTGACCGTAGGGCTGGTGGAGCAGGATCCGGCTGTGCGGCAGGGCCAGACGCTTGCCCTTGGTGCCGGCGGCCAACAGCACGGCGGCGGCCGAGGCGGCCTGCCCGAGGCAGATCGTGGCGATGTCGTTCTTGATGAACTGCATCGTGTCGTAGATGGCGAACAGGGCGTGGATGTCGCCGCCGGGGCTGTTGATGTAGATGTTGATGTCCTTGTCGGGGTTCTCCGACTCCAGGTACACCAACTTGGCGCAGATCAGGCTGGCCGAGCCGTCGTCGATGGGCGTGTCCAGCCAGATGATGTTGTCCTTCAGCAGCCGGCTGTACAGGTCCATGCCGCGCTCGCCGCGGCTGGTCTGCTCGATGACGTTGGGGATCGTGTAGCCGGACATCAGTGATCGTGCCCCTCGTGATCGTGATCGTGATCGTGATCGTGGTCGTGGTGGTCGTGGTCGTGGTGGTCGTGCTCGCCGATCAGCAGGTCGCGATCGATCGGGGCGCCGTCGGGGTCGACCACCTCGACGTGGTGGATCAACCAGTCGAGGGCCTTGGTCTTGCGCAACCCGGCACGCAGGTCCGTGACCGCATCGTTGCGCTCGTAGGCTCGGCGGACCTCGCTGGCCTTCTGCCCGACCCGTACGGCGATGCGGGCGTACTCGGCGGACACGTCGTCATCGGTCACCTCGAGGCCCTCGGCGGCGGCGACGGCGCGCAGGGCCAGGTCGACCTTGGCGGCCTGGCGGGACTGGCCGCGCATCGACTCGACGAACGACTCGGTGGTCTGCCCGGTGGCCGACAGCCACTGCTCGACGTTGATCCCCTGGCGCTCGAACTGGCGGACGACGTTCTGCAACCGGCCCTGCAGATCGGCGTTGACCATCGACTCCGGGGCGTCCTCCTCGACCAGGTCGGCGAGGGCCTCGCTGATCTTGTCGACGAACTGGTTGCGGGCCTGGGCCAGCTTGCCGGCGGAGATCCGCTCGGACAACGAGGCCCGCCAGGCCTCGACCGTGTCGAACTCGCCGAGGTGCTCCCCGACCCACTCGTCGGTGGCCTCGGGCAGGACCATCTCCTGGACCCGCTCGACGGTGACCTCGAAGTCGGCCGCCTCGGAGGTGCCGTTCGGCGTCAGCGTGACGCGCAGCTCGTCGCCGGCCTGGTGGCCGACGATCTCGGTGTCGAAGCCCTCGGCCACCCAGCCCTTGCCCAGCTCGTACAGCCAGTCGTCGGTGTTCAGCCCGGGAACGGGCTCGCCGTCACGGCTGGCCGAGAGCGACAGCGTGACGAAGTCGCCGAGGGCCGCCGGGCGCTCGACGTCCTCCAGCGAGCCGTGGCGGCGCTGCTCGTCGGCGACCGCCCCGTCGACCTCCTCGTCCGAGGCGTGCGGCGAGGGCAGCTCGACCCGCAGGCCGCCGTAGCCCGGGACCGTGACCTCGGGACGGACCTCGCACGTGGCGTCGAAGGTGACCGGACCTTCCGTCTCGCCACTGGTCACCTGCACCTCGGGCGTGGCGATGAGATCGATGTCGTGCTCGCGCACCGCCTTGGCCAGGTACTCGGGAACGCCGTCGCGCAGCGCCTGCTCGCGAGCCGCTGCGAGGCCGATGCGGGCCTCGAGCACCCGCCGGGGTGCCTTGCCGGCGCGGAATCCGGGCAGCTTGACCTCGCGGGCGATCTTGCGGAAGGCGTTGTTGATGTCCCGCTCGAACTCGTCCTCGGGGATGTCGACGGTGACCTTGACCAGCTGACGGGGGGTGCTGGCCTCCGCCTCGGCGGCGGGGGCGACGGGTGCGACGGTGCTCTTCATCAGGCCGACGATCCTACCGGCGGGCCGTGAGCGCCCCGCCGACCGGACAACGTGCCCGGACCAGCCCGGATCGGCCACAATGGGCCCATGACCTTCTGGACGCCGCACGCCCTGGCCAAGCCGCACGCCGATCAGCTCGACCTGCGCATCGGCGACCGGGTCACCGCCACCACCGACCTGGACGGCGTGCCGGCCGGCACCCCCGGCAAGGTGCTCCTGGCCAATGGCTTCAACTGGTTGCGCTACCGGGTCCTGTTCGCCAACGGGGTGGAGCTGGGCGACCTCGACGGGCGGACCATCGCCCCGACGGGCAAGACCCTGAAGCGGCTGGCCAAGGCGGCCACGCCGCGCTGATGCCGGCTTCGCTGCGCCACCGCTTCCCTGGCATCACCGCCCCCGCCGACGGCGGCTGGTCGCGCTTCGACGCGCCCGCCGGCACGCAGATGGTCGACCGTTCGATCGAGGCCATGGCCGCCTGGATGCGCAGCGGGTCGGCGGCGGCCACCGGTGGTGCCTTCGCCGCAGCTGACGACTGCGCCGACCAGGTCGATCGGGCCCGCCAGGCGTGCGGCCGGCTGTTCCACGCCGACCCGCGGGGCGTCGTCTTCGGCGCCAACATGACCACGTTGACGATGGCCGTGTCCCGGGCGGTGGGCGCCACCCTCGGCCATCGCCAGCGGATCGTCGGCACCGCCCTGGACCACGATGCCAACATCACCCCGTGGCGCCTGGCCGCAGCTGACGCCGGAGCCGAGCACGTCCTCGTTCCGTTCGACGCCGCCACCGGCACCCTCGACCCGCAGGCGGTGATCGACGCCATCGACGCCCGCACCGCCTGGGTCACCCTGCCCGGGGCCAGCAACCTGCTCGGCAGCGCACCGGATCTCCGACCGATCATCCGTGCCGCCCACGACCACGGCGCCCGGGTGTTCGTCGACGCCGTCGCCCTGGCCCCACACCAGCCGATCGACGTCGAGGCCCTCGACTGCGAGGCCCTGGCCACCTCGCCCTACAAGTGGTACGGGCCGCACAGCGGCATGCTGTGGATGCGCCCGGCGTTGCTCGACGAGCTCCCGGTGTACAAGGTCCGCCCCGCTGCGGCCACCGGCCCGGAGCGGATGGAGACGGGCATGGCGAACTTCGAGGCCATCGCCGGCATCGAGGCCGCTGCCGACTTCCTGGTCGAGTACGGGATGGACCGCCTCGCCGCCGACGAGGCCGCCGTGTTCGCCCACCTGTGGGCCGGTCTCGGAGCCATCGAGGGGGTGACCCGCTACGGCGTCGACGGCCCGGACGGGCGAACGCCGACGGCAGCCTTCACCCTCCGTGGGCACACGCCGTGGGCGGTGTGCCAGGCGCTGGCCGCGGCGCGCATCGCCGCCTGGGACGGCCACAACTACGCGGTCGAGGTGGTCCGCCAACTGGGGCTGGCCGAGACCGGCGGGGTGGTGCGCGTCGGGTTGGCGTGCTACCTCGACCACGACGACGTGGAGCGGTTGCTCGACGTGGTCGGCGCGCTGGCGGCCGCGCCCGCCCGGTGACGCCGCCTGGTCGGCGGCTGCCCGATCGGGCCGCTCAGCCGGCCCGGTGGTGGGTGCGGTCGAACTCCAGGCGGGCGGCGAACACCGCCGCCTCGGTCCGGCGGTCCATGCCCAGCTTGGCGAGCATGTTCGACACGTAGTTCTTGACCGTCTTCTCGGCCAGGTGCATGGCCTCGCCGATCTGCCGGTTGGTCAGCCCGTCGGCGATCAGCTCGAGGACGCGGCGCTCCTGCTCGGTGAGGCGCTCCAGGCGATTGTCCGGCTCCGGCGGTCGGCGCAGGCGCTCGAGCACCCGTCCGGTGACCGCCGGGTCGAGCAGCTGCTCACCGGCGGCGACCCGGCGGATGGCCGTGACCAGCTCGCTGCCGCGGATCTGCTTGAGCACGTACCCCGACGCCCCGGCGACGATGGCCTCGAACAGGGCCTCGTCGTCGCTGTAGGACGTGAGCATCAGGCAGGCGATCTCCGGGTGGCTGCTGCGCAGGTCTCGGCACAGCTCGACCCCCGTCCCGTCCGGCAGACGGACGTCGAGCACGGCGACTCGCGGTCCGACCGCCGGGATGCGCGCCAGCGCCTGCTCCACGGTGGCGGCCTCGCCCACGACCTCCATGTCCCCGGAGGCCTCCAGGAGGGCGCGAACCCCCTGGCGGACGACCTCGTGGTCGTCCACGAGGAACACACTGATCATTGGGCAAGTGTCGCACCCATGCCGCGGCGGGGAAAGGGCCGTTCGTCCCAAGGCGCGTCGCCTACTGTCCCGGTGTGTCCACGACCGACCTGGAACCCGGACTGCTGCGTCGGATCTTCACCGAGGCGCCCGATGGGGTCCTCGTCGTCGGGCAGGGCGGCCAGGTGGTGGCGGCCAACGCTGCCGCCGTGGCGCTGACCGGCTACCCCATCGAGCGGCTGATCGGGCTCCCGGTCGAGGAGCTGGTCCAGCTCGAGGCGCGCGAGCGTCACGCTCGCCTGCGGCGCACCGCCCAGGACGAGCACATCGAGCGGCCGATGTCGTCGTCGATGACCCTCACCCTGGCGCGCGCCGACGGGTCGCTGGTCCCGGTCGAGATCGCCCTCAGCGCGCTCGACGCCGTCGGAACCTACCTGGCGGTCGTCCGCGACGTCAGCGAACGGGTGCGGATCACCGACCGGCTGGAGGTCAGCGAGGAGATCGTCCTGCTCTCCCAGGAGCGCGAGCGCATCGCCCGTGACCTGCACGACACCGTGCTGCAGCGGCTGTTCGGCCTCGGACTGGAGCTGCAGGCGGCCGGGATGCGCGCCGAGCCGGCGATGGCCGATCGGTTGAGCGCCGCCGTCGACGAGATCGACCTGGTCATCCGCGAGGTCCGCACGGCGGTGTTCACCCTCGGTGCGGCCCACCGAGAGGGCAGCATCGGCCAGGAGCTGGGCATCCTCCTGGCCCAATCGTCCCGCCTGCTCACCTTCACCCCGCACGTGCGGATCGACGGCCCGCTGGAAGCCGTGCTGACGCCCGAGGTGCGCACCGAGATGATCGCCAGCCTCCGTGAGGCGCTCGGCAACGTCGCCCGCCACGCCCGGGCCACGGAGGCCCACGTCGAGGTCGACGCCGGCGAGTGGATCACCCTGCGGGTCACCGACAACGGCACCGGGCTGGTGGATCCGGACCGCGTCGTGCGCGGGAACGGGCTGCGCAACATGCGCCAGCGGGCCGAGCTGCTCGGCGGGACGTGCACGATCGCCACGCGCCCCGAGGGCGGCACCGAGTTGACCTGGTCGGCGCCGGTGCGAAGCGCGGTGCAACGCCCCTAGCTGGGCGGGGCCCGTTGCACTTGGAGCTGTCCGGACCGACCGGCAACACTGTGGGTCTATGCAACGTCAGGATCGGTCAGTGTTGGGTTGGTTGGCCCTTGCCGTCGCCGTGGGCGCCCTCGTCGTCGGGCTCTTCGGGCTGCGCAACGACAACTCGGGGAGTTCGGCCGCCGGCTCCGAGGGAGGCGGAGGTGGGCCGACCTCGGTCAGTGTCCAGGTCAGCGAGTTCAAGTTCACCCCGAACAGCTTCTCGATCCCCACCGAGGGGGCGACCATCAAGATCACCAACATCGGGACGGCGGCGCACAACCTCTCGATCCCCCAGCTCGGACTGAAAAGCGCCGACGTCGCCCCGGGGACCAGCGGTGAGCTGAAGGTCGGCAAGAACGCCGCCGGCGTCTACGAGATCCGCTGCGAGATCCCCGGCCACGCCGACAGCGGCATGACCGGCACCATCTCCGTGGGCGGGTCGTCCTCGGAGGGCGCCGCTGCCGCGGCGTCGACCGACACCGGCTCGCACGCCGCGGTGAACGGCGCGCTGATGACCCCGGCGCAGAACGCCCAGATGGACGCCACCATGCTGGCCGTCGCCCAGGCCTACCCGGCCAAGACCGAGGGACTGGGCGGCAAGGTCCTCGAGCCGAAGATCGAGACGATCAATGGCAAGCAGACCAAGGTGTACGACATCGAGGCGAAGATCGTCGACTGGGAGGTCTCGCCCGGCAAGAAGGTCAAGGCCTGGACGTACAACGGCGTCGTCCCCGGCCCGGAGCTCGACTGGCAGAAGGGCGATC
Organism: Actinomycetes bacterium; assembly: GCA_029782355.1. Taxonomy (GTDB): domain Bacteria; phylum Actinomycetota; class Acidimicrobiia; order Acidimicrobiales; family Ilumatobacteraceae; genus JAKOUY01. The sequence continues at coordinate 7,386 of JAKOUY010000021.1, forward strand.
ACGTCCTGGTCAACTTCAAGAACAGCCTGCCGCAGTCGACCTCGGTCCACTTCCACGGCATCCGCGTCCCGAACCAGATGGACGGTGTCGACCCGTACACCCAGCCGCCGGTGGAGCCCGGCCAGGTCTTCAAGTACGAGTTCGACGTGATCGAAGACGGCAACGGCATCTATCACTCGCACCACAACGCCCAGGAGCAGATCCCCAACGGCATGTTCGGGGCGATCCTCGTGGGCGAGATGCCGATCCCGGACATGCTCAAGTCGATGGGCTACACCAAGGTCGACAAGAAGGTGACCATGGTGCTGAACGACGCCGGCGTCATCGGCCTCAGCCTCAACGGCAAGAGCTTCCCCGCCACCGAGCCGTACACGCTGCGGGTCGGCCAGGTGATGGAGGTGACCTACCAGAACGAGGGTCTGATGGGACACCCGATGCACATGCACCAGCCGATGGGCTGGATCATCGCCAAGGACGGCAAGCCGCTCCCGTCGCCGATCCCCGGTGACACCATCTGGGTGGCTCCCGGCGAGCGCTACACCGTGCTGTACAAGGGCACCGACATCGGCGTGTGGGCCTGGCACTGCCACATCCTCAACCACGCCGAGGGCCCCAACGGCATGTTCGGCATGGTCACCGCCCTGATCGTCGAGCGCTGACCGTCGCCTGACCTCGACCGCACGAGGTGCCCGGGTCGCCCACCAGGCGACCCGGGCACCGTCGCGTCCACCCCCGGTGTCGCACGTGACCCACCCCGCCGGCCGCCGCCCCAGCCTGCCCCTGCCTACCCCAACCTGCCCCACCCCCGGCCGCCCCACCCGGCGGCCCCCAGCCGGCCGCCCCACCCCCGGTTGCCCCGACCAGCCCCAGACCCATGGGCGCGCACGGGTGCACATCTGCACCTTCTGGCACCCATGGGCGCGGAAACGTGCAGGCAGGTGACCAGCCCCCCCTCCCCCGAGGCCCCGCTCGCTCGAGCGGGCCCCACTCGGCCGCCCGCTCGGCCGCCCGCTCGGCCGACCCGACGAACGCACCGGGTCGACCGGCCGAGGTGACTCACGCCAGACCCATGGGCGCGCATGGGTGCACAGCTGCACGTTCTGGCACCCATGGGCGCGGAAATGTGCGATCGGAGCGCGGTGCTCGATCGGCTCCGCGTCGCCTGGAGACAGCCCGGTAGGCTCGGCAGACGCCGGGGAGTAGCGCAGTTGGTAGCGCACCTGCTTTGGGAGCAGGAGGCCGGGAGTTCGAGTCTCCTCTCCCCGACCATCCCCGCCGGGCTCGGCCCGGCAGCGCCATGGTGCTTGCGTGCGGAAACCGGCGCATGCGGAGGTCTGCGCACGCATCGAGATGAGTGGCGGGCGTGGGTCGGGCGATGGGATGCTGGGCCGGCATGACCCATCGGTTGACGGCTCGCGACGCCCGACGCATCGCCATCCGCGCCCAGCTGCTGGACGCCGAACGGCCGACCGAGCTGCTCGGGCTCGTCCACCGGCTCGGCTTCGTGCAGCACGACCTCACCCGCGCCGTGGCACCGAGCGCCGAGCTGGTGTGCTGGAGCCGGCTGGGCAGCGAGTTCCGCGCCGAGCACCTGGCCCGGATGCTGGCCGAGGGTCGGCTGATCGAGTTCCGCGGCCTGATCCGCCCGGCGGCGGACCTGGCGCTGTTCCGGGCGGACATGGAGCAGTGGCCGGGACCCGAGCCGTTGCGGCCGTGGCAGCGAAACCTGGTCACCTGGCTGGACGCCAACGAGCGGTGCCGGCGGGACATCCTCGACCGTCTACGCGCCGACGGACCTCTGCCCAGCCGTGAGCTGCCCGACACGTGCGTCGTGCCGTGGCGCTCGTCGGGGTGGAACCATCATCGCAACGTGTCGAGCATGCTCGGCCTGATGGAGCAGCGCGGCGAGGTCGCCGTGGCCGGCGTGATCGGTCGCGATCGGCTGTGGGATCTGGCCGAACGGATCCATCCCGACGTCGAAGCCGTGCCACGGGACCAGGCCCGGGTCGAGCGGGCTCGGCGACGGTTGGCCGCCCTCGGCATCGCCCGAGCAACCGGTCCGGAGTGTCCGATCGAGCCCAACGATGTCGGCGACGTCGGCGAGCCGGCCACGGTGGACGGGGTCCGCGGCACCTGGCGGGTCGACCCGGCGCAGCTCGATCGGCCGTTCCGCGGCCGGACTGCGCTGCTCTCCCCCCTCGACCGGCTGGTGTTCGACCGCAAGCGGATGGCCGACCTGTTCGCCTTCGACTACCAGCTGGAGATGTACAAGCCAGCGGCGACGCGCCGGTGGGGGTACTTCGCCTTGCCGATCCTCCACGGCGACCGGCTCGTGGGCAAGCTCGACGCCACGGCCGACCACGACGCCGGTGTGCTCCACGTCGATGCGATCCACGCCGACGAGCCGGCCACGCAGGCGGCCACCCGAGCGATACGCGCCGAGCTGGCCGACCTGGCTGCGTGGCTCGGCCTGCGCCCGGTCGGCCCCGGGCTCAGCCGCTGAGGCGTTTGGCCAGCCGCAGCGAACCGAGGCGATCCGGGGCGTGCAGGGCCGTCAGGGCCAGCTCGACGTCCGGCAGGCTGTACACCTCGCCGTCGTCGGTGATCATCACGAAGCGGTCGAGCGTCGTCAGGAAGGCACGGTCGTGGCTCACCGCCACCACCGTGCCGACGAACCCGTCCAGTGCCTGCTCCAACGCCTCCGACGACTCGATGTCCAGGTTGTCGGTCGGTTCGTCGAGCAGCAGCACGTTGTGCCCGTCGAGCTCCAGGCAGAGGATCTCCAACCGGGCCTTCTGGCCGCCCGACAGCGTCTGGTGCTGCTGGCGCGATTGGGCGGCGAGTCCGTAGCGGCCCAGCGCCTTCATCGCCTGCTCCTCGTCGAAGATCCGTCGGCCGACGATGTCCATGCACGTCGAGCCATGGAACTCGGGCCGGTCGTTGACCTGGGTGAACAGGCCGACCGAGGTGCGTGGCCCGAAGGCGATGGTCCCGTCGTGCGGTCCGATGGTGCCCGCCAGCGCGCCGAGCAGATGCGTCTTGCCAGTGCCGTTGGGGCCGATCAGTCCGACTCGCTCACCGAAGTGGATCTCGTCGCTGAACGGCAGGAACAGGCCGTCCACCGACACGCCGTTCAGCGCCGCGACCCGCCGGGCCGAGTCCGCACCGCGCAGCCGGACCTTGATCCGCTGGTCCGGTACGGGTGGCGGCGGAGGGCCGGCAGCGACGAACTTCTCCCACCGGGTCTCGGCTGCGTTGGCCTTGGTGGCGTTCTTGAAGTTCTGTGCGGCGCGCTGCTTCATGACCTTCATGTGCTGGAACAGGCGGCGCTCCTCGTCCTTCCAGCGCTTCAGCGCGTCACCGAGCTGCTCCTGGCGGGCGGCGCGGGCCGCTGGGAACGTGGCGTACGAGCCACCGTGGGTCCACGCACCGGACCCCTCGACGACGACGATCTTGGTGGCCACCCGCTCCAGCAGGGTGCGATCGTGGCTGACCATCAGGATGGTGCTCGGACAGGCCTGGATCCGCTCCTCCAACCACAGCCGGGTCGGGATGTCGAGGTAGTTGTCCGGCTCGTCCAGCAACAGGATGTCGGCACCGCTGGTGAGCAGGAGGTCGAGCACCAACCGCTTGCGCTCGCCGCCGCTCAGCTCGCCGACCAGACGGGTGGAGAAGTCCTCGACCGGCGTCTTCACGCTGCGACGGGCCGCTGCCGCCCATTGGGCCTCCAGCTCGTAGCCACCGAGGTCACCCCAGTGGGTCAACGCCGACGCGTATCCCGTGCCGTCGTCCTCGCCGGCCATCATCGTCGCCTCGGCGGCGTGCAGGGCGCGGCCGGCATCCCGCAACGCCGCCGGGGCCACCTCCACCAGCATGTCGCGCAGCGCATCCTTGGGGCGGGCCATCCCGGCGTCCTGCGTCATGGTCAGGACGGTCCCGCCCAGCGCGAACTCGCCCTCGTCGGGCTGCAGCTCGCCGGACAGGATGCGCAGCAGGGTGCTCTTGCCGACGCCGTTGGCGCCGACGAGGGCGGCGTGCTCACCCGGCGCGACCCCGAACCCGACGTCGAAGAACAGCGAGTCGCCGCCCGGCGGGGCGTACTCCAAACCGGAGACCACGATGCTGCTCATCAGTGGACCAGTGTGCCCGCCGGCGGCTACACCCGCCTGCCGGTTTCGGCGTCGAACAGGTGGACCTGATCGGGGTCGGGCACCGCCCACAGCACCTCGTGCGCGCCCACGCCGGCCTGCGCCGGCAGCCGCAGCGTGACCGGCTGGCTCGAGCCGCGTACCTCGCCATAGACGAACAGATCGGAACCGACGTTCTCCACCGCGTGTGTCACCACCGCGACCCCCTCGCCCTGGCCGACGACTCGCCAGTGCTCCGGGCGCACCCCGACGATCAACCGCCCACCGGGCGTCGACCGCGGGAGCGCGACGGCGTGCTCACCGATCGGCGCCATGCCATCGGCCGTGTCGGACACGAACTGGTTCATGGCCGGTGACCCGATGAAGCCGGCGACGAACGCATTGGCCGGTCGGTCGTAGACCACGGTGGGCCGGTCGATCTGCTGCAACACCCCGTCGCGCATCACCGCGATGCGCTGCCCGAGCGTCATCGCCTCGACCTGATCGTGGGTCACGTAGATCGTCGTCGTCCCCAGCCGCTGCTGCAGGGCGGCGATCTGCACGCGGGTCTGCACCCGCAGCTTGGCATCGAGGTTGGACAGCGGCTCGTCCATGCAGAACACCGCCGGCCGCCGGACGATGGCCCGTCCCATGGCCACCCGCTGGCGCTGGCCGCCGGACAGCTGCGCCGGGCGACGGTCGAGGAACTCCTCGAGGTCCAGCATCCGGGCCGCCTCGACTACCCGCTGGCGGCGCTCGGCGCGTGGCGTCCGGGCGATCTGGAGGGCGAAGGACATGTTCTGGGCGACGGTCAGATGCGGGTAGAGCGCGTAGTTCTGGAAGACCATGGCGATGTCCCGGTCACGGGGCAGGACCGCCGTGACGTCCTCGTCACCGATGAAGATCCTGCCCTCGCTCACCGCCTCCAAGCCGGCCAGCATCCGCAGCGAGGTGGACTTCCCACAGCCGGACGGACCGACCAGCACCAGCAACTCGCCGTCCTCGACCTCGAGGCACAGGTCGTCGACCGCCGGCCGTGGCGCCTTCGGATACCGGCGGCTGACGTGATCGAAGCGGACCGCGCTCACGTGGTGGCCGTGACCTTGTTCAATCCGTCCGGGTGGTCGGGGTCGACGCCCCGGGCGCGAGCCACACCGAGCGCCACCTGCTGGACGCGAACGGCATGGACGATGGGCTGGAGGTGCTCGGCCAGCTTCCCGGCGGGCACGCCGAGGTGGGCCAGGTCGCCGGGGAGCGGCTCACCGACGGTGACCACCCGGCACCCCGCCCGATGAAGGTCATCGGCCAGCGTCGCGGCGTCGTCGGCCACCCGACCGCGGGCCACGTGGATCACCGTGGAGACGTCGTGGCGGGCGAGCGCCATCGGGCCGTGGCGGAAGTCGACCGTCGACCACGCCAGGTTGGGCACGGCGGTGGTCTCGGTGAGCTTCAGCGCCGCTTCCGAGGCCAGCGCCAGCAGGTAGCCACGACCGAGGTGGACGATGACCGGGGCGGTGGCGAGCACCTCGACCACCGCAGCCGCGTCCGCCGCCGAACCGACGGCCGTCGCCACCGCGTCGATCACCGCCGGAGCGTCGAGACCGAAGCGCCCGGTGGAGTCCAACGCCGCGCCCAGCGCGGCGAGGGCGGTCAGCGTGGCGGTGAAGGTCTTGGTGGCCGGCACGGCGCGCTCCGGCCCGGCCAGCAACGGGATGACGACGTCCGCCGCCCCGGCGAGATCGCTGTCCGGATCGTTGGTCAGCGCCACCGTGCGGGCCCCCGCTGCCCGGTATCGCTCGGTGGCGGCGACGATCTCCGGGGTCCGCCCCGACTGCGAGACGGCGATCGCCAGGACACCGTCGAGGTCGAGGTGGGTGTCGTAGCGGGTCACCAGGCTCGGCGCCGTCGGCCAGACCGGCACTCCCACGACCTGCTCGAGCAGGTAGCGGGCGTAGGTGCACGCGTGGTCGGACGAGCCCCGCGCCGTCAGCGCCACCCCGCGCACGCCGGCGGCCGCCCGCTGCGCCGCCGGCGCCCAGCGTGGCGCATCATCCAGCACGGCGCGGACCACCGTGGCGCTCTCGGCGATCTCGGCCGCCATCCAGATCCCGGGCTCGGTCATGCGCCCATCGTGGCCCGGAAGGTGGGCAGGTGGCGCTGCTGGGCGTCGAGCATCCGCTGGCGGTACACCGTGTAGACCCGGTCGGTGTCCCCCAGGGTCACGCCGGGGATCGTCGGCGAGGCGAACACCGGTGGCTCGACGTGGCGGCGGGCCAGGGCCTGGGCGGTGCGGGCGATCAGTTCGTGGGTCAGCACCATGGCCAGCACCGTCGACGAGCCGGACACCGGTCGGCTCCACCCCTCGATCGGCACGATCGAGTCCTCCACCGGCGCGCAGGTGTCGACGAACGCATCGGCCTCGTCCGGGAGGCGCCGCCCGCACGAGTGGCTGGACGGGGCGTGACGGTTGGCGCCACTCGACACGGCCACGACGAACAGACCGCGGTCACGGGCGTACCGTGCCGCGTCGATGCCGGCGGCGTTGCCCCCCGAGTGGCTGAACACGATCAGGCAGTCGCCGGCGTTCAGCGGCTGCTGGTCGAGGAACTTGGCGATGTACCCCTCGGTCCGTTCCAGCCACAGCAGCTCGCGCACGCCGCCGGTGCCCAGCACGTCGTGCCACATCAGCCGGGGGTCGGTCAGCGGGTTGAAGCCCACATAGCTGCCGTAGCGGGGGAAGGCCTCCTGGCAGGGCAGCACCGAGTGGCCGGAGCCGAACAGGTGCACCAGCCCGCCGGCGGCCAGCGTGTCGGCGAACCGCTCGCTGACGGCATCGAGGGTGGTCTCGTTGACCTCACCGGCGCGTTGCATCAGTTCGGCCAGTCGGGGCAGGTACAGGTTGGTCATGGGGGGATCTCCTTCAGAGTCGGAGGGTGGAGCGGATCTCGTAGCGGTCGCCGCGCATCGTCGAGGTGGTCGCTTCGAACGGGCCGCGCTCGTCGGAGGTGACCCGCACGACCATGAACACCGGCGTCCCTCGCCGGATCTTCAGCAGCCGGCTGGCGCCGGCGTCGGCGGCCGCCACGCGGTAGGTCTCGTCGGCCACCAGCGGGGTGATGCCGAAGTGGTCACGTAGCACGTCGTACAGGGAGCGGTCGGCCAGCATGGCTGCGTCGAGCTGGGGAACCCGGTCGGTCCGCAGGTGGGCGGTCTGCACGCCGATCGGCTCGCCGTCGCCCAGCCGCAGGCGATGGACCTGCACGACCTCGGCCCCGTCGGGCAGTTCGAGCGCCTCGGCCACGGCCGCCGGGGCGGGGCGGACGTCGACGTCCAGCACCGTGGTCGACGGGACCATCCCCAGGGCGGCCATCTCCTCGGTGAAGCTGGTCAGCCCGCGGGCCCCGGCGACCAGGCGGGGCGAGCGCACGAACGTCCCCCGGCCGTGCTCCCGGCGGAGCATGCCCTGGGCCACGAGATTGGCCAGGGCGTGGCGGATGGTGATCCGGCTGACCCCGAGTTGCTGGCACAGCGCCTCCTCGCCAGGCAGCTGGGTCCCCGGTGGCCAGGCGCCCGACGTGATCGAGGCTCGGATCGTCTCCTCCACCTGATGCCAGAGCGGCTCGGGGCGCAGGCGGTTGGGGCGGGTCATCGCCCGCTCGGCGGTCAGGCTGTTCATCGGTGAACCTCCCACCAGTCGTCGGGATCCCGCCCGGCCAGCAGGGCGCCGAGCAGCGAGGCCCCGCCACCGAACTCCGCCGCAACCACCGGCACCCCGTGGAGGTGAGCGGGCAGGTGCCGGTGGAGGGCGACGCGCAGCGGCGGTTCGAGGACGTCGAGGGCCTCGGCCACTCCTCCGGACACGACCACGCACTCCGGGGCCAGCAGGGCGACGGCGCCGGCGAGGGCCGTACCGAGGGCCTCGGCCAACCGGTGCACGGCCATCCGCGCATCGGGTTGGCCGTGGCGGGCGGCGTCCACCAGCGCCGGTCCGCCACCGGCGACGCGACTGCCGTCCGGCCCGGGGGCGATGAGGGCGGCGGCCCGATCGAGTGCCGAACCGGCGGCGTGGCGCTCCAGCCAGCCGTGGTCCCGGTCGCCGGGATCGGCTCGGTCGGCGCACGCCCAGCCGAACGAGCAGGCCGCCCCGTGGGCGCCGCGGACGATCCGCCCGTCCGCCAGGACGGCCGATCCGATGCCCGTCCCGATGGCCAGCAGCACGGCGTCGGTGGCCCGACGGGCCGCACCCCATCGAGCCTCGGCGACCAGTGCCAGGTGGGCGTCGTTGGCCACCACCACCGGCACCCGTCCGAGGTGTCGGCGGGTCAGCTCGCCGAGGTCGACCCCGTCGAGGAACGGCAGGTTGGGCACCCACCGGCATCTCGTCGCCTCCACCAGACCGGGAATGGCGAAGGCCACCGCTCCCGGCTGGCGGCTGGCCAGGCGAGCCAGCACGTCGTCCAGCTCCTCGAGCGAGCGCGGCGCCGCCGAGCGGCTGACCCGCCCGGCGGACTCGGCGCCCGGCGAGCCGCTCACGTCGGCCACGGCGACACGCAGGTTCGTGCCACCGAGGTCGAGCCCGGCCACTGGTCGAGTGGGCGCGCTCATCCGGTCAGCCCCGTCCGGGCCAGCGTGCGGACGAAGAAGCGTTGCAGCACCACGAACAGGACCAGCGGGGGCAGCACCGCCAGCGCCGCCCCGGCCATCACCTGGTTGGTGTTCTGCGCCGAGCGGGTGTAGCTGAGCAGCCGACCCAAGCTGAGCACGATCGGATACTGGTCGGTGTTGCCCTGCAGGACCGTGAGCGGCCACAGGTAGCTGTTCCAGTGGTAGACGAAGGCGAACAGGGTCAGCGCGGCGATCGCCGGCATCACCGTCGGGGCGACCACCCGGAACACGATGCGCAGCTCCGATGCGCCGTCCAACCGGGCGGCATCGATCAGCTCGTCGGGAACCCCCTTGATGAACTGGCGCATCAGGAAGATGCCGAAGGCGTTGGCCAGGTTCGGCAGGATCACGCCGATCAACCGCCCGTCGACACCGAGCCAGCCGATCATCCGGTACAGCGGGATCAGGGTGACGATCGGTGGCAGGAACATCGTCGCGACCACCGCGGCGAACAGCGCGTTGCGCCCGCGAAAGCGGTACTTGGCGAACACGTAGCCGGCCATCAGGCTGGTCACCAGGATGCCGAGGGTGGTGACCCCGGCGATGATCGCCGAGTTGCGGAAGCTGCGCCCGACGCTGACCACCCGGGCCACCGTGCGGTAGGCCTCGGCCGACGGATGAGCCGGCCACCACACCGGCGGGGTGTGCAACGACTCGGCCGGGGTCTTCAGGCTGCCGAGCATCATCCACACCAGGGGAAACGCGACGGCCACGCAGGCCACGACCAGCACCGTGGCGAGGCCGACCCGCTGCACCCGCCTCACGCCTCGTACCCCCGACGATTGACGGCGAAGACCAGGCTGACCACGACCACCAGGGACAGCAGCAGGGTGACCGCCATCGCCGAGCCGAGCCCTCCCTGGGAGCGCTCGATGCCCACCCGGCGGATGTGGTAGGTGAGCACGTTGGTCGACCCCACCGGCCCGCCCTGGGTCAGGGCGGCAACCGGTTCGAACACCTGGATGGCGTTGATCAGGGCGATGACCACGTTGAACAGCAGCGTTCGGCGCAGGAGCGGCAGGGTGATGCGGGCCAGCAGCCTCGGTCCCCGGGCCCCGTCCAGCGCGGCGGCCTCGTACACGCTGTCGGGGATCTGGGTCAGGCCGGCCACCACCAGCACGGTGAAGTAGCCGACCTGTTGCCAGACGTTCAGCAGCACCAGCGAGCGCAGGGCGGTGTCGGGTGAGGACAACCACGGCTGGCGGCTGACACCGACCCACCCGAGGATCTGGTTGAACGGCCCCTCGCTAGGCGAGTAGAGCTTCGACCAGACGATGGCCACGGCGATCGTCGGGACCATGTACGTGCTGAACAGCAGGGCGCGCAGCACACCGGTTCCGCGGATCGCGACGCGGTGGATGAACAGGCCGAACGCCAGCGACAAGGGCAGGATGGCGGCGATCGACAGGCCGGCGTAGACGAAGGTGTTGCGCAGCGCCTGGCGGAAGTCGCGACCCACGGGCCCGTCGGCCAGCAGCTCACGGAAGTTGCCCAGCCCACGGTAGACGGCGCTGGAGAACGGCGTCTGGGTCGACCAGGTGTGCAGCGAGAGCCAGATCGTCAACCCGATCGGCACCACCACGAACACGGCCAGCAGCCCGACGCTGGGCAGCAGGAAGGCGGCGGTCCAGCCACGGTGGCGATCGAGGCGGGCCTGACGCGAAGGCATGGGCGAATCATCCCCGAACGGGACCGGCGCCGTCGCGGACGGTCGCCGGTCCCGTTCCCCGGGGAGGGTCAGCCGCCGGAGGTTCCGGCGGTGGTGCCGGCGGTGGCGCCGCCGGCCTTGGCGAGGATCGACTCGGCGTCCGCCTGAGCCGTCTTCTGGGCGTCGGCGGCCGAGGCCTGTCCGAACTCGATCGACTCGATCTGCTTCTGCAGCGCCTCGGTGAACTCCTGGCCGCCGACCACGATCGGGAACGGCTTGGCGTTCGCCAGCTGGGCGACGTAGCCCTCCATGAACGGCCGGTTCAGGCGGTCGGTGTAGGCGGCGATGTCCGAGGTCCGCGAGGGCAGGATGCCCATCGACTGGAGGATGTCGGCCATGGCCGAGGCCCCGGACTTGCCCGAGGTCGGTCCGTTGAGCCACGACAGGAAGTCCCACGCCGCGGCCTGCTCGGCAGCGCTGGCCTTGGCGCTGACGACCGTCATCCACGAGTAGGAGATCGAGTGCGGGCCGTCGCCGCTCGGGCCGACGGGGATCGGAGCGGTGGCGATGTCGGCGAAGGCCTGGTCACCCATGCCCGACTTCAGCGCCGACTCCCACCAGTTGGCCATGATGATCATGGCGGTCTTGCCCGAGACGAAGTTGTCGAGGAACGGGCCGGCGGTGTTGGCATCGGCCGTCCCCATCGTGGGGTCGGTCACCTTGACGCCCTTCACCAGGTTCTCGTACAGGGCGAAGGTCTCGGTGGCCTGCTTGGAGTCGAGGGTCGGCTTGCCGTCGGTGATCAGCGACCCGCCGTTCGAGGCCAGCAGCGAGGCGAAGGGGTGGACGACCCCCGCCGCCCACGAGTTGATCAGCCCGAAGCCCTGCTGGGAGATGGTGTCACCGTCGCGCTTGGTCAGCTTCTGGGCGTCGGCCAACAGCTCGTCCCAGGTGGCCGGCGGGGCGGTGATCCCGGCGTCGGCGAACAGCTTCTTGTTGTAGTTCAGGGCGTACAGGTCGATCTCGTTGGGCACGCCGTAGACCGTGCCGGCCACCGTCGCCGCGCTGGCGGTGCTGGCACCCCAGTTGGACCCGACGTCCTGACTGACGGCGTCCGGCGCTGGGGCGACGACGCCGTCGCGCACCAACTCGGGCAACCACAGGTCGTAGATCCCGGCGATCGTCGGGGCCGCCGACCCACCGGCCTGGGCGCGCACGGTGGTCAGCAGGTCGCCGAACGGAACCGCCTTGATCTCGACGGTGACGTTCGGGTGGTCCTGGTGATAGGCGTCGACGGCCGACTGCAGCAGGGCCACGGTGTCGGGGCCCCAGTGCGTCAGGAACGAAATCTTCACGTTCTCCCCACCGGCCGGCGGTGTCGTCGCCGAGGCGACCCCACCGGACAGCGCGAGACCGGCAACGAGGAACCCGGCGGCGAGCGCCCGTCCTCGACGGATCTTGGTCATGTTCTCTCCCCTTGAGTGGACGCCGCATGCCTGCGGCATCCCTACCCTAATGACGACAGGATGTTATATCAAGTTGGTCCACTACAGTCGGGCCATGACGTGGACCATCGATGCCGACCGGGCGGTGGTCGGCCGCCTCCTCGTCGATCACGTCACGGTCACGGTGGACGGGGAGCGCATCGTCGCCGTCGAGCCACGCCACGCCGGCCACCGGCGCGCCTCCGTGGCGACCTTGACCGCCGGTCTCGTCGACCTGCAGGTCAACGGGCTCGGTCCGATCGACCTGGTGCGGGCCGGCCCGGAGGACTTCGTCGCGCTCGGCCGGGAGCTGGCTCGCCACGGTGTCAGCGCCTACTGCCCGACGGCGATCACCGCCCCCCTGGGCGAACTGGTCGGCTTCGCCGCTCGAGTCGGTCGCCAGCGGTCGCGTCCAACGGCCGGCGCAGCCGAGATCCTCGGCGCCCACCTGGAGGGGCCGTTCCTGTCCATGGCGCGGCGCGGCGCCCACCCGCCGGCGTGGCTGACCGAGCCGACGGCCGAGTCGGTGGCCCGCCTGGTCGACCCGGTACGGCGTGACGACCTGGCCATCGTGACCATCGCCCCCGAGCTCCCCGGCGCGCTCGAGGCGATCGGTGCCCTGCGGCGGGCCGGGGTGGTCGCTGCGATCGGGCACAGCGACGCCACGGCCGGGCAGGTCGCCGAGGCGGCCGACGCCGGCGCCACCATGGTCACCCACCTGTTCAACGCCCAGCGCCCACTCCACCACCGCGATCCCGGCGTCGTCGGCCGAGCTTTGGTCGACAGCCGGTTGACCCTCGGCCTGATCGCCGACCTGCACCACGTCGCCGCCGACGCCCTGCGGCTGGCCTTCGCCGCCGCCCCCGGCCGCATCGCCCTGGTGAGCGACACGGTCTGCACCGGCCAGCCGAGCAGAGCCGACCCGGCGGGCGTCCCACCACGGCTGACCGACGGCACGCTGGCCGGGGCCGTGGCCACCCTCGATCGGGCGGTGGGCAACCTGATCGGGCTGGGTCTCGATCCCGTCGCCGTGGTCAATGCGGCCAGTGCCACGCCGGCGTCGGCGCTGGGCCGGACGGACCTCGGCCGGCTCGGTGCGGGGGCGCGAGCCCACCTCGTCGCCTGGACCGACGACTGGCGGGTGGATCGGGTGTGGTTGGCCGGCCAGCCGATCGACGGAGCCGACCGGCCGGCCGAGTGACCGGGTGGGTCAGTCCAGCTCGCCCACGGCGTCGCGGACGAGGCGGTGGAAGACCTCCAAGCCGTGCTCCCACTTCGGGCTGAGCACACCGGTGTCGTAGGAGCCGGCATCGAGGTTGCGTTGGACGTGCTCGCACACCCGGGCGTCCTCGTCGGCGACCTCCTCACTGAACTTCACCGTCTCCTCCACGTTGACGGCGTCGTCAGCGAAGAAGTACTCGAAGATCAGCTCGGTGTGGCTGTGGCCACGAGGCAGCCAGCGCTCCACGGCGAAGCCGCCCGGGAAGATGTCGAAGGCGTACGTCGGCCAGAAGTAGCCGAACACCCCGAAGGTGCTGTCGTCGCGTGGCGGCATCACGTGGATGTTCCAGCGATCGTCGCCCTTGAAGACCACCTCGTAGTGCAGCGCATCGGCATCCCGGCTCATCGCCGGGTGCACGGTGGGCAGGTGGTACCCCTCGAGGAAGTTGTCGCCGTACGTCTTCCAGTTGCAGGCCACGTTGCGCACGGACTTGCTGTGGAAGGTGTACGACTCGATCGGGTACTGCTCGATCTCGGCGGGAAATCCCCCGAGCCAGTCATGCAGTGGGGCGGTGGACGGGCTCAGGCAGGCAAAGACCATGCCCCGGAACGACCCCACCTGGATGGGGGTGAGGTCCATGTTGTCGGGAGCAGGGCAGCCGAAATCGCGAGCGTTACGCAACGTGCCATCGGTGTTGAAGGCCCAGCCGTGGTACCGGCACACCATGTTGGGACGGCAACCGCTGCCCTCCCACACGATGGGACCTGCGCGATGAGGACACAGGTTGTAGAACCCGCGGAGCTGACCATCATCACCACGACGGATGAAGATCGGCCAACCGGCCAGGTTCTCGGTGACGTAGTCACCGGGGTTGCGCAGCTGGAACTCGTACGCGACGTGGATCCAGCTCGAGCCGAAGATCGGCCCGCGCTCACGCTCGAACACCCCTGGGTCGGTATACCAGCGAGCCGGCAGGGTGGTGGTGAGTGACATAGCGGCTCCCATCCTACGGGGAGCGGCGGGTCACCCCTGGGCAGGGCCCTTCGGCTTGGGCAGCGCCGCGCCCATGGTGGTCTGCAGGGTCTCCAGGGCCATCAGGTCGCGCAGCTGCTTCTGCATGCCCTCGGGCGAACCGTCGAGGAACATCACGTTGCCCTTGCCGTTCTCGGCCATGTGCCGGATGCTCTCGGTCCACATGCTGAACAGGATCAGCGAGGCGTCGACGTTCTGCGTCTCCATCTCCCGGGCCGCCTGGGCCAGGCCGCGGGCGACCTCCTCGCGGAACAGGGCCACGCCCTGGCCGCGCAGCTGGCTGGCCGTCCGCTCGGCTTCGGCCTCGATGCGCACCGCCGTGCCGGCCGCCTCGGCCTCCTTGGTCCGCTTGATCAGCAGGGCATCGCCCTCGTTGGTTGCCGCCGCCTTGAGGTTGTTGCTGGCCACGACCTGGGCCATGGACGTCGTGATCGCCTGATCGAAGGTGATGTCGTTGAGCTGGAGATCGATCAGGTGATAGCCCCAGGTCTCGATGACGTGATCGAGGTTCTCCTTGACCTCGGCGACGATCTCGCCGCGCAACCCGAGGATCTCGGCTTGCTTCTTGGTGGCGACGAACCCGCGGGTGCTGCCCTCGACGCTGCGAACCAGCGCAGTGAGGAAGTCCTTCTCGCTGACGAACTTGAAGGCGATGTTCTTGATCGTGTCCTCGTTCTCGCTGATCGCCCCGTAGACCATCATCGCCGTGAAGTACACGTTGGCCTGGTCCTGCGTGATCGCCTGGAACTGCAACTCGATGGCCTTGTTCTGCACGCTGATGCGCCGGAAGATCTTCTCGACGAACGGGGTGACCACGTTCAGTCCGGGTCGCAGGATCCTGCGGTACTTGCCGAAGACGGTGGTGACCGCGACCGTGCCCTGGTTCACCTGGCGGAGGCCGGTGAGCGCGGCGAGCACCACGAGGGCGACCACGACCAGGCCGACGATCCCGCCGACTCCCATTGCAGCCATCATGACAGCTCCTTTGTGCGCAGGCGCCCGGGCCCGCACCGACGAGGCTATCCGGGGGCCGTTGGACACTGGCGCAGCTCCGGTGGCTGGCGCACAATGGGCCCGGGAGGGGCCATGACTGCCAACGACACCAGCACGAACACCACCACCGTCAACGCCGGCCTCGGCATCATGGTCGTCGGCGTCGATGGCTCGGAATGCAGCCGCCATGCCCTGCGGTGGGCGCTGTACGCGGCCGCCAAGGCGCCGTGCGAGGTTCAGCTGGTGGCCTGCTGGCAGCGCCCCCTGCTGTTCGACGCCGGCGGCCTGGGCGTCGCCTATCCGGCGGACGCCGACCTGGCCCAAGCCGCCACCCAGTGGCTGTCGGAGACGATGGAGGCCTGCGCGGCCGAGATCGACGCGGCGGTCGCTGCCGGGTGCGTGGTCAACGGCCGTACCGAGGTCGGCGCCGCCGACCTCGTCCTCGAGGACCTCAGCAAGACCGCCCGGCTCCTGGTGGTCGGTCGCCGGGGCCACAACGCCCTCGACCGCCTGCTCGGGACCACCAGCCGCCACGTCGCCGATCACGCCCACTGTCCGGTGGCCGTGATCCCCGACTCGTGCCCGGAGCCCACTCCCCCCGCACCCCCCACCCCCTGAGCCACACCGCCCCCAGCCGGTCCGCAGCGGCCCCCAGCGACCCGCACCCAGCGACCCGCACCCAGCGACCCGCACCCAGCGGACCCCCCGCCGATCCCCAGCGACCCGCACCCAGCGGACCCCCCAGCCGATCCCCAGCGACCCGCGCCCAGCGGACCCCCCAGCCGATCCCCAGCGACCCGCGCCCAGCGGATCCCCCGACGTGTTCAGCGAATGTCGGCATAACGCCGACATTCGCTGAACAGCTCCGGCCGGGGCGGGGCGGGAGCCGAGGGCGGGGCGGGTTCGGCCGGGGCGGGGCGGGGCGGGAGCCGGGGCGGGGCGGGCGTGTGAGGCCGGGGCGGGGCGGGTCAGGGTGTCGGGCGGGGGCCGTAGCGCTTGGCAGCGCGGACGGTGGCCTTGGCGGCCTCCACCGCTCGATCCTTCGGTGGAGCGTGGGTGACCAGCTGGTCGAGCAGGCGGGCGGTGACCGCGGCCACGTCCTCGACGGCTCGGTCGAAGACGGCTTGGTTGGACTGGGCCGGACGAGTGGCCCCGGACACCTTGCGGACGTACTGCAGCGCCGCGGCGTGGATCTCCTCCGCCGTCGCCGGAGGTTGGAAGTTGTGCAAGGTGCGGATGTTGCGGCACATGGCGGGGACGATAGGCGCGCCATGGTCGGGTGCACCCCACCACACCGACACCGGTTGGCCCCATCGACGCGCCCGGCCTCGATCCGTACCGTGACGGTCATGCGTACGGCAATCCTGTGGGGGCTGCTCGACCTGGCCAGTCCGGGCGGGGTCACCGGCGCGGCGATGGTGGCCATCTCGGTCGCCATGGCTCGCGGCGAGGCACCCCGACCCGTCCGGGCCCGATGCGAAGATGACGACGATGCGTGAGTCGATCGGCCGCCTGCTGGCGCCATGGCGCGACGGTCGATTGGGCCGCGCCGCCGCTCACGTCACGTGGAGCCTGCCGATCGGGGTGGTCGGCTTCTGCTTGGTCGTCACCGGGCTGTCGATCGCCGTCTCCCTGCTGGCCGTGGCGCTGCTCGGCGTGCCCGTGGCCGCCTGGACGATGTCGCTCACCCACCACCTGGCCAACGTCGAGCGGCGCCGGGTCGAGGTGATCGACGGCCGGGCGATCGACGATCCGGTCCCACCGCTGCGTTCCAACCGCTGGCTGGGCCGGATCCGCGAACAGGTGAGCAGCCGTCCACGCTGGCGGGAGATCGCCTACGCCGCCGCCCTGATGTTCCCGGCCACCGCCGCATACAGCCTGGCCGTGGGTGCGTGGGCCGGCAGCCTGGCCCTCACCGCGCTGCCCCTGGCGATCGCCGCCTTCCCCGGGCGAACCGCCCACTTCTGGCTGTTCGACGCCTCCGGCGCGACCCCGTGGGGGCTGGCGCTCGTCGGCGTCGTCGGCCTGGTCGTGATCGCACCGTGGCTGACGGTGGCGATGGCCCGCGGCCTGTCGGCCATGGCTCGCGGCCTGCTCGGACCCGGGGCCTCCGACCTGACCGAGCTGGTTGCCCGAGCCGAGTCGACCCGCGTTGCCGCCGTCGACGCGGCCGAGGCCGAGCGCCGACGGATCGAGCGCGATCTCCACGACGGTGCCCAGCAGCGCCTCGTCGCCCTGGCCGCCAACCTCGGAGCGGCTCGGGAGCACCTCGAACGTGATCCGGACGGCGCCCGCGAGCTGGTCGTCGCGGCCCACGACGAGGCCAAGGGTGCGCTGCGGGAGATCCGCGACCTGGTGCGCGGCATCCACCCGGTCATCCTCGAGGATCGCGGCTTGGATGCCGCGCTCTCGGCCGTCGTGGCCCGCTGCCCCGTGCCGGTCTCGCTCGACGTGCGCCTCGAGAAGCGCCTGCCCAGTGCCGTGGAGAGCGCCGCCTACTTCGTGATCTCCGAGGCCCTGACCAACGTCGCCACCCACGCCCATGCGACCGCAGCCACCGTGACGGTGGCCCGCTCCGGCGACCACCTGGTCGTCGAGGTGCGCGACGACGGCGTCGGTGGTGCCGACCCCGCGCGCGGAACCGGGCTGCAGGGCCTGCGCGACCGGATCACCGGCCTGCACGGGACGATGCACGTGCTCAGTCCGCCGGGCGGTCCGACGATCATCGGTGTGGAGCTCCCGTGCGGATCGTGATCGCCGAGGACAGCGTCTTGCTGCGCGTCGGGTTGACCCGGATCCTGGTGGATGCCGGCGAGGACGTCGTCGCCACCGTCGGCGATGCCGACGATCTCCTGACGGTCGTCGGTCGCCACCGTCCCGATCTGTCCGTGATCGACGTGCGCATGCCCCCGACGCACACCGACGACGGCCTGCGCGCCGCACTGCGGATCCGCGCCGAGTGGCCCGAGGTGGGCATTCTGGTGCTGTCCCAGTACGTCGAGGAGCGCTACGCCACCGAGCTGCTCGCGGCCGGAACAGCGGGGCTCGGATACCTGTTGAAGGACCGCATCGCCGACGTCGCCGAGTTCCTGACCGCCGTCCGCCGCGTCGGCGCTGGGGGTACGGCGCTGGACCCCGAGGTGGTCGCCCAGCTGCTCGCCCGATCGCGCCGCCGCGATCCGCTCGGCGACCTGACCCCGCGGGAGCGCGAGGTGCTGACCCTGATGGCCGAGGGGCGCTCCAATCCGGCCATCGCCCGCCACCTGGTGGTCAGCGACAAGGCGGTCGAGAAGCACGTCGGGAACATCTTCCTCAAGCTCGGCCTGGCCCCCGCCGACGACGACCACCGCCGGGTTCTCGCCGTCCTGCACTGGCTGAAGGGATGACCGTGACGATCGAAACATCTGCTCGACGGCTGCGCCACCAGCGGGGCTGGGTCGTCAGCGGGGCCGCGCTGGCGGTCCTCTCCGCCGGCTGGGGTGGCCTGTACACGCTGGGGTTGACGGCCCACCGCACGTCGGTGGTCGAGACCCGCTACGACGCGTCTGCCGTGCGCGCCCTGTCGGTCGACGGCGATGCCGGCTCGATCCACGTCGTTCCCGCCACCGGGCCGACCATCCGGGTCCGAGTTCGCATTGACGAGGGATTGCGCCGCCCCGAGGTCACCCAGGCTCTCGTCGGCGGGACGCTGACCCTGCGATCGCGGTGCCGGGCGATCAGCCTGCCGTGGTGCTCGGCGAGCTACGAGGTCGAGGTGCCGCCGTCCGTGTCGGCAACGCTGCGGAGCGAGACGGGCGACATCGTCGTCCAGGGCATCGACGGTCCGCTCGACGTCCGCACCGACGTCGGCGACGTGCGCGTCGACGGCGGGCGGCCCCCCGAGGTGCGTGCCACCACCAACACCGGCGACGTCTTCCTGCGACTCGACGGCGAGCCGCGGCAGGTGATCCTGCGCAGCGACATCGGCGATCTCCTCGTCGAGCTGCCCGACGGACCGCGGGCCTACGCCGTGGCGCTGTCGACCGACATCGGCGACGTGGTCAACACCGTGCACGTCGACACCGCGAGCAGCTCGACGATCCACGCCACCACCGACACCGGCGACGTCACCGTGCGCTACCACGGCCCGTGACGCGGCGGTGCCACCGTCCGGGGGGCGGGACGGTGGCCCGTGACGCGGCGGTGCCACCGTCCGGGGGGCAGGACGGTGGCCCGGGACGCGGCGGTGCCACAGTCCGGGGGGCAGGACGGGGGCACCACGACGGGTGGGGCGGAGCCGCGCGATGGGGCTGTCTCAGCCGCGCAGGGCGGCGATCAGCTCA
>JAKOUY010000040.1 GCA_029782355.1 Actinomycetes bacterium
CATCTCGATCTACATCAACAGCCCTGGCGGCGACATCTCGGCGATGTTCGCCATCTACGACACGATGCAGTTCGTCAAGAACGACATCGCCACCATCTGCCTCGGCCAGGCCGCATCGGCCGCCGCCGTACTGCTGGCGGCCGGCACGAAGGGCAAGCGCCTGGCCCTGCCGCACAGCCGCATCCTCCTCCACCAGCCGTACGGCCAGGTGGGCTACGGCCAGGTCACCGACCTCGAACTGGCCGCCAAGGAGATCCTGCGCATGCGCGACCTCCTGGAGGAGATCCTGGCCAACCACACCGGCCAACCGATCGACCGGATCCACACCGACACCGACCGCGACTTCGTGATGGAAGCATCCGAGGCCCTCGCGTATGGCATCATCGACGATGTCATCTCGTCGCGTGAGGCGGTGGACCGCACCGGTCCCATCCGCTGACACCGCGGTCGCGGCGGCGTAACGAGATCACCGGAAGATCCGGAAGGGGACGTGCAGTGGCGAAATTCGGCGACACCCAGGAGCTCCTGAAGTGTTCGTTCTGCGGCAAGTCGCAGAAGCAGGTGAAGAAGCTCATCGCCGGCCCGGGGGTCTACATCTGCGACGAGTGCATCGATCTCTGCAACGAGATCATCGAAGAGGAGCTCACCGACACCGGTGAGCTGCGTTTCGACGAACTGCCCACGCCCCGCGAGATCCGCACCTTCCTCGACGACTACGTGGTCGGCCAGGACGAGGCCAAGAAGATCCTCTCGGTCGCCGTCTACAACCAGTACCGGCGCATCCAGTACCAGCAGTCCGCCGGCGTGGGCCGGCGCGACGAGGTGGAACTGCAGAAGAGCAACATCCTGCTGCTCGGCCCCACTGGTTGCGGCAAGACCCACCTGGCCCAGACGCTGGCCCGCCTGCTGAACGTGCCGTTCGCCGTGGCCGACGCCACCGCCCTCACCGAGGCCGGCTATGTGGGCGAGGACGTGGAGAACATCCTCCTGAAGCTCATCCAGGCCGCCGACTTCGACGTGAAGAAGGCCGAGACCGGCATCATCTACATCGACGAGATCGACAAGATCGCCCGCAAGAGCGAGAACCCGTCGATCACCCGCGACGTCAGCGGCGAGGGCGTCCAGCAGGCCCTGCTGAAGATCCTCGAGGGCACGGTCGCCTCGGTCCCGCCGCAGGGCGGGCGCAAGCACCCCCATCAGGAGTTCATCCAGATCGACACCACCAACGTGCTGTTCATCTGCGGTGGGGCGTTCGCCGGCCTGGAGCAGATCATCGAGCACCGCATCGGACATCGGGGCGTCGGGTTCCACGGGACGGTCCGCAGCAAGCAGGACAAGGACCCGGGCGAGCTGTTCGCCCAGGTGCTGCCCGAGGACCTGTTGAAGTTCGGGCTGATCCCCGAGTTCGTCGGCCGCCTGCCCATGTTCGGCGCCGTTCGCAGCCTGGATCGCGAGGCGCTGATCAAGATCCTCGTCGAGCCGAAGAACTCGCTGGTCAAGCAGTACCGCAAGGTGTTCGAGTTCGAGGACGTCGATCTCGAACTGACCCGCGACGCGCTGGAGGCGATCGCCGACCAGGCCCTGCTGCGGGCCACCGGCGCGCGCGGCCTGCGGGCGATCCTCGAAGAGGTGCTGCTGAACACGATGTACGAGGTGCCCGGTCGGGGCGACGTGGCCCGGGTGGTGATCGACGGCGAGACCGTGCGGGCCAAGGCCGCGCCGGCCCTGGTGCCGCGCGAGCCGACCGCCAAGCGCCAGCGCCGCCAGGCCAGCTGACCCCCGAACCCGCACCCGGATGGAGATCGCTGCCGCGCTCGCGTACCTCGACGAGCACTCCAACTACGAGAACACCGGCCGGCTGACCTCGCCGTCGCTGACCCGGATCGAGGGGCTGCTCGACGTCGCCGGCCAGCCACAGCACGCCGCGCCGGTCATCCATGTCACCGGGACGAACGGCAAGGGCTCGACCACCCAGATCATCACCCGCCTGCTCATGGCCCGGGGGCTGACCGTGGGCACCTACGGCAGTCCCCATCTGGAGCGGATCAACGAGCGGATCACGCGCAACGCCGAACCGATCGGCGACGAGGACTTCGCCGAGCAGATCGCCGCCGTCGCCGACCTGGAGGCGATCACCGGCATCCGCCCGACGTACTTCGAGGCGGTGACCGCCGCGGCGTTCCGCTGGTTCGCCGACGTCGCCGTCGACGTGATGGTCATCGAGGTCGGGCTGCTCGGGCGATGGGATGCCACCAACGTGGTCGACGCCCAGGTGGCGGTGATCACCAACATCGAGATGGACCACAACGAGTTGGCCGGACCGACCAAGGCGGACGTCGCCCGGGAGAAGGCCGGGATCATCAAGGCGGGGAGCGCCGTCGTGGTGGGGGAGACCGACCCGGACCTGGTGGCCATCTTCCGCAGCGCCGGCGGGGCCAGCGAGCTGGTCCGCGGCCTGGACTTCGACGTCGCCGACAACCAGCTGGCCCTCGGTGGTCGCCAGCTCGACCTGCGCACGCCGACCAGCATCTACCACGACCTGTTCCTGCCGCTGCACGGCCGGCATCAGGGCGACAACGCCGCGGTGGCGTTGACCGCCGTGGAGGCGTTCTTCGCCGCGCCGCTGAGCCGCCAGGTGATCGACGAGGCCTTCGCCGCGGTCACCATGCCCGGGCGATTCGAGGTCCTCGGCCACCAGCCGCTGGTGATCGTCGACGGGGCACACAACCCGGCCGGGGCCGACAGCTGCGCCGAGGTCTTCTTCGACGACTTCGACCCGGCCGGCCGACGGATCCTCGTCGTCGGCGGGCTGACCAGCCGGGACCCGGTGGAGATGCTCTCGGCACTGCGCGCCGACGAGTTCGACGTGGTGGTCACCTGCACCGCCCCGACGCCGCGCGGTCGCCCGTCGGCCGAGATGGCCGCCGCGGCGCACGCCGTCGGTGCCGGCCAGGTGATCGACGGCGGCTCGGTCGAGCGGGCCTGCGACCGCGCCGTGGCACTGGCCGGAACCGACGACGCCGTGCTGGTCACCGGGTCCTTGTACGTCGTCGGCGCGGCCCGCCCGTACCTCCGCCGGGTGCTCTGACGGGGGCGTGATGGGTGGCGCAGTGCGGAACCTCCGGCGGCGGGTCCTGCAGCTGCCGGCTGCCAGCGCCCTGCAGAAGCGGTGGCTGCGGCACCGGATCGACGCCATGCCGCTCGGAGACGACGCACCGATCGACGTCGAGCTGCGCCTGCTGCGCACCCTCGACCTGGACGGTGCGGTGCTCGACGTCGGGGCCAACACCGGGCAGTACTCGGTGGCGCTGGAGGACGTGGTCCGGGCCGACCGGCTGTACCTGTTCGAGCCGGTGCCGCACCTCGCCGCGATGCTGCGCCGCCGGTTCCGCCGGTCCCACGTGGTCGAGGTGGCCCTGTCGGGGGCGCCGGGCCGGGCCACGCTGCGGGTCCCGTACATCGACGGACGCCCGGTGCACACCCGGGCCACGCTCAACCGCCACGTGGAGACCCACCAGACCGGCGCCGACGAGGTGACCGTCCGCCTCGACACACTCGACCGTCAGGTCGCCGCACTGGGCATCGGCCCGATCGCCCTGATCAAGATCGACGTGGAGGGTCACGAGCTCGACGTCATCGCCGGGGCGGTCGCCACGCTGGCCAGCCAGTCGCCGCTGCTGCTCGTGGAGATCGAGGCTCGTCACCACGCCTTCCCGATCGCCGAGGTCTTCGCC
Organism: Actinomycetes bacterium; assembly: GCA_029782355.1. Lineage (GTDB taxonomy): Bacteria > Actinomycetota > Acidimicrobiia > Acidimicrobiales > Ilumatobacteraceae > JAKOUY01. Next base: position 3,735 of record JAKOUY010000040.1, read on the forward strand.
CGTCTGGAGGGACTGGGGTACGAGGGGTGGGTGGTGGATCCGGCGGGACGTCGAGTGATCGGCACGGCGGACTTCTCCGCCGACGCCCACCAGCGCCTCGAGGACCTCGAGGCCCGGCGGTTCAGCCGCTACCTGAACAACTTCTTCTTCGTCCCCGCCGGCGATCCTCACCGCGTGGTCGAGGCGTTGACCGCCGTGCTGGCCGCCGGAGCCGAGCGGTAGCCTGCGACGCCATGTCTGATCGCACCCTGGTCCTGTTGAAGCCCGACGCCGTGGAGCGCAAGCTGATCGGCGAGGTGATCCGCCGGTTCGAGGCCAAGAACCTCACCATCGTGGCGATGGACCTGCGCCAGCTGGACGAGGCCACCCTGGCCAAGCACTACGAGGAGCACGTCGGCAAGCCGTTCTACGCCGATCTGGTCGAGTTCATGAGCCGCGGTCCGGTCGTGGCCCTGGTGATCGAGGGCCCGGAGGACACCTGGGAGGTGGTCCGCAGCCTGATGGGGGCGACCAACCCGCGCAAGGCCGCGCCGGGCACGATTCGTGGTGATCTGGGCATCCTGTTCACCGAGAATCTCGTCCACGGCAGTGACTCGCTGGCCTCCGCCGAGCGGGAGATCGGCATCTTCTTCCCGAACCTGTAACAATCTGGCGCAGGGCTACACTCGATCCGATGGCGCGCACGAACCCGTTGGCTCTCGGTCGCGACCTGGCGATCGACCTGGGGACGGCGAACACCCTGATCTACGCCCGCGGTCAGGGTGTGGTGCTCAACGAGCCGTCCGTGGTGGCCATCGACATCACCGACGGGCGACCGGTGGCGGTGGGGCTGGAAGCCAAGCGGATGATGGGCCGCACGCCCGGGCGGATCAAGACCATCCGGCCGCTGAAGGACGGGGTCATCGCCGACTTCGAGGTCTGCGAGAAGATGCTGCGCTTCTTCATCCAGAAGGTCCACGCCAGCCGGTGGAGCAAGCCGCGAATGGTGATCTGCGTGCCATCGGGCATCACCGGCGTCGAGCAGCGGGCCGTGCAGGACGCCGCCGAGTACGCCGGGGCGCGCAAGCCGGTGCACATCATCGAAGAACCGATGGCCGCGGCCATCGGCAGCGACATGCCGGTCCACGAACCCAGCGGGAACATGATCGTCGACATCGGCGGGGGGACCACCGAGGTGGCCGTGATCAGCCTCGGCGGCATCGTCACCGCCCAGTCGGTGCGCGTCGCCGGCGACGAGCTCGACGAAGCCATCACCCAGTACGTCAAGAAGGAGTTCTCCTTGGCGATCGGCGATCGCACCGCCGAGGAGATCAAGATCCACATGGGCTCGGCCTGGCCGCTCGACGAGGAGCTGACCGCCGACGTCCGCGGCCGCGACCTGATCAGCGGCCTGCCGCGCACCGTGCCGCTGACCACCGAGCAGGTCCGCGAGGCCCTGGCCGAGCCGGTCTCGGCCATCGTCGACTCGGTGAAGACCACCCTGGACAAGACCCCGCCGGAGCTGGCGGCCGACATCATGCACCAGGGGATCATGCTGACGGGCGGCGGGGCGTTGCTGGCCGGTCTGGAACGGCGCATGGGGCACGAGACGGGCATGCCCATCAACGTCGCTCCCGAGCCGCTGCTCAGCGTGGTCATCGGGTCGGGTCGGGCGCTGGAGAACATCGACGCGATGCGCGGGCTGATGTCGCTCGGCGGCGACGACTGACCGTGGCGTGAGCCGATGCTCTCCTCCTTCAGCCGTCGCCGGATCGCCATACTGCTCGCCCTCACCTGCCTGCTGCTGATCACCCTCGACCGCAACGACAACGCCCAGATCTCCAAGGTCCGCCGGGCGTTCGCCGTGCTGCTGCACCCGTTCGAGACCGCTGCCCGGGTCGTCGCCCGTCCGGTCGAGCGGCTGTGGGACGGCGTGGTCCACGCCGACGACCTGCGCCGGCAGAACGCCGAGCTGCGCGACCAGATCGGCTACCAGCGCGGGGCGACGGTGGAGGCCGTCGCCGCCGAGCTGCGCTGGCAGGAGCTCGAGCGCCTGTCCGGTCTCAGCCTGCCGAACAAGTACCGGGTCCGCCTGGCCGAGGTCATCGGCGATGCCCCGACCAACTTCCAGAACACCGTCGAGATCAACCTGGGCGCCAACGGCGGTCTGCAACCGGGGATGATGGTCATGACCGTCGAGGGCCTGGTCGGGCGGATCCGCACCGTCAAGGAGACCACCAGCATCGTCCTGCTGGTCACCGACCCGGACTTCGCCGTCGGTGCCCAGGCGCTGATGCGCTCGGCCACCCAGCCGGGCCCGGCGCTCGACACCCTCCCGCCGCCGGGGACCGGTGTGCCCGGCAGCGGTCCGGTCGGGACCGGAACACCCGGCACGGGAACGCCCGGGTCCGGGGCCGGCGCACCGGGCACGATCACCTCCACTCCTGGCACCTCGCTCGATACGCCATCGCCGGGCACGTTGGTCACGATGAACAGCGATCCGCCCGTGCCGGGCAGTGGAGTCGCAGCCGTGCCGCCCGTGGTCCCGGCCACCGCCGTGCCACCAGGCGGGACCGCCCCGCTGACCACCGACGCGCCCGGCGGTCCCGAGGTGGTCCGCGAGACCGGCTCGATCCGCGGTCAGACCCTGGGCAAGCCGCTGCGCCTGTCGTTCATCGACGACACGGCCACGTCGCGGATCCTGCGCGTCGGCGCCCTGGTGCAGACCTCCGGTGGGGCGTCCAGCCTGGCGCCGCCGAACCTGCTGATCGGTACGGTCAGCCGGGTCCAGCGGGAGACCGGCGGCGGACCGCCGATCATCGAGGTCACCCCGTCGGCCAAGCTGACCCAGCTGCGCTTCGTGGCGGTGGTCCTCTACGTCCCCAACCCCGCCGCGCTCGGGACGTGATCGGTGCGCCACTTCGTCCAGGGGCCGATCCCCCGGCTGGTGGCCTTCGGGCTGATCCTGCTCGGGGTGCAGAACACGGTGTGCGCCGCCCACCCGCTGTTCGGGGTGCGCATCCAGCTGCCGCTGGCGTTCGTGGTCGCCGCCGGGGCGGCCAGCACCGCCGAGCGGGGAGCGTTGGCCGGATTCGTCCTCGGGATGATGTACGACCTGAGCAGCGGCCAGCCGCTCGGGCAGACGGCGCTGGCCTACGGCCTCGGTGGCTTCGTGGCCGGCTACCTGTCGGTGGTCCGCCCGGTGCCGCGCTGGTGGATGATCGCCGGGTTCGCCGCCCTGGGAGCCGTGGCCGGCGAGGGCTCGGTGCCGGTGCTGATGCTCGTGACCGGTCAGGAGGGCTGGCTGGGCCTGCGGATGGTCAAGGTCCTGGTGGTCGTGGCCGCCGGTTGCCTGGCCCTGCTGGCTCCACTGTTCACCCCGGCACGCTGGGCGGCCGGCCTGCGCCGGCCGAAGTGGCGGGTGATGCCGGAGTGAGCGGCACGGCTGGCAGGATGGATCGACGTCACCGCGGGCGAGTGGGAGCACGGTAGGCATGGCCATCGACGGGCGCACGACACGGTTGAGCATTCTGGTCACCGTCTCCTTCGTCCTGCTCGGGCTGATCGGGACCAGGCTGTGGTTCCTGCAGGGCCTCGAGCAGGCCAAGTACGCCGCCAAGGTCGACTCCTCGCACACCAAGACCGAGCGGCTGGCTCCGGAGCGGGGGCGGATCTTCGACGCCAAGGGCCGGGTGCTGGCCGACAACCGCCACACCCGGACGCTGACCGTCGACTGGGGCGTCCTGCGCCGCAAGGTCAACCGGGACACGCTGTTCAAGCGCCTGGCCCCGGTCTTCGGTGTCACCGAGATGTCCCTCCAGCAGCGCTACGAGCCGTGCTACGGGCGCCCGGCGGTGCCGAAGTGCACGACGCAGAGCCCGTACTCCCGCCTGGTCCCGCTGCCGCTGATCGAGAACGTCAGCGAGGAGCGGATCAACTACGTCCTCGAACGCAAGGAGGACTTCCCGGGTGTCGACGTCCGCCAGGACTGGGGTCGGGTGTACTACTTCGCCCCGACCGCCAGCCACATCGTCGGCTTCATGGGGGCGATCACCAAGGTGACCGCCAAGGCCTACGCGGCCAAGGGCTACAGCCCCGACGAGCGGGTCGGCCAGTTCGGCGCCGAGCTGTCCCTCGAGGAGGTCCTGCGCGGCACGCCCGGCTCGCGCACCGTGCAGGTCGACGCCCTCGGCAACGTCGTCAAGGTGATCGAGGAGGTTCCCGCAGTTGCCGGCAACGACGTCCAGCTGACCATCGACATGCAGCTCCAGCAGTACGCCGAGCAGGCCCTGGACACCGAGCTGCGCATCCGCCGCAACCTGCCGTACACCGGTGATCGCAGCGGGGCGCCGCCCAACCCGTACGACAAGAAGACCGGTCACCGGACCTACACCTACAAGGGCATCGACGGGCGGACCTACGACTACCCGCCGTACGTGTCGTTCGCCGCCCCGGCCGGGGCGGTGGTCGTGCAGAACTACACCAACGGCCAGATCGTGGCCATGGCCAGCTACCCGACCTTCGACGCCCGGTGGTTCAACGGTGGGGTCTCGCCGGAGAAGCTGGCCCAGATCTTCCCGACCAAAGACCCCAAGACGGGGGGCAAGCTCAACCCGGACAAGTCGACCCTGGTCAACCGGGCGGTCCAGGGCAACTACAACCTGGGCTCGTCGATCAAGCCGTTCGTCGCCTGGTCGGCGCTGGACATCGGTCTGATCACCGCATCCACCTGGTACAACGACACGGGCACCTACAAGCTGCGCACGGCCGACGTGACCGCCTGCGAGCAGGGCGCCAAGTGCGAGTTCAAGAACGCCACCAGCAGGGCGACGCACAAGCCCACCGTGTACGGCCCGCTGCGGGTCAACGACGCCCTGGCAGTGAGCTCGGACGCGTTCTTCTACAACCTCGGTGAGGACTTCTACAACCTCAACCCGGAGCACACCCTGCTCAAGCAGCAGCTCCAGCACTTCGGGTTCGGCAACAAGACCGGCATCGAGCTGCCGTTCGAGTGGCAGGGGCGGATCCCCGACAACCAGATCAAGAAGGACCTCGTCGCCCGTGGGGTGCTGGGCAAGAACGAGGTTCCCCGCCTGGTGGTGGGTGACAACGTCCAGGTGGCCATCGGCCAGGGCCTGATGGCCGCCACGCCGCTGCAGCTGGCCAACGCCTACGCCACCCTGGGCAACGCCGGCAAGCGGATGAAGCCCACCCTGGTCATGCGCATCTTCGCCCCCGGGGTGCCGGACAAGGCGGCCGCGGTGGCCGACCTGGGCCGCGGCCACGTGGTCTTCGACAACACCCGCGGCACCGTGGCCGAGACGCTGAACATGCCGCCGGACGTCTACGACCCGATCATGAACGGCACCCACCGGGTGATCTACGGGCCCGGCGCCAACGGGCACGCCACCACCGGCGAGACGCTGTTCAAGGGGTTCCGCGTCGGCGGCCTGCACGGCAAGACCGGCACCGTGCAGGGCGCGGCCAGCCTGCCGTGGAACGACTCCTCGGCCTTCGGCTCGTTCGTCTCCGATCCCAAGCACCCCTACGCCGTGGTGGCCTTCCTGGAGAAGTCGGGCTACGGCGCGGCGGCCGCCGCTCCGGTGGTCAAGTGCATGTACGCGGCCATCTTCGGGCTCACCGGCATGTCCTCGGTGCAGATCAGCAACCCGCTCGACGTCACCTCCGACGTCCCGGCCCCCCAGCGGGCTCTGCCCAACGCCACCTGCCTGCGCCCCGGTGCGCTGACCGTGCGTGACTGAGGGCTGGGGATCGACGTCGTGACCAGCCTGCTCCAGCGCCGACCGGACTCCGGTCTCGGCAACATCCGCAGCAGCCCCAGCGCCCCGAGCCGCAACATCGACTGGCTGCTGCTCATCGCCCAGGCGGCGCTGTCGGCCATCGGTCTGGCCACGGTGTACTCGGCCTCCTACACCAAGGGCAAGAGCCCGTACCAGTACGTCCAGCGCCAGGAGGTCTTCCTGATCGGCGCGGTGGTGCTGATGATCGTGGTGATGTGGGTCGACTACGAGCACTGGCGGGAGCGCGCCGCGCTGTTCTACGGCGCCACGGTCATGCTGCTGATGCTGGTCATCGTCGCCGGGGCGGTCAGCGGTGGGGCCCGGTTGGGGTTCGACATCGGACCGCTGAAGATCCAGCCGGCCGAGTTCGCCAAGGTCACCGTGCTCCTGGCCCTGGCCAGCTACCTGGCCGAGGAGCGGACCCAGCGGATCACCTACGCCCGGTTCAGTGGCGGGCTGATCCTGATCGGCATCCCCGCGGCGCTGATCATCATCCAGCCGGACCTCGGCTCGGCGTCGGTCGTGGTGGCCATCGCCATGGGTGTGCTCCTGGTGGCTGGGGCCCGCTTCAAGCACATCGCCCTGATCACCGCCCTGTCGCTGATGACCGTGGCCGCCGCGGTCGTGGCCCGGATCGTCAACACCTACCAGCTGCTGCGGATCACGGTGTTCGTCAACAGCGACCGGTGCAACGAACCGGGACAGTTGCACGACCTGTGCCAGCAGGTGCGCAACTCGACGCGCGCCGTGGCCATCGGCGGGATCTTCGGCAAGGGTTGGCTGCAGGGTCCGATCACCAACTCGCGCAACGACATTCCCGTGCAGTGGGCCGACTTCCCGTTCTCGGCCGTCGGCGAGCAGTTCGGCCTGGTCGGCTCGGCCGTGCTGATCGGCCTGTATGCCCTCATGCTGCTGCGGATCTTCCGCATCGCCCAGCTGTCGCGCGACACCCTGGGCACGTACATCTGCGCCGGAGCCTTCGCCATGATCCTGTGGCAGGTGTTCCAGAACATCGGCATGACCATCGGCATCATGCCGGTCACCGGGCTGCCGCTCCCGTTCGTCTCCTACGGCGGTTCCGGCCTGTTCGCCCTGTACGCCCTGCTCGGGCTGGTGCAGAACGTGCACATGCGCCGCTACCGCTGAGCGTCCCGGTCCGGCGACAACGCGTGCCGGCGTAGTACACTTGGGCGAACATCATGATCGCTGTCTGGGACCGGGTCGAACCGCTCCTGGCACGGGTACAGAAGCCGGCCCGTTACATCGGGTGTGAGGATGGCGCTGCTTCCCCTCGGCACGGTGCCGAGAAGGTCGCCTGGCTGCTCGCCTACCCCGATACGTACGAAATCGGCTTGCCCAACCAGGGGCTGCAGATCCTCTACGAACTGTTGAACGAGCGCGACGACGCCGTCGCCGAGCGGGCCTATGCCCCGTGGCGCGACCTCGAGCTGCTGATGCGCCAGCGGGGCGTGCCGCTGTTCAGCGTGGATTCCCACCTGGCCGCCGCCGGGTTCGACCTGATCGCCTTCAACCTGTCGGCCGAGCTGGTGTACACCAACGTGCTGAACATGGTCGACCTCGCCGGGGTCCCGGTGCGCAGCGAGGAGCGGGCCGACGGCGATCCGCTGGTGGTCATCGGCGGGCACTGCGCGTTCAACCCCGAGCCGCTGGCGGAGTACGTCGACCTGGCCGTGCTCGGCGACGGCGAGGAGGTGGTGGGGGAGATCACCGCCGTCGTGTCGCGGTGGAAGCACGACGGGCGCACCCCGGGATCCCGCCAGCGGGTGCTGCGCGCCCTGGCCCAGGTGCCCGGTGTGTACGTGCCGTCGCTGTACCGGGCGGTGTACGACGGGCCGCGGCTGGTGGCGGTCGAACCGCGCCATGCCGACGTGCCGGCCGTGGTCGACAAGCGCACCGTGGCCGACCTGGCCGATTGGCCGTACCCCAAGCGCCCGCTGGCCCCGCTCACCGAGGTGGTCCACGACCGGCTCAGCGTCGAGGTCTTCCGTGGCTGCACCCGCGGCTGCCGGTTCTGCCAGGCTGGGATGGTCACCCGCCCGGTGCGCGAGCGCCCGCCCGAGCAGGTCCGCACGATGATCGCCAACGGGCTGCGCCGGACCGGGTACGACGAGGTCAGCCTGTCGTCGCTGTCCACCGCCGACTTCAGCGACGTCGGCGAGGTGATCGCCGCTGTCAACCCGCCCGGCTGCCCGCCGAGCGAGCTGGTCTCGGTGGCCCTGCCGTCGCTACGCGTCGATGCCTTCACCGTCGGGCTGGCCGGCCAGGTGGGCGCCGCCCGGCGGAGCGGCCTGACCTTCGCCCCCGAGGCCGGCACGTGGCGGTTGCGCCAGGTGCTGAACAAGCTGATCTCCGAGGACGACCTCTACGGGGCGGTCGACGCTGCCTACGGCCAGGGCTGGACCCGGATGAAGCTGTACTTCCTGACCGGCCTGCCCACCGAGACCGACGCCGACACGCTGGGCATCGCCGATCTGGCCCGCAACGTCGCCGCCATCGGGCGCCGGTACACCAACCGGGCCAGCGTGACCGTCAGCCTCGGTGGGTTCGTTCCCAAGGCGCACACCCCCTTCCAATGGTTCGGGCAGAACACCACCGCCGAGCTGCGCCGCAAGATCCAGCTGCTGCGCGATTCGGCCGGGCGCAGCCGGGGCGTCCAGCTGAAGTGGCACGACCCGGCTGCGACGCTGGCCGAGGGCATCGTCGCTCGCGGTGACCGGCGGATCGGCCGGGTCATCGAGCGGGTGTGGCGTGACGGCGGCGTGTTCCAGGAGTGGAGCGAGTTCTTCGACCTCGGCCGCTGGGAGCAGGCGATGGCCGCCGAGGGGCTGTCGCTCGACTGGTACGTCCACCGCCACCGCACGGAGGACGAGGTGTTGCCCTGGGCCCACCTGCGTGCCGGGTTGCACGCCGACTTCCTGTGGGCCGACTGGCAGGCCGCCCTGGGCCAGGCCGGTGTCGAGGACTGCCGGTGGACGCCGTGCTACGACTGCGGGGTCTGCACCGGGTACGGCATCGAGCACGTCGTCGCCTCGACGGTGCCACCGGCCGGCGGCAGCCAGGGCACCGGCCAGGATCTGCGCCGCGGCGGGGACACCCCGGTGCTGCTGACCCGCAAGCCCGAGATGGTGGGCGGATGAGAGTGCGCATCCGCCACAGCAAGCTCGGCAAGGTCCGCTTCACCAGCCACCGCGACACCGCCCGCCACTGGGAGCGGGCGTTGCGCAAGGCCGGATTGCGAGTGGCCACCTCCGGTGGGTTCTCGCCTCGACCACGGCTCTCGTTCGGGCTGGCCCTGCCCACCGGGGCGGAGTCGCTGGCCGAGTACCTCGACGTCGAGTTCGCCGACGCGATCGACGTCGGCGACTCGGACGTGGTCCGGCGGATGGACCAGGCCCTGCCCGTCGGGTACCAGGTGTTGGCGATGGCCCACCACGCCGACGCTGAACCGTCCCTGCAGTCCGACGTCGTCGCCTGCACGTGGTGGATCGAGGTACATGCCGACGCCGACGTCGATGCGGTCGTCGGCACCCTGCTGGATGCGGCCTCGGTGCCGCTCGAGCGGGAGCGCAAGGGCCAGCGGCGGGTCGACGACATCCGCCCGTCGATCGAGGCCCTCGCCGCCGGCCGCCCACCCTGGAGCGGGGCGGGCACGTGGTTGGAGAGCACGCTGGCCACGGCGGAGCGGGGCCTGCGCCCCACCGAACTGATCGCGGCCCTGTGGCCGCAGCGCGATCCGTTGGACCTGGTGTCCCGGATCGTGCGCACCCATCAATGGATCGAGCGTGGCGGCACCCGCCGGGAAGTTCTCCCGGCCGCCGTCGACGCCGGCCCCGCCGTGGTGGCGTGGGCTTGACGAGGAGATGAGCCATGGACAGCCGTGACGCCGAGCTGGCGCCACCAGCCGACACCGACCCGGACAGCGGGCGCGACCCGGAGCCCGGATTCGACCCGGAGACCGACCTCGACCCCGCGGGTCAGCCCACGGTGCGCAAGCGCCGCCGTGGCTCGCGTGGCGGCAAGAACCGCAAGCGGACCACGGTGAGTCCTCACCACGGACCGTCCGAGGCCGACGATCCCGGCGAGGGTCCGCCCGCTGACGCCGCCCCCGACCCGAACTGGTCAGCGAATCCGGCCGAATCGCCCGGATTCGCTGACCAGTCCGCGGATGGACGGGGCTCGCCGGTGGAGCTGCCCGAACGGATCGGCGAGGGCCGGCCCTCGGCCGAGGCCGGTGACCGGGCCACGGTGCGCAAGCCGCAGATCGGCGACACCCGCCCGGCGCCACTGATCGTGCCCAGCGTTCCCCCGCCCGGCAAGGCGGTGGTCCCCGGTGCCACACCCCCGTCGGGAACGCCGCGCAGCCGCGGGGCCAAGGGCAAGTCGAAGGCCGCACCGCCGAGCGCGACGCCCGCGCCGGCAGCGGCGGGTGCCCCGGCCGAGCCGAAGAAGAAGCGCAAGCGGACCAAGGCCACCGACTCGGGCCGCGGCCATGCCGGGCAGGTCGAGCTGGACGACGACGTCCTCGAGCGCCGCCGTGGCCGGGAACGCAACGGTCGTCCGGTGGGCCGCTACCTGATGTGCGTCCAGGTCCGCCCCGGGCTGACCCAGGTGGCCGTGCTCGAGGGCCGCAACCTGATCGAGCACTACGTCAGCCGGCCGGCCGACGACGTCTCCCAGATCCACGGGAACATCTACCTCGGCAAGGTGCAGAACGTGCTGCCAGGCATGGAGGCCGCCTTCGTCGACATCGGCACCCCGAAGAACGCCGTGCTGTACCGCGGCGACGTGCAGTACGACGCCGAGGACATCGAGGAGAAGGGTCAGCCGCGCATCGAGCAGATGCTCCGCGCCCGCCAGCTGGTGATGTGCCAGGTGACCAAGAACCCGATCGGCGCCAAGGGTGCCCGGCTGACCCAGGAGGTCTCGCTGCCGGGGCGCTTCGTCGTGCTGATCCCCAACTCGAAGACCTACGGCATCTCCAAGCGGCTGCCCGACGACGTCCGCAAGCGTCTGCGCGCCGTGCTCGATCGGGTCAAGCCCGCCGAGCACGGGTTGATCGTGCGCACCGCCGCCGAGCACGCCAGCGAGCACGAGCTGCGTGCCGACATGACCCGCCTGCTCGACCAGTGGGCCGGCATCGCCGCCAAGGCCGCCAAGGCGACCAGCCCGACCCTGCTGTACCAGGAACCCCAGCTCGGCCTGCGGGTGATCCGTGAGGAGTTCAACGCCGACTACCGCGGCGTGGTCATCGACGACCGCCAGCTGTACGAGGACGTCCGCGGGTACATCGCCGACTTCAACCCCGAGCTGGCCGACCGGGTCGAGTTCTACGACGCGCCGGCCGAGGGCCTGCCACTGTACGAGCGCTTCCACGTCCACGAGCAGTTGCACAAGGCCCTCGACCGCAAGGTGTGGCTGCCGAGCGGGGGATCGCTGATCATCGAGCACACCGAGGCCCTGACGGTGATCGACGTCAACACCGGCAAGAACGTGGGGACCACCAATCTGGAGGAGACCGTCTTCCGCAACAACCTGGAGGCCGCCGAGGAGGTCGCCAAGCAGTTGCGCCTGCGCGACATCGGCGGGATCGTGGTCATCGACTTCATCGACATGGAGATCAAGGACAACCGCAAGAAGGTCGTCGAGGCCTTTCGCGCCGCGCTGGCCCGCGACAAGACCAGGACCCAGGTGTTCGACATCAGCGAACTCGGCCTGGTGGAGATGACCCGCAAGCGCATCGGCGAGGGGCTGCTGGTCAACTTCGCCGATGGCTGCCCCACCTGCCAGGGCCGTGGCGTGGTGGTCGATCACGCGCTCCTGGAGTAGGCGGTCGGCTCCGGTTGGGGTGCCGGCCGGCCCGCGGTAGGATTGCAGACCGCTATGTACGCATTCATCTCCACCGGTGGCAAGCAGGCCCGTGTCGCCGAGGGCGACCAGGTCCACGTCGAACTGCTCGATGCCGAGCAGGGCAGCGAGGTCAGCCTGAAGCCCGTCCTGCTGGTCGACGGGGACACCGTGCTGGCGACCCCGGACCAGTTGCAGGGCGCGTCCGTCACCGGCAAGGTGGTCGGTTGGGCCAAGGGTCCGAAGATCAACGGGTTCACGTACAAGCGGCGCACCAACCAGCGCCGCCGCTTCGGTCACCGCCAGCAGTACCAGGTGCTCGAAATCACCTCCATCACGAAGGGCTGATCCGAGATGTCGAAGACCAAGGGTGGCGGGTCGACCCGCAACGGCCGTGACAGCAACGCCCAGCGCCTCGGCGTCAAGGTGTTCGGTGGGTCGGCGGTCAACGCCGGCACGATCATCGTCCGCCAGCGGGGGACCAAGTTCCACCCGGGCCGCAACGTCGGGATCGGTGGCGACGACACGCTGTTCGCCCTGTGCGCCGGCTCGGTGCAGTTCGGCGAGCGCAAGGGTCGCCGGGTCGTCGACGTCGTTCCCGCCGAGGCCTGACCCGTCGACGCGCCGCGTTACGGCGTCGACCAGTCGACGCGCCGCGTTACGGCGTCGACCAGTCGACGCCCTGCGGCAGGCGCTGCGGGTCCCAGTTCAACACGGTGATCGCCTGGCGGCAGGCGTAGCGATCGGTCATCCCCCCGACGTAGGTGACAGCGGCGCGTTGCGCCTCGGCTGAGCCGGCGTCGAGACCATCGCTGTCCGGCATGGCAGCCGGACGTCCCGTGAAGTGCTCGACCAGGGCACGCAGCAGGTCGATCACGGCCACGGCCTGCCGGCGCGACGCCGGGCGCAGATAGATGTGCTCGTAGTTGAAGCGGCGGAAGGCCGCCAGTGCCTCGGCCGGTTCGGGAAGCATCCCGATCCGGCCGTGGGCCGCGGCGGCATCGATCATCCCGAGGATGAAGGCGGCCAGCTGCTGGCGACGGGTCGTGCCGCAGCGGGTGGCGACCTCGGCTGGGAGCTGGTCGGCGGTCACCACCCCGCTGGCGGCGGCGTCCTCGAAGTCGTGGCAGACGTAGGCGATGCGGTCGGCCCAGCTGACCACCTCGCCCTCCGGGGTGGCGGGGGCCGGCCGGCTCCACGAGTGGTTGCGGATCCCGTCGAGGGTCTCGACGCACAGGTTCAACGACGCCAGGGCGACGTCCGCGCCCCACACGGCGTGGTCGTACCCGCCGGCCACGTACGGGCTCAGGGCGTCCTCGCTGGCGTGGCCGCCGGGACCGTGCCCGCAGTCGTGGCCGAGGGCGATGGCCTCGGTGAGGGCGACGTTCAGCCCCAGGGCGCGGCTGACGCTGACCGCCACCTGGGCGACCTCCAGGGCGTGGGTCAGGCGGGTTCGCTGGTGATCCTCCGGGAAGACGAACACCTGGGTCTTGCCCGCCAGGCGGCGGAAGCTGGTGCTGTGCAGGATGCGGTCGCGGTCGCGCTCGAAGCAGGTCCGGTACGGGTCCGGCTGCTCGTCGGCCAGGCGGTGTCCGGCCCCCGCGGCGCGTGTCGCCAGCGTGGCCAGGGTGGCGTCCTGGCGGGCCTCGCGCGCCGGCCGGTCGAGCACGCCGGGGGAGCCGCTGCCGGCCCACGAGTCGGCATGCGCCAGGTGGATGCCCCCGCCGGCATGGTGGCCGCGCATCGTCGCCGCCCACCGCTGCGCCCGCTCGGCCATCTCCGACACCCGGACCAGGGTAGCGAGCAGGGCTCTCGCCGGGGCCCGACCCCGACCAGCCGGTAGCCTCGTGGGTCGTGCCGCATCGGGTTCGCTACGACGTCGTCGGCATCGGCAACGCGCTGGTCGATGTCATCGCTCACGCCGCCGACGAGTTCATCGTCGACCACCACCTGGTCAAGGGCTCGATGACCCTGATCGACACCGAGCGGGCCCTCGAGCTGTACACCGCTCTGGGCCGGGCGATCGAGATGAGCGGCGGCTCGTGCGCCAACACCATGTGCGGGGTGGCCTCCTTCGGTGGTCGGGCCGGGTACATCGGCAAGGTCTCGGCCGACGACCTCGGTGCGGTGTTCGCCCACGACCTGCGTGCCGTCGGGGTCAGCTTCGCCGGCGGTGCCGGCACGGACCCGACACCGACCGGCCGCTGCATCATCGTCGTCACGCCGGACGCCGAGCGGACGATGAACACCTACCTCGGCGTGTCCTCCCTGCTGGCGACCAGCGACCTCGACGAGGCGATGATCGCCGCCGGGCAGGTGCTGTACATGGAGGGGTACCTGTTCGACCGGGACCCGGCCAAGGCCGCCTTCCGCCGGGCCGCCGAGGTGGCCCACGCCAACCGCCGCCAGGTGTCGCTGACGCTCAGCGACTCGTTCTGCGTCGACCGGCACCGGGCCGACTTCCGCGACCTGGTGTCCGACCAGGTCGACATCCTCTTCGGCAACCGGGCCGAGCTGGTCGCCCTGTACGAGACTGACACCGTCGAGCAGGCCGTCGAGCAGGTGCGCAGCGAGTGCCACCTGGCGGTGATCACCACCGGGTCCGACGGGTGCCTGATCGTCAGCGGCGACGGCGTGCTGGCCGTGCCGGCACAACCGGTGGAGGCGGTGCTGGACACCACCGGGGCGGGTGACCTGTTCGCTGCCGGGTTCCTGTTCGGGTACACCCTAGGAGCCGACCTGGTGGAGTGCGGTCGGCTCGGCTCGGTGGCCGCCGGCGAGGTGATCGCCCACGTCGGCCCGCGCCCGCTCGTGGAACTGCGGACCCTGCTGTGAGGAGGACGCGGTGACGGTCGACCTGGCCCGGACGACCGCCGAGCGGTGGTTGGCGGCCGAGCCGGACGAGGACATGCGCGCCGAGATCGAAGCCCTGCTGGCCGGACCGGCCGACGAGCTGATCGCCCGGTTCACCGGCCGGTTGCAGTTCGGCACCGCCGGGTTGCGGGCCGCGGTCGGCGCCGGCCCGCAGCGGATGAACCGGCTGTCGGTGCGCCAGGCGGCGGCCGGCCTGGCCGACTGGCTGCTGGCGACGGATCCCGGCGCCGCCCGTCGGGGCGTGATCATCGGCCACGACGCCCGGCGCAAGAGCGACCGGTTCGCCGTGGACACCGCCCGCGTCCTCGCCGCCCGGGGGATCCCCAGCCGGATCTTCGACCGCGTCGTGCCCACGCCGGTCCTGGCGTGGAGCATCGTCGGCGAGGGGGCGGCCGCCGGGGTGATGGTCACCGCCTCGCACAATCCGCCGGCCGACAACGGCTACAAGGTGTACCTGGGCAGCGGATCCCAGATCGTGACCCCGACCGACGTGGAGATCGCCGAGGCCATCGGTCGGGTCGACGCCTGCCGGGTCGAGTTGGCCGACGACGCCGATCCGCGGATCACCTGGCTCGGGGAGGAGCCGGTGCAGCGGTACGTGGCTGGCGCGCCGAGCGTGCGCCTGCGCCCGGACGTCGCCCCCGTTCCCGTGGCCTACACCGCCCTGCACGGCGTGGGCGGGGCGACTGCGCTGGCCGCATTCGACGCTGCCGGGCTGGGTCGTCCGGTCGTGGTCGAGGCCCAGCAGGAGCCCGACGGCACCTTTCCGACGGTGTCGTTCCCCAACCCCGAGGAACCCGGGGCGATGGACCTCCTGCTCGACCTGGCCGCGTCGAGCGCCGCGGCCGTCGCCGTGGCCAACGATCCCGATGCCGACCGGATGGGTGTCGCCATCCCGACCGTAGATGGCGGGTGGCGCAAGCTCACAGGCGACGAGATCGGCTGGCTGCTGGCCGACCACATCCTGACCAACACCTCGGGCGACGACCGGTTGGTGGTCACCACGTTGGTGTCGTCCTCGCTGCTCGGGAAGCTGGCGGCGGACCACGGTGTGCACTACGCCGAGACCTACACCGGGTTCAAGTGGATCGGCCGGACGGTGCTCGACCATCCGGACCTGCGCTTCGTGTTCGGGTACGAGCAGGCCCTCGGCTATCTGGTGACCGGGCGCCCGCTGGACAAGGACGGCATCACCGCCGCCGTCGTGATGGCCGAGATCGCCGCCGTCGCTGCCGCCGAGGGCGTGAGCCTGCAGGACCGACTCGATGCGCTGGCCGCCCGCTACGGCACCCACCGGATCGCCGACGCGGCGGTGAAGATGCCCCCGGCCGACGGCGCCGCAGCCGTCGCCCGGCTCCGTGGCGCGGCCCCCGGCGAGGTGGGCGGGCGCACCGTGACCTCCCTGCGCTGGTACGACGAGGCCGGCCTGCTGCGCCTGCAACTCGGTGACGACCTACGCCTGCAGGTCCGCCCGAGCGGAACCGAGCCGAAGGTCAAGCTGTACGGCGAGGGCGTCGACCTCGATCCGGCCCCGTACGTGACCGCCCTCGCCGACCTGCTGCGCCCCTGAGCGCAGTCGGGAACCGCAACGTCAGGCGGGGGAGCCGAACTGGCGGTCGCCGGCGTCGCCGAGGCCGGGGACGATGAAGGCGGTGTCGTTGAGCCGCTCGTCGAGGGCCGCGGTGTACACGTCGATGTTCACGGTCAGCCCGGAGTTGCGCAGCGCCTCGATGCCTTCCGGGGCGGCCAGGACGCACACGCAGATGATCGTCCCACTGGCCCCGCGCTCCACGAGCAGCTGCAGGGTGTGGGCCAGCGACCCGCCCGTGGCCAGCATCGGGTCGAGGACGATCACCTGCCGACCGGCGAGGGTCTCGGGCAGCTTGTTGACGTACGGCTTGGGCTGGAAGGTCTCCTCGTCGCGGGCCACGCCGATGAACCCGACGTCGGCGTTGGGCAGCAGCTCCTGGGCCGGATGGAGGAAGCCGAGCCCGGCGCGCAGCACCGGGACCACCACCGGCTGGGCCGCCAGCACCCGTCCGCCGGTGTCGGTCAGCGGGGTGCTGACCGTGACGTGGGTGGTCGGCAGGCCATGGGTGGCCTCGGCGATCAGCAGCGTGCCGATGCGCTCCAGCTCCTGGCGGAACAGCGCGTTCGGGGTGGCCTTGTCGCGCACCCGGGTGAGCGAATCGGCGATCAGCGGGTGGTCGACCACGTGGACGGAAACAGCCATGGCGAGAGTGTGCCAGATCAGCCGTGGCCGGCCTCAGCGCCGTCAGAGCGCCTGGGCGCGGACCATGGCGTACTTCGGCTTGATGATCCCGTTGATGATCCGCAGGCGCTCGGGGAACGGGGCGAAGGCGCTCTTCATCGCGTTGATCGTCAACCACTCGAAGTCGTCGAGACCCCATCCGAATGCCGCGGCCAGCTGGACGAACTCGTTGGACATCGACGTCGCGCTCATCAGCCGGTTGTCGGTGTTGACCGTGACCCGGAATCGCAGCCGGCGCAGCAGGCCGATGGGGTGCTCGGCGATGGTGGCGCACACGCCGGTGTTCATGTTCGAGGTCGGGCACAGCTCGAGCGGGATCCGTCGATCGCGGACGTACGCCGCCAGCCGGCCGAGCTGCTCGGCGCCGGGGGCACCGTGGATGTCGTCGACGATGCGCACCCCGTGGCCAAGGCGCTCGGCCCCGCAGAACTGCACCGCCTCCCAGATCGACGGCAGCCCGAAGGCCTCGCCGGCATGGATCGTGGTGTGGAAGTTCTCCCGCTGGACGTACTGGAAGGCGTCGAGGTGCCGGGTCGGCGGGTAGCCCTCCTCGGCCCCGGCGATGTCGAAGCCGACCACGCCGGCATCGCGCCAGCGCACGGCGAGCTCGGCGATCTCGCTGCTGCGTGCCGCGGTGCGCATGGCCGAGCAGATCAGGTAGATGGTGATCCCTGTCTCGTCGTGGCCACGGCGGAACCCGGCGAGGATCGCCTCGACCACCTCGTCGAGCGTCAGCCCCGCTTCCAGGCACAGCTCCGGGGCCATGCGCACCTCGGCGTAGACCACGCCGTCGGCGGCCAGGTCGACGGCGCACTCGTAGGCGACGCGTTCGATGGCGTCACGGTGCTGCATGACCCCGACGGTGTGGGCGAAGGTCTCCAGGTAGAGCACGAGGTCGTTGCGCTTGGCGCCGCGATGGAACCAGCTGTTGAGATCGTCGACATCGGTGGTCGGCAGGGCCGTGTACCCGTGCTCGGCCGCCAGCTCGACCACCGTGGCCGGCCGTAGGCCGCCGTCGAGGTGGTCGTGGAGCAGGGCCTTGGGCAGCCCGACGATGTCCGCCTGGGTGAGCGTGGTCATGCCGCCACCGGGCTGTCCAGGCGGCGCAGGGGCAGGTCGGCGGTGCGCTGCAGCCAGTTCCACGCCGGGTAGTCGGCGCTGGCCGAGACGCAGTGCACGGTGTAGGCGTGGCGGCTGCGGGCACTGCGGTTGACGTCGCTCCAATGCGGCAGGAGCCCGTGGAGCAGCACCAGGGTTCCGGTGGCGACCTCCACGGGCACCAGGTCGGCGGGGGCCGGCAGCGGTTCGTCGTCGAGGACGACGAACTCGGTCCCGGCGTCGTTCGACGGGCCGCGCCGGCGGAACTGCTTGCGCAGGGTCGTGCGGTGCCCGCCGGGCTTGGCCCACAGGCAGCCGTTCTCCCGGGTGGCGTCCTCGACGGCGAACCACATGCCGGTGACCGTCATCGGCTCGGTGTACAGGAACGTCGAATCCTGGTGGCAGCCGACCTCGCCGCCGATGTGCGGTTGCTTGAAGATGTACATGCTCTGCAGCGCGATGGCGTCCGGCAGGCCGACGTCGGCGGCGATCCCCGCCAGCTCCGGGCGGTAGGTGAACCGCTCGAAGGTCGGGTCGAGGTCGTGCATGGCGTGGCCGAGCTTGTTGATGCTCAGCTCCTTGGACTGGCGCAGGGTGCCGTCGGCGTCGAAGGCATCGGCCTCGAAGAAGCACCACGAGCGCGACGCCGAGTCGAGGAACTCGTCGTTGCTGGTCCGCTCCTGCTCGGAGGTGGTGAAGACCGTGCGCTTGGCGGTCGGGTTGAAGTCCTCGACGATCGCCAGGGCCGCGGCGCGCAGTTCGGCACAGTCGGCCGGATCGACGGCGTCGGGGATGACCAGGAACCCGTCGGCGTGGTACCGGTCGACCTGGGCCTGGCTGAGAACACGGGGCATCGCCGTAGCCTAGAGGCGCCTATGGAGCTCACCGTTCTCGGTCACACCGTGCGTCATGCCATCGAGCACGTCGAGGTCTTCCCGGCGCCGGCCCACGTCTCCCTCGTCCGCTTCACCACCGACGAGCTGGCCTCGATGTGCCCGGTGACCCAGCAGCCGGACCTGGCCCGGGTGGTCATCGAGTACCAGCCGGACCGGCACTGCATCGAGTCGAAGAGCCTCAAGCTGTACCTGTGGGGATTCCGCGACCGGGCGGTGTTCGCCGAGGCCCTCGCCGCCGAGATCGCCGCCGAGGTGATGCAGACCGCTGCCCCGCACCGGGTCCGGGTGGAGCTGACCCAGCGGCCGCGCGGCGGCATCGAGGTCCAGGCGGTTGCCGAGCTGCCCTGACGGTCGTCGGGTCAGTGGTCCTCGCCGCTGCGGTACGGGAGGCCGGCATGCGCCGGCGGGCGCAGCCGCTGGCTGGCCACCGCCAGGACGATGAGGGTGACGACGTAGGGCGTGGTGTGGGTGAGTGACTCCGGCAGGCGGTCCAGCTTGGCGTGGGCCAGCCACAGCAGCCCACCGACCACGGCTGCGGCCACACCGGAGACCAGCTTGCGGCGCCACAGGTTGACCACGACCAGCAGGCAGGCGACGAACGAGAACAGGATGAACAGCGACGGCACGCTCTCCGGCTTGCCGCGAGCGTTCAGCGTGTCGGCGAAGCCGAACAGCAGCGCCCCGCCGAGCACCCCGGACGGTCGCCAGTTGCCGAAGATGGTGGTGGCCAGGCCGATGTAGCCCTTCGACTGGGTCTGGCCCTGCTGGTAGTGGTCGGCGGTGACGATCGACAGGTAGCCGCCGGCCAGCCCGGCGAACGCCCCGCTGATGGCCAGGGCGGCGAAGCGCAGCGGCATGACCTTGACTCCCAGGCTCTCGGCCGCGGCCGGCGCTTCACCGGACGAGCGGACGCGCAACCCGAACCGGGTCCGCCACAGCACGAACCAGGTCACCGCGACGAGGGCGAAGGCGATGAGCGTCGCCGCCGAGACGCCGGTGACCAGGCCGCGCAGGATCTTGGCCATGTCGGACACGAAGCGGATGTCACGGTCGGCCACCCAGCGGGTGACCGACGGGGTCTTCCACCCGAAGATCGTCCCGCCGCCGAGGACGGGGATGTCGAATCGCTGGATGGCGGACCGCTGGGTGGGCGAGTTGCTGATCCGATTGATCCCGTAGGTGACCGCGCTGAGGTACCGCATCCCACCGAAGGCGAGCAGGTTGAGGGCCACACCGGAGATGACGTGGTCGACGTTGAACCGCACGGTGGCGACCGCGTGGATCAGCCCGCCGAGGACCCCGCCGAGGATGGCCATGCCGAGACCGATCCACGCCCCCCACTTCCACGCCCCCCAGGCGCCGAACCAGGTGCCGAGGATCATCATCCCCTCGATCCCGATGTTGACGATGCCCACCCGCTCGGCCCACAGGCCGGCCAGGCCGGCCAGCATGATCGGCACGGTCAGGCGCAGCACGGTTCCCCAGATGCTGGAGCTGGTGAGGTCTCGGGCGTCGGTGACGTCCTTGGTCAGCGCCAGCAGGAACAGGGCCAGGACCACCATCGCCGGGCCGGTGATCCAGCGCGGCACCCGCCGGCGCTCGTCGGGGTCCTCGGGGCGCGACGGTGCGGCGGGGGCCGATGCGGTGGCGTCCGTGGCGCTCATGCCGGCACCCCTTCGAGCTGCAGGGCAGCCGCCGTGCGGGCCACCGTTCGGCGGCTGTACCAACGGCCGATGACCTCGTTGATGATCACCACGCTGAGCAGGATCACCGCCTGGATGACCTCGCTGACCGAGCGCGGCACGCCCTTCAGCTCCAGGCCGGCGGCCGTGGCGTCGAGGAACCCGAAGAGCAGCGCGGCGGGCAGGATGCCGGCGGGGTGGTTGCGACCGAGCAGGGCGACGGCGATGCCGGCGAACCCGAGCCCCTCGGGGCGACCCTGCCCGTAGGCGTGCAGCTCACCCAGCGTGTACTTCATGCCCACCAGACCGGCGACCGCACCGGACATCAGCATGGCGATGACGATCATCCGCTTGGCGCTGATGCCCGACGTGCGCGCCGCCACCGGGTTGGCGCCCGACGCCCGCAGGCGGAACCCGAAGCGCGACTTGAAGACGATCAGCCAGTAGAGGATCAGCACCACGAGGGCGATGAACAGGAAGCTGTTCAACCCGCCAGCCAGGTTCGGCATCCATCCGGTGCTGGGGATCGGCTTGGTCTTGACGTTCAGATCGTTGCCCTTGGCGTCGCGGAAGAAGCGGTCGAACAGCCAGGCGACGACCGCCGTGCTGATCGAGTTGAGCATGATCGTGGAGATGACCTCGTTGACCCCACGGGTCACCTTGAGGACCGCAGCGATGCCGGCGTAGACCGCTCCGGTCGCCATGGCCGCGGCCAGGATGATGGCGACGTGGACGACGGCGGGGGCGTGGACCCTGGCCCCGACGACCGCGCCGACCAGCATCGCCAGCAGGTACTGGCCTTCGACGCCGATGTTGAACATGTTCATCTTGAAGCCGATGGCCACGGCCACCGCCGACAGGATCAGCGGGGTGCTGCGGTCCAGCGTCTCGCGCAGCTTGTCGCCGCTGAACCCGAGGCTGAACATCTTCTGGTAGGCGGCGATCGGGTTCTTGCCCGTTGCCCAGATCAGCAGTCCGCAGAGCACGAAGGCGAAGAGCACGGCAGCCAGCGAGCTGGCCATCGTGACCAGCATCCCCTGGCTGCGCGGGTTGGTCAGCCGGGACAGCAGCGAGGCGCGTTCGGGACGCTCCGCCGGGTCGGACATCGGTGGATGATCGGGTTGGCTCACGATGCCTGCTCCTGATGGGTGGGAACGCCCTGGCGTGCGCCGGTCATGTACGACCCGAGCAGTTCCGGGGTCGCCGTGGCCGGGTCGAGCTCGGCCGTGATCTGGCCGT
Source organism: Actinomycetes bacterium (assembly GCA_029782355.1). Taxonomy (GTDB): domain Bacteria; phylum Actinomycetota; class Acidimicrobiia; order Acidimicrobiales; family Ilumatobacteraceae; genus JAKOUY01. The sequence goes on from JAKOUY010000040.1 coordinate 25,441, forward strand.
CGAACATGACCAGGATCCGATCGGAGAGGCCGATCAGCTCCTCGAGGTCGGCGGAGATCAGCAGCAGGCCGAGCCCGCCGTCACGTGCCTCGCGGATCTGGTCCCAGATGGCCGCCTGGGCACCCACGTCGACCCCGCGAGTCGGATGGGCGGCCAGCAGAACCGTCGGGTCGTCGGTGATCTCCCGGCCGACGACCAACTTCTGCTGGTTGCCCCCCGAGAGGGCGAAGGCCGGTACGTCCTCGCCGGGGGTGCGGACCGTGAAGGCGTCGATGATCTCGCGGCAGTCGGCGCGGGCCTGGGTGGCCGCGACGAACGGCCCGGCGGTGAATCGGGCTTCGTCCTCCCGACCGAGCAGCGAGTTCTCCCACAGTGGGGCGCCCAGCAGCAGCCCTTCTCGATGGCGGTCGAAGGGGATGTAGCCCAGGCCGCGCTCGCGCCGCCGGCGAGTGGACTCACGGGTGACGTCGGCACCGCCGATGGACACCCGACCGGTGCTGGGCGCCTGCCCGAGGATCGCCTCGCACAGCTCGAACTGGCCGTTGCCCTCGACCCCGGCGATGCCGACCACCTCGGCGGCGTGGACCTCGAAGGTGACGTGATCGACGAGCGGCCGTTCACCTGGGCCGGCCACGGTCAGCCCGTCGACCGACAGGAGCACGTCGCTGCCGACCTCCGACTCGCGACCCTCGGGGGAGGGCAACTCGCTGCCCACCATCAGCTCGGCCAGTCGACCACGGTCGACGTCGGCCGGTTTGACCTCGGCGACGGTGGTGCCCTGGCGGATCACGGTGATGTCGTCGGACACCTTCAGCACTTCGTCGAGCTTGTGGGAGATGAAGATGACCGTGGCCCCGTCGGCCACCATGGCCCGCAGGTTGTCGAACAGCTCGTCGACCTCCTGGGGAACGAGGACGGCGGTGGGTTCGTCGAGGATCAGGATGCGCGCCCCGCGGTAGAGGACCTTCATGATCTCCACCCGCTGGCGCTGGCCGACCCCGAGCTCGGCGACGAGTCGATCCGGTCGGACCCGGATGCCGGTTGCTCGACCGATCTCGAGGATCCGCCGGCGGGCCGCGTCCAGGTCGAGCAGGCCGCCGCGGGCCGGTTCCTCACCGAGGATGACGTTCTCCGCCACGGTCAGGTTGTCGGCGAGCATGAAGTGCTGGTGGACCATGCCGATCCCGGCGGCGATGGCGTCGCTGGGGGAGCGGAAGCGCAGTTCGGTCCCGTTGACCCGGATCGTGCCGGCATCGGGCTGGTGCATGCCGTAGAGCGTCTTCATCAGCGTCGACTTGCCAGCGCCGTTCTCCCCGACGATGGCGTGGATCGTGCCGCGCCGGACCCGCAGGTTGACGTCGTGGTTGGCGATGACCCCGGGAAAGCGCTTCTCGATTCCCTCGAGCACGACCGCGTCGCCCTCGCCGGCGCCCTCGCTCAGCTCACCCATGCTCCCCCTTCCGTGATGGTGGCGCCGTTCTAGCAGAAAGCCCGGGGCGAACCCCGGGCTTCCTGCAGGTTGGGCGACGTCCGCTGGACGTCGAGGGTCAGGCGATGATCAGGCGGTGCCCTTCGTCGTACCGGCCGTGGTGCCGTCCGACGGCGTGGTGCCGCTGGTGGAGGAGCCGTCCGAGCCACCGGGCGTGGTCGGGACCTTGATCTTGCCGCTGATGATGTCGGCCTTGAAGGCTTCCAGCTTGGCCTTGATGTCATCGACGTAGCCACCCGAGGTCGAGTAGCCGACGCCGTCGACCTTCAGGTCGTAGACGTGCACGCCACCCTTGAAGGTGCCGTTCTGGAAGTCCTTGACCACCTGGAACACGGCGACGTCGACGCGCTTCATCATCGAGGTCAGGATGACGTCCTTGGCACCGGCCACCGTCGAGGTGTTGTACTCGTCGGAGTCGACGCCGATGGCCCACTTCTTGTTGGCCACCGCTGCCTGGATCGTGCCAGCACCCGAGCCGCCGGCGGCGGTGTAGATGATGTCGACGTTGTCGTCCTGGTACCAGCCGTCGGCGATCTCCTTGGCCTTGTCGGGCGAGGTCCAGGCGTTGTTGTCACCAGCGGCGCCGAGGTACTTGACCTCGATCTTGATGTCCGGGTTGACGGCCTTGGCGCCAGCCTCGTAGCCAGCCTGGAACCGCTTGATCAGGTCGATCTCCTGGCCGCCGATGAAGCCGATGTGCCCGGTCTTGCTCTTCAGCGCAGCGGCCGCCCCGACCAGGAAGGAGCCCTCCTGCTCGGCGAAGTTCAGGCTGGCCACGTTCGGCGCGTCGACGAAGCCGTCGACGATGGCATAGGACACCTTGGGGTTCGCCGCGGCGATCTTGGCCAGGTCGTCGCTGAACAGGAAGCCGACGGCGATGATCGGGTTGTCGCCGTTCGCCGTCAGGTTCTTGACGTTCGGGCCGCGGTCCTCGCCGCTAGCGGCCTCGAGCTCGTTGACCGTGACACCGAGGTCCTTCTGGGCCTGGTCGGCGCCGCGCGCCGCCGAATCGTTGAAGGTGCCGTCGCCGCGGCCGCCGGTATCGAACGCCAGGCCGACCTTGATCGTGCCCGCCGAGGTCCCGGTCGTGCCGGCGGTGGTGCCAGCGGTCGTCCCGGCGGTGGTGCCAGCGGTCGTCCCGGCGGTGGTGCCAGCCGTCGTCGCTGCGGTGGCCGCCGTCGTAGCCATCGTCGTGGCCATGGTCGTAGCCATCGTCGTCCCCGCGCCAGCGGTGGTGGCGGCCGTAGTCCCCGCGCCAGCGGTGGTGGCCGCCGTGGTCCCGGCGCCGGCGGTGGTGCCCGCGCCAGCCGTGGTGCCCGCCCCAGCGGTGGTGCCCGCGCCAGCGGTGGTGCCCGCGCCGGCGGTGGTGCCCGCGCCGGCGGTGGTGCCCGCGCCGGCGGTAGTGCCCGCCCCAGCGGTGGTGCCGGATCCGGCCGTCGTGCCGGCGGTGGCGGCGATGGTCGTGGTCGACCCACCCGCTTCCTTCTTGTCGTCGCCGCACGAGGCGGCGAACAAGCTCAGAGCGACGACGCTCGCCAGAACGCCGACACGCTTCGTTGATCGCATGGATCTCCCCCTTGGAGTCACGTTGTGCGGGCCTCTCGCCCGTTCCGACAGGTTATCCGAGCCCACGGTGCTTGCCCCACGTGCCGTCCTGGGCCAGGGTGGAGGCATCACCGTGACCGAATCCCCTGCACGCGCCGACCGGGACCGAGCGGGCCCCGGTGGCGGTGGCCGGCCTCGTCGGCGGGCACGGGCGGTGGCGACCGGGGCGGTGGTCGCCGCGCTGCTCGCCGTGAGCGGGGCACTCGGGGCCCGGGCGACCCACCACGCCGACGGGTGGCTGGCGTCGATCGATCTCCCGCAGCGCACCGTGCCCGCCGACGTCTGGCGCGGGCCCGTGCCCACGGCCCAGCAGCGCGCCAAGCTCCTGGTCATCGGTGACTCCGAGGCGGCCGGGTTGTATCCCTACCTCCGCCAACGGTTGGGCTCGGTCGACGTCGTCAAGCTGCAGCAGTTCACCAAGGTGTCGTCCGGGTTGTCCCGGCCGGACTTCTTCGATTGGCCACATCAGCTCGCCTGGCTGCTCCCGCAGGTTCGTCCGGATCTGGTGGTGGTCATGCTGGGCGGCAACGACGGGCAGGCGCTGCTCGACACCCATGGCGCCGTGGTCAGCCACCTCGATCCGGCCGATCCCGGACACTGGCGCGACGAGTACGGCGGGCGGGTCACCGCGCTGCTCGACCAGCTGCAAGCCGGCGGGGCGTTCGTCATCTGGGTGGGCATCCCCAACTCGCCGGATCCGGGCTTCAACGGCCGCATCCAGGTCCAGGACGAGGCCGTACGCGCCGCCACCGGCGGGCGCCGCGGCGTGGCCTTCGTCGATGTCTGGCACCGCTTCGCCACTCGGCGGGGAACCTGGACCGCTCGGATCATCGATCCCGCCGACGGCACCCGCAAGCTGGTCCGCGCCGCCGACGGATTCCACCTCAACCCGGCCGGTGCGACGATCCTGGCCGGCGACGTGGCCGCCGTGGTGATCGCCGAGCTGCGCCGCCGAGGGGCTGACGTCCCGGCCGGTTGACCTGCTACTGGCGCTTGCCGCGTTCCTGGATGGCGGCGCGGCGAGCGGCCACGGCGGCCGGGTCGAACGCCTCGCGCTGCCAGGCGCCGGCGTCGGTGGCTTCCACCCGACGGCCCGGACCCTCGTCGTGCACGGCGGCATACGTCCGGCGGATCTGGCGGACGCCGAGGGGATCGTTGCCGACGATGTCGGCCGCCAACCGGAGGGTCACCGGCATCAGCTCGTCGTGGGGGACGACGTGGTTGACCAGCCCGACGGCCAGTGCCTCGGCGGCGTCCATGAAGTTGCCGGTGAAGCTCATCTCCCGGGCCCGGCGCAGCCCGATCGCCTGCGGCAGCAGCACCGTCAACCCCCACCCCGGCATGATGCCGACCCGCGTGTGGGTGTCGCCGAACTTGGCCCGCTCGCTGGCCACCAGGAAGTCGCAGGTCAGGGCGAGCTCGAAACCGCCGGTGATGGCCACGCCGTTGATCGCCCCGATCACCGGCTTGCGCGTCGGGGCGAACGGTCGGCCCACCGCCTTGGTGGTCATCCCGCTGCCGGCGCCGCCGAGCTCCTTGAGGTCGAGGCCGGCGCAGAAGGCCGGATCGGCGCCGGTGAGCACGATCACGTCGACATCGTCGCGATCGTCGGCCGTGGACATCGACGACTGCAGGGCGTCGAGCAGTTCGCTGGACATGGCGTTGCGCGCCGCCGGGCGGTTCAGCGTGACGGTGGCGATCCGCTCGGCGACCTCGAGCAGCACGGTGTCGGACATTGCTGCATGCTGCCAGGCGGGTCCGGCTCGCCGCGAACCCGGGCGATATGGTCGGACGATGGCTCTCGTCGACATCGCCCGCCACCACGGGGTGGCCACCCTCACGCTGAACAACCCGGCCGAACGCAACACCCTGACGGCCCCGATGGTGGCCGAGATCGTCGCGGCGATGGACGATGTCGAGGCCGACGAGTCGATCGGCGCGGTGGTGGTGACCGGCGCGCCGCCGGCCTTCTGTGCCGGGGCCAACCTCGGCAACCTGGCCGAGGCCGACGAGGACAGCCTGGGGCGGATCTACGAGGGCTTCTTGCGCATCGCCCGGAGCCCGCTGCCCACCGTGGCTGCGGTCAACGGGGCGGCCGTCGGAGCGGGGATGAACCTGGCGCTGGGTTGCGACGTGCGCCTGGCGGCCCGGCGGGCCAAGTTCGACACCCGGTTCCTGCAGATCGGGCTGCACCCCGGTGGCGGGCACACCTGGATGTTCCGGCGCATCGCCGGCCCGCAGGCGACGCTCGCCGCGGTGCTGTTCGGCGAGGTGCTCGACGGCCCGGAAGCCGAGCGGGTCGGCTTGGTGTACCGCTGCGTCGACGACGACCAGCTGGCCGATGCGGCCCAGGCCCTGGCCGAGCGGGCCGCGGCCGGGCCGCGCCCGCTGGCCATGGAGATCAAGCGGACCATCGCCGACATGGCCGGTGTGGCCACCCACGCCGAGGCCGTGCAGCGCGAGCTGGTGCCCCAGCTGTGGAGCACGCGCCAGCCGTGGTTCGCCGAGCGGCTGGCCGCCCTGCAGGCCAAGATCCGCACCTCGTCGCGCTGACGCGGGGCGCGCAGAACTGTTACACGGCGAGCGGGCGCGACCCCCGGCGCGTGGTCTACCGTGGGCTCACGGGAGCTCAGTTCCGTACATTCCCCAGGGAGGTACCCATGAGCCAGCGCCACCGCAGCGCCGAGGCGGCCCCGCCGCCGAAGATGGACCTGCGAGCCCATGCGCACAACGAACGGCACCGGATCAACAGCGAGTTGCACGCCGTGGCCGCCCAGGTCAGTGCCGGCCTGGCGCCCGACGACATCGACGAGCCGGGTCGTGGCTGGGTGGCCAGCCATCACCACGAGAACGAGCGGGCCGAGGCCGGCCGGCAGCGCACGCAGCGGCACTGGAAGCTGAAGATGTGGAAGCGTCGCAGCAAGCTGCGCCTGGCCAAGGCCCAGGCGCACGTCCTCGCCGGGCGCCAGGCCTGAGCACCCGGCGCCGGCTGGGCGCTCAGCTCAGCCAGGTGCCGACCAGGTCGTCGCGGCGCGTCGTCCACTCCTCGGCGGTGATGCCGTAGCGGACGTGGTCCTCCCAGACCCCGTTGATCTGCAGGAACCGTTCGGCCAGGCCCTCGGCGCGGATGGCCAGCACCTCCATCACCCGCCGGCTGTTGGTGTTGCGCGGCACGATGCAGATCTCGACGCGGTGCAGGTCGATGGCCTCGAAGGCGAAGCGCAACAGGGCGACGACGCCTTCGGCCACGTAGCGGTGACCGGCGTGACGGCGATCGATCCAGTACCCGACGGTCCCGGACTGCATCGCGCCGCGCACGACGTGGTTGAGGTTGACCTCCCCGGCGAACGCCCCGTCGACGAACAGGCCGAATCCGTAGCTGACGTCGGCGTGGCGGTCCCGATCGCGCGCCGCGCAGCGGCTGGTGAAGGCCTCGCGGGAGATCGTCGGATCGACGATGCCCATCGGTCGGGCCGGCTCCCATGGGGTCAGCCAGCCGTCGTTGCGCAGGCGGACCTCGGTCCACTGGTCGAAGTCGGCCGAGGTCAGCGGGCGCAGCACCACCCGGCGGCCGTAGAGGCGGGTCACCGGATCACGGCGCGCCGGATGCCCGAAGCGGCGCACGGTCACCCGTGCAGCCGGAGCCGGTCGAGGCGCAGGGCGCGCAGGATGGCGACGGTCAGGCAACACACCGCGACGATCGAGCCGACCTCCTCGGCGGGCAGTCCCGGGTTGTGCCGGCGGTCGGCGACGGACTCGGTGGCCAGGACGCGAAAGACCTCCTCGGCGGCGTCGCGGGACAGCTCGGACGGGCCGGTAACCGGGGATCCTGCCTCGACCGCAGCCAGGGTGGCCGCCGCCGGACCGTGCAACTCGACCGGCGCGTCGAGGGCCTGCGGCTCGGCTCGGACCAGGTCGTCGAGGTGGTCGATGACCAGGCCGATGGTGTTGGTCAGGTCCTCCGGGCGCGGCGGATCGCCGCCGGCGAGCGCGGCCACGAGCGCGTCGAGCCCGATCGGCAGGCTGATCAGGCGACCGGCGATCTCGGCGTCGAGTCGATCCGGATGCGGGGTGAGTCGCAGCACCGCCGACGGCTGGAGGTGCTCGACGACCCAGCGCCCGACCGGGTCGTCCCCGCCGGCCAGGTGCCAGGCCAGGTGGGCATGGAGGCACTTGACGCCCTGACGGGTCCCACCGACGCCGCCGCTCGGGCGCGGCCCGGCATGGCCGGCGGGGATGTCCGCGTCGCGCTGGTGGGCATACCGCCGGTGGGCCTCGGCAACGGCCACTGGATCGAGCGCGGCCTCGGCACGGCGGACGCCGCCCATGGCCTCTAGCGTGCTCACCCGGCGGGTCAGCTCCGGATCGACCAGCCAGTAGCGGGTCGGCATCGGCGTGCCGTCGTCGAGGAACGGGGCGTTGCGGATGACGGTGGGCGTCCCGTCGGCGGACCGCCGGACGACCTCGAACGGGCCCTGCGGCGGGCGGCCGAGCAGCCGCTCGACCACCGCCCGATCGTCGCTCACCCGCGGCTCAGCGGCGCAGCTTGCGCCAGGCGATCAGCGCCACGACCAGCCCGCCGAGGACGGGCAGGAGCCGCTTCAGCACCGCTGAGCCGGCGAGGTCCGTCATGTTCAGCGGAGCGACCTCGGGTCCGTCGATGGTCCGCACCGTCGAGGACGGCGCCCTGGGCGGCGCAGCCGGGGTGCTGGCCGCGGCCACCGTTCCGGCCGTCTCGGCCGGCTCGCCGGGCTCGTCCGTCCGAGAGCTGGCCGGGGCAGCGTGGGTGTCGTCGTCCGCCGCTGCGGGGCCGCCGGTCCGGCCGGAGTCGCCGGTCGGCGCGCCGTCGCCGGTGAGCATGGTGTTGAGGTTGTCGGCGAACTGACCGATCAGCTTCTTGGAGACGTCGGCCATGATGCCCCGCCCGAACTGGGCGACCTTGCCGGTGATGTGCAGATCGGTCTCCACCCGGCAGGTGGTCGAGGAGTCGTTCACCGGGGTCAGCCGGGCGGTGATGTGGGCGTTGGCCTGGCCCTTGCCGCCCGTGTCGCGGCCCTCGGCCTTCAGCGTGGCGGTGTGCGAGGCGTCGTCGCGCTCGACGAAGCTGGCCTGGCCGCGGAAGTTGGCACTGATCGCCCCGAGCTTGACCTTGACCACGCCGCGGTAGATGTCGCCCTCGATCTCGGTCAGCTGGGCGCCCGGCATGCACGGGGCGATGCGCTCGAGATCGGTCAACACCGCCCACGTCTCGCCCACCGGGCGTTCGACGGTGAACTCGTTCACCAGTTGCTCCATCGCCCCAACTCCTCCACGGTGTCGATGTCCTCGCCAGAGCCTACGCAGTCCACGTCGACCACCCACTCGGGGTGGGCGGTGATGAGCTGGCGAGCGACCACCTCGCCGGTCCCCGGGAGCAGCGCCCACAGTCGCCGGGCCAGTCGGACCGGATGCGGACCACGGCGGCCGGCGTAGCGGGCGACGACGATGGCGGCGCTGGGGTCGGCCGCGGCCACGGCCCGCCAGGCCTCCGGGCCGATGCCGGGTTGGTCGGCGAGACCGATGATCGCCGCCGACCACCCGGCTGCCGCCGGATGGTCCAGGGCGGCGCGCAGCGAGGCGGCCTGTCCGTCCTGCCACTGGCGGGCGTGGATCATCGTCACCCCGGGGATGGCCGGGTCGGCGAGCTCGACGGCTCCGGTGACGACCACCACCGGACCGGCGGCGGCGGCCACGGCGGCCCCGACGGCCCGGCGCCACAGCTCGGTGCCGCCGGTGTCCGCCAGCAGCTTGTGGCTCGATCCGTGGAAGCGGGTCCCGGCGCCGGCGGCGAGCACCACGAGACCACACGTCCCAGCCGGGCCCACGCCGTCGGTCACCCGCCAGACCTACCACAGCTTCGGACCATCGGCGAGCGGGCCCCGGCGATCGGGTGACCACCGTCACGTTTCGCAGATGTCGAATGGCGCGCGTATGTGACGATTGGATGACATACTGATCGTCGCTGTGACGGACCGGGGGGCAACCGGCCGGCGCACACCGCGGTGGCGCCTCGTGGCGCCTTCGCCGTGACCCGAGGGCGGAGACCTCATCACGAACGAAGGCCACCCTCACCGGGTGGCGAACACGAGAGGACCACATGCGACGACACCCCCAGTGGACCGGGACGACGCGTGCCCGGCGGGCACTCCTCCTGGCCGCCCTGTCACTGACCTCGATCGGTGGCGCGATGGTGGCCGAGCCGGCTGCAGCCGCCTCGCGACCGGCCCCGATCCCCGTGGCCGTTGCCGCGTTGGCCGAGGTGCGTGGCGATGCCACCGCCGCGCTCGGCCTGCTCAGCGAGCTGCGCGGGGTGGACAGCACGTCGCTGCGTGGCGAGTTGGCCGTCGTGCGGGATCGGCTGGCCACGGTGGCTGCCACCGCCGTCGGCGGTCCCGCCACGGCGATGCGCACCGCCTGGGCCAAGGCCGACGACCGCCACCTGACGGCGCTGATGGCGGCGATCACCCAGATCGGCGTGCCGTACCGGCACTTCGAGTCCGAGCCCGGCCAAGGGTTCGACTGCTCCGGCCTGACCAGCTGGGCATGGGCCGTGGCCGGCGTGACCATCGACCACCAGAGCGGTGCACAGATCGATGCCGCCGCCGGGCGCAACGTGTTCACCGCCCAAGCCGGCGATCTCGTCTACTACCCGGGCCACGTCATGCTGTACCTGGGCGTCGACAACTTCGTGATCCACGCCCCGTACAGCGGCGAGGTCGTGTCGTTCGACACGACCTCGTGGCACGGCGGGCGACTTCGCTTCGGCGACCCGTCCCGCTGAGCGACGCGCTCAGCCGTGGATCGCGCCGCGGCCGTCGCGCAGCGACGGAACGGGACGCCCGGTGCGCCGGGCGATGATCTCGGCGACGATCGAGATGGCGGTCTCCTCCGGGGTCCGTGCCCCGAGGTCGAGCCCGATCGGTGACAGCAACCGGTCGAGGTCGGCCGGGTCGGTGACGCCCGCCTCGGCAAGTCGCGCCACGCGGCGCTCGTGGGTCTGCCGGCTGCCCATCACCCCGATGTACCCCACCGCGCTGGCCAGGGCGCCCTGGATCGCCGGGACGTCGAACTTGGCGTCATGGGTCAGGATGCACACGGCATCTCGACCGGTCAGCGACGGACCGCGGCGGGCCAGCAGCGGGCCCGGCCAGGACACGACGACCTCGTCGGCCATCGGGAACCGCCGCCGGGTGGCGAAGACGTCGCGGGCGTCGCACACCGTCACCCGGTAGCCGAGCAGCTTGGCGACCCGGGCCAGCGCCGCGGTGAAGTCGACGGCGCCGAAGATCAGCATCTGCGGGGCCGGGGACCAGCTCTCGACGAACACGGTGACCGCGGCATCGTCGAGGTCCTCGGGTGTGGTCTGGCCGTCGGGTCCGTAGTGCCGAACCCCACTGCGCGCCGCTTCCAGCTCCGCCAGAGCGTCACGCCCGGCCACCCGGTCGAGCTCGGCGCTGCCCAGGCTGCCGGCGACCTGGCCGTCCGGCTGGACGGCCAGCATCGCCCCGGCGTGTCGTCCGCCGACCACGGTGGCCAGGGCGACGGGGCGCTCGGCGTCGAGCGCGGCGCGCACCGCGGTCATCGCCGGCTCGGCGGGCCGGTAGCGGTCGACGAACAGCCGGATCGTGCCCCCGCAGGTGAGCCCGACGGCGAACGCCTCGTCGTCGCTGTACCCGAAGCTGACGACCCGCGGCGGGGCCTCGCCGCGCAGCGTTGCCAGTGCCTCCCCGACCACCGCCCCTTCCACGCACCCGCCGCTGACGCTCCCGGCCACCTCGCCGTCCTCGTTGACGGCCATCGCCGCCCCCGGCAGGCGCGGGCCGGAGCCGGCCACGTCGACCACCCGAGCCACGGCCACCTCCTGGCCGGCGGCGATCCAGCGATCGATGTCAGCGAACAGCTCGTCCATCGGTCCTCCTCGCCGGGCGCCCGCCGGCGTCGGCGACCACGGCGACGAGGTGCTCCAGCGAGGCCAGGGAGTGGCCTTCGACGAAGTCGTCGACGTAGTCGAGGGCCGCGGCCATGCCGCGGGCCAGTGGTGCGTAGCCGGGGGTGACCTTCAACGGGTTGACCCACACGATCCGCTCGGCCACCCGCCCGAGTCGGGCCATCTGCTCGGCCAGCTCGGCCGGATCGCCGCGGTCCCAGCCGTCGCTGAGGATCACCACGATCGCCCGGCGCGCCATCCCGCGCACACCCCAGCGATCGTTGAACTGGCGCAGGCAGTCACCGAGTCTCGTCCCCCCACTCCAATCGGCGACCCGCTCGCCGGCCTGGCGCAGCGCCAGGTCGGGGTCGCGGGTGGCCAGCTCCCGGGTGATGCGGGTCAACCGGGTACCGAAGGTGAACGCCTCGACCCGCTGGCGGCCGGCGACCGCGGCATGGGTGAACCGCAGCAGCGCCCGCGAGTAGGTCTCCATCGAGCCGCTGACGTCGAGCAGCAGGACCAGCCGCCGCAGCCGGTGACCGTGGCCGCGCCAGTGCAGGCGCACCGGCTCCCCGGCAGCGCGCAGCGAGGCGCGCATCGTCGATCGCAGATCGGGGCGTTGGCGACGCCGCCCGGGATGGAGGCGAACGCTGCGTCGCGGCGGGCCGGCCAGGCGCAGGTGACGCATCATCCGCTGGGCTTCGGCCAGCTCGTCGCCGCTGTAGTCGGCGAAGTCCTTGGTGCGCAACTGCTCGACGGCACTGAAGCGCAGCACGTCGACGTCCGGTGGATCGCCGGCCGCGGCCTCCCCGTCGTCGTCGGCACCCTCGTCGGTGGCCAGGGCCTGCTCGAACAGGTCCGGGGCCGGGGCGTCGGGCCGGACCCACGTGCCGGCGAACACCGCGTCGTAGACCGGGATGTCCTCGTGGCGCACCACCAACGTGGCCCGCCCGGCCCAGTAGGTGTCCCGGACGGTCGGTGGACGCGCCGCGCCGAGGGCATCGAGCGAGTCGCGGAAGGCCAGGGTGGCGCCGGTCGGGACGCACAACCCGGCGCGGCGCAGCCGCCGGACGAAGTCGACGGTGGCGGTCGCCGGCCGGGTGTCGGTCATCCGCGTCCTGGCGTGGCCGAGCCCGCCGCCGTGGCCACCGCCTGGTCGACCCAGGTGTCGACACCGGCGCGGAGCACCGCCTCTTGGTCCTCGCGGTGCTTGAGCACCGCCCCGAGCGTGGCCGAGGCGGCCTGCTCGGTCAACGAGGTGGCCCCGATGGCGGCCAGCGCCTGGACCCAGTCGATGGTCTCGGCGACCCCGGGCGGCTTGTACAGCCGTTGCTGGCGCAGCGCCGCGGCGCCGGCCGCGGCCTGGCGGGCCAGCTGGCCATCGGCGTGGGGGACGCGCATCGCCACGATGGCCACCTCGCGTTCGTAGCTCGGGTGCTCGACCCAGTGGTACAGGCAGCGGCGCTTCAGGGCATCGTGGACGTCGCGGGTGCGGTTGCTGGTGAGCACCACCAGCGGTGGTACGGCGGCCCGGTAGGTGCCCAGCTCCGGCACGGTGATCTGGAAGTCGGAGAGCACCTCCAGCAGGTAGGCCTCGAACTCGTCGTCGGCTCGGTCGACCTCGTCGACCAGCAGCACCGGGGGTGTGGGGTCGGTGTGGTCGATGGCCCGCAGCAGCGCCCGGCGCAGCAGGAAGCGCTCGGTGAAGAGCTGGGCCTCGAGGGCGTCGGTCCCGGCGCCGTGCGCCTCTCCGCTGGCCTCGGCGGCGCGCAGGTGCAGCAGCTGGCGGCTGTAGTCCCAGTCGTACACGGCCTGGGCGGCGTCGATGCCCTCGTAGCACTGCAGGCGGATCAGCTCTCCGCCGGTCCAGCGGCTCAGGGCCTTGGCCACCTCGGTCTTGCCGACGCCGGCCTCGCCCTCCAGCAGCAGCGGCCGGCGCAGGGCGATGGCCAGGTAGATGACGGTCGCCAGGCCACCGTCGGCCAGGTACCCGTGGTCGGCCAACGCCGCGGCGACGTCCTCGGGGGACGACGCGGGCGTCACGTGCTCGACCATCCCCGCCAGGCTAGTGGCGACCTTCGATGCCGTCCGGCCCGGCGGGACGCGTGCCCCATCGGCCGGCCGTAGGCTCCCGGGCCGATGAACGCCGTGCGCCAGGCCGTGTCCGTCCACGCCCCCCGGGCCACGTCGGTGCGGCTGTGCACGGCGACGGCCAGCGTCGAGCTGGCGCCGGTGGGCGGCCGCTGGGAGGGGTCGATCGAGGCCGAGGTGGGGACGCGCTACTGGCTGCGTGTCGACGACGGGGCACCGCTGCTGGACCCCGACTGCCAGCAGCTGGCCTGGACCGCCGACGGTCCGCGCTGCGTGGTCGCCCATCCGTGGCCGCGGCGCCCGCCGCTCGGCCGGATCGTCGAGCAGCCGGTGATCTACGAGCTGCACGTCAAGGGCTTCGGTGGGACGTACCGCGGCGTGGCCGAGCGGCTCGGGTACCTCGCCGCGCTGGGCGTCGACGTCATCGAGCTGATGCCCGTGCACCCCTTCGACACCTCGGACAACTACTGGGGATACATGCCGGTGGTGTGGGGTGCGGTGCACGACGGCTATGCCACCGGCGACGATCCGGCGGGCGAGTTGGCCGACCTGATCGAGGCCGCCCACGCCCACGGGATCGCCGTGTGGGTGGACGTGGTCTTCAACCACACCGGCGAGGGTGCCGCCGACCGGCCGACCTGGTCCCTGCGTGGGCTCGACGACGCCGGGGCATACCGGTGGGACGGTCAGGCGTACAACGACGACAGCGCCTGCGGCAACACCGTCAATCCGGCCGACCCAGAGATCCGTCGGCTGGTGTTCTCGGCCCTGGAGCGGTTCCGGGCCCTCGGAGTCGACGGCTTCCGCTTCGATCTGGCCTCGCTCCTGGCCCGCGACGGTGGCCGGCTGGTGACCGACATCGCCGAGTGGGCCCGGGCGTGCGACGTGACGATCGTCGCCGAAGCGTGGGACATGGCCCGCTACCTGGTCGGCGATCCGGTGTGGGTGGCGCCGTGGATGCAGTGGAACGATCGCTTCCGCGACGACGTGCGCGGCCTGATGCGTGGCGAGCCGGACCGGATCGCCGCGGTCGTCCGGCGCATCGGGGGCAGCACCGACCTGTTCGGCGACGACGCGCCGCTGGTCAGCGTCAACTACGTCAGCGCCCACGACGGCTTGACCATGTACGACCTGACCACGGTGGACAGCGACGGGTTCCACGCCTGGAACGCCCCGGCCGAGCTGCGCCCGCAGCTGCTGAAGAACTTCTTCACCGTGCTGCTGCTGTCGCGTGGCCCGGCGATGTTCGTGATGGGCGACGAGTTCGCCCGGACCCAGGACGGGCACCCGAACCCCTACGACATCGACGGGCCGATCAGCTGGGTCGACTGGACCCGCCTCGACCAGTGGCGCGACGTCCACGACCACGTCGCCGCGCTCATCGCCCTCCGGCGGGAGCACCCGATCGGCGAGGTCACGTTCCACGGCGTCGGGGAGCAACCCGACCTCGGCTGGTCCTCCCTCTCCCTGGCCTGGACCTCCGGCCGGCTGTTCGTGGCGCTCAACGCCTGGACCGAGCCGCTGGAGTTCGGCTGGTTCCCGCCGGGGGAGTGGCGCCTGGCGCTGTCGTCGGCGCCGATGGAGGGCCGCACGGTGCCGCCACGGGCCAGCGCGGTCTGGGTGCGCGACTAGCTGTCGAACCCCAGGCCCATGCGGTCCAGCGTGCGCAACCAGGCATTGCGCCGACCGGTGCGATCCTCGCGGTCCAGCGACCAGCGGGTCGCCTGGATCCCGGCGAAGCGGAACGGCTCCGGCGGGAACGGCAGCGGCTTGTCCTTGACGAAGCGGGTCAGCGTGGCCGTCGAGCGGCGCCCGTCGAGGAGATCGACCATCACCTCGCCGCCGAACCGCGACGAGGCCACGCCGAGACCCGTGTAGCCCACGGCGTAGGCCACCCGGCCCTGCATCGCCTGGCCCCAGAACACGCTGAACCGGCTGCAGGTGTCGATCACCCCGCCCCACACATGGCTGAACTTGACCCCCTCGAGCTGCGGGAAGGTGGTGAAGAAGTGCTTGCTCAGCTTGGCCCAGGTGGCCGGGCGGCTCTCCAGCTCGGTGTTGACCTTGCCGCGCCAGAAGTAGACGACGTCGTAGCCGCCCCACAGCACCCGGTTGTCCTCGGTGAGCCGGTAGTAGTGGAACTGGTTGGGGATGTCCGACAGCCCCTGACGATTGGCCCATCCGATCGATGCCCGCTGGGCGTTGGACAGCGGCTCGGTGACCATGCAGTAGTCGTAGACCGGTGCCACGTAGTGCCCGATCCGTCGCAGCAGCGGCTTGAAGGCGTTCGTTGCCAGGGCAACCTTCCCGGCGCGAACGCGACCGAGCGGCGTGGTGACCAGCACTCCCACGCCGTCCTTCTCGATCGAGGTCGCCTTGGTGTCCTCGTAGATCCGCACGCCGAGCGACATGGCCGCCGACTTCAGGCCCCAGGCCAGACGCGCCGGATCGACCAGTGCGGCGCGGTCCTTGCGCCAGACCCCGCCGACGTAGGTCGGCGAGTTCACCTGGGCACGCATCGCCGCCTCGTCCAGCCATTCCACCCGCTGGTTGAGGTTGCGCAGCAGCTGGTACTCCTCGCGCAGCTCCTCCACGTAGGACGGCGGATGGTCGGTGGTGGCGACGTCGATCACGCCGGTGCGCTCGTAGTCGCAGTCGATGCGATAGCGCTGGATGGCGGCCTCGATCTCGTTGAGGTTGTTCAGGCCGAGCTCCTCCAGCGTCGCCAGTTCCTCCGGCCAACGCTGATGGCCGTTCATCACGCCGTGGGTCAGGCTGGACTCCATGAACCCGCCGTTGCGACCGCTGGCCGCCGAGCCGATCTCGTGGGCCTCGATCAGCACGACGTCGCGCTTCGGATCGCGTTCCTTGGCCACGATCGCCGTCCACAGCCCGGTGTAGCCACCACCCACGACGCACAGGTCGCAGCTCTCGGTGCGCACGAGGGTCGGGTTGCTGTCCGGCTCGTCGCGGTCGTCGTACCAGTACGGGTACGGATCGGCGTCGGCGATGGCGTCGAGGAACGCCTCGGTGTGGTCGTCGCGCACCGACATCGCCGCCAGGGTACCGGTCACGCCCACGCCGAGCGCCCCAGGTGCTGGGCGGCCACCTGATCGGGGTGAGGCGACGGGCGGGTGGGTGTCAGGGACGGCGCCACTGGCGCCAGGCGGCGGCGCTGTAGCGGTCGCCCGCGGCGGCGCCAGGGGGGAACACCTCGGCCAGCGTGCGCAGGTCGGCGTCGGTCAGGATCACCTCGTCGGCGGCCACGTTCGCCTCGAGGTGGGCGATGGTGCGGGTGCCGGGGATCGGCACGACGTCGTCGCCCTGAGCCAGCACCCAGGCCAGGGCGACCTGCGACGGGGCGACACCCGTGGAGGCGGCCAGCGCGGTGACGGCATCGACCAGGTCGAGGTTGCGGTCGAAGACCTCCTCGGCGAAGCGCGGATTGGTGCGGCGGAAGTCGCCCTCGGGCAAGTCGGCGGCGGCGCGCAGCTCGCCGGACAGGAAGCCACGACCGAGCGGGGAGAACGGCACCACGCCGATGCCCAGCTCGCGGCAGGCGGCCAGGGCGTGGCCGGACTCGCTGGTCTCCGGATCTCGGGTCCACAGGGACCACTCGCTCTGCAGGGCGGCGATCGGGTGGACCGCGTCGGCCCGGCGGATCTGCTCGCCGGTGGCCTCGGAGAGTCCGAGGTGACCGACCTTGCCGGCGGCCACCAACTCGGCCATCGCCCCGACGGTCTCCTCCACCGGAACCTGCGGGTCGACCCGGTGCAGGTAGTAGAGGTCGATGTGGTCGAGGCCGAGCCGGCCGAGCGAGTCGTCACAGCACGAGGCGACGCGCTCCGGGCGCCCGTCGACGGGGCGATCCGGGTTGCCGGTGAAGCCGAACTTGGTGGCGAGCACCACCCGGTCGCGCTGCTCGGCCAGCACCGGGCCGACCAGGCGCTCGTTGTGCCCGGCGCCGTACACGTCGGCCGTGTCGAACAGGGTCACGCCCAGTTCGATGGCGCGGCGGATGGTGGCCCGTGACTGGTCGTCGTCGGCCGGACCGTAGGTGTGGCTGAACCCCATGCAGCCCAGGCCCTGGGCGGAGACGGTGAGCGGGCCGAGCCGGCGAGTCCTCATCGACCCAGTCTGGCCCGGCGCGGTACGGTCGGTCCATGGATCTGGGCATCGCCGGGCGGCGGGCGGCGGTGGCCGCGGCATCGACGGGATTGGGTGCCGCGGCCGCCGCGGCTCTGGCCGCCGAGGGCGTGCGCGTGGTGATCTGTGGCCGGGATCGAGCCCGCATCGAGGACACGGCGGCCGCCATCGGCCACGGCTGCATCGGCCTGGTCGCCGACGTGGGTGACGCCGCCGGCGGGGCGGCCTTCGTCGGCGCGGCCACCGAGGCCCTGGGCGGCGTGGACATCCTGGTCACCAACGCCGGCGGCCCGCCCCCCGGCACCTTCGCGACCACCGACCTCGACCGCTACGAGCCGGCGCTGTCGCTCAACCTGCTCAGCGTGGTGGGCATGTGCAAGGCAGCCGTGCCGGCCATGCAGGCCAACGGATGGGGCCGGGTGGTGGCGATCACCTCCTTGGCGGTGCGCCAACCGATGGCCACGCTGATCCTGTCGAACACCGCCCGGGCCGGGGCGACGGCGTTCCTCAAGACCCTGGCTCGCGAGGTGGCGGCCGACGGGGTGACGGTCAACTCGATCCAACCGGGCCTGCACGCCACCGATCGGCTGCGCGCCCTGTACGGCGCCGACGTCGACCCGGCCGCGATCGGGGTCCCGGCGGGGGTGTTCGGCCGACCGGCGGACTTCGGGGCGATCGTCGCCGTGCTGTGCAGCGACCAGGCCCGCTTCGTGACCGGCGCCCAGATCCACGTCGACGGTGGCGCCTACGCCGGGTTGCTATAGCGCGGCCGGCTCCTCGGCGTCGGCCGGCTCGCCGAGCGTCGGCACGTCGGGGATGATCTCGATGTCGTAGTCGTCGAACCGGCCGTCGAAGGTGGCCAGGCGGGCGAGGTGGTTCCAGCGCATCATCACCAGGGTGATCGCCACGTCGGGCTCGGCGTCGGCCTGACGGGCGGCGAGGCGATGCTGGCCGGCCACGTGCATGGTGTTGACCGGCGCCAGCAGGCTGAGGCGCAGCCGGCGGTCGGGGTCCAGCGTGGCGCGCAACTCGCGCAGGTGGACGTCGAGGGCGACCAGCATGATCTCGTCCTCCTCGAAGCGGTCGACCAGCTCGGCGTAGCACTGGGCCGCGGCGCCGTGGTGCGCCGAGTCCGGGTCCAGCAGCGCCGCCAGGAACGACCGCTCCAGCAGCACCTTCGGCGGATCGAGGCTCATGCCGCACCGCCGACCATGACCGCCAACGCCGCCCGGGCCCGACCGGCTCGCCGACGGCGGACCGCGCCCTCGATGCGGTTCCACAGCCAGAACGAGAACACCGTGATGGCCCAGCCGACGATGCCGTCGATCACCCAGTGCTCGCCGAAGAACACCAGGCTGAACAGCATGACGGCCGGCCACAGCAGCAGGGTGATCTTCACCCAGCGGGAGCGGATCCAGGGGAAGAAGAACATCGGCACGATCAGGGCGAACGAGGCGTGCAGCGACGGCATCGCCGCCACCTCGTTGGCCCAGTCCTGGCCCTTGACCCACGACTTGACGAACCCGCGGAACCCGAGGTCGTAGAACCCTCGTCCGGTGATCCGATCGATGCGGGTGAACACGTGATAGCCGCGGTTGCCGTTCGACGCGGCCATCCACGGCGGGATCGTGGGCAGCAGCACGAACAGGATGCAGGCGAGGAACAGCAGCGTGGCGAACCGGCGCATGAAGCGGCCCCACTGCCGGTGGCTGACCGCCCAGAGCACCGCCATGCAGATCACCGGGAAGACGAAGTGGCTGTAGTACGCGCTGGAGAAGATCCACTCGTACCACTGCACCGTGGGCTTGACCAACCAGCGCTGCAGGACGATGTTCGGGTCGTGCCCGAAGAACAGGAAGCGGTCGATGTTGCGCATCACGTCGAGCTGCAACGGGAAGTAGGGCGTGCGGGTCAGCCGCTCGGTCCCGTCGGCGTGGCCGCGGGTCTGCTCGTACACCCACCACATCAGGGCGTAGAGGATGACGTCGCCGACGAGCACCAGCCAGGTCAGGAGTGGTTTGCCGAGGAAGGCACAGCCGAGGAAGATGAACAGCGAGATGGCCACCGAGATCCGGTCGATGGGCAGGCCTCGGTTGCGCAACCACCACAGGTACCCGACCAGGTAGGCGGCCATCAGCCCGATGCGCACGTAGCGCAGGTAGTCGGGCGGGACGACGTCGGCCAGCGAGCGTCGCCGGCCGAGTGGCGCGAGGGACGGCGGTGCGTCGTCGATCAGCGCGGGCCGCTCGGCCATCTCGGTCATTCGGGCAAGGCTACTGAGGGCCTGCGTCGTTCGGTGGTCAGCCGGCGCAGGCCTCCAGCGCCCGGCGCACCAGCACCTTGGCCAGATGGACGCGGAACGCCGGGCTGGCGTTCAGGTCGGCCTGCGGCTCGGCCTCCGCCGCGGCCAGCTCGGCGGCGTCGGCGATCGATGCCCCGCCGGCCAGGGCCGCCATCGCGCTGGTCGCCAGCACCGGCGTCGAACCCATGTTCACCAGGCCGATGCCACACCCGTCGTCGACGCGCCAGGCGGCCACGCCGACGATGGCCCAGTCCTGGGCCCGGCGGTTGAACTTCTGGAAGCTGAACCCGGCGCCGGTAACCTTGGGGACCCGAACCTCGACCAGCAGCTCGTCGGGGGCCAACGCCGTCTCCAGGAAGCCGCGGAAGAACTCCCGGGCGGGGATCTCCCGCCGGCCGCCCGGCCCCTGGGCCACGTAGGTGGCGCCGAGCGCCAGCGTGGTGGCCGGGAGATCCGAGGCCGGGTCGCCGTGGGCCAACGAGCCGCCGATGGTCCCACGGTGGCGAACCTGCGGATCGCCGACCTCGTGGGCCGCGGCGCACAGCAGCGGCACATGGGCGGCCAGCAGGTCGCTGTGCTCGACGTCGGAGTGCCGGGTCAGGGCGCCGATGGCCACCGCGTCGCCGTCCTCGCGGATGTAGGACAGGTCGGCGATCCGGCCGATGTCGACCAGCACCGCCGGGGCGGCGAGGCGCAGCTTCATGAGCGGCAGCAGGCTGTGCCCGCCGGCCAGGAACTTGGCCTCGTCACCGTGCTCGCCGATCAGGGCGATGGCCTGCTCGGCGGACTCGGCGCGGACGTAGTCGAACGGTGCCGGGTTCACTGGGCACCTCCGGCCGAGCCGCCCTGCGCGCAGGAGAGCACCGACTGGACGATGTTGTGGTAGCCGGTGCAGCGGCACAGGTTGCCCTCGAGCCCCTGGCGAACCTCGGCCTCGGTCGGGTGCGGATGCTCGTCGAGCAGGCTGATGGCGGCCATGACCATGCCCGGTGTGCAGAAGCCGCACTGCAGCCCGTGGTTGTCCATGAAGGCCTGCTGCATCGGGTGCATGCGCTCGGGGGTGCCGATGCCCTCGATGGTGGTGATCGAGCAGCCGTCGGCCTGGACGGCCAGCATCGTGCAGCTCTTCACCGAGCGACCGTCGACGTGCACGGTGCAGGCTCCGCAGGAGGAGGTGTCGCAGCCGACGTTGGTGCCGGTCAGGTCGAGCACGTCGCGGAGGTAGTGGACGAGCAGCGTGCGCGGCTGGACCTCGCCGCGGTGCTCCTTGCCGTTGACGGTCACCGTGATGTGCACGATCGCGTTCCCCTTCGAACCCTCGCAGCCGGGCGGCACGAGCGTCCCACATCATGCCTCATGGCCAGCCGGGCGGGCGATGTCAGGCCAGGGGCCGGTGGTGGTGCGGTTGGCGGCGGGGGAGCGTGAGCACGAACGCCACGGCGAACACCCCCGCGGCCACCAGGGCGATGGTGGCGGCCGGGGCCGCCCCGCCGCTGAGGTGGTAGCTGAGGATCAGCCCGGCCACGCCCTCGGCCACACCCAGCGCCACGGCCCATCCGGTCATCGCCCGCAGCGTGCGGGTGAACAGCCGGGCCGTGGCCGGCGGGGTGACGAGCATCGTCACCGACAGGATCGTGCCGACGGTGCGCAGGCTGATCACCACGACGACCGCGAGCAGGGCGATGAGCACCCCGTGGACCAGCTCGACGTGGACGCCGGACTGTTCGGCGTGGACGTGGTCGAAGGTCGCCATGCGCAACTCGTGGAACAGCACGGCGATGACCACGATGGCACCGGCGCCCAGCGCGGCGTTGACCGCCAGGTCGCCCCATCCCACCGTCAGCAGCTGGCCGAACAGGAAGTGGCTGAGCTCGACGCCCGAGTCGAGGCGGGAGATGATCAGCACGCCGGCGGCGAAGCCGGCGGTCCCGAGCACGGCGATCAGGGCCTCCGAGCCGAGTCGGCGGTTGGCCGACAGCGCCAGCAGCAGCACGGCCATGACCACGCCGGCACCCAGGGCGCCGAGGACCACGTTGAACCCGGCGGCGTAGGCCACGCCCACACCGGCCAGCGTGCCGTGGGCCATGGCGTCCCCGAGGTTGGCCATCCGCCGCAGGACCACCCAGGTGCCGACCACCGGGGCGACGATGCCGACGATGATCGTGGCCAGTAGCGCTCGGCGCATGAACTCGAGCTGGAACGGCTCAGTGAGCAGGCGCATGACCGGCCGTGCCGAAGGTGGCGTCGAGGACGTCGGCGGCCAGCACCGCGTCGGGCGTGCCGTCGGCGCGCAGCGTGCCGTTGATGGCCAGGCACCGTCCGAAGCGCCGGCGGGCCATGGCCAGGTCGTGGGTCGCCACCAGGAGGGTGGTCCCCCGCCCGGCCAGCTGGGCGAAGAGCTCGAACATCTCGGCGGTGGTCGGCTGGTCGACCCCGCTCAACGCTTCGTCCAGCAGGACCACCGTCGCCTCCTGGGCCAGGGCGCGGGCCAGGTAGACGCGCTGCAGCTGGCCGCCCGACAGTTCCAACAGGCCGCGGTCGGCGACGCCCGCCAGGCCGACCTCGGCCAGCGCGTGGCACGCCGCGTCACGGTCGTCGGGTGTCGGGCGGCGGTACCAGGCGGAGAACCGCCGCCGACCGGTCAGGACCAGCTCGCCGGCGGTGATCGGGAAGGCCAGGTCGCTGTCGTTGCGCTGGGCGATGTAGGCCAGGTCCATCCGCTCGGTGCGGTCGTGGCAGTGCACCCCGTTCACCGTCACCGTGCCCGTGTGGTTGACCAGCCCACAGATCGCCTTGAACAGCGTGCTCTTGCCGGCACCGTTGGGCCCGATCACCCCGATCAGCTCGCCCGGGGCGGCGCGGAAGGTGACCCCGGACAGGATCTGGCGGTGGCCATAGGCCACCCCGAGGTCCTCGACCTGCAGGACCGCCGGCTCGCTCACCGCACCGACGTTATCAAGATCGATTCCCATTCACGTCCAGGACGCCCGGACGGTACGCTGCGCCCGTGGCGCGACGCACGGCCGATCCCGACCACGGCGTCGATCCGCGGATCCTCGCCGCAGTGACCGCCAGCGGGCAACGCTTCACCCGGCACAAGGCCGCGGTGCTCGCCGCGCTGGCCGCCGGCGAGGGCCCGTTGACCGTCGACGAGGTGGTCGAGGCCAGTGGCGCGCCGACCTCGACGGCGTACCGGATCCTGGCCGAGCTGGGCGAGGCCGCGGTGGTCCAGCGGGTCCCCGGCGCCGACCGCACCGATCGCTACGAGCTCGACGAGGCGTTCACCGACGACCATCACCATCACCTGGTCTGCGTGGCCTGCGGATCGGTCGCCGACTTCGCCCCCGGCGCCGCCGTGGAGCGCGCCGTGCGCGCCGAACTCGCCGGGCTGGCGCAGCGGTACGGGTTCATCCCCGACCGCCACGTGTTCGACATCCACGGAACCTGCGCCGACTGCGCCGGCTGAGCTAGCGCGCGCCCCAGACGAACCGGTGGGTGTGGATGCCGAAGTAGGTGAAGCTCTCCACGCTGCGCACGCCGGTGATCCGACGGATCTTGTCGTCGATCACCGTGAGGAGCGCGGCGGAGTCCTCGCACAGCACCTCGACCAGCAGGTCGAACGAGCCCGAGGTGAAGACCACGTAGATCACGCCGTCGATGGCCGCGATGGCGTCGGCGACGGTGCGGACGTTGCGTTCGACGCGCACGCCCAGCGCAGCCATGACCGGATAGCCGAGGGCCAGCGGGTCGGTGACCCCGACGATGCGCACGACACCCTGGTCGAGCAGCCGCTGGACCCGCACCCGGGTGGCGGCGGGGGACAGACCGACGTGCTCGGCGAGTTCCGCATAGCTGGCGCGCCCGTCACGCTGCAGGGCGTCGATCAGCGTTCGATCGGTGGCATCGAGCGCCGGGCCCTCGCTCACGCGACCAAGGCTGCCACAGCTCGGTCGAACACGTCCGTATGGGCGGCGACGTCGGCGGCGGTGTGGAACGGCGAGCACAGCGCCATGTTGTGGAACGGGGTCAGGAGCATGCCCTCGTTCAACGCCCAGAGGTGCATGAACGCGTCGAGCTCGGCGTCCACTGCAGCCGCGGCGGCGGCTCCGTGGCGCGGTGGCGGGCAGAACCAGTACTCGGCGCGACAGCCGAGTTGCTGGACGTGCCACGGCAGCTCGTAGCGCTCGATCGTGGCGGCCACCCCGCCGGCCCAGGCGCTGGCCAGCGGGATGGCGACGTCGAAGTCCTCCTGGCGCACGGCGTGGGACAGCGTGGCCCGCACTGCTGCCAGCGCCAGGGCGTTGCCGGTCAGGGTGCCGCCGATGCCGCTGACGTCGATGCCCCCGTCGTACATCGCCGGGTGCAGGCGGTCGGCCATCTCCGCGGTCATGCCGTAGGCGGCAGCCGGCACGCCGCCGCCGATGGTCTTGCCGATGACCAGGAAGTCGGGCTCCAGGCCCCAGGCGGCCGTGGCTCCGCCGGGGCCGACGCAGATGGTGTGGGTCTCGTCGATGACCAGCAGCGTGCCGGCGGCGCGGGTCAGCCGGCGCAGGCCGTCATGGAAGCCCGCGTCCGGCGGGACGATGCCGATGTTGGTCAGTGCCGGTTCGGCCAGCACGGCGGCGATGTCCCCGCGCCCGAGTGCTGCGGCGACGGCGTCGAGGTCGTTGAACGGCACCACCACGGTGGTCAGCGCCGGGTCGACCGCCGGGCCGATGCTGCCGGGCCGGGGGACCGTCCGCCCGGCCGCATCCATGGTCACCAACGCCTCGTCGACCGACCCGTGGTAGCACCAGTCGAACACCAGGATCTTCGGCCGCCCGGTGATCTGGCGGCAGAAGCGCAGCACGAAGCGGTTGGCGTCCGTGGCGGTCATCGCCATCTGCCAGCGGTCCAGCCCGAAGCGGCGGGACAGCTCCGCACCCACCCAGGCAGCATCGGCGGACGGCAGCATCGTGGTGCTACCGCGGCGGGCCTGGGTGGCAACGGCATCGGCGACGGGCGCCAGGGCGTGACCGGTCATCGCCCCGGTGTCGCCGAGGCACCAGTCGACGTACTCGATGCCGTCGACGTCGGTGAACCGGGCGCCCTCGGCCTGGTCGACGACGATCGGGAACGAGCCCGGCCACCGGGTCATCCAGGCCATCGGCACCCCACCGAGCAGGCTGCTGGCGCGGTCGGCGGCCAGCGCGGCCGACCGCGGGTGGAGGTCGACGAAGCGCTGCCGCTCGTGGGCATGGAGCTTGGCGATCCGACTCCTGACAATCGATTCACGCATGAAATGACCTTACGGCAAGCGCTTCGATGTTTCCACGGAGATTCGACGGATGGGCCGTGATCTGGGCCGCTAGATCCGGTCGACGCTCGACAGGCCTCGGCGGGCCCACAGCGTGGTCACCAGCCCGAGCCCGGTGAGCGCCAGCAGGCCCGGCCAGGTGTGCGCCCAGGTCACCCGGCCGAGGAACCCTTGGCGGGCCATCCGCAGGATGTTGGTCACCGGGTTGACCCGGGCGATCGGCTTGGCCCACCCGCTCATCAGCGCCAGCGGCATCTGCGAGGCCGACAGGAAGATGGCCGTGAAGATGGCGAACTGCATCAGCGGGGCGGCGGCCATCGAGCGCATCCGGTAGGCCAAGCCGAGGCCCCAGCCGGCGGCCACGAAGCCGACCCCGAGGGCAGCCACCCCGAGGACCGCCAGGCCGAGCCATCCCCCGGGCACGTTCATCCCGCCGATCAGGCCGACCGCGGTGACGAGCACCACGGGAAACACGGCGCGCAGCACGGCGGCTGCCAGCGGGCCGGCCACCAGCGCTCGGCGGGGCATCGGCGCCATCCGCAGCCGGTCGAGGAACCCGGACTGGATGTCGATGATCGTGGCGAAGCCGATGCTCATCGCCCCGAACCCGGCGCCCTGCAGCGCGGCGAGCGGCACGAACCAGTCGAGCGAGTTGCGGATGCCGGCAAGGTGGATGGCGGCGGCGAAGGCCCCGCTGAAGGCGATCGCCTGGAACACCGGCATGAGCAGGGCGGGGAAGAAGGCCGACGGCAGGCGCACCACCCGGCGCAGGTTGCGGGCCACCAGCGCCCGGGCGGGGGCGGCCGTCGAGACCGTCGGGCCGTCGAGCGTGCTCATGGCGCAGCCAGGCGACGGTGCAGCGAGCGCAGGGCGAAGCCGATCGAGACCACGGCCACGCCGGCCGGGATCCCCCAGGCGGTGGCGAACTGCTGGGTGCCGAGTGGGCGGGTGACGAACTGGCGGAGGCCCTCGACGACGTGCGAGGTCGGGTTGACGTCGGCGACGTGGCGGTACCAGCCGCTCATGTACTGGCGGGGGAAGAAGGCCGAGGACAGGAACAGCAGGACGAAGACGAGCGGGAAGGCCCCCTGGACGGCTTCGCTCGACCCGCTGCGAATGGCGAACCCGGCGAACAGCCCGGCCACGGCCAGCCCGATCAACCCGCCGCCGACGACGACGCCGACGAACCCACCGATGCCCCCGTGGACGCGCACCCCGAACGCCATGAACACCGCCAGGAACACCGCGGCCTGGACGGCGCCGACCACGAACGACGACGCCAACCGGCCGACCACGATCGACGAGCGGGTCACGGGGGAGGCGACCATCCGCTCCCAGAACCCGCCTTCGATGTCGGTGGCCAGGTCCGATGCCGCCGCGGTGGCACCGAACAGCACGCCCTGGATCACGGCCCCGGCGGCGGAGAAGGCCAGGTAGGAGTCGGCCGGGAACCCCGGCAGGCGGGTGGCCGCCTTGCCGAACGAACTGACGCCGAGGGCGGCGAAGAACAGCGGGAAGACGAACGACGGGGCCAGGGACTCCGGCTGGCGCAGTCGGCCGATCAGGCTGCGCCGGGCGAAGGCCAGGGTCTCGCGGATCACGCGCCTTCCAGGTGATAGCCGGTGGCTTCGGCGAAGACGTCGTCGAGGGACGGCTCGTGCAGTTCCAGGTGGCGGACGCCGACGCCGCGTTCGTCGAGGGCCCGGATGACCTCGGCCACCCCCGAGGCCCCGGCGCCCAGCCCGACCCCGACGCGGCCCTCGGCGGCCGGGCGCAACTCGCCGAAGCGGGCCAGCGCTTCCGTGGCTGCCACCGACTGGGCGGCGTCGACGTCGATCCACAGCGTCGGCGCGCCGACCTGGGCCTTCAGCTCGCGGGGCTCGCCCTGGCGGACGATCCGGCCGTGATCGATGATCGCCACCCGGTCGGCCAGTTGATCGGCTTCCTCCAGGTACTGGGTGGTCAGCAGCACGGTGGTGCCCTCGCGGTTCAGCGAGCGAACCTCGTCCCACAGCGTGATCCGGCTCATCGGGTCCAGCCCGGTGGTCGGTTCGTCGAGGAACAGCACGGTCGGGCGGTGGATCAAGCTGAGTGCCAGGTCGAGGCGTCGGCGCATGCCACCCGAGTAGGTCCCGACGCGCCGGTCGGCGGCGGCGGTCAGCCCGACTCGTTCGAGCAACTCGTCGCCCCGGCGGCGGTGCTCGCGCCGCGGCAGTCCGTACATCACGGCCTGCAGGGCCAGCAGCTCCCGCCCGGTCATCAGCGGGTCGATGGCCGCGTCCTGCAGGGCGACACCGATGCGCCGGCGGACCTCGTCGGCCTGGCGGACGACGTCGTAGCCAGCCACGCTGGCCTGGCCGGCGGTGGGGATCAGCAACGTGGTGAGCATCCGCACGGTGGTGCTCTTCCCGGCTCCGTTGGGTCCGAGGAACCCGAAGATCTCGCCGTCCTCGATCCGCAGGTCGACGCCGTCGACGGCGACGACGTCACCGAAGCGGCGCACCAGTCCGGTGGCGACGATGGGCGCGGTGCGCATCGGCGGTCCGGGGCGCGCTCAGCGGGCGGCGGCGATCGCCGACCAGACCCGTTCGGCGGTGCACGGCATGTCCACGTGGCGCACGCCGAGGTGGCTGAGGGCGTCGACCACCGCCGACTGCACCGCCGGGGTCGACCCGATCGTCCCGCTCTCGCCGATGCCCTTGGCCCCGAGTGGGTTGAGGAACGTCGGGGTCTCCATGTGGACGACCTCGAAGCTGGGCAGCTCGGCGGCCGAGATCATCGCGTAGTCGGCCAGGTTGGAGGTGATCGGGTTGCCGTCCTCGTCGTAGCGGACCTCCTCCAGCAGCGCCTGGGCGGTTCCCTGGGCCACCCCGCCGTGGATCTGCCCCTCGAGCAGCATCGGGTTGAGCACCCGGCCGGCGTCGTCGCAGGCCACGTGGCGCAGGTGCCGGACCTGACCGGTCTCGGTGTCGACCTCGACCACGGCGACGTGGGCGCCGAACGGGAAGGTCGCCCCGGCCGCCTCGAAGCGGTTCTCGTGGGCCAGCACCTCGCCGCCGGCCCGGGCCGCCACGGCCAGGTCGGCCCAGGTCTTGGCCATCGCCGGCGTGCCGGCGACGTGGAAGCTGGCGGTGTCCTTGTCGAGCACCACGTCGGCCTCGTCGGCCTCCAGCAGCCGGGCGGCCAGCGCCTTGGCCTTGTCGGTCAGTTCGCCGGCCACCTGGTACACCGCTGCGCCACCCTGCTGCAACGAGCGCGACCCCATGGTGCCGCCGCCGACCGGCACCAGGTCGGTGTCGCCCCAGACGAGCTGGATCCGCTCGAGGGGGATCCCGGTCTGCTCGTGGGCCAGCATGCTCCACGCCGTCCAGTGGCCCTGGCCGTGGGGGGAGGTCCCGGTGTAGACCACCGCCCCGCCGTCGTCGGTGACCTCGATCTTGGCGTGCTCGCCGAAGGGCGGGACGCCGCCGGTGATCTCCACGTAGACGCTGACGCCGATCCCGAGCTGCCGGGCGTCGCCGCGCCGGCGGCGCTCGGCCTGCTCGGCGCGCAGACCCTCGTAGTCGGCGGCCTGCAGGACCCGGTCCAGCGAGCCGGCGTAGTCGCCGACGTCGTAGCGCTGGCCGACCGCGGTGGTGTGCGGCTCGCCGAACGGGGCGATCAGGTTGGTCCGGCGGACCTCCACCGGATCGAGCCCGGCCTCGGCGGCGAATAGGTCCATGGCCCGCTCGATCGCCGCCGTGGCCTCGGGGCGACCGGCGCCGCGGTAGGCGGTGATCGGGGCGGTGTTGGTGACCACGCTGGTGGCCCGGCACTCGATGTTGGGGATGTCGTAGACACCCGACGACATCGGCCGGGTCATGAACGCCGCCAGGATCGTGCCCATCGCCCCGAACCCGCCGCAGTCCTGGATGACGCGCAGCCGGTAGTGGGTGACCTTGCCGGCCGCGGTGCCGCCGATGGTGACGTACTGGATCTGCCCACGTCCGTGGCCGAGCGTCATCATGCTCTCGGTGCGCGTCTCCCGCCACACCACCGGACGGCCGATTCGCTTGGACAGCACGCCCAGCAGGGCCTCCTCCGGCCAACACTCGATCTTGGCGCCGAATCCCCCGCCGACGTCGGGGGTGATCACTCGCACCTGGGCGGCGTCGACCCCGTTGGTGGCCACGATGGTGTCCTTGGCGCCCTGGGCCGCCTGGGTCGACAGCCACTGGACCAGGCGGCCGTCGATCCACGTCGCCGCCGAGCCGCGCACCTCCATCGGGCACGGGGCGACGCGCTGGTTGACGAAGCGGCCGTGGGCGACCACCTCGCAGTCGGCGAACCACTCGTCGCCGCTGACGTCGGGCATGCCGACGGCCGTGCTGTCGAAGATCACGTTGCTGCCGGCGCCCGGGTAGATGATCGTCGAGGACGTCAGCGCGGCCTCCGGGTCGACCACCGCGGGCAGGGTGTCGTAGTCGACGACCACGGCCTCGGCAGCGTCCTCGCCCTGGGCGCGGTGCTCGGTGAGGACCACCGCCACCGGCTCGCCGACGAAGCGCACCGTGTCCGACGCCAGCAGGGTCCGGCTGACCATCGGGTTGAACGCCGCGCCCACCGGCGCCAGGCCGAGATCGGCGGCGGTCCACACGGCGAGCACGCCGGGCAGGTCGCCGGCCGCACTGGTGTCGATCGAGCGGATCGTGCCGTGGGCCACGGAGCTGCGCACGTAGGTGACGTGGACCGGCTCGGCGAGCTCGGGAACGCGCAGGTCGTCGACGTAGACGCCGCCCGTGGTCAGGAACGTCGGATCTTCCTTGCGCTGGACCCGATTGCCCAGAATGCTGCCACCCACGGTGAACCCCCTGTCGTGTGACCCTCGCAGGACACTACCGAATCGAGGCGGTGGCGATCGGGGTCGACAGGCGGTCGCCCGGTCGTCTAGTGTTGGTGCCCAACTGGTCATGCTGACTACACGCCTCCGGCGGGAAAGTGGGGATCCGATGAACGACCGACGCGGCGAGTCCGGTGGAGTCAGTCGGCGGACGCTGATCGGTGGGGCGGCCGCCGGCACGTTGGCCGCCCTGCTGGGCGCCGACGCGGCGCGAGGCGTGCGCTGGGTTCGCACCACCCCGGCGACGACGCCGGGCACCACCGCCACCGGCGGGTCGGCGCCCGACCGACCGGAGATCGACGAGCTGCGGGTCGGCTTCGCCGCCTCGCTCGCCAACCTCTACCCGGGCAAGGAGGCCGGGATCCTCAACTACTACGTGGTCAGCCTGGTCAGCGAGGGCCTGGTGGCGCCGGACGCCGACGGCAACCTGGTGCCGGCCCTGGCCGCGTCGTGGTCGAAGACCTCGCCGACCACGTACGTCTACACGCTGCGCCCGGACGCCCGGTTCAGCGACGGCGTGGCGGTCACCGTCGACGACGTCCTGTACTCCATCAAGATGGCCAAGGACGACAAGATCTCGCCGAACACCGCCTACTACT
Organism: Actinomycetes bacterium; assembly: GCA_029782355.1. Lineage (GTDB taxonomy): Bacteria > Actinomycetota > Acidimicrobiia > Acidimicrobiales > Ilumatobacteraceae > JAKOUY01. The sequence goes on from JAKOUY010000040.1 coordinate 55,814, forward strand.
GGTCCAACCTGGCCTCGGCAGAGGCGACCGGCGACCACCAGATCACCCTGACCCTGTCGAGCCCGGACGTGGCCTTCGAGTGGGGGCCGTGCGCCTCGAACGCCCTGTGGGTCACGGCCCAGCGGTTCGTCGACGCCAACACGGGCGAGATCGGCACGCCCCAGGCCCTCCTCTACGGGACCGGGCCGTACCGGGTGACCAAGTTCGAGCCGGACTCGATGGTCGAGCTGGAGCGCGTCGACACCTGGTGGGGCGGGCACGTCCCGGTCAAGAAGGTGCACATCGACTTCATCACCGAGGAGTCGACCCGGATCCTCGCCCGCCAGTCCGGCGACATCGACCTGGCGATCAACATCTCCCTCGACCAGGTCCAGGAGTGGCAGTCCGCCGGGGACACGACGGTGCTCATCGCCCCGGATCGCAGCTACGTCGGGATCGACTTCAACACCGCCGTGGCCCCGTTCGACGACATCCACGTGCGCCGGGCCATCGCCCTGGCCTGCGATCGCCAGGGCTTCGTCACCAGCCTGCTCGGCGGCCACGGCGAGGTGGCCACCGCCCTGACCACCCCCGAGCAGATCGACAAGGTCCTCGGCGCCTCGGGCGCCCGGGCCAAGCTGGCCGAGGTGCTCGACCTGCCCTTCGACCTCGACCAGGCCAAGGCCGAGCTGGCCAAGTCGACGGTGCCGACCGGGTTCACCACCAAGGTCGGGATCTCCTCCAGCGCCCCGCAGGTCAGCCAGGCCTTCCAGTCGCTGAAGCAGACGCTCGCCCCGCTGGGCATCGTCATCGAGATCCAGGAGATGCCCGTCGAGCAATGGTTCGACACGATCGGCTCGAAGGACTGGGGACTCGCCTACATGATGTACTCCAACACCACCGGCGATCCGGCCGAGCTGGCCAGTTGGTTCTTCGGCGACGGCAACCCGGCCTCGTACGCCAACCCGGCTCTGACCGCCCAGATGGCCAAGGTCAAGACCGAGACGGACCCGGCGGCGCGGATCGACCTGCTGGTCGAGGCCCAGAAGCTGGCGCTCGCCGACCTGCCGTACGTCCCGCTGTGGTGGGGGGTGGCCGCCACGGCGATCCGCTCCGACTGGACGGTCGACCACTTCGGTTCGTACTCGCTGCTGTCGCCCTGGACGCAACGCATCGTCCCGGCGCGCTGAACGCCGCTCGATGGCCGCCTCGTCGACGCGTCACGGGGTGGTGCACTTCATCGCCGTCCGCCTGGCGGCGACGCTGGCGCTGTTGCTCGCCGTGTCGTTCGTGGTGTTCGGCCTGCTGCACCTGACGCCGGGGGACCCGGCGCGCAACCTCCTCGGTCCGCGGGCGCCCAGCCCGGCCGCGCTCGCTGCGGTGCGAGCCCAGTATCACCTCGACCGCCCGTTCCTGATCCAGTACGGGTACTGGATCGGCGGCGTGCTGTCCGGCGACTTCGGTCACTCGATCCGCAGTGGCGAGGCGGTCACCGCGGCCCTGGCCGATCGGGTCCAGCTGACCGTGCAGCTGGCCGGCCTGGCGTTCGTCATGACGGTGATCAGCGCGGTGCCACTGGGGGTGATGGCCGCCCGGCGAGCCGGCTCGGTGGTCGATCGGACGGTCAGCGCCGGCGCGGTCGTCGGGGTCGGGGCGCCGACCTACGCCGTCGGGTTGCTGCTGCTGTACTGGCTGGGTCAGCGGCTGCGGTGGTTCCCGGTGTTCGGCAGCGGCCGGCCGGGGTGGTGGAGCGCCGACCGCTGGTGGCACCTCGTGCTGCCGGCCATGACGCTGGCCATCGGGATCGGCGCGCTGGTCTTCAAGCTGACCCGCACCGCCGTGCTGGCCGAGCTGCACCAGGACTACGTGACCTTCGCCCGCAGCCGGGGGCTGTCCGAGCGAGCGGTGCGCGCCCTGGTCCTGCGCAACGCCTTCATCCCCGTGGCCACCAGCCTCGGGCTGGTGTTCAGCTTCCTGTTCGGCGGGACGATCCTCGCCGAGGTGACCTTCTCGCTGAAGGGCATCGGCGCCTACCTGGCCAGCTCGGTGACCTTCAAGGACATCCCGGTGGTCCAGGCGATCACCCTGCTGACCGCGGCGGTGATCGCCCTGACCGCGCTGGCCGTCGACGTGGTCGCCGTGGTGGCCGATCCGCGGGTTCGCCGGCGGGCGATGTCGTGAGCGCGCTGCGTCGACTCGGGTGGACGCCCGTGCTGTGCGGGGTGCCGCTGGTCGCGGTGGTCGCCTGCGCGGCCCTCGGCTCGTGGTTGGTCCCCGATGCGACCCGCCAGGACATGGCCCTCGGCGTGGTCAAGGCCGGCTCGGCCGGGCACCTCCTCGGCACCGACAAGCTCGGCCGGGACATCTTCCAGCTGAGCATCGCCGGTGCCCGCTCGGCGGTGGTCGGTCCGGTGTGCATCGCCATCGGCTCGATGGTCCTCGGGGTGCTGCTCGGCACCCTCGCCGGGTATCGCGGCGGCTGGCTGGACATCGGCCTGAGCAAGTACGCCGACCTGCTCCTGGCGATGCCCACCACGCTGGTCGCCCTGGTCGTGGCCGGGCTGGTCGGTGGCGGGTACTGGGTGACGGTCGCCGTGCTCATGGTGCTGTTCTCACCGACCGACATCCGCCTGGTGCGCAGCGCGGTGATGACCCAGGTCACCCGGCCGTACATCGAGTCGGCCAAGGTGCTGGGCCTGGCCGACCGGCGGATCATGTTCCGCCACATCCTGCCGAATGTCGCGCCGGTGGCGCTGGCGACGATGCTCTTGAACGTCGCCTTCGCCCTGGTGGGGATGTCGGCGCTGTCCTTCCTCGGCCTCGGCGTCGGCCCGGGCGAACCGGACTGGGGCCGCCAGCTCAGCGACGCCCGCAAGCTGCTGGTGGCCAACCCGGCTGCGGTGATCGCCCCCGGTGCCCTGATCATCGTCACCGCCGCAGCCATCAACCTGCTGGGCGACTGGGTCCAAGAGCGCGCCGAGCGATCGGCGCGGCAACGGTGAGCGCGGCGCTCGACGTCGCCGGCCTGCGGGTGACCGCGCCGGCCGGCGTGCTGGTGGAGTCGCTCGACCTGCGTGTCGATCCGGGCCGGACCCTGGCCATCGTCGGTGAATCCGGGTCGGGCAAGTCGATGACCGCCAAAGCGATCATCGGTCTCCTGCCGGCCGGCGTCACCGCCACCGGCACGGTGCGGGTGGGGACGGCGACGGTGCAGCTCGGCGGTGACCAGCGCGTCCTCGCCGGCCTGCGTGGCACGCGCATCGGGCTGCTGCTGCAGAACCCGTTCACCAGCCTGAGCCCGGTCCATCGGTGCGGCGCGCAGCTCGCCGCGGCGCTCCCGGCGGCGGCGCGCACCGCGGCCGAGGTCGAGCGCCGTCTCGGCGAGGTCGACCTGCCCGGGCGGGTCGCCCGGATGTACCCGTTCGAGCTGTCCGGCGGGATGCGCCAGCGCGTCGCCCTGGCGGCCAGCCTGGCCAGCGATCCGGACGTGTTGATCGGCGACGAGCCGACCACCGCGCTCGACGTGACCACCCAGCGCGAGGTCCTCGACCTCCTGGCCGGGCTGCAGCGCGATCGGCGGATGGCGCTGGTGCTGATCACCCACGACCTCGGCGTGGCCCGCGAGCGGGCCGACGACCTGGTGGTGATGTACGCCGGGCGCGGCGTCGAGCGCGGCGCAGCCGAGGCCCTGTTCGGTGGGCCGCGGCACCCCTACACCGCGGCGCTGCGCGACAGCGACCCGCCGCTCGACCACCGCGTCGCCCGCCTGCCGACGCTGCCCGGCTCGGTTCCCCGCTCGTGGGAGATCACCGCCGGTTGCGCGTTCGCGGCGCGGTGCGCACGGGCCGCGGCGCGCTGCCGGACGGATGCGCCGGTCGAGGCGCCGGCGGGCGCCGGGCGCACGGTGAGCTGCTGGTTCCCCCTGATGGAGGACGACCTGGCCATGGGGTCGGCAGCCGCGCAGCCGGCGGACGAGCCTCCCGCCACGGCCACCGTCGACGGCGGAGCGCCGCTGGTGCGCGTCGCCGGGCTGACCCGCCGGTTCGGTGGCGACGCCCCGCCGGCGCTCGACGACGTCTCCATCCGAATCGATCGCGGTGAAGCGGTCGGGGTGGTCGGCGAGTCCGGGTCGGGCAAGACCACGCTGGCCCGCTGCCTGGTCGGGCTGGAGCACCCCGATGGTGGCCGGATCGACTGGTCGGCGGCCGGGCCACGCCACCGCCTGGTCCAGATCGTGTTCCAGGACCCGGCCTCGGCGCTCAATCCGGCGATGAGCGTGGGTGCCGCGCTGGGCGAGGCCGCCAGCCGCGGCGACGGTCGCCGCTCGGTGGGCGACCTGCTCGACCTGGTCGGGCTCCCGGCCGGCTACGCCCGGCGCCGCCCGGCGGCGCTGTCCGGCGGGGAGCAACAGCGGGTGGCCATCGCCCGGGCGCTGGCCCCCGACCCGCTGCTGCTGATCTGCGACGAGGCCGTGTCGTCGCTGGACGTGTCCGTGCAGGCCCAGATCCTCAACCTCCTCGGAGACCTGCACCGCCGGTTGGGCTTGGCCGTGCTGTTCATCACCCACGACCTCGCCGTGGTCCGCCAGGTGGCGACGCGCCTGTACGTCCTGCGCGCCGGCCGGGTGGTGGAGGACGGCCCGACCGAGTCCGTCCTCGGCGCTCCGGCCGATGCCTACACTCGGGCTCTGTTCGCCTCGGTGCCCGGCGGGCACGCCGTCGATGGACGAGGGGAGGGGCGCGTCGATGGATGAGCCAGCCGTCGCCTGGTCGGGCGAGGCCGCAGCCCAGGACCAGGCCGGACGGGTGCGGGCCGCGGTGGCGGCCAACCTTCGCCGGCTGCGCCTCGGCCGCGGGTTGAGCCTGCGCGACCTCGCCCTCATCACCGGTCTCAGCAAGGCGCTGCTCTCGCAGATCGAGCGGGAGGTGGCCAACCCCACGGTGACCGTGCTGGGCCGGGTGGCCGAGGCGCTCGAGGTGACCTTCTCCGATCTGACCCGCGCCGCGCTGCTGGCCCCCGAGGTGGTGCGCGGCCCGGGAGCCGGCGAGCGCGCCAGCGGGGCGCGGATGCTGTTCTCGATGATGGACCGCCGGCGCTTCGACCTGTCCGAGGGCGTGCTGCTGCCGGAGCAGGCCGGTGTGCCGAGCGATCACGGGCGGGGATCCACGGAGTACGGCTACGTGGTCGCCGGCACCGTCGCCCTGACCGTCGGTGCGGGGACGAGCGCGACGACCTACCGGCTCGGTGCCGGGGACGCGGTGCGGTTCGACTCGGAGGTCCGCCACGTGTACGCAGCCGTGGGCGGTCCGGCAACCGTGCTCACCGTCGTGGCCTATGGCGATGACTGAGTGGGCCGGGCTGACGGCGGCGTTCCTGGCGGTGCGCGCCCCGCTGCATGCCGCGCTGTCACCGGACGGCCGGTGCCTGGCCGTCACCACGACGTCGGTCCCGCTCGGCCTCGACCACGAGGAGATCGGCCTGACGTTGCTCGACCTGCAGAGCGGGGTCGAGTCGCCCGTCGACGGGCTGGCGCCGGGCGCCCGTCTGGCCGGTTGGTCGCCCGCCGGCGATCTGGCCGTCGTCACCGAGGGTGACGGGCAGCCGGTCGTAGCCGTGCGTCGAGCCGGTTCGGACGCCTGGGCCACCCTCGCTGGTACCGAGGGCGCCGTCGGGGCGCCGTTGTTCTCGCCGTGCGGACGGTACCTGGCGGTGGCCTGCCGCCCGTCGCCGCCCGTCGAGCCGGGTCGCCCGCTGCGGTGGTCGGGCGCGGTGCTGGACGCCGACGGCATCGGCCGGCTGACCGATCCGCCGGCGCTGCGGCTCGTCGACCTCGATCGTGGATCGGTGGGCACGCCCGGCGGGCGCCATCCGGCCATGGCCGGCTGGCGCTGCGGGGCGATCCGCTGGTCGCCGGATGGATCGGTCCTGGCCGTGGTGGTCAGCCACGAGCCAACCGGTCTGGTCGGCGGGCAGTCCCTGCGGCTGGTCGGGGTGGACGGCTCGGTCGGGGTGCCGGCGCTGCCCGGTGGGCGGACGGTCGCCCCGGCGTGGCTCGACGACGGGCGGTTGGCCGTGCTGATCGCCGAACCGACCGACGCCCCGGCGGGCAGCGCGGCGCGCCTCTACGTGGCGAGCGGCTCCGGGTTCGACCTGCTGGCGGTCACCGACCTGTTCGGCGACGTCTACGGCGACCAGCCGGCCGAGCTGGCCGACAGCTACGACGGGGTCATCCTCGGCGCGCCCGGTGGCCGCCTGGTGGTGCGCACGGGGCATCGCGGCTGTCACGGGATTGCCGTGGTCGACCCGGCCGGCGGACCGCCGGCGGAGATCGTCGGCGGACGGCGCTGTGCGTCGCCGGTGGCGGTGGCCGGCGAGCGCCTGGTGTTCACCTCGATGTCGGCGTCGGCGATGGTCGAACTGCACGTCGCCGAGCTGCCGACCGGCCGTGGCGAGCGCCCGCTCACCGCGTACGCCGCTCGGGCGCCGCGGCCGGCGGCCGTCACCCGATGGTGCGTCGGCCGGCTGGATGGGTGGATGGTGCACCCGCCGGCGGACCATCGCCGCGCTGGCCCACCTCCCGCCGTCGTGGTCGTCCACGGCGGCCCGCACTACGCCTACGGCGAGGCCTTCTCGATCGACGCCCAGGTGCTCGCCGCGGCCGGCTTCGCCGTGCTCTACACCAACCCGCGGGGATCCACCGGCTACGGCGAGGAGTTCGCCCACCGGGTTCATGGCGATTGGCCCGGCGCCCTCGCCGACGTGCTCGCCGTGATCGACGACGCGGTCGGGGCCGGATGGATCGACGGCGCCCGGCTGGGCATCGCCGGCAACTCCTACGGTGGATACCTGGCCTGCTGGGCGGCGGCGACCACCGAGCGGTTCCGGGCCGCGGTGGCCGAGAACCCGGTCACCGACCTGGTCTCGATGTACGGCACCAGCGACATCGGCCCGACGTTCCTGCCCCGCCAGTTCGGCGGCGCCCCGCACGAGCAGTGGGAGCGCTACGTCGCCCAGTCGCCGATCCGCCACGCCCACCGGGCGCGGACGCCGACGCTGTTCGTCAGCGGGACGGACGACCGGCGGTGCCCACCGGGGCAGGCCTGGGCCATGCATCGTGGGCTCCTGGCAGCCGGGACGCCGAGCGAGGTGCTCGTCCTCCCCGGGTCGGCGCACGAGGGCAGCACCTACGGCCCGCCGGCCTGCCGGGTGGCCCACGATCAGGCCGTGGTGGCGTGGATGCGACGGTGGCTGGTCGGATGAGCAGCGATCAGCCGGTCGAGCGGCTGGATGCGACCCTGGCTCGGTGGGTGGAGCGGCTGCTGGGAGCGGACGATCGGCCGTGGGACCACGGTCCGGCGGCGCCGGGCGCGGCCTGGGGGATCGTCAGCGGCGGCCGGCTGGTTCGGGCCGGGGGTGCCGGGGTGCACGTCTGGCCGGACGGCGAGCCTCCCACCGCCGGCACCGTGTTCCGCATCGCCTCGATGACCAAGAGCTTCACCGCGGCGGCGGTGCTGCAGCTTCGTGATCGTGGGCTGATCGACCTCGACCAGCCGGTCCTGCGCCACGTGCCCGAGGCCATCGGGCTGGCCGGGCTCGGCCGGGCGGGCCGCGGTCCGAGCATCGACGGGTTGTTGCGCATGGCCGGCGGGCTGGCCGAGGACGACCCGCTCGGCGATCGCCTCCAGGGGCTGTCGGCTGCAGGCTTCGACGCCATGCTGGCCCAGACGGCCGTGCCGGCCACGGCGGGGGCCTTCGAGTACTCCAACCTCGGCTACGCCGTGCTCGGGCGGCTCATCGAGCGGGTCGGCGGGTCGCCCTTCGCCACGGCCATCGGTGCCGGGCTGCTCCGCCCGCTCGGGCTGTCGTCGACCACCTGGACCGCCCCGCCCGGGATGGCCGGCGGCTACGTGTGGCGCGATGCCTGGCAGCTCGAGCCGGTGGACCCGCCCGGCGCCTTCGGGGCCATGGGCGGCCTGTTCAGCACCGTCGCCGACCTGGCCGTGTGGGTTGCCCACCTGTCGAGCGGTGATCCGGGTGGCGGGTTGGCGGTGGCCAGCCGGGCCGATCTGGCGATGCCGCGCACCCGGCGCCCACCGCTGCGCCTGCACGACGCAGTGGGCCCGATCCCGGCCTGGTACGGCTACGGCTTGAACGTCGCCGAGTCGCCCACCGCCGGCCCGCTGGTGTGGCACAGCGGTGGGTACCCCGGATTCGGGTCGTGCATGGCCTGGGCGCCCGAGCACGACCTGGGAGCGATCCTGCTGATGAACGGTCGGTACGCCCCCGCCAGCCGGGCGCTGCTCGCCGCGCTCCACCATGCCGTGGAGCACCGGGGGGTCGGGGGGCGTCGGCCCACCGCTCCCGCCGGGCCCGGAGGTCGGTCGGACGACGGCGAGTGCGCCGCCCACCCGGGGTTCGCCGAGCTGCAGCAGGCCGTGTCCGAGCGGCTGGAGGCCCTCCCGGGGGATCTGCCGATGGCGCTGAACATCGAGCTGGACGAGCCGTGGGAGCAGCGGCGGGTGGCGTGGGCGCATGCCCGGGAGGTGCTCGGGCTCACGCCGGCGGTGACCGCGACGCGCCTCGACACCCCGCTGCGCGGCACGTGGACCCTGGCCGGCGCATCGGGTACGGCGCGGGTGACGATGATGCTAGGCCCGGTCGAGCCGCTGCAGATCCAGTCGCTGGACCTCGACGTGGCGGTTCGCCCGGGCGAGGCGATGGTGGTGGCAGGTCGTGCCCTCGTCGCCGTCTGGGATGCCCTGGCCGCCGGGCAGGCGGCCGATCGGCTCGGCACGGTGTGGTCCGCCCTCGACCAGGTCGCCGTCGCCCGGCGGGTCGGCGAGCCGGTGGCCGAGGCCGGGGACGGCCGGCGCTGGACCCGCTGGCGGGTGCCGACCACCGACGGCGACGTGCAGGTCACCCTGGTACTCGACGACGCCGGTCGGCCGGTGACACTGCAGGCGGTGCCGGCCTGACCGGCCACCCGGCCGGACGAGGCCGTCAGGGTGCCGGCGTCGTCTCCGCCGGTGCGGGAGGACCGCTGCCCGGCACGACCACGGCGCGGGCGGCGAGGATCGCCCCGACGGTGTCGAACGGCCACCCAGTCGGCATGGTCAGCGACAGCGTGCTGTCGCCGACCGACAGGTAGCGCTGCTCGCCCCGATCGACGTAGCCGAGTTGCTCGCGAGCGGCCTGGCGGGACCCGGCGTCGGTGTTCAACCGGGTGATCTCGGCCTGCAGGGCGGCGTTGGCGTCGCGCAGCACGTCGAGGTCGTGCTGGCGCTTGGCCAGATCGTCGCCCTGGTGGATCCACGACTTGACGGGCAGGACGAACAGCATGGCCACCAGCGCGGTGAACGTGGCGACGGCCAGCAGGGCGATCATCGCCCGGTTGCGCGCTCCGAGGACCAGGCGCTTCTCCGCCGGGAGCGGCCGGGTCAGATCGTCGAGCACCCGGCGCGGTCCGCTGCGTGGTGGGGCCGGCGGGGTGTCCGAGCGTGGCCGGCGGATGGACGCGGTGCGGTGCGCATCGGGAATCCGCTTGGGCATGGCGATCAGTCTCCCACGACGGGCGCGGCCCGTCCGGGCATGGTCAGCGTGGCGCCAGGGCGGCCCGACCGAAGAAGGCGGCGGCCTCTCCGAGGTGCTCCTCGATGCGCAGCAGCTGGTTGTACTTGGCGACGCGATCGCTGCGCGCCGGGGCGCCGGTCTTGATCTGCCCACAGTTGGTGGCCACCGCCAGGTCGGCGATGGTGGCGTCCTCGGTCTCCCCGCTGCGGTGGCTCATCACGCTGCTGTAGGCGTGGCGGGTGGCCAGGGACACGGTCTCCAGGGTCTCGGTGAGCGAGCCGATCTGGTTGACCTTGACCAGCACGCTGTTGGCCACCTTGCGCTCGATGCCGGTGCGCAGCCGGGAGACGTTGGTGACGAACAGGTCGTCGCCCACCAGCTGGATGCGGTCGCGCAGGGCGACCGACATGGCCGCCCAGCCGTCCCAGTCGTCCTCGGCCATGCCGTCCTCGATGCTGACGATCGGGTAGGTGTCGACCAGCCGGGTCCAGTAGTCGACCATCTCGGCAGCGGAGAGCACCTTGCCCTCGCCGGCCAGGTGGTAGCTGCCGTCCCGGAACAGCTCGCTCATGGCCGGGTCCATGGCGATGGCGATCTGCTCGCCCGGCGTGTAGCCGGCCTGCTGGATGGCCTCGATGAGGATCTTGATGGCGTCCTCGTTGGTGGCCAGGTTGGGGGCGAACCCGCCCTCGTCGCCCACGGCGGTGGACAGGCCACGGTCGTGGAGCACCTTCTTCAGCGTGTGATAGGTCTCCGTGCCCCAGCGCAGGGCCTCGGAGAAGCTCGCCGCCCCGACCGGCATGATCATGAACTCCTGCATGTCGATGGTGTTGTCGGCGTGCACGCCACCGTTGACCACGTTCATCATCGGCACCGGGAGGACGTGGGCGTTGGGCCCCCCGACGTAGCGGTAGAGCGGGATCCCCAGCTCGTCGGCCGCAGCCTTGGCCACGGCCATGCTGGTGCCGAGCACCGCGTTGGCCCCGAGCCGGCCCTTGTTGTCGGTGCCGTCGAGGTCGATCAGCAGCTGGTCGACCAGTCGCTGGTCGAGGGCGTCGGCATCGGTCAGGGCATCGGCGATCTCGCCGTTGACGAAGCCCACCGCGGTCTGCACGCCCTTGCCCAGGTAGCGAGTGCCGCCGTCGCGCAGCTCGACGGCCTCGTGCTCGCCGGTCGACGCACCGGATGGCACCGCGGCCCGGCCGGTGGCCCCGCTGTCCAGCACCACCTCCACCTCGACGGTGGGGTTGCCTCGCGAATCGAGGATCTCGCGGCCGATGATGCTGACGATGTCGCTCATGCGGCCAGGCTACCCAGCGCCTACTCGGCGGCCTTGATCGCCTCCCACAGTTCGTCGAGGGTGGCCAGGTCGGTGCCCGGCAGGTCGAGGCCGCGTTCGGCGGCGAGTCGTTCGACGCCCTCGAACCGGCGGCGGAAGCGGTGGACGGCGGCGCGCAGCGCCGCCTCGGGCTCGACGCCGAGATGGCGGGCGACGTTGACCACGGCGAAGAGCAGGTCGCCGACCTCGTGCGCCAGGGCGTCCGGGTCGTGGCCGGCCTCGACGATCTCGGCGGCCTCCTCGGCGATCTTCGGCAGGGCGCCGTCGACGGTGGGCCAGTCGAAGCCGACCTTGGCCGCCTTGCGCTGCACCGCCCAGGCGTACATCAGCGACGGTTGCCCGGCGGCCACACCGTCGAAGGCGGAGGTCCGGCCCTTCTCGGCCCGCTTGATGGCGTCCCAGTTGGCGACGACGTCCTCGGCCGAGCCCACCTCGACCTGCCCGAACACGTGGGGGTGGCGGCGGACCAGCTTGTCGTGGACCGAGCGGGCCACGTCGGCCATCGTGAAGCGGCCCTGCTCCTCGGCGATCACGGCGTGGAACTCGATCTGGTACAGCAGGTCACCGAGCTCCTCGATCAGGGCCTCGTCGGTGGCCGGGTGCTCGGGGTCGAGCGCGTGCAGGGCGTCGACCACCTCGTAGGTCTCCTCCAGCAGGTACTGGACCAGGCTGTCGTGGGTCTGGCGCTGGTCCCACGGGCAGCGTCGGCGGAGCACCTTGGCCAGCTCGTGGAACCGAACCAGCTCGCCGCCCACGGGTGCCGCGAGGTGCGGGACGTAGACACAGGTCAGGTGATCGGCCTCGACGGCGCGGTCGAGGTCGGCCCAGGTGGTGTGGGAGATCCGTTCGTCGTCGGTGCCGAGGCGTTGGAGGACGATCACCGGCTCGTCGCCGGATGCCGACTCGACGGCCAGCTTGATGTCGCTCAGCACCCAGTTGGCGTGGGTGTGGGCCACCAGCAGCGGCCCGCTGAGCCCGGCCGCGGCGGTGGCAAACTCGTGGCCGTCGACCAGGGTGACGCGGTGCTCGACCGGATCGATGCCGAGGCGTGCCCAGGCCAGGTCGAGGAAGCTCAGCGCCGGGAGCACCTCGCAGGCCACCCGATGGTCGGCCCGGAGCAGCTCGACGGTGCGCTCGAGGATCAGCGGCGACCCGGGCACGGCATAGAGCGCGTCGCCATGTTCGGTCGCCGCGGCCACCAGTCGCTCGACGATCTCGGCGTACACGTCGGCGAAGGTCTCGGCCGCGTCGTAGATCTCGTCGAAGGCGATGGCCGGCTCGACGAGCGCCGCCGAGGGGTGCCGGGTCGTGCGCACGTAGCGGTGGGGGATCGCGGCGATGGCGTCCAGCGTCCGCCGGCTGACGTCGGCCGGGCTGCCCGGGCCGAGGCCGACGACGACGAGGCGCGGCATCAGGCCCGGTTGAGCTGGTCGACCACCTTGGTGCCGTCCCACACCCCGATGCGCGGGTCGACGTGGACGTTGGCGGTGGCGATCAGCCGGCGGATGGTCAGCTCGTCGAGCTGGCCGGCCTGGGCCATGGCGTAGGCCGCCGAGTTCTCGACGGCGAACTGCTTGAGCGTCGCCGGGGCATCGGACCAGGTGGTCGGGTGATTGGTCGACAGGGCCTGTTCGGCCGCCTTGGTGTCCAGCTTGGCGCCGACGGCGCTGCGGACCAGCTGGACCACGACCCAGCCGTTGACCAGTTCGCGGGCGGTGCCACCGCTGAACACGCCCGACTGTGTCTGGTCGGCGCCGACCTGCATCCACTCCTGACCGAAGGCGCTGGTGATCCAGGTGTTGAACTCGTCGCTGGAGAGGTGCATGCCGTTGACCACGGCGGCGTCGCGGCGGGTCTCGATCGAGCTGCACGACGCCAGCGGCAGCACGGCGACCAGCGACGCGAGGACGGCGGACAACACGGCGGGGCGGCGACTCACCCCGGCGACGTTAGCGGGTCGACTGGTCAGGGATTCCGGTCATCCGCCCCGGATTCGCTGACCGGTTCGGCCGCGTCGGGGGCGGTGAGGGCCTGCTCGGCGAGCTTGATCCACGAGCGCACGGCCAGGTCGAGGCCGACATCGGTGCCGGCCGCCTCGCTGAGGTACCAGCGGTGCTCGAGGATCTGGTGGTAGATCTCGGCCGGCTCCAGCTTGCCGACCAGGTCGGCGGGGATCGCCGCCAGCGCCGGTTGGAACCGCTCGGACAACCACAGATCGGCGATGATCACCGGGCGCTGCTTGGCGCCCATCCGCTGCTCGGTGACCACGCCGTAGCGCTGGACGTCCTGCAGCAGGCGGCGAGCCTGGTTCTCCCCGGTGCGCAGCCCGGTCAGCTCGAACAGCTCACGGGCATGGAAGCCGTGCTCGACCACCCGCGGGACGAGCCGCAGGTGGGTCCCGCCGGCCGTGGTCTCCAGGTCGATCTCCTCGGCATCGAAGCCGAGCTCGTGCAGCCGGTCGAGACGCTGGGCGACGCGGAACGACTCGTCGACGTGGAACTCCTCGGTGCCGGTCAGTTCGAGCCACAGCCGGGCGTAGGTCTCCTCGATCGCCAGGGCGACCTGCCACGGGTCGACCTCGTCGCTGAGCCGGCCGGCGGCCTGCAGGTCGAGCAAGCCACCGGCCACGTTCTCCGTGGCGATCGACAGGTCGAGCAGCCGTTGCCCGTCGGTCAGCTCGGCATGGCGCTCGCCGGTCTCCAGGTCGATGATGAACGCCGACAGTGCCCCGGCGTCGCGGCGGAACAGCGTGTTGGACAGCGAGCAGTCACCCCAGAAGAACCCGGCGAGGTGCAGGCGGACCAGCAGGCCGGTGAGCGCATCGAGCAGCCGCTCGCCGAGCGACGGGATCCGCAGACCACGCCCGGCCAGCAACGTCCGGTACGGCAGGGAGTAGTCGAGAAAGCGGGTGATCAGCAGGCCGTCCTGGCCGCGCGGACGGTCGGTGACCACCCCGACGATCTCCACGGTGGGCACGCCGGCCTCGTGCAGCTCGCGCAGCAGGCGGGACTCGCGCTCGGCGAGCCGGTCGGGCAGCTCCTTGACCACGTACGACACCGGGTCGAGCTCGACCAGTCGCACCTCGTGGCGGTGCAGCCCGGCAACCGGCTGCAGGTGATCGAGCTGCCATGAGCCGAGCGGATCGGCGAGCGGCCAGCCGACCACCGCCGGGTGCTCGCTCGGCTTGGAGAGCTGCAGGCGCATCCCCCGGGGCGATCAGCCCTTGTCCAGCTCGTTCGGCGAGCTGGAATCGGTGACCCGACCGGCGGCGTCGCGGCCGATGGCCAGGCCGGTGTCCAGGTCGAACAGGTGGACCCGATCGATGTCGACGGGCAGCTCGACCGTGGAGAACACCTCGACCTTGCGGCGCGGGTCCATGCTGGCGATGACCATCGAGGTCGGTTTGTCCGACTGCTCGACGCCGGTGTCGATGGCGCGCACCGCCGGAGCATTCACCGTGCCGTGGACCAGCAGCTCGCTGCCCAGCATCTCGACCAGCTCGACCTGCATGGTCAGCCGGCCGCTGCCGTCGCCGCCGAGCGCCTCGGGACGCACGCCGAAGGCGACGTCCCGGCCGATCATCTCGCCGATCCCGGGGAACCGGGCCGCGCCGACCGATCCGAGCTCGACGGTCTGGTCACCGATCTGCACGCCGGGGCCGTGGTCGGTGGACACCACCGTGCCACGGACCACGTTCATCGACGGCGAGCCGATGAACTGGGCGACGAACAGGTTGTCCGGGCGCTCGTACAGCTCCTGCGGGCTGGCGCACTGCATCAGCACGCCCCGGCGCAGCACGGCCACCCGGTCGCCCATGGTCATCGCCTCGACCTGGTCGTGGGTCACGTACATGGTGGTCACGCCGAGCCGGCGCTGCAGCCGGGCGATCTCGGCGCGGGTGTGGACGCGCAGCTTGGCGTCGAGATTGGACAGCGGCTCGTCCATCAGGAACAGCTTCGGGTGACGGACGATGGCCCGGCCCATGGCGACGCGCTGGCGCTGGCCACCGGAGAGCTGGCCGGGCTTGCGGTCGAGGACCTTGTCCAGCTCGAGCAGCTCGGCGACCTCTTTGACCTTCTGGGCGATCTCCGCCTTGGGGGTCTTGCGCAGCTTCATGGCGAAGGCGATGTTGTCGCCGACGGTCATGTTCGGGTACAGCGCGTAGCTCTGGAACACCATGGCGATGTCGCGCTGCTGGGGGCCCATGTCGTTGACCCGCGCCCCGTCGATCAGCAGGTCGCCGCCGGAGATGTCCTCCAGCCCGGCGACCATCCGCAGCACGGTCGACTTGCCGCAGCCGGACGGCCCGACCAGGACGAGGAACTCGCCGTCCTTGATCTCCAGGTCCAGCCCGGGCACCGCCTCGTAGCCGTTGGCGTAGCGCTTCTGCAGGTTGACCATCGTGAGCGTCGACATGACTTACCCCTTCACACTTCCGGCCAGCAGGCCACGGACGAAATAGCGCTGAAGACTGAT
Organism: Actinomycetes bacterium; assembly: GCA_029782355.1. GTDB lineage: Bacteria > Actinomycetota > Acidimicrobiia > Acidimicrobiales > Ilumatobacteraceae > JAKOUY01. The sequence continues at coordinate 71,178 of JAKOUY010000040.1, forward strand.
GAACACCACGAGCGGGACGATCATCATGATGAACGCACCGGCAGTGAGCAGCTGCCAGTCGTTGCCCCTCGACCCGACCACGTCGACCACCGCCTTGGTGATCGGCTGGTTCTGGGCGTTGCCGCCGAACACCTTGCCGACGAGCAGGTCGCTCCACACCCACAGGAACTGGAAGATCCCGATGGAGGCCAGCGCCGGGACGGACAGCGGGAGGACGAGCTTGGCGAAGATCGTCAGGTGCGAGGCGCCGTCGACACGGGCCGCCTCCATGACCTCGCGGGGCAGCGCGCCGATGAAGTTCTTCAGCAGGAAGATGGTCAGCGGCATGGCGAAGATGGCGTGAGCGATCCAGATCTTCACGAAGCCGTTGTCGCCGATGTGCAGCCAGGAGAGGTTGAACAACTTCAGCAGCGGGATCAGGCACATCTGGATGGGGACCACCATCAGTCCGACGACCACCACGAACAGCCAGTCGCGGCCCTTGAAGTGCATCCAGGAGAAGGCGTAGGCGGCCAGGGCGGCGATGACGATGGGGATGACCACCGCCGGGATGGTGATCTTCACCGAGTTCCAGAAGTACTGGCTGAAGGGGATGCCGCCGACCTTGGTGCTCAGCACCTGGGAGTAGTTCTTCGTGGTCATGTCACCGAGGTGACCGAAGGCGTTCCACCATCCGGTGGTCTTGATCGCCTTCTCCGGACGGAACGAGGAGACCAACAGGCCGAAGGTCGGCACGGTCCACAGCAGCGCCAGGATCCAGACGACGATCCGCCCGACGCGCCCCGACGCCGTGCGGGCCAGCTTGGTGCCGAGCGGTGTCTGGTCGGTGAACGTGACCGCCCCGACCGCGGCGTCCTCGGCATGGATGGGAACGGTGCTCATCAGCCCTGCCTCAGTTCCTTCTGGTTGCGGTTGTTGATCACGACGATGGGGATCACGGCGAGGAACAGCACCACGGCCAGGGCCGCGCCGTAGCCGGGTTGGCTCTGGGTGAACGACTTGACGTACATGTCGTTGGCCACCGTGTCGGTGTGGAATTGCCCGCCCGTGGTCGACTGGATGATGTCGAACACCTTCAACACGGCGATCGTGGTGGTGGTGGCGACGGTGATGACGGTCGGCTTGACGTAGGGCAGGACGATGCGGAAGAAGGCCTGGCGGTCGCTGGCCCCGTCGATCTTGGCGGCCTCGACCAGGTCGTCGGGGACGCCCTTCATGGCCGCCGAGATGACCGTGGTGGCGAACCCGGCCTGGATCCAGATCATGATGATCATCAGGAACAGCGTGTTCATGCCCGGCAGGAAGCTGCTCTTGATGCCGAAGAACTTGTCGTTCTGCAGCCAGAACTGGGCGGTCTGCTTGCCGGGCAGGATCGGGTCGAGCTTGACCCACAACCAGTTGAGCAGGCCGATCTGCTTGGACTGGTTGCCACCGCCGCTGTTGGCGTACATGAACTTCCAGATGATGCCGGCGCCCACCATCGAGACCGCAGTGGGCAGGAAGATCAGCGCCTTGGCCACTCGCTCGCCGCGCATCCGGTCGGCGAAGCGGGCGATCATCACGCCGATGGCGGTGCTGAAGACGGTGACGATCAGCGCCCACCAGATGTTGTTGCGCAGCACCAGTGGGTTGTCGCCCTCGGTGAAGATCCGCTTGAAGTTGGACAACCCGGCCCACACGTCCGGGCCGTCGCCTTTGTAGAAGGCCATCCGCACGGTGGCGACGGCCGGGTAGATCAGCCCGATGGCCAGCAGCAGGAGGGCCGGGCCGACGAAGACGCCGACACGACCGCGCTCCCGCCACGGCTCACGCAGCTGGCTGACCAGCCAGTAGAGGATGCCGATGATCGCCCCGAAGGCGATGATGCCGATGGCGACCAAGGCCAGCGTGCTCAACAGTTGACCCATGAACCCCCCCGGTGGGTGAGCGGAATGCGTGTGGAGTATGGCAGGGGCCGGACATCGCCACGAACTGGTTCGCTGCGACGCCCGGCCCCTACCGGTCAGTGGTTCGGGATCAGACCGGCCGGATCACTTCGGCCAGGAGGCCTCGATCTTGTCGAGCGCGTCCTTGGTGCTCTCTCCGAGCACCCAGTTGACCAGTTCCTTCCACTCCGTGCCGGCGCCCACGGCGCTCGGCATCAGGTCGGAGCCGTCGAAGCGGAAGATGTCGGCGCCGGTCAGGGCCTTCTGGAACGTCTGCTCCAGCGGGTCCTTCAACAGGGTGGCGTCGGTCTGCTTGTTCGGCGTGAAGTAGTTGCCGAGGGCCATGCGGGCGTTGCCCCAGTCCTTGCTGGCGAGGAACGTGGCCACGGCGACGGTCTCCGGCTTGTCGTTGAACGCACCGATGATCTCCCCGCCGCCGAGCATCGGCTTGGGGTCGCCGGCCTTGGCCTCGGGCAGGTAGAAGGCGTTGACCTGGGCGTCGGGGCCCTTGGTCGTGCCCTCCGGCCACTGGTTGCCGTAGAAGCTGGCCATCCGGTACATGTAGCAGCTGCCGTCGAGGATCGGCAGGCCGCCGTCCTGGAAGGTGGTCGACGGGATGGACTGGACGCCGTTGTAGACGTAGCTGTCGTTCTTGACGATCGCCCCGACCTTGTCGAGCGCATCGGCGATCTTCGGGTCGTTGAACGGGATCTCGTGCTTGACCCACTGGTCGTAGACGTCCTTGCCCTCGAAGCGCAGCACGGCGTCCTCCAACCAGTCGGTGAGCGGCCATCCGGTGGCGTCACCCGAGCCGGCGGCGACGCACCACGGCTTGCCGCCGTCGGCGACGATCTTGTCGCTCAGCTTGATCATGTCGTCCCACGTCTGGGGAACCTCGTAGCCCTTCTCCTTGAACTTGGCGGGGCTGTACCACACCCAGCTCTTGGTGTTGGCGCCGAATGGCGGACCGTAGAACTTGCCGTCGACCGTGCCGAGGTCGACCCAGTCCTGGCCGTCGGCGGCCAGCGTCGAGTCCTTCAGCGAGTCGAGGGCGACGAGCTTGCCGGTCTTGGCCATCGTCGCGACGAGACCTGGCTGGGGGATGAACGCCAGGTCGGGGGCGTTGCCGCCTTCGACGCGGACCTTCAGGTCGGCCTCGAACGAGCCGGAGCCCTCGTGCTGGATGGTGATGCCGGTCTGCGTCTCGAAGCAGCTCCAGGCCTTGGCCAGGAGCTCGTCCTCTGGGGCGCGGATCGAGCTGAAGATGTTGACCGACTTGCCCTTCAGCGGCTGGTCGGCGTTCGGCGTGCACTCCTGCGTGGAGGCTGCCGCGGTGCCGGCCGTGGCACCGCCCGAGGTGGGCGGTGTGGTCGCAGATGCGGTGGCGGCGCCGGCGGCGAGTGCCGACAGCGCGACTGAGGCGGCGATGCCCCAGCGGCGGCGGATGGCCATGGGTGGTTTCCCCCTACGTGTTGGGAGTGACGGGTGCCACTCGGTGTAAGCGCTTTCAACGTAGCCGGTGGACGGCTGCCAGTCAAGTGCCCGCCGGGGTCCGGTCGGCTAGGACCCGGGCGGCGGTGGGGCGCTGCTCGATCGCTCGATCAGCTCGACGCCGACGTGATGCGGGCCGCCGTGGGCGTCCGGATCGCCGATGCGGTCGAGCAGGTAGTGGGTGGCCGTGCGGCCCATGTGGCGCACCGGTTGGCGGATCGTGGTCAGGCCGAGCGCGCCCGACACCGTGTGGTCGTCGAAGCCCACCAGCGAGAGCTGCTCGGGGATCCCCACGCCGCGCTCGCGGGCGGCGTGGATCACCCCGATGGCCATCTCGTCGCTCATGCAGAACACGGCGGTGGGCGGATGCCGCAGCGAGAGCAGCTCGTGGGCGGCCAGCCGCCCGCCGTCGATGCTGAACCCGCCGTCGAACCGGTACCGGTCGGGCAGGTCGAGCCCGGCAGCCGCCAGCGCGGCGACGAACCCGTCGGCGCGCAGCACGGGCACGCTGGCCCGGATCAGCGGATCGGCGCCGCCGGAGATCATCGCGATCCGTCGGTGGCCCAGCTCGACGAGGTGTTGAGCGGCCAGCGCGGCCCCGTGGCGGTTGTCGACCGAGATCGACGGGAGGGCGTGCAACCGCTCGCCGAGGACCACCGTGGGTAGCCCGGCGCGGGCCATCGCCGCCGCCCCGGCCTCGGTGCAGAAGACGTCGACCAGCAGCACCCCGTCGACCCGCTGCCGAAAGGCCGCGTCCCCGCTCAGCACCCGCTCGCGCACCCGGGAGGTGGCCGTGCCGATCAGCAGGTCGACATCGGCGGCACCGAGGACGTCCTCGACGCCGGCCAGCACCTCGCTGGTGTACCAGCTGGTCAGGATCGGGGCCAGCACGCCGATCGTGCCCGAGCGGCCCGACGCCAATCGCGAGGCGTTCGGGTTGGCCACGTAGCGCAACTCGTCGGCCGCGGCGCGCACCTTGCGCCGGGTCGGCTCGGTCACGTTCGGGTGGTTGCGCAGGGCCCGGCTGACCGTGGCGGTGGACACCCCGGCGCGCCGGGCGACGTCGTCGATCGTCGCCGGGGATGAGGGCGTCAGCGACGGGCCGGCCATGTCTCGACCGTGGACCGACGACCGGACCCACGCCGCGCCGGGCGACGTGAAAGCGCTTGCACCCCGGAGAGAATACACTCCGGCCGATGATCCGCCAGCACGATGCGACGCCCGGCGCCGGGCCGTCGGAGCAACGGGAGACGGTCCTCGACCCGCTGCGCCGGGCGGTGCTCGACGCCCGCCTGGCTCGCCGCTGGCCCGTGGTGCGCGCCGGCCTCGACGCCCTCTACCCGCCCGTCGCCGAGGCGCTGGGCGAGGTGCTCCACCAGCGAGCCGAGCGGTTCATCGCCGATCGCGACCCCGCGCTGTTCCGTCGCGACCTGCAGCGCGACGCCGACCCGGGGTGGTTCCAGCGCAGCGAGCAGATCGGCTACGTGTGCTACGCCGACCGCTTCGCCGGGTCGTTGGCCGGCGTGGCCGAGCACCTCGACCACCTCGAGCGACTCGGGGTCACCTACCTGCACGTGATGCCCGTGCTGCGGGCCCGCGAGGGCGAGAACGACGGTGGGTACGCCGTGGTCGCCTACGACGAGATCGAGCCGGCGCTGGGCACCATGGACGACCTCGCCGCCCTGGCCGGCTCGCTGCACGGCCGGGGGATGAACCTGTGCGTCGACGTGGTCCTCAACCACACCGCCGCCGAGCACCCCTGGGCGCGCCGCGCCCGCCAGGGCGATCCGGTCGCTCGCGGCTACTACTTCTTCTTCCCCGACCGGACCATGCCGGATCGCTACGAGGCCACCCTGCGGGAGATCTTCCCGACGTTCGCTCCCGGGAGCTTCACCTGGCTGGAGGACTGCCGGCAGTGGGTGTGGACCACGTTCCACGAGTTCCAGTGGGACCTGAACTGGTCCAACCCGGAGGTCTTCGCCGAGTTCGTCGACATCATGCTCGGCCTGGCCGAGCGCGGCGTCGACGTGCTGCGCCTCGACGCCGTTCCGTTCCTGTGGAAGCGCGAGGGCACGTCCTGCGAGAACCTGCCCGAGGTCCACGTGCTGCTGACCACCCTGCGGGCCGTGCTCGCCGTGGCGGCCCCGGCGACCATCGTCAAGTCGGAGGCCATCGTCGCGCCGGACGACCTGCTGGCCTACCTGGGTGCCGGCCAGCCACCGCGCCACGAGTGCGACATCGGCTACGACAACCAGCTGATGGTCCAGCTGTGGAGCTCGCTGGCCGCCGGTGACGCTCGGGTGATGGGCCATGCCCTCGGTCGGATGGGTCATCCACCGGCGAACGCCGCGTGGGTCAACTACGTGCGCTGCCACGACGACATCGGCTGGGCGGTGATGGACGAAGACGCCGCGGTGGCCGGCTGGAGCGGGCCGGCCCACCGGTCCTTCCTCAACGAGTTCTACAGCGGGCGGTTCCCCGGCTCGTACGCCACCGGCGAGGTCTTCCAGTTCAACCCGGCCACCGGCGATGGGCGGATCTCCGGGTCGGCGGCGGCGCTGTGCGGCATCGAGCGGGCCCGCCGGACCGGGGACGGCGCGGCCCTCGACCTGGCCTGCCGGCGCCTGGAGCTGCTCTACGCCGTCGTCTACGCCTACGGCGGGATCCCGCTCGTGTACATGGGCGACGAGATCGGCTTGGGCAACGACCACGCCTATCTCGACGACCCGGCACGCCGTGACGACAACCGTTGGATGCACCGCCCGGCCATGGACTGGGCGGCTGCGGCGCGAGCCGCTCGGGCGGGCACGTTGGAGGCCCGCCTGTTCGACGCCTTCGTGGCCCTCGGTCGGGCCCGGCGTGGCGCGCCGGCGCTCGATGCGGCGTGCCCGGCCGACGTCGTCGACCTCGGCGAACCGAGCGTGCTGTGCCTCAGCCGGACCCACCCGGTGCACGGCCGATTCGTCGTGCTGGCCAACGTCGGCCTCGGCCCGGTGGCGGTAAGTACCGATCGCCTCGGCCTGCCTGCGGCCACGCTGCACCACGGGTCCGCAGCCCACCTCGCGCTCGGGATGGTCCACCTCGACAGCCTCGGCTACGCCTGGCTCACCCCCGGCTGACCGCGGCGCCGGCCGGATCCCAGGCTGGCGGCGGGGGCGGCGGCGGGGCGACCTCGGCCAGCAGGTCGGCCAGCCAGCGCGCCGGATCGACCCGGCGGGGGATGGCCACCACCACCTGGCGCAGATCGGCCTTGTAGATCGCCTCGCGATGCAGGCGCTTCAAGCGCATCTCCTCGCTGACCTTCAGCTGCAGCGGACCGAGGCGGGCCTGGCCGCCGACGATGGACACGTCGCGCAGTCCCAACCGATGGCACTCGGCGCGCAGGTAGCCCACCGCCAGCAGTGCCTCGGCCGGCTCCGGGACCGGGCCGTAACGGTCGACCCACTCGGCGCGGATGTCGTCGACCTCGCCAGCCGAGGTGACCCCGGCCAGGCGCCGGTAAGCCTCCAGGCGCAGCTCCTCCTTGGTCACGTAGTCGGCGGGGAGGAAGGCGTCGGTGGGCACGTCCAGCTTGACCTCGGCCGGCTGGCGGACCGGCTCGCCCTTCATCTCACCGACGGCTTCGGTGACCATCTGGCAGTACAGGTCGTAGCCGACGGCGGCGATGTGCCCGGACTGGGCTTCGCCCAGCAGGTTGCCGGCGCCGCGGATCTCCAGGTCGCGCATCGCGATCTTGAACCCGCTGCCCAGCTCGGTGGCCTCGCCGATGGTCCGCAGCCGCTCGTAGGCCTCCTCGGTGAGGTTGGCGTCACGCGGGTGGAACAGGTAGGCGTAGGCCCGGCTGCCGCTACGCCCGACCCGGCCGCGCAGCTGGTGCAGCTGGCCGAGGCCGAGCAGGTCGGCACGTTCGACCACCAGGGTGTTGACGGTGGGCATGTCGATGCCGCTCTCGATGATCGTCGTGCACACCAGCACGTCGAACCGCCCGTCCCAGAAGTCGAGGACCACCTGCTCCAGCGTGCCCTCGTCCATCTGTCCATGGGCCACGGCGATGCGCGCCTCGGGGACCAGCTGGCGCAGCCGGGCGGCGGTCTGCTCGATGGAGCGGACCCGGTTGTGCACCCAGAACACCTGGCCCTCGCGCAACAGCTCGCGGCGGATCGCCTCGACGGCCACGCGCTCGTCGTCGTCGCCGACGTAGGTCAGGATCGGCTGGCGGTCCGCAGGCGGCGTCTGCAGCAGCGACAGGTCGCGGATGCCCACCAGGCTCATCTCCAGGGTGCGCGGGATCGGCGTGGCGCTGAGCGCCAGCACGTCGACGTTGGTGCGCAGCTGCTTCATCGCCTCCTTGGCCTGGACGCCGAAGCGCTGCTCCTCGTCGACGATCAGCAGCCCGAGGTTCTTGAAGCGGACGCCCTCCTGGAGCAGCCGGTGGGTGCCGATCACGCAATCGACCTCGCCGGAGGCCAACCCGTCGATCACCACCTTGGCCTCGCGAGCGGTGAGGAACCGGCTCAGCGTCTCGACCCGGATCGGGTAGCCGGCGAAGCGGTCGGCGAAGGTGTTGCCGTGCTGGGTGGCCAGCAGCGTGGTGGGCGCCAGGACGGCGACCTGCATGCCGTCCTGGATCGCCTTGAACGCGGCACGCACCGCCACCTCGGTCTTGCCGAAGCCGACATCGCCGCACAGCAGGCGGTCCATCGGGTACGGCCGTTCCATGTCGGCCTTGATGTCGGCGATGGCGGTGCGCTGGTCGGGTGTCTCCACGTAGGGGAAGGCCTGCTCCATCTCCGCCTGCCATGGGGTGTCGGCGGGGAAGGCGTGGCCCGGGGCGTGGACCCGCTTCTGGTACAGCACCACCAGTTCCTGGGCGATCTCGCGCACCGCGCTGCGCACCCGTGACGTCGCCTTGGCGAAGTCGGCGCCGCCCAGGCGATGCAACACCGGCGTCTCGCCGCCCACGTACTGGCGGATCGCGTCGATCTGGTCGCTCGGCACGTACAACTTGTCGCCGCCCTTGTAGGCGACCAGCAGGTAGTCGCGCTCCACGCCGCCGATGGTCCGTTTGACCATGCCCTCGTACTTGCCGACGCCGTGGGTGTGGTGGACGACGTAGTTGCCGGGCTTGAGGTCCTCGAACACGCCGGTGCCGGCGCGCCGGGCCGGCCGGGGTCGGCGGTGGGTCCGCCGGCGGCCGGTGAGGTCGCCCTCGGCGATGACCGCGACGCGGATCTCCGGCAGGGTGCAGCCACGGTGCAGCGGAGCGACGGCCAGGTACCCGCCCGGCCGGCCGAGGTCGGTGTCCGGGCCGGCGTGGCGCAGCTCGATGCCGTGCTCCAGCAGCAGGTCGCCGAGCCGCTGCGCCGACCCGGCGCCCTCGGCGGCCACCACCGTGCGATACCCCTGGGCGATCAGCTCGCCGACCCGGCGGATCACGCCGGTGGGGTCGCCGGCCACCGGGGCCCATCCGCTGGCGGCCACCATCGGGGCGTCGGGGTGCTCGGGGGTGGAGGCGATGGTCCACATCGCCTGGTGGGCGGCCAGCACGCGTTCGGGCTCGACGTGCAGGCGGGGGAACGGGCGGTCCGGTTCGCGGGCCCAGGTGCCGGCCAGCGACCGGGCCAGGTCGTCCTCCTCGGCCAGCAGGTCGGCGGCCCGATCGCGCATCCGCCGTGGCTCGACGAGCACCAGCTTGGCGGTGTCCGGGAGGGCGTCGGTCAGCAGGCGGTCCTCGCCGACCAGCCACGGCAACCAGCTCTCCATGCCGTCGAAGAAGGTCTGCTCGGCCAGTCGCTCCCAGTGCTCGCGTCCCCACGGTTCCCGGCCGATCAACCGGCGCGCCGCGTCCGCCACCGCCTCGGTCGGCAGCAGCTCGCGCGAGGGGAAGATCCGGACCAGCTCGACGTCGTCGGTGGAGCGCTGGTCGTTGACGCCGAACTGGCACAACCGGTCGACCTCGTCGCCCCACAGGTCGATGCGCACCGGGGCGTCGGCGGTGGAGGGGAACACGTCGATGATCGCCCCGCGGCGGGCGACCTCGCCGCGGTGCTCGACCAGCTCCTCGCGGCGGTAGCCGAGGCCGATCAGCCGGACCAGCAGGTCGTCGGCGTCCAGCACCTGGCCACGGCGGATCTCCACCGGTTCGACGGTCGTGGCCTGCGGGCCGAGCCGCTGCAGCAGGGCGCGCACGCCGGTCACCACCACGGCCGGAGCCTGGCCCGGGGTGCGCAGCCGCCAGAGCACCTCCAGGCGGCGGCCCATGGTCTCCACGCTGGGGCTGACCCGCTCGAAGGGCAAGGTCTCCCACGCCGGGAACAGGGCGACCTGGTCGGCGCCGAGGAACTGGGTGAGGTCGTCGGCCAGCTGGCCGGCGTCGGTCCCGGTGGCACAGGCGACCACCAGCGGGCGCCGCCCGGACAGCTCGGCGAGGCCGGCGATGGTCAGCGCCCGACCGGCCTCGGGGACGGCGACGAACCCGTTCTGGTCGCCGAGGGCGGCGACCACCGCCGGCTCGCCGCGCAGCAGGGGCGGGAGCGCACCCAGGGGTGCGGTGGGCGAGGCGTCCGTCGACATGGGCCGCGCCACGCTACCGAGACCCGCTCGGGCTCAGTCCAGGGCGCGGGTCACTCGGCGCAGGGCGGCGGCGGCGCCCGGCACGGCATCGGCGACGGCGGTCAGGCGCTGCCACAGGCGGTAGGTGTCGACGAGGAGTCGACGATGATCGGGCGGTGGCAGGGCCGCGCCGGAGGCCTCGTATCCGGCCCACATCGACCGGACCAGCGGCGCGGCGCGACGGCCGGCGGCGTCCTCGATGGCGCAGGTCAGCTGGGCCACGTCACGCAGCGGCGAGCGCTTCAGGATCCGCTCCTCCAGCGGGGCCCGCCCGTCGCCCCCCAGCCCGACCACGGCGACCGTCGTCCCATCGACGTGGAACGAGTCGAGGGTGACCGAGCCGAGGATCCGCTGGCGGGTGGCGGCCAGCACACCGTGGCGCAGGCCGTCGATGCACCGCAGGACGGCGGCGGCGTCGATCGCCCCCTCGCCGGCGACCCGTTGGGCCCGGCGCAGCGCGCCGTGGACTCCCTGGTAGATGGCCCGCTGGGCCAGGGAGGTCATCGCCACCGGGACGAAGCGCTCCGCTGAGTGGCCGGCCACGGCATCGTGGAACCTCCCGAGGGCCTCGCCGATGGCGCGGCTGGTTGCGGCGTCGAGGCCCGGCCCGAGGACCGAGGCCGGCCGGCCCGGGGGCAGGTCAACGACGGTGACCAACGGCTCGTCGGTGGCCGAGGCGAACAGGACCCGCTCGACGGCGGTGAATCCGTTGGCCCACGCCGCGCCGAACATGGAGACGTCCGGGTTCTCCCCCCGCTCGACGCGGTGGTGGAGCGACACCCGCAGGCGGTCCATGGTCGAGCCGGTGTCGGTGCCCAGGGTGCGGACGTGCAACGTCGCTCCCCGGCGGGGAGGCCGAGCGAGGTGTGGCGCCGCGAACGCCCGGATCATCGCCGCCACGTAGGACCCGTCGACCAGGTACCGGGTGGCCCCGACACGGGCGATCACCGCCTCGGGATGCTCGGCCCCCAGGCGTTCGCCGTCGGCGGCGCCGACGACCGCCAGCATGGCGGACCACCGCGGTGCCGGACGGCGCCCGGCGTCGACCTCGAACACGGCGATCCGTCCGTGGCAGCGGTCCAGGGCGGGCATGGTCAGGCCGTCGACCCAACGGATCCGGCGGACGTCGGCTGCCGGCACGGTGAACCACGGCTGGCGGACCAGCCAGGCCCGGACCGCGTCGAGTTGAACGGATGACTCGGGGTCGTCGGCGTCGGCCGGGCTGATGGCCGGCAGCGTCGGGCGGGTCGCCGTCGAGGCCGGCCGGGCCAGCGCCAGCCACGAGTAGGCGTACGGCGACAGCGTCAGGCGGAGCGGACCGGTGCCGATCGCCCCGACCGAACCGCCGCCGAACACGTCACGGGTGCGCAGCCCGGCGTACTCGGCCAGGTCGAGCTCGACCGCCTGGAGCCGGTCGCTGAGGTTGACCACCACCAGCACGGGATCATCCGCCGAGCCGGGGGCGGGCGTGCGCACGAATGCCAGCACGGCGTCGTTGTCCGGCGCGAGGAACGTCGCCCCGCCGGTGGCCAGCACGGGCATCGAGCGACGGGCGCCGATCAACCGGCGGATCGCCCACCACTGCGAGGTCGGGTCGGCCTGCTGCTGGGCGACGTTGACCCGCTCGTAGTGGAACCGCCGGTCGGTGATCAGCGGCAGGTACAGGGCCTGCGGGTCGGCGGTGCTGAACCCGGCGTTGGTCTCGGCGTTCCACTGCATCGGCGTGCGCACGCCGTCGCGGTCGGGCAACCAGACGTTGTCGCCCATCCCGATCTCGTCGCCGTAGTACAGCACCGGCGTGCCGGGCATGCTGAACAGCAGGGCGTTCATCACCTCGATGCGCCGGCGGTCGCCGTCCATCAGCGGCGCCAGCCGGCGGCGGATCCCGGCGTTGATCCGCATCCGCGGCTCGGGCGCGTAGTGGTTGCGCATCTCCACCCGCTCCTCGTCGGTGACCATCTCCAGGGTCAGCTCGTCGTGGTTGCGCAGGAACATCACCCACTGGCAGCCCTCGGGGATGGGCGGGGTCTGCTCGAGGACGTCGGTGATCGGGTGGAAGTCGGCGCGGGCCAGGGCCATGTACAGCCGGGGCATAACCGGGAAGTGGAACGCCGTGTGGCACTCGTCCCCATCGCCGAAGTAGGCCAGCGTGTCCTCCGGCCACTGGTTGGCCTCGGCCAGGAACATCCGTCCGGGGAACGTGGCGTCCATCCGGGCCCGCAGCGCCTTCAGGAAGGCGTGGGTCTCGGGGAGGTTCTCGCAGTTGGTCCCGTCGCGCTCGTACAGGTAGGGGATGGCGTCGAGGCGGATCCCGTCGACGCCCATCGCCAGCCAGTGGTCCATGGCGGCGAAGACCGCCTCGTGCACGGCCGGGTTGTCGAAGTTGAGGTCCGGCTGGTGCGAGTAGAAGCGGTGCCAGAAGTACTGCTGGGCGACCGGGTCCCACGTCCAGTTGGACTGCTCGAAGTCCTCGAAGATGATCCGCGTCTCGGCATAGCGATCGGTGGTGTCGCTCCACACGTAGAAGTCGCGTTCGGGACTGCCGGACGGCGCCCGCCGGGCCCGCTGGAACCACGGATGCTGGTCGGATGTGTGGTTGATGACCAGTTCGGTGATCACCCGCAGCCCGCGGCGGTGGGCCTCGTCGAGGAACCGGCGGAACTGGCCGAGGTCGCCGTAGCGCGGGTTGACCGTCTCGTAGTCGGCGATGTCGTAGCCGTCGTCACGCAGCGGGGAGGGGTAGAACGGCAGCAACCACACCGCAGTGACGCCGAGCTCGGCCAGGTAGTCGAGCTTGGCCAGGAGTCCCTCGAAGTCGCCGATCCCGTCGCCGTTGCCGTCGGCGAAGGCCTTGATGTGCAGCTGGTAGATGACGGCGTGCCGGTACCACAGGGGGTCGACCGGCAGCGCGGCGGAGGCGTCGGCGGGCATGCGCCGTGGAGTGTATGAGCCTCAGCCCAACCGCCGGGCCAGGGCGTCGAGGTCGCCGGGCGTGTCCACGTCGGCCGCCCATCCGCCGCTGTCGGCCACCTCGACGATCGACGCGCCGTCGTAGATCGCCCGGACCGCCAGCCCGTGCGCCGGCCCCAGCCGGTGCAGCCGGTCCACCACGGCGCCCCCGCGCCACACCGCCGCCAAGACGTGCCGCCGCCGCTCGACGTCGACGAGCACGGCGACCTCACCGCCCCCCTCCCCGCCGGTTCCGCCCCCTCCCCCCTCCCCGCCCGTTCCGCCGCGGACCCCCTCCCCGGCCGTTCCGTGGAGGGACAGAACGCGACGTTCCGTTCCGTTCCTCCACAGATCGTCCGGCGGAGGGTCACCCGGGCGGCGGGGGAGGGCCGCGACGAGGGTGGGCACGGCACCGCCGATCAGGGGTTGGTCACCGGCCGTGACCAGGATCAGGTCGTCGGGCCCCGGTGCGAGGGCCGACACGCCAGCGGCCAGGCCGGCCAGGGGTCCGCCGCCGGGTGGATCCTCCCGACACCAGGTCACCTCGGCCTCCGTCGGACGCCGCGGGCCGACGCACACGATGCGGGTGCATCCGGCCCGAACCACACCGGTCAACGTCCAGTCGAGCAGCGCCCGTCCGGCCACGATCACGGCGAGCTTGTCGGCACCGCCGAAGCGGGCGCCGGCACCGCCGGCGAGCACCACCGCTGACCAGGTCACGACGGTGGCGGTTCGCCGGTGGTGGCGTGGAAGCGACGCATCGCCGCCTGCGGCCCCTCGGCCAGGATGACCTCGACGGCGTCGGCAGCGGTGACCACGGCGATGTCGAAGCGCTCACGTTCGGACGTCGACACCCGGCTGAGCACGTGGTCGGCGCCGTGCTCCTTGCTGCGCGGCTTGCCGATGCCGATCCGGACGCGCACGTAGTCCTGCGTCTTCAGGTGCTGGGTGATGCTGCGCAGGCCGTTGTTGCCGGCCAGGCCACCCCCGGCCTTGATCCGCACCTGACCCGGCGGCAGATCGAGCTCGTCGTGGACGACGATCAGCTGGGTCGGATCGGTGAGCCGGTAGCGGCGCATCATCGCCCCGACGGCCTGACCGCTCTCGTTCATGTAGGTGAGTGGGAAGGCGAGCACGACCCGTTTCCCGGCCAGCCGGGTCTCGGCCACCATCGCCCGGTCGCGGCCGGCCTTCAGGCGCTGGCCGGCGCGCTGGGCCAGCAGGTCGACGCACTCCTGGCCGAGGTTGTGCCGGGTCCGCTGGTACTCCCTGCCCGGGTTGCCCAGGCCGACGACGAGGGCGTCGACCACGGTCGCCGGTTACTCGGCGCTGTCGCCGGAGGCCTCGCCGCCAGCGGATGCCCCGGCCTCGCCGTCGGCGGCAGCCTCGCCGTCGACCGCCGCGTCCATCGCCTCGATCTCGGCGACCGCCGCGGTGTCGAACAGGACGGTGACGATGGGCATCTCCGGATCCCCGGTGGCGGTCACGCCCGTGGGCATGGCCAGGTCGGCCAGGCGGATGACGGTGTCAGGCTGCATGTCGCTGATGTCGACGACGAACTCGGCCGGCATGTTGGCCGGGGTGGTGACCACCTCGATGGTGTCCACGGCCGGGTCGACCAACCCGCCGGCGGTCTGCACGGCCTTGGCCTCGCCCTCCAGGCGCAGCGGGATGTGCACGGTGATCTCTTCGTGCATCGACACCTGCAGGAAGTCGACGTGACTGACGGTGCGCTTGACCGGGTGGCGCTGCAACTCCTTGACCACGGCGTTGTACGCCGAACCGTCGACCGTCAGGTTCAGCACGGTGTTGACGCCGGCCGGCCCGCTGAGGGCCAGGCGCAGGTCACGGCGCTCGACGGTGAGGGCCAGCGGGGTCATCCCGTGGCCGTACAGCACCGCCGGGATCTGGTCCTGCGCCCGCAGCCGGCGGCTGGCGGCCGAGCCGGTGGCACGACCGGAGGAAGCGACAAGCGTGGAAGTGGACATGACTGGCCTCGAAACGTCGGAGGAGGTGGGAGAACGGCGGACCAGCCTACCGGATCAGCTCTGGTTCTCGCCGCCGAAGATCTCGCTGACGCTGGTGTCGTCGAAGACGGCGTTGAGGGCATCGGCGATCAGCGGGGCGATCGACAGCACCTCGATCTTGTCGATCTGCTTCTCCGGCGGCAACGGGAGGGTGTTGGTCAGCACCACCCGGCTGAGCTGGCTGTTCTTCAGCCGGTCGATCGCCGGCCCGCTGAGCACGCCGTGGGTGGCCATCGCCCACACCTCGGTGGCGCCGCGGGCCATCAGGATCTCGGCCGCGCTGCAGATCGTGCCGCCACTGTCGATCATGTCGTCGGTGAGGATGCACAGCCGGCCGTCGACGTCGCCGATGACCTCTTTGGCCTCGACCACGTTGGCGGTGCCCTTCGGCCGCCGCTTGTAGATGAACGCCAGGTCGGCACCCTTGTCCGTGAGGTGCTGGGCCATCCGCTCGGCCACCTTGATCCGCCCGGCGTCGGGCGAGACGATGACTGCGTTGTCGGCGTGCTCCCGCACGTAGTTCTCCAGCACGGGCATGGCGGTGAGATGGTCGACCGGGCCGTCGAAGAAGCCCTGGATCTGCCCGCTGTGCAGATCGATCGAGACCATCCGCTTGGCCCCGGCGGCGCGGAACAGGTCGGCCACCAGCCGGGCGGTGATCGGCTCGCGCCCCTCGGCCTTGCGGTCCTGGCGGGCGTAGCCGTAGAACGGGCAGACCGCGGTGATCCGCTTGGCCGAGGCACGCGACGCGGCGTCGATCATGATCAGCTGCTCCATGATCGAGTCGTTGACGCTGAGGCCGTCGTGGCCGCAGTGGGTCTGCATGATGAACACGTCGCAGCCGCGCACGCTGTCGGAGTAGCGCGGCCGGAACTCCCCGTTGGCGAACTGGACGACGTTGGCCTGACCGAGCTCGATGCCCAGGTGTTCGGCGACCTCCTCGGCCAGCGCCGGATGGGTGCGGCCGCTGAACAGCGACATCCGCTTGGTGGTGACCTTCTCCATCATGCTCCCTGGGCCGAGTGCTCCTCCGCAGTGTAGAACGCGCCGGTCGTCAGGCCAGCAGGCACCATCGAGCCCTCGGGCAGGTGGGCGAAGGGGCCGACCTGGGCACCGTCGCCGACGGTTGCGCCGACCCCGACGGTGTGCTGCACGGTGCACCCGGCGCCGATGCGGCAGTCGGTCAGCCGGGCGCTGGGGCCGATCTCACTGCCGTCGCCGACGGTGGTCGAGCCCTGCAGGATGGTGCCGGGGAACAGCGTGACGTCGCGCCCGAGGGTCACGGTGACGTCGATGAAGGTCTGGCGTGGATCCAGCATGGTGACCCCGTTGAGCAGCCACCGCCGGTTGGTCCGGTTGCGGAACTCCCGTTCGGCGAGGGCCAGCTGCCAGCGGTCGTTGATGCCGAGGGTTTCGTCGAGTGAGGCCTGCACCGTGCCCACCTGGTGGCCGAGGGCGGCGAGGATGCCGACGACGTCGGTCAGGTAGTACTGCTGCTGGGCGTTGTCCGGGCTGAGCCGGCGCAGTGCCGGGCCGAGCAGGTCACCGCGAACGGCCATCACCCCGGTGTTCCACTCGCCGATCGCCAGCTCCTCGGGCGTGGCGTCACGCTGCTCGACGATCCGCAGGACCCGCCCGTCGCCGGACTTCGACGGGGCCCGGACGATGCGCCCGTAGCCGGTGGCGTCGCCCTCGACGCAGGTCAGCAGGGTGGCGGCGCGCTGGTGGGCGACGTGCTCGCTGACCAGCGAGTCGACCGTCTCGGCGCGCAGCAGCGGCAGGTCGCCGAACAGGGTCACCACCGTGGCGTCGTCGAGGTGGTCGAGCTCCTCGTGGGTCAGCGCGGACATGCCGGCGGCGACGGCGTCGCCGGTGCCGAGCTGGCGCTCCTGGCGGGCGAAGGTGACCCCGGCCCACGCCGGGGCCTGCTCGCCGACCTTGCGGATCACCTGCTCGGCGCCGTGGCCGACGACCACGACGGTGCGATCCGGCTTGACCTGCTCGAGGGCGTGGATCGCGTGCATGACCATCGGCCGGCCGCAGATCAGGTGCAGCGGTTTGGGACGGTTGGATCGCATCCGCGTGCCCTCACCGGCCGCCAGGACGATGGCAACGACGCTCATCGCTCCGTTCTACCAGGAGGCGCACGGACCGGCGGGCCCGCCGGCGGGTTCCGGGGAGAGGACTCGAACCCCTACAAACGGGACCAAAACCCGCTGTCCTGCCATTAGACGACCCCGGATCGGGCCAGCCGACCGGCCGCCGGCTGCGTGGTTCGAGGCTAGCGGCCGGGCGTCAGCTCACGGCCGTGCCGAACAGCGCTCCGACGCCCGAGGTGACCGCCGCGGCCAGCACGACGATGGCCAGCTGGCGCAGTGCCCCGGTCCACGCCGAGCGCCCGGCCGAGCGGCTGACCCACCCACCGACCGCCGCGCTGGCCAGGGCGGTCAGCACGATCGAGACGGTCACGGCGACGGCCCCGTGCGCCAGGAACCACGGCACCAGCGGGACCGCGGCCCCGGCGGCGAACAGGCACAGCGAGCTGAGCGCGGCGACGCGGGGTGAGCCGAGCTCGGCCGGGTTGACGCCGAACACGGTCTGTGCGGTGAAGTCGAGGAAGCTGACGTGATCGAGGGGGAGCTCGGTGGCCACCCGCCGGGCGGTCTCCCGGGTGAACCCGGTGCCGACCAGGCGGTCGGTCAGCGTGTCGAGGACCAGCCGTGGGTTGCGCCGGACCAGGGCGCGCAGCTCGCCGAGCACACCCTGGAACAGCTCGACCTGGCTGCGCACGCTGACCCATTCGCCGACCGCCATCGAGACCGCCCCGGCGATCAGGCTGGCGAAGCCGGCGATGCGCACCGCCGAGGCACTGCCGTTCGCCGCGGCGATGCCGAGGATCAGGCAGATGTTGGTGACCAGGCCGTCGTTGACGCCCAGCACCGCGGCGCGAGCGCCGCCGCGCGAGACGGCATCGGCACGCTGGCGCAGTTCGGCCGCGTCGCGCCCGCCGTCGGTGACGGTGGGGTCGATCGGCTCGGTGTACGCGGCCCGCGGCGGCGCGATGGGGGCTCCTTGATCGGTCAGCGTGAGGCCGCCTCGATGTCGGCGAGCACCGCCGCGGCATGACCGGCGACGTCGGTGACGTCGTAGGTGGCGCGGATGACCCCGTCCGGATCGATCAGGTAACTGTGCCGCTTGGGGAAGTCCTTGAACTTCTCGTCGGGGTCGCGGACCACTCCATAGGCCGCGCCGACCTGCCGGTCGACATCGCTCAGCAGGTGGAACGGGAAGCGTTGGGAGGTGGCGAACTCGAGGTTCTCGGCGGGGGTGTCGAACGAGGCCCCGAGGACGACGGCGTTGGCCGCCTGGTACGCGTCGGCGCTGTCACGCAGCGCCTGGCCCTGGATCGTTCAACCAGGCGTCGATGCTTTCGGATACCACCACAGCAGCACCCAGTGGCCGCGCAGGTCGGCGAGGTGCACCGGGTTGCCGTGTTCGTCGGGCAGGGTGAAGTCGGGTGCGGTCGTGCCGGGATGGAGCATCGGCCCATGCTGCCACGTCCGACGAGTTTGCGCGTCGACGGCCAGCCGCTAGCGTGCTGCGAGCTATGGGATCGTTGATCAAGAAGCGCCGCAAGCGGATGCGCAAGAAGAAGCACAAGAAGATGCTCCGCCGGACGCGCCACCAGCGCCGCTAGCCACGGCGCCGCCCGGGCCGTCGTCGCCCGTTTCGTTCGTGCCCACCGGCCGCCGGGGTTCAGCTCCGGCGGCCGGTGCGCGTCCGGACCACCAACGCGTCCGGCAGGGCGGCGCGCAGTGCGCCGACGTCGATGTCGTCGCCCTCCAGGAACCACGTCGCCCCGCTGCCGGCCAGCATCGGGCGCCGTCCGGCGGCGTCGGTGATCCGCTGGCGCCAGCCGGCGAGGGCCGGCTCGACCGCCAGGGCAGCCGGCTCCAGGTCGTTGCCGGCGTCGCCCACCGGGCCGCCGAGCTGGTCCCATGCCCGGTAGGCCGCCGGGGTGCTGACCGCCAGCGGTGGCACCACCAGGGTGACGGCAACGTCGACCTCCTCCAGCGGCTCGACGATCTCGCCGACGCCGGTGACCCGTGCCCGGCCGCCGACGACGCAGAACGGGACGTCGGCGCCGAGGCTGGCGGCCACGGTCGGGTCACTCACGCCGGCCCACCGGAGCACGGCGGCGGCGTCCGCCGAGCCACCGCCCAGCCCGCCGCCGTGGGGTAGCTGCTTGTCCAGATCGACGTGGGCCGGCCGCCCGGTGAGCGCCAGGGCGCGCCACACGAGGTTGCCGTCGTCGGTGGGCACCCCATCGGCGAACGGTCCGCTGACCCGGATCGAGGTGGTCTCGGCCCCGGTGATGGTCAACCGGTCGGCCCATCGGAGGGTGATCATCTCGGCGTCCAGCAGGTGGTAGCCGTCGGCCCGAACCCCGGTGATCCGCAGGCTGCGGGTCAGCTTGGCCGGGGCGGACAGCACCGCGCCGGCGGACGTCGCCGGTCCGTTCACCCCGTCGCCGCCGGTCCGCTGGCAGCGGCTGCGGCCAGCCGGCCCCAGGCGACGACGTCGAGCTGCTCGGGTCGGGCGGTCGGGTCGATGCCGGCTTCGGCGAAGGCCGCCTCGCCGACGCGGCCGGCCAGCGAGCGGCGGAGCATCTTGCGCCGCTGACCGAAGGCGGCGCGGACCAGGTCGAACAGCACCTCCGGTGAGGCGTCGGTGGCCGGCGTGGCCCGGCGGGTGATCGCCACGAGGACCGAGTCGACGTTCGGGCGGGGGACGAACACCGTCGCCGGCACCGCGCCGGCCACCGTGGCGGTGGCCCAGTAGGCGATCTTCACGCTGACCGCCCCGTAGGTCTTCGATCCGGGTCCGGCAGCCATCCGCTCGCCGACCTCGCGCTGCACCATGACCAGCATCGTGGCGATCTGCGGGACGCCATCGAGCAGGTCGCACACCAGTGGCGTGGCCACGTTGTAGGGCAGGTTGGCCACCAGGGCCCAGGTCTGTCGCGGATCGCAGATCGCCGTCCAGTCGGCCCGGGTGGCGTCGGCCTCCACCACCTCGACCTGCCCGGCCAGTCCGCGATCGTCGATCACCCGGCGCAGGGTGGGCAGCACGCCGCGGTCGACCTCGACGGCGGTCACGCAGGCGCCGGTCTCGGCCAGCGCCAGGGTCAGCGAGCCCAGCCCGGCCCCGATCTCGACGACGTGGTCGCCCGGCCCGACGCCCGCCATCCGGGCGATGCGCCGCACGGTGTTCGGGTCGGCGACGAAGTTCTGCCCCAGATCGCGGCGCGGCCGGCGGCCCTCGGCCGCCAGCAGGTCGAAGATGTCCTGGCGGGTGTGCACGGTCACCAGGTGATCCGCACGTGGACCGGCGAGTCGGCCAGGTCGGCGATCTTGGCGAAGTCCGAGGTGTTCATCAGGATGTTGATGTTCAGGTCGGTGATCGTGCCGCGTCGTGACGTGCAGGTGGTGCTCTGCCCGGTGTCCAGGTTGAGCACGGTGAGTCGCCGGCCCGACGGGGGGCCGATGACCACGCACACGCCCCCGCCCAGCTGGCGGTAGCCCATCATCGCCAGCATCCGGTTGGCCGGCGGTGGCGGGCCGGTGTCGTAGGAGATGTTGTCGGTGCCCGACGGGCCGTCGTTGCTGTCGACGAACACCGGCGTCAGCGGCTGGTAGGTGCTGGTGGTCACCGGCGCCGTCCCGGCGTCGCCCCGCTGGGCGGTGGAGCGGTGGTTGAGCCACCAGGCGAGCGGCACGATCAGCACGGTGAGCGCCGCCAGCACCAGGATGCGTCGTCGATCAGCGTGGGTCATGGGCCGGCCTCGCGGGCGAACCCCGCCGGCTCAGGCTAGCTGGGCCAGCCTGGGGAAGGCCGTGCACGCGGTGGCGGCGATGCCGTCGACCACCGGCGTGACCGCCTGGTTGCGCAGCCCGGCGAGGGCGGCGACCACGTGGGTGACGTACGCCGGCTGGTTGGGCCGGCCGCGGTGGGGCACCGGCGCCAGGTAGGGGCTGTCGGTCTCGGCCAGCAGCCGATCGGCGGGACACAGCCGGGCCGCGGCGTGGACGTCGGTGGCCGACCGGAAGGTGACGATGCCGCTGAAGCTCAGGTAGCCGCCGCGGTCGAGGCACTGGCGGGCCTCGTCGGCGCCGCCGGTGAAGCAGTGGAACACGACGCTGGGCGGTGCCGGGTGGGCGTCGAGGACGTCGAAGGTGTCGGCCCACGCCTCGCGGGTGTGGATCACGAGGGGCAGGGAGCGCTCGGCGGCCAGGGCCACCTGCTCGGCGAAGACGGCCCGCTGGACGTCGCGGGGCGAGTGGTCGTAGTGGTAGTCGAGCCCGCACTCGCCGACGGCGACGACATCGGGCGAGTCGAGCAGGGCGGCGATGCCGTCGAGGCCGTGGCGGGCCTCGTGCGGGTGGACCCCGACGGTCGCCGCCACTCCGGACTGTCGGGCAGCGATGGCCAGGGCGGCGCGTGAGGTGTCCAGGTCGCAACCGACGGTGATCATCGTGCCCACCCCCGCGGCCCGGGCGGCGTGCAGCACCGTGTCGAGGTCGTCGCCGCGGCGGTCGTCGAGGTGGCAGTGGGTGTCGACGTACCCGGTGATGCTCACGCCAGCTGCTTGCGCGGGAACAGGGGGGCGCCCTTGGTGACGACCGTGCCGCCCGGGTAGCCACCCCACTCGGCGGCGGCCGGCACCCGCTGATCGGCCGGCGAACCGCCGAGGCCGATCCGCCGCCAGACCTCCTCGGCGGTCGAC
Organism: Actinomycetes bacterium; assembly: GCA_029782355.1. Lineage (GTDB taxonomy): Bacteria > Actinomycetota > Acidimicrobiia > Acidimicrobiales > Ilumatobacteraceae > JAKOUY01. The sequence goes on from JAKOUY010000040.1 coordinate 92,969, forward strand.
GGAACCGCCGGCCAGCACAGCACGGCCACGATGCGCAGGGCCTCCAGGGCATCGCCCATCACCCGGTCGAGCTGCTGGCCGGGCGGCAGCTTCCACGGCTCGTTGGCCTCCAGGTGGGCGTTGGTGGCGCGAATCAGCGACCACGTCGCGTCGAGCGCCCGGCTCGGTTGGAACTCACCCCAGGCGGCGAGGTTGGCGCGCACCGCTTCGGCCGCCGCGCTGGACAGCGCCGAGTCGGACGACGGCGCCGGACCGACTCCCGCGCACCCCTTGCCCACCACGGTGGCGACGCGCGACACGAGGTTGCCGAGGTTGTTGGCCAGGTCGCTGTTGTACCGGCCGATCAGCCCTTCGACGGAGAAGTCGCCGTCCTGGCCGTAGGGCGTGTCGGCCAGCAGGTAGTAGCGGAACCCGTCGACGCCGACGTCGTCGACCAGGTCGAGCGGGTCGACCACGTTGCCGGTGGTCTTGCTCATCTTCTCCCCGCCCACCAGCAGCCAGCCGCCCACGGCCCAGCCGGCCGGCGGCTCCAGGCCGGCGCTCAACAGCATCGCCGGCCAGTACACGCAGTGATGGCGGATGATGTCCTTGCCGATCAGGTGGTGGCCCGGCCAGCGCCGCTCGAACTGGGAACGGTCGGTGCCGTAGCCGACGGCGGTGATGTAGTTGGCCAGGGCGTCGAACCACACGTAGGCCACATGGCGGGTATCCCACGGCAGGGGGATGCCCCACGTCAGGCTGGTCCGGCTGACGCTGAAGTCGCGCAACCCGCCGCGGATCAACCCGAGTGCCTCGTTGGCCCGGAACTCGGGGCGGATCGCCCCGGGGTGGTCGGCGTACCACTGCAGCAGGCGGTCCTGGTAGCGGCTGAGGCGGAAGAAGTAGTTCTCCTCCTCGTAGATCTCGACCGGCAGCTTGTGGATCCGGCACCGGTCGCCCGGGTCCAGTTCGTCGTCGGTGTAGTACTCCTCGCACGCCACGCAGTACTTGCCGGAGTAGAGGTCGAGCTCGATGTCACCGGCGTCGTAGCAAGCCTGCAGCAGCTCGCCGACTCCGGCCCGGTGGCGGGCTTCGGTGGTGCGGATGAAGTCGTCGTTGGCCACCCCGAGGCGCTGCCAGGTCTGGGCGTACAGCGGGGCGATCGAGTCGACGAAGGCCTGCGGGTCCAGCCCAGCCGCCGAGGCGGCGTCGACCACCTTCTGGCCGTGCTCGTCGGTGCCGGTCAGGAAGTGGACCTCGTCGCCGAGCAGGCGGTGCCAGCGGGACACCGCATCGGCCACGATGGTCGAGTAGGCGTGGCCGAGGTGCGGACGGGCCGTGACGTAGTAGATCGGTGTGGTCAGGTAGAAGTTCATCGGGACGTCCTTTCGTGAACGGCGGCGCGGGTCAGCGGCCGCAGCGCATTCGACGGGGAGTGGTCCACGAATCCACGACCGGCAAGGATACTGCGGTGGCCACCATCGGCGAGAGCGAGTTCGACCGGGCGACGAGGCTGATCGACGGCGTCGGGCAGATCGTCGACGGCTGGGACGTCGGCGGCAACGCCAACGGCGGCTACCTGCTGGCCATGGCCGCCCGGGGCATGGCGGCCGAGGCCGGGCGGCCGCACCCGATTACGGTGACCGGGCACTATCTGGCGCCCGGGCGTCCCGGGCCGGTGACCCTCGACGCCGAGGTGGTGCGTGCCGGGCGACGCTTCGCCACGGTGCGGGCCACGCTGCAAGGCGCCGGCGGGGCGATCCTCGAGGTGCTCGGCTCGTTCGGCGATCTCGACGGCCTGCGCGGTGGGTTCTCCCACGTCCACGGCTCGCCGCCCCCGCTCGACCCACCCGCCAGCTGCGTCGAACTGGCGGCGGGTGCCCCGGCGCTGATGTCCAAGCTCGACGTGCGGGTCCGCCCCGGTGACGTCGGCTTCGGGGTGGGGCGGCCCTCCGGTGTGGCCGAGGTGGCCGGGTGGTTCGGGTTCGCCGACGGCCGCCCGGTCGATCCGCTGGCGCTCCTGCTGGTCAGTGACGCCATGCCCCCGGCGGTGTTCAACCTCGATCTGCGCCCCGGCTGGGTGCCCACGGTGGAGTTGACCGTGCACGTCCGGGCCGTTCCCGCGCCGGGCCCGCTGCGCTGCGTGTTCCGGACCCGCTTCGTCCAGCACGGCTGTCTGGAGGAGGACGGCGAGGTGTGGGACAGCACCGGCGAGCTGGTCGCCCAGAGCCGCCAGCTGGGGTTGCTGCCGCGCGGCTGAGGCCGCGAGGACCGCTAGCGGCGGGCGTAGCGCATGCCGCCGGCGAACCCGAGTGCTCCCACCGCCGCCGTCCCCACCACCTGGCTGGCCCGGCGGACCACCGCCTTGGACCGGCGGGAGAACTCGACGATCGGCCACCCACGCTCGATGGCCACCCGGCTCAACTTGCCATCCGGGTTGACGGCCACCGGATGACCGACGGCCTCCAGCATCGGCAGGTCGCTGGCCGAATCGCTGTACGCCCAGCAGTGGTCGAGCTCGTAGCCGTCCCAGCGAGCCAGAGCGGTGATCGCCGCCACCTTGCCGGCGCCGTAGCAGAACGGTGCGGCCAACTCGCCGGTGTACACCCCGTCGATGATCTCGCTGCGGGTGCCCAGCCCACCGGTCATGCCGAGGGCGATGGCCAGCGGCTCGACCAGTTCGATGGGGGAGGCGGAGACGATGTACGTCGCCCGGTGGGCGTGACGGTGCTGGTCGAGCAGGCGGCGGGCTTCCGGGCGCAGCTTGGCCATCAGCTTGGGAACGATCTCGGCGTTGAGGGCGACGAGGTCCTCGACGGCGATGCCGCGCACCGCCCCGAGGATCCGGTCGCGCACGCCCGTGGAGGTGTCGTCGCTGGCCCCGGACAGGCGGAAGCGCATGGCTGCGCCGGCGTCACGGACCAGCTGCCGCTTGGGGATCATCCCGGCCCGAGCGGCGGTGATGCCGAGCACGAAGGCGCTCGACCCGCTGATCAGCGTGCGGTCGAGGTCGAAGAACGCCGCCGTGGTGCCGTGAGCGGTGTAGGCCCGCCCCTCGGGCGAGGCGATCGGCTCGGCCGGCTGGCCCGGCGAGCGGGTGTCGGTCATGCCGGCCCCAGGCCGAGGGCCAGGTCGTAGACCCGCCGCTTGGCCACCCGGTGGCGGGCGGTGACCGCGGCGACGGCGGCCCGGCGATCGGCGCCGGCCGCCAGCTCGGCTCGCAGATCGGCGCGCAGGTCGTGGTCGTCGGGTGGCGGGGCGGGAGCCGCCCCACCGAGGACGACCACGTACTCGCCTCGTGGCGGGCGGCCGGCCAGGTGGGCGGCAGCCTCGGCCAGCGTTCCGCGCCAGACCTCCTCGTGCAGCTTGGTGAGCTCGCGGGCCACGGCGACGGGGCGTTGCGGTCCGCAGTGCCGGGCCAGGTCGGCGATGGTCCGCTCGATGCGGTGCGGGGCCTCGTACAGCACGGTGGTGCGGGCCTCGGCGGCGACGGACTCGAGGCGGGCCCGGCGTTCGGTGCCCGAGCGCGGCAGGAACCCGTCGAACACGAATCGGGACGTGTCCAGGCCGCTGATCACCAGGGCGGCGATCAGCGCGGCCGGGCCGGGGACGGCGCTCACGGGCAGGCCGGCGTCGAGCACGGCCCGCACCACCCGCGAGCCCGGGTCGGAGATGCCCGGTGTGCCGGCGTCGGTGATCAGGGCGACCGTGCCGCCGGCCTCGATGGCGGCGATCACCTCCGCCGCCCGGGCCGCCTCGGTGTGCTCGTTGCACACCGCCAGCCGGGCGCCGCGGATCCCGGCGTGGGCCAGCAGCTTGGCGCTGTGGCGAGTGTCCTCGCAGCAGATCAGCGTGGCGCGGCGCAGCGTGTCCTCTCCTCGCCGGCCGAGGTCGCCGAGGTTGCCGATCGGGGTGGCCACCAGGACCAGCCCGCCCACCGTCACGGGCGGACCTCCACCACCGCACCGACCTGCAGCCCCCACCGGCCGAATGCCCCGGCTTCGGCTTCGACCACCCGGCGGGCCTTGACCACCGGTGCACCGACACGCAGCGGCGCCATCTGGACGGTCTTCAGCACCAGGCCGTCGCCGTCGAGGAAAGCGACGTCGAGCGGGAAGCGCATGCCGATGGTGTGCACCCAGCGGCACGGGTCGAGCACCAGCGCCCCGTCGATGCCGTCGCGCCCGAGCAGGCCCCGCCGACGGTCGCGCCGGCAGCCGGCGACGTCGGCGGATGCCAGCACCTGTCCGTCGCTGACCAACCAGGCCATGGCTGCCAAGCTACTGGCGTGTCCCGACCAGCCGGTGCCGCCGACCGCCGGCTCAGCCCGCACGTCACCGTGCTGGAGGGCGCCGAGCACGGCAAGTACCCCGACGGGAACACGCTGCTGGTCGCCGGGACGGAGGCCACGGTGGTGGTCGACCCGTCGTTGACCGTGCACCGTCGCGGCGGGGTGGGGCGACCCGTCGACCGGGTGCTGATCAGCCACGCCCACGAGGACCATCTGGCCGGGCTGGGCGCGGTGGCCGGCCGGCAGGTGTCCGCTCACCATGACGATCTGCTCGGCGTGCGCTCGCTGGACGGGATCATGGCGGTCTACGGCATCGACGATCCGGCCGACGCCGCGGCCTGGCGGGCCGAGCTGGTCGAGCGCTTCCACCTCCATGGCTGGCCGGGTGCCAGCGGGTTCGCCGACGGCGAGGTGTGGGACCTGGGTGGGGTCACGGTGAGCGCCCTGCACCTGCCGGGCCACACTCGCGGCCACACTGCCTTCCTGGTCGAACCCGACGGGGTGGCGTACGTCGGCGACATCGACCTCACCGGCTTCGGCCCGTACTACGGCGACCACTGGAGCGACCTCGACGACTTCGTCGCCTCCATCGAACGGGCCGCCGAGATCGAGGCTCGCTGGTTCGCCACGTTCCACCACAAGGGGGTGATCGACGGGCGCAGCGCCTTCGTCGAGCAACTGCACCGATTCGCCGCGGTGATCGACCGGCGCGACGACCGCCTGCTCGACCTGCTCGCCGGCGGGGCCACGACGCTCGACGCCCTGGTCGAGCACGGCATCGTCTATCGCCCGGGCACCCGACCGGCACTCTTCGGCACCTCGGTCGAGCGGCGGACGATCACGATGCACCTCGACCGGCTGATCCGCGGCGGTGCGGTGCAGCGCGACGACGACGGTCGGCTGGCCCGCCGGTGAGCGATGCAGTCCCGGCGGTCTCGGGTCACCCGCCGGCACGCAGCTTCCAGCCACGGCGCCGCAAGCTCGGCCCCACCCGGCTGGCGGCCTACGAGCGGCTCCGCCGCCGGTTCGGCATCGAGGTCACCGGTCCGCCGCTGGAGCCGGAGGCTGGCACGGTCCTCGACATCGGCTTCGGCTACGGCGCAGCGCTGATCGAGCTGGCCCGGGTGCGCCCCGGCGAGCCGGTGATCGGGGTCGAGGTGCACACCCCGGGCGTGGCCAACGTGCTCGAGGCGATCGAGGCGGCCGGGTGGGACCACGTCCGGGTGGCGGAGGCCGACGTGCTCGACCTGTTGCCCCGGCTGCCGCCCGCCTCGCTGGCCGGCATCCGCATCTGGTTCCCCGACCCGTGGCCGAAGCTCCGCCAGCAGCGGCGCCGGCTGGTGCGACCGGAGGTGGTGGCTGTGCTCGTCGACCGGCTGGTGCCGGGCGGCTTCCTGCACGTGGCGACCGACAGCGCCGACTACGCCGCCCAGGTGCAGCGGGTCTGCGCGGCCCACCCCGAGCTTCGCGGCGGCATCATCGCCCGACCGGCCTGGCGCCCGGTGACCGCCTACGAACGCCGCGGCCTCGCCGCTGGCCGCCAGCCCCTCGACCTCTGGTACGACCGCAACCCCGCCTGACCCCCGCCCCCGACGCCCCACCCCGCCCGCCCTCGACCCCACCCACCCCGCCCGCCTTGGACCCCCACCCAGCCCGCCCGCCCGTTCTGGTCGTGACAAGAACGGCACGTGCCGTTCCTGTCACGACGGGAATGTGGGGAGGAAGGGTCCGGACGGCCCTGGGCAGCCGGGTTACGGCGTGGGGAGGGGGTCGGGCCGGCGGCCGCGTGGGCCGGTGCGGCCGAGCAGGGTGCCGGTCAGGGTGCGGTCGGTGTGGTTGGCCCGCCAGGTCAGCATGGCCTGCAGCTCGCCGAGCAATGCGGCCGGATCGGTGACCTCGGTCTGCCAGGTCGGGTCGGCGGCCAGGTCGTAGCAGTGCCAGGAGCCGTTGCCGAAGTGCACCAGGGCGTGCTCGGCGGAACGGCGCACGGCCAGGTGCATGGTCTCGGCGTGCCGGTCGAAGGCTCCGCTCGGGATCAGGTCCCCGCCGGCGAGGTCGCGCCAGTCGAACTCGTAGTAGGCGGCGTCCTTCGGTGCCGGGTGCGGTTCGCCTCGCAGGTACGGGGTCAGCGGCTGACCGTCGCACTGCGCCGGGACCGCCTGGCCGATCGCCTCGCAGATCGTCGGAAGGATGTCGACGTTCTCCGTGAAGTCATCGACCACGGTCCCGTGGGCCGTCGGGTGAGCCGGGTCACGGACGATGCCGAGGATGTGGTAGCTGGACTCGAAGTGCAGCAGCTTGCCGCGCAGGCCCTGATCGCCCAGTTGCTCGGCGTGGTCGGCGGTGACGACGATCAGGGTCCGATCCCACTCACCCCTGGTGCGCAGCGTCTCCCAGATCCGCCCGAGGTGATGGTCGACCTCGGTGATCAATCCGTAGTACTGGGCGCGCATCGCCGCCACGTCGGCGGGGGCGGCGGCCAGCGGGTGGGCCATCACCAGGTCGTGAACCGAGAGCCGGTTGGCCGGCACGGGCAGTGGCGCGGGGCTGTCGGCCGGGTCGTACATCGTGGCGTAGTGCCCGGCAGCGTCGAACGGTGGGTGGGGGCGCAGGAACGACAGGTGGGCGAACCACGGCTGGTGCTGCCCGTCGAGCCAGTCGAGGAACGTGTCGGTGAAGAACTGGGTCACGCTGTGCTCGGCCGGCCGGGTGGACTCGGTGGCGAGGGCGACATCCGGGTCGGTGACGTCGTATCCGAGACCGGCCAGCCAGTCCAGCCACGGCTGGTGGCGCTCGTCGAGATCGAGGATCAGGTCGAAGCCGGGCAGGACGCCCTCCCAGGTGAACAGACGGGGGTCGGCCGGGTCGTCCAGCCGGCGCGGGTCGTACCCCTGGTCCGAGTAGCCGAACAAGGCGGGGGCGTACCCGGCCCGCCGCCCGACCAGGGCGACGTTGTCGAAGCGGGCATCGAGCGGGGTGCCGTTGGCCACCACCCGGTTGTTCAGCTGGTACGTGCCGGTGTACAGCGCCGCCCGCCCGGGCGCGCACGGGGCGGCCTGGGCGTAGTGCCGGGCGAACCGGACACCCGCGGCGGCCAGGGCGTCGAGGTTCGGGGTGCGGACCACCGGATGACCGGCGCAGCCGAGGCTGTCGGCGCGGTACTGGTCGAGGGTGATGAACAGCACGTTGGGGCGGTCCGCGGCCGGCATGGTCGTCACCGTACCCATCGTCGTACCAGGGCGGGCGCCGTGTCGATCGGCCCTCCGTCGCCCCACCGCACCACGCTGATCATCGGATGTCGATGCATCGCCGACATTCGCTGATCAGCGGTACGGGGTCGGCTGGGGGAGTGGTGCGCTCAGTCGCGGAACTCCGGAGTCCACTGCACGCCGTTGATGTGCCCGCCGCCATCGACGAACAGCGTGTTGCCGGTGACGTAGCGACTGTCCTCGCTGGCCAGGAAGGCGGCCACCGGGGCGATGTCCTCGTCCGGGTCGCCGAGCCGGCCCATCGGGTGGGTCTCCTCGGAGACCCTGGCCATCTCCGGGTTGGCCTGGGCGTAGGCCCGGAAGGCGGCCGTCTTGGCGCCGGGGCAGATGATGTTGCAGGTGATCCCGGTGCGGGTCCACTCCCGGGCGGCCGTGCGGGTCAGGCCGCGCAGCGCCTCCTTGCTGGCGTTGTAGTCCACCGAACCCATGTGGGCGTTGACGCCGTTCAGCGAGCAGATGTTGATGACCCGACCCCAGCCGCGGGCGCGCATGTGCGGGAAGGCGGCCTGCATCGCCCACCACGGGCCGAGGTAGTTCATCTCGATCCCGTGCAGCATCGCTTCGTCGGTCTTCTGGTCGACCCGCTGCATCGGGCCGCCCCCGCCCCAGGCGTTGTTCACCAGGATGTCGATCGAGCCGTAGGTGTCCACGGCGTGCTGGACGAGGGCCAGGTTGTCGGCCTTCTTGGTGCAATCGGCGTGCAGGTAGGTGGCGGTCCCGCCGGCGGCGACGATCTCGTCGGCCACCGCTTGACCCTTGGCGTCGTCGACGTCGGAGACGACCACGCTGGCACCCTCGGCGGCGAAGCGCTTGGCCATCGCCGCGCCGATCCCGTCACCCGACCCGGTGATGGCGGCCACCCGCCCGGCGAGGCGCCCGGCGCTGGGTGTGCCCGGTCCGACGGTGGCGATGTCGTGCTGCATGGCGGCGACCGTAGCGAACCGCGGCCGGCGGCCGACGAAGCGGGCCGGGCCGGTGCGGGCGGAGGGACTCGAACCCACACTCCTTGCGGAACAAGGACCTAAACCTTGCGCGTCTGCCAGTTTCGCCACGCCCGCGGCGATGCCGGCCAGGTTACGGCACGGGGATCCAGGCGAGCACCAGCTGGGTGACGTTGACGTCGGCGCGCTCGAGGGTGATCGGGGTGGTGGTGATGTCCTGGGCGACCTGGTTCCACTGCGTGTCGATCTGGGTGACTTCGTCGGTCAGCTCCTTCTCCAGCTCCTGCAGCTGCTGGTTGAGGTCGTCGACCTTGCCCTCGGCCGCGTCGAGCCGCTCGCCCTGGGCGGCGGCTCGAGAATGCTTGGTGGCCACCGAACCAGCCGACTTGAACACCTTGCCGAGGATGCTGCTGCGGCTGCGACCACCGAGCAGGCCGCCGAGGATCGACCCGGCGGTCGACAGGATCTCGTCGCTGCGCGAACCACGGCGCTGCTCGCGCAGCACGTCGGCACGATCCTGGGCGTTCTGGATCTGGCTCTGGATGGCGGTGGTCTTGGCCTGGTACTTGTCGCGCAACTTGGCGGTGTCGGCGTCGGCCGCCTCGTTGGCCGCTGCGGCGCAGCGTTGGGCGAACTGCTCGGCGGTCTCGCCCGGGCGGGAGAACAGCTTGAGCTGCCGATTGACCTGCAGGTCGAGGGTCTGCGAGCGCACCAGGTAGTCGATCAGGCCGCGCTGGACCTGGGCGAACAGGTTCCGATCCTTGAGCGGGGCTCCGGTCAGCCGGTAGAGCACCTGCGCCGGCGGTTGGTCGCGCAGGTCACGGTCGTCGTAGTCGACGGCGATCGCCCGGGTCGGATCGACCTGCTCGCCGAGCGGGAAGATCACCGCCTCGTACTCGCCGTCGTGCACCAGGTCGGCCTTGGTGTCGTCGTAGCGCAGCGTCACCCGGGCGACGATGGCCGGCTCCCAGGCCGTGCCGCGGGCGTCGCCGCCGATGGCCGGCAACCACGGCGAGGCCGGGTCCGCCCAGCGAATGCCCGTGCCGGCGGCGATCTCGGGCATGACCGGGGTGTCGTTCGATCCCGGTGCCATCGCCGCTGCTGCCCCGGCGGGGCCGGCGGGCGTCGGTTGGGGGGCCGGGGCCGGGGCGGCCGCCGCCGCGCCACTGGGCGGGGCGAAGCTGGACCGTGCCGGCGCCGTGCCGGCAACCGGCGGGGCCACCGGCGCGGTGGCCTGGGCGTTCTGGGCCAGGCCGCGCCGGGGGTCCATGAGCGTGGCGATCTGGTCGCGGGTCAGCGGGCCGCGTAGGTAGCTCATCGCCCAGCGGGTGGTGAACACCTCCGGCTGGTCCTTGCCGGCCCGGCGCAGCACGAACTCGCGCTTGGCCAGCCCGGAGATGGTGTCGCCGACCGCCTTGACGTCGACCCCACCGCTGGCCGCCGACATCCCGTCGAGCAGGCGTTGCTTGTCCCGGTCGGTCTGCAGCCGGCCGATCATCCAGGTGCCGGCATTGGAGATCGCCTTGTAGTCGATGTCCACCGGGTTCTGGGTGGCCAGGACGACGCCGACCCCGAAGGCCCGGGCCTGCTTCATCAGCGTCATGATCGGCTTCTTGGTGGGCGGGGCGGCGGTGGGGGGCAGGTAGCCGGCCACCTCGTCCATGTACAGCAGGGCCCGCAGGTCGGTGGTGCCGCTCTGGCGGCGCATCCAGGTGACCAGCTGGCTGAGCACCAGCGTCGACACGAACTGGCGCTCCTGGTCGCTGAGGTGGGAGGTGGTCACGATGGCGCAGCGCGGCGTGCCCTCGGGTGTGCGCAGCATGGCGCCGATGTCGATGGGCGGACCGCTCATCCACGCCCCGAACGAGGGCGAGGCCAGCAGCCCGTTGAGCCGCATGGCCAGCTGGGTGCGGTCGGCGGGCGGGAAGAACTGGTCGAGCTCGAAGACCCCCAGCTTGCGGATCGGTGGGTTCTGGACCATGCCGACCAGGCTGGGCAGGTCGAGGTTGCGACTGTTGGTCCACTCGTTGAGGATCAGGTTGGACAGCAGGATGTGCTCTCGGCTGGACAGCGGATCAGCGTCGATGCCGACGAGGCCGAGCAGACCGCTGACGAAGCCCTGGATCTCGTCGCCGATGTTCTCGGTGTCGCTCATGTCGGGTGGGGCGGCCAGCGAGCCGACGATGTTCAGCCCGATCCCGGCGCTGGAGCCCGGGGTGTAGATGGTGAAGTCGACCCCGTCGACCAGCTTGGCGATGCGCTCGGGACCGATCCCCCAACCGGTGAGCCCGTCGGACCACGCCTTGGCCTGGGCGGCGGCGAAGTCGGCCACGCTCTGGCCGGCCTTGGTGGCGTCGCCCTCGTTGACCCACGGCTGGAAGTCGGCCGCGGCCATGTTCGGGAACATCAGGCACAGGTTGGTGAGGTCGCCCTTGGGGTCGATGAGCAGCGTCGGGATGTTGTTCGACAGGCACTCCTCGATGAGCACGACGCCGAGTCCGGTCTTCCCGGACCCGGTCATGCCGACGATCACGCCGTGGGTGGTGAGGTCGCCCGAGTTGACGACGGTGGCGGTGTCGGTCTTGTGGTGCGACGAGTCGATGTCGGCGCCGAGGGCGAGGTCAGCCATAGGTGGCTCACGGTAGCCGTGGCACACGGCGAAGTCCGGCGCGACCGAGCGATCGGCGCGGCCGTCGTGCCGGCGGTTCGGCCGGTGGCTGCGCGGCGGTGTCGGGCCGTCGGGCATCGCTTGACAGAATGTCAATCGTGATCCCTGCCCAGACGACGCTCGACGATGCCCTGATCAACCAGTTCGGCCTGGCCGACCACGTGGTCGACGAGGGGGCGCTGGCCAACAGCGTGGCCCGCTTCGCCGAGCAGGGCATCACCCTGCCGAGCTTCGCCGAGCTGGCCGACCCGTCCATCATCGATCCGGCACGCACCGCCGGGGTCGACCACAACGCTCCCGATCCGGCCAACCTGTGGCGGGTCCACTGGTACAACACGCTGGACGGCGGGCGGGCAGCGGTGCCCGACCACGTGGTCCTGCCGTCCAGCCTGACCGGCGTGGAGAGCCCGATCATCGTCGCCTTCGGCGATCGCTTCCCGATGATCACCGCCCACAAGGTCCTCGCCGCCTACGCCTGCCTGGCGCCACGGGTGGTCGCCGGGCAGTTCGACCCGACCCGCCACCGGGCGATCTGGCCGAGCACCGGCAACTACGCCCGCGGCGGCATCGCCATCAGCCGGATCATGGCCAGTCGCGGCGTGGCGATCCTGCCGGCCGGGATGAGCCAGGAACGCTTCGACTGGCTCGACGCGTGGTGCGCCAACCCGGCCGAGGACGTCATCCGCACGGTCGGCACGGAGAGCAACGTCAAGGAGATCTACGACGCCTGCAACGAGCTGGCCAGGGATCCGGGCAACTTCGTGCTCAACCAGTTCTGCGAGTTCGGCAACCACCTGGCCCACTACGAGGTCACCGGACGGGCGCTCGGCCACGTGTTCGAGTCCGCCCGGGCGGCCAGTGGCCGTGACTGGCGGCTCGCCGCCTTCACCAGTGCCACCGGCTCGGCCGGGACCATCGCGGCGGGCGACCGGCTGAAGGAGACCTACGGCGCCAAGATCGTGGCCGTCGAGGCGTTGGAGTGCCCGACGCTGCTCGAGAACGGCTTCGGCGAGCACAACATCCAGGGCATCGGCGACAAGCACGTGCCGCTGATCCACAACGTGATGAACAGCGACGTGGTCGTGGCCGTCAGCGACCGGGCCACCGACCAGCTGCAGGTCATGTTCAACAGCGACGACGGCCTCGGCTACCTGGCCGACCGCCGCCTGGTCCCGCAGTCGGTGCTGGCCACGCTGCAGCACTTCGGGCTGTCGTCGATCTGCAACGTGCTGGCGGCCATCACCACCGCCAAGCTGCTCGGCCTCGGGCCGCAGGACGCCATCGTCACCGTGGCCACCGACGGGGCGGCGATGTACCCGAGCGAACAGGCCAAGATCCTGGCCCGCGACTTCGGTGGCGGGTTCACCAACCTCGACGCCGCCCAGGTGTGGGGCCAGCACCTCGCCGACGTGCCCACGGCGCACGCGCTGGAGCTCACCGAGCGGGACCGCAACCGGATCTTCAACCTCGGCTACTACACCTGGGTCGAGCAGCAGGGCACCCCGTTCGAGCTGTTCGAGGCCCGCCGCCACCAGGACTTCTGGCGCGGCCTGCGCCGCTACCTCGGCCGGTGGGACGAGATGATCGCCGACTTCAACGCCCGGGTGGCGGCGCGCTGATGCAGCGCTCGCTGGTGGCCGGCTGGCGCTGCCTGGTGTGCGGCGCCCATGTCGACGTCGGCGAACCGCTGGCGTGGCGGTGCCCGAACTCGAGCGCGGCCGACCGCCGCCACGAGCTGGCGGTGGTGGCCGCCGAGGCACCGCTCACCGATCCCGGCCTCGACCAGGCCGAGGCGGTCAACCCGTTCCTGGCGTTCCGTGAGCACCTGGTGTGGGACGGCTTCGCCGCGGCCAACGGCATGACGGCCGCGGCCCGGGCGATCCTGCTCGACGATCTCGACCAGCGGGTGGCCGCGGTGGCCGGCACCGGGTTCCGGATCACCCCCTTCGCCCGGCACGAGGCGCTGAGCGCCGAGCTGGGCTTCACCACCGACGGCGGGGTGTGGGTCAAGGACGAGACCGGCAACGTCGGCGGGAGCCACAAGGCCCGCCACCTGTTCACGATCCTGGCCCAGCTGGTCACGCTGGAGTCGCTGGGTCGGGCCCCGTGGGCGTCGACAGGTCGCCCGGACCTGGCCATCGCGTCGTGTGGCAATGCCGCCGTCGCCGCGGCCACGCTGGCTGCGGCCGTGGGCTGGCCGATCCGGGTGTTCGTGCCGGAGTGGGCCGGAGGCCCGGTGATGAGCCGCCTCACCGAACTGCAGGCCACGGTGGTCACCTGCCCGCGCCGACCTGAGGACCCGCCCGGCGACCCATGCGTGCTGCGCTTCCGCGAGGCCGTGGCGGCCGGCGCCATCCCGTTCAGCGTGCAGGGCCCGGAGAACGCCTGGTGTCTCGACGGTGGTCGCACGATCGGCTGGGAGATGGCCACCCAGATCGCCCGCCTGGATGCCTCCGGCCTCGATCACGTCGTGGTCCAGGTCGGCGCGGGTGCGCTCGCCGCGTGCGCGGCGGCCGGGTTGCGAGCCGGGGGGATCGGGGCACGCATCCACGCCATGCAGACCGAGGCCTGCGCCCCGCTGGAGCGGGCCTGGCGCCGCGCCGCGGACGCCGGTGGGGCCGACCACGCCGCCGACCGGTGGGCGGCGTGCATGTGGCCATGGGAGCCGGTCGGACAGACTGCCGCCGACGGGATCGTCGACGACGAGACCTATGACTGGCTGCCGGTCGTCGAGGCCATGGCGACCACCGGCGGGGGCCCGGTGGTGAGCCAGGAGCACGACGTGCTGCGTGGCTGGCAGCTGGTGCGCGACGTCGCCGGGATCGACGCCTCGGCCACCGGTGCGGCGGGCGTCGCCGGTCTGCTGACCCTGCTCGACCGCGGCGCCATCGATCCCGACCAGCGGGTGGCCGTGATCGTCAGCGGCGTTCAGCGGCGCTGAGCGGGCGCCCGGTCGGTCCGGCTCAGGACCTCTTGCCGAGCAGCTCCTCGAGGCGATCGAGGGTGGCCGCCATGGACGTCAGCGTGCGCTGGCGCATCGGGCGCACCGCCGCCTTGAACTTCTCCTGGCTGATGTCCCAGCTCTCCCGCACGCGGGTCCCGCCGGTGGTCGGTTCGAGCTCGTAGCGCCAGATCCGCCCGCCGATGAACCGGCCGATCAGGGGCATCGCCCCGGTGGTCTGCCAGGCGATGCGCCGGTCCTGCTCGAACTCGACCACCGTGTTGGTCATCGAGTAGGGCAGACCCCAGCGCATGCTCATCCCGAACGTCGAACCGAGGGTCAGCTTGCGGGGTGTGTCCTTGGCCTCGCGCACCGTCCCCGACCCGTCGATCTCGTGATGCCGTGTGGGGTCGGCCAGGACGGCGAAGATCGCCTTGGCCGGGGCGTGGATGATCCGTTCGACCGAGGCCACGTCGGGGTTCGGTGCGGTCGAGCCGCCGGCAGTCGAGTCACTCATGGCGGCCACGCTACCCCCGGTAGCCTGGGCGCATGCCGACGCCGTCGCCCAGCCAGCCGCTCGCCCTCGACGGGGGGCTCGACCCGCGCAGCGAGGTGTTCAACCGCCTGCTGAAGAACCGCATCGTCCTGCTCGGCACCGACGTCAACGACGAGATCGCCAACCAGATCTGCGGTCAGCTGCTCTATCTCGACGCCGACGACGACAACTCCGACATCTGGCTGTACGTCAACAGCCCGGGCGGATCGGTCACCGCCGGCATGGCCATCTACGACACCATGCAGTTCGTCAAGGCCGACGTGGCCACGGTGTGCATGGGCATGGCTGCCTCGATGGGCCAGTTCCTGCTCACCGCCGGCGCTCCCGGCAAGCGCTACACCCTGCCCAATGCCCGGATCATGATGCACCAGCCGCTCGCCGGCCTCCGTGGACAGGCCACCGACATCGCCATCCAGGCCGAGCAGCTGGCGTACACCAAGCGGCGGATGGCCGAGCTGATCTCCCAGCACAGCGGCCAGTCGATCGAGAAGATCCAGGCCGACAGCGAGCGTGACCGCTGGTTCACCGCCGAGGAGGCCAAGTCCTACGGGCTGGTCGACAAGGTGATCGTCCGCCGCGGCGAGATCGTCTGACGAGCCGCGGTCCGGCGATCAGTGCGTCGCCGGCACCAACGCCCGGCAGTCGACGTGGGTGAACGCAGCGACCAGTTTGACGGCGCCCTGCAGCAACGTGGCCGTGGCGGCCGCGTCGAATGCCGTCGGTCCAGCCGCCACGATGCGCTGGAGGTCCTCCAGGTAGACCGACATGGCCGGGCGATCGGCGGCGGGAAGCAGACCGAGATCGGGCTGGGACAGGCGAAGCACTTCCAGGAGTCCTTGTGCATCGGCGAAGGTGGTGGCCGGGGCGTTCCCCACCCATGACGGTGGGGTCGACGTGGACAGCAGGTCGGTGACCAGCGCGGTGGACACGTCGGTCTGGCGGTCGAGCTTGGCGGGGTCGATGATGTCGACCTCGTCGTTCACCGTGTGGTAGCAGCCGTTGTTGGCGTCGGTGAAGAACACCACGGGGACATGGGCGCCGAACAGGACGGCGTGGTCGCTGCGGCCCTGGCCGAACAGCAGGCTGAGCTTCAGTTCGGTGAGCGGCGTCGACGCCGTCGCCCGGTCGAGCGCCTGCTGCAGGTTCGGTCCGCCGGTCTCGGCGCCGACGGCGACCGTGATGTCCCGCAGCGCGGGTGTCATCGAGGTGCCCTGGATGTCGAAGTTCACGTAGGCGACGACCTGATCGAGCGGGACGACCGGGTGGGACACGTAGTAGGTCGAACCGAGCAGGCCGTCCTCCTCGCGGTCCCACAGGGCGATGATCAGCGAGCGTTTCGGCGGGCCCGAGGCGGCGACGCGCCGTGCCAGGCTGAGCGCCTCGGCCACGCCGGCCGCATTGTCCGAGGCCCCGTTGCAGATGGTGTCGGCGCCGTCCGCCGGGCAATCGGTCCCGAGATGGTCGTAGTGGGCGCCGACCATGACGTACTGGTCCGGTAGTTGCGATCCGCGGATCACGGCCAGGATGTTGGTGCCCTGGTCGAACGGCTGCAGATAGGTGATCCCGGCCAACGGCGTGGTGAACCCGGCGAGCTGGTCGACGAGATAGCGCTGGGCCTGCGCCGACTGCGCTGTTCCGTTCGGGCGACCTCCGAGCACATCCGACGCCAGGTCGGCGACGACGTCCATCGGCGACGGCGCGGTGGACGTGGGCGGCGCGGACACCACGGGGCCCGGACTCGTGGGCGGCGTGGTTGCCGCTGCCTGCGGGACACCGACGAGCGATCCGCCCAACCCGACGACGGCCAGGAGGGAACACCACCTTCGGTCCACGGTCGGACCGTACCACCGCCGGTTCGGCGCCCGATCAGTGCGCCGGGGTGGACGACTCGGGCACCGAGTCCGGTGCCTGGTCGGTGGGGGAGACCATGATCGTGTCGCGGGTGTTCGGGTTCTGCTGCGGCGCACTCCCCGGGACCTGGTCGCCGATCAACACACCACAGATCTGCTGGGTGTACGCCACCACCTGATCGGCGGCCGTGCGGGCCAACCGGGCCGAGCGAGCCAGTTCGGCCAGCGCGGCAGGGTCGTTGCGGTCGACGCCGGCTGCCGCCCGGACCAACGCTTCCACGACCGCCCACTCCCGGCCGATGGCGAGCGGGGCGTGGGCGTGCATGTCCGCATAGACCCCCAGGAGAGCCGGCACGTCGGCAGCGGCCGCCAGCAACGGCCGGCTCAGTTCGGCGCGATGGCGGTGGGTGGCGTCGCAGTAGGCGGCCTGGGTCGTGGCCGGCGGGTCGGTGCCACAGGCACCGGCCAGCGCCGCCATGGTGACGGCCAGCAGTGAGGCGGCGCGGCGACGCATCCGGCCAGTCTCGCACGAGGCCCGTCGAACCCCTCGGCGCCGTTGGCGCCCCGGGTCGACGGGATCGCCAAACCGATGGCCGTCGAGGTTGTCGATCGGCGCGGCGTCGATAAGGTCGGGCCGTACCGTCGTCGGGGCCGGTGTCGCCCCTTCCTCCGAGTCAGTCAGGCGTATCCCGCCATGTGAAATCGGAGGTCGCCATGCTCGCCGCAGTTCGTTCTGCCACCCTGCTCGGCGTCCAGGGTCTGGCCACGACGGTCGAGGTCCACGTCGGACCGGGGCTGCCCGGTCTCAGCATCGTCGGTCTGCCCGATGAGGCATGTCGCGAATCGCGTGACCGGGTGCGCGCCGCGGTGTTGTCCAGCGGCTTGACCTGGCCGATGCAGCGGATCACCGTGAACCTCGTCCCGGCAGGCCAGCGCAAGGGTGGCTCGGGCCTGGACCTGGCCATTGCCGTGGGGATCCTGGCGGCCTCCGACCAGCTGGGTGAGGAGGGCGCGGTGACGCTGGCCGGGCTCGGCCTGGTCGGTGAGCTGGGCCTGGACGGAACGGTGCGGGCCATTCCGGGCATCGCTCCGATGGTGGCAGCAATGGCCGGGTGTCGACCGGTGGTCCCGCGTCGCTCAGCGGCCGAGTGCCGCGCGGTGGTCGGCGAGGCAATGTACGCCGTGGACACGCTGTCGGACTTGGTGGGCGCCATCGCCGGGTTCACACCGTGGCCGGAACCGCCGGAGCTCGGTCCGCCGGCGGTGAACGGGCCGGTGCCGGACCTGGCGGACGTCCGCGGGCAGCCGTTGGCTCGCCGGGCCCTCGAGGTGGCCGCCGCCGGGGGGCACCATCTCCTCATGGTCGGCCCGCCCGGGTCAGGCAAGACGATGCTGGCCAAACGGTTGATCGGATTGCTGCCCGCTCTCGATCAGCGGACGGCGGTGGAGGCGACGATGATCCACTCGGCAATGGGGGTCGCCATGGCGGACGGGGAGCTCATCCGCCTGCCGCCCTTCTGTAGCCCGCACCACAGCAGCTCGATGGTGAGCCTGGTGGGGGGTGGTTCGGCCACGCTCCGCCCCGGCGAGATCTCCCGTGCCCACGGCGGTGTCCTGTTCATGGACGAGCTCGGGGAGTTCCAGCAACAGGTGCTCGATGCGTTGCGTCAGCCGCTGGAAGAAGGCGTGGTGCGTGTGTCCCGGGCGAGGGTCCACGCCACGCTGCCGGCCAGGTTCCTGCTGGTGGGGGCGACCAACCCGTGTCCGTGCGGTGGGGGCGCGCCCGGCGCCTGCGAGTGCGATGACCATGCCCGAGCTCGCTACCTGCGGCGCTTGTCCGGGCCGTTGCTCGATCGCTTCGATCTGCGCATTGCTGTCGCTCGCCCCGGTGTCGAGGCATTGCTCGACGCCGGCGACGAGGAGTCCACGGCCAGCACGGCGGCGCGTGTCGGGCTCGCCCGCCAGCTGGCGATCGAGCAGCGGGGCATGCTCAACGGCGAGATCCCGGCCGAGCAGCTCGACCGCTTGGTCCCGCTCAGCGGCACGGCGCGCGCCCTGCTGCGCACGGAGCTGGAGCACGACCGCCTGACCGGTCGGGGTTTCCATCGGGTCCGCCGCGTCGCTCGCACCCTGGCCGATCTGGACGCGGTCGCAGGCGGGGATGCAGCCGCACCCGTTGCCGCCACGCACGTCTCGCTGGCCTTGTCGATGCGCGTCCGTCTGGTCACGCCGCGAGGGGTGGCGGCGTGAGTGCGGTCGGGACAACCCGACCTGCCCAGGCGTGGGCCGCGGCGCTGGCCGGACTCGACGGCCTTGGCCCGGTGCGGCTGGCCGAACTGCTCGGGCGCTACGAACCCGAACAGGCCTGGGCCGTCGTCCGGGGCCGGTCCGCCATGCCGGGCCGGCTGCGGCACGTCCTCGGCGGGGACGAGGGTTTGGATCTGCTGGCCCGCCAGGCGGCAGCGGTGTCGGTGGACGAGGTGTGGGAGCGCTGCCGCTCGCTGGGGGTGTGGGTCGAGGTGTTCGGCCACCCCGGGTATCCAGCCGTCCTCGCCGACGACCCGGTCCCACCCGTGGTCCTGTTCGGTCGTGGCGACGTCGAGGTTCTCGACCAGCGCCGGGTGGCGGTGGTCGGAACTCGTTCGGCCACGGCGGCTGGGCGCTCGGTCGCCAGTCAACTCGGCTTCCAACTGGCCGAGGCGGGTGTGGCGGTGATCAGCGGGTTGGCCCGGGGCATCGACGGAGCGGTCCATCACGGGGCCACCGCTGCGCACCAGGCCGGCGCGCCGGGTCGGCCCATCGGTGTCGTCGCCGGCGGCCTCGACGTGGTCTATCCGCGCGAGCACGGTTCGCTGTATGCCGAGGTGGCCCGTCGTGGCGTCCTGCTCAGTGAGCAACCGCCCGGCACGGGGTTGCGCCCCTACCGCTTCCCGCAGCGCAACCGCATCGTCGCCGCGCTGGCCGAGGCGCTGGTGGTGGTCGAATCCCGACATCGAGGTGGGTCGCTGCTGACGGTCGAGGAGGCCAACCGCCGCGATGTCCCGGTCATGGCGGTGCCGGGGGCGGTGAGCAACCCGGCTGCCGCCGGCGTGAACGATCTGTTGCGCGACGGTGCCCACCTGGTGGTGGACGCATCCGATGTGCTGACGCTGCTCTCCATCGGCCACCACCGTGTCCGGCGGACGGGTGGCAACTCGGGCGCGCCGAGCCCACCGTCGCCGACTCGGCACGCCGAGCTCTACCTGGCGTGCCTCGGCTCGGCCCGCACCGTCGAACAGCTCGCCGTGCACCTGGGCAGCGACCTGGCGGTGGTCGCCGGTGCGGTGCACGATCTGGTGGCGGCGGGTTGGCTGACCGATCACGGTGGATGGTACGAAGCGGCGGATCCGACATGACGACCGCCGGCGCTCCCTATGGTGGGGGCCGATGCCGACGTCCCCGGCCTTCGAGGTCCCGGCCGCCTGGCGGCTGGAGCAGTTTGCCGCCTCGCTCACCCGCGCCGCACCGAACACCGTGGTTGCCTACGTGGGCGACATCGCCGGGTTGGCCGAGTGGATGGGCCGCGGTGGCGTCGAGGACCCCGTGGCGGTCGACCGCTCGTTGCTGCGCCGCTACGTGGCCTGGATGCACACCCGTCACGTGGCCAAGCGGACCATCGCCCGCAAGGTCTCGGCGGTGCGCCGCTACTACGGGTTCCTGCGCCGCACGGGTGTGGTCGACGTCGACCCGACCACCACGCTGCGGGCCCCGTCGGGCGAGAGTCGGCTGCCCCACGTGCTCGATGACGCCGATCTGGCAATCCTGCTCGATGCCCCACCCCCCGACGACGAGCCGGTGTGGCGCCGCCGCCGGGATGACGCCGTGCTGGAGGTGCTGTACGGCAGCGGGCTGCGCGTCGGCGAGTTGTGTGGCATGGACGTCCACGCCGCCGACCTGGCAGCCGGTGCCGTGGTGGTGGTGGGCAAGGGGTCGAAGTCCCGGCGGGTGCCGCTCAGCCAGCCGGCGATCGACGCCATCGGTGCCTGGCTCGCCGTGCGTCACGAGGTGGTCGCCGAGTCGTCCGGGTCGGCCATGTTCGCCAACGAGCGCGGCAAGCGGCTCACGCCGCGCGACGTGCGGCGGATCCTCGACCGCCGCTCGGCGCGGCCCACCCACCCCCATGCGCTGCGTCACAGCTACGCCACCCACCTGCTGGACGGCGGGGCGGATCTGCGCGCCGTGCAGGAGCTGCTCGGCCATGCCGACGTCGCCACCACCCAGCGCTACACCCACGTCAGCAAGGAGCGCTTGCGCCTGGTGTACCAGGGCACGCACCCGCGGGCCTGAGCCCGTCGGCGCTGGCGGGCGGCGATGATCGCCGCGTTCGCCGTGGCGGTGGCCACGTGCTGGGTGCCGCCGGTCGAGGCGCCCGTCCGTATCGGGTTCGAGGCCCCGGCCTGCTCGTGGTGCCCCGGCCACCGCGGCGTGGAGTTCGCCACCGCCGCCGGTTCGGTGGTCCGTGCCGTCGAGGCCGGGGTGGTGAGCTTCGCCGGCACCGTCGTCGGTCAGCGGTTCGTGACCGTCACCGACCATGCCGGGTGGCAGGAGACCTACGGCTACCTGTCGGGCGCCGCGGTCACCCAGGGCCAGGCGGTCGCCGCCGGCCAGCCGGTGGGCACCGCCGGCACGACCCTGATGTTCACCGTCCGCGTCGCCGGTGTGTACGTGGACCCGGGGCCGATGCTCGGCAGCTGGCGATGGCCGGCCCGGCTGGTCCCGCTCGACGGCGCTGCGCCCCGCCCGGTCGGTCCGCCGGCGTTGTCGTGTGCCCGGCCGGTCGTCGCTCCGGTAGGCGGCCCACGCCTGGCCCGATAGCATCGATCGGCGCCGTCCGCCTGCGGTCGGCCCACATCACCAATCCGTGCCGGCCCACCCTGCGGTCGCTTCGGCGCTCGGGCCCGGCACTCCGCAACCGCAGGAGAGGAGTCACTCATGGCAGTCGTCACCATGCGCCAGATGCTCGAAGCTGGCGTGCACTTCGGTCACCAGACCCGCCGGTGGAACCCGAAGATGAAGCGGTTCATCTTCGGTGAGCGCAACGGGATCTACATCATCGACCTCGAGCAGACCCTGACGCGGGTCGAGGCGGCCTACAACTTCGTGCGCGACCTGTCGGCCAAGGGCGGCACGGTGCTGTTCATCGGCACCAAGAAGCAGGCCCAGGACCCGGTGCGCAACTATGCCGACCAGTGCGGCATGCACTACGTCAACGAGCGTTGGTTGGGTGGCATGCTCACCAACTTCGAGACGATCGCCAAGCGCGTCGGCAAGATGCAGGAGTACGAGCGGATGAAGGCCTCGGGCGAGTTCGAGGCGATGCCGAAGAAGGAGGCCCTGCTGCTCGGCCGTGAGCTGGAGAAGCTGCAGAAGAACCTCGGCGGCATCCGCGGCATGACCAAGCGGCCCGATGCGGTCTTCGTGCTCGACACGAAGAAGGAGCAGATCGCCGTGACGGAGGCCAACAAGCTGAAGATCCCGGTGATCGCCGTGGTCGACACCAACGTCGACCCGGACGTGATCCAGTACCCGATCCCCGGCAACGACGACGCCATCCGGGCCAATGCGCTGATGGCCCGGGTCATCGCCGAGGCGGTGCAGGAGGGCCGGTTCATCGCCAACAAGCGCGCCCCGCAGCAGCCCGAGGCCCCCAAGCGCACCGCCGAGGACGAGGCTGCCTTCGCCGCCGCCCAGGCCGAGGCCCGCCGCCAGGCTGCGGCCGCCCAGGCCGAGCGCGACGCCAAGGTTGCCGCAGCACGTGCCGCCAAGGACGCCGAGCAGGCGGCCGGTGGTGCGGACGCCGAGCAGGCGTCCGACACCGGCGACGCGCAGCAGGACGGCGACGCCACGGCCCACGCCGACGCCGCAGCCGGCACCTCCCACGCACGGGGACTGGCGGACCTCACGCCGGCATCCTCGGGCGACGACGTGCCGGCCGGCGCCCGCCGCGCCGACGGACCGGAGGCGCCCGAGGGCTACACCATCAAGGGCAACGCCGACTCCGGCCTCTACCACACCACCGAGTCGCCCTACTACGGGCGGACCAAGGCGGAGCTGTGGTTCGACACCGAGGACCACGCAACCGCCGCGGGGTTCACCCGCTGGGACCGCAAGCACACCGAGAGCTGAGAAACACCGATCACCATGGCATTCACCGCGAAAGACGTACAGGCACTGCGCCAGGCAACCGGCGCCGGGATGATGGACGCCAAGAAGGCCCTGGAGGCCAACGACGGCGACATGGAGGCAGCCAAGCAGTGGCTGCGCGAGAAGGGCTTGGCGGCCAGCGCCAAGCGTGACGACCGGGAGAACACCCAGGGCGTGGTCGCCCTGGTGGTCTCGGGTGGCGTCGGCGCGATCGTCAAGCTCAAGTCGGAGACCGACTTCGTCGCCGGCTCGGACCAGTTCAAGGCCGAGGCCGACACCCTGGCCCACCTCGTGGCCGCCAACGGCGAGGACGCCGTGGCCAGCCGAGCCGCCGAGCTCGAGGATCTGAAGATCACCCTCAAGGAGAAGATCGAGCTCGGCGAGGTGATCCGGATCCAGGCCGCCGAGGGCAACATCCTCGGCCACTACCTGCACGTCCAGGGTGGCCGTGGCGTCAATGCCGTCCTGGTGGAGATGGCGGGGGCCGACTCGCAACTGGCCCACGACGTCGCCGTGCACGTCGCCTTCGCCCGGCCCAAGTACCTGTCGCGCGACGAGGTCCCGGCTGACGTCGTCGCCCACGAGCGGGCCACGCTGGAGACCTTGAGCCGCAACGAGGGCAAGCCGGAGGCGGCGCTGCCGAAGATCGTCGAGGGCCGCCTGGGCGGGTTCTTCAAGGACGTCGCCCTGCTCGAGCAGCCCTACGCCAAGGACGACAAGCAGAGCATCACCCAGCTGATCGGCAAGGCCACCATCGTGCGCTTCGCCCAGGTGGAGATCGGCTGATCCCGATGACCGCCTCACCCCGGTGGAAGCGGATCGTCTTCAAACCGTCGGGTGAGGCGCTCGCCGGCCCGTCCGGCTCGGGTCTCGACGGCGCCACGCTGGCGGCCACGGCCGAGGAGATCGTCGCCGTACGCCAGATGGGCGTCGACGTCGCCGTCGTCGTCGGCGGCGGCAACTTCTGGCGCGGACGTACCGGTGCGATGTCCGGCATGGACGCCACGCAGAGCGACCACATCGGCATGCTCGGCACGGTGATGAACGCCTTGGCCCTGCAGGACGCGCTGGAGCGCGCCGGCATGGACACCCGGGTGCAGAGCGCCATCGAGATGCCGCGCATCGCCGAGCCGTATATCCGTCGCCGGGCGATGCGCCACCTGGAGAAGGGCCGGGTGGTGATCTTCGCCGCCGGGACCGGCAACCCGTTCTTCACCACCGACACCGCTGCGGCGTTGCGCGCCGCCGAGATGGACGCCGACGCCCTGCTGAAGGGCACCCACTCGGGCGTCGACGGCGTGTACGACGCCGACCCGCGGACCAACCCCGATGCCCGCAAGATCGACGAGATCTCCTACCTCGACGTGATGACCAAGGACCTCAAGGTCATGGATGCCACGGCGATCGCCTTCTGCCGGGACAACCAGATCCCGATCGTGGTGTTCGACATGTCTGCGCCGGGGGCGTTGCAGGCGATCCTGCGGGGCGAGCAGGTCGGCTCGATCGTCCAGGGCTGAGCAGCATGCGCCATTCGCGACGGGGTCGGTCAGTACGCTGGGTGCAGTGACCGAAGAGACCCTGCTCGAAGCGATCGACAAGATGGAAAAGGCCGTCCATCATGTCCAGACGCAGTTCACCACCGTTCGAACCGGTCGGGCGACACCGGCGCTGGTCGAGCGCCTGCTGGTCGACTACTACGGCTCGCCGGTTCCGGTGCAGCAGCTCGCCGGGTTCCAGGTCCCCGAACCGCGCCAGCTGGTGGTGAAGCCGCACGACCGCGGCTCGCTGCCGGCCATCGAGAAGGCCATCCGCGACAGCGACCTGGGCGTCAACCCCAGCAGCGACGGCGTGGTCATCCGTCTGAACTTCCCTCCGCTCACCGAGGAGCGTCGCAAGGAGTACGTCAAGATCGTCAAGCACATGGCTGAGGAGGGACGGGTCGCGGTGCGCAACATCCGCCGCGACGCGCGCAAGCACCTCGAGGCCAGCGAGAAGGCCGGGGAGATCTCCGCCGACGATCTCGAGCGCGCCGAGAAGGAGCTCGAGAAGATCACACACGAGCACGTCGATCACATCGACAAGGCCGCTGCTCGCAAAGAGCACGAGCTGCTCGAGGTATGAGCCCAAGGGGGAACTCACATGGCTGATGAAGGATGGCGTCGGCGCCGGGACGAGGACGACTTCGGACCGCCGCTGTTCGCCGATGAGCCCACCGGGCAGGTGCCCCGCAGCGAGCTCTCGTTCGGCGACGGCGACACCGGCCCGCTGCCGCACTGGACCGAGCCGCCCACGGGCGAGATGCCGCGCCTGCTCAGCAAGCCGGCCGAGCACGACGACGTCGACGTGTGGTCGAGCTTCTCCGACCAGGGCCCGGTGTGGGGCGACGACTCGGGCGGCACGGGCGGCGCCGGCGGCTACGCCGACCCGCCCCCGGCGCGTGACCCGTCGGGCTCGATGGGCGCCCTCGACGATCCGTACCACGACGAGTCGGCGCCGGTGCGCCGCGAGCCGGGCCGGATCCAGATCGGCACCGACCCCACCGGCGGCGAGCCGCGTCCGGCTCCGGCCGGTCGCCGGAGGCCCGGCGAATCGGCGGCCCGCGGCTCGCGCCGTCCGGTGGCCGGACCGCGTGGCGGTCAGCGCCGCCCCGTCGCCGCCACTGCCTCGGCGGGCGGGCGGGACATGCCCACGGCGGTGGCGGTCGGCCTCGGCATCGCCGCCCTGTTCCTCGTCGCCGTGCGCTGGAAGCCGGAGGCCGCCCTGGCCATCGCCGTGCTGGTGCTCGGCTTGGCGGCCGTCGAGTTCTTCGACAAGGTGACCGAGAAGGGCTATCAGCCGGCCACCATCGCCGGCATCCTGGCCTGCGTGGCCATGCCGCTGGCGGCGTGGTGGGTCGGCCCAGGAGCCATCCCGCTGGTCGTGGTGCTCACCCTGCTGGCCGCCTGCGTCACGTTCCTGGCGTCGCACGGCATCGAAGCCAACCCGTTGCCGAATGCGGCCATCACGATGCTCGGCGTGTCGTGGGTCGGGGTGCTGGGCGGGTTCGCCGGGTTGATCCTGCGCTGGTCGAAGTTCGGCGGGCCGGTGGGGACCGACACGCTGACGCTCATCGCCGTGGGCGTGGCCCTCAACGACATCGGTGCCTTCTTCGTCGGCCGTGCCGTGGGCCGGCGCCCGCTGCGCGCCTGGGTCAGCCCGGGCAAGACCGTCGAGGGGTTCCTCGGGGGCACCGTGCTGACCGTGGTGGCCATGCTGCTGGTCGGGGCGTTCAAGTGGTCGGACTCCTGGACCAAGACCTCGCACCTGTTCCTGCTCGGGGTGGTCATCGCCATCGCCGCCCCGCTCGGCGACCTCGTCGAGAGCATGTTCAAGCGCAACCTCGACATCAAGGACTTCGGCACGCTGGTCCGCGGCCACGGTGGGGTACTCGACCGCTTCGACGGGTACCTGTTCACCTTGCCGGCGGTCTACTACCTGGCCCACGTGCTGTTCCACATCCCTGCCTCGTTGTAGGCACGGCCGGCGCCGGGGGCGGTGTGTCCGCCCGTCGGCGCTGCGAGACTGGCGTCCGCCATGCCTGCCACTCGTGTCGTGCTCGCCGGGTCGTCCGGGTCGATCGGTCGCCAGACGCTCGACATCGTCCGCGCCCGTCCGGAGCGCTTCGAGGTCGTCGCCGTGGCGGTGGCCGCGTCGGCCGACGTGGTCATCGCCCAGGCTCGTGAGTTCCGTCCGGAGCTGGTGGCCGTCGCCGATCCCGGAGCCCGCCGTCGGGTCGCCGAGGCGTTGCGCGGCAGCGCCATCGAGGTGGTCGACGACGTCACCGTGGCGATCCCGGGTGCCGACGTGGTGGTCAACGCCGTGGTCGGCTTCGCCGGGCTCCCGGTCACGGTGGCCACCCTGCGGGCCGGCCGGCGTCTCGGTCTGGCCAACAAGGAGAGCCTGATCGCCGCCGGCCCGGTGGTCCAGCCGCTGCGAGCCACGCCGGGGGCCGAGTTGGTGCCGGTCGACAGCGAGCACTGCGCGCTGCACCAGTGCCTGCGCTCGTCGGGCGATGCCGAGCGGGAGCTCTCCCGCCTGGTGCTGACGGCCAGCGGCGGTCCGTTTCGTGGGCGCACGGCGGCCGAGCTGGCCGACGTCACCGTTGCGCAGGCCCTGGCCCACCCGACGTGGAGCATGGGTCCGAAGATCACGGTCGACTCCAGCACGCTGATGAACAAGGGCCTGGAGGTGATCGAGGCCCACGAGCTGTTCGGGGTCGACTACGACCGCATCGAGGTGGTGGTCCACCCGCAGTCGGTGGTCCACTCGATGGTCGAGTTCTCCGACGGCTCGACGATCGCCCAGCTCAGCATGCCGGACATGCGCCTGCCCATCGGGTACGCCTTGGACTACCCGCGGCGACTCGATCTGGCCCATGGGAGGATCGACTGGACGGAGGTCGCCCGCCTGGACTTCGCCGCCCCCGATCGGTCGACGTTCCGCTGCCTCGACCTGGCCTACGCCGCCGGCCGGGAGGGTGGCGCCGCCCCCGCCTGGCTCAGCGCGGCCAACGAGGTTGCCGTGCAGGCGTTCCTCGACGGTCGGCTGACGTGGCCGGCTATCGCCGAGGTCAACGCCGCGGCACTCGACGCGTTCGAGCCCGTGACCCTGTCCAGCGTCGACGACGTGGTGGCGACCGATGCCGCCGGGCGCCGAGTGGCAACATCGATCATCGAGCAAAGGACGGCTGCGTGACCGACGCCTATGTGAAGCTGCGCAACGAGGTGATGGCGGGCGGGACCGAGGGCCCGGATGGCGGCGCGCCCGTCTCCGGTGCCCGAGCGGTGCTGGGTCTCGGCATCATCGCCGCCCTGCTGGTGTGGCTGGCCGCCACCAACATCTGGATGTTCGTCTTCGCCGTCGGCATCCTGGTCTCGATCTTCCTCCACGAGCTCGGCCACTTCAGCACCGCCAAGCTCACCGGGATGAAGGCCACCCAGTTCTTCCTGTTCATGGGTCCGAAGCTGTGGAGCTTCCGGCGCGGCGAGACCGAGTACGGGGTTCGTGCCTACCCGGTCGGTGCGTTCGTCCGGATCATCGGGATGAACAACCTCGACGAGGTCGATCCGGCCGACGAACCGCGGGCCTACCGAACCAAGAGCTTCCCCCGGCGCCTGCTGGTTATCACGGCCGGTTCGCTGATGCACATGATCCTGGCCGTCGCCCTGCTGTTCGGCGTGTACGCGGTCAACGGTCGGCGGGTGTCGGCCGAGCGGGTGCGCATCGCCAGCGTGGTCGAGTCCGGCCCGGCAGCCAGCCAGGGGGTCCGCCCCGACGACGTGGTCATGGCGATGGACGGTGCCCGGCAGACGTCGGGCAGCCAGTTCGTGGCAGCCATCCGCACCCACCGTCCCGGCGATGTCGTCCGCCTCACCCTGCTCGGCCCCGACGGCACGACGCGTGAGGTCGCCGTGACCCTCGCCGGCCGGCCCGATGATCCCGCCGCCGGCTTCCTCGGGGTCAGCAGCGGCACGGAGCTGCACTGGAACCAGGAGTCGGTGTCGTCGGCCGCCGTGCACAGCGTGACCGATCTCGGCCACATCATGTGGCAGTCGGTCGGCGGGCTGGTCACCATCGCCAACCCGGTGAACATCATCCATCACCTCACCGATCGCAACGCCGACCCGACCACCCAGCCGGGCACGCTGGTGGGGGCCACCAAGTTCAGCTCGGTGATCGGCTCCGAGCTGGGGTTCTCCGGGGTGATGCTGCTGCTCGCCGGGTTCAACGTGTTCATCGGGTTGTTCAACATGGTCCCGTTGCTGCCCTTCGACGGTGGCCACGCGGCGATCGCCGTGTACGAGCGGCTGCGCTCGCGGCGTGGCCGGCAGTATCACGCCGACGTCCGCAAGCTGATCCCGGTGTCGATGGTGACCCTCGGGTTCCTCGTGTTCCTGTTCATGTCGGCGCTGTACCTCGACATCGCCAGGCCGGTGAAGTGATGCAGGGCGCCGAGTCGCGCTACCCGCGCCGCCCGACCCGCCAGCTGCACGTCGGGTCGGTCGCCGTCGGCGGTGGAGCGCCGGTCAGCGTGCAGTCGATGACGATCACCAAGACCGCCGACGTCGAGGGCACGCTGGCTCAGATCTACGCCTTGGCTGCAGCGGGGTGCGACATCGTTCGTTGCACCTGCAACGAGGCCGAGGCCGCCGAGGGGCTGGCCCAGATCGTGCCGCGTTCACCGATCCCGGTCATCGCCGACATCCATCACCAGTATCGGATGGCCCTGGCGGCGATGGAGGCCGGCGTCCACGGCCTGCGGCTCAACCCGGGGAACATCCGCCGCCCCGAGCACATCAAGGCGGTGGCCAGCGAGGCCCGCGACCGCGGGCTGCCGATCCGCATCGGGGTCAACGGCGGCTCGCTCGATCCGTCGCTCTACGAGCGCTTCGGCGGGGTCACCCCGGAGGCGATGGTCGCCTCGGCGTTGCAGGAGATCGCCTACTTCGACGACGTCGGCTTCACCGACTACAAGATCAGCGTCAAGGCCAGCAACGTGCCGCTGATGGTCGAGGCCTACCGGCAGCTCAGCGAGGCCACCGACGCCCCCTTGCACCTCGGCGTCACCGAGGCCGGTCCGCCCCCCGCCGGGTTGGTCAAGGCCACCGCCGGGATGGCCACGCTGCTGCTGGAGGGCATCGGCGACACGATCCGCTACTCGCTGACCGCCGATCCGGTGGAGGAGGCCCGTGCCGGGCGCCAGCTACTGGAGGCCCTCGGTCTGCGCGAGCGCAAGAACGTCGACCTGATCGCCTGCCCGAGCTGCGGGCGTGCCGAGGTCGACGTGATCGACGTGGCCAACCGGGCGATGGCCGCATTCGGCGAGCGTCAGCTGCCCCTGCAGGTCGCGGTGATGGGCTGCGTGGTCAACGGTCCCGGCGAGGCGCGCGAAGCGGATCTCGGCATCGCCGCCGGCAACAAGCGCGGCCACCTGTTCGTCAAGGGTCGCAACGTTGCCGTGGTGCCGGAGTCGGAGATGGTCGATGCCCTCGTCGAGTGGGCCGAGTACATCCACGAGCACGGCACCGAGGCCGCCCTGGCCCGAGCCGACGTGACCGTCGCCGAGCGCGAGGCGGCCCGCGACCGCAGCGCCCTGCTGGACGCCAAGGGCGCCGACGCCAACCACGCCCAGGAGCGGATCGTCGAGATCCGCCGGACGGTGGCCGAGTGACGCCCGGCGCGGGTCGGGGTTTCGCACCGCACGAGCATCCGCTGTTCGAGTTCGATCCGTCGCGTCAGGCGGTCATCAACCCGTCGATCCACGCCGCCCAGCTGGGGTTCCCTCGCCATGCGGTGACCTGCTGGTTCGGCAACGTGGTCGCCGAGCGCACCGCCGGGTTGGACGTGGTCTACCAGGTGCCGTTCGAGCACGGCGACCACGGCATCTTCGTGGTCGAGCACCGCGGCGTCGCGGTGGCGCTGGTCAGCCCCGGCGTCGGGGCCCCGGCGGCGGTGACCACGCTGGAGGTGCTGGTCGCCCTCGGGGCGACGTCGATCGTCGGGTGCGGCGGCGCCGGGATCGTCCGCCCTGGCTTCGACGTCGGTCACGTGCTGGTGCCCACCGGGGCGGTGCGAGACGAGGGGACCAGCTACCACTACGCGCCGGCCGGGGAGCCGGTGGCTCCCCATCCGCGGGCGCTGGCGGCCATCGACGCCGTCCTGGCCGAGGCGGGCGTGCCCCACGACCGCGGCCTGACCTGGACCACCGACGCGTTCTTCCGCGAGACCCCGGCCAAGGTCGAACGGCGCCGCCAGCAGGGCTGCATCACCGTCGAGATGGAGGCCGCGGCGATGTTCGCCGCGGCGGCGTTCCGTGGCGCGGTGTACGGCCAGCTGCTCTACGCCGGCGACGATGTGTCCGCCGAGGAGTGGGACCATCGACACTGGGAGCGCCAGGGCTCGGCCCGTCAGCGCCTGCTCGATCTGGCCCTCGACGCCGTCGTCCGCCTGTAGGCCGATCGACTCCGCAGCACGCCGCGGCGCGGGCGTACGATGGCGGTGGCCTGGAGGGTGCGGATGGAGGCGTCGTCGGTCGGCGAGCGGGGTGCGGGATACCGTGTCCTGGCGTTCGACTTCGACGGCACGCTGACCGACGATCCGCCGCCACGGCCCGCGGTGCTGGCGGCCCTGGCCGAGGTGCGCCGCTCCGGGATGCGCCTGGTACTGGTCACCGGCCGGATCGTCGCCGAGCTGGCCGCCGTGTTCCCCGACTTCGAGGACCACGTCGACGCCGTGGTCGCCGAGAACGGTGCCGTGCTCAGCCGCCGGGGCCGGACCGTGCACCTGGCCCGGCCGATCGATCCCCGGCTGCTGGACGCCTTGGACGCCGCCGGGGTCGCCAACCGCCGGGGAGAGGTGATCGCCGCCGCCAGCGCGACCGACTACGACGTGATCTGCCGGGAGGTGCGCCGGCTGGGCCTGACCGTGACCATCGCTCTGAACCGGAACGAGCTGATGCTCGTGCCGGCGGGTGTCACCAAGACGACCGGTCTGCGGGTGGCGCTGTCGGCGCTCGACCTGTCGATCCACGACACCGTTGCCGTGGGGGATGCCGACAACGACGTCGACCTGCTCGAGGCGGCCGAGCTCGGTGTGGCCGTGGCGACGGCCGTCCCGGCGCTACGCGAGCGGGCCGACCTGGTCCTCACCGGCGGCGCGGGTGACGGGATTGTCGAACTGTGCGCCAGCGGTCTCCTGGCGGATCGGGCTGCGCACCGGACCATGCGCCGCCGCCTGGTGCTGGGGCCCGACGCGTCCGGGGCGCCGGTCGAGCTGCCCGCAGCACCGATCGACATCATCGTCGCCGGGTCCAGCGGTTCGGGGAAGTCGTACGTCGCCGGGTTGCTGGCCGAGCAACTCATCCTCCACGGCTACTCGGTGCTGGTCATCGACCCGGAGGGCGACCACGCCGGGATGGATTCGTTGCCCGGTGTCGTCGTGGTCGGTGGAGACCGCTATCTGCCGTCGGCACCATCGCTGGTGCTGCTGTTCACCGCCGGGCACGGCTCGGTGGTCGTCGACCTCTCCCACCTCGACCGGGCGGACCAGGACGCCTACCTGGCGACGTTGCCGGCGGAGATCGAGACCCACCGCCGGCTGACCGGCCAGCCGCACTGGCTGGTTCTCGACGAGGCGCACCGCACCGCCGGTGGGCAGGGCGTGTCGAAGAGCGAGTACGCGCCGACGCTGAAGGGCCACTGCCTGGTGACCTGGCAGGTCGGGTGGCTGACCCGCCCACAGCTGATGGCCACCGACGTGATGATCGCCGCCACCAGCCCGGAGCCGCCCGAGGATCTGGCGGCGATGCTCGCCGCCGTCGGAGCCGGCCAGGTGGCGAGCGCCGCCGTGCTGCTGACCCGCCCTCTCGGTCAGGTGGTCGTGGCCCGTCGGGACCGGCCGGGCGAGTTGGTCGTCGCCACGCCCACCGAGCGGGCCACGCTGCACACCCGCCACGAGCACAAGTACGAGTTGCACGGTCTCGACGATGCCCACGCCTTCCACGTCCGCGACGGCCAGGACCGTCCGACCGGCGTCCTGGTGCGCAGCCTCGACGAACTGCGCGAGGTGATCGCCTCGTGCCCGCCGGACGTCCTGATCCACCACTGCCGGGGCGGGGACTGGTCGCGCTGGGTCGGCGGGGTGTTCCACGACCACGTCCTGGCGGCGGCACTGTCTGCCGCCGAGCGCCGCCTGGTCGAGGGCGGTCCGGTCGCCGTCGACCCGGTCCGCCAGGACGTCATCGCCGCCCTGCGGGCCCGCCGGGCGACCTGACTGCTGCCCCTACCGCGGTGCCGGGTCGGACGGGCTGATCCAGAACCAGGTCGCGGGTGCGGCGGCGCGCAGGTGCTCGCCGTCGAGGACCACGTAGCCCTCGCCGCGGTGCGCACCGGAGGTGCACACCCAGAGTCCCTCGCCGTAGATCTCGGCGTCGGTGGTGACCTCCAGGCGATGGACGACGAACGGCGCGCCCCGGGTGGGGTAGTACCACACGCCGTCGGCGGTGCGGTGCGGATGGACGACCGGCTCGGCCAGCGGGGTGTAGTCCAGCGTGGCCAGCAGCGCCTCGACGTCGACGTGCTTGGCGGTCAGCCCACCACGGATGACGTTGTCGCTGGGGCCCATCACCTCGACCCCGGTCCCGCCGACGTAGGCGTGGAGGTTCCCCGGGGTCAGGTAGACGGCCTCGCCGGGCTGCAGGCGGACCCGGTTGAGCAGCAGGGTCACGGCGACGCTGGGCTCGCCCGGGTACCGGCGGTGGAGCTCGGTCACCAGGACGGCCTCGTCGCCGGCGGCCGCGGTGCACGCGGCAACGATCGGCGCGCTGTCCAGCGTGGCCCGGTACAGGGCGGCGACGGTGTCGGCCAGTCCGTGGCGCGCGAGGTGCTCGGCGGCCGTGTCCGCCCCCAGCCGGCGGAGCAGGGTGACGGTCTCGGCCACCGGGCGGAACCCGCACAGGGCGTCGAACCCGGTGAGGGCGATCAGCACCTCGGGCTTGGCGTGGGGGTCGTGGTAGAGCCGCCCGGGAGCGTCGCGGGCCACGCCGGCGCGCTGCTCGGCGTCGAAGCCGGTCCGGGCCTGGGTCTCGGACGGGTGGGTCTGCAGCGACAGGGGATGGGCGGCCGAGAGCAGCTTGACCAGGAAGGGCAGCTCGTCGGTCTCCTCGTGGAGGTGCCGGCCGTCGTCGAACCGGCTCGGGCCGCGGTGGTGGGTGCCCAGCCAGTACTCGGCCCATGGCCGGCCGTCGGCCTCCCGGCCGAGCAGGGTGGGCAGCTCGCTGGTCGAGCCCCACTCGTAGTGCTGGACGACGCCGTGGATCCGTCTCACCTGTGCCTCCGCCTAGAACAGTCGTAGCTCATCGGGGCGCACGCCGCGCAATTCGTCGTAGTCCACCTGGACGACGCGAAAACCGCGTGACTCGGCCAGCAGCTTGGCCTGCGGCTTGACCTGCTGGGCGACGAACACCCCGCGGACCTCGCCGAGCGAGCTGTCCAGGCGCAGGCGGTCGAGGTAGCGCGACAGCTGCTCGACGCCGTCGATCTCGCCGCGCCGCTTGACCTCGACGGCCACCGCTCGTCCGTCGGCGTCACGGCACAGCAGGTCGATCGGGCCGATGGCGGTGGGGTACTCCCGGCGGACCAGCACCATGCCGTCCTCGATGGCCTGCGGGCTGGCGGCCAGCAGCTCCTGGAGGTGGGCCTCGACCCCGTCCTTGCGCAGTCCGGGATCCTCGCCGAGGTGATGGTCGGAGTCGGAGAGCACCTCGTGGAGGGTGATCGTGATCGTCTCCCCCTTCGGATTGGTCACCACCCAGGTCTGGTCGCCGTAGGTCACCGTGTTCGGTGCGTTCATCCAGTTCAGCGGTTTGTAGGCGCCGCCGTCGGCGTGCACGGCCACGCATCCGTCGGCCTTGACCATGATCAACCGGACCGCCTCGGGCAGGTGGGCGGTGAGCCGGCCGACGTAGTCGACCGAGCAGCGGGCAATGACCAGACGCACCGGCCCGACCCTACCGTTGCGTGCAGCGGCGGCTCAGGCGCACGCCGCCAGCGTGTCGACGATCCGGTCGAGTTGCTCGTCGGTGACCACCAGCGGCGGGCAGAAGGCCACGGAATGGTCGCCCATCGCCCGGGCGATGACCCCGCCCGCCAGCATCCGGTCGCGCACCGCCATGGCATCCTGACCGGGATGCATGGCGGCGGCCCACACCCCGCCGACCCCGCGAGCCGCAGCGATCACCCCGTCACCGGCCAGCGCCGACAGCCCGCCGCCGAGGCGCTGGGCGATCCGCGCCGCCGACGCCAGCAAGCCCTCGCTCTCGATGATGTCCAGGTTGGTCATCGCTGCGGCGCAGCACGTGGCGTGGCCGCTGTAGGTGAACCCGGTCTTCAGCACGTAGGCCGGATCGGACTCCAGCGCCTGGCGGACCCGCCGGCCGACGATCACCCCGCCGAGCGGCTGGTACCCCGACGTGACCGCCTTGGCGAAGGTGGTCAGGTCGGGGGTGACCCCGACGTGCTCGGCACCGAACCAGCTGCCCAGCCGGCCGAACCCGGTGATCACCTCGTCGAAGATGAGCAGCGCCCCGTGCTGGTCGCACAGCCGGCGCAGCGCCTCGAGGTAGCCGGGCTCCGGCGGGAAGACGCCGCCGGCGCCCTGCACCGGCTCGGTGAGCACCGCGGCGACCCGGCCGGCGTGCTCGGCCATCAGGGCGGCGAGGGCCTCGACGTCGTCGCCGGGCGCCTGGACGACCTCGGGCAGCAGCGGCCCCCAACCCTCCTTGTTCGGCGGCAGGCCCTGCGCGGTCGTGCCACCGTAGTTGGTGCCGTGGTAGCCGCGCATCCGGCTGACGATCACGGTGCGCTGCGGCTCACCGGCCAGGACATGGGTCAGCCGGGCCAGCTTCATCGCCGTGTCGACGGACTCCGACCCGGACTGGCAGAGGAACACGCGAGCGTCGGGCATCGGCGTCAGCGCGACCAACCGCTCGGCCAGGGCGTCGGCGGCCGGATTGGTGAACGGCTCGAAGCACGAGTAGGCAGCCAGCTGCCCTGCCTGGGCAGCGATCGCCTCGGCGATCTCCCGTCGTCCGTGGCCCACCGCGCAGTACCACAGGCTGGCCATCGCATCGAGGTAGTCGCGGCCCTCCGCGTCGGTCACCACGGCTCCACGGCCGCGGACGATGGAGACGAACCGTTCCCGGGTCGGGCGGGCGAAGGGGTGCAGCAAGGCGGGTGTCACGCGCCGGATGGTACCGCCGTGCGGGCCTCGACGACCGGGCCGCGCAGCCGCCACACCGGCCGGGCCAGCACGGCGCCGGCGACCCACATCGCCGTCATCGCCGCCGCCCCGGCGACGTAGGCGGTGCTGCGTCCGTGATGCTGGTAGAGCCACCCCGATGCGGCGGAGACCCCACCGGCCGTCAGGGTCTGGGCGCCGCCCATCATGCCCTGGGCGCTGGCCTGGCGCTCCGCGCCGACCACCATCCCGGCTGCCACGGACGTGCTCGACACGGTGAACGCGTCGCTGGTGCTGTGCACCATGGCCACGGTGAACATGGCCACCGCCGACCCGACCAACCCGTAGCTGGTCATGCACACCGTGGCCGCAGCGAGGCCGAGGACGGCGAGGCGGAACGGGCCGACCCGCTGCGCCAGCCGACCGCCGCGTGGCCCGAACAGCACGATCGGCAGGGCGAACAGGGTGATGCCGAGCGAGCTGAGCCAGCGCGCCGCGCCGAGGTCCTTCATCGCCACCGACCACAGGGCGTCGAACACGCCGATCATGGCGAACACCGAGCAACCGAGGGCCAGCGTGGCCAGGAAGGCTCGCTGGCCGAGGAGGTCGAACGCCAGCCGGGGCACGCGGTCGCCCCGGGCCTCGCCCAGGGGGAGGCGGGCGGCGAGGACCATCACGGCGGCGCTGGCGGTGGCGATGACCACGAACGGGGCCTTCAACCCGAACGGTCCGGCCAACCCGGCCGCCAGGGCCGGGCCGGCCGCGAACCCGCCGACGTCGAGCGCCAGGAGGACGCCGAGGCTGTGGCCGAGGTGAGCCCGGTCGGCAAGAATGACGATCCGCTTCATGGCCGGGCTGGCGGCCCCGACGCCCAGGCCCATGACCAACCGGCCGGCGATCATCGGCCCGACGGTCGTCGAGGTGCCCATCAGCAGCGTTCCCCCGAAGTAGGCGGCGCTGCCGATCAGCACGACCCGACGGGCCGAGCCGCGGTCGGCCAGCGGGGCGACGAGCAACTGGGAGACGAAGCCCGACAGGAACCCGGTACCGATCACCAGCCCGAGCTGCGACTCCGGGATCCCGTACCGATCGCGGTAGTCACCGAGCAGGGCGAACATCGCCCCGTAGCCCGCCGACATCAGCGCCGTCAGCGCGCCGAGGACGATGAGCGGTCGGCGCAGCACGGCGCCGATCCTGCCATGCCCGGGCCGCGCCGGGCGGGTGCATTGGCCCGACCCGGCCGTCTACCGTTCCCCGCCGTGCCGTTCCTGTTCCTCGCCACCCGCGCCGACGACGCGGCCGCCGACGACGAGTACTCGGCGATGCTCCGCGCCTGCCGGCTGGAGGAGGGCCAGTTGCGCCGGGTGCGCCTGGAGCGTGACCCGCTCGGTGCCGTCGACCTCGACGAGTGGGCGGGCGTGATCGTCGGCGGCAGCCCGTTCAACATCTCCGATCCGCTGGACGTCAAGTCCGCCGTGCAGCAGCGCGTCGAGTCGGAGATGGCCGACCTCCTCCACCGCGTCGTGCAGCGCGACCACCCCTTCTTCGGCGCCTGCTACGGCATCGGTGCACTGGCCGTCCACCAGGGTGGGATCGTCGATCGGACCTTCGCCGAACCGGTCGGGCCGGTGGAGGTCGAACTGACCCCGGCGGGTTGCGCCGATCCGGTCTTCGGCGGGCTGCCGCGACGGTTCACCGCGTTCGTCGGCCACAAGGAGGCCGTGGCCGGTCCGCCGCCCTCGTCCGCGGTGCTGGCCGGCTCGGTGAGCTGCCCGGTCCAGGCGATCCGGGTGGGCAGCCACGTGTACGCCACGCAGTTCCATCCGGAGCTCGACGTCGACGGGCTGTGCCTGCGCGTCGACGTGTACCGCCACGCCGGCTACTTCCCCCCCGACCAGGCCGAGGCCGTCAAAGCGGCAGCCCGCCAGGTCGCCGTGGTGGCGGCCGCCGAGCCGCTGCGCGCCTTCGCCGAGCGCTACGGCTGATCCGTCACCCGATCGGCCGATCGCCATGCCGGGCCGGCGTGCCGTGGCACCATGGGCCGATGCGCTCGACGACATTCAACCGATCCGACCTGGTGATCGTCGGTGGCAGCCTGGGGGCCACGCTGCTGGCCGGCATCGGGCACATAGCCGGGTGGACGCCGGTGCTCCGCTTCCTGCTCTCGGCCGCGGCGGTGAGCCTGCTGGCCTCGCTCGTCGGACGCAGCGTCGAGCAGCTCGGCGACCGCTTCGGCGCCGGTGCCACGGGCGTCCTGCAGTCGGCCCTGGGCAACCTGCCGGAGCTGTTCATCTCGCTGTTCGCCCTGCGCGCCGGCCTGGTGGGCGTGGTCCAGGCGGCGCTGATCGGATCGGTGCTGGCCAACCTGCTGTTCGTGCTCGGGCTGGCGTTCGTCGTCGGCGGGCTGAAGCACGGGACGCAGCGACTGGACTCCGAGCGGGCCCGCCAGACCGCCGTGCTGATGGTGCTGTCCGTGGCCGCGTTCGCCGTGCCGAGCCTGGCCCACCTCCTGCACACCCCGGCCGCCCGCCACGAGTCGGCACTGTCGGTGATCGTCTCGATCGTCCTCATCGCCCTGTTCGTGCTGATGCTCCCGGCGTCGCTGCGTCGCCAGCCGGCGACCGCGGCATCGACCGGCGAGCGCCACGTCGAGGAGCACGAGGCCCCCCGTTGGTCGGCGACGGTGGCGGTCGGCCTGCTGGCCGTGGCGGGGGTGCTGGCCGCCTTCGTGTCCGAGTGGTTCGTGTCCGCCCTGCAGCCGGCCATGGAACGGCTGCACATCACCCAGGCGTTCGCCGGGCTGGTCATCGTGGCCATCGCCGGCAACGCCATCGAGAACGTCGTCGGCATCCAGCTCGCCGCCCAGGGCCGGTCGGAGTACGCCTTCTCGGTGGTGATCAACTCGCCGTTGCAGATCACCCTGGTCCTGGCGCCGTTGCTGGTGCTGCTGTCCCGGCTGTTCGGCTTCTCCCCGCTGACGCTGACCTTCTCGCCGATGCTCGTCGCCTCGCTGATCATCGCCGTCGTGCTCGCCGCGTTCATCACCTTCGACGGCGAATCCAACTGGGCCGAGGGTGCGGCGCTGATCGCCATCTACGCCATCATCGCCACGGCGTTCTGGTGGGGGGAACCCGGTCTCAGCTGACGGCGTCCGATCCGCCGGGGCGGTAGCGGGCGAGGGCCTGGTCGACCGCCGTATCGATCTCCCGGGCAGTGGAGGAGCGACCGAGGAACAAGGTGCGGAACACCAGCGGGCCGACGACTGCGGTGAACAACTCGACGGCCTTGGGCGCGGTGGCCAGCTCGCCGTGCCGCACCGCCTCGGCGATCCGCCCCTGCAGGTCGGCGCAGGTCAGCTCGATCAGCGAGTCGCGCAGCGACGCCACGTGCGGGTCGTGGGCTGCCCGGGCGATGAGCGCCGCCATCGTGGCCGCCTCCCCGGGCCGCGACATCTGTGCCGTCTTGCGCCGCAGGGCGAGCTTCAGGCCACCGGCCAGGGTCGGGCTGTCGCCGAACTCGAGGAGGGGGGTGGTGCTGGTGAAGCACTCGTAGAGGAGGTCCTCGACGTGTGGCCAGTGCCGGTAGACGGTGGCCCGCCCGATGCCGGCATGCTCGGCCACTCGTTGGTGGGTGATCGCCGCCACGCCCTCGCGCTCGACCAGCTCGCCGACTGCGGCACGGACCAGCTCGATGGTTCGCTGGACCCGCGGATCGTGCGTTGTGGCGGGAGTCATATCGAAAGCTTACGAGACGGATTGACTCACAGTGCAACATCCGATACAACATGTCTCATGAAACAAGATGTATCACACATGACGACGGGGCAGCGGCGCGGCGTGCTCGTCTCGATGTGCCTGGCCTTGATCCTGGTGGTCGCTTCCGTGTCCAGCCTGAACCTGGCACTCCAGAACCTCGCCGTCGACCTCCATCCCTCGGCGAACTCGTTGACCTGGATCGTCGACGCCTACACCGTCACCCTTGCCGCGCTGGTGCTGCCCTT
This sequence comes from Actinomycetes bacterium, assembly GCA_029782355.1. GTDB lineage: Bacteria > Actinomycetota > Acidimicrobiia > Acidimicrobiales > Ilumatobacteraceae > JAKOUY01. The sequence continues at coordinate 132,421 of JAKOUY010000040.1, forward strand.
CGGGGCCATCGGTGATCGCTTCGGCCGGCGCAACGTCCTGCTGGCCGGCATGGCCCTGTTCGGTCTGGCGGCAGCGGTGGCCGCCGTGTCCCACTCGGTCGGCCTGCTCATCGCCTGCCGCTCGCTGATGGGGGCCGGCGCAGCCATGATCATGCCAGGCACGCTGTCGACGATCACCGCGGTGTTCCCGGAGCACGAGCGGCCCAAGGCGGTCGCCACCTGGGCCGGGTTCGCCAGTGCGGGTGCCATCCTCGGCATGGTGGCCAGCGGGGCGCTGCTGGAGGCCTTCTCCTGGGCGGCGACGTTCGCGACCACTGCGGTGCTCGCCGTGATCGCCTTCGTGGTCGTGGTCTGGCTGTCGCCGAACACGGCCGACGAGCACCATGTGCCGATCGACGGGATCGGTGCGGTCCTGTCCGGTCTGGGCATCGGCGGGTTGGTGTTCGGCATCATCGAGGGTGCCGACAAGGGCTACGTCAGCGCCCTCGGCCTGCTCGGCTTCGGCCTGGCGACGGCTGGCTTGGCCGGGTTCGCCTGGTGGGAGCTGCGCCAGGAGCATCCACTGCTCGACGTCCGCCTGTTCCGGCTGCGTGGCTTCAGCGCCGGATCGATCGGGATCACCATCCAGTTCCTGACGGCCTTCGGGTTCTTCCTCGTCGGGCTGCAGTTCATGCTGGTCGTGCTCGGCTACTCGGCGCTGCACGCCGCGCTGGGACTGCTCCCGGTGGCCGCAGTGATCATGCCGATGTCGCAGGCGGCGCCGCGGCTCGTCGCCCGGTTCGGGACGCGAGCGACGATGGCCGGCGGGCTCACCGCGCTCGGGGTCGGCTTCGTGGTGCTGGCCCAGCTGACTGCGGCCTCGGACTACTGGCACTTCATCCTCGGCGTCGTGCCCTTCGGGATCGGCATGGCGCTGTCGTCGACACCGGCCACCACGGCCATCGTCAGCTCCCTGCCGCGGTCCAAGCAGGGAGTCGCCTCGGCGATGAACGACACCACCCGGGAGGTCGGCTCGGCGCTGGGCATCGCCCTGCTGGGTTCGGCATTCAACACCGGCTACGGCGAGCATGTCGCCACCAGCTTGGCCGCCGTTCCGGGCGTGCCGGCCGACATCGCCCACGCCATCACCCAATCGCCGGGTGTCGGCATCGACGTCGCCCGGCGCATCGGCGGCGTCCAGGGTCAGGCTCTGGCCGGGTGGGTGCGCGACAGCTTCGCTGCAGGGTTGAGCCGGGCGATGTGGCTCGGGGCGGTCGTTGCGGTGATCGGTCTCGTGTTCGTGCTGTGGCGGGCGCCGCGGCGCACGGAGGACGTGCTCGACCAGGACGAGGCGAGCACCGCCGATCTGGACGCCGAGCTCGCCGAGCTGACCGGCGGTGACCTGTGCCAGGATGGCCGGACCCCGATCGGCTGACCAGGAGTCCTCGTGTCCATCACCGTGCACCACGACGAACCGGCCCGGCGGTACGAGCTGCACGACGGTGACGAGCTGGCCGCGCTGGTGGACTACCGGGTTCGCCCCGACGGCGCGCTCGACCTCGTCCACACCGAGACCCGCCCGGGCTTCGAGCGCCGTGGTCTGGCGGGTGAGGTCGTCGGCTGGGCCCTCGACCAGGTGCGCGCCGCGGGCGGCCGGGTCGTGCCGACCTGCCCGTTCGTGGCCACATACATCGAGCGTCACCCGGAGTACGCCGATCTCGTGGCCTGACTCCGGCTCGACCGCCGGCGCGAGCCCCTGGCTAGCCTCTCCCCGCCGAGGCAGGAGGTTCTGGTCGATGGAGATTGCCGGCAAGGTCGCCGTGGTGGTCGGTGGGGCGTCGGGCATGGCCCGGGCCACGGCCGAGGCCTTGGCCGGGCGTGGCGCCACCGTGGCGATCTGCGATCTGCCCACGTCGGCCGGCGCCGAGGTGGCCGCCGGTCTCGGTCCGTCGGCGACGTTCCACGCGCTGGACGTGACCGACTTCGATGCCGCCGAGGCGGTCCTCGACGAGATCGTCGCCTGCCACGGCGCGCTGCACGTGGCCGTCAACACCGCCGGGGGCGGCGTGGCCCAGCGGATGCTGACCAAGGACGGTCCGCACTCGCTGGCCGATTTCCGCTGGACGGTCGAGCTGAACCTGGTGGGGACGTTCAACCTCAATCGCTGGCAGGCCACGCACATGGCCGTCAACGAGCCGGAGGACGGCGAGCGTGGCGTCATCGTCAACACGGCCTCGATCGCCGCGTTCGAGGGACAGATCGGCCAGGTGGCCTATGCCGCGGCGAAGGCGGGCATCGCCGGGATGACGCTGACCATGGCCCGCGACCTCGGCAGCCTCGGCATCCGGGTCAACGCCATTGCTCCCAGCCTGTTCTCCACCGGGGCCACCGTGGGGATCTCCGACGCCTTTGCCGATCAGCTCACCAAGGACGCCGCGTTCCCGAAGCGGATGGGACGCCCGAGCGAGTACGCCACCTTGGTCCTCTCGATCGTGGACAACCCGATGCTCAACGGCGGCACGATCCGCCTCGATGCCGGCCAGCGCTTCGGCCCACGCTGATGGCCGGCTCACCGCCCCGACCGCGCCGTCGGTAGGGTGCACGCAGTGGCTGAACCAGGCGGATCACCGTGGCTGGTCAGTCGCCGGACGGTTCTGGCCGCGGCGGCGACGGCGCTCGTGCCGGCCTCGTGCCGGGCCAGCGGGCTGGGACGTCGAGGATCGGGTGCGCCGCTCGCCGGTTCGGGCGCACCGGGTACCGGATCGTCGTTGCGCCAGCCGACGGATCTGATCAGCCTCGATGGGCAGCTCGATGTCACCCTGACGGCGGCACCGACCTCGGTGCCATGGGGGAGCGGGACCCGCTTCGCCCTGACGTACAACGGAACGATCCCCGGGCCGACCCTCCGGCTGCGGCCGGGTGACACGCTGAACCTGACGCTGGTGAACGGGTTGGACGAGCCGACCAACCTGCACACCCACGGCCTGCACGTGTCGCCGGACGGCGATGCCGACAACATCTTCGTAATGATCGAGCCGGGGGCACAGCGCCGCGCTCGGTACGAGCTCCCCGGGGATCATCCGAGCGGCACCTTCTGGTACCACCCCCACCACCATGGCACCGTCGCCCGTCAGCTCGCCGGTGGGCTGGCCGGGGTGATCGTCGTCGCCGACGGACTCGACGACCGAGCGGAGCTGGCGGCGACGACCGAACGGATCCTCGTGCTGTCTGACCCACCCATCGGCCAGAACGTCTCGGTGCTGGACGTCAGCCCGCAGCAGCGGATGATGGGCCGGGAGGGGCCGCGGCAACTGGTCAACGGTCAGGTGCAGCCCAGCCTCGCGGCGGCAGCGGGCTCCACCGAACGGTGGCGGCTGGTGAACGCCAGTGCCTCCCACGTGCACTCGCTCAGCGTCGAAGGAGCGGAGCTGTACCTGCTGGCCAGCGAGCAGCGCCGCCTTCCCCAGCCGGTTCGGACCGGTTCGGTGGTCCTCACCCCTGGCCAGCGAGCCGAGCTGCTCGTCCCACTGGCGACACCTGGCAGCGTCACGCTGCGTTCGACCGCGGTGAGTCGGATGGGTGGCATGGGTGGCATGGGTGGCATGGGTGGCATGGGTGGCATGGGGATGGGCGGGAGCGGAGGTCCTGCTCCGGGGACGATCAGCGACCTGCTGACGGTGCGCGTGACCGCGTCGGGCACGACCCCCGCACCGATCCCGGTGCGGCTCGGGCCGGCGGACTCGGCGACGGTTCCATCGGCGGCCGAGGTGGTGCGGACCCGCCGGGTGATCCTCGGGGCGATGGGCATGGGGCCCGGCCAGTTCGTCATCGACGGCCGGCGATTCGAGCCCGGGCGGATCGACATAGAGGCGTCGCTCAACACGACCGAGGACTGGCAGCTGGTCAACGCCTCGATGATGGATCACCCGTTCCACCTCCATGTCTGGCCGTTCCGCGTCCTCGACCGCAGCGACGGCCTGCCGCCGGATCCGGCATGGCGCGACACCGTCAACGTCCCGGCGGGTCAGACCGTCACGATCCGCATCCCGTTCGTCGATCTCGCCGGGACCACGGTGTTCCACTGTCACATCCTCGACCACGAGGACCTCGGCATGATGGCCACGATCCGGGTCGTGTGAGCCGAGCCGATCGAGCCGCCGCCATGCCCTCACCCGCTGACCGGTTCGCCGCCTGGGTCCGCTGCGCCGACTCGGCGATGCTGGCCGTGTCGGAGTGTCTCGGCGACGAGTGGGACGCCTGCCTGGTGGGGTTTCATTCCCAGGCCAGCATCGACCCGGCTCGCTACCTGGTCTGGCTGTCGACCGCCAATCGCACATACCGGCTGGCGCGGCGGGCCGAGGTGCTGGGCGTCCACCTGCTGGCCGACGATCAGCTCGACCTGGCGCGGCGTCTCGGGGCGCGCACGGGCGACGTCGATCCACACAAGCTCGACGGTGTTCGGCACCGCCGGGGCCGTAGCGGCGCCGTCCATCTGCTCGACTGCCCGGCATGGTTCGCCGGCCGGGTCCTGCGCCGAGTGTCCGGCGGCGATCACCACGGGTTCCTGCTCGAACCGATCGCCGCTGCCGACGTCCGGCCGGTGCAGCCGTTGCGCCTGCGCCAGGCGGAGACGATCCCGGCCGGGCACCCGGTCGGCTGAACGGCGCCGGCGTCAGGCGTCGGCGAGCTTCTCGCTGATCCGCAGGTTCAGCCGGCGCACGGCATCAGCGTGCTTGGCCTGGGCGGCGTGCAGCTTGGCGAAGGGCTTCTTCTCCCTCGCCAGCGAGAACACGTCACCCTCGGCCTCCATCACCCGCAGGCGGGCGTAGTACAGGGTGTCCTCGGTGAGGTGGGCGATGACGACCAGCCCGGTGAGCAGCGGGTGGTTCATCGTCAGGTTGGTGCCGCGATCACGGCCGTGCTCCAGCTCGACGGCCAGGGCGTAGGCGAACTCGTCGAGGTGCCCGAGGGTCGTCGCTCCCTGGAAGCGGCTCGGCTCCTCGAGGAAGTCGTTCAGGACCGTCGGTGCCGGGGCACCCGCGTCTTTCGGGCGCAGATACTTGTCGCGGATCAGCGCAGCCAGCAGCCCGAGGATCCGGCTGGCCTCCGCCCGAGGCACGACGTTGACCCCGAACTCGTCCGGCGGGGCGATCTCGTCCAGACTCAGCTCGGCCCAGTTGCGGCGGATCTCCAGCGTTCGACAGAAGCTGCCGACGGCCTCGCGGGCGAGGAAGTCGAAGGTCACGTCCCGCCCAGCGGTGAACGCCGACACCGTGTCGACGACGTAGTGGGCGAGAGCGTCGGCGTCGGCGCCGGCGTCGACGGCATCGGTGAAGGAGCGGTAGGCGGCCACGAGGGCACGCTAGCGACCGCCGCGGCGGCGATCGGCCCGAGCTGTCGCAGGCCGGCGGCGGATCACCCGATCGGGTGATGTCGCGGCGCGCCCGGTGCGGCGCGGCCGGTGCCGACTCATGGGCGTGATGAACCGACCACCGCGGTCAGCGTGCGGTTCGAGTCGCCCTCGTCGGTGGCGGCCGCCGAGGGGCGGCGCGGGGCGAGGGCGGCGAGCACGCCGGCGACCAGCACCAGGGCCGGCACGTCGCCGGCCAGATGACCCATGTGATGATGGTCCTGCACGGACTGCACGGCCATGATCCCGGCGTGGACCAGGCTGGACCAGACGGTGAACCAGATCAGGCTGCGGTGCCGGCGGGGGTCGCGGCTGGCGATCATCAGGAAGATGCCCAGGGTGGCGTAGATCCCCAGGATCATCTCCAGGTACAGCGATCGGCCGTCGTCGTGCCACCGCCAACCGGACGGCCAGAGGTGCGTGAGCGGCCAGACCGCCACGACGAAGATCGCGCCGATGACGACGAGGGCGATGCGCAGCGCGGTGGTGCGGGTGGATTCGGACATGTCGGGTCTCCTGGTGTGCGTGGATGGACGTGGGGGAGTGGTCGGGAAGCGGTGGGTGGTCTCGGCGTCGATGTCAGTAGCTGAACGTGGTGGCTCCATCGCCGATCCATTCCCAGAGGGGCACGGTCCCGCCGAGCTCGGCGCCGGTCACGAGCGGCTCGTCGCGCAGACCCTTGGCATCCACGCAGATCGGGCAGACGAGCATCCGCCCGCCGGCCGCCTGGTAGCGGGTGAGAAGCTCGGCGATCGGCGGGCAGCCGCCGCAGGCGGTTCCCACAGCCACGCCGACGACGGCGAGGCGGACCGCCTCCTTGGCCAGGAACATCATCGTCGGCCGCCCCGATTCGGCGGCGCCGACGGCCATCAGCAGGGCGACGGTGACTCGCTCGCTGTCCTCCAGCCCGGTCGTCAGGCTGACTACTGCTTGTCGTTGCATGGTGATCCTTCGTGTGACGGCAACGTTGCCGGTGCTCAGGATGCGCGATCGGATCGCCGGCCACTAGTACAGAACTTGAACCAACGCCGGGCGCCGGACGCAGTACCGTGCTGGGGTCGTGGTGACCTACGGCCAGTTCTGCCCCGTGGCGAAGACCTCCGAGGTGCTCAGCGAGCGATGGATGCCGCTGATCCTCCGGGAGCTGATGCTCGGTAGTGCCCGGTTCAACGACCTCCGCCGGGGCGTCCCGTTGATCTCACCGGCGTCGCTCTCCAAGCGACTCCGCCAGCTCACCGCCGCCGGCGTGGTGTCCCGTCATGCCACCGGGCGCAACGTCGAGTACCGGCTGACCGAGGCCGGCTGGGAGCTGTACCCGATCATCGAGGCCATGGGCGTGTGGGGGCAACGCTGGGCCAGGAGTCAGTACGGCCCGGACGAGCTCGACCCGGCCCTGTTGATGTGGGACATCCGCCGGATGCTCCAGCCGACCGGCTTGGCCGACTCGCGCACGGTGGTCGAGTTCGCCTTCACGGCGGCACCACGGGGCAAGTCGCGGTACTGGCTCGTCGTCGAGGATCCGATCGATCTCTGCCTGGTCGACCCGGGCCATCCCGTCGACCTCCACGTCCGCTCGACGGTGCGGGCGCTGACCGAGGTGTGGATGGGCGACCGGACACTCGCCCAGGCACTGGCCGACGAACGGATCCACGTCGACGGTCCGCCGCGGCTGCGGCGCGCCTTCCAGCGATGGTTCGGCCCGCACCCGATCCTCGGCGGGATCCCGCCGGCCACGGGCCGGACAGCGCCTCGCAGGACTCGTTCCTGAGCGACGCCAGCCGTCGCGTCTCGACCGTGGTCGGCCACGAACGCGTCGGCGGGGGCGTGGCCCCGTGCGTGCTCGGCGTCGGGTCGTTGGCGTGCACGAGTACCGTTGCCATGCGACGTGCGTCGGATCGACCGGCATGGGGTACCGCGCCTAGGACTGCCGGTACGACATGGCCGTTCCTGGAGTGGGGCCGCACCAGCTGCGATCGCGTGCCGGTCCGTCGCGCTCGCCTGCGACGAGTGCTGCATCGCCAACTCCCTGCGCAGCGAGGTGCTCGTACCACCGGCGATCGTGCCGAGGTCCGTCGTTCCTGGAGATCGAACTCGGGCGGTCCAGGCGTGGTGGAGCTGGGGGTGTGGTGGAGCTGGGGGGAATCGAACCCCCGTCCATCAGGCCCTGAACGTCCGTGCTACGACCATTCCCGACATCTGGACTGACGCTGTCCTACCGGCGGGTCGGCTGGCCCGGAGGCCCTCGGCTCAGCTTTCTGAGCGGTCAGCGGTCTTTCTCGCCGTCAGCGGTCTTTCCTGCCGTCATCCCCCGCTTCTGTTGCCGGGCTGCGGTGGATCGGCCCCGTGCGCCATTGCTGGTCACGATGACTCTCGGATCACCTGACGATCAGGCGGCGAGAGCGAACTGCTCGTTGGCAATTCTTGTTGGTGCCCCGTTTCACGAGTCTGAGCAACTCGGGTCGCACGTACGAGCAGCAGAACTGATGTCGAAACCTGTCAGCCCCGTTGGTACGAGATCGTCGAGTGTATCCGGCGGATGGCTGCGGCCGAGTGCGAAAACATGTTCGAAAAGAACTTGCGAACATCTGTGTGATCTGGTAAGGTCGAGTTGCTTCCCTAGCGAATCGGCGTCGGTGACGCCCGAACCGATCAACTCGATGCGGCTGGAGGTGAAGCGTGCTGGCGAACGGTGTGGCCAAACGCCCCGACGTCTGGTGGGACGTGGCGTTCGCGGTCGATCCGTCGTGCACCGATCGTGCCGCCGTGGACGAGGCATTGAGCGCCTTGGCCTCGCTTGCTGCGGTGCTCGAGGCTCAGCGACTGGTCTGCGCCCGGGTGCTCGAGGCGCTCTCCCACCAACCCGAGGCCGAGCTCGCCGCCGCCCTGCGAACCACACGAAGCGATGCCGGCACCGTGATGCGCCGGGCCGCCACCACCGAGTCGGCGCCCGACCTGGGGCGTGCCCTGGCTGCCGGCGAGATCGGATCCGGGCATGTCGATCGGCTCACCGGCGCCCTCGCCCGGCTGGAGCCAGCGCAGCGTGGCGAACTGCTGCAGCGGCAGGGCGCCCTGGCAGATGTGGCGCGTGCTGCCTCCGTCGAGGACTTCGATCGGCATCTGCGTGAACTCGAGCGCCGGCTGCGCACGGATGGCGGTGAGGCGCGGCTGGTCCAGCAGCGCCGGGCGGTTCGCCTGCGGACCTGGATCGATCGGACGAGCGGCATGCACTGCTGGCGCCTCGATGCCGATCCGGCCACGGCACTTCGTCTCGATGCCCGCTTGCGATCGGCGACCGAAGCACTGTTCCACGGAGGACAGATCCCGGAGGGCGCTCCCAGCGATCCGTTCGAGCGTCAGGCGTTCCTCCAGGCACACGGGCTGTTCGGGCTGGTGCTCGGCAACGACCCGAGATTGCGCACCGGGCGGACCGAGGTGGTGGTCGTGGAAGACCGGCGCGTCCCGCCGGGTCAGCCGTCGGTGATCGACTGGGGGCTTCCGGTCGACCTCCCCGCCAGCCATCTCGACGCCCTGCGTGCAGAGGCCGATGTGCGCCACGTCGTGCTGCACGGCGGCACCGTGGTCGACGCGCCCGGACTGATGGACCGTGGACGCGATCGCCGCCTTGCCACCGCCGATCAACGTCGGGCGCTGCGAGCGCTGTACCGGAGCTGCGCGATCCCCGAGTGCTCGATCCGATTCGACCTCTGCACCATGCATCACGTCGTCTGGTGGCAGCCGCCGTTCGACGGGCCCACCGATCTGGCCAACCTGCTTCCCCTCTGCACCCGTCACCATCATCACTTGCACGATGACGGATGGGTGTTGCACCTCGACGACCAGCGGTTGCTCACCGTGACCCTTCCGGACGGTTCAGCGCTCCACGGCTCGCCGAACCGGTACCCACCCTGGCAGGGGAGCGGGCCGTGAGCGGCGCACCGGGGTCGACCCGGTCAGGCCTTCGAGATCCGGTCGCCGCGGGACACCGTGCCCGGCTCGACCACCTTGGCGCAGATGCCGCGCAGGTGATGCTGCTTGCCCACTCGGCCGTTCACCCAGCGGTGCGCGTCCAGGCCGAACCGGCGGGTGAACTTGGCGCAGCCGGTGTGTGGCTCAGGAGTGACCTCGATCAACGCGCTGCCCAGCCGCAGCCGGGTCCCCGCCGGGAGGTTGGCGTCGCTGAGGTCCAGGTCGACGAACAGCTGGTCACCCGCCAGCGGTACACGCTCGGCAGTGCCAGCGACGAGGAGGGCGCACCGCCAGTTCATGATGTTCAGCTGAGCGTCCAGCTTGGCGGACCCGTCCGCGGTCGAGGAGCTGCCGCGGGCAGCCCAGTTGTCCCCAACCAGGCCGGAGGTTGTCGACAGCTCGCCGACCTCCAGCACCTCGCGCTCGTCGACGCCAGGGCGACGAACGATCAGCTCGACAGTGCCGTGGTCGGCCGGCGAGCGTCGAACCTCCGCCAACCAGGCCTCGGCGTCCAGGACGCTCGGCGAATTGGGTGGATCCGCCGCCGGGTCGTACCAATGAATGCTGGCGGCAGCGTGCGTCCACGACGGCTGCAGCACGTCGCCACGCGGGGCCATCTCGGCGACGTACGGGCCGAGGCCCAGCACCATGGCGCCGTTGGCCGCGTCGAGGCCGCGTACCTCCAACACGCCGCCTCGGCGAACGGCCATCAGCTCGCAGATCGCCGCGTGGACGCCGGTGACGCCCCCTCCCCGCCAATCCTCCAGCGCGGCTGGCGCAGCGGCAGAAGGTTGCGTCGGCTCGAGCACCGTGACGATCACGTGCGAGTACGCCCGCAGCCGTCCGAGGTCGACGTCATCGAGGTGCTCCAGATCCAGGTTGAGAGTGCTGTTCACGCGGTCCCAGTCGGAGCCGGTGCGATCTGGCCGGTCGTTGCGCACGCTGCCGAGCGGGGTGATGGAGCACGGTTGCACGCCGCAGAGTCTGGCGCATCCGCAGTGGTCGGTGCCGGGCATATGGTGGAGCCATGCCCAACTCCGCACCCGGTGCGGCGGCGTCGCTCGGCACGAGCAAGTACGTCGCCCTCACGACGTATCGCAAGACCGGGGTGGGGGTGGTCACGGCCGTCTGGGCGGTTCCGCTGGAGTCGGCGGGAGCTGGTGCGTTCGGGTTCTGGACCAGCTCCGAGTCCGGCAAGGCCAAGCGCATCCGCAACAATCCGCAGGTCGTGGCCCAGCCGTCCGACGCCCGGGGCCGCCCGAAGGCGGGCACCGCCCCGATCACGTGCGACGCGGCATTCGCCACGCCCGCCCAGCTCGATGAGATCCGGTCCGCGGTGCGGTCCAAGTACGGCTTCGCCGTGCAGGTGACGAAGCTGCTGAACACCGTCGGAGGGTGGTTCAGGGGCCGCAAGCCGTACGGCGACATCGGCCTGGTCGTCGTCCCCCGGGAGACGGCCGGATGACCGGACCTGCTCAGCGAGCGCTGGACGAGATCAGCACCAGCGAGACGATCGCCAACGCCACTCCGAGACGCTGGATCGGCGTCACTCGTTCGTGATCAATCGTCACGGCGAGTCCCACCGTCGCCACCGGATACAGCGAGGCGACGATGGCCACCAACGAGAGCATGCCTCGGTGGGCCGCCATCACGTACAGCAGGGTGCCGAACATGTCGAGTTGGCCGGCTGCCAACGTCGTGGCCCGGCTACGCAGGGCTCGCGGGATCGCCGCCAGGCCGCCTGAACGACGGGCGGTCAGAGCCGCGGACCGCGCGGCCGGCCGATCCAACGAGGCGTCGGCGGACTCGCCGATCGACCGGTCGACTGGCCGGAAGCCCGACCGGAAGTCCGACCGTGAGACGGACCGCGAGACGGACCGCGAGACGGACCGCGAGACGGACCGCGAGACGGAACGCGCGACGGAACGCGGGACAGACTGCGGGACCGACCGCGGGACCGACGGTGAGACGGATCGGAAGCCGGCGACGCTGACGGAGAGTCCGGCGACTCCGGCGAGCTGCGGACCGGTTGGTCGCCGAGTCGTGGCTCGCCCATTGACCGCTGCCGCGGCGAGCGTTGCTGCTGCTGCATCCGGCTGAAGCACCACCATCCGTGCAACCGCCCGTCCCGGCTCGACGAGTGCCCGCAGCCTGGGGTCGGCAGCGGCGGCAGCAGCAGCGGCGGTGGCGGCCGTGGCGGTGGCGGCCGTGGCGGTGGCGGCATTGGCGAGGAGGCCGGTGTCGGCGCAGCCCGCACCGGCGGGTTCCGTGCTGCGGGCACGGGCGCCCGTCGTGGCTCGGGCGTTGGCGGCGACGAAGAGCCACATCATCGGCGCGCCACCGACCCGGGTCAGCGCCACCGTCCACAGTTCGTGCCCGGCGGGGAAGCCGTGGACGAACGAGAACATCGACCCGAAGCAGGCGCCCGCCGTCAGCGCCCCGGCCACCACCATGGGCGACGTGAACCGCACCGCGTGATCGTGCATCGCCTTGCTGACCAGGGCCACGGCGACGCATCCGACGGCGATCCCCGTCAGCCCGGCCGGACCTGGTCGCTCGCCGCCGGCCAGCCCGACCAGCGCCGGGATCAGAGCGGCCACGGCGGCGGTGAGCGGGGCCACCACGGCCATCGCCCCGCGAGACAGGCACCAATAGAGCAGCGCCTGCCCGATCGCCCCGACGATCCCGGCCAGCACGGCCATGGCCGTCGCCCGGCTGGCGATCGACGTCGGCAACGGATCGTGACCAGCGAGGCCGACCGCCAGCAGGAGCAGCATGGCCACCACGCCAGCGCCGGTCTCGCCGATCGCCGCGACTCGCCACGCCGTCTGGGTGCGGGCGGCTCGCCCGCCACAGAAGTCGCCGACACCGAAGAGCAGCGCCGCGGCGAGGGCGATCATCACGGGCATGCCTTGCACCCCCGACGCCCACGAGTCTCGACGCGCCTGCCGCTCCCGCCCCGCCCGCTGATCATGGCTCGTAGAGGCGACGACATCGACCGCTGATACGTCGCCTGGCGCGAGCGGGTTCGCGCCCGCCGTCCGGCGCGGCCTGCGGCCACCGCACACGCCTGGCAGCAGTCAGGTGGATCGTGGTCGACGCTTCGTCGACGCCTCGCCCACGCCTCGCCCACGCCTCGTCGACGCTCATCGAAGCTGCGTCGACTCCCGGTCGATACGTGGTCGACACGTGGTCGACGCTTCGTCAACGCTTCGTCAACGCTTCGTCAACGCTTGGTCAACACTTCCTCAACACTTGGTCAACACTTGACTCAGTCAAGAGTGGCGCTAGGATGTCGGCATGTCTGACACCGCCACCCTCGCCCCGGATGCCCGCGCCGCCCGACCCGACGCCACCGCCACCGAGCGCTCGCGTTACACGATGATCTCGGCGGACTGCCACGCCGGGGCCAACCACGCCACCTACCGCGAGTACCTCGCCCCGGAGTGGCGTGACGAGTTCGACGCCTGGCGCGGTCAGTACAAGAACCCGTTCCGCGACCTCCAGGACGACGGCCGGACGCGCAACTGGGACAACGAGCGGCGGATCCGCGAGCTGCACGAGGACGGGACCGTCGGCGAGGTGGTGTTCCCCAACACCGTGCCGCCGTTCTTCCCCACCGGCTCGACCATCGCTCCGGCACCCAGGCCGGAGGACTTCGAGCGGCGCCTCGCCGGCGTCATGGCCCACAACCGCTGGCTGGTCGACTTCGTGGCCGTCGACCCGGCGGCACGCGCCGGGCTCGGGCAGATCTTCCTGAACGACATCGACCTGGCCGTCGAGGGCGTCCACTGGGCCGCCGAGCACGGCATGAAGGGCATCCTGCTGCCCGGGGTCTCCCCGGATACCCCGTGGATCGAACCGCTGTACTCGCCGAACTACGACCCGATCTGGCGGGCCGTGGAGGAGACCGGTCTGGTGCTCACCCACCACAGCGGAGCCACCGGTGTGCCCAACTTCGGCAAGTACACGATCTCCACCGTGATCTACGTCCTCGAAGCCGGCTTCTACGCCAACCGGGCGCTGTGGCACCTGGTGATGTCCGGCGTGTTCGAGCGGTTCCCGGGCCTCAAGTTCGTGATGACCGAGCAGGGCTCCGGCTGGGTGCTGCCGGTGCTGGAGCGCATGGATCACATCGGGGCGCAGATGGCCAAGGGGCGGGTCGGCGAGCTCGGCGCGGCCACCGACACGCCACTGTCGATGAAGCCCAGCGAGTACTTCGCCCGCAACTGCTGGATCGGCGCCAGCTTCCCCGGACGCGACGAGGCACTGGCGATCCGCCAGATCACCGAGCTCTACGGCGACCGGGTGATGTGGGGGAGCGACTACCCGCATCACGAAGCCACCTCGCCGTTCTCCAAGGAGTCGCTGAGCTATGCGTTCTACGACTTCACGCCCGACGAGATGCGCAAGCTGCTCAGCGTCAACATCGCCGATGTCTACGGCTTCGACCTCGACGCCTTGGATCCCCTCGGCCGGCAGTTCGGCCCGACCGTGGGGGAGGTGGCCACCCGCCAGGACGCCCCGGCCGGCGCCACCAGCCCGGCGTTCATGCGCTGAGCGGAAGCGCGCCGACCCGTGAACCGCATCGACTACGCCGGCAGCGTCCACGACCAGGAGGAGATCGACGCCGTGCTCGCCGTGCTCAACGGCGGTCCGACCGCCCTGCGCATCGGCAAGCACGTCCGCGAGATGGAGCGGCTGGTTGCCGAGACCTTCGCCAAGCGCCGCGGCGTCATGGTCAACTCCGGCTCGTCGGCGCTGTACCTCGCCGTCGAGCTGCTCCGGCCGCAGCCCGGCGACGAGATCGTCACCGCGGCCGTGACCTTCAGCACCGACATCGCCCCGATGGTCCGGGCGGGAGTCACCCCCGTCTTCGTCGACGTCGTCGCCGACACGTACCAGATCGACACCGACCAGATCGAGGGGGCCATCGGGCCACGGACCCGGGCGATCCTGGCGCCGAACCTGATCGGCAACTGCCCGGATTGGGACGTGATCCGCGAGATCGCCGACCGCCACGGCCTGACGGTCATCGAGGACAGCTGCGACTGCCTCGGCGCCACGCTGCGCGGCACGCCGACGGGCGCCCGGGCAGACGTCTCGCTGACCAGCTTCGCCCTCAGCCACATCATCACGGCCGCCGGGACCGGCGGGATGATCTGCCTGGACGACACCGAGCTGATCGATCGGGCCCTGCTGCTGCGCCGCTGGGGGCGCCGCAGCGAGGTCAAGTTGTTCGGCAGCCAGAAGGGCGACACCCGGTTCTTCAGCAAGCTGGGCGGAACCCACGGCAACGGGAACGGCAGCGGGGACGGCAACGGGACCGGCGCGGTGCCCGCCGGCCGGCCCGAGAACCGGCCCGAGAACCGGCCCGAGATCCGGCCCGACATCGAGTACGACGACCTGTTCATCTTCGACGAGGTCGGCTGGAACTTCGAGCCGTCGGAGCTGTCGGCGGCGTTCGGGGTGGTCCAGATGCGCAAGCTCGGCGCCAACCTGGCCCGCCGCAAGCGCAACTACGAGCTGCTCAGCGAGCGCTTCGCGGCCTACCCGGACGTGTTCACCCTGCCGCGGTTGACGCCCGGCGTGGACACGGCGTGGCACATGTTCCCGATCCTCATCGACCCGGCCAGCCAGGTCCGGCGCGCCGAGTTCCAGGTGTTCATGGAGCAGCGTGGCATCGACACCCGCATGGTCTGGACCGGCAACGCCACCCGCCAACCGGCGTTCCGCCACGTCCCTCACCGGGTGGCGGCGGGCGGGCTGGCCAACGCCGACCGGATCATGGAGACCGGCCTGATCCTGCCCTGCAACCACGCCATCGACGACGCCGGGTGCGCCTACATCGGCGACACGCTCGACGAGTTCATGCGCCGCCCCGGAGCGACGGCGAGCCGGGCATGAGCGCCCGTGACGACGCCCTCGAGTCCGTCCTCGGCGGTATCGGCCGGCTCAACCGGCTGACCAACAGCCGGCGGACCTACGCCCTGGCGGCCACCGCGGCCGACGTGCCCCTCGGGGCGCAGGAGATGCAGGTCCTGCGCGTCGTGGCCCTCGACGGCGCCACCACCGCCGGCGAGGTCGCCCGCCGAGCGCGCATGGATGCCGGCGCGGTCAGCCGCCAGCTCCCGTCGCTGGAACGCGCCGGGCTGCTCAGCCGGCGCAGCGGGCCGGGCAACAGCGTCGTGCTGGCTGCCACCGACACCGGCCGCGACGCCGTCGAGGCCCTCGACTCGGTGCGCATGGCCCAACTGCAACGGGCCCTGCGCCACTGGTCCAATGCCGAGCTGGCCCAGTTCGCCACATTGCTGGCCCGCTTCGTCACCGACACCACGGCCACGCCGTACGAGTCGGGCGATCGCCGGGTGCCGGTGGGGGAGCGGTCGTGACCGGACATGACCGGACGTCACCGCACGTGACCGGACGTCAAGCGCACGATGAGCGCACGATGAGCGCACGGTTCGCCGGTCGCCGGGCGCTGGTCACCGGCGCCAGCCGCGGCATCGGGGTCGGCATCGCTGAGCGCCTCGCCGCGGAGGGCGCCAGCGTGGCGGTCACCGCCCGCACCGTCGAGCACCACGATCACCTGGCCGGCAGCCTGCGCGAGACGGTGGCCCGGCTGCGTGGACTGCGCGCCCTGACCGAGCCGGGTGCGCCAGCGGCCGTGACGGGCGACGGGCCCGAGCGGGGCGCCGTCGTGGCGATCGCCGCCGACCTCGCCGATGCCGACGACCGGGCCACCCTGGTCGAGCGGGCCGCCGAGGCACTCGGCGGACCGATCGAGATCCTGGTGAACAACGCCGCCGCGGCGGTGTACGGGCCGGTGGGCGACTACCCGCTGCGCCGCCGGCGGATGATGTACGAGGTCAACGTGCACGCCCCGATCGACCTGGCCCAGGCAGTGATCCCGGCCATGGTCGCCGCCGGCGAGGGTTGGATCGTCAACGTATCCAGCGGTTCGGCCCGCCACCCCGAAGGGCCACCCTTCCGCACCGATGGGGTGGCCCTGACCTTCGGCGTCTACGGCAGCACCAAAGCCGCCCTCAACCGGATCACCGGCGCGCTGGCGGCGGAGCTGTACGGCACCGGCATCCGGGTCAACACCGTCGAGCCGCGTGCCGCGGTGCTGTCGGAGGGCGCCGAGGCGGTCATGCGTGGGTCGTTGCGTGCCGATCAGATCGAACCGCTCGAGGCCATGGTCGAAGCGGCGGTGGCGCTGTGCTGCTGCCCGACCGATCACACCGGTCGGGTCGAGGTCAGCCTCGACCTGCTGGCCCGTGACGGCCTCACCGTGCACACCCTCGACGGCCGACGCGTCTACGACCCCGCCGACCCCCGCCCGACGGCCTGATCGTGGCCCTTGGCCTGGCGGCCGAGGGCTCGCTGGATCTCCAGCTTGGAGTCGCGTTCGGCCAGCGCCTGGCGCTTGTCGGCCTTGCGCCGACCCTGGGCGATGCCCAACTCGACCTTGACCCGCCCGCCGCGGAAGTAGATCGACAGCGGGATCAGCGCCAGCCGTTCGGTCTGGATGCGCGCGGCCAGTCGGTCGATCTCGCGCTGGTGGAGCAACAGCTTGCGGGCCCGGTCGGGATCGTGGGCGCCGATGCCGTGGGCGAACTGGTAGGGCGGGATGTGCACGCCGTCGAGCCACACGGCCCCGTTGATCACCCGGGCGTAGGCGTCGGCCAGCTTGACCTGACCCTCGCGGATCGCCTTGACCTCGCTGCCCTGGAGGACGATGCCGGTCTCGATGGTGTCGAGCACCGCGTAGTCCCGGTGGGCGCGCCGGTTGGACGCCACGACGGTGCGTGGACCGCCGGGTCCGGGGGTGGCGCTGCGGGCTGCGGACATGGGGCGCTCAGGGTAGCTGTCGTGGGCGGCGCGGGGACTCGGCGTCTCCCGCCCCGGGCCGAGGCCGGTACCCTGCCGGCCATGGCCCCCGGCGAGCCCGCCACGACCACCGTGAGCGCCGAGACCCTGCACATCCCCGCCGAGGTGGTCGACCAGATGGTCGCCCACGCCGCGACGGCCGACCCGCTGGAAGCCTGCGGCTTGCTGATCGGCCGCCCCGGCCGGCCCGGCCCGGGCGACTCGGGCGACTCGGGCGACTCGGGCGATTCGGTCACCGGGTTCGTGCCCTGCACGAACGCTGCCGCGTCGGCCCGGGTGTACCGCATCCCGCCGGTGGAGTTGCTGCGCGCCGAGCGGGCCGCCGAGTCCGCCGGCCAGGCGGTGATCGGGGTGATGCACAGCCACACCCACACCGAGCCCTTCCCGAGCCCGACGGACGTCGCCGAGGCGCCCGATCCGTCCTGGCACTACGTGATCGTCGGGCTGCGCCGCACCGTGGCCGAGGTCCGGTCGTACCGGATCGTCGCCACCGACGCGGCGGCACCGGTCCGGGAGTCCTCGATCGTGGTCACCCCGCTACGCTGAGGCCTATAGCCGACCAAATCGATCCAGATACTCGGAGTTCGCTGGGGACTCGGTCCCGGCAGGCCACGATCCTCGACCTGATCGGGAACACCCCACTGGTCGACGTCAGCGTTCTGTCGCCGAACCCGGCGGTCCGACTCCTGGCCAAGCTGGAGGGGCAGAACCCGTTCGGCTCGGTGAAGGACCGCATCGCCAAGCAGATGATCGTCGCCGCCGAGGCCGACGGTTCGTTGCGGCCCGGCCAGCCGATCCTCGAACCCTCGTCGGGCAACACCGGCATCGCCCTGGCGGCCATCGCCCGCCTGCGCGGCCATCCGATCCGGATCGTCATGCCGACCAGCGTGTCCGTCGAGCGTCGCCAGATGCTGCAGATCTTCGGCGCCGAGCTGATCCTGACGCCGGGCGAGGAGGGCAGCAACGGGGCCGTCCGCCGGGCCCAGGAGCTGGCAGCCGAGCACCCGGAGTGGTGCTTCCTGTATCAGTACGCCAACGAGGCCAACCCGATGGCCCACTATCTCGGCACCGGTCCGGAGATCTGGCGGGACTGCCCGGAGATCACCCACTTCGTCGCCGGGCTGGGCACCAGTGGCACCCTGATGGGCACCGGGCGATACCTGAAGGAACGCAACCCGGCCATCCAGGTGGTCGCCGTCGAACCGCCCATCGGCGAGCGGGTCGAGGGATTGCGCAACCTCGACGACGGCTACATCCCGCCGGTGTTCGAGTCCTGGGGTGGGCGCCAGCTGCTCGATCGCAAGCGGGTGGTGCGCCCGCGCGAGTCCATCGAGTGGGCCCGCCGGCTGGTGGCCGATGCCGGGGTGTTCGCCGGGCTGAGCGCCGGCGCGGCGCTGGCCGGTGCGGCCAAGGTGGCGGCCGAGGTGCCCGCCGGGTCGTCGGCCACGATCGTGTTCGTCGTCAGCGACGGCGGATGGAAGTACCTGTCCACCGGCGCCTACACCGACGACCTCGACGCCGCCGAGCAAGCCGCCGAGCAGATCATCTACTTCTGATCGACGCAGGACATCGACGCAGGACAACGTCGCGAACAACGTCGCCGGGCATCGAGGGCGATCGACGCCGATCCGTCTACGTTGTCGGGCCATGACCAGCACCGACCAGGCTCGACGGGGGCATCGGCGGGTGCGAGTCCCATGGCGGGTGCGCCGGGTCGTGCGCCGCACGCGTCGCTGGTTCCAGGTGCGGGCCGACCTCGCCGCCGAGGTCGACGGTCTGGCCGGACAACTCGACGCGACCCGCCAGGAGATCGCCCGGATCGCCCGCCCGGAGCACGACGCCCGGCTGGCCATGCTCCAGGGTGGCGGGGCGAGCTCTGGTGACGGCCACGGCGGCCGACCGGCGCCGGGCCCGGACGCCCCGTTCATGGCGGCCTCGACGCCCGTCGCCGCCGACATCGAGCATCCCCGGTTCCGGGCCCTGGCTGCGCTGATCGGTGAGTCGCCTCGCTACCACCGCAAGTTGTGGGAGTGGGTCTTCATCCTCCATCACCTGGAGATCCACGGGATGCTCGAGCCAGGCCGGCGGGGGCTCGGCTTCGGGGTCGGCACCGAGCGGCTGCCCGCGGCGCTGGCGATGCTCGGCATCGACGTCGTCGCCACCGACGGCGCGGCAGCCGAGTGGGACGCCGGGAACCAGCGATCGACCTCGATCGACCAGCTGCTCGACCCGTCGATCGCACCCGACGCCGTCGTCCGCCGCCACGTCCAGCACCGGGTGTGCGACATGAACGACATCGACGCCGAACGGGCTGGGCTGACCGGCTTCGACTTCCACTGGTCGGCATGTGCGTTCGAGCACCTCGGGTCGATCCAACGCGGCCTGGACTTCGTGGTCGACGCGGTCGAGACCACGCTGCGCCCGGGAGGGGTGGGCGTGCACACCACCGAGCTGAAGCTCTCGCCCGGCGAGCGGACCATCGACACCGGCGGGACGGTGCTGTTCCGACCGTCCGATCTCGCCGAGCTGATCGACCGTCTGCGGGAGCGTGGCCACGAGGTGGACGATCTGGTGGTCGGCCAGGGTGACTCGGTGCTCGACGTGCACGTCGACACCCCGCCGTACACGCCGCTGCACCTCAAGCTGGCGCTGGCCGCCCACGTGACCACGTC
This sequence comes from Actinomycetes bacterium, assembly GCA_029782355.1. GTDB lineage: Bacteria > Actinomycetota > Acidimicrobiia > Acidimicrobiales > Ilumatobacteraceae > JAKOUY01. The sequence goes on from JAKOUY010000040.1 coordinate 152,341, forward strand.
GGTCGGCATCGTCGTGCGCCGCGGCACGCGCCACTGAGCGATCACATGCCGGCCACCAGGATCACCAGGCCGGCGACCATGACCACCGCACTGAGGATGCGCGCTCGGCCGCGCCGTGTGCTGGTCTCGTGCATGACCGTCACCCCGACCACGGCGGCGATCACCACGCTGGACTCGCGCAGGCTGGTGACGTAGCCGACCGGGGCCAGGCGGAAGGCCACCTGGACCAGCGCGTAGGTGCCACCGACGACGCAGCCGAACGCCGTGAACCGCACCCAGTTGGCGCGCAGCGCGCCGACCATGTCCCGACCTCGGCCGAGGGCGATCCCGGCGGTGGTCAGGCTCACCGCCACGGCGACGTGCGACGCCGCCGCGTACCACGGCGAGTGGGTGGAGCGGATGGCGTGGGCGTCGACGACGGAGTACACGCCGATGGCCGCCGACACGACGAGGGCGTGACCGATCCCCGGCGCCCGACCGCTGCCGAGGCTGAGCACGCCGAGCGCGCAGATCACCAGACCCAGCACGGCCCATGCGCGGTACCGGTCGCCGAGCATGACGACCCCGCCGACGCTGGCCAGCACCGCTCCGGCGCCACGAGCGATGGGGTAGGTCAACGAGAAGTCGCCGCGGCGGTAGGCGCCCACGAGGCCGAGGCCGTACGGGATGTGGGCCAGCGCGCTGACACCGGCCCAGGCCCACCCTGCAGCACCGACCCCCCCGAACCCCGGCCGGGGGCCGGCACCGCCAGCGCCGATGCCGAGGACCTCGGTGACCACCTCGACGACGACCACGATGACCGCGCCGATCACGCCGGCCATGGCGAACTGGCCCCACAGGGCGATGAACCGGTCGCCGCTCTGCTTGACGGCCAGGTTCCATCCGGCGTGCATCACCGCCGCGGTGAGGGCGAGCACGGTGGCAAGCAGCATGTGATCTCGTCTCCGGTCTCGTCGCCGGTCCGTCGCCGGCTCAGCGGGCCCGGCTCATCGGGCCGGCACCGTGGCCGGCGGCGGCTCACGGGTCCATCGGCGGCCGAACAGCCAGATCACCGGGATGGTGACGACGAGCGGGCCGATGCACGCTAGCGGGCGGCTCAGCCACCAGCCGAGATCGGGTTGGACGGGCTCGTTGCTGCGGCCACGGATGGCGTAGACCAGCGCCAGGTAGAGGGCCATGCCGGTGGTGTGGAACAGGAACAGGGGCATCGAGAACCGCTGCATGCGCTCGGTGAACGAGCGCAGCCGACCGTCCACCGCCAGGCGTGGCTCGAGCCGCGGCCGGAGGATCTCGGCGACGCCCGCCTGGAAGAAGACGAGGGCGACGATGCACACGGTCGGCGGGGCCATGTTCGAGCGCTCGCCGGGAACCCCGACCATCGAGCCGGGATACAACCCGCTGAACACCAGGCCGCCGAGCCCGGCCAACCCGGCCCACAGCATGGTCCAATCGGTCCGCCGGCGGGCCTCGACGATGCGCTCGTAGAAGAACCCCAGCTGGTGGCACAGCCCCCAGACCAGCACCATGTTGGCCATCCCCAGCCAGTCCCAGTGGGAGCGGAAGCGGGCGATGTCGACGGCGCCGGCCAAGGCCGCCAGCCAGACCAGCACGATGGTGTCGAAGCGGCGGTGCAACCACAGGGCGACCGGCAGGAGCGCCACCAGCAGCAGGTAGACCGCCATGAACCACAGCGGACTGACCACCAGGAGCACGGCCCGGCCGATCCAGTGCAGGTCGAAGACGTTGCCGAGGATGGTGCCGAGGACGATCCACACGCCGAGCAGCGCCAGCGCCGGCACGGCCAGGGCGCGCAGCCGTCGCCGGACGAAGCGGCCGAGACGATCGCCGCGCCGGCGGGCTCGCTCCCAGGCCATCAGGTGCCCGTAGCCGCCGACGTAGAAGAACAGCGGCATCACCTGGAGCAGCCAGGTGGCCATCCACAGCCCGCTGGTGAAGCCGATCGGGTTGGTGGCGTGCGGGCCGTCATCGCTCCAGCGGATGATCGTGAACACCCAGTGCCAGGCGACCACCACCAGCAGGCTGAATCCCCGGAGGAAGTCGACATACCGGTTGCGCCCACCCACCGAGGTCGTGCTGGCCACCGGTACCCTCCCTTCGTCATGCGTGCGGTCGTTGCGTCGAGCCGTCCGGGCGAGCGTACGACAGCGCCCGCTCCGGATCGGGGGACGGCAGCCCGCCGGGGGGCGTGCTGGGCGGTGGGGCTGCTGGTGGTCGCCAACGTCATGTCCAACCGGGTGCTGCCCAACTGGGCGTACGTGCCGTGGAACCTGGCGGTGGTCGCCGGACTGGTGACGATCGCCCACGGGCGGGTCAGCCGCCACCAGCTCGGGTGGGTGGAGTGGCGCCGCGGCTGGCAGTGGGGACGGGTGCTCGCCGGTCTCACCGTCCTCGGGCTGGTGATCGGCGCGTTCCTGCCGCTGACCGCCGACGCCTTCCGCGACGGGCGGGTGTCCGGCGGATGGGGGTCGCTGCTGTACCACCCGCTGGTGCGGATCCCGCTGGGGACCGTGCTGCTGGAGGAGGTCGCCTTCCGCTCCGTCGTGCCGGCGCTCGTCGCGGTTCGCTGGGGGGTCGCTCGCGCCGCAGCGTTCTCCTCCGTGCTGTTCGGCCTGTGGCACGTCCTCCCGGCCCTCGGCCTGGCCCGCTCCAACGCCACCGTCGAATCGGCCTTCGGCCGGAGCGCGGACGGCCGGATCGTCTCGGTGGTGGCCGCCGTCCTCGGCACCGTGCTGGTCGGGCTGTGGTTCAGCTGGCTGCGATATCGCAGCCGCAGCGTGGTGAGCACCATGCTGGCCCATCTGGCGAGCAACAGCGGTGCCTACGTCCTGGCCTGGTCGATCGGCCGGGTCGTCGCCGTCGGTGGGTCGGTGGCCGTGAGCGGGTTGGTGGCCCACCAGTAGCCTGGATCCGGCATGGAGCGCCCGATCGGCATGTTCGACAGTGGCTTCGGCGGCCTCACCGTGGCCCGGGCCGTGATCGACCTGCTGCCGCACGAGGATCTCGTCTACGTCGGCGACACCGGCCGCTACCCGTACGGGCCGCGACCGCAGGACGAGGTTCGTGCCTTCGCCCGGGAGATCGCCTGGAGCCTGGTCAAGGAGTACGACGCCAAGGCCATCGTGGTGGCCTGCAACACCGCCGCGGCCGCGGCCCTCGACGTGCTGCGCGACGAGCTGCCCGTGCCGCTGATCGACGTGATCGAGCCGGGGGCCACGGCCTTGGTGCGCACCACCGAGTCCGGCCGGATCGGCGTCATCGGCACGGTCGGCACGATCGGCTCGGGCGCCTACGACCGGGCGGTGGCCGCGGTCGCCGGCGCAGCGGGTGCGCCGGTCACGCTCACCGCGGCGGCCTGCCCCGGGCTGGTCGAGTTCGTCGAGCGCGGCCAGACCAGTGGGGCGGAGATCACCATCCTCGTCGAGCGGCTGCTGGCGCCGATCGTTGCCGCCGACGTCGACGCCCTCCTGCTCGGCTGCACGCATTACCCGTACCTGGCCCGGGTGATCGGCGAGGTGGTCAACGCTCCGCGCCACGGCGGTCACCACCATCCGGTGACCTTGGTGTCCTCCGCCGACGAGACTGCTTTCGCCACGCGCCAGGTGCTGGCCGCCGCCGGTCTGCTGCGCCCGGTGGACGAGGGTCCGGCGGAGGGGCGCCACCTGTTCCTGTCCAGTGGGGACATCGCCTGGTTCGCCGACCTGGGTGGCCGCCTGCTCGGTCCGGAGCTGTCCCACGCCACCCGCTGGCACCCGCCGACCGGCGATCACCACGATCACCACGATCACCACGATCACCACGATCACCACGATCACCACGATCACGAAGGGACTCCCCGATGACCCGCCCCGACGGACGCGCCGCCGACGAGCTGCGCCCGATCAGCTTCGAGCGCGATTACACCGAGATGGCCGCCGGCAGCTGCCTGGTCAGCTTCGGGCGGACCCGGGTGCTGTGCACCGCGTCCATCGACGAGGACGTCCCCCGCTGGATGCGCAACACCGGCAAGGGCTGGGTGACCGCCGAGTACTCGATGCTCCCGGGTGCCTCGCCCGAGCGCATCGCCCGCGAGGCGGCCAAGGGCAAGCAGAGCGGCCGCACCGTGGAGATCCAGCGGCTGATCGGGCGGGCGCTGCGTGCCTCGTGCGACATGCGCGCCCTCGGCGAGCGGCAGGTCACCGTGGACTGCGACGTGCTCCAGGCCGACGGGGGGACGCGCACCGCCAGCATCTGCGGCGGCTACCTGGCGCTGCACGATGCCCTGAGCCGACTGGTCCACAACCAGGCCATCTCGAAGCACCCCCTGCACTCCCGGTGCGCGGCCATCAGCGTGGGCATCGTCGGCGGTCAGCCCGTGCTCGACCTGCCGTACGTCGAGGACTCCACGGCCGAGGTCGACATGAACGTCGTCGTGCTCGGGTCGGGAGCCGGGCCGGGCACACCGCCGGGTGAGCTGCGCTTCGTCGAGGTCCAGGGCACGGCCGAGGGCATGGCCTTCAGCCGACCGGAGCTCGACGCCCTGCTCGGTCTGGCCACCGTCGGGCTGACCGAGATCCTCGACCTGCAAGCCGAGATGATCGCCGAGCCGCCAGCGCCGCGAAGCCTGCGGCGATGATCGCCGCCCCGGCCGGCCCCGCCGCGGCGGGCACCCGTCGCCAACTGGTGTGCGCCTCGGCCAACCCGGACAAGGTCGCCGAGATCCAGACGCTGTTCGACGAGTTGCTCGGCGGCGCCTGGGAGCTGCTGGCCCGCCCGGTCGACGTGCCTGACGTCGTCGAGGACGCCGACACGCTGGCGGGCAACGCCCGGCTCAAGGCGGCCGCCGTCGCTCGTGCCACCGGCCTGCCGGCCGTGGCCGACGACACCGGGCTGTTCGTCGACGCCCTCGACGGTGCGCCGGGGGTGCACACCGCCCGGTACGCCGGGGATCTGGCCGACCCGCTGGCCAATCGGGCCAAGCTGCTCGATGCCCTGGCCGGCGTGGCCGAGGGTCCGGGCCGGGCGGCGTCGTTCCGGACCGTCGCCATGGTGGTGTGGCCGGACGGCGCGGAGGTGTCGGCCACCGGTGAGTGCCGCGGGCAGATCGCCGTGATGGAGCGAGGCCTGCGTGGCTTCGGCTACGACGCGCTGTTCGTTCCCGATGACGGCGATGGGCGAACCTTCGCCGAGATGTCCGAGGCCGACAAGCACGCCCGCTCGCACCGTGGCGCGGCGTTCCGTGCCCTGGCGGCCGCGCTGGGCCCCGCGCCGGCCGGCCCCGGCGAGGCAACCCCCGGCCCGACCTAGGGCTCTGATCCCTCGTGGATGCCTCTGCCGCCGCCGGCCACCCCCCGGCGCGGCGACCGGCGCACGACGCCCCGACCCACCCCGACGCCCCGACCCACCCCGATACGGCAGATGCCGCGCCCATGGGCGCGCAATCTGCCGATGGCGCACGGTTCCGCGCCCAGGGGGGCGAACGCATGCAGCCCGACCGGGAGGCGGATGCCGGACGGGGCGACGTGGCGGGCGACGTGCCGGGCGTGATGCCGGGCGACGAGGGCGCGGCCGGGCTCGCCGTGATGCCGGGCGGGGTGGGCGCGGCCGGGCGCGCCGAGGTGGCGGTCGACGGGTTGGTCGCCGCCCTGGGGTCCGAGTTGGTCCGGTTGCAGCGGCTGGCCCGGTTGCTGGCCGGGTCGCGGCACGACGCCGACGACCTGCTGGCCGAGGCACTGGCCGCGGCGCTGCCGGCGTGGCGCGCCGGGCGGGTTCGCCAGCCGGTTGCCTACCTGCGCACGACGATGGTCCGCCAGCTGGGTCGGTGGGGCCGGCGGGTCGCCCTCGCCCGGCGTCGTGACCACGTGGCCCTCAACTGGCTGCGCCCGGCCGGGGCCGATCCGACGGAGTACGACGAGCGCGACCGGACGATGCGGGCACTGGCTCGGCTGGCACCACGCCGCCGGGCGGTGGTCGTGCTGCGCTTCTACGACGACCTCAGCGAGGGCCAGATCGCCGAGGCACTCGGGATCTCCGCGGGAACGGTGAAATCGCAGCTGTCCCGAGCGCTGGAGCAACTCCGCCCGCTGCTCGGAGCTCCAGAGGGGACATGACGGTGAATCTCCCGGACCGCACCAGCAACACTCCCGAGGAACGCGGAGCGGCCGAGCTGGGCGCACGCCTTCGGCGCCACCTCGCCACGGTCGACCAACAGCACGTCGCCAGCACCGAGTCGGTGATCGTCGCCGCGGGTGCGGCGTCCGGTCGCCCGAGGATCCGCCGCCCGCTCACGGCGGCGGGAGGTGCCGCCGCCGCCCTGATCGTGCTGGTGGCGGGGATCGGCGGGGGATGGGTGGTGAACCGTCGTGGGCACACCGCGCACGGTCGTGTGGTGTCCGAGCCGACCACGTCGGGGACGGCCCCCGGGCCGGCGGTGCCGACGAACCCGAGCAGCACGTGGCGTCGTCTGCCGGCGAACCCGCTCGGTCTCCGCCAGGGGGCCGCCGTCGTGTGGACCGGGACCGAAGCGATCGCCTACGGCGGCTTCGGCAGCGGTCGCGCCGGTGGACGCCCCGTCGCCGGCACCGTCGCCGCCGGCGGTCCCGTGGACGTTCCCGTGGACGCCCCCGTCGATGTCCCCGTCGGCGATGCCGCGGCGTACTCGCCCGCCACCTCCACCTGGCGGGTGCTCGCCCGCTCGCCGCTCGGTGTGCGCCGAGATCCGCTGGTGCGCTGGGTGGGGGACCGACTGGTGGTGCTGGGTGGTTCGCCCGTCGCCCCCGTGAACCGAGACGAGCCGCTCGGTGCCAGCTACCTCCCCGGCAACGATCGGTGGCAGGCGATCGCCCTGGACCCGGCCACCAGCCGGAGCACCACTGTGGCGATCGCCGGCCAGCGGATCGATGCCTCGACCCCCGCTGCCGTGGTCGGCGACCGACTGTTCCTCTGGCCGATCGGAGGGGTCCCGGTGTGGCTCGACCCGGCGCACAGCACGTGGACCGCCATCGCCGCGCCAGACGGGCTGTCGATGGCCGCCGGCTCCGATGCCGCCGCCGACCCTGGCGCGGCGTCCGCTGCCGTCGTCGTGCGCGGCTCGCGCACCGCCGTGCTCGACGTGACCGCCGGGACCTGGCGGGTGGCGGCAGATGATCCGCTGGCCGCCCGGGTCAGCGGGCCGGGCGTGTGGGACGGGCTGGAGGTGCTGTACCCGAACGGCAGCGCCGCCGCGGCGTTCCGCCCCGACACGCTCACCTGGCGCAGCCTGCCCCCCGGCCCGTATCACCCCGGCTTCCGCGGCGTGATGGCCGATACCTTGCTGGTCGCGGTTGCCAAGGCTGGGAGCGTGGCCTTCGACACCACGTCGGACACCTGGGTCGACACCGACTGCTGCTCGGAGGGCGATCAGTGGGGTGAGGCCAACCCGGTGTGGACCGGCAACGAGATCCTGCTGCTCGGTTCGTGGCAGGCGGACGTGGGTGGCTTCGCCATCGACCGCGCCACGTTGCCGTTCGCCGGTGCGCCGGTCGACCCGACCGCCAGCCCGGCCGTGGTGCCCATCGGCGACAACCCGCTCGGACCGCGCTTCGGCGTGACGGCGGTGTGGACCGGAACGGAGGTGGTCGCCTACGGCGGGGTCGGCAGCCAGGCCGGCTCCGACGGCCACGACGGTCTGGAGATGCTCGACGACTCCGGCCGCTCGTCGGCGTACGATCCGGCGAGACGCAGCTGGCGACGGCTGCCCGATTCCCCGCTCGGACCTCGACCGGGTGCGCTGGTGGCGTCCGCTGCCGGACGGGTGTACGTCCTCGGCGGATCGACGCGCCAGGTGCCCGAGCCGTTCGGCGCGATCCTCGACCCGGTCACCGGCCGCTGGAGCACCGTCGCCGACCCGCCGCAGACAACCGACCCCGCCGACCCCGCCGACCCCGCCGACCCCGCCGGCCCCGCCGACCCCGTCGACCTCGGTGGGACTCGCGGCGGCAGCTGGCGAGGCGGGCAGGACGTGGTCCACATCGCGACCGGGGAGGGACTGTTCGTCTGGCCGGCGACGGGCGGGGCGTGGATCCTGACCGGTGACGGCACCTACGTGGCCGCGCCGGCGGCGCCGATCGCCGGGCGGACCAACGCCGCCGTGGTCTGGACCGGCACCGAGGTGCTGATCTGGGGTGGCTTCGATGCCGGCAACTCGGCCCTCGGCGACGGCGCGGCCTACAACCCGCGGACTCGGGCGTGGCGCGTGCTGCCGGCGGCGCCGGTCGGGGCACGCGCCGTGGACGCCGTGTTCGTCAACGGTGAGATGCTCGTCCTCGGCGGGAGATCGCCGGGCTCCTCGCCGATGCTGTACGGCGACGGGGCGGCCTACGACCCGACCACCGACCGGTGGCGGGCGATCGGGGGGAGCCAAGCGGCCCAGCCGGGCATCGCCCCGCTGTGGACCGGTGCGCAGGTGCTGGTGACGTTCAAGGGCAGTCCGAGCGGCTACGACCCGCGACTGGACGTCTGGCGGGAGCCCAATCAGGCCCTGCCGGGTGTCGGTCGGGCCACGGTGTTCGCGGCCGGGCGGGTGATCGACCTCGACCCGGTGCACGGGTCGTCGGGTGGCATCCGCTACGACCCCGCTGCGGTGCGCTGGTACGACACCACGCTCACGCCCTCCTGGGATCCGGCGTCGACCCGGGCGGTGGCGTTCCACTCCTTCGGGCTCGACCTGGCCACCCGGGTGGTCCGCCTCGACCATCCCGGGCCGTTCCTGGCGTCTGCCGGTCTCCCGGCCGACCAGGTCGCGGCGCTCACCGCTCGCGGCGACATCGCCTTCGTGGCCGTCCGGCCGCGCACGCCCAGCGCCTCGATCCCGGCGGTCTCGATCGTCGTCGTCGACCCGGCTCGCAAGTCGGTGATCCGCACTGTCGATCTCCTCGACGATCACGCCGTGACGATCCCCGCCGATGCCGTCGATCTGCAGTTCCGCTGAGCGTCCGGCGGCTCAACCACCGAACATGGTGCAGACCGTCCCGCTGCCCGTGCGGAACGTGACGTCGGACGGGGTGAACCGGGCGAACACGCAGCGGTGCACACCGAGCAGTCCCAGCGGGTAGCGGATGTCGATCACCTGCCCGCCGTCGCCGTACTGGAACGAGTCGGCGCGCACCGGGACCATCGCCAGCAGCTGGTCGAAGGTTGCTCCGTCGGTGTCATCGGCGTTGACGTACGGCTGGATGTCGACGCTGGTCATCCCGGCGAAGCGGGTGCGCACCTCGGTGAGCAGGTGGTCGGTGCGCCGATCGAGGACCACCCGAGCCACGCCGAGCGTGCCGACGCCGAGGGCCAGCAGGCCGATGATCGCGCTGAGCGCGCCCGTCGGAGAGACTCGCTCGTGGTGGCCGTTGGCCGCCACCCACATCAACCCGAGCACCACGCCGACGACTGCCCCGACCGTGTTGGCGGCCAGGTCGGCCGTGTCACCGACTCCCGAGCCGGTCAGTGCCTGGACCGTCTCGATCACGATCGAGAGGATCATCAGCCAGCCGGCGGTGAGCACGCCGTTGCGGGTGAGCGTGGTCCACAGCAGCCCCGCCGGGGCGAACAGGACAACGTTGAGGAGCCACTCGGTGCGATGCGGGTCGAACAGGTGGTTCTTCGTCCAGCCCTGCTGCCACCAGGTCAGCGCATCGCGCAGCGGCGGATGGGCGCCACGATGGAACAGGTTCGGATCGCGCACGATCAGGGTGATCGCCACGATCTCCAACGTCGCGGCGAGCGCCAGGACCGATCCGAGCGAGGAGCGCTCCAGCCGGCGCGACAGCGGGATCCCGATCACCAGCGCCACCACCGCACACACGGCCGACCAGCGCAGCAGCCCACTGCCGGCCAGGTCGTGGGCGATCTGCTTCACCGGCGCGACGGTACCGGGCGGGCTCCGGCCGGTCGCGGAGGGTCAGGCGGTCGAGCCGCCGTCGATGACGAAGTCGGCACCGGCGATGAACGCCGCACCGTCGCCGGCCAGGTACAGCGCCAACTCGGCCACGTCAGCCGCCGCGCCAACCCGTCGCAGGGGGATCTCCTCGGCGATGCCATGGCGCCGGGCCGCCAGGGCATCGACGGTCATCGGCGTGTCGATGACACCGGGAAGGATCGCGTTGACTCGCACGCCGGACGGGCCGAGTTCGGCCGCTGCCGCCTTGGTCAGTCCACGCAGGGCGAACTTCGAGGACACGTACGCCGATCCGCCGCGCACCGACCGGATGCCGGCGATCGAGGCGATGTTGACGATCGATCCGCCACCTCGCCCGATCATCGACGGGGCCACGGTCTGGATGCCGTGCCAGGCACCGAACAGGTTGATGTCCAGCACGTGGCGGAACACGTCCTCGGTGGTGTCGAGGATCGGCGTGTTGCGGTAGATCCCGGCGTTGTTGATCAGGATGTCGATGCCGCCGAAGTGCTCGACCGCGGCCGCTGCGACCCGCTCCCAGGCGCGGCGGTCGGCGACGTCGTGATCCACCGCCACGGCACGCCCGCCCCCGGCGACGATCCCGGCGACCACCTCGTGGACGTCGGGGCGGACATCGGTGGCCACCACGGCGGCCCCGTGGTCGGCGAACAGTCCGGCTTCGGCAGCGCCCTGGCCGCGGGCCGCTCCGGTGATCACGGCAACCTTGCCGGCCAGTGAGCGATTGCGATCGGTGGTCATCTCAGCGAGTCTCCGTCGGGGTGGATGCAGGTCCGGACATGGCGCTCGGCGACACCGACGTCGCGCCGGGGTCCCCCTTGTCGTTCCCTGACGCATCGTTCGTCCGGGCCTCGAAGGTCACCGAGAAGCACACGGCGGACACGATAGGAAACCGGCGCCACCCTCACCGACGCCGGCGCCAGCAGCCCACCGTTCGAACTGGTCAGCGTTTCCGGCCCTGGAGACCGGAAACGCTGACCACCTGCCGCCAGAGCGGTCCGATGGGGGAGGTCGGGCGTCAGTCCTCGTTACGCAGCTTGCGTGCCGACGAACCGACGGAGGGTGGCCACGACGTACGCCGGGTCGTACACGACGTGCTCGTAGGTGAACCACAGCGTCCGACGGTGCGCCGTGGCCGTCAGGTCGTTGGCCCGTTCCGCATCACGGTTGCGGTGCGCTCGGGAGGCGTGCGTGCTGTGGCCGGTGACCTCGACGACCAGACCACCAGGGAACACGAAGTCGACGCGACCCACCGTGGTGCGCCCGCTGCGGACGACCTGTTGCGTGGCCGGCCGGGGCAGGCCCCCTCGGCGGACGAGGGTCAGGAAGCGGCGCTCCAGTGCGCTTTCCCCACCGGTGTCGATCAGCGCGTCCAGCAGCTGGCGACCGCCGCGCAGCCCGGGACGGTGATGATCGGCGGCCCGGCGGCGGAGGCGGCTCTCGGACACGAGGCGAAGCCGAATCGCCGAGTCGATGGCCTGCTCGAGCTCCGATCGGGCGAACCCGAAGATCGGCGCGTCGAGGATGGTCCGCTCGGGTGTCAGGCAGCGGAGCCCGTCGACCCAGCGGAGATCGCTGGCAGGAACCGGCCGTCGAGTCGAGCGGACGACTGCTGTCGCCTGAACCATCCGATGCGGTCGCCGGACGAGGACCTCGACGGCATCCCCGGCAAAGCCGTCGAGCCCGTACAGCTGGCTGCTCGATCGTCCTGCGAGGAACCCGTTGCGTCCGACATCGCCGAGCGCCCCGGCGAGGCGGCGGTGCCACGTGTCCTCCGAACCGGAGATGGCGAACGACCGCGGCCCGATCCGGTCGAGGCGACTCGCCGCGACCCAGTCGCGGCGGGTGCTCTCGCTCACCCCCAGCGAGGTCATCTCGGCGATCGAGATCACGGAGTGATGTTCGGATGCATACCCGGCGACGAGTTCCCAGCGGTTGGCCACACCGCCCGAGAGGACAGCCGCGCCGCCGACGCGGTCGCCACGCTCGAACTGGTCAGGGAATCCAGGCCGATGCGCCGAAATCGCTGACCAGTTCGAGCGTGGGCGGCGGGGGCGGGGGAGAGAGAGATGGGCCGGCGGGTCAGCCGAGGGGGATCTGGGCGATCGGCGGGAGGACCTTGATGTCGAAGTCGGCAACCGGGTACTGGAAGGCCGGGAAGGTCGGCTTGGCGTTGCGCCGGTACCTGGTGGTCGAGTGCTCCGGGTCGGTGTCGTGCTCGGGGATCACCCGATCGCCGAAGACCTCGAGCATCTCGTAGACCTCGTCGACGTGCATGTTCTCGACGGGCAGGCCGAACACCAGCTGGTCGCAGCCGACCTTCTTGTAGGCCTCGACCTGGGCGCAGACCTCCTCGGCGTTGCCGCACAGCAGGTACCCGCCGGCGATCAGCTGGTCGAGCAGTTCGTCGCTCATCTCCATGCCGTAGCTGGGCGGCGGGGCCGGCCACACCTGGGCGTCGGGGGACTTCGGCATCGTGTCGTGGTACAGGTTGACCATGGTGACCAGGTAGCCGATGCCGGCGCGCTTGGCGATCGCCCGGGCGTGGTCACGGTCCTCCATGCACACGACGCTGTTGGTCATCATCACGTTGTCGTTCTTGTACTGGCCGATCTGCTCGACGGGCGACTGGATGGCCTCCTTGTAGGCGTCGATCCGGCCCTGCAGGGCGTAGATCGGCTCGAAGTTGAAGGCGATCGCGCCGATGCCCAACTCACCGGCCTTGGCGAACGTCGGCGGGTTGCCGCAGGCAACCCAGATGGGCGGGTGACCCTCGCCGTACGGCTTGGGCAGCACGTTGTGCGGCGTGGGCACCTTGAAGTACCTGCCGTCGAAGTCGTAGTCCTTCTGCTCCCACATGCGCGGGATCTCGCGGACGATCTCGTCCCACATCAGCTTGGTCTCGGGCGGGTCGACGATGTTGAAGGTGCGCATCTCGTGGCTGCCGGCGCCGCGCCCGGTGCCGAACTCGTAGCGCTGGTTGGTCATGTGGTCGAGCGTCGCGGCGCGCTCGGCGTAGCGCACCGGGTGTTCCTTCATCGCCGGCAGGCTGACGATGGCCGAGCCGAGGTGGATCTGCTCGGTCTGGGCGGCGACCCATCCCATGCACACCTCCGGGGCGGACATGTGGCTGTACTCGGTGAGGGCATGGTGCTCGCCGAACCAGGCGTACTTCCAGTGGTGCTTGTCGGCGAACACCGCGTACTTGCACTGCTCCAGCAGTTCGGCGTGCTCGCAGTTGGTGTCGTGGGCTGCCGGTCCGGGCAGGTAGCCGTTGAGAAAGACGCCGAACTCCATGGGGGGAACCTCCGCTCGATCGGTAGTAATGGATCACGTTAGCACCCCGCCGCGAGGCGGTCGACACGGAGCCCGAGGCGCGAACGGCGCCCGGGTGGCATCATGAGCCGATGCCCGGATCGAGGACCGTCACCGTCGCCGCCGCTCAGATGGGCCCCGTGCAGCGCAGCGACGACCGCTCGGCCGTGGTGGCCCGGCTGGTGGACCTGCTCCACGAGGCCCACCGGCGCGGCGCCGAGCTGGTCGTGTATCCGGAGCTGGCCCTGACCACGTTCTTCCCCCGCTGGTTCGTCGAGGACATCACCGCCGCCGACCACTGGTACGAGCGGTCGATGCCCAACGCGGCCACCCAGCCGTTGTTCGACGAGGCCAGGCGGCTGGGTGTGGGGTTCTGCCTCGGCTACGCCTTGCTCGGCGAGGACGGACGGCGCTGGAACGTCCAGACCCTGGTCGAGCGGGACGGTTCGATCGTCGCCACGTACCGGAAGACCCACATCCCCGGGCACGAGCACCACGAGCCCGACCGGCCGTTCCAGCACGCCGAGCGCTACTACTTCGAGCCCTCGCCCGACGGGTTCGGCGTGTGGCCGGCGTTCGGCGGCCGGGTCGGGATGATGATCTGCAACGACCGCCGGTGGCCGGAGAGCTACCGGGTGATGGGCCTGCAAGGCGTCGAGCTGATCCTGTGCGGCTACAACACCCCGATCCACTACGTGCCCGACCCCAGCCAGGACATCCTCCAGGGCTTTCACAACGCCCTGGTCATGCAGGCCGGCGCCTACCAGAACGGCACGTGGGTCGTCGGGGTGGCCAAGGGCGGGGTCGAGGAGGGCGTCGACTCGCTCGGCCAGTCGATGATCGTGGCGCCCAGCGGCCAGATCGTCGCCCAGGCACTGACCACCGACGACGAGGTGATCGTCGCCACCTGCGACCTCGACTGGTGCACGCGGTACACCGGCACCCTGTTCGACTTCGACCGATACCGCCGCCCCGAGGTCTACGGCCGGATCACGTCGCAGCGCGGGGTGATCCTGTCATGACCCTGTCATGACCGGATCGGGTGACGGTCCTGGACCTCAGGCTTTGACAGAATGTAAAGCGTGACGGTCGCCTTCACCCTCAACGGCTCGCCGGTCGAGGTCCACCAGCCCCATCCGCACCTGCTCGCCGCCCTGCGCGAGGAGCTGCACGTCACCTCGCCGAAGGACGGCTGCTCACCCCAGGGGCAGTGCGGGTGCTGCACGGTGATGATCGACGGCAAGGTTCAGATCAGCTGCACCTACGACCTGGCCAAGGTGGCCGGGCGCGAGGTGCTGACGTTGGAGGGGGTCGAGGCCGGCGAGCGCAGCCGGTTCGCCGAGGCCTTCGCCGCGTGCGGTGGCTTGCAGTGCGGCTACTGCATCCCGGGCATCGTCATGCGCGCCAAGGCGCAGATCGACAAGAAGGGTGCCGACCTGCAGCGCGACGACATGGCCCGCCACCTGGGCGCCCACCTGTGCCGATGCACGGGCTACGTGAAGGTGCTCGACGCCATCGAAGCGGTGGCCACCGGCCGAACGGTCGACGCCGCGCCGCCCGGCGGGGTGGGCAGCAGCGGAGCCAAGTACGAAGCCGGCGCGCTGTGCCTCGGCGACCGGGGCTACGTGGACGACCTGCGCGTCGAGGGCATGCTCCACGGCGCGCTGCGGCTGACCGACCACGCCCGGGCCACGGTCCGGCGCATCGACACCGCGGCTGCGGCCGCGGCGCCCGGGGTGGTGGGCGTGTTCACCGCCGCCGACATCCCCGGCACACAGCGCGTCGGCATCATCTACCAGGACTGGCCGGTGTTCATCGGCGAGGGACAGCGCACCAGCTACGCCGGCGACGTGCTGGCCATCGTCGTCGCCGAGACCCGCCAACAGGCCCGCGACGCTGCCGAGCTGGTGCACGTCGAGTACGAGGTCCACCGCCCGCTGACCGATCCGGTGGCGGCGATCGACGACCCGGAGATCGCCGTGTGGGGCACCGACTCCAACGTGCTGTCGCGCAGTGCCTATGCCCGCGGCGACGTCGATGCCGCCCTGGCCGCCAGTGCCCACACCGTCCACGAGGTGTTCCAGACCCAGCGCATCGAGCACGCCTTCCTGGAGCCGGAGAGCACGCTGGCCGTCCTGGGCGACGACGGCGGGCTGCACGTCTACAGCGGCGGGCAGGGCGTGTGGGACGACCGCAACCAGATCGCCGACCTGCTGGCCATCGACCGCAGCCGGGTGACCGTCGAGCTGGTGAGCAACGGCGGGGCGTTCGGCGGCAAGGAGGACATGTCCAACCAGGGTCAGACGGCGCTGGCCGCCTGGCTCCTGAAGCGCCCGGTGAAGTGCACGCTGACCCGCGAGCAGAGCTTCCTGATCCACGCCAAGCGCCATCCGATCCGCCTCGAGTACTGGGCCGGGTGCGACGCCGCCGGGAGGCTCACGGCTGTTCGGGTGCGCGGCGTGGGGGACTCCGGGGCGTACGCCAGCGTCGGGATGAAGGTCCTCGAGCGCGCCGCCGGGCACGCCAGCGGCCCGTACCGGGTGCCGGCGATCGACGTCGAGTGCGTCGCCGTGCGGACCAACAACCCGGTGTGCGGGGCGTTCCGCGGCTTCGGGGCCAACCAGGCCCAGTTCGCCATGGAGGGCGTGATCGACCGCTTGGCCGTGGCCGCCGGGATCAGCGGCTGGGAGATGCGCAAGCGCAACGTCATCCACCCCGGCGAGGTGTGGGGTCCGGGGCAGATCATGGACGAGGGCTGTGCCGGGGCCGAGGCCTGCCTCGACCGGGCCAAGCCGCACGTCGACGCGGCCAGGGCCGCCGGCAAGGCCGTGGGCATCGGCCTCGGGCTGAAGAACTCCGGGCTCGGTAACGGGTTACGTGAAGTGTGCGGTGCGGTGGTGCGCTTCCGCAGCGCCGACGGCAAGGTCGAGGTCCGCCACGGCTTCACCGAGATGGGCCAGGGCGTGCACACCGTGGCCCAGCAGGTGGCGGTCGAGGAACTGGGTGTCGACCCGGCGCGCATCGAGGTCATCGTCGACACGACCCGCGAGCTGGGCTTCGGCCAGACCACCGGCAGCCGGGGCACGCTCATGGTGGCGGCCAGCGTGCAGCAGGCGTGTGCCGCGGCCCGTGCGGCCGGGTGCACGCCCGACGTCGACCACGCCGCCGAGCACGTCGTCGACTGGACCCAGAAGCTGGGCGACCCGACGTACCCCAACCCGACCATCCACGCTGCGTTCGGCTACGCCGTCCAGGTGGTGGTGGCCGACCGGGAGACCGGCGCGATCGAGCGGGTCGTGGCCATCCACGACGTCGGCCGGGCGGTCAACCCGCGGCTGTGCGAGGGGCAGATCGAGGGCAGCGTGCACATGGGGCTCGGCTACGCGCTCACCGAGGACTTCCCGAGCGACGACCGTGGCTACCCGACCAACACGACCCTGCGCTCGCTCGGGATCCTGCGTCCCAAGGACATCCCACCGATCGAGGTCGAGCTGGTCGAGGTTCCCCAGCCACGCTCGGCCTACGGCATCAAGGGCGTCGGCGAGATCGGCCTGGTGCCCACGGCCGGGGCGGTGGCCGAGGCACTGCGCCAGGCGGACGGGCAGTGGCGCCGCACGCTCCCGATGCGCCGCGACAACGGTGTCGGTCGCGGCGCCGAGACAACGGGCTAGCTCAGCGCGCCAGGCGATACACCGAGACGTGGCTGGGTGACGCTGCCGTGTACGGCGCGCCCGACCAGTCGGCGTGGCGTGACTCCAGGGTGAACCCGGTGAGACGGGCCATCAGATCCAACTCGGCGGGCCAGATGTAGCGGTGGTCGCTGCGGACCAACGTCGCCGTGCGGTCGGCGCCGAAGCGGACGTGATGCGAGGTCACCCGCTGGCCCACCGTGTCGTACGTGTCGACGCCGAGATACCCGGGCTCGTCGGCGAACACGACGGCCTGCGCAGCCGGCGGACGTTGGGGGAGCGGGGGCACCCACAGCTCGACCACGAAGCGTCCGCCCGGATCCAGGTGACGTGCCGCGTTGGCGAAGCAAGCGATCTGGGCGTCCTGGGTGAGCAGGTTGGAGATCGTGTTGAACACCAGGTACACGAGCGAGAACCGGCCCGGCGCGGTGGCGACGGTCATGTCGCCCTCGACGACGGCAATGGCGTCGGACCCGTCCTTGGCGCGCAGCCGGGCGATCATGTCCGGTGACAGCTCGATGCCCACTACGGGCACGCCTCCCCCGGCCAGCGGGATGGCCACCCGACCGGTGCCGGCGGCGAACTCCAGCGCCCGCCCGCCGGCTGCCCAGCGGGCCAACGCCGCCGTCGTCCGATCGAGCAGCTCGTCGGCGAACATCCCGGTGCCGGGCGTGTCGTAGGCGTGTGCCGCGTCGCGATCCCAGGCGGCGTTGCTGGCGGCGATCTCGGCGGCCGGTATCCCGAGCCAGTCGCCGGTCACGTCGGTTCCAGCACGGCGGCGTCACCCACGGCGATCCGCCCGGGCGTGCGCACCGCGGCATAGACCCGGGCCATCGAACCGTGCCGTTCGTGGATCCGCCGGTAGTTGCCGTCGGTGAACCACTGGGCCTGGTGACGGCACGGGGTGGCGAAGCTGGTCACGTCGCAGACCACCTCGCCGAGCGCCAGGCGCACGCCGGGGCGGACGTCGGCCCACGGCAGGCCCCGTACCGAGACGTTCTCGCCGGCGGCCCCGCGGACGATCGGGTGGCCCTCGGCGTGCAGCGTGTCGACGACCTCAGCGCTCCACAGGCACAGCACCTGGGCCGGCCCACCGTGGTGGACACGGTTGGCCTGGCGATCGGGTCCGGCGCGCATGAACTCGACGTCCAGCGCGTCGACCGCCAGCTTGGGGACCCCGCCGCCACTGGCGAACAGCCCGCTCACCGTGCCGCGCCGGGTGGCCGGCAGCTGGCCGGCGGCGCGCAGCGCCGGGCCGGTGGCCAGCCAGGCCTCCCACAGCGCGGCCATGGTCGCCGCCGGATCGGCACCGGCCCCGGCGTCGACGGCGCGGAACAGGCGGCGCACCACAGCCGGATCCCGGCCGACCTCCAGGGCCCGCTGGATCGCCGGGGCGTCGCCGAGGTAGCGCTGGACGTCACGTGCCGAGAAGCGGTACGGGCCGATCTGCAACATCGACGTGCATCGTAGGCTCGGCCTCGATGGGAGCTTCCGGGCAATTGACGGGCACGACGGCCGGCATGGTCTGCGCCCACCACCACCTGTACTCCGCCCTGGCACGCGGCATGCCGGCACCGGCGAAGCAGCCGACGACGTTCCGCGAGATCCTCGAACAGATCTGGTGGCGTCTCGACGTGGCCCTCGACGACGAGATGATCCGCTGGTCGGCCATGCTCGGGGCGATGGAGGCCCTGCAATGCGGGACCACCTGCATCGTCGACCACCACGAGTCCCCGTCGGCCATCGAGGGCAGCCTGTCGATCATCGCCGAGGCCTGCGCCGAGGTCGGCGTGCGCACCAACCTGGCCTACGGCGTCACGGACCGTCATGGCTCCGATGGGGCCCGCCGGGGCCTGGCGGAGAACGAGCGGTTCCTGCGCGGCGGCGGGCGCGGGATGGTCGGCGTTCACGCCGCGTTCACCTGCACGGACGAGACCCTGGCCGCCGCCGCCGGCCTGGCGGTCGATCTGGGGGTCGGCGTGCACATCCACGTGGCCGAAGGGCCCGATGATGCTGCGGCCGGCGCCCGCCTGGCGCAACTGGCCACCGAGGACTGGTGGCTCGTGCACTGCGTCTACCTGGACCGGACGTTGCCCGGGATCATCGCCCACAACCCGCGCAGCAACATGAACAACTCGGTCGGCTATGCCCGGCCGTCGGCGCGCCGCAACCGCGTCGTGCTGGGCACCGATGGCATCGGCGCCGACATGCTGGAGGAGGCCCGTCTGGCCTACGCCCGCCTCCGAGAGTCGGACGTCACCGCCTCGCCGGACACGGTGTGGACGTGGATCGACAACGGCTACCTGCTGTTCCCCGAAGCTCGGGAGGATCGAGTGACGTGGAACGATCCGCATCCTGACGAGGCCTGGCGGGTGGTCTTCACGCCCGGCCTGCGTGCGCTGGACGTCACCCTGGCGAGTGGGGAGGAGGTGCTGCGCAACGGCCTGCCCACTCGGGTCGACGCCGCCGAGGTGCGCGCCAAGGCCACCGAGCAGGCCGAGCGACTGTTCACCCGACTGTGATCTGGTGACATCGGAGAGTAGTGAATTGTTCATGTTTGTCGGAATGTCACGTTCAGAAATTGAATATCACGATCCGTAGTTGATACCGTGATCCCTGGCCAGGCCCGGTACTCGATGGACCTGGCGAGACGAATCACTCAGGGCACGGAGTCATCATCATGTGGAGTCCCAGGCGCGCCCACCGCGCTCATGGCCGGCACTCGATCGACGCGTCGGGCGTCGCCGATCACCTCGACCGCGGCGGTCCGAGCCGGGCTCGGCTCGGCCGGCGGCGGGCCGCCCTCCTGGCCGGCGCGTCGGGATCGCTCGCCGTGCTCGGCGCGGCGATCATCGCCCTTGCCGCCGCCCCCTCGGATGCCGTCGGCGCCCCGCCGCCGTCCATTCCCGACCGGGCAAACGGCCGGGCGACGAGCGCGCCGACGACCAGCGTGGCCGACGCCGTGGCTCCGGTGGCGGACGCGGCCGCGAGCAGCACGGCTGCGGCCGGCACGACCGAGACCGTGCCGGCCAATGGGTCGGTCGACAGCTCGACGTCGTCACCGGACCCGGCACCGGGCCCGACGCCGGCCCCGTCGGCGGACCCATCGGGTCCGGCCATCGAGCCGGCCACACCCGGCGCCGCGCCGCCGCTCGACCCTGCGGTGCCGGCCCCTCGCCTGGCGCGCACCGCCGCGGCCATCGCCGGCACCGGGTGCCCCACGCCGATGCCCACCGATCAGAGCTCGACGATCAACAGCCTGACGCTCAGCGACACGACCCTCGACGCCTGGCAGCAGATCCGCGTCGACTTCACCGGCTCGCTGCCGGACAGTGCCTGCGCCGGCGACACGGTCACCATCGGCCTGCCGAGCGCGCTCAGCATCCAGGCCGGGAGCTTCCCGGTGCTCGATCCCGACGGCAACGTCATGGGCACCATGGTCGTCGACGACGTGGCGCGCACGGCCACGATCACGTTCAACGATTACGTGGAGAGCCACGACGGGGTCACCTACCACGGGTTCGTCAGCGCTCAGTTCTTCGGCGAGGTCGCCCCCGACCACTCCTACTCGCTGGTGTTCACCGTCGGAGCGACCACGAAGACGGTCGGCGTGACCACCAACTCGTGCCCGGACTGCGGGTCGCCACGGACGTGGGCGGGCAAGTGGGCCTCGCTCTCCTCCGACGGCGCATCGGTGTGGGTCGGCATGGAGTCCTCCGTGGTGGGCACGGCCGGCGAGACGGTGACCTTCACCGACACCGTGGGCGCCGGTCAGGCGATCGACTGCAGCAGTCTGTGGGCGCAGGCCGCTCGGCTGAATGCGTGGGGTGGGCTGGACGGCTATGCCGGCCGGCCGATGAACGTGACGTCGTGCGACGCCACGAGCGTCACCGTGACGGTGGTGGCGAAGGCGGCCGACGTCGGCAACTACGTGACCATGGGCATGCGCGTCGCCGTGACCGACACCTCGTTGAGCGAGTACGCCGATGCCGGCTCGGTCGCCCAGGCCAACTCGTCCAAGCCGGTCGATGCCCGGGCGGTCCGCTACGACGCCGGCGTGGGCGGCGACGGGTCCACCACCACCACGACGACGACCACGACCACGACGACGACCACACCGAAGCCGTCGACGACCACGACGACGACCACGACGACGAGCACGACCACGACGACCACGACGAGCACGACGAGCACGACGAGCACGTCGACGACCACGAGCACCACGGCGCCGGCCGCCACCTCCACGGTCCCGGGTCCGACCACGACGCTGGCGCCGACCACGCTGCCCGACGGCCCACTGCCGTCCACCGGTGCCGACCCGTCGGGCACCCTGGCGGCGGCCGCTGCCGCGCTGTGCCTCGGCCTCGGCGCGGTGCTGATCGCTCGCCGCCGTCATCCGGCCTGACCCGGACCAGCCGTTCCCGCCCGGTCATGGGTTGACAATTTGTCAATCCGGTACTGTCGAGCAGATGGACACGCCGGTCGCCATCTACCTGCAGGACGCCCACACCATCCGTCAAGGGATCGGGTTCGCCCAGTACGCCGAGGCCAAGGGGTTCGAGGCGGTCTGGCAGGCCGAGAGTCGCCTGGTGCGCGAGGCCACCGTGCCGATGGCCGCCTTCGCCAGCAACACCGAGCGGATCAAGGTCGGCTCGGGGGTGGTCGACTGTTGGAGCCGCAACCCGGCCCGGCTGGCGGCGACCTTCTCGACCCTCGACGACCTCGCCCCGGGTCGGGTCATCCTCGGCATCGGGGCGTGGTGGGACCCGCTGGCGCAGAAGGTGGGCATCACCCGTGCCCGACCGCTCACCGTGATGCGCGAGATCGTCACGGCCGTCCGTGCCCTCCTGCACAACGAGACGGTGACCTTCGACGGCAGCTACGTGCACCTCGACGGGGTCGAGCTCGACTACGTGTACCAGGAACGCCGACCCAAGGACGTCCCCATCTACATCGGTGCCACGGGGCTGCAGATGATGGAGCTCACCGGCGAGATCGCGGACGGTGCTGTCCTCAACTACCTGGTGTCACCCGACTACAACGCCCAGGCCATGGAGGCCCTCGGCCGCGGCGCCGACAAGGCTGGACGGCGGATCGACGACATCGATCGTCCGCAACTCGTCGTGTGCAGCGTGCACGAGGACCGTCGGACGGCGCTCGACATGGCCCGGATGATGGTCACCCAGTACCTCGGCCAGCAACCGCACATCATGAAGGCCTCGGGTGTTCCGCAGTCGTTGCTCGACGCCGTCGGTGAGGTGCTCACCTGGCCGGCCACCCACGAGCAGGTCGAGGCGGCCAGCAAGCTGGTGCCCGACGAGATCGTCCAGATGCTCACCGCCTCCGGCACGCCGGCCGAGGCCCGATCCAAGGTCCAGGAGTACATCGATCACGGGTGCACCTGCCCGATCCTGTACCCGCTCGGCGACGTACAGGCGATGATCGACGCGTTCGCGCCGGGCGCAGCCTGATCGGTACGCTGCCCGCATGGGTCAACAGGTCGCCGTCACCGTCCTGCCCAGCCGCCAGGGCGAGCTGCGCTTCGAGGCCAACCGCAACTTCACCGGCATGGGCCACGAGAACTACCGCGCCGGCGCGCCCGTGGTCGGCAACACCCCGTCGGCCGTCGTCGCCCGACGGCTGCTCGACACCGGACACGTCGATGGCGTCCACGTCTACGGCAACATCATCGACATCCAGCTGGCTCGCGGGTCGGACGGTGCCGGTCTCGACGGCGTGGTCCGCGACCTGTACCAGTACTGGCTCCCGGACCGCGAGCTGCCCACCTTCGACGACACCGCAACCGACGCACCGGCCGAGAGCGGCGGGACCGCACCGGCCGCCGGCGGCGGTGGGGCGGCGAGCGCCTACGAGCAGCGGGTACCGGAGACCCTCCGCCAGCGCAGCGCCGCCGCGCTGGCCCGTTGGAGGGCCAACCACTAGGCACGAGGTGTACTCGGCCGCGGCGGCCTGGGCCACGGGGGCCAGGGGGATCGAGGCCCGACGAGTCAGCCGGACGGGTCAGCGTCCGCCAACTCGGCCAGGATCGCCGTGGTGTGCTCGCCCAGTCGTGGTGCCACCCACCGCGGCCCGCCCGGCGTTCCGTGGAAGTCGGCCGGCGTGGCGATCATCGTCGTCGTGCCCCACTCGTCGGGAACCTCGACCAAGCCGCCCGCGGCGCGCAGTTGCGGGTCGGCGATGACCTCGTCGGGCTCCTGCACCGGCGCCCAGAACATGTCCGGCTCGGTGGCGAAGATCGCCGCCCACTCGTCGAGCGTCTTGCGGGCGAAGGCCTCGTCGAGCAGTCCGATCAGCTCGGCGGCGTTGGTCGCCCGGGCCAGCGGTGTCGCGAAGCGCTCGTCGTCGATCCACTCCGGATGACCGACGCAGCGTGCGAGCGGTGGCCAGTGCCGTGGCCCCTCGAGGCCGACGATCCACAGCCGGCGGCCGTCGCCGGCGGTGTAGTTGTTGACCGCCGGATTGCCCATCACCCGGCGGTCGCCGATGGCTGCGTGCTGGCCCCAGCCGAGGAGCATGTTCAGGTCGAAGCCCACGGTGTACACGCCCTGGCGGAACAACGAGCTCGACACCAGTTGGCCCCGCCCGTTCGCCTGGCGGGCGTACAGGGCAGCGCAGATCGCCCCGGCCATGCTCATCGCCACGCTGTGGTCGCCCATCCCACCCCGCTGGAACGGCAGCGTCCCTCCGGGCGGGGTGAGCAGCGCGGCGATGCCCGCCCGAGCCCAGAACGCGGCGATGTCGTAGGCCGCACGGTTGGCGTCCTCGCCGGCCAGGCCGTAGCCGGTGATGTGCCCGTAGACCAGGCCCGGGTGACGCGCGAGCAGCGTGGTGGCGTCGAGGCCGAGGCGAGCTAGCGCATCGGCGCGCACGTTGGTGACGAACACGTCGGCCCGCTCGATCAGCCGCTCGGCCCGGTGACGGTCGTCCGCCGACGCCAGGTCGAGCACGATGCTGCGCTTGCCGCGGTTGTCGAGCTCGAACACCGGGTTGGTGGGCATGTCGGCGCCGAACATCCGCTGGAAGCTGCGCGCCGGGTCGCCGGCGGGGGGCTCGATCTTGATCACGTCGGCGCCCCAGTCGCACAGGATCGCCGCAGCCGCCGGCCCCGCCACCCACACGCCCAACTCGACCACCTGGACCCCGGCCAGCGGGCCACGCCCGGAGTTGGCCGTCACGCCCGGCACCGGCTCGCTCGGGTCGATCGGGTCGATCGGGTCCATCGGGTCCATCGGGTCCATCGGCGGACGATACCCGGCCCCTGCCGACCGGGCGGATCCGTCCGGCGCCCCCGTTCTTGACCTGGCCCGTTCGGCGAGCGGGCCCGACCGCAGTCCACCGCCCCCATGGGCGCGCTCGCTTGCAGGACCGGGAGTTTGCGCGCCCATGCGCCCGACAGGGCCCACTACCGCGACAGTCCGCCACGTCGGTGAGGGCGTGAACGCCGGCTCCCGGTGCCATGGGCGCGGACGTCGCCACGTCGGTGAGGGGCGCGAGCGCCGGCTCCCGGTCCCATGGGCGCGGACGTCGCCACGTCGGTGAGGGGCGCGAGCGCCGGCTCCCGGTCCCATGGGCGCGCTGGCTTGCAGAAGCGGGACGTTGCGCGCCCATGGGAGGTGAGAGGGTCGACCCGTTGACCTGCAAGACGGGGGGAGGCGGTCGATCCGAGGTCCGTGCAAGAACGGGGGGAGGCGGTCGACCCGTCGACCGTGCAACGGGCGTGAGGCGGGCCGGGGAGCGTGTCAGTGGGCGAGGGTGGCCAGGACGGCGTCGCCGTAGCGGGCCAGTTTGGCCTCACCGACTCCGCTGATCCGGCCGAGGTGGGCGAGCGTCGTCGGGCAGTGCTCGGCGATCTGGCGCAGGGTGGCGTCGTGAAAGACCACATAGGCCGGCACGCCCTGGGCGCGGGCGGTCTCGGCCCGCCAGGCGCGCAACCGCTCGAAGCGAACCGCACCGTCGGCGTCGAGGTCGAGGGCCGCATCCGCTCCCGGCCGGCCCGCCGGGCCATTGCTGCCACGGCTCGCCCGGCGTCCCCGCTCGGGACGCAGGTCGTGGCGCAGCATGACCCGGCGTTGACCGTCGAGCACCCCGGCGCTGTGCTCCGTGAGCACCAGCGTGCCGTACTCGCCTTCGGCCCCGAGCAGGCCGTGGGCCAGCAGCTGGCGGATGATGCTGCGCCAGTCGGCGGCACCGTGGTCGGTGCCGATGCCGAACACGCTGAGCTCGTCGTGACGGTGCTGGGCGACCTTGTCGGTTCGCCGGCCGGTGAGGATGTCGATGATCTGCCCGGCGCCGAAGCGCTGGTTGCGCTGGCGGGCCAGGCGGGACACGGCGGAGAGCACCTTCTGGGCTTCGACCGTGCCGTCCCAGGCAGCCGGTGGATGCAGGCAGGTGTCGCAGTTGCCGCACGGCGTGGACGCTGCCGGGGACTGCTCGCCGAAGTAGCCGAGCAGTTGGACCCGCCGGCACTGGACCGTCTCGCACAGTGCCAACATGGCGTCGAGGTGCATCGACAGCCGCCGCTTGTGGGCGGCGTCGCCCTCGGACTGGTCGATCAGGTGGCGCTGCTGGACCACGTCGGCCAGCCCGTATGTCATCCACGCGGTCGATGCCAGCCCGTCGCGCCCGGCTCGCCCGGTCTCCTGGTAGTAGCCCTCCACCGACTTGGGCAGGTCGAGGTGGGCGACGAAACGGACGTCGGGCTTGTCGATGCCCATCCCGAAGGCGATGGTGGCCACCACGACCACGCCGTCCTCGCGCAGGAAGCGGGCCTGGTTGGCGGCGCGGGTGGCGTGATCGAGACCGGCGTGGTACGGGAGCGCGGTGATGCCATGGCTCGCGAGGAACTCGGCGGTCTGCTCGACCGAGGCGCGCGACAGGCAGTAGACGATGCCGGCGTCGCCACGGTGTTCGGCATCGAGGAACGCCAGCAGCTGGCGGCGGGGGTTGTCCTTGGCCACGATCCGGTACTGGATGTTCGGGCGATCGAAGCTGGCCACGAACTGGCGGGCGCGACGCAGATCGAGGCGTTCGATGATCTCGGCCCGGGTGGCGGCTGTGGCGGTGGCCGTCAGGGCCAGACGGGGGACGGTGGGCCAGCGCTCGTGCAGCAGCGACAGGGCGAGGTAGTCGGGGCGGAAGTCGTGGCCCCACTGGGACACGCAGTGGGCCTCGTCGATGGCGAACAGGGCGATGCCCGGCCCGGCAGCGGTGCGTTCGAGCAACCCGAGCAACGACTCGACGCGCAGCCGCTCCGGCGCCAGGTACAGCAGGTCGAGCTGGCCGGCCAGCACCTGGCGCTCGACGGCGGCGCGGGCCGCGGCGTCCTGGGTGGAGTTCAGGTAGCCGGCGCGGATGCCGACGGCGCGCAACGCCTCCACCTGATCCTGCATCAAGGCGATGAGCGGGGAGATGACCACGCCGGTTCCGGGCCGCACCAGCGCGGGCACCTGGTAGCACAGGGACTTGCCGCCGCCCGTGGGCATCAGCACCACGGCATCACCCCCGCCGACCACGTGGTCGACGATCTCGCCCTGGTCACCGCGAAACGTCGGGTACCCGAACACCCGGTGGAGCACGTCGAGCGGCGTGACCGGCATGGTCATCGCCCGGCCAGCACCAGGACCTGCGTGGCCGTGCCCACGGTGCCCTCCTGGTCGAACAGGATGGCGGAGGCGGTGCCCACCCCGTGGGGCTCCCAGATCGAGCGGGCGTGGACCCCGATCCACGGACCCTCGGGCGGGCGGTGGGCGACCACCGTCAGGTCGGCGTTCAGGAAGGTGACCTGATCGTCGAGGTGGCGGGAGAAGGCGTTGATGCAGTCGGCCACTGGGCACAGCCGCTGGAACGGGCTCATCACCTCGCCCGGCAGCAGCTCGATGGTCCGCATCCAGATCGGGGCGGTCTCACCGGCGGCCGGGACCCCGTGCGGGTAGCGGATCTCGACGGCGTCGCGAAACCCCGGATGGTCGTGGGCCAACCGGCCGATGGGGAACGGCCCGGCGTCGTCGGGTCGGGCGGGCGGGCGATGGTGGTCGCCGTGGCGGTCGGCGAGAACCTCTCGGCCGGCCACGTGCAGGCTACGCGCCCGGGCGACGACCCGACCATCGGCGTCGGTCACCGTTGCGGCCACCGTCGAGGTGGTCCGCCCGCGGCGGAGGATCTCGGTGGTGACGACGAAGCCGGCCATGGGAACCGGACGGTCGAGGTCGACGTGCAGGCGGACCAGCGGCTGGTCGGGCACGGCCCGCTCGCTGGCTCGGGCCAGGAGCGCGGTGGGTGGCCCGGCATGGCAGGCCGCCGGGTCCCACGGGCCACGAGTCCAGTCGGTGGGGGTGAACCGGGTGGTGTGCTCGTCGAGCTCGACCGGTGGGCCGACGAAGGTGGCACCGGCCGGCAGTGAACCCATCGACATCCCGCCCACTGTACGGCCCGATCGAATCGTACACACGTTCGACTCCGTGACGGATGGGATCTATGCTCGGGGCATGAGCGAGACCCGCCCGGTGACCCCGTGACCGCCCTGCCGGCGCTGCAGGCGGCGCTCACCGGTGGTGCCGCGGCCCGCCAGCGCATCGTGCCGATGGGCCCATTGCTGGCCGGGGTGCTGCCCTCGGTGGCGCGGGGCACGACGATCTCCTGCGAGGGCGCCGCACCCGTGGCCGCCGCCCTGGCCGTGGCTGCCGGGCCGAGCCGCAGCGGGGCCTGGGTGGGGGTGGCCGGGCAGGCCAGCCTCGGGCTGCAGGCCGCCGCCGAGGCCGGGGTGGCCCTCGAGCGTCTCGTCGCCGTCCACCGCCCGCCGGCCGTCGCCGTCCACCGCCCGCCGGCCGTCGCCACCGACGTCACCGCCACCGGGCACCGTGCACACCCTGCACACCTGGCACACCTGGCACACCCTGCACACCTGGCAACCCGCCCCGCCGCCACCAGCGACAGCGACCTCCGCGGGGAGGCCGAGCGTTGGGCCGAGGTGCTGGCGGTGATGGTCGACGGCTTCGACGTCGTCCTCGCCGGCTCGGCCACGCGAGCCCTGCGCCCGGCGGCCGCCCGCCGGCTGCAGGCCCGGGTGCAGAGCCGGGGCGTGGTGCTGGTGACCATCGGCGCCCATCCGGCCTTCGCCGCCGACGTCCGCCTGGACACCACCGTGCTCGGCTGGGTCGGGCTCGGCGAGGGCCACGGGCTGGCCCTCGCCCGGCACCTCGATCTGCACGCCCACGGCCGGCGCGTGCCCCGTCCGCGGCGTCAGACGGTGCTGACCCCCCAGCTCCAGCTGGCCTGGGCGTCCCAGCCATGGCCGGCGCAGCAGGCCGAGCCCGAGCCGGCGCCCGAGCCGGCGCCCGAGCCCGCCGCGGTCCTGGCCAGCGCCGGGTGAGCGTGAGCGGGGCGCCGATCGCCCGCGTCGGGGTGCTGTGCTGCCCGAACTGGCCGGTGGTGGTCGCCGGGGCGACGGCTGGGGAGGCCGTGATCGTGCTGCGCGCCAACCGGGTCGTGGCGGTCTCGGTGGCGGCCGGCGACCAAGGGGTGACCATCGGGATGCGCCGCCGCCAGGCTCAGGCATGCAGCCCGGGCGCACGGTTGGTGGCCGCCGACCCCGACGGTGAGGCTCGGGCGTTCGAGCCGCTCGTGCGGGCGGTGGCCACGATGGTGCCGCGCCTCGAGGTCACCGAACCGGGGCTGCTCGGCTTCCTCGCCCGCGGTCCGGCCCGCTACTTCGGCGGGGAGACGGCGATGGCCACGCGGATGATCGAGCTCGCCCGGCGGGCCGTCGGCGCACCCGGTCCGGGTGGCTCTCTCGACGCAGCCGGCGGGGTGGGCGTCGGGATCGGCCACGGTCGCTTCGCCGCCGGCATCGCCGCTCGCCGGTCGGTGCGCACCGGTGCGCCGGTCGTGCTCGACGAGGGGATCGAGGCCACCCGCCGGTTCCTCGCCGACCTGCCCATCGCCGCCCTGTCGAGCATCGGTGGGGTCCCGGTCGAGCTGGTCGAGCTGTTCGCCCGGCTGGGACTGCGCCGCCTCGGCCAGCTCGCCGATCTGGACGAGCGCGACGTGCTGGCCCGCTTCGCCGAGCCGGGGCGCTCGGCTCACCGTCTGGCCCGTGGCCTGGACGAGCGCCCGGCCGACGTCACCGATCCCCCCGTCGGGCGTGCCGTGCAGCACGAGTTCCCCGAGCCGGTCCACCACAGCGACATCGTCGTGTTCCAGGCCCGGCGGGTGGCCGAGGCCCTGATCGACGGGTTGGCCGGCGAGGGTCGGACCTGTACCCGCCTCGACGTGCTGGTCGAGACCGAGCACGGCGAGCGCAGCCGGCGGGTGTGGTGCCGGCCCGACGGGTTGAGTGCCGCGGCCGTCGTCGAGCGGGTCCGCTGGCAGCTCGACGGCTGGGCGGCGTCCGGCCCGGCCAGCACCGGGGGCATCACCCGGGTCCGACTCGACCCGGTGGAGGTGCGAGCCGCGACCGGCACCCAGCCCGGCATGTGGGGTGGGCGGACCCACGCCGACGAGTGGGCCGGGCGGGCGGTGCACCGCCTGGTGGCCGTGGTCGGCGAGACCGAGGTCCACGTCCCGGCCCGTGGCGCCGGCCGCCTGCCGGGCGAGGTGCTGACCTGGGTGCCGGCCGCCACGGCCGACCTGACCGATGCCACCGAGCGGTTGCGCTCACCCGCCGGCCCGTGGCCCGGGCGGGTCAGCGGCCCACCGCCCACCGTGATCCACGACCCGCCGCGCCCGATGGTGGTCCACGACGCCGACAATCAACCGGTGGGGGTCGATGGGCGCGGCGCGGTCAGCGCGGCTCCCGCCGGGATGCTGATCGACGGGCGCCGCCGGTCCGTCACCCAGTGGGCCGGACCGTGGCCGGTGGAGCAGCGCTGGTGGGACCCGACGATGGCTCGCCGGCTGGCCCGCTTCCAGCTGGTGGCCGACGACGGCCGGCTGATCGAGGCCGCCGTCGAGCACCGCCGCTGGTGGATGCTGGCCGAGCACGGCTGACGCCCCGCGAACGCAGCTCACGGCCTCCCCCGTCGGGCATCATGCAGGGCGATGAATGCCGAGGACGACCTGCGCGCCGCGGTCCTGGGCGCGGTGCGTGCCCGCCAGCCGGTCGACGCCCGCGAGCGGGGCGCCCTGGCGGACTTCATCGAGCGGTTCACCACCCTGGCCGACCCGTTCGACGAGCACGCCGGTCCGGTGCACGTCACCGCCTCGGCGCTGGTCACCGGGCGGCGCGGCGTGGTGCTGCACCGCCACAAGCGCCTCGGCATCTGGCTGCAGCCCGGCGGGCACATCGATCCGGGCGAGATGCCGTGGGACGCCGCCCGGCGGGAGGCGGCCGAGGAGACCGGGCTGACGGTGCATCCGCTCGGTGACCCGACGGCGGTGGCCCACGTCGACGTCCACCCCGGGCCGCGTGGTCACACCCACCTCGACCTGCGCTACCACCTGGTGGCCGACGACGCCGAGCCCGACCCGCCTGCCGGCGAGAGTCAGGAGGTCTCCTGGTTCCCGTGGGCCCGCGCCGTCGACGTGGCCGACGCCGGGCTGGAGGGGGCGCTGCGTGCCGCCCAGCCGGGGACGCCGCTCGTTCGCCCGGTTCGCCACGGCGACGCCGCCGGCTGCGCCGCGGTGTACCTCCGCTCGCGGGCCTTCGCCCTGGCCGGGGTGCCGCTGGTGCACACGCCTGCCGAGGTCCGCCGGTGGATGGCCGACGAGGTCGTCGGACCAGCGATGGCCGGACCGGCGTCCCGACCGGGTGGCGGGCGGATGTGGGTCGCCGACCTCGATGGGGTGATCTGCGGGCTGCTCGTCGTCGACGCCGACGATCGTCCCGGTGACGGTCGTCGCGGCGGGGCCCGGCGTGGCTGGGTCGATCAGCTCTACCTCGACCCGTCGTGGATCGGGCGGGGCATCGGTGGGCAACTGGTCGAGGTCGCCAAGCACCGCTGCCCCGGTGGGCTGTCGCTGTGGACCTTCCAGAACAACCACCCGGCGCGACGCTTCTACGCCCGCCATGGCTTCACCGAGGTCGAGCTGACCGATGGCGCCGGCAACGAGGAACGCTCGCCCGACGTCCGCCTGGTGTGGTCCCCGTAGCCCAGCGAGGCTCAGTCGCCCCACCCCATGGGCAGGACCTCGAACGTCGCCGCGTAGGTGGTGCCCAACCGGGCACCGGCCGGTGTGGCCCCGTCGGCCAGGAAGGCCGCCGGATCGAAGTGCGCCCAGCCGAGCCCGTCGAGGTAGGCCCGGTGGGCGCGCAGGGAGTCGACGCCGCGCCCGAATGCGGCGGTGATGTCGACGGCGTGCTCGGCTCGTGGTGAGCCGGCCGCCCACACCTGGCGGACCCCGCCCCAGCGCTCCAGCCCGCCGTCGGCGAGCTGCTCGGGGAAGATCCAGCGGTTGCCGGCGTCGCGCACCGCGTCCAGCGTGGCCCGACCGACGGCGATGTGGTCGGCCTGGTTCAACGAGCGCCCGCCCCACGTGTCGTGGAAGTTGTTGGTGATGACGATCTCCGGGCGGTGGCGGCGAACCTCGGCGCAGATCGCCCGGCGCAGGGCCACGCCGTACTCGAGCACCCCGTCGGGGAGGCCCAGGAAGTCGACGACGTCGACGCCGACGATCCGGGCCGACTCGATCTGCTCGACCTGACGAACGCGGCGGCACTCGTCGGGGTTCAGGCCGTCGATGCCGGCCTCGCCGCTGGTCACCATGCAGTAGATCACCGTCTTGCCCTGGTCGGTCCACCGGGCCACCGCGGCGGCGGCCCCGAACTCCATGTCGTCGGGATGGGCGACCACGGCCAGGGCGGTCTGCCAGTCCTCGTCGACGTGCTGCAGCGCTGCGTCGCTCATTCCGTGACCGTACCGCGCTCGGTCAGCCGGACGGTCGGCAGTACTCGGTGGCGACGGCATCGAGGATCCGCTCATCGCCGGCATAGACCCCGGCGGGGCGCGGCCAGTGGACGACGACATCGGTGAAACCCAACTCGGCGGCCCGACCGATGGCCTCGCGGCAGCACTCCATGGACGCCAGGGAGAACTGCGGGCCGGCGTCGAGGTTGAGGTGCCGCTCCACTGCGGCAGGCTCGCGCCCGGCCGCATGGAGGGCCTCGTCGAACTGCCGGCCCATGGTGGCCACCCCCTCCCACCAGGCCTCCTGGGTGTCGGCCATGCCGAACGAGCCGGTGGTCACCCAGGCGTCACCCAGCCGGGCGGCCACCGCCATCGCCCGCGGCCGGTTGGCGGCCACCAGCAGTGGTGGGCGCGGGCGGCGCACCGGGCCGGGGAAGCTGCGGGCCTCGACCGCGGTGTACCACCGGCCGTGGAAGCTGGTGACCGGCTGGCGCAGCAGCAGATCGGTCAGCTCGACGAACTCGGCGAAGCGCTGGACGCGCTGGCCGGGCGACAGCACCGGCTGGCCCATCACCGAGTCGTCGTAGCCGCCGCCGCCACCGGCCCCGATGCCCACCAGCAGGCGCCCGGCGGACACGTCGTCGAGGGTCAGCAGTTGGCGGGCGAGGGTCACCGGGTGGCGGACGTTGGGGGAGATGACGAAGGTGCCGAGCGGGATCCGCCGGGTCACCGTGGCCGCCGCGATCAGGGTGGCGATGGCGTCGAACCACGGCTCGTCGACCAGCGAGCGCCAGCCGAGGTGGTCGTAGGTCCAGGCGTGGGCGAACCCGTAGTCCTCGGCTGCCCGCCATCGCGGCGCGGCCTCGGTCCAGCGATGCTCGGGCAGGATGCAGATGCCGACGCGCATCAGCGGGCCCCCGTCCGGCTGGCGGCACCCAGCTCGGCCTCACGAGGGATGTCCGAACCGGCCGCCGTCACGCCACTGATCTTCGCGCCGGACCCCCACCCGCCCGCGCCGAGTGGCCGGCCACCCGCCCCGGCCGCCCCGGCGCCCGCCCGCCCGGCCGCCCCGCCCGTGCCGCAACGACTTCCCCCGATCCCATGGGCGCGCAGACATCCGCTCGTGCACGTTTCCGCGCCCATGGGTCCGAGGGCGGTCACCGGAGAGGCACCCGACGGGTGAGGCGCGCCCGTCCGCGCCGGGTCCGGGTTGTCGCCGCCGCTCGTCCGGTGTGATGACTCCTCCCGATCCCATGGGTGCGCAGACATCCGCTCGTGCACGTTTCCGCGCCCATGGGTCCGAGGGCGGTCACGGCGGGTACCGGAGAGGCACCCGACGGTGAGGCGCGCCCGTCCGCGCCGGGTCCGGGTTGTCGCCGCCGCTCGCCCGGTGTGATGACTCCTCCCGATCCCATGGGTGCGCAGACATCCGCTCGTGCACGTTTCCGCGCCCATGGGTCCGAAGGTGGTCACGATGGGGCTGGGGCTGGGGCGGGGGCTGGGGCTGGGGCTGGGGCGGAGTGGTGGGCTGGGGCTGGGGCGGAGGGCGGCGTTTGGGGCGAGCGACGGACCACCTTACTCGAACTGGTGTTCGAGTAAGGTGGTCCGTCTCGCTATGGGATTCCACAACCCGTCGATGCCGTGGGGCGACCTCGAACGGATGCTGTCGGGGAGTCCGGCGCGCCGCTCGAAAGACGGGCGGGCGCCCGGGTCCCCGTCGTGGAACGCGGGTGGCGACAGCCCGGCCTGGAGTCGCACCCGCCAGCCGTACGAGCCGTACGTGCCGTACGAGCCCGACCAGACCCGGCCGCTGCGCCGCGGTGGGGATGCGGTGCCCTACGCCGAACTGCACTGTCACAGCAACTTCTCCTTCCTCGACGGTGCGGCGCATCCCGAGGCGCTGGTCGAGGAAGCCCACCGCCTCGGCCTGGAGGCCCTGGCGATCACCGACCACCATGGCCTGTACGGCATCGTCCGCTTCGCCGAGGCGGCTCGCAGCCTCGGCCTGCCCACCGTGTTCGGGGCGGAGATCACCCTGACCGCGCCGGGCCGGGTCGCCCGCACCGAGGCCGCCACCGAGCGCCAGGTGGCCACCGGGGCGGTGCCCGACCGCACCGCCCCCGACCCCCCCGGCGAGCACCTGGTCGTCCTGGCCGACGGTCCGACCGGGTACGCCCGCCTGGCCCGGGCGTTGAGCCTCGGCCACCTGGCGGGGGAGAAGGGTGCCCCGCAGTTCGCCCTCGCCGACCTGGCCGACGTCCTGGCCGGGCACGTCTGGGTGCTGAGCGGGTGCCGCAAGGGTGCGATCCCGGCGGCGCTCACCACCCACGGCCCCAGCGCTGCAGCCCGCCAGCTGCACCGACTGACCGAGGCCTTCGGCCGGGACCGGGTGCTGGTCGAGTTGTGGGACCACGGCGACCCGCTCGACGGGGTGCGCAACGACGCCCTGGCCGAGCTGGCCGCCCGCCACGACGTCGGCTGCGTGGCCACCAACAACGTTCACTACGCCACCCCCGCCCAGCGCCGGCTGGCCACGGCGGTGGCCGCGGTGCGCGCTCGACGCAGCCTCGACCAGCTCGACCCGTGGCTGCCGGCCTCAGCTGGGGCCCACCTGCGCAGCGGCGCCGAGCAGGCCCGCCGGTTCCTGCGCTACCCGGGTGTGGTCGAGCTGGCCGCCGAGGTCGGCCGGCAGGCGGCCTTCGACCTGGCGCTGGTCGCCCCGTCGCTGCCCCCCTACCCGTGCCCGCCGGGGCCTGACGGCCGGCCGCTCAGCGAGATGCAGTACCTCCGCCAGCTGGTCGACGCCGGAGGCCGGCGGCGCTACGGGGAGCGCCCGGCAGCCCACGAGGACCTGTCGATCCGGGCTCGGGCGTGGCGGACCATCGACCACGAGCTGGACATGATCGAGCAGCTCGGCTTCGCCGGCTACTTCCTGGTGGTCTGGGACATCGTCGAGTTCTGCAACCGGGCCGACATCTACTGTCAGGGCCGGGGCAGCGCGGCGAACAGCGCGGCGTGCTACGCCCTCGGGATCACCAAGGCCGATGCGGTGTCCCTCGGGCTGCTCTTCGAGCGGTTCCTCTCGCCCGACCGCGACGGCCCGCCGGACATCGACCTGGACATCGAGAGCGACCGTCGCGAAGAGGTCATCCAGTACGTGTACCAGCGCTACGGGCGCCACCACACCGCCCAGGTGGCCAACGTGATCACCTACCGGACCCGCTCCAGCGTGCGCGACATGGCCAAGGCGCTCGGCTACTCGCCCGGCCAGCAGGACGCCTGGAGCAAGCAGATCGACGCGTGGGGCACGGTGGCCAGCACCACCGCCGCCCAGCGAGCCGCCGCCGAAGCCGGCACGGTGGACGCCCGGGCGATCCCTGACACCGTGCTGGAGCTGGCCGCCGAGATCGAGGACGCTCCCCGCCACCTCGGGATCCACTCCGGGGGGATGGTCATCTGCGACCGTCCGGTGATCGAGGTCTGCCCGGTGGAGTGGGCTCGGATGGCCGAGCGCAGCGTGCTGCAGTGGGACAAGGACGACTGCGCTGCGGCGGGTCTGGTCAAGTTCGACCTGCTCGGCCTGGGCATGCTCTCGGCCCTGCACGGAGCCGTCGATCTGATCCGTGACCACCGCGGCTACCAGGTCGACCTGGCCACCATCCCCCAGGAGGACGAGGTCTACGCCATGCTCTGCCGGGCCGACACGGTGGGCGTGTTCCAGATCGAGAGCCGGGCGCAGATGGCCACCCTGCCCCGGCTGCGCCCCCGGCGCTTCTACGACCTGGTCGTCGAGGTCGCCCTGATCCGCCCCGGCCCGATCCAGGGTGGGTCGGTGCACCCCTACATCCGCCGGCGCAACGGTCAGGAACCGATCACCTACCTGCATCCGCTGCTGGAGAACTCGCTGGGCAAGACCCTCGGTGTGCCGCTGTTCCAGGAGCAGCTGATGCAGATGGCCATCGATGTCGCCGGGTTCACCCCGGCCGAGTCCGACGAGCTGCGCCAGGCAATGGGGTCCAAGCGCAGCCGGGCACGGATGGAGCGGTTGAAGGCCCGCCTGTTCGCCGGGATGGCCGAGCGGGGGATCACCGGGGAGATCGCCGAGGAGATCTTCGTGAAGATGGCCGCCTTCGCCAACTACGGGTTCCCGGAGAGCCACAGCGTGTCGTTCAGCTACCTGGTGTACGCCTCGGCCTGGCTCAAGTACCACGAACCGGCGGCGTTCTGCGCGGCGTTGCTCAACGCCCA
Organism: Actinomycetes bacterium; assembly: GCA_029782355.1. Classification (GTDB taxonomy): domain Bacteria; phylum Actinomycetota; class Acidimicrobiia; order Acidimicrobiales; family Ilumatobacteraceae; genus JAKOUY01. The sequence goes on from JAKOUY010000040.1 coordinate 188,397, forward strand.
GCCGATGGGCTTCTGGAGCCCACACTCGCTGTGCCAGGACGCCCGCCGTCACGGGGTGACGGTGCGCGGTCCGGACCTGCACGCCTCGGTGGCCGGTGCCACCCTGGAGCCGTGCCCGGGGTCGGTGGGTGACGTGGCCGTGCGCCTCGGCATCGCCTCGGTGCGCGGCATCGGCGAGGACCTGGCGGCCGAGATCGCCGCCGGGCGGCCGTACGACTCGCTGGAGCACCTGGTGCGCACGGTGCCGGCGTTGACCACCGCCCAGCTCGAGGCCCTGGCGACCGCCGGGGCCTTCGAGGCCAGCTTGGGCTACGACCGTCGCCGGGGGGTGTGGGCCGCCGGTGCTGCCGCCCAGGCCAGGCCCGGGCGGTTGGCCGGGATCGTCGTCGGTGAGCAGGCACCCGCGCTGCCCGGCCTGGAGCCGATCGAGGTGACCGTCGCCGACCTGTGGGCCACCGGGGTGTCGGCCAACGGGCACCCCACCGAGTTCCTGCGCGCCGAACTGGCCAGCCGCGGGGTGGTGACCGCCGCCGGGCTGTGGGACTGCGAGCCGGGCAGCCGGGTGCTGGTGGGTGGGGTGGTCACCCATCGCCAGCGGCCGATGACGGCCGGCGGCACCACGTTCCTCAACCTCGAGGACGAGACCGGGTTGATGAACGTCGTGGTGTCCAAGGGGTGCTGGACGCGTCACGCCCGGGTGGCCCGCACGGCTGCGGCCCTGCTGATCCACGGCCGCCTGGAGCGTTCCGAGGGGGTGGTCAACATCGTCGCCGAGCGGCTGACTCCGCTGGTGGTGGCGGCCAGCCCAGGGTCACGCGACTTCCGCTGACCGAGGCGGCGTCGGGACGCCCGGCGTCAGGCGTCAGGCGTCCGGCGTCAGGCGTCCGGTGCGGTGGGCAACGCCATGGCCACGGCGCAGGCAGTCGGGTTGGCCGCCGACCAGCGGTCGAGAGCGGCGCGTGGCGAGGTCGACGTGCCCGATCGCCAGGCGGAGAGGTAGGCCTGTGGCCAGATCACGCCGCGGCGGACCCGCCATTCCTTGCCGGGGCAGGGCAGGGACAGCCCGAAGTGGATGTGGCACGACCCGGCCCGGCCGCTCTTGCCCACATAGGCGATGGGGGTGCCGACGGTGACCCGGGCGCCCACCACGGTGCCGGCCATGATCTCGTCGAAGTGGGCCATGTAGTAGCGGACCCCGTCGTCGCCGAGGATGGCCACGTAGCGCCCGCCGCGATAGGCCGGGTTGTCGATCGTGGGGTTGTACAGGTTCTCGGTGCGGACCTCGATCACCGTCCCGGTCACGGGGGCCACGGCCACGGACCGGCAGGCGGCGAAGATGTCGGCGGCCGGATAGCCGGAATGGGTGGTCGACCACGAAAAGCGCACGCCCGATGCCAGGGGGGCCCGGCGGACCAGGCCGTCTCCGGCTGGTGCCGGGGGTGGGGCCGCCGTCGGGTTGCCAGCGGCCAGGACCACCAGGCGCCGGCCGGGGCGGATGACCGAGGTCAGCCGGAGGTGGTTGAGGGCCAGCAGGGTGCGCAGCGGGGTGTGGGTGATCCGGGCGATGCGTGACAGCGAGTCGCCCCGACGCACCACGTAGATGGTGGTGGCCGCAGCAGCGGGGCGGATCACGGCCACCGGGGCGGTCACCGCCGCCGGGCGCACGGTGGTGCCCGATGCTCCGGCGCCGGGTGCTGCCATGCCGAGGGCACCGGTGATCACGGCCAGCGCCGTGCACATCAGACGACGTCGCATGTTCTCGGTCCGCCTTTCGCGTCGGTGTGCTGCCCGCCGCAGGGAGCGTAGCCGGGGAGACCCGCAGCGACCGTCACGACTCGCTGGCGATCGTCAGGAACGCCCGGGCGTGGCGGGCGGCCACGGCGCTCGTGTAGTAGCTGGGCATCTCGACCACGAACGAGGTCGAGCCGGGGATCCGGTGGTTGACGTAGTGGGTGGCGTTGCCCGTGCATCCGTACGGGCCGCAGGTGGTGTACTGCACCGGGTACCCGGTGAGCTGGGCGTAGCGCTGCAGCAACGGGTAGTTGGCCACGCCACGGTTGTCGTCGACGTGCTGGCCGACCTGATGCCACCAGATGACCACGCGTGGTTGGATCGACTGCAGGAAGTTCTGGGTGGCCCGGGTCTCGGGCTCGGAGGCTGCCGAGGGGCCCGAGTACTTCTCGGTGCCGGCACCCGAGCGGACCCAGTCGCCCCCGTCGAAGTTGCGGTTGAGATCGACGTGGTGGGCGTTGTCGCGCAGGTGGGCAGCCGTGCCGTCGGGGTTGACGGTGCGGATCACCCACAGCTGGACGTTGGCCGGGATCGCCGCCGTGGTCAGCATGTAGTTGACCATCATCTGGCCGCGCGGCTCGTCGCCGTGGATGTTGCCCACCGCCAGCACCGGGATGCCGGTGGCGCTGCCCAGGCGGTAGGCCACGATCGGGCGGCCCTTGACCGAGTACCCGATGATCCGCTGCTCCTGGATCCGCGGGTTGACCGCTCCGGCGGTGGCCCAGATGCCGAGGGCCTGGCCGGTGGCCTGGTTGACCACTCCGGTGACCGGCAGGCCACGGGCCGCCTGGAACGTGCTGACCGCCCGGGTGGTGACCGAGCCGTAGTAGAAGTCGATGTAGCTGGTCTGGAAGCGCAGTGCCTGGAGCCGCCGCTCGATGCAGTTGACCCCCGCTCCGGACATCCCCTGGCGGTACGTGGTGGAGATCGAGCAGGCCGCGGCGACCTCGCTGACCCCCGCCGCCCCGGCGACGGCACCGACGGGCACGGCCAGGGCGAGCGCCACTGCCAGGCGGGTGAACCGGGTCCGACCCATCAGCTGATCACCACCACGGCGTCACCGACGGCGAGCCACCGGTAGATCGTCACCGCCTGGTTGGGCAGGACCCGCACGCAGCCAGCGGTCTTGCCGAACATCGCCATCGATCCGACGGAGCTGAGCGGCTGGATGTAGGCACCGTTGCGGTACTTCGGCACGGAGTGGAACCCCACCCGGGCGCCTCGCTGCTCACCGCGAGCGAAGGCGGTGAAGTAGGTCATCGTCGTGTAGGAACCGCTGGAGCGCGAGTACGAGCTGACGCTCTTGGAGTAGACGTGATACGTGCCCGGGTCGGGTTGGTCCTGCGCGGACGTGACCACGAACTCGGCCAGCGGCCGGCCGTGGTCGCAGAGCCAGGCCCGCTGGCGGGCCCGGTCGAGGACCGCGGCGTGGGCCGACGACGGGCAGCTCTTGGTCTCCTCCGGGGCCGGATCCGTCGGCGGCGGAGGTGGTGCGGTCGGCGTGTCGGCAACCAGGCCGAGGCGCAGCGCGGTGTCGACGTTGACCGTGCCGGTGACCACCAGGCTGGCGCGCTGCTGGAACATCGTCACCGCGGCCTTGGTGTACGCCCCGAACGAGCCGTCGACGCCACCCCGCAGGGGGATGCCGTGGGCCACCAGAGCTCGCTGGGCGGCGCGGACGCGAGTCCCGCTCATGCCGATGCGCAACGTGGTCCAGCTCGCCGCCGACGGCAGGGTGCCGGCCAACGACGACACGGACGGCAGGACCGCGGACGAGACGGACGACGAGGCGGCGGACGAGACCGACGACGAGGCGGCGGACGAGATGGCGGACGCGACGGACGGCGTCACGGAACGGGTCGACGGCGTCTCGACCGACGTCGGTGGGTGATCGGTGGTGTCCGACTCGGCCCGGGCGACGGGAGCGGCCAGCAGCACGGCCGTGGCCAGCGCGCCGGCGCTGATCGCCCGACCGGCCGCCCCGACGGGGCGCCGTGGCCAGGGGAGACCTCGCGCTGCGGTCCGACTCATGGCGCTCCTCCGACAGTTGCACCCCCGCCCCGGGTGTGACCGGCGGCAGTGTAGTGGGGTCGACCCGGCGCGCACCAGGGGCGATGTCCGCCCCGGACGCCCCGGCTACGGCTCGGGTCGCTCGTGGAGACCGTCGTTGAATGCTCGGTACATCTCGTAGATGGCCTTGCACTCGTCGCACAGCGGGAGCTGCTGGGGATCGCGCGACGGCACCCAGACGTGACCGCAGAGCGCTTCGAGCGGTGTGCCGTAGATCCGCGCCTCGAGCACCTTGGCCGCGGCGTTCTCGCCCGGTTCGGTCTTGACGATGTGTGCCGCTGCCGGGTCGCCCGGTTGGCGGACCAGCTCGGTGTCCTCGGTGACCACGACCGACGGCGACATCGACGGCGACATCGACGGCGACATCGACGGCGACGGCGACGATGCACGGGGCGGGGCCACCGCACCAGTCAACCACGGCCAGTACACTGCCGAGGTGCCGCTGTACGAGTTCCGCTGCAAGACGTGTGCGTCGACGTTCGAGGTGCGCCGCCCGATGAGCGAGGCCAGCGCGCCGGCGACCTGCCCGGAGGGCCACCCCGACGGAGTCCGCCTCCTGTCGGTGTTCGCCAGCGTGGGCGCGTCGGCCGGAGCGGCGCCCGCTCCGGCGCCGAGTGCGCCGGCCCGCCGTGGGTGTGGCTCGGCCTGTGGCTGCCACTGACCGCCAGCCGTCCAGCGCGATCCCAGCCCGGACCACCCGCCGGTCCTGACGCTCGGCCGGATGCCGTTGGCTACGGGCCGCCGGGGCATCGTCCGCCGACCTGCCAGCCGATCTGAACCCAGGCCAGCGACGACCAGCGCGGCCGCGGCGGCACGCCGAACAGCTCCGGGATCGACACCCCGAGAGGCCCCTCGACGACGAACCAGTCGAGCAGCACGCAGCCATGGGCGGCCGCCCCGTCGGCGGCCTCGCACCACCGGTCGAGGTGCCGCGCGTCGAACATCGGCACGGCATTGGCGCTGATGACCACCAGCGCGGCGCACTCCGGCACGCTGGCGAACCACTCGGTGCAGCGCACCACGGCATCGGCGTCGGTGGTGCCGTCGACCACCACGACGGCACGGCCGGTGCGATCCTCGGCCAGCGGGAGCAGCACGGTGCTGTGCGGTGGTGGGAGGGCCAGCTGATCGACGACGACCAGGGCCTGGGTGGCGCGGACGATGGGATCACGGCCACCGTGCGGGATGGGCTCGGACACGTGCATGGCTTCCTCGGCAGGGCAAGCAGGCCCGCTGGTGCGGGCCGCCAACGGCTGATCGGGGGAAGCGCCGGCGATGGTACGCCGCCGGTGTGACGCGGTTCCGGGGCGCACCGTCCCGCCCTGGCTACAGTCGGCCCATGGCCCAGGTCACCATCTATCACAACCCGAACTGAAACAGCTCCAGCAATGCCGTGCGCATTGCCGAGGAGATGGGTGTCGATCACACCGAGGTGCGCTACCTCCAGTCGCCGCCGGACGCGGCCACGCTGCGGGCGATCATCGCCAAGCTGGAGGACCCGGTCACCGATCTGGTCCGCCGCGACGCCCACTGGAACAAGCTCGGCCTCACCGACGCCGACGTGGCGACCGCCGATCAGGTGGTGGCGGTGCTCGGTGCGCACCGGCAACTGATGCAGCGACCGCTGGTCGTCACCGCCGACCGGGCGATCATCGGTCGCCCGAAGGAGCGGGTCCGCGAGATGTTGGCCGCCCTGCCGCGCTGAGCACGGCGATCTCTGTCGCGCCGGAGCGGTCAGCGCCGACGGCGTCCGCCCACGGCCTGCAGCACCAGCAGCAGCAGGACTGCACCGAGCGCGCTGACCAGGATCGAGCGGAGGTCGAAGTCGTTGACCCCCTGCTTGCCGGCGGCATGCATCAGCGCCCCACCGATCAGCGCGCCGAGCACGCCGACGGCGATCGTGTAGAGGCACCCGGTGCGGTCGTCCTTGACGACCCATCGAGCCAGCAGCCCGGCCAGCAGGCCGACGGCGATCCACGCCAGGATGGTCATGCCCCCGATGCTACGGCTCGCGCCCGGGCTGCCTGACTCCCGGGCCGGCCGGATCGCGGGCCGGCGTCAGCGGGCGACGAAGTACTTGGCCTGCGGGTGATGGCAGATCAACGCCGAGGTGGTCTGCTCCGGCTGGTACTGCCAGCCGGTGTCCTCGCTGACCTCGATCCCCAACCGGCCGGCGTCGAGCAACTGGGCGACCACGGCGTTGCCTTCCAGGTCGGGGCACGCCGGGTAGCCCCACGAGTACCGGCCGCCGCGGTACTGCTGGCGGAACAGCCCGCCGAGCGACGGCCCGTCTTCGTCGGCGAATCCCCACTCCTGGCGGATGCGGTGGTGCCACATCTCCGCCAGCGCCTCGGCCATCTCCACCCCGATCCCGTGCACCTGCAGGTAGTCGGTGTAGCGATCGGCCGCGAACAGCCGGGCGGTCTCCTCGCTGACCGCGGCACCCATCGTGACGATGTGGAACGCGGCGTAATCGACCTCGTCGCCCGCCACGGGCCGGAAGAAGTCGGCGATGCACTGGAACGGATCCTCGCCCTGGCGGGGGAAGGTCATCCGGGCCAGTTCGGTCGTGCGCGACGGGTCCTCCCACACGATCAGGTCGTCGCCGTCGCCGTTGACCGCGAAGTAGCCGTACACCACCTGGGGCACGAGGATGCCCGAGGCCTTGGCCTCCGCCAGACGGGCGCGCAGCTGCGGGCGTAGCCGGGCCTTGAAGGCCTCGTCGCCCTCGGTCCCCTCCGGGCGGAACTGCCACTGGTTGCGGAACAGCGTGGTCTCGTTGAGGTACGCGGCGATCTCGTCGAGCGCCAGTCCCTTGACGATCCGCGACCCGAGGAACGGTGGCGTGAACACCGGGTTGTCGGTCACCACGGACGGCGAGCGGGCCGGCACGTCGGAGGCGGACGGGTGCTGGCCGAGCCGCGGTGGGAGCACCCGCCCACCCAGCTCCCGACCGAACCCGGGGTCGTCGGCGCCGGCCTTGATGGCCATCAGTCGCTCCATGGTCCGCAGCCCCTCGAACGCGTCGCGCCCGTAGAACAGCCGGCCCTCGTACACCTGGCGCAGGTCGCGCTCGACGTAGCTGCGGGTCAGCGCCGCCCCGCCGAGCAGCACGGGGATGTCCGACAGTCCGAGGTCGTTGAGCTCGATCAGGTTGTCGCGCATGACCAGGGTCGACTTGACCAGCAGACCGCTCATGCCGATGGCGTCGGCGCCGACTTCCTGGGCCGTGGCGACCATCTCGCCGATCGGCACCTTGATCCCCAGGTTGTGGACCTCGTAGCCGTTGTTCGTGCAGATGATGTCGACCAGGTTCTTGCCGATGTCGTGGACGTCGCCCTTCACCGTGGCCAGCACCAGGCGGCCCTTCGACAACCCGGTGCTGCTGTGGTCCATGTGCGGTTCCAGGTGGGCGACGGCGGCCTTCATCGTCTCGGCGCTCTGCAGCACGAAGGGCAACTGCATCTCGCCAGACCCGAACAGGTCACCGACCACCTTCATCCCGTCCAGCAGCGTGTCGTTGATGATGTCCAGGGCGGGGATCCCGGCGGCCAGCGCCTCGTCCAGCTCGGCCGTCAACCCGTCGCGATCACCGTCGATGATCCGGTGCTTGAGCCGTTCGTGCACCGGCCAGCCGCTGCGGTCCTCGACCACCGTCTTGACGCTGGTGACGTCGGCGAACACCTCCAGCAGGTGGGTCAACGGATCGTGGCCGGGGGTCCGCCGGTCGTAGATCAGGTCGAGGCAGGCGTCGCGCTGCTCGGCGGGGAGCTTGTTCAGCGGGACGATCTTGGCGGCGTGGACGATGGCCGAGTCCAGCCCGGCGGCGACGCACTCGTGGAGGAACACGCTGTTCAGGGCGTGGCGGGCGGCGGTCGACAGCCCGAAGCTGACGTTGCTGACCCCGAGGGTGGTGAACGCACCGGGGATCTCCGCCTTGATCCGCCGGATGGCCTCGATGGTGTGCATCGCATCAGCGCGCAGGTCCTCGTCGCCGGTGGACAGCGGGAAGGTCAGGGCGTCGAAGATCAGGTCGCCGGCCGACAAGCCGTAGCGCTCGGTGGCGATGCGGTGCAGGCGGTGGGCGACCTCCAGCTTCCAGGCCACGTCGCGAGCCTGGCCGCGCTCGTCGATCAGCAGGCAGATCACGGCCGCCCCGTACTCGGCGGCCAGCGAGAGCACCCGGTCGAGCCGGCTGCCCTCGGCCTCGCCGTCCTCCAGGTTCGCCGAGTTGAGGATCGCCCGCCCACCGATGTGGCCGAGCCCGGCCTCCATGACCGGTGGCTCGGTGGAGTCGAGCACCAGCGGCACGCTGGCCTGGGTGGCGAAGCGCCCGGCGATCTCGTGCATGTCGGCCGTGCCGTCGCGCCCGACGTAGTCGACGCAGACGTCCAGGACGTGGGCACCCTCGCGGATCTGCTCGCTGGCCATCTTCGTGCAGGTGTCCCAGTCGCCGGCTAGCATCGCCTGGCGGAAGGCCTTGGAACCGTTGGCGTTGGTCCGCTCGCCGATGATCAGGAAGCTGAGGTCCTGGCGCAGCGGCACCGGGCTGTAGATCGACGAGACGCTGGGCTCCAGCACCGGCCGGCGGTCGGCGGGCGCCATCCCGGACACTGCCTCGACCACGGCGCGCAGGTGCTCCGGCGTGGTCCCGCAGCATCCACCGACGACGCCCACGCCCAGATCCGTCACGTGGTGGCGGTGGTAGTCGGCCAGGGCCTGCGGGGTCAGGTCGTAGTGGGTTCGCCCGTCGACGATGCTCGGCAGGCCGGCGTTGGGCATGACCGAGATCGGCACCGGGCAGCTCTGGGCGAGGGCACGGAGGTGCTCCTGCATCTCCGCCGGGCCGGTGGAGCAGTTCAGCCCGAACACGTCGGCGCGCATCGCCGCCAGGCTGGTGAGCGCCGCGCCGATCTCGCTGCCCACCAGCATCCGTCCGGTGGTCTCCATCGACACCTGGACCTGGATCGGCACCTGGCGGCCGGCGGCGCGCATCGCCCGGCGGCAGGCGATCATCGCCGCCTTGGCCTGCAACAGGTCGTAGCACGTCTCCACCAGGAACAGATCGATCCCGCCCGCCAGCAGGCCACGGGCCTGGACCTCGTAGCTGTCGCGCAGGGAGGCGAAGTCGATGAAGCCGAGGCTGGGCAGCTTGGTGCCCGGACCGATCGAGCCGGCGACGAAGCGTGGCCGACCGTCGGTGGCGTGGTCGTCGGCCACCTCGCGGGCCAGGCGGGCGGCGGCCACGTTCAGCTCGTAGGCCCGTTCGGCGATGCCGTACTCGCCGAGGACCACGCCGAAGCTGCCGAAGCTGGCGGTCTCCACGGCGTCGACGCCGACGGTCAAGAAAGCGTCGTGCATGCCGCGGATCATGTCCGGCCGGGTCAGGCAGAGCAGCTCGTTGCAGCCCTCCAGATCGGGGCCTCCGAAGTCGTCGGCGGACAGCTCGAGCCCCTGCACGTAGGTCCCGAACGCCCCGTCGAAGACCACCACTCGCTCGGCGACGGCGTCGAGATACCCCGGCGAACCCATCGGCGCTGCACCCTATCGTCGTGGGTCCGACGTCATGGGTCCGACGTGGTGGGTCCGACGTGGTGGGTCCGACGTGGTGGGTCCGACGTGGTGGGTCCGGCGGTGCGCCGGGGCCGACGATCCAGCGGCGCTGCCCGACCCTCGTGGCAGACTTGGCCGATGACCGTGGACCTGTCTGTCGTCTCGGCCGCCCCCGATTCGGTCGCGGCCGTCGTGCATCTCGTCGGGACGAGTGGGGCCGTTCCCCGCCGCCTGGGCATGTCCCGCCGGACGCTGTCGGAGTCCGGGTTCACCGGGAAGGCCGGTCAGTCGTTGGTGCTGCCGGCGCCGGCCGGGCCGGCTCAGATCGTGGTGGGCACCGGCGACCCGGTCTCGCTCGACGCGGCCACGCTGCGGACCGCTGCGGCGACGGCGGTGCGCGCCGCCGGACCACGGACCTCGCTGGCCATCCAGCTCGGTGAGCTGGGCGCCGTCGACCCGAGCCTGGCGGGTGCCGCCGTGGCCGAGGGCATCGAGCTGGCCGCCTACCGCTACCAGCGGTACAAGTCCACCGCCCAGGACGTCCTTGCCTCGGCCGTGCTGGTGACCACGGCGGGGCGCCGGGCCGCCGTGGCACAGGGCGTGCGCCGTGGCCACGCCTTGGCGCGCGCCACCACGCTGGCCCGCGACCTCGGCAACACGCCCGCCGCCGACCTGCCGGCCCGCGTCTTCGCCGAGCGGGCCGCCGAGCTGGCGGCCGGCTGCGGGCTGGAGGTCGAGATCCTCGACGAGGTCGCCCTGGCGGAGCTGGGTTGCGGCGGCATGTTGGGCGTCAACCGCGGCAGCGCCGAACCCCCGCGGGTGGTCAAGCTGCGCTACCGCCCGTCGGGCTCGGCCCGGTCGCGGGGACACCTCGCCATGGTGGGCAAGGGGGTCATGTTCGACAGCGGCGGTCTCAGCCTGAAGCCCAGCGACGGGATGGTCTGGATGAAGCTGGACATGAGCGGTGCTGCCGCGGTGCTGGCAGCCATGTCGGTGCTCGGCGAGTTGGGCTGCTCGGCCGAGGTCAGTGGCTGGCTGATGTGCACCGACAACATGTCCGGCGGAGACGCCATGCGCCTCGGCGACGTCCTGACCTTCCGCAACGGCAAGACCGCCGAGATCCACAACACCGACGCCGAGGGCCGCCTGGTGCTGGCCGACGGCCTGGCGCTCGCCGCCGAGGCCGGGCCGGATGCGGTGGTGGACATCGCCACGCTCACCGGCGCGTGCGTCGTCGCCCTGGGCAAGGGGATGGCCGGCGTGCTGAGCAACGACGACGTCCTCGCCACCCAGGTGGAGGCCGCGGCGCAGTCCACCGGCGAGCAGGTGTGGCGCCTGCCGCTGGAGCCCAGCTACCGCAAGCTGCTGGACTCGTACATCGCCGACATGAAGAACGTCGGCGGTCCGCATGGCGGCACGATTGTGGCCGGGTTGTTCCTCCAGGAGTTCGTCGGCGACCTGCCGTGGGCCCACGTCGACATCGCAGGTCCGATGCAGGCCGACGCCGACGACGGCTGGACCAGCCGAGGCGCCACCGGGTACGGCGCCCGCCTGCTGGCCGAGCTGGCCTGCGGGTTCACGCCGCCGCGGCGCTCGACACGTCGCTGAGCGACCGTCACCCGCCCGCCGCCTGGATCCCGTCCAGCGTGCCGGCCGCGACGGCCGCCGCCGTGGCCCCGACCCCGGCGGCCAGCAGGCACCGCTCGATGGTCGAGGCGTCGTCACCGAGGTGGCGCAGCGTCGCCGCCAGCTGGGAGGCCCGCCGTTCGTCGGCGGCCGGCGCCTGGCGCTGCCAGGTGCGGTGAGCCTCCTGCAGGGCCGCCGGTAGGCGCGCCAGCTGGCGGGCCGAGAGCGGTGGCAGGCGGCGACGCACGGCCAGCGCACCGGGGATGGTGCGGGTCACGCCGAACAGCTCGCATCGTTGCAACGCCCGGCCGAACGGGCCGCCCGCGGCCAGCGAGCGGGCCAGTCCGAGCGTCGCCGCCAACTCGGCGACGTCCTGCTCGTAGCCGTACGGGTAGCGGGCCAGGCCTCCGGCCAGGATGCGCAGGATCCACGTTGCCGTCGGTCCGAGGACGGACAGCCAGAACTGCTGGACGTAGGTCGACTGGACGTCGGTGCCGATCGCGTCGACCACCGGGTCCTCCCACGGGACGATCATCAGGACCTCGGGCAGGCACGCCGCAGCCGTCGGGGTGGAGGCCGAGGTCGACGCCGGACTCGACGTCTCGGCCGGGGTTGCGGTGCTCATGCGGTGCTCCATCCACTCGAGTTGCCAGCGCACGGGATGGGGGAAGTACGGGTGCAGAGGACAGCACCGGGCCCGATCCGGCAGCTACCGTTCGACGATGCACCCCGACGCCGATGCCCACGCCGGTGCGGCGGCGCTGGCCTCGGCCAGGGCAGCGCTGGACCTCGGACGGCGCGTCGTCGTGCTGACCGGGGCCGGGGTGTCCACCGACTCCGGGATCCCCGACTTCCGCGGGCCCAACGGGGTGTGGACGAAGAACCCGGCAGCCGAGCGGGCCTCGACCCTGCAGCACTATCTCGCCGAGCCGGAGACCCGCCGGGCGGCGTGGCAGCAGCGACTGAGCTCGCCGGCGTTCGCCGCCGAGCCGAACGGGGCTCACCGAGCGTTGGTCGAGCTGGAACGATCCGGCCGCCTGGACACCCTGGTCACCCAGAACATCGACGGGCTGCACCAGCGTGCCGGCTCGGACCCGGCACGTGTGCTCGAGGTCCACGGCACGGCGTGGTTCACCCGCTGCTGGCAGTGCGGGGATCGTCGGCCGATGGTCGAGGCGCTCGACCGGGTGCGAGCCGGGGAGGACGACCCCTCGTGCCGGCTCTGTGGGGGGATCCTGAAGAGCGACACGATCTCCTTCGGCCAGGCGCTCGTGCCCGAGACGATCGACGCGGCGATGGCGGCCGCTCGGCGGGCCGACGTGCTGCTCGCCGCCGGGTCGACGCTCTCCGTTTACCCGGTGGCCGACATGGTGCCCCTCGCCGGGCGGGCCGGCGCCACGGTGATCGTGGCCAACGGGGAACCGACGGCCATGGACCATCTGGCCCACGTCGTGCTCCGCCGCCCGCTCGGGGAGATCCTCCCGGCCATCTGCGCCGGCCTCGACCCCATCGCTAATCCCGACCAGTCCGGTAGGGTTTCACCATGACCACGTTCCGCGATCTGCTCGGCGCCGCCAAGGCGCAGATCACCGAGGTCGACACCGAACAGGCCGCCGCCTGGATCGCCGCCGGCGCCCGGGTGCTCGACGTCCGCGAGCCCGACGAGTACGACCAGGGTGCGCTGCACGGCGCCATCCACATCCCTCGCGGCCACCTCGAAGCCCAGGTCGAGGGGCGCCTCACGGACAAGGCCGCCCCGGTGGTCGTCTACTGCGCCGGCGGGGTCCGCAGCGCCTTCGCCGCCAAGACCCTGCAGGAGCTGGGCTACCACGCCGTGGCCTCGATGGCCGGCGGGTTCGGCCTGTGGAAGGACCAGGGCCGGCCGTGGACCACCCCGGCCACGCTGACGGCCGACCAGCGTCACCGGTACATGCGCCACCTGCTGCTGCCCGAGGTCGGGGTCGAGGGTCAGAGCAAGCTGCTCGCCGCCAAGGTGCTGATGCTCGGTGCGGGTGGGCTCGGGTCACCGGCGGCGCTGTACCTGGCGGCCGCGGGCGTGGGCACCATCGGCATCGTCGACATGGACGAGGTCGATGCCAGCAACCTGCAGCGCCAGATCCTGCACAACCTCGACCGGATCGGGGATCGCAAGGTCGACTCGGCGAAGAAGACGCTGTCGCTGTTGAACCCGGACGTCGACGTGGTCACCTACGACACCCGTCTCGACGCCAGCAACATCGTCGAGATCATCCGCGGCTACGACGTCATCGTCGACGGCGCCGACAACTTCCCGAGCCGCTACCTGTTGAACGACGCCAGCGTCAAGCTCGGCATCCCGGTGGTCCACGGCAGCATCTTCCGCTTCGAGGGCATGGTCAGCGTCTTCCATCCGCGTCAAGGTCCCACCTACCGCGACATGGTTCCCGAGCCACCGCCCGCCGAGCTGGCCCCGAGCTGCGCCGAGGCCGGCGTCCTCGGCGTGCTGCCGGGCATCATCGGCTCGATCCAGGCGCTGGAGACCATCAAGGTGATCCTCGGGCTGGGCGAAGCGCTCATCGGGCGGATCCTCTCGGTCGACACCACGGACATGAGCTTCCGGGTGTTCAACCTGCGCCCCGACCCGGCCAACCCGGTCACCTGGGCCAACCGCGACCGGATCGAGATCCGCGAGCTCACCGGCCTCTGCGCCCCCGGCCTGTCCCACTGACAGCGCGTCCACCCCCAACCTCGCCCACCCGGACCCCGGGAGTCCCGGGGAACCGGCTGCCCCGACCGTTCTTGTCGTGACAAGATCGCTACGTCTCGAACCGGTCACGACCAGAACGCCGAGGCGGGGTCGGCCGAGGGTGCCGGGGGCGATGCGGGGCGGGCGGGCCGGGACGGGCGGGCCGGGACGGCGCCGGTGCGGGGGGATCAGGCCAGCAGGGCGTGCTCCAGGGCATGCAGGTGGTGGTCGGGCACGCCGAGGTGGCGGACGTACTGGCGGACCGAGCCGTGGGCCGTGCAGATCGTGTCGAGCACGCCGGCCATCGCCTCGGGCAGCGAGGCCATGAACGCGGTGGGCGTGTCGGCAATGCCGGCCATCGCCTCGGGGTGCTCCCGGCGAGTCCAGGCGCGCAGTCGCTCGGTGGCCTCGGTGGTCTTGGCGTAGTCGGCGACGATGTACTCGTGGCGTACGCCGAGTGCGCCGAGCACCAGCATGGCCAGCACACCCGTGCGATCCTTGCCCGCCGCGCAGTGGAACACCGCCGGCAGCACGCCGGCGTCGGCGAGGTGGCCGATGGCCTGGGCGAAGCGAGGGGCCCGGGCATCGAGCATCCGCAGGTAGGCCCACTCGAGGAACTCGGCGGGGGTGCGCTCGGTGACCTCGTGCCGGGGCAGGCGGTCCCACGTGGTGTCGATCACCGAGAGCTGGTGATAGGTCACCGGGTGGTAGTCGATTGGGAACCGGCCACGCAGGTCGACCTCCTCGTCGGTGCGCAGGTCGATGACCGTGCGCAGGCCGAGCCGGCGGACGGCGTCGAGGTCGTCGCCGCTCAGGCGGTACAGCCCGTCGGCGCGATACAGCCGACCCCACTGGGTCATCCGGCCGTCGTCGGTGGGGTACCCGCCGAGGTCACGAAAGTTGTGGACGGCGTCGAGGGCGATCAGCCGCCGGGGGTCGTCGAGCGCGGTGCGCAGGTCGACGTCCAGCGCGGCGGAGGGCACGGTCGGGGCGGAGGACATGGCTCGATCCACGGTATCGGAGGGGGTTCGGCGAGCCGGGGACAGCGAAACGAACGTTGTGTGAACCCTGTCGCAGTCAGGCCGGTGCATCGGCTCCCGCGGCGTCGATCTGCTCACGCTCCTGGACCACCACGCCACCGATGACCAGTGCTGCGCCGGCCAGGTCGACGGCGCTCGGCCGTTGGCCGAGGGCCAGGTACCCCACCACCATGGCGCTGACCGGCAGGAGGGCCAGGAGCACGGCGAAGCGTCGGGTGGGGATGCGGCGCATGACGAACTGGTCGAGCCCGTACGGCACCACCGTGGAGAGCAACCCGACCACGAAGCACAGCAGCAGCAGGCGCGGCGAGGAGAACAGTGGGCCGGCCCCGTGAGCGCCGAACGGCGCCAGCACCAGCGACCCGAACAGCAGGCTGACGGTCAGTCCGGAGAGGCCGCGCTGCAGGCCGGCGACCCGCCGGCCGAGGACGATGTACCCGGCCCACGTCAGCGAGGCGCCGGCGATGAACACCAGGCCGAGCGGCTCGCTGTCGATCTCCACGCCGGAGAGCAGGACGACGCCGGCGGCGGCGAGGGCCAGGGCCAGCGAGTTGCGCAGCGAGCGGGTCAAGGCCGCGGCCAGGGCGATCGGTCCGATGAACTCGATCACCACGCTCTTGCCCAGCGGGATGCGATCGATGGCCAGGTAGAAGCACAGGTTCATCAGCGCCGTGGTCGCCCCGAACAGCGCTGCCCGACCGAGATCATCTCGGCTCCAGGCCTGGCGCCACCAGCGGGTGGTCACGGCCAGGATCGTCGCCGCGGTCAGTGCCCGCAGCCAGACGACCGACTCCGGCGGGGCATCCTCGAACAGCTTGACGGCGACCACCGCCCCGACGTACTGGACGATGCCGGCGACGGCGAACAGGGCTTCCGGTGAGGCCTGGTCGATGGCGCCGGCGGCGGCCGACCGTGGTCGCGGCACCAAGCGGCTCAGTCGAACAGCTCGGGGTCGGTGCGGCAGATCTCCTGCCACAGCGGCTGGAAGCTGAACCACCCGGCGGCGGGGAACGCCGTCTGGGTTCGGGTGTAGGTGGCCATCTCGTGGGGGATCAGCTTGGGTGTCCCGGCGGCCATCGCCGCCAGCTGGGCCTGGCAGCTGCGCTCCATGCTGATGAACCAGAACGCCGCCTCGTCGACGCTCTCGCCCACGGTGAACAGCCCGTGGTTCTGGTGGATGGCCGCCTTGCCGGTGGGGAAGTTGGCGGCCAGCTCGCGCCCGGCCTCGACCTCGAACACGACGGCGCCGCCCTGGGCGGTGATGACGGTGTGATCCTCGTAGAAGATGCAGGCGTCCTGCGTGATCGGGTCCAGCGGGATGCCGAGCGAGCTGAACGCCTTGCCGTAGACGCTGTGGCTGTGCGCCGCGGCGACGATATCCGGGCGGGCCTGGTGGACAGCGGCATGGATGACGAAGGCCGCCCGGTTGACCGGCTTGGAGCCGTAGACCACATCGCCGTCGTGGTTGACCAGGATCAGGTCGCTGACCCGGACGTGGCGGAAGCTCATGCCGAACGGGTTGACCCAGAAGTGGTCGGGGAACTCGGGATCGCGCACGGTGATGTGCCCGGCGACGCCCTCGCCGAAGCCCAGCCGACCGAAGATGCGCAGCGCCCCGGCCAACTTCTGCTTGCGCGCCAGGCGCTCCTCGGCCACGGTCGCCGGCCGCTCGGGGAACCCGAGCGAGGTCTCCTTCGGGGTCAGCGGGACGCCGTCGATCTGGCGCGGCTCGGTGTCGGTGCTCATGGTCGTGGAGCGTAGACGGGGTGCCGGCGATCAGGCCGGCTGCGCCGCCGTGGACCGGTGGGCGTTGTCCCAGATGGCCTCGACGATCTGGGGCCAGCGGTTGCGCGGCAGATCGTGGGCCATGTCCGGGAACATCAGCAGCAGCGAGTTGGGCACGCAGCGAGCCGTCTCCCGGCCGCCGGAGGGCAGCACCAGTGGGTCGACCATGCCGTGGATCACCAGGGTCGGGACTCGCACCTGGCGGAGCCCGTCGTTGCGTGCCGGGCTGGCGGCGATGGCCAGCATCTGCCGGGCGGTGCCCACCGTGTCGTCGCTGCGCGCGCCCTCGGCGCGCAGGATCCGCTCGACCTCGACGGCGTCGAAGCGCGGCCCGGAGATCAGCCGGTTGAGCTGCATCGCCCGGCGCAGCCGTTCCTCGGGGTCGTCGACCGGTGCGGTGAAGATCAGCGAGCGGGCCTTCAACAGCAGGCTCGGCTTGCTCAGCCCATGGCTGGCGTCTCCGGTGTTCGACATGATCGAGCACAGGCTGCGCACCCGTGTGGGATGGTCGATGGTCAGCTGCTGGGCGATCATCCCGCCCATCGACGCCCCGACCACGTGGGCCTGATCGATGCCCAGCGCCTGCAGCAGGCCGGCGGCATCGTCGGCCATGTCGGCGAGCGTGTAGGTGGCCCGCTTGGACGAGCGGGTGATCATCGCCTTCAGCAGCGAGCGCGGCTTGGGTGCCGGGCCCTGGGTCTTGGTCGAGGTGCCGATGTCGCGGTTGTCGTATCGGATCACCTGGAAGCCACGTTCCGCCAGCAGCTGGCAGAAGCCGTCCGGCCACATCAGCATCTGGGCGCCGAGCCCCATGATCAGCAGCAGGGGTTCACCCCCGTCGCCGATGATCTCGTATTCCAACTCGACGCCGTTCGCCGTGGTTCGTGCCATGCCGTCCAGTGTGCCAGCGGCGGGTTGAATGGTCACCGTGCTGGTGGTCGACGGGGGCCGCGCCCTCTGCACGGGTGCCGCGACCGTTCGCCGATCTGGCGTGCGCCGCCTCGACCGCGTCGCCGATCCGGTGGCCGGCAATGGCACGATGATCCGGTGAACCGCGCCATCCAGCCGTCGTCCATCGCCGCCCCGGCGGCCAACTACGCCCACGCCGTGGTCACCGACGCGCCAACCCGCTGGGTGCACACCAGCGGCACGGTCCCGGTCCGGCCTGACGGCACCGTGCCCCGCCGGATCGGTGAGCAGGCCGATGTCGTGTGGGCCAACCTGCTGGCGATCCTCGACGAGGCCGGGTTGTCGGCCGGCGACGTGGTCGGCGTCACCACCTACGTGGTCGTCGACGAGATGGAGCACCTGGGCGAGGTGATGGCGGCGCGCGACCGGGCGCTCGGCGGTCGCCGGGTGGCCAGCACCCTGGTGACCGTGCCGGCCCTGGCCCGCCCGGAGTGGCGGATGGAGATCGCTCTGGTCGCCGCCCGCTGATGGCCCGGCTGTTCCTGGCCGTGCGGCCACCGCCCGACGTGGTGGAGATCCTCGCCGCCTTGCCGCGCAAGGATCGCCGCGGCGTGCGCTTCGTGGCACCCGACTCGTGGCACGTCACCCTGCGGTTCCTCGGTGAGGCGTCGGAGCAGGCGGTGATGACGGCCATGGCCGGTGTCGACCTGCCGGCGGCGACGGTGCGCCTCGGCCCGGGCACCGACCTGCTCGGCGAGCGGGTCCTGGTGGTCCCGGCCCACGGGCTGCAGCGCCTGGCCGGCGCGGTGATCGCCGCGACCGGTGACCTCGGCGAGCGGCCGCCACGACGGGCCTTCCACGGTCACGTGACGATGGCTCGGCTGAAGCCCGGGGCTCGTCTCGATGGCCTCGTCGGGTTCCCGCTGGTCGGCGGGGCGGTCGAGTTCCCCGTCCAGTCCGTCGAGCTGATCAGCAGCCGCCTGCGCGCCGACGGTGCCCGGTACGAGACGCTGGCCTCGTGGCCGGTAGGTGGCTGAGGCTCAGTCGATCAGGCCGTCTCGCCGGGCGATCGCTGCGGCCTCGGTCCGGCTGGCGGCCTCGAGCTTGGCGAGGATATTGGAGACGTGCACCGAGGCCGTCTTGGTGGAGATGTACAGCTGGGTGCCGATCTCGCCGTTGGTCCGCCCGGAGGCGACCAGCCGCAGCACCTCGAGCTCCCGTGGGGTCAGGGTCTCGCGCGACCGCGCCGCTGCTGGCGGGGCGGAGCCGGCCAGCGAGTCGAGCAGCGGGCCGGCTCCGAGACGCACCGCGGTACGACGGGCCGATTCGGCGAGTTGGTCGGCTTCGGCGGGATCGCCGCCGACCTGCCGCAGGACGCCCGCCAGGCGGGCCTCGATCCGGGCGGTCTCGGAGGGATCACCGAAGGCTCGGTGGGCGGCGAGGGCCTGGCGCCAGACACCCACCAGCTGCTCTCGATCGGGCGGGTCGATGCCGGCGGTCCATCGCCACCGCTGGGCCTCGGCCTCGGCGCTGGCCAACCAGGCCCGACCCTCCGGCCCCCACTCGCCGCGCGCCAGCTGCCGGCGCTCGGCCACCTGGCGGGCGTCCTCCAGCAACTGGCCGACTCGCTCGGTGGCGGCGAGGCGCTCGGCGGCTGACTCGGTCGCAGCTGCGGATGCCATGGTGGCCAGCGTCATTGCCGCCAGGCGGACCTTGGCGCCGAACTGCGACGGCCAGGTGCGCGACACGCAGGCGACGATGTCGTCGTAGATCCGCAGCGCCCTGGCCTGGTCGGCGGCGTGCTCGGCGGCGCGCAGCTCGACGCCGCCGGCGGTGAGGGCGAGCAGCCCGTCGGCCGCCCAGTGCTCGCGCAAGGTGGCGAGCAAGGGGGCGGCCGCCGGATCGCCGCGCTCGGTCAGGATCTTGGCCCGCAGGGCGTCGAACAACGCCTGGTACACCGCCGGCGGTGCCAGCGCCGAGACCTCGCACGCCGCCAGAGCCTGATCCCACTCCCCCGACAGCTGGTGCAGCAGGGCGTGCTGCCACCGGGCTTCGGCGGCCCACGGCGACCACGGCGCGCCGTGGGCCTCGGCCGTGCTCACCGCCTCGGCGTAGGCCTGCTGCGCGGCACGCAGGTCGCCGGCATCCGAGCGGACCACGCCGAGCAGGTAGCGAGCGCGGACCTCGGTGATGTCGGCGCCGACCCGGTGGGCGCGCTCGGCGGCATCGGCGAGAGCGGCGGCGACGTCGTCGTCGGGGGCGCCGCCGGGCAGACCGACCAGCGTGGTCTGCGCCGCGCTGGCCAGCCGAGGCAGATCCAGGCGGCGGGCCAGCTCGAGGGCTCGGGTGGCTGCGTCGCGAGCCTGCTCGATCTCGCCCGTGCGGGCCAGTGCCAGGGCATGGCTGGCCAGGGCCCGAGCTCGTGGCGCACCGGCATCGTCGGGGATCAGCTCCAACGCCTGGCGGGTCAGCGGCACCAGCGGCTCGTCGGTTTCCACCAGCCACAGCGCGTCGGCCAGGGCCACCAGCATCTGCCCGCGGACCAGGGCCGGGGCGTCGTCGGCCAGCGCGTCGAGCTGGCGGCGCACGACCCGCCCGGCACGCGCCGGGTGGCCGCCGGCGATCAACGCACCGGCGGTCCGAGCGACCAGCAGCCCGAGGTCGATGCCGTCGGGTAGCGGGGTCAGGTGGAGCAGTTCGAGAGCGGCCAGGTAGTGCGCCGCGGCGTCGTCCGGGCCGCCGACGCTGCTGGCTTCGTCGCCGGCCTGCAGGCTGGCGAGCAGCGCCCGGGCGTTGTCGCCGGCCAGTCGGGCGTGGCGGGCCAGCTCGGCGGCGGTTCCGGTGCCCGGCTGCTCGCTCAGCGCCGTGGCATAGGCGGCGTGCAGGGCGACGCGCTCGCCGGGCAGGAGGTCGTCGTAGGCCGCCTCGGCGAACAAGGTGTGTCGAAAGCGGTACGACTCCCCGGGTCCCGGTACCAGCACGTGGTGCTCCACGGCGTCGCGCAACGCCCGATCCAGGTCGGCACCGCTGACACCCGACACCGCCGCCAGGAGGCCGTGGTCGACTCGCCGACCCGATGCGGCGGCGACGCGCACGACGTGCTGGCTGCGCTCGTCGAGACGTTCGAGGCGCATCCGCAACAGATCGGCGAGGTCGTCGGGCAACCGCCCGTCACCGGTGTGATAGGCGTCGACCAGCTCCTCGATGAAGAAGGCGTTGCCCTCGCCGCGCCCGACGATTGCGCTCTCGTCGTCCGGTGACAGCGGCTCGGGCTCGAGCAGGCGGATGAACTGGCGGGCGTGTCCGGCGTCGAGCGGTTCGAGCATCAGCCGCTGGAGGGTGGGGAGCCGGGCCCACTCGGCGAGCTGGCGGCGCAGCGGATGGCGGCGGTGCAGATCGTCGGCGCGGTACGAGGCGACGAGGGCCACGCACGAGGCGAACCCGCGGGAGAACAGGAAGGTCATCAGGTCACGGGTCGAGTGGTCGGCCCAGTGCAGGTCCTCGACGACCAGCATCGTTGGGTGGTCGGCTCCGGCCGCCTCCGCCACGGCATGCACGGCGGCGAACAGTTCGGCCCGGCTGGCGCCGTCGTCCTCGTCCTCGGGCCCGCCGAGCACCCGCCGGCCGGGTTGCAGGCGGGCCAGGGCCGGGTGGTCGGCGGCCACGGCGGACACCACGTCGGGCTGGCTGCGGGTCAGCCGGCCGATGATCTCCGACCACGGCAGGTAGGGCAGGGCGCTGTCGGAGAAGTCCAGGCAGTGCCCGACCACGACCTGCCAGCCGGCGGCGGTGGCCCGGGCGGCCAGCTCGTGCAGCAGGCGGGTCTTGCCGACCCCGGCGTCCCCGCCGATCAACATGCTGTCCCGGCCGCCCGACGGGGAGGCGATCGACAGCTCGTCGAGCAGGCGCTGCAGCTCGCGCTCCCGACCGACCAGCGCTGTCATCAGCTCCATCTTGACCCGCCGATCGACGGTCGTCGGCACACCGCCACCGGCTGCCGTGGGTCAGCCGAGCGACTCGTTGGGGCGCCCCGGCTCGGTCGGTGCCCACTCCGCCCGCTGGATGCGCCGACGGCGGCGCGGCAACCACGCCTGGCGCAGGCGGGTCCTGCGGTAGTCGATCTCTGCCTGGATGAACCGTTCGTTGAGCACCGCTGGACTCCTCGCTGCGGGTGTCGCCCCGGTGGCGACCTCACACCACTCAGGGTGCGCTCCTGAGGTAGGCACCCACATCGGGCGTTCTCCGTATTGCGCCACCCGGGTGCCTCAGATCGCGTGTCGCCCGCCATCCGGGACCGCGGGGCGGACCAGTGCATGCGGGCGGCGATGGACCCAGCCCGTACGATTCCGGGTGATGACTGAGCAGACCAGCGACGGGCCGCGGACCGATTCGGGGATCGAGATCAAGGCGCGCTACGGCCCCGAAGACCTCGCCGGATGGGACCCGGCAACCCAGCTGGGCGAGCCCGGCAAGCCGCCCTACACCCGCGGTGTGTACTCGACGATGTACCGCGGCCGGCTGTGGACGATGCGCCAGTACGCCGGCTTCGGGACGGCCCAGGCCACCAACGAACGCTTCCAGTTCCTGCTCGCCGCCGGCCAGACCGGATTGAGCTGCGCCTTCGACCTGCCCACCCAGATGGGCTACGACAGCGACCATCCGCGCGCCGAGGGCGAGGTCGGCAAGGTCGGCGTGGCCATCGACACCATCGACGACATGCGCACCCTGCTGAGCGGGATCCCCCTCGACCAGGTGTCGACGTCGATGACCATCAACTCCACGGCGGCCGTGTTGCTGCTGATGTACGAACTGGTCGCCGAGGAGCAGGGCGTGCCGGCCGCGGCCATCAGCGGCACGATCCAGAACGACATCCTCAAGGAGTACATCGCCCGCGGCACCTACGTGTACCCGCCGCGGCCGAGCATGCGGTTGATCACCGACATCTTCGCCTACTGCTCGGCGAACATCCCGAAGTGGAACACCATCTCGATCAGCGGCTACCACATCCGTGAGGCCGGGTCGACGGCGGTGCAGGAGATCGCCTTCACCATCGCCAACGGCATCGCCTACGTGGAGGCGGCCATCGCCGCCGGGATGGACGTCGATGCCTTCGCCCCACGGTTGAGCTTCTTCTGGAACGCCCACAACAACGTCTTCGAGGAGGTCGCCAAGTTCCGCGCCGCCCGGCGGATCTGGTACCGGCTGATGAGCGAGCGGTTCGGGGCCAAGAAGGAGGCGTCCAAGCTGCTGCGCTTCCACACCCAGACCGGTGGCTCGACGTTGACCGCCCAGCAGCCGGAGAACAACATCGTGCGGGTCGCCGTGCAGTCGATGGCGGCCGTGCTGGGCGGGACGCAGAGCCTGCACACCAACGGCTTCGACGAAGCGCTCAGCCTGCCCAGCCAGCACTCGGCGCAGATCGCCCTGCGCACCCAGCAGATCATCGGCTACGAGAGCGGCATCGTCGACACCCCGGACCCGCTGGCCGGCAGCTACTTCGTCGAGTCGCTGACCGACGAGGTCGAGCGGTTGGCCTGGGAGTACCTCGACCGCCTCGACGAGATGGGCGGGGCCGTGGCCGGGATCGAGGCCGGGTTCCAGCAGGACGAGATCATGGAGGCGGCCTACGCCTACGCCAAGTCGATCGACGACGACGAGCGGACCATCGTCGGGGTCAACCGCTTCACCGTGCCCCAGCAGGGTGACCCGGAGGTGTTCCCCATCGATCCCGAGCTGGAGCGTGGCCAGCGCGAGCGGCTGGCGGCGTTCAAGGCCAACCGCGACCACGACCGGGTGACGGCCCGCCTCGCCGATCTGACCGCTGCGGCTCGGGGGACGCAGAACCTGCTGCCGGTGATGAAGGAGGCGTTGCGGGCCAACGCCTCACTGGGCGAGGTCAGCGACGCCCTGCGCGAGGTGTTCGGGGTCTATCGACCGCACTGACGCGCCGGGTCGTGCGAATGGCGGTCGAACGCTTGATGACACGGCGGTTCTGTGCTCATATTGGTCCCCACGACGGGCGCTCGGGCCGCCCGGCCATGTGGAGGGCACACATGAATCGTCACTGGTTGACTGCGGCAGTCGTGGTGGCCGGCTGGGTCGGAGCGAGCGCGACCGGGACCGCCGCGACCACACCACCCGGGGGATCGGCCAACCCGGGCACCGTCGTCACCGACCTCCCGGCGAGCGCTGCCACGGTGAACGTCGTGCCAGTCTCACTGGCGGACTACCGCATCGAAGTCCCGGCTGAAATCCCCGCCGGACCGACCCGGTTCGTCGCCACCAACGTCGGACGGGAGGAGCATCACATGACGCTGGTCCGACTTGCCGAGGGGCAGACCTTCGCTGCGCTGATCGCCGACCTGGTGGCCGATCCCGTGGTGGCGTTGGGCAAGTACGAGCTGGTGCCCGGCCCGCAATCCGTTGGTCCGGGAGGCACCCAGGCCATTGATGTCGACCTGCAACCAGGGGCGTACGTGGCGCTGTGCGTCATCCCTGACGCCGCGGGCGTGCCGCACGCGGCGAAGGGGATGATCACCCAGTTCACGGTGACCGGGTCGCCGGCCGCGGCCACGGCCGTGCCGGACGGCCCAGCGATCCACCTGGAGGAGTACCGCTTCGTCGCCGACCCCGGGTTGACCACCGGCCGGGTGGTGCGTGTGGAGAACGTGGGCGGCGCCAGCCACGAGATCGCCTTCTATCGTGTGGATGACGGGGCGACCGTCGACCAGGTGATCGCCGCGATGCTGAACCCCGCCGGCGCACCGGCACTCCCGCGGGGCACGCCGTCAGGCGGGGTCACTGCCATGTCGCCGAAGCACGCCGCTGGATTGGTGCTCACCCTGCGGCCGGGGGCCTACGTCGCGGTGTGCTTCCTGCCCACCTCCGACAAGTCCGACCACCTCCACAAGGGCATGCTGGCGAGCGTGACCGTTGCCGCCGACGGCGCACTCACCCTCGAGATGGTGCCGACGGGAGCGGCCACGAGTGCGCCGGGCGACACGACGCCGGGTGGCTCCACTCCGATGGCCCCGATGCCCGTGGGCACGGGACCGACGATGCACACCTGAACCGGGAGGCGGTGACGGCTCAGCGGTTCCGGGCGAGGAACCCGGAGACCCGGTCGATCAACCGGTCCCACAGTTGCGGTGGCAGGTCGTGGCCCATTCCCTCGACGATCTCCAGCTGCGCGCCGGGCACTAGCTCGGCCGTCCGCCGCCCGCCGCTGACGTCGATCAGGGTGTCGGCGGTGCCGTGGATGACCAGGAACGGCACGGTGACGTGGGGGAGTTGGGCGGCCCGGCTGGACCCGGCCGCCAGGATCGCCAGGTACTGGCGGCCGACGCCGTCCGGTCGGAAGGCCCGGTCGTAGGCCGCCTCGGCCTCGGCGGTGACCCGCTGGGCGTCGGCGAATGCCGGCGAACCCCACAGGCGCATCCCGGTCACCGCGCCCTCGACGGCCTCCTGGCGAGTGGCCGGCGGCGTGCGAGTGAGGTGGGCGGTGGCCTCCGGTGTGGCCTGGCCGACGTCGCGCTCGCCCGTCGAGCTCATCACCGAGGTGACCGAGGCGATCCGCCCGGGGTGGTGGATGGCCATCGTCTGGACGATCATCCCGCCCATCGACACGCCGAACACGTGGGCCCGGTCGATGCCCAGCTCGTCGAGCACGGCCATGCCGTCGGCGGCCATGTCGGTCAGCTCGTAGGCGTTGCCCCGCTTGCCCACGGCGGGTGCGCCGGCGAAGTCGGACGACAGCCCGGTGTCGCGGTTGTCGTAGCGGATCACGTAGAGACCTCGCTCGACGAAGCGCTCGACGAAGCCGAGGGCGTAACCGGTCGACTGCATGCAGAGGCCGCACACCAGCAGCAGTGCCGGGTCGGCGGGATCGCCGAAGGCTTCGTAGGCGATCTCGGTGTCACCATGGTGGGCCAGGCCACGGCGGTGCGGTTCGAGCGTCACGGCTCAGCTCCCGGTGAGGGTGTGGCGCAGCTCGCGCTTCAGGAACTTGCCGCTGGCGTTGCGCGGCAGCGGCTCATCGAGGACGTAGACGTGCTCGGGGATCTTGTGGCGGGACAGCCGTTCGCCGAGGAAGGCGGTGAGCTCGTCCGGGGTCATCGAGCGCCCGGGGTGCAGGACGATGGCGGCGCCGACGGTCTCGCCGAGACGCTCGTCGGGCACCCCGAACACGGCCACCTCGGCCACTGCCGGATGGTGGTAGATCGCGGCCTCGACCTCGCTGCAGTACACGTTCTCGCCGCCGCGCAGCACCATGTCCTTGGCCCGGTCGACGATGAACACGTAGCCGTCCTCGTCGATCCGGGCGATGTCGCCGGTGTGGAACCAGCCGTCGCGGATCGCCTCCGCGGTGGCCTCCGGGCGGTTCAGGTATCCCTTGATGACGATCGAGCCGCGCACGCACAACTCCCCGGTTGCCTGCGGGTCGGGGGCCAGGTCGTGACCGTCGGCGCCGATCAGCTTGGCGTCCAGCGTCGGGACCACCGGACCGCACGACGACGGCTTGGCCAGGTAGCTGCCCAACGAGTTGGCAGTGACGATGCCGCAAGTCTCGGTGAGGCCGTAGCCGGTGGTCGCGGCGCGCCGGTTGACCTGCGAGGAGATCTTGCCGACGAGATCGGGCGGCACGGGAGCCCCGCCCCCGGACAGGCCGATCATCGACGACGTGTCGCGGGTGGCGAAGTCCGGATGGGCCAACAGCTCGCGGCCCATGGTCGGCACGCCGGCGAAGTTCGTCACCCGCTCACGCTCGATCAGCTCCAACGCCCGGCCGGCCTCCCACCGGTACATCAGCACGAGCTTGCCGCCCACCAGGGTGGCCGGGTACAGCACGCAGTTGTTCGCCGTGACGTGGAAGAGGGGGGTGGTGGCCATGAACGTCGGCTGTGCCGGTGGCGGCGGGGTGGGGTCGGGAGCGCCTGACGCGGTGGCCGCGGCGTCCTCGGCGGCGGACCGGGCGGCGTCGGCCATCTGCGAGGCGGCGGTCATGAAGGCGATGTTGAACAGGTTGGTGACGCAGCCGCGGTGGGTCAGTTGGGCGCCCTTGGGGAACCCGGTCGTGCCCGAGGTGTAGAAGATGCAGGCGTCGTCATCCGGGTCGATGTCGGCAGGCGGCAGGGTGTCCGGCGCCCCCTCCGTGCGCACCACCTCGGACCAGCGCACCGCGTCGTCGGGCAGGTCCCCGTCGTGGCGGGTGACGATCAGCGACAGCGGGTGGGGTGCATCGGGCCCGCTGCGCAGCTCGCCCAGCACCGGTGCCAGCCGCGCCAGGCGCTCGCCGTCGACGATGGCCAGGCGTGGCTGCGAATCGGTCAGGCCGTAGTGCATCTCCGGCGTGGTCCACCAGGCGTTCATCCCGACGCACGCCGCGCCGAGGCTGAGGATCGCCCAGTAGCTGATCACCCACTCCGGATAGTTGCGCATCGCCACTGCCACCCGGTGGCCGCGGCGGACGCCGTAGGTGTCGTGGAGCAGCGCCGCCAGGCAGCGGACCTGGGCGTGGACCTCGGCGTAGGTCAACCGCTCGTCCTCGAACACCAAGTAGTCCTTGTCGCCATGGCCGGCGCTGAGGGCGAACAGCTGGCGGACATCGGCCGGGGCGGTGGCGAAGACCCGCATCGGCACGCCACGGACCTCGATGGTCGACATCGGGAACGGTCCGGCTGCCAGATCGCTGATCGCCGTGCGCAGGGCATCGCTCATCGCAGCATTGTGCCCGCTGACGAAGACCGGCGGGAAACGGTCCCCGCGCCTGCCAGGCTGGCGGTGTGGAGCGATTGCGCGTCGGCGCCGACGGGGTCACCCGCTGCTGGTGGTGCGGCGACGACCCGCTGTACGTCGACTATCACGACCACGAGTGGGGTCACCGGTGGACGGCCGACGACCGGCTGTTCGAGAAGCTGTGCCTCGAGGGGTTCCAGGCCGGCCTGGCGTGGATCACCATCCTGCGCAAGCGCGAGCACTTCCGCCGGGCCTTCGACCGCTTCGACATCGAGCGGGTCGCGGCGTACGGCGAGGCCGATGTGCAGCGCCTGCTCGGCGACGCCGGCATCGTCCGCCACCGCGGCAAGATCACCTCGGCCATCGGCAACGCCCGTCGCGCCCGGGAGCTGGTCGCCGAGTTCGGCTCCCTCGCCGGGTACGTCGAGCAGTTCCGCAGCCCCCGCGCCCCCGGCCTGTCGCCCGGCGCGGCGATACCGGCCACGAGTCCCGAGTCGGTGGCGATGAGCAACGATCTGAAGCGACGCGGCTGGACCTTCGTGGGGCCGACGACGATGTACGCCTTCATGCAGTCGATGGGTCTGGTCGACGACCACATCGACGGCTGCCAGCGCCGCCCGCCAACGATCGGCGGGGCGGTCAGCCGGTGACGGTGACGGACGTCAGCGCCGGGTCGGCGTCGATCTCGGCGTCCGTGAAGGCGACCTGACGCCAGTTCTTGTCGGCGAAGCGCTGGGTCTGCACCGTGAACAGCGGCGAGCTCCGGTCGCCGGTCTCTCCGTAGGTCAGGATCGCCCAGGCTCGGGGCTGGCCGCTGGTGAAGTCGACGTTGAACAGGAAGCTCGTGCCGCGGTCGACCGGGTAGCCGGACGGGCGCAGGTCCGAGCCAGGGACCACCGGATCGCCAGCGTCGGCGACGGGTTCGGTGGTGTTGCCGGGCCGACTGTAGTCGACGACGTTGGTCAGCCCGTCCGGCCCACTGCCCCCACCCAGGCCGATGCGCGGGCCGTGCTCGGTGGCCCGCAGGGCGTACTGCACGGCGCCCAACCGGACATCGACGGCCAGGCCGGCCTTCGTCAGGGTCTGGACGGCGCGGGCCAGTGCCATCAGCACCGGATCGTGGACTGGGTCGGCGGCCGGCTTCAGGCCCGACGGCGTGTGCAGCGCGTCGGCCGGATCGAACGGCACGGCCCACAGCCCGTCGAGGCCACCCTCGACGTCGCGGCGCACCGCCGACATCAGCTCGTGCCATAGCACCGCGCCCACGCTGTCGGTGTTGTCGAAACCGTCCCAGGCCGTCAGCACGGCGCACGCCGGGGCGACGTCCACCGCCTCGGCGGGCAGGGCCACGGCGCCGTCGGGGCCGTCGAGCTGGGGCACGTCCACCACGGTGGCGCCGGCGCACCGGGCGGCCACGGCGGGGCGCAGCAGGCGGGCCGAGCCGACCCGGTCGTACAGGGCCGCGGCTCGCAGCTCGGCACTGGTCCAGGTGCCGTCGGACCCGGCCGGCCCGCTGGCACCCTCGCTCAGCACCTCGGCGTTCTCCCGGGTGCGCAGCGAGCGAACCGTGTCCTGCTCGCCGTGGAGGATCGAGTACCCGCCGGACAGCCGCTCGGTGGCGTGGTACATCCAGAAGCTGTCGTTGGCGTTGAACACGTAGTCGCCGCGCTCGACCTGTGGCATCTCGTCGAAGGGGACCAGGCCGGGGTCCCGGGCACCGGGCACCTCCGCCCAGCGGAACGTGCTGTCCGAACCGTTGAGCAGCACGGCGCCGTTGGCCTTGGCGATCTTGGTGATCGGATCCGTCGCCAGGGCCTGGCGGTACTTGGCCTCGGCGGCGGGAGACAGCTTCGGCGTGGCCGACGTGTCCGCGTACCAGGCCCGGCCGTCACGGCTGACGGCGATGGTGTTGAACAACGGGACTCCCTGATGCGTCCGGTGGGCGGCGATGAACTCGTCGAACGTCGTCGCCGTGTCCATCGCCAGGTACTGGTCGACGAACTCGTCGTTGTTCAGGTTGGCATCACGGAATGTCAGCGTCTTCGCCGTCGTCCAGCCGAGGCCCGGGAAGTTGACGATCGGGCCGTACTCGCTGTGATACAGCCGGCGGTGCTGTTGGACCGTGGTCCCGTCGGGCTGGCGGACGTCGACGGTGTAGTCCGTGGAGGTCATCGGCACGGATACGCCATCCACCAGGTACCGCGTCGGATCGGCGGGGTCGAGGTCGAGCAGATAGCCGGTGAACCGGGCCCCCGCGGAGACCGTGTGGCTCCAGGCGAACTCCTTGGTGAACCCGACGCCGACGCCCGGCAGGCCGATGAGCATCGCCCCGTAGATGTTCATCGCCGGAGTCGTCAGCTGGACCTCCCAGAAGCGCAGCGAGCCCTCCCAGGGGAAGTGCGGGTTGCCGATCAGCATGCCGCCGGACCCGCCGGTGACGTCGTCGGCGCCGATCGCCCAGGCGTTGCTGGCGGCCTGCGGGGACACCTCGGCCCACGCCGCCGCCATGCGTGCCGGGCCGTCGGCCGAGCTGGTCGGGACGCTGCCGGGTGCGGCCGGTGCCGGCGGCTGGGCCGAGGGGATCAGCCGGGCCAGGCTGGCGCTGCTGGCCAGCAGCGTGACCCACCGCCCGTAGGTGTACAGCTCGACCGGGGTGATCGGGCGCACCCAGTCCTGGCCGGCGCACCATCCGGTGAACCCGCCCGGGTGCTCCGCCAGGTAGCGGTTCCAGCCGGCGGCGTAGGCCGTCATCATCTCGCGCACCCCGCTGCTGGCCGTGGTGAAGTCGGCGGCGGCGAGATCGGCCAGGCCGATGCTCTCCCAGGCGAAGTCGCTGTCGACGTTGGCGTCCTTGGTCCCCGGACCGAAGGTGGCCGCCCGCCGGGCCAGCGGGGTGAGCACGGCGTCGGCCAGCGTGCAGCCGTGATCCTGCGCGTTGGCGTAGCCCTGCCCGAAGATCACGTCACCGAGCCGGTCACCGGTGATGTGCGGGACGCCGTCGGTGGTCCGCCGGATGACGGCCCGGTAGGCCGACCCGGCCGGGGTGCTGAGCGCGCCGGTACCGGCCGGGGCCGGCTGGGGCGACACGGTGCCGGCGGGGGCCGGCTGGGAGGACACGGTGCCGGCGGGAGCCGGCTGGGGCGACACGGTGCCGGCCGGGCCCGGCTCGGAGGACACGGTGCCGGCCGAGGCCGGCGGTGTCGGGCTGGTCGCCTGGGCGGCGGTCGCGGTCAGTAGGCCGGCGGCCAGCAGGGCGGTGGCGGCGGACGAGGGGGTGCGGCGCATGACCCCATGCTCCCACCATCGGCAGGTGCGCCGGTCAGTTGGCGTGCAGGATGGCGTTGAGCCCACCCCAGTTGGGGGTGCGCGGCAGGGCCTCGACGGCGCCGGTCTGGCTGTTGCGCCGGTACAGCAGGCCGCTGGCGCCGCTGAGCTGTCGAGCCTTGACGACACCGACCTCGCCGCTGCCGCTGGCGCCGTGGACGGCCACCACCGTGCCGGCCGTGAGGTACAGGCCGGCCTCGACCACGCAGTCGTCGCCGAGGCTGATGCCCAGACCCGATTCGGCGCCCAGCAGGCAGCGCTCACCGATCGTCACCTGCTCCTTGCCCCCGCCCGACAGCGTGCCCTGGATCGAGGCCCCGCCGCCGATGTCGCTGCCGTCGCCCACGACGACGCCGGCCGAGATGCGGCCCTCGACCATCGAGGTGCCCAGCGTGCCGGCGTTGAAGTTGACGAAGCCCTCGTGCATCACGGTCGTGCCGGGCGCCAGGTGGGCGCCGAGACGGACTCGGTCGGCGTCGGCGATGCGCACGCCGGTGGGCGTCACGTAGTCGGTCATCCGCGGGAACTTGTCCAGGCCGTAGACCTGCAGGTGACCGCCGTCGGCGCGCACCGCCCAGCGCAGCGCATCCACCCGTGTGGGTGCCACCGGGCCGTGCGACGTCCAGGCGACGTTGGCCAGCAGGCCGAACAACCCGTCGAGGTTGACGGTCCGCGGTTGGACCAGCCGGTTGGACAGCAGGTGCAGGCGCAGGTACACGTCGGCGGCGTCGGCGGGCGCGGCGTCCAGATCGATGTGCGCGGCGACGGGCACGACGTCGACCCCACGAACGGGGTCATGGCGGGGTTCGATGCCGCGGCCAGGCTGGTCGCTCGGCGAGCCGAGGCCGAGGTCGGGGTACCAGGCGTCCAGCACGGTGCCGTCCTCGGCCACGGTGGACAGGCCGCGGCCCCAGGCCAGGCGTGGTGCGGTGCTCATTCCCAGACCTCCGGTCGCAGTGTGGGGAACAGGACGACTTCCTTGATCGAGCTGACCCCCGCCAGCAGCATGGCCACCCGGTCCATGCCGATGCCCAGGCCGCCCGTGGGGGGCAGCCCGTACTCCAGGGCCCGCAGGTAGTCCTCGTCCACGGTCCCGGCTTCGGCGTTGCCGGCCTCCTTGGCCCGCTGCTCGTCCTCGAACCGGGCGCGCTGCTCCAACGGATCGTTCAGCTCGCTGTAGCCGTTGGCCAGCTCCCGGCCGCCGACGAACAGCTCGAAGCGCTCGGTCAGGTGGGGGTCGTGGCGGTCGGTGCGGGCCAGCGGGCTGATCTCCACGGGATGCCCGGTGACGAACGTCGGGGCGATCAGCGAGGCCTCGACGGTGGCCTCGAACAGCTCCTCGACCAGCTTTCCGGTTCCCCACGAGGGGGCGGCGACCACCCCGTGACGTTCGGCGATGGCCACCAGGGCCGGGCGGGGCATCGACGGGTGGACCTCCTCGCCCACGGCCGCACTGGTCAGGTCGGTCATCTTCGCCTGGCGCCACGGCTGGGCCAGGTCGACGGACGTGCCGTCGATGTCGACCACCGTGGTGCCCGTGGCGTCCTGCGCCGCCCGGGTGATCAGCTCGGTGGTGATGGCGATCATCTCGGTGTAGTCGGCGTAGGCCTGGTACAGCTCCATCATCGTGAACTCGGGGTTGTGCCGGGTGGAGACGCCCTCGTTGCGGAACACCCGGCCGATCTCGAACACCCGGTCCATGCCACCGACGATCAGCCGCTTGAGGTGGAGCTCCAGGGCGATGCGCAGGAACAGCGGCATGTCCAAGGCGTTGTGGTGGGTGAGGAACGGCCGGGCGTGGGCGCCGCCGGCCTCGACGTGCAGGACCGGGGTCTCGACCTCGACGTAGTCGTGCTCGTGCAGGGTCCGCCGGAAGCTGGCGATGACCTCGTGGCGGATCCGAAAGGCCCGGCGGGCCGACTCGGTGACGATCAGATCGGCGTAGCGCTGGCGGAATCGGGTGTCGGTGTCGGACAGCCCGTGCCACTTGTCCGGCAGCGGGCGGACCGCCTTGGACAGGAGCTGGAAGGTGATCACCTGGACACTCAGTTCGCCCTTGCGGGTGGTCATCACCGTGCCGTCCACGCCCACCCAATCGCCGAGGTCGAGGTCGGCGAAGGCGGCGAAGGCCTCCTCGCCGACCACGGCCTTGGACACGAACAGCTGGACCTCCGACTCCCGCTCGCGGATCGTGGCGAAGATCAGCTTGCCCTGCTCGCGCTTGAGCAGCATCCGCCCGGCCACCTGGACCCGCTCGTCGGTCTCCTGGCCGGCCTCCAGGTCACCGTGGGCCTCGCGTAGCTGCGCCACGGTGTGCGAACGGTCGAAGCGATAGGGGTACGGGTTGGTGCCCGCCTGGCGCAACGTGGCCACCTTGTCCAGCCGCTTGGCCCGCTCGCCGGCCAGTCCGCTGGTGGTGACGGGCGCGCTGGTGGGCGGGACGTCGTCGGTCACGGGCTCCGACGGTACCGCCGACAGCCGCCCGACCACGACGGCATTGCCGGTTAGCCTGACCCGCCGTGGCAACCAGATTCGTGATCATCGGCGGCGGCCCGGCCGGCAACACGGCCGCCACGTACGCCGCCCGCCTGGGTGCCGAGGTGACCATGGTGGAGCGCGACGTCATCGGCGGCGCCGCCCACCTGTGGGACTGCATCCCGTCGAAGACGATGATCTCCACCGGCGGAGCGATGAGCTTCTCCCGGCGGATCGGCGGGATGGGGCTGGAGCAGTCCGACGTCGCCGTCGATGCCGAGGGCCTGACCCACCGGATCGAGACGATCAAGTCGAAGCTGTCCCAGGGCACCACCCAGCTGCTCTCCAGCCAGGGCGTCCGCCTGGTCATGGGGACGGCCCGGATGGTCGGCCCGCACCAGGTCGAGATCAGCGATCTCGACGGCGTGCGCGTCGTCGAGGCCGACGCCGTGCTGGTGGCCACCGGGTCCCGCCCGCGCATCCCGGCGTGGTGCCACCCGGACCACGAGCGCATCCTGACCACCCGCGACTGCTACCCGCCCAGCATCTTCCCGGACAGCATCACGGTGGTCGGCTCCGGCGTCACGGGCGTGGAGTTCGTCCACATGTTCTCGTCGTTCGGGGCTCAGGTCACGTTGGTGGTCAGCCGCCAACAGGTGCTGCCGGCCAAGGATCCCGAGGTGGCCGCGGTGCTGGAGGAGGACTTCCTGCGCCGTGGGGTCCGCCTACTGAAGGGTGCCCGGGCGACGGCCATCGAGCGGGAGGGCGCCGAGGTCGTGGTCCGCTGCGACGACGGCCGGGTGGTGCGCAGCACCCACGCCGTGCTGGCCATCGGCTCGGTGCCGAACACCGACTCGCTGAACCTCGAGTCCGCCGGGGTCGCCCTCGACGAGGGCGGCTACATCACCATCGGTCGGCACTGCCAGAGCAACGTCCCGCACATCTATGCCGCCGGTGACGTGAGCGGCAAGCTGCCCCTGTCCAGCGTCGCCGCCATGCAGGGCCGCAAGGTGGCCGAGCACGTCATGGGCCTGCAGCGCGTCGCCCACCGCCACCTCGACTACGACAAGGCGGCCAGCGCGATCTTCACCGAGCCGGAGATCGCCGATGTCGGCCTGGCCGAGGCCGAAGCGTTCGCCGTCGGGCGCAAGATCCGGGTCACCAAGGTGCCGTTCAGCGCCACGCCCAAGGCGCTGATCAACAACGACCCGCGCGGCTTCGTCAAGATCATCAGCGACCCGGCCACCGGCGTGGTCCTCGGCGGCTCAATCGTCGGACGGCACGCCGCCGAACTGATCAGCGTCATCGCCCTGGCGGTCACCGCCAACCTGAAGGTCAGCGACATCGTCGAGTCCCTGCTGGTCCACCCAGCCCTCAGCGAAGCCCTCGCCGAAGCCGCCGAATAGCCCCCGACCCACCGCCAGCCCCCGCCCGCCCGGCCCGTCCCACCGGCCCTCAGCCCCCGTCCCGCCGCCCCCCAACCCCCTCCGTGGTCAGTTCCGCGCCCATGGGCGCGGGGATGTGCAAGCCCGGCGGTTTCCGCGCCCATGGGGCTGAGGGTGGTCACGGCGGGCGCCGAAGATGCCCGGTCATCGCGCCGGCCGGGCCGGCGATCGGCGCCCAGGCGCTTGCGGCACGTTTCGCGCCCATGGGCGCGGAGATGTGCATGCCCGGCCGTTTCCGCGCCCATGGGGCTGAGGGCGGTCACGGCGGGCGCCGAAGCTGCCCGGTCATCGCGCCGGCCGGGCCGGCCATCGGCGCCCCGGCGTTGGCGGCACATTCCGCGCCCATGGGCGCGGGGATGTGCATGCCCGGCGGTTTCCGCGCCCATGGGGCCGAGGGAGTTCTCCTCGGGGGCGCGGACGGGGGCGGGGCGGGGGGGAGCGGCGCGCTCGGGGGTTGGTGGGGGGCGGGGTCCTCGGGGGCGCGGTCGAGGGCGCGGTCGGCGGGGGTGGTCGGGTGGGGGTCAGCGGTGGATCAGGGTGACGGCCAGGCGGGCGGGGGACTCGGACTCGACGAGGACCAGGGCATCGGCGACGGCCTGGTAGGCCGCTGGGTCGTGGTGGGCGAGTCGCCCGGCGCGGTCCCAGATCAGCTCGACGAACGGGCCGTCGGCGAGGGCCAGGTCGCGCAGGCAATCCACCAGGGCGTCGAGGTTGTGGCCGTAGTAGTCGGGAAAGCCGAGGTCGCGACCGAAGGCGGCGAGCGTGGCTGCTCGGGTGCGCCGGCCGTGGACCACCAACGCCCGCCGCCCGGCCGCGGTGGCCATGGCCCGCAGGGTGGCGAGGCGGACGCCGTCGCCGTCCAGCACTCTCACACGCCCTCCAGGATGCGCGAGAACGTGTCGTAGTGGTTGCCGGTGTAGTACATCTCCCCGTTGCTGCCGACGATGATCCGCCGGGTGCCCCGATTGCTGGCCCCCGGGGTCACCACCGTGTACTCCCGGTAGTAGCCATCGCGCCGCGGTGGCAGGACCCGGTTGAGGTTGTGGTAGGTGGCGCCGTCGTTGCGTGGGAAGCGGAACGGGCCACCGTGGCGGATGGCCACGAGGGTGTCGTGGGCCTCTGCCGGCAGCTTGGACTCGGCCACGTACGGCAGGCCGGACGCCTGGTCGACGTTGGCCCCGCCTCGCGCTGCGGGCGACTGCGGGCGGCCGGCCGAGCGAGTGGCCGACTCGCCGTCGGTGGTCGCCGTGACCCGCGGTGTGGCGTCCACCGGGGCGGCTGCGTTGCGATGCTCCCACAGCAGCACGCCGACCAGCACCATGGCGACGATGCCGGCGACGACACCGGTCCACTGGTGGCGCCGCGACGGCGCCTGGGTCGCCACGTCAGCCGACGACGACGACCACGTCGCCGGCACCCACGGTGTCGCCGGCCTTGACCTTGATCTCGGTGACCTCGCCGGCCTTGTCGGTGGCGATCTGGTTCTCCATCTTCATCGCCTCCAGCACCACCACCGCCTGCCCGGCCTCCACCTGCTGGCCGACCTCGACCAGGATCTTGACGATGGTGCCCTGCATCGGCACCTCGACCCGCCCCGATCCGCCGCCGGACCCACCCGAGCCACCGGACCCACCGGCCCGGGCTGGCTTCTTGGCCTTCGGTGACGCCACCACCGCCTGGCTCTCGGGTACCCACATCTTCACGTCGAAGCGCTTGCCGTTGACCTCGACGGTGGTCGACCGCTCCACCAGCGCGGCGGCGTCCTCACCGGCCGGTGCCGGCGCGCCAGGAGCCGCGACGCCGGAGAGGTCGAGGCGCTCCTCGACCCATTTCGTGCTGTGCTCGACCGCGGCGAAGTCTGCGTGGCGGAGGATCGCCAGATCGGCGGGGATCGTCGTCGCCACCCCCTCGACCGACATCTCCTCCAACGCCCGGATGGTGCGGGAGATGGCCGTCGGGCGGTCCTTGCCCCACACGATCAGCTTGCCGACGAGGTTGTCGTAGAACTGGCTGATCGTGTCGCCGCTCTCGTAGCCGCTGTCGAAGCGCACGCCGAACCCGTCCGGTGTGTGCAGCTTGGTGATCGTGCCCGGCGAGGGCAGGAACTTGCCGCCGGCCGGGTTCTCGGCGTTGATCCGGATCTCGATGCCGTGTCCGTGGCGCCGGGCGGCGACCTGCTCCTGGGTCATCGGCAGGGGCTCGCCGCTGGCGACCCGGATCTGCCACTCGACGAGGTCGATGCCGGTGATCACCTCGGTCACCGGGTGCTCGACCTGGAGCCGGGTGTTCATCTCCAGGAAGAAGAAGTCACCGTCCTGATAGATGAACTCGACCGTCCCGGCGTTGTAGTAGCCGACCGCCTTGGCGGCCTTGATCGCCGCCTGACCCATGGCCTCCTCGACGCCGTCGGGCAGGCCGGGAGCCGGGGCCTCCTCGACCAGCTTCTGATGGCGGCGCTGGGCCGAGCAGTCGCGGGTCGACACCCAGACCACGTCCCCGTGCTGGTCGCCGACGATCTGCACCTCGACGTGGCGCGGCCAGGTCAGGTAGCGCTCGACGTAGATCTCGTCGCGGCCGAAGAAGGCCTTCGCTTCGCGCTTGGCCGAGTCCATCGCCTCGGCCACCTCGTCGGCCGAGCGGACCACCTTCATGCCCCGGCCGCCGCCACCGAAGGCGGCCTTGATGGCCACCGGCCAGCCGAACTCGTTGCCGAACGAGGTGATCTCCTCGGCGGAGGTGACGAACTCCGTGGTGCCCGGCACGATCGGGCAATCGCCGCGCAGCGCGGCCTTGCGCGAGCTGACCTTGTCGCCCATCTCGTCGATGGCCGAGGCCGGGGGTCCGATGAAGGCCACGCCACGGGACTCGATCGCCCGGGCGAAGTCGGCGTTCTCGCTGAAGAAGCCGTAGCCGGGATGCACGCCGTCGGCGCCGCTGCGATCGATGGCGTCGAGGATCGCCGCGGTGTTCAGGTAGCTCTCCGCCGCAGTCTGCCCGCCGAGGGCGTAGGCCTCGTCGGCCAGGCGGACGTGGAGGGCGTTGCGGTCCAGCTCGGAATAGACGGCGACGGTCTGGATGCCGAGCTCGCGTGCGGCGCGGATGACACGCACGGCGATCTCACCACGGTTGGCGATCAGGATCTTCGAGAGCACGTCTGGCAATCTACGCGGAATGCCCGACAGGCCTACCATCACGCCAGCTGGCACATCGCCCGGCGCGAGCGGGCTCGGCGGTGAGCACCGGTGGCCGTCCGGATGGCACGTCGCCGTGGTCGACGTGACCGGCAGCACCAACACCGACCTGGCAGCTGCGGCCCGCGCCGGCGCCCCCGACCGCAGCGTGCTGGCCGCCCGGCACCAGACCGCCGGACGGGGCCGGCTCGACCGTCACTGGGACACGCCGCCGGGGGTCAACCTGCTGGTCTCGATGTTGTTCCGCGGCGTGCCCGACCCGGCCGTGCGTCTGACCCAGCGGGTCGGCCTGGCGGCCGTGGCCGCGGCCCGCCGCCTGAGCGGCGCCCCGGCCGTGCTGAAGTGGCCGAACGACGTGCTGGTGGGTGATGCCAAGCTGGCCGGCATCCTCGCCCAGCTCGACGCCGAGCAGGGCTGGGTCGTCGTCGGTCTCGGGCTCAACGTCGGCTGGTGCCCGCCCGGCGCGGCTCGCCTCGGTGCCCAGCTCGATCCGCTCGACGTCCTCGCCGCGGTGCTGGCCGAGTACGACGCCCTGCCCGTCGACGACGCCGAACTGGTGGAGCGCTACCGCCAGAACCTGGCCACCCTCGGCCGCCCGGTGCGAGCGGTGCTGGCCGGATCGGAGCTGCACGGTCGGGCCGTCGACGTCGACGAGCACGGGCGGCTCGTGGTCCAGCCCGACAGCGGCCCGGCCGTGGCCCTGGACACCGCCGACGTCGTCCACCTGCGCTGAGCGCCGCCGCCGGCGAGGTGGCCCGAACACCCGGCATGATGGGCGGGTGCAGATCGGGGTCAACCTGCTGTGGTGCGTCCCCGGTGATGTGGGCGGCTCCGAGGAGTACCTGGTCCGTCAGTTGCTCGGCCTCGCCGCTGCCGCCCCGGATCTGGCGGCAGCGTGCACCCTCTACACGGTGCCGGCGTTCGCCCCGGCGCACCCCGACGTTGCCGCCGGGTATCGCACCCGCATCGCCCGCTTCGACGGATCCTCCCGACCCGGGCGGGTGGTGGGCGAGGTCCACTGGCTGCGGCGGGCCACGGCCGGGCTCGACCTGGTCCACCACGGCGGTGGCACGGCGCCGCTG
This sequence comes from Actinomycetes bacterium, assembly GCA_029782355.1. Lineage (GTDB taxonomy): Bacteria > Actinomycetota > Acidimicrobiia > Acidimicrobiales > Ilumatobacteraceae > JAKOUY01. The sequence continues at coordinate 227,148 of JAKOUY010000040.1, forward strand.
GGCGCCCGCCGGCCATACCTGCTGACCGTCCACGACCTGCAGTACCGCACCTTCCCGCAGTACTTCTCGGCGCTGAAGCTGGCCTACCTGCGGGCGATGATGCCGCGCTCGGCACGCGGTGCCCGGCTGGTGACCGTTCCCAGCCAGTACGTGCGGACCACCGTCTCCACCGCCTTCGGTCTCCCCGCCGAGCGGGTGATGGTGGTGCCCCACGGGGTCGAGCCGGCGGTCAGCGAGCTGGTCCCGCCGGCGTCCGAGATCCGCGCCCGCTACGGGCTCGGCGCCGGGCCCTTCGTGGTCTATCCGGCCGTGACCCACCCGCACAAGAACCACCGCCTCCTGGTCGATGCGCTGCGCGGGCCGTGGGCCGGGCGGGACGTGCAGGTGGTGTGCATCGGCGGGCGCGGTGCGGCCGAGCCGGTGCTGGCCGCAGCCGGCGACCCGCGGCTGATCCGTGCCGGGCGGGTGCCCGACGCCGACCGCAACGGTCTGATCGCCGCGGCCGAGGCCCTGGTGTTCCCGAGCACCTACGAGGGCTTCGGCGCCCCGCTCATCGAGGCGATGACCCTCGGGACCCCGGTGGTCTGCAGCGACTCGGCCGCACTCCCGGAGGTGGCCGGGGACGCCGCGGTCGTCCGCCCGCCGACGGTGGACGCCTGGGCCGACGCCCTCGACGAGGTCGATCGGCACCGGGCGACGCTGGTCGAGGCCGGCCGTCGGCGGGCGACGATGTTCACCGCCGAGCGCAGCGGGGCGGCGCTGGCCGAGGCCTACCGGGCGGCCCTGCGATGAGCGGGTCGCCGTCCCCCTCGACGACCGGCGGACCGTTGCGACTGCTGGTGCTGTGCCCGCACTTCGCACCGGACACCGCCCCGACGGGCGTGGTGATGACCCGCATCGTCGAGGAGTTGGCCGGTCGCGGCCATCACGTCGAGGTGGTCACGGCCCTGCCGTGGTACCGCGGCCACGCCATCGAGCCCGGATGGGGTGGACGGCCGTGGCGCACCGAGCGAACCGCGTGGGGCCGGATCCACCGAGTCCACCCGTTCCCCGGCGGCGACAAGCGCAACCTGGCCCGCCGGGCCGTGGGGTTCGCCGGGTTCTCGGCGCTGTCCGGCCTGCGCGCCCTGGCCCCGGGCCCGATCGACGCCACCATTGCCATGTCCCCGCCGCTGACCATGGGGATCACCGCCTGGCTGGCCGGTGGCGCCGCGCTGGGTGCCCACGGCCCGCTGGTCTTCAACATCCAGGACGTGTTCCCCGACGCCGCGGTCCGAACGGGCGCGATCACCAACCGGCGGGTCATCGCCGCGCTGTCGTGGCTGGAGCGATTCAGCTATCGCCGGGCCGCGGCGGTGACCGTGCTGAGCGATGATCTGGCCGCCAACGTGCGCGCCAAGGTGCCCGGGCGGGAGTCGACGGTGCACGTCATCCCCAACTTCGTCGACACGGTGGCGATCCGACCGGGACGTCGTGAGACCTCGTTCCGCCGGCAGTACGGCATCGGTGACGAACCGGTGGTGATGTACGCCGGCAACGTCGGGTTCTCCCAGAGCCTGACGTTGCTGCTCGACGCGGCCCGCCAGCTGCCGGCGGCCACGTTCGTCATCAACGGCGACGGCTCGGCTCGAGCCGAGTTGCAGGCCGCCGCCGCCGGGCTCGGCAACGTCCGCTTCACCGGATACCAGCCCGCCGATCGCCTGGCCGAGGTCCTGGCATCGGCCGACGTCCACGTGGTGCCGCTGCGCGCCGGGCTCGGCGCGGTCAGCGTGCCCTCGAAGACCTACTCGATCATGGCCGCGGCCCGCCCGGTGGTGGCGGCGATCGACGCCGGGACGGAGGTGCCGCGGTTGCTCGAGGCGTCGGGCGGCGGCGTCGCCGTCCCTCCCGACGAGTCGACGGCGTTCGTCGCCGCGCTCGCCGATCTGCTCGGTCGTCCGGATCGGGGTGCATCGTTGGGCGCGGCCGGTCGCCGCTACGTGGAGCAGGTGGCCTCGCCGGCTGCCGTGGCCGTGGCCTACGAGTCGCTGATCCGCCGGCTGCTGGCGAGCGACCGGCGTTGATCGGCGCTGGGTGCCGGCCACCCGGTAGCCTGTCGACCTCGTGGCCCCCTCATCGTCCGCCCAGAGAGTCGCCAAGCTGGCCTCACGCAACCGTGGCAAGAAGGTGCGCTTCCAAGGCGGCACCCTGTTCCCGGTGGCGATGGTCGTCGTCGGCCTGCTGCTCGTCGGCCTGATCGCCTACGCCAAGGCCTCCCTGCCCAGCGACGGCGGTGGCCCGCCGCGGCTCGGCGACCACTGGCACGAGGCGTTCTCGATGTACGTGTGCCGGGCCGATGGCTCGTTCGAGACCCTCCCGAACCTGAAGGGCACGCTGGAGGAGCAGGGTCCGGACCCGGCGACCGGTCAGCAGGTGGTGCTGAACGCCGGGTACCGCAACACGGGCATCCACAGCCACCAGGACGGCGTCATGCACTGGCACCCGTACACCAGCCGGGCCACCGGGACCCGTGCCCGGTTGAAGGTGTTCCTCGACAACTACGGCGTGACCCTGACCAACACCAAGTTCGCCACGCCGGCCGACCAGGGCGGGGAGACCTTCGACACCTCGACCTACCAGTGCGGCGGCAAGAAGACCCGCATCGTGGTGCGGGAGTGGGACAACTTCAACAGCGGGACCTCCAACGACTGCACCAACGATTGCGCCAACCTGCGGATCCGCAAGAACGGCATGGTGTTCACGGTCGCCGTGGTCCCGGAGGGCGACGTCGAGATCCCCAAGCCGGTGTGGGCCGCCGATCTGCCCAGCCTGGGCGCCTCCGACGGTGGTGACCCGATCCCGACCGAGGGCACCGGTCCGGCGAAGACCGTTCCGCTGGTACCGGGGGTGTCGGCCCCCAGCGGGAGCACCCCGGCCGGGAGCACGCCGGCGCCGGCCGGCAGCGCCCCGGCGGCCACCACCCCGGTCACCTCGCCTGCCGGGACGACGGCCGCCACCAAGGCCTGAACATGCAGGCGGTCGTCCTGGTCGGCGGGTTCGGGACCCGCCTGCGGCCGCTGACGGCGAGCGTCCCCAAGCCGATGCTCCCGGTCGGTCACGTCCCGATCATCGCTCGCCTGATCGCCGGGCTGGCACGCGGTGGTGTCGACGACGTCACCCTGGCGCTCGGCTTCAAGCCCGAACCGTTCCGCGCTGCCTTCCCCGACGACCACTACCACGGTGTGCGGGTGCGCTACGCGGTCGAGCCCGAGCCGCTCGACACCGCCGGGGCGATCCGCTTCGCCGCCGACGCCAGCGGCATCACCGACACCTTCGTGGTGGCCAACGGTGACGTGCTCACCGACCTCGACGTCGGCCATCTGGTGCGCCGCCATCGCCAGTGTGCGGCCGAGGCGACCATCCACGTGATCGCCGTGGACGACCCGTCGGCGTTCGGTGTGGTCGACCTCGACGAGTCGGGCCGGGTGCGTCGGTTCGTGGAGAAGCCGCCGCCGGGGACGGCGCCGAGCAACCTGATCAACGCCGGCACCTACGTGCTGGAGGCGTCGGTGCTGGCCAGGATCCCGAGCGGCCAACGGGTGTCCATCGAGCGGGCCACCTTCCCGGCGGTCGCGGCCGACGACGGCCTGTTCGCCGTGGCCACCGACGACTACTGGCTCGACACCGGTCGCCCGGAGACCTACCTACAGGCCAACCTCGACGTCCTGAGCGGGCGCCGCCGGCACGACCACTGCTCCGCCGTGGACGACGGAGCCGACGTGGCCGCCGATGCCGAGCTCGTCGACAGCCTCGTCGGTGGGGGCGCCCGGGTCGGGTCCGGTGCCCGGTTGGGCCGCACCGTCGTGCTGCCCGGCGCCTCCGTCGGCGCCGATGCCGAGGTGGTCGAGTCGCTGGTCGCCGGGCGGGTGGGGGCGGGAGCGGTCGTCCGCCAGTGCGTGATCGGGTCGGACGGGTCGGTCGCCGCCGGCGAGCGACTCGACGGCGTCAAGCGTCCGGCACCATGACCGTCGCGGGCGCCGAATCCGCCCGCAGAGTCACCGCGCGGGCGCGATGAACACGCTGGTCGTGGGTGGCGCCGGGTTCATCGGTTCGCACCTCGTCGATCGGCTGCTGGCCGACGGGCACTCCGTCGACGTGGTCGACGACCTCTCCAGCGGGGCGTTGGCGAACCTCGCCGAGGCCCGTGCCGCCCACGGTGCGCTGCGGATCAGCACGCTCGACGCCACGGCGCCGCCCTTCGCCGATCTGGTCGCCCTGCGCCGTCCGGAGGTGATCTACCTCCTGGCGCCGCTGGTGCCCGGCGTGGTCGAGCCGCGCCGGCTGGTCGAGCCGGCCCTGGCCGTGACCGTGGCGGTGCTGGAGGCCGCCCGGCACGTGGCGGGCACGAAGGTCGTCGCCCTCCTGCCCGGCGCGTCGCTGTACGGCGACGTCCCCGCTCGGGAGCAGCCGATCAAGGAGGGCCGTGGCTGGAGCCCGGTCGACGTGCGCGGCGTGGCGGCTCGCGCCGTGCTCGACCTGCTGCAGGTCTACCGCGACGCGGCCCAGGTGGAGTTCACCGTGTTGGTCACCGGTTGCGTCTACGGGACCCGCCAGCGCGCCGACGGTGGAGTGGTCGCCGCCCTGCGCGCCGCAGCCCTGGCCGGGCGGGCACCGGTGCTGCACGGCGACGGCCGCCAGGCGCGCGATCTGCTGTTCATCGACGATGCCGTCGACGCCCTGTCGCGGGCCGCCGACCGGGCGGGCGGGCTGATCGTCAACGTCGGATCGGGCACGCCGACCACGATCCGCGACCTGTGGCAGGCGGTGGCGGCCAGCCTCGGCCTGGCGCCGGCCGATGCCGAGGCGCGTCTCGATCCCGCCGGGCCGGGCGGCGTGGCCCGGCTGGTGCTCTCACCCACCCGGGCCCGCATCCACCTCGGATGGGAACCGTGGACCGGCCTCGCCGACGGGCTGGCCCAACTCGCTCAGGAGGCCTGAGCGGCGTCGAGCACGGCTCGGGCCAGGCTGGCGGGCACCCCGGGCACGGACATCACCGAGGGGGTGACGACGGCGCGCATGCCGGCCGCCTCGACCTCGCCGGCCAGGTGGGCGTCCTGCGGGTCGATCACCAGCGTGGCGGCGATCGGGTGGTACAGCTGGGCGACGCCGACCACGCTGGCCGGCACGCCCAGCTCACCCATCAGCCGGTCGGCCGGTCCCTTCAGTGCCTGCCCGCCGACGATGGGGGAGACGGCGACCACCGTGTCACGGCGCTCGGCCAGCAGCTCCTCGACACCGTCGAGGGCACGGATCGGGCCGATCGAGACGATCGGGTTCGACGGGGCGATCACCACGCGCGGCGCGGCGAGCAGCGCCGATCGGGCTTCGCCGGTGAGCCGGGCCTCGGCGGCGCCGGCGAAGCGCACCGCGGCGACGGCCACGTCGTGGCGCCGCTGGACGAAGTACTCCTGGAAGGCCAGCTCACCGCCGTCGGGCAGGGTCAGCACCGTCCGCACCGGGTCGTCGGACATCGGCAGGACGATGGTCGCCAGGCCCCAGGCGGCGGCGATCTCGGCGGTGACCGCCGTCAGCGTGGCACCCTCGTCCAGCCGGGCGGTGCGGTAGAGGTGGGTGGCCAGGTCCTGGTCGCCGAGGTTGAACCACGTCGGCGCCGCACCCGAACCATGCGGGTGGACGTCGGTGTAGCGCCCCAACGCGGCCATCGCCCGCCAGGTCTCCCCGGACAACCCCCAGCCGCGCTCGGGATCGATCGCCCCGGCCAGCGTGTAGATCACCGTGTCGATGTCGGGGGAGATGTGCAGCCCGTTCAGTTCGGCGTCGTCGGCGGTGTTCACCACGGCCACCAGTCGCGCCGGGTCGACCACCCCGGCGAGCGCCGACAGCATCCGGGCGGCGCCCACGCCGCCGGCGAGCACGGCGATCGTCGAGGCCGAGGGGTGCATGGCGTGCACGGTAGAGCCTGGGGGTCGCCCGCCGGGAGCCGACGGTGTGGCCGTACACTGAGCGGCCGTCGAAACCGCCTCGTAGATCGGTTGCCCCATGCCCCGCGCCTTCATCACCGGCATCACTGGCCAGGACGGCCAGCACCTCGCCGAGTTCTTGCACACCCAGGGTTACGACATCTACGGGATGGTCAAGGGGCAGAACAACCCGCGGATGACCGTGGTCCGCGAGGAGTTCCCCTACGTCGAGCCGGTCCCCGGCGACCTGGCCGACCTGCCCTCGCTGGTCAAGGCGCTCGAGCAGACCCAGCCGGACGAGGTCTACAACCTCGGGGCGATCTCCTTCGTCGCCCTGAGCTTCAACCAGGCCGAGCTGACCGCCAACATCACCGGCCTCGGCGTGCTGCGCATGCTGGAGGCGGTGCGGATGGTCGGCGGGGCGACCAACAACCCGATCCGCTTCTACCAGGCCAGCAGCAGCGAGATGTTCGGCAAGGTGCGCGAGACCCCGCAGACCGAGCGGACGCCGTTCCACCCGCGCTCGCCGTACGGCTGCGCCAAGGTCTTCGGCCACGACATCGTCGTCAACTACCGGGAGAGCTACGACCTGTTCGCCTGCAGCGGGATCCTGTTCAACCACGAGGGTCCACGCCGCGGCCTGGAGTTCGTCACCCGCAAGGTGACCAACGCCGTGGCCCGGATCAAGCTCGGCCTGCAGCAGGAGCTGGTGCTCGGCAACCTCGACTCCAAGCGCGACTGGGGCTACGCCGGCGACTACGTCAAGGCGATGTGGCTGATGCTCCAACAGGACCAGCCCGACGACTACGTGGTCGCCACCGGCGAGACCCACAGCATCGAGGAGCTGGTCACCTTGGCGTTCGCCGAGGCCGGCATCGACGACTGGCAGCGCTACGTCCGCCAGGACCCGAAGTTCTTCCGCCCGGCCGAGGTCGACCTGCTGATCGGCGACCCGAGCAAGGCCCGCGAGAAGCTCGGGTGGAAGCCGGAGGTCGACTTCCCCAGCCTGGTGAAGATGATGGTCGAGCACGACCTGCGCATCGAGTCCGCCAAGATCCGCTGAACCGGACGCCGCCCAGCGACGCGACGGAGCCCCGCTTGGTCGAGCGGGCGCCTATCCGACTGGCGCGATGTGCCCGACGATGAGGTGTCCCTGTTCGCCGACACCATTCACCGGCGCCGGGATGACGATAGTCGTGGAGTCGTGCGCTTCGACCCATGCCGGCTGTGGACCGGAGCGTCGGTCTGACGGGTCGGGGGGCACGGTCACGCTCACTCGTTCCCACGTCCTTCCGTCGCGTGAGCTCAACAAGTAGATGAATCCACCTGGGTCGACCAGGGTGGCGATCAGCTGGTTGCCGAAGGCCACGAGGCCTGGCAGGGTGGGCGTGGGCACCCCGAGCGGGACCATCTCCGTCCAACGGTCTGTGGAAACGTCGAGCACGGCGGCCGCCGGCTTCATGTCGCAGAGCCAGCGCGACCTCTCCGTGGGGTCGTCCGTCGCGGCTATCGACGGACTCTCGCACTCCGGTCCGTTCAGTGCACTCATCGACACGAGCGCGCGGTCGGTTGCGGTCAGCACACCCACAGGCGGCGACGTTGGGATCTCAGCCCATTGACGGTTGTCGGTGGAGGACCACACGGTCGCGCTGCCGTCGCGGGCCACGGCTCGGACGTAGACGCGTCCGCCGGTGAGCACGCCGCCGCTATCGACGTACAGGCCCGTGAGCCCGTCGAGGTGAGCGACGGTCCAGTCGATGCCGTTCGTCGAGGTCTCCAACGTCGAGTCGAACGTTCCGGAGCGGACCAGGATGTCTCCAACTGAGAAGAGGTTTCCGGCGTTGACGAGTGGATCTCCGATTGGCGCCCAGGCTTGTCCGTCCGGCGACGTGTAGAGCTGTGACGGCTGCGGTGGTGAGCCTTCGGTCGGCGGGGTCGGGGAGGCATACACAAAATACGCACGGCTCGTCGCGGCCACTGCATACATGGTCTGGTGACGGAACCTCGACGGATCCGGTTCGTTCCAATGCTCGCCGTCGGGGGAGAACCACACCCGGCCTTGGCCGTCTGCGAGGTGGTCATATCCTTGACCGCTGGCCACGAATCCGTTCGGTCCTGCAGCAATCGAGAACACCCCGGCGCGCCCGATTGATGAGCCCGGCTCCAGCACCGTCCATTCGATGTGCTGTGCAGGGCCGCTGAACAGCAGTGGAGGCGTCGCATCGGGGCGTGAGGTCCGATCGGTGCCGGTTGGCGAGGACCGACCGATCTCGTGTCGGATTGCCAAGGTCGCCATGACTGCCAAGCCAACGAGGGAGACGAGCGCGGCGGCCACCCGCCCCGAGCGACGACCGTCCCATCGCCGGAGAGCGAGTGGTGTAGCGCGGAATGGTTCGGGCTCGACCGACACGCGGGCGGCGACGTCGTCGAACAGCGCCGTGAGACGGTCGTGCAGATCAGTGATCACGAGAACTCCTCTCGAAGCCGGGCAATGGCCCTGTGGTGCAGCGTCTTCACGGTGCCGGTGGGACACCCCAGTGTCTCGGCAATCTCCGCCTCGGTGAGCCGAGCCCAGTAGCGCAGGACCAGCACCACCTGCTGGCGGTGAGCCAGCCTGCGGACGCCGCTCAACAGTTCGGCGGTCTGCGGTGGCAGCTCGACATGGTCGCTCGCCAGCTGGGCGAGATGATCGCGCTCGAATCTCCGCCTCCGCCACATCCGTCGGCAGCCGTTGACCACCACGGTGCGCAAGTACCGGTCGGGTCGCTCGAGCCCGGCGAAGCGAGGATATACGGCCGCGTAGGCGTCCTGGGTGACGTCGTCTGCCGCAGCGAGCGAACCGGTCAGCAGGTAGGCGAGGCGCTTGCTGGCCGGATACGTGCGAGCGTAGAAGTCGGCGAACACTCGTCGGGCGGCGCCGTCGGGCGGCCCGGGTACGAGTGTTCCAAGCTCGGCCGAATCGTTCGTCACCACCTGACAGAGTCGTCAACGGCCCCGCTGGTTTCAACTCCTCGAGCCGAGGGAGGGCCGGATCCCGCGGCGGCTGCTCAGGTTTCGAAGGGCATGTCGGTGATCGCCTCGATGACGTGCTCACCGGTGGGGTGCGGGGCGCCGCGCCGCAGGAGGTGCCGGAGGGCGACGACGAAGGCGATCAACGCAGCGAGCGACGAGGCGACCAGGCCGTACTCGATGCGCCGGAACAGGTTGTGGCTGGACAGCCAGGTGACCAGCACGAGGGTGACCATGCCGATGCCCCACCCCAGAGCGACCAGGGCGTGGCCGCGCAGGGCGATCACCGCCTGGGCCAGGGCCAGGGCGAACATGTACATCGCGCTGCCAAGGGCCAGCATCGCCATCGTCTTCTTCGACAGCTGGGCGCCGTAGAACTTGTCGATGATCGTCGGGCCGAGCAGGTAGGCACCGGTGGTGCCCACGACGGCCACGACGAGGACCACTTTCAGCAGCCGGGTCAGCCCGTTGCGGAACTCGGTGATCTCGTCGCGGGCAGCCAGCCGGGCCAGGCGGGGGAGCAGCGCGGCCTGCACGGCCTGGAACATGAACAGCGGCACCCGGGCCAGCAGGACGCCCCACCCGAACTGGGTGACCAGCGCCTTCTCGTTCGGGGCGCGCAGGATGGTGGCGGCCAGCGGACCGGCATTGACCAACCCGGCGGCGAAGACCGAGCCGAGCAGCAGCCAGCCGAGGTTCGGGGTGACCTCGTGCCAGCTCGCCGGCGGGCCGTCCTCGGTGCGCAGCCAGCCGCGGACGGCCACGAAGATCACGGGCGGGAGCGGGGCCAGGGCGAAGATCAGCCCGTAGGCCCCGATGGCCTTGACCCCGATCACCGCCAGCGCCAGGCAGACCACGATCCGGACCACGCCGTCCCCGCCGATGACCACCGAGTAGGAGCGGAACCGGCCGGATCCGCTGGAGATGCCGCGCGCCACGTGGGCCGGGGCGTAGGCCACGAACGAGAGCAGCAGGGCCAGCACCATCACCCAGTTGTGTCCGAAGAAGTGGGTGGACAGCGTCGGGCCGAGCGCCAGCACGGCGGCGATCACTGCGCCGGCCAGCATGGCGCACAGCTGGATCACCCGGCGGACCACCGGGCGGCCGCCCTGACCCATCGCCCGGCGGTGCGACAGCGCCCGGGCGACCTCTTGCTCGACGGGCAGGAAGAACCCGGGGGCCAGGGCGAAGGTGGCGAACCACAGGCTGGACAGCGGTTGGATCGCCTCGTCGGTCCCGCCGAGCGCGCTCTTGGCGATCTTCAGGAACAGGTAGCTGGCGATGCCGGCGATGAACAGCCCGATGGCCACCGGAACGGTGCCATCCGGGAGCGGCGTGCGTGACGACGCAGGGGAGTCGGTGTCGGTGCGTGCCACTCGGCCGACGAATCTATCGTCGGCGCCCGCTCGGCAGGCCCCGGTGGGTGCCGCCGCTCAAGTGACGGATGTGTTACGAGGCCGGCCGCTAGCCTGGCCACTCCGATGAGCGCCACGGAGACGATCGCCCCGCCTGTCGTGGCCGTGATGGTGGTGCACGAGCCGGGCGCGTGGTTCACCGAGGTCCTCGGCGGGCTGGTGATCCAGGACTACGCCAACCTGCGCCTGCTGTTCCTGGTCAGCGGGGCGTCCGACGAGGCCGTGGCGATGATCGACGAGCGGATCCCCCACGCGTTCGTCCACCGGCTTGGGGGCGATCCGGGCTTCGCCGAGTCGGCCAACGAGGTCCTCGGTCTGGTCGAGGGCGACAACGGGTTCTTCTGCATCCTCCACGACGACGTGGTCCTGGAGCGCTCGACGATCCGGCTGCTGGTCGAGGAGCTGTACCGCAGCAACGCCGGCGCCGTCGGGCCCAAGCTGGTCGACTGGGACGACCGGCGGATCCTGCAACGTGTCGGTCTCGGCGTCGATGCCTTCGGCGAGGTCGACACCTTCCTGCAGCCGGGCGAGGCCGACCAGGAGCAGCACGACGCGGTGAGCGACGTGTTCGCCCTGCCGTCGGCATGTCTGTTGGTCCGCGCCGACCTGTTCCGGGCGCTCGGTGGATTCGATCCCGGGATCCGCTTCCACGGCGAGGACGTCGAGTGGAGCTGGCGGGCGCACCTCGGCGGGGCCCGCACGGTGGTCGCCCCGGCGACGCGGGTCCGGCACCGCGGACGCCTCGCCGAGCGGCGCCCGGAGCTCGACCATCGCGGCCTGATCGAGCGCAACCGGATGTTCGCCGCGAGCACCCTCACCGCGCCGGCGCGGCTGCCGCTGGTGATGGTCCGCCACGTCACCCTGACCCTCGCCCAGCTGATCGTCGGGCTGTTCACCGGAACCGCCGGGCGGGCCTTCGCCGCCCTGCGCGCCACCGCCGGTCTCCTGCCCCGCCTGCCCGCCGTGCTCCGCCGGCGGGCCGTGGTCCGCCCGCAGCGCCGGGTCCCCGCCAGCGAGGTTGCCGGGCTGCAGCTGCGCGGCAGCGCCCGGCTGACCTCCTACCTGCGCAGCCGCGGCTCGGCGCCCGTCGACCCCGAGGCCACCGTCGAGCGTCGCTGGCGCCAGACCGCCGGCTCGGCCCCGGCCGTCGCCTGGATCGCCCTGCTCGTCGCCCTAGTGGTGGGCAGCCGGCAGTTGATCCGCGGCGGGGTGCCGCACTTCGGCCAGTTCCTGGCCTTCCCCGATCACGCCGGCACCCTGCTCGGCGAGGTCCGCAGCGGGTGGTGGTCCCACGGTCTGGGGTCGGCGCGCCCGGCTCCCACCGGCGCGGCGATGGTGGCCGTCGGCAGCGTGGTGGCCTGGTTCCACATGGGCCTGTGGCACACCCTCAGCGTCGTCGGGCTGTACCTGGTGGGGCTGCTCGGGATGTGGCGCCTCGGCCGGCTGTTCCCCACGGCGCGCTCGCGCATCGCCGGGCTCGGGGTCTACGGCGCCGTGCCGCTGCCGGCGGCGCTGCTGGCCAGCGGGCGCTGGGGGGCGATGGCCTGCTACGCGGCCTTCCCCTGGACCGTCCACCTGCTGCGCCGCTGCGCCGGACTGGAGTCGTTGGGCGAGGCCCACAGCGACCTGGTCGAGCGCTACACCGACCACACCCGCCGGCGGCGCATCGGTCTGGCCGCCGGCCTGGTCCTGACCGTGGCCGTCGCCTCGGCCTTCGCCCCGGTGTACCTGCTGGTCGTGGCCGTGTCCGCCGCGGTGCTGGCAGCGGCCGGGCTCGCCGTCGGGGCCACCTGGCAGTCGGCGTTGTCGATGGTGGTCCACGGACTGGGAGCGGCCCTCGGCGCGGTGATCCTGCTGTGGCCGTGGTCGACCACCTGGTTCACGGCCGGTGGCTGGACGGCCATCGCCGGGGTCCCCCCCGCCGGCGGCGGCGGCATCGGGCTGGCCGGGTTGGCCCGCTTCGCCGTGGGTGCCGGGTCGCTCACCGTGCTGGCGCTGGCGCTGTACCTCCCGCTGTTCGGGGCGCTGGCCCTGGCCCGTGGTTGGCGATTCACCTGGGCCGTGCGCGCCGCCGCCCTGGTGGTGGTGTTCCTCGGCATCGCCGTGCTGGCCGATCGCCAGGCCCTGTGGTTCTCACCCCCGGAACCGGGTCTCCTGCTGGTCCCGGTGGCGCTGGGCCTGGCGCTGGGGGCGGCGTGCTTCGTGGCCGCCCTGCAGGACGACGTGCTGGTCGGTGGGTTCGGGTGGCGCCAGCCGCTGGGCCTGCTGTGCACCGCCGGGTTGGCCATCGGCGCGGTTCCCGGCATCGTCGCCGCCTCGGGTGGCCGCTGGAACATGCCCCACTCCACACTGCTGTCTGTCACCGGTCAGCTCCCGCACAACGCCGAGCAGGGCAACTACCGGGTGCTGTGGCTGGGCGACGCCCGGCTGATGCCCGTCGGGTCGTGGATGTACGCCCCCGGCCTGGCGTACGCGCTGACCCAGGACGGACCGCTCACGGTCGAGGACGCCTGGGCCACGGCGCCGACCGACGCCGAGCTGACCGTGCGCGACGCCATCGACGCCATCGCCAGCGGCACCACGGCGCGCGCCGGGCGGCTGCTCGCGCCCTTCGCCGTGCGCTACATCATCATCCCGGCCGACGACGGCACGGGCGGGGACTCGCCGCTGCCGCTGCCGAACGGTCTGCAGGACGCGCTCGACGACCAACTCGACCTGACCAAGCCGGTGCTCGGCCCGCTCAAGTACATCGTCTACGAGAACCAGGCGTGGCTGCCGCTGCGATCCGAGCTGTCCGACGCCGCGGCGGCCGCCAGCAAGTCCGACGACCCGGCCGCTCTGGCCAGCGCCGAGCTGGGCACCAACGCGCCGTTCGCCGTGGGGGCGCCGGATCGTGGTCCGGCCCGCGGAGCGGTGCTCGGTGGCACCGTGCACGTCGCCTCGCCGCTCAACCGCGATTGGACCCTGACCATCGCGGGCAGCGAGGTGTTCCCCCATCCGGCGTTCGGCGTGACCAGCGCGTTCGATGTCAGCGAGAGCGGGGAGGCGGTGCTGCAGCACCACACCCGGGTCTCGCGCACCGTCGAGCTGACCCTCCAAGGGTTGCTGTGGCTGGCCGTCCTGCTGGCCGCGACGCGCCTCGATCCGCTGGCGTGGTACCGGCGCCGGCGCGGGCTCGTGCCGTCGACGGCCCAGCCGGTGCTGAGCATCGACGAGGAGCAGTTCGCCATGGCACCGTGGCACGCCGGTGACCCGCTCGACGACGTCTGGGGTGCGGAGTGAGGTTGCCCGATCTGGCCGCGCTGAATGTCCGCCGCCTGGCCGCCATCGTCGTCGCCGTCGGGGCCACGGGGTGGATGGCCAGCGCCGACCACTCCCGCCCGCCGCGGCTGACGCCCACCTTCACCGAGCTCGGCGAGGTGACCATGCCCTTCGCCCCGTCGGGCCAGCAGATCACCGGCACGTGGTACTGCCCCGGCGCACCGCGCCGTGCCGGAGCCGGTGGTGACGTGGTGATCGCCAACCCGAACACCCGCCGGCTCACCGGGTGGGTCACCGTGTTCACCGACGATCCGGCTGCGTCAGCGGCCACCGTCGCCCTCGACATCGACCCGAACAGCATGCAGACCGTCGATCTGGCCGCCTCCCAGCCGGCCGGCACCTATCTCTCGGCCATGGTCGAGCTGACCGGTGGCGGCGGCCTGGTCGAGCAGCGGGTCACCAACCCGGCCGGCAATGCCGTGTCGGCGTGCAGCAACGCAGCCGGCGGGCAGTGGAGCTTTGCCGACGGGACGACGTCGGCGGGCAGCCTGGAGCAGCTGGCGCTGACCAACCCGTTCCCCGACACCGCCATCGTCGACGTCACCCTGCTGACCACCAGCGGTACCCGCCGCCCGGCGGCGCTGCGCGGCCTGCCGATCCCGGGCCGCTCCGTGGTCAGCGTGCCCATCGACCAGATCGCCCAGAACGAGGCCAACGTGTCGATCACCGTGGCCGCGTCACGCGGCCGGGTGGTCGCCGCCCGGGCCCAGACCTACCAGGGCGGCGGGCGGTCGGGGTTCTCGCTCAGCCTCGGCGCCCCGTCGCTGTCCGACCAGTTCTACTTCGCCGACAACGAGGTCAAGGCCGGGACGATCAATCGCTACACGGTCTTCAATCCCAACCAGACGCCCATCGAGGTCACCGTGGTGCCCATCGGTCCGGCCGTCGACCCGAACGTGTCGCAGGACCCCATCGAGGTGGCGCCCGGCTCGGCCCAGACGGTCACGCTCAGCACGGCCGCCGACTCGACCATCAAGCAGGTGCCGCCAGGCCGGGTCGGTCTGGCCTTCTCCACTGCGCTCGACACCCCGTCGACCTTCCTGGTCGAGCAGTCCGTCACCCGCAACGCGGCCACCAGCGTGATCCCCGGCGTTCCCGGCAGCCTGGTCAGCCAACGGTGGACCATGGTCGTCACCCCGCCCGGGGACCTCACCGACGCCGTGCGGGTCTACAACGTCGACGCCAACGACGGGGCGATCACGGTCCACGCCCTCGGCCCGGACGGGTTCGTCACGGTCCCGTCGCTCGCCGAGGTCCCCCTGCCGGCCCGCTCCAGCATCAGCCTCGACCTCACCGGCCTCGGCGCCGACCTGGTCGGCCGGGAGATGCTCGTCGACTGCGGCGGGTGCCGGATCGTGGTCACCCGGTCGATGCCGCGTGGCCACCAGTTGGCCGGACGGACCCTGTCCGTGCCACTGAACGGGTGAGCCGGGCGTGACCCAGTTGATCGTCGCCGCGGCCGTGTGCCTGGCCACGGTGGCACTGGCCGCGGTGCTGCGCCGCCGGCGGGTCGTGGCGCCCCCGACGCAGCCGCGGGCCGTGGTGCCCGCTCAGCTCGACCGGGCGGACTTCGCCGGCACCACGCCCTGGCTGCTGGTGCTGTTCAGCTCGGCCACCTGCGCGGCCTGCGCCGACGTGCGCCGCAAGGCCGACGTGCTCGCCAGCGCGCAGGTCGCCGTGGTCGATGCCGAGTTCGGCACCCACCGGTCACTGCACGACAAGTACGGCATCACCGCAGTGCCGGTGGTGGTGCTGGCCGACGGCGGCGGCGTGGTCCGCGCCAGTTTCGTCGGGCCGATGACGGCCACCGATCTGTGGGCCGCAGTGGCCGAGGCTCGCCAGCCGGGCAGCACGCCGAGCGGCATCGTCGGCCACTGCCAGCGCGACGCCACCGTCTGACGGTCCGACCGCCGCGACGGGCGGCGGCAGCGGTCAGGCTTCGTCGCCGGCCGGGATGCGCGTGTCGCCGAAGCTGCCCTGCAGCACCCGGGCGACGTCGGCACCCTCGATGGTCTCGCGCTCCAGGAGCAGCGCGGCGACCTCCTCCAGCGCCGGGCGATGGCGGTCCAGCAGCTCGGTGGCCCGGGTCTCCTGCTCGTGGAGGATCCGGGAGATCTCGTCGTCGATCAGCTTGGCGGTCTCGTCGCTGTACTCGCGGCCCTGGGTCATCAGGTCCTCACCGAGGAACACCTGCTGGTGGCCGCTCCACGCCATCGGTCCGACCCGGTCGCTCATGCCCCACTCGCGCACCATCCGCCGGGCGATTCCGGTGGCCTGCTCGAGGTCGTTGGCCGCGCCCGAGTTGAGGTGCCCGAAGACCAGCTTCTCGGCGACCCGCCCGCCCATGGCCCGGCAGATCATGTCCTCGAAGTACTCCTTGGAGTAGGTGTGGCGCTCCTCCGGCAGGCTCCAGGTCACGCCCAGGGCCATGCCTCGGGGGAGGATGGTCACCTTGTGCAGTTGGTCGGCATGGGGGAGGACGGCGGTGAGGATGGCGTGACCGCCCTCGTGGATGGCCGTGGCCCGCTTCTCCTCGCCGGTCAGGACGAGGCTCTCCCGGCGGGCACCCATCACCACCCGGTCACGGGCGTTCTCGAAGTCGATCCGCTCGATCTGCTTCGACCCGCGGCGCACGGCGAACAGGGCGGCCTCGTTGACCAGGTTGGCCAGGTCGGCACCGCTCATGCCCGGGGTGGCCTTGGCCATCACCTCGAGGTCGACGTCCGGACCCATCCGCTTGTCCCGGCTGTGGACCTTCAGGATCGCCAGACGCTCGTCGGCCTCCGGCAGGGGGACCACGATCTGGCGGTCGAAGCGACCGGGTCGCAGCAGCGCCGGGTCGAGGATGTCCGGCCGGTTGGTGGCCGCCAGGATGACGATGCCCTCGGAGGTCTCGAAGCCGTCCATCTCGGCCAGCATCTGGTTCAGCGTCTGCTCACGCTCGTCGTGGCCGCCGCCGAGACCGGCGCCACGCTTGCGGCCGATCGAGTCGATCTCGTCGATGAAGATGATCGCCCGGCCCATCTTGCGAGCCTGCTGGAACAGGTCGCGCACCCGGCTGGCCCCGACGCCGACGAACATCTCCATGAAGTCCGAGCCGGTCACGCTGAGGAACCCGACGCCGGCCTCGCCGGCCACGGCGCGGGCGAACAGGGTCTTGCCGGTCCCGGGCGGGCCGACCAGCAGGATGCCCTTCGGAACCCGGGCGCCGATCTCGCGGAAGCGCTCGGGCATCTTCAGGAAGTCGACGACCTCGGTGATCTCCTGCTTGACGCCCTGGTAGCCGGCGATGTCGGCGAACGTGGTCGACGGGCGGTCCGTGGTGTACGCCTTGGCCCGGCTGCGGCCGATGGACATGACGTTGCCCATCTGCCCGGCGGCCCGGCGCTGCATCCACACGAAGAAGCCGATCAGCAGCAGCATGGGCAGCAGCAGGGTGGCCCAGCTCATCAGCCAGTTGGAGCTCGGCGTCTTCGGGTTGAAGTTGACGCCGTGCTGCTTCATCAGCGCGGCCTCGTCGGTGGACGGGAAGTTCTGCGTGGCCGTCGAGTGGAACTTGGTCCCGTCCTTCAACTCGCCCGACAGCGTGAAGGTCTGGTTGTTCATGTCGACGGTCTTGACCTGGTCGGTCTGCACGGCGGTCATGAACTCGCTGAACGACAACGCCTTGGTGTCCTCGCTCGGCAGGAACCGGGGGAAGACCATCGCCAGCAGCAACGCCACCGCCAGCGCCGGCAGCGTCCAGCGCGGCCATCCGCCGGGTGTGCGCCGGCCACCGGGAGTCGGGCCGCCGCCCTGGCCACCAGGCCCCCCGGGTCCGCCGGCACCGCCCGGTCGTCCCGGACCGCGGCCACCCGGTGGTGGCGGCGGAGGAGGCGGAAGATTGCTCATGGATCCATGCTACGGCGGCGGTCCGGCAATGGTTCGACGGGTCGGCGGCGCACGACGTCGGGCCACGGGCGACATCCACCACCTGCCGCAGCCCGACTCCTAGCCTGCGTGCCCGATGATCCGCCACTGCACCCGCACCGGATGCGCCGAGCCGGCTGCGGCCACCCTGACCTATCACTACCGGCGGGCCCAGGTGTGGATCGACGACTTGGTGACCGAACGCGACCCGCACGGCTACGACCTGTGCGCCCGGCACACCGAACGGGTCTCGGTGCCCAACGGCTGGCAGCTCCACGATCGGCGCATGGCCATCCTGGCGGAGGCGCCGGCGCATCGGCTGCTGGCCGGCTGATCGGCCGGCGCCGGTAGCCTCGGCCCGCCATGTCCGGATCTGTCGATTCGTTGCCCGAGCACGGCCGCGGCCCGGCCGGGATCACGGTCGGCGTGGCCCTCGCCGCCTGGGCGGCGTCGTGGATCGGTGGGCAGATGCTCGGGCTGGTCCCGGCGGCGTTCAGCGGCATGCCGACCCATCCGCTGGGGCTGCCGTGGCAGCAGGCGGTCGGGGTGGCCATTGCCTGGTCGGCGCTAATCGTCGCCGTCGTCGTCGTCTCCCGGCGGTTCGGCACGGGGCACCCGGCCGTCGACTACGGATGGCGGGTCCGCCCACTCGATCTGCTCGGCATCCCGATCGGCGTCGCCACCCAGGTGCTGGCGATCCCGCTGCTGTACGTGCCGCTGCGCCATCTGTGGCCGGCCACCTTCGCCCGCGAGGAGGTCGAGCGCAATGCTCGTGACCTGATCGACCACACCCATGGCGCGGGCTGGGTCCTGCTGGTGGCCATCCTCGTGGCCGGGGCCCCGCTGGTCGAGGAGGCGATGTATCGAGGCGTGCTGCACGGCGCCTTCGAGCGGCGGGTGGCCACCGCTCCGGCGGTCGTCGCCTCGGCCGCGCTGTTCGCCGCCATCCACCTGCGACCGGTCGAGTTCCCCGGGCTGTTCGTCGTCGGAGCGGTCCTGGCGGTGTGCTACAGCCTGACCCGACGGCTGGGCATGAGCGTGTTGGCCCACATGGCCTTCAACGCCACCGCGCTGGTGGTCGCTCACCGGTGAGCTGCCGACCGGCACGGTGGTGGAACTGCAAGGATGTGACCCGCCTATGAGCCCGAACGACCCGATCGACCCGCGCCGCAACGGGCCCGTCGACCCGCCGCTCGACGACATCCTCGACGACGTGTGGCTCGACGACCCGTCTCCGGTGCCGGGCCACAGCGAGCGTCGAGCGCTGGCCGACGAGCCGGAGACCACCGCCGAGTCGCTCGACCAGCGGCCTGCCGCGGTCGGGGTTGCGGACGACGGGATTCCGACCCGCCGGCCGTGGTATGTGCGGCGCGGCCCGTATGCCCGGTTGCGCCGGTGGTCGGCCGGACCGTGGACCGGTGCTCGGATCGCCGAGGCGCTGACGGCCGCCACCATCCTCGTCGGCGCCACCTTCAGCGTGCTGCGCGTCACCCACTTCCCCGATCTGGTGCTGCGCGACAACACACCCACCGGTGGCGACATGGGCGCCCACGTCTTCGCTCCCGCCTACCTGCGCGACGTCCTGCTGCCGCACTTCCAGCTCAGCGGGTGGACCAACTACTGGTACGCCGGCTTCCCCCTCTACCGCTTCTACATGGTCGTGCCGGCGCTGATGATCGTGGCGCTCAACGTGATCCTGCCCTACGGGATCGCCTTCAAGATCGTCACCATCCTCGGGTTGCTCACCCTGCCGTGGTGCTGCTGGGCCTTCGGCCGGCTGGCGCGCTTTGCCTTCCCGATCCCCGAGCTGATGGCGCTGGCGTCCCTGTGGTTCATCTACGACGAGAGCTTCTACCTGCTCGGCGGCAACGTGAAGAGCACGATGGCCGGCGAGTTCTCCTTCTCCATCGCCCTGTCGTTCGCCGTGCTCGGGTTGGGGCTGTTCGCCCGTGGCCTGGAGACGGGCAAGTACCGCACCAGCACGGCGGTGATCCTGGCCCTGGCCATGCTGTGCCACGGCATCGTCCTGCTGTTCACGCTGCTCGGGGCGCTCCTGCTGTGGCTGGTGTGGATGGATCGCCGGCGGCTGGTGTACGGCGCCCAGGTCCTCGGCCTGGCCGTCCTGCTGTCGGCGTTCTGGGTGGTGCCCTTCGTGCTCAACCACCAGTACATGACGGACATGAAGTACCACCCCCGCCCCGAGGGCGCCGGCGACTCGTTCTGGGACATGTTCTTCCCGTGGTCGACGCCGCTCGACGTGCTGGTGTCCGGTCTGGCGTTGATCGGGTTCGTCGTCAGCGTGGTCAAGCGGCACATCGCCGGCGCCTGGCTGGGAATCATGTGCGTGGCGCTGATGGCCGCCACCTACCTGGCGCAGAACCGCCTGCCGGTGGTCGGGCTGCTGTGGAACCCGCGCATCCTGCCGTTCCTCTACCTGCTGCGCCTGCTGCTGATGATGGTCGGCATCGCCGAGCTGGTCCGGGCGATCCACGCAGCCGGTCGGCCGGCGGGCGTGACCACCGGTCGTTCGGGGTGGGTCGTCGGCACGGCCCTGGCCGGAGCGATGTCGATGATCGTCATGGTCACCCTGCTGTTCGCCTACCGGGCGATGCCGTTCGCCAAGAACATCGACGTCCACGGCCAGACGGTGTACGCGGTCGGCGCCGCCGGCTTCTACCCGTTGCAGCTCACCCCGCAGGCCACCAAGAAGGCGGCCGAGGCCGACGGATGGACGGCGTTCAACTTCGAGGGCTACGAGGGCCGCAACGGCTACGGCGAGTACAAGGCCCTGGTGGATCAGATGGGTGCGCTCGGCATGGACCCGAAGCACGGCTGCGGGCGGGCGATTTACGAGAACAACGAGAAGATCAACGGCTACGGCACGACCATGGCCCTGATGCTGCTGCCGCATTGGACCAACGGGTGCATCGACAGCATGGAAGGCGTGTACTTCGAGGCGTCCGGCACCACCCCGTACCACTTCCTCACCGCCGCCGCGGTCAGTTCGAGCAGTTCCAACCCGGTGCGCGGCCTGGACTACGACAAGCTGAACATGGCCAAGGGTGCCGACTACATGCAGACCCTCGGCGTGCGCTACCTGATGGCGTTCACCCAGCGGGCCAAGGAGGCCGCCGATCGTGAGCCGGCCCTGCACCGGGTGGCGTCGGTGGGCCCGTGGGTGATCTACGAGATTCCCGGGACCACGCTGGTGGAGCCGCTGACCAACGAGCCCGTCGTCGCCAACCATCGCGGCGGTGACCAGCGCGAGCGGTTCCTGGAGATGGGCACGTCATGGTTCCAGCAGCGCGATGCGTGGGTCGCCGTCCCGGCGACCGACGGCCCCAGCGACTGGCAACGCGTCGACCTGGTCGACGACCCGTCGCGCCGCCAACCGGCCGACAAGTGGGATGTGCAGCCGGTGAAGCCGGCGCAGGAGGTGCAAGCCCGGGCCCTGCCGAAGATCACCGTCACCAACGTCCACCTCGGGGACCAGGACCTCAGCTTCGACGTCGACCGGGTCGGGGTGCCCGTGCTCGTCAAGCTGAGCTACTTCCCGAACTGGTCAGCGGACGGGGCCACCGGGCCGTACCGGGCCGGCGCCAACCAGATGATCGTGGTGCCCACCTCGAACCACGTCCACCTGACCTTCGACCGCTCGGGCACCGACATCGTCGCCTACCTGTTGACCGTCCTCGGGATCGTCGCCCTGGTGGTGGTGTACCGCCGCGGCGACTTCGACATCACCCCGCAGCTGCGGTTGGCGCCGGCGCCCGCCGGCGAGGCGGACGGCGGCGAGGTCGCCACGACACCCAGCGCCACCGATCCGGACGGACCGCCGCCGGCACCCGAGCACGTCCCGATGCCCGACCCGTTGCTGGAGCGAGCCTGGACCGACGAGCACACCCGGCCCACGGATGCACTTGACGATCCGTCTGCCCCTCTCGACCCCGCTGCTCCGCCGGCCGGTAGCGTCGAGGCGTGATGCGCGGCGATTCCCCGATCGGCGCGTCGTCGTCCCTCGACCAGATCGTCAAGGCCTACGACGTACGCGGCACCGTCCCCGATCAGCTCAACGAGCACATCGCCTACGCCCTCGGTGTCGGCTTCGCCCGGTTCGCCGGATCGTCGAGGGTCATCGTCGCCCGGGACATGCGCCCGTCCGGCGTCGGTCTGGCCGAAGCCTTCGCCGGCGGGGTGACCGGCCAGGGCGTCGACGTCGTCGACATCGGACTGGCCTCCACCGACATGCTCTACTTCGCCGCCGGATCGCTGGACGCCCCGGGGGCGATGTTCACCGCCTCGCACAACCCGGCGCAGTACAACGGGATCAAGTTCTGCCTCTCCGGCGCCCGACCCGTGGGTCAGGACTCCGGACTCGACGAGATCCGCGCCATCGCCGACGACGTGCTCCGTGGCAGCGCCCCGGCCACCACCGGGCATCGCGGCCTGGTGACCACCCGCAACCTGCTCGACCCGTTCGTCGATCATGTGTTGACGTTCATCGACACCGAGCATCTCCGCCCGCTGCGGGTCGTCGCCGACACGGCGAACGGGATGGGCGGCCTGGTGGTCCCCGCGGTGTTCGAGCGGCTCGAGGCGGTGACGTTGGAGGTGATGTACGGCGAGCTCGACGGCACGTTCCCCAACCACCCCGCCGATCCCATCCAGCCGGCCAACCAGCGCGACCTCCAGGCCCGGGTGGTGTCGGGCGGGTTCGACATCGGCCTGGCCTTCGACGGTGACGCCGATCGGGTCTTCGTCGTCGACGAGACCGGGCGGGGCATGAGCGGCAGCACCACCACCGCCCTGCTCGCCGCCGCCCAGTTGCGCAGCCACCCGGGCGCCACCATCCTGCACAACCTGATCTGCTCGCGTGCCGTGCCCGAGGTGGTCCGCGAGCACGGCGGCATCCCGGTGCGCACGAAGGTCGGCCACTCGTTCATCAAGCAGTCGATGGCCGAGACCGGCGCGGTGTTCGGCGGCGAGCACAGCGCGCACTACTACTTCCTGTCCAACTACCGGGCCGACAGTGGGCTGATCGCCAGCATGGTGGTGCTCGCCGAGATGTGCCGCACCGGCGAGCCGCTGTCGGTGATGCGCAAGCCGTTCGAGCGCTACTCGTCGAGCGGGGAGATCAACACGTCGGTCCACGACCCGGCGGCCGTCATCGGGCGCGTCGCCCAGCGCTTCGACGGATTTCCCCAGGACATGCTCGACGGGCTCACCGTCGATGCCGGGGACTGGTGGTTCAACCTGCGCCCGTCGAACACCGAGCCCCTGCTGCGCCTCAACCTCGAAGCCCCCAGCCGCGAGGCCTGCGACACCCACGTCGCCGAGCTGCTGGCCCTGATCACCACCGACTGACCGCTCCCGGAGGTACCCCGTGCCGCTCGACCCCCGCTTGCTCGACGTGCTCGCCTGCCCGCAGGACAAGGGCCCGCTGTACGTTCTCGACGACGCCCTGTACAACCCGCGCCTGCACCTGCGCTACCCGATCACGGACGGCATCCCGGTGATGCTGGCCGACGAGGCGACGACACTGGACGACCCCGCCCACGCCGAGCTGATGGCCACGGTGGAGCGCACGGCGGCCCCGATGACCAGGACCCGGCCGGCCACCACCTGAGCGGCCGGAGGTTGACCTGCCGGTGCTCCGTACACTGGCGGGCCGTATGAGCACCACCCTCCCCGCGGCGCAGCGTGACTTCCGCGTCGCCGATCTCTCCCTCGCACCCTTCGGACGCAAGGAGATCCACCTCGCCGAGCACGAGATGCCGGGCCTGCGCGCCCTGCGCCGCGAGTTCGGGCCGTCCAAGCCGCTGGCCGGGGCGCGGATCAGCGGCTCGTTGCACATGACCATCCAGACGGCGGTGCTCATCGAGACCCTCGTCGAGCTCGGTGCCGAGGTCCGCTGGGCCAGCTGCAACATCTTCTCCACCCAGGACCATGCCGCTGCGGCCGTGGCCGTCGGTCCGACCGGCACGCCCGACGACCCCCAGGGTGTCCCGGTGTTCGCCTGGAAGGGCGAGACGCTGGAGGAGTACTGGTGGTGCACCGAGCAGATGATGACCTGGCCCGACGGTCCCGAGGGCGAGCAGGGTCCGAACATGATCCTCGACGACGGCGGGGACGCCACGCTGCTGCTGCACAAGGGCGTCGAGTACGAGACCGCCGGCCACGTGCCCGACCCGGGTTCGGCGTCGAACGCCGAGCTGGCCATCGTCCTCGGGCTGCTCAATCGCTCGCTGAAGGCCGACCCGACCAAGTGGACCCGGCTGGCCAGGGGGATCAAGGGGGTGACCGAGGAGACCACCACCGGGGTCAAGCGGCTGTACAAGATGCACGAGCGCAGCGAGCTGCTGTTCCCGGCGATCAACGTCAACGACTCGGTGACCAAGTCGAAGTTCGACAACCTCTACGGCTGCCGGCACTCGCTGGTCGACGCCATCTGCCGGGCCACCGATGTCATGCTGGCCGGCAAGGTGGCGGTCGTCGCCGGGTACGGGGACGTCGGCAAGGGCTGTGCCCAGGCGCTGCGCGGCCAGGGTTGCCGGGTGATCGTCACCGAGGTCGATCCGATCAACGCCCTCCAGGCGGCGATGGAGGGCTACCAGGTGACCACGATCGAGGACGTCGTCGCCTCGGCGGACATCTTCGTGTCGGCCACCGGGAACGACCACATCATCACCGCCGAGCACATGGCCGGCATGAAGCACAACGCCATCGTCTGCAACATCGGCCACTTCGACTCCGAGATCGACATGGCCGGCCTGGCCCGCAGTGGCGCCGAGCGCGACGAGCTCAAGCCCGGCACCGACCTGTGGACGTTCCCCGACGGCCACGCCGTGATCGTGCTGGCCGAGGGCCGGCTGGTGAACCTGGGGTGCGCCACGGGTCACCCGAGCTTCGTGATGAGCTGCTCGTTCACCAACCAGGTGATCGCCCAGATGGAGCTGTACGGCAACACCGCGGCCTACCCGGTCGGCGTCTACGTGCTGCCCAAGCGGCTCGACGAGAAGGTCGCCCGGTTGCACCTCGACGCGCTCGGCGTGCGCCTGACCAAGCTCACCGACGAGCAGGCCGAGTACCTGGGCGTCGATCCGTCCGGCCCGTTCAAGCCGGAGCACTACCGCTACTGAGCGGGGCGCCGGGCCCGGCGGCGCTTGGCCGCGGGCAGGGGCGCTCGGCGCTCCAGCGGCTGGCTGTGCACGGCTCGCTGGTCGTCGACGTCGATGAGCAGCCCGTCGCGGTCGACATCGCCAGGCTCGCCCGGTGCGTCGACGACCACCGAGCCGGAGTCCCGCTTGGCCCGGCCCAACACGGCCTCGTCGATCCCGAGGCCGAGGGCGGCGACGATGGCTCCGCCCGTGCCGTAGCGTCGCCTGGCCTCGCGGACCATCTCGGCCGCGGTCGGCTGGTCGAGGACCAGCTCGACGGCCTCTGCCTCGGCATCCGAGTCGTTCGGCATCGCCGCAGGGTACCAGCGGCGGCTCAGCCGGAATGGGCGGCGGTGACGACCAGCGAGTCGTGGCGCATGTGCAGCTTCGGCAGGAAGAACTGCACGACCGGGCCGATGCCGAACATGAAGGCCACCGTGCCGATGCCGACCGAGCCCCCGAGGGCGATGCCGACGATCATCACGACGACCTCGACCATGGTCCGGGCGACGCGGATCGACACGCCGCGCTGGGAGATGCCGATCATCAGCCCGTCGCGCGGGCCGGTGCCGAGGCCCGAGCCGATGTACAGCCCGGACCCGATGCCGACCGAGACGATCCCGCCGAGCACGTAGGCCAGCCGGGCGACGAGGTGCGGGGAGTGCGGGAGGCGATGGGCGACGAGATCGACGACGAAGCCGATCTCGAAGGCGTTGAGGATCGTGCCGATGCCCGGGCGCAGCCGGAACGGGATCCACAGCAGCAGGAGGAGGACGCCGACGATCTCGATGACCACCCCGACCGACAGCCCGGTCTTGTGGCTCAGCCCTTGGTGGAGCACGTCCCACGGGGCCAGGCCGAGATCGGCGCGCAGGAACATGCTGATTCCCAGACCGAACATGAACAGCCCGGCGATGCAGCGCAGCAGCCGTTCGGGCAGCCGTGGCGGCAGCAGGGTGGTCCGCCAGGTGGCGGGTCGGTCGGTCACCGTCACCCGCTCGACACTACCGACGCCACCTCCGGCCCGGTCCGGCGAATTGCGTGACACCCCTGCGGTACACCGGCACGGTGATCTTCGCCTCGTCGTGCGCCGGCTGCGGCCAGCCCGGACCATCGCCCTGCCGGCCGTGCCGCGCCGCGTTGGCGGCCACGCCCACGCCCCCGGCCCACCGCGGCCCGCACGGCCAGGTGATCCGTGCCGCCCTGCCGTTCGACGGGGTGGTCAAGCACCTCGTCGTCGCCCTGAAGTACCGCAATCATCGGCGCACCGCCGATCTGCTGGCGGCCGAGCTGGTCCGCCGGTTGGGCCTCGATCGCCGGGGCGACGGCTCCCGTGCCGACCGGGCGGTCGACGTCGTCACCTGGGCGCCCACCAGCGGGCGGCGCGCCGCCCGGCGCGGCTACGACCAGGCCGAGTTGCTGGCTCGCGCGGTCGGTCGCCGCCTCGGCGTGCCCTGCCGCCGGTTGCTGTACCGCCACCACGGCGAGGGCCACCAGACCGGCCGCAGCCGCTGGCAACGGCTGCTCGGTCCGCAGTTCCGGGTCCGCCCGGACGTCGCCGGGATGCGTGTCCTGCTCGTCGACGACGTGGTCACCACCGGGGCCACCCTGGCCGCTGCCGTCACCGCCCTCGGCCACGCCGGGATCGTCGCCGTGCGTGCCGTGGCGGTGGCCGCGGCAGATCACGAGGTGGCCGGGTCGGGCGCGCCGATCCTTGTCGAGCAAGGAATCTGACGGTGCGTCAGATTTGAGTAGAGTGGTGGCGAAGCAACCACAGAGTGGGAGGGATGAGGGAGATGAAGTTGCGATTGGCCACGTTGGTGGCGCTGGCCTCACTGGTGGGGGCCGGCACCGCCCAGGCGACCACGCCGAGCACACCGGGGACCGCGGGTGGGACCACGTCGGCGGCCGGGACCACCGCGGCGGGGACCGGCGTGACGTTCGGGACCATGGCCAGCCCATGTGGGCCGGCCGGGGCCGCCGGCGTGCCCACCATCGCCGACGGGCAGAACGGCGGGGACACGATCAAGGTCGGTGTGGCCACCGACAAGGGGTACGCGGCACGGCCGCTGAACCCGGAGATGTTCGATGCGGCGACGGCGTTCGTCGGTTGGTGCAACGACCAGGGTGGCATCCGTGGCAAGAAGCTCGAGGTCGTCGATCTCGACGCCAAGCTGTTCGAGGTGCCGGTGGCCATGGAGAAGGCCTGTTCGGAGGCGTTCGCCATGGTCGGCGGCGGGTGGGTGTTCGACGACCAGATGTTCCCCCGCTTCCACGAGTGCAAGATGATCAACTTCGCCGGCTACTCGGTCACCGCTCCGGCGGCGATGAACAACGCCAAGGTCGAGCCGATGCCCAACCCATTGAACGACAAGCCGGCATCGTGGTTCCAGTGGGCCAAGAAGAACCACCCGGACGCCATCAAGCGCACGGCCATCGTCTACACCGACTTCGGCACGACCATCGTCCAGAAGGAGATGTACAAGGCGCAGCTGGCAGCCATCGGCGGCTTCGAGGTGGTCGACGAGATCCCCACCAACCCCGCCGGTGAGGCCAACTGGGCGCCGTTCGCCCAGCGGCTGAAGGACAAGCAGGTCGGCATGCTCACCGTCGCCGGCTCGGCGGCCACCGTGGTCGGGCTGTACAAGGCGATGCGCGAGATCGGCTACGTGCCCGAGCTGGTGCTGCTGGAGGGCTCGCTGTACACCGAGTCGTTGGTGGCCGAAGGCAACGGCCAGGCCACCGAGGGGGCCGTGGCCCGCTCGGCCTTCGTGCCCTTCGAGGAGCCCGACCAGCCGGCCATGAAGAGCTTCCTCGACATGATGGCCAAGTACAACCCGAAGGGCGGCATGGCCGGCCTGTCGCTGCAGACCACCTCGGCGCTGCTGATGTTCGCCACCGCGGCGAACACCTGCCTGGACCGCAACAACAACGTCCTCGAGCGGGAGTGCGTGTTGAAGGCCGGCACGGAGATCCACTCGTGGACGGCGGGCGGCCTGCAGGCCGAGACCGACCCGGGCAAGAACCTCCCGCCCACCTGCGGCCTGCTGATGACCGTCAAGGGTGGCACGTGGACCCGGTTGTACCCGGACCTCGGCTCGGCCGACGACAGCGGCAACGGCTTCCACTGCGACGGCACCGACGGCTCGACGCACATCGAGGGCAACTTCGGTGACCCGGCACCGGGCATCGACCTGAGCCGCATCGGCGGCTGAGTCCGCACGATCGACGCATCTGCCCGTCCCGACGTCCGCCGGGGCGGGCAGATGCGCGTCCGGCGCTCGGCGGTGGGCTCCGCCGGGTTACGCCAGGCCGAGCAGCGCCAGGGCCAACTCCTTGGCGACCTTGTAGTCCGACTTGCCAACCGGGGTGCGCGGCACCTGCTCGACGTACAGGATCTCCTTGGGTGCCTTGTAGTCGGCGATCTTGCCGCGGCAGAACTCGCGCAGGTCGGCCACCGTCGGGCGGGCCTTCCCGCGGGCCTGGACCAGGGCGGTGACCTGCTGGCCCCAGCGGTCGTTGGGCGTGCCGACGACGACCGCGTCGAAGATGTCCGGGTGCTTCAGCAGGACGGCCTCGACCTCCTCCGGATGGATCTTCTCGCCGCCGGAGTTGATCGACACCGAGCCGCGGCCGAGCACGCTGACGGTGCCGTCGTCCTCCCGGCGGGCGAAGTCGCCGGACACCACCCAGCGCACCCCGTCGACGGTGGGGAACGTCGTCGCCGTCTTCTCCGGATCCTTGTAGTACCCGAGGGGGATGTGGCCCTTGGTGGCCAACACGCCGGTGACGCCAACGGGGCACGGACGGAACTGCTCGTCGAGGACGTCGGTGTTCGGTCCGACGTGGAACCGCGGCGCGGCGTAGGTGTCACCCTGGTCCTGCTTGATCCCCGTCGAGCCGGTCTCCGACGACCCGTACCCGTCGCTGATCATCACACCGGGCAAGGCGGCGACCAGCTGCTCGCGCACGGCGGCGGACAGCGGGGCGGCGCCGTTGGACAGGACCTTCAGCCCGGTGAGGTCCCACGCCGGGCGCTCCTGGTCGGCCAGCGCCTCGGCGATCGGCCGGGCCATCGCGTCGCCCATGGTGGTCAGTGACAGCACTCGCGTCCGGGCGGCCAGTTCCAGCGCCCGGTACGGGTCGAAGCGCGGCTCGCTGTACAGCACGAACGTCCCGCCGATGACGTGCAGGTTGCCCATCGCCCACTGGCAGCCGCCGTGCATCATCGGGCCGATGGCCATGGCCGAGAACACCATCGGAGCATCGACCGCCGCCCGGGCCAGGGCGTCGACGCTCTCGATGGGTGCGTTCTGCCGGTAGGCGTTGAGCGCCCCCTTGATGAGGTCCTCCTGGCGCCACATGACGCCCTTGGGCATCCCCGTGGTGCCCCCGGTGTAGACCAGGTAGATGTCGTCCTCCGAGCGCTCGGCGAAGTCGCGCTCCGCCGAGGCCGCCGCCAGCGCGGCCTCGTAGTCCTCGCCGATCACCAGCCGGTGGGTCAGGCCCGGCAGGTCGCCGGCCACTCCGGCGAGGGCCTCCACGTACTGCGCGCCGACGATGACCGCCTTGGCGTCGGAGTTGTCGTACAGGTAGCGCAGCTCGGACTGGACGTAGCGGTAGTTGACGTTCACCGGCACGGCACGCAGCTTGAAGCAGCCGTAGAACGCCTCGACCCACTCCGGTCCGTTCAGGGCGTGGACGGCGACGTGGTCGCCGGCGCGAATGCCCTGGGCGGCGAGGTGGTTGGCCAGCCGGGTGGCCCGCTCGTCGAGCTCGGCGTAGGTCTGCGCGGAGGTGCTGGTGATCAGCGCCGGGCGGTCGGGGACGGCGTCGGCCATCGACTCCAGCAGGTCGGCGAGGTGGATGTGGCGGGCCATGGCACTCCTCCGCTCGGGTGGTGGCAGCCCCGATGGTAGGCGAGCGACCGGGCCGGGCCGCCGTCGACGGCGGACGGCGCCCGGCCACTCATCCGGCCTGCCAGGTAGGCTCGCGGGTCGCATGGGAATCCTCGATCGCATCCTCCGCGCCGGTGAGGGCAAGAAGCTCAAGGCCCTGCAGGGCTTGGTGCCGGAGATCAACGCCCTGGAGTCCGGTTACCGGGTGTTGTCCGACGACGCCCTGCGGGCCAAGACCGCCGAGTTCCGCCAGCGCCTGGAGCGGGGCGAGACCCTCGACGACCTGCTGGTCGAGGCCTTCGCGGTGGTCCGCGAGGCCGCCCAGCGGACCATCGGCCAGCGGCACTACGACGTCCAGCTGATGGGCGGGGCGGCCCTGCACTTCGGCTGGGTGGCCGAGATGAAGACCGGCGAGGGCAAGACCCTGGTGTCCACCCTGCCCGTGTACCTCAACGCCCTGTCCGGCAACGGCGTCCACCTGGTCACGGTGAACGACTACCTGGCCCGCTACCACGCCGAGTGGATGGGCCGGGTGCACAACTGGCTGGGTCTCGACGTCGGCCTGATCCTGCCCGGCTACAAGGAGCAGCCGCACGAGAAGCGGGCAATGTACGCCTGCGACGTCACCTACGGCACGAACAACGAGTTCGGCTTCGACTACCTGCGCGACAACATGGCCGTCAGCCTGTCGGACAAGGTTCAGCGCGGCCACAACTACGCCATCGTCGACGAGGTCGACTCGATCCTGATCGACGAGGCCCGCACCCCGCTGATCATCTCCGGGCGGGTCGCCGACGCCGCCAAGCTGTACTACCGCTTCGCCTCGATCGCCCGCCAGCTCAGGCGCGACGTGGACTACGAGGTCGAGGAGGACAAGCGGGTGGTGGTGCCGCTGGAGGCCGGCATCGAGGCCGTCGAGCGGGCCCTCGGCGTGGAGAACCTGTACGACGAGGTCCAGCAGAACCTGGTCCACCAACTGTCCGTGGCGCTGAAGGCCAAGGAGCTGTACAAGCGCGACAAGGACTACATCGTCCAGCACGGTGAGGTGAAGATCGTCGACGAGTTCACCGGCCGGATCCTCGAGGGCCGGCGGTGGAGCGAAGGCATCCACCAGGCGGTCGAGGCCAAAGAGGGCGTCAAGATCAAGGAAGAGAACCAGACGCTGGCCACGATCACCCTGCAGAACTACTTCCGCATGTACACCAAGCTGGCCGGGATGACCGGGACCGCCCAGACGGAAGCGGCCGAGCTGTCCAACACCTATCAGCTCGGGGTGGTGCCGATCCCCACCAACATGCCGGTGATCCGCGACGACAAGGCCGACCTGATCTACAAGGGCGAGGTCGCCAAGTTCGGTGCCGTCGTCGACGACATCGTCGAGCGCCACGACCGCGGCCAGCCCGTGCTGGTGGGCACGGTCAGCGTCGAGAAGAGCGAGTACCTGTCCCGCCTACTCACCAAGCGAGGCGTGGACCACGAGGTGCTCAACGCCAAGCAACACACCCGGGAGGCGATGATCGTCGCCCAGGCCGGCCGGCTGCACTCGGTCACGGTGGCCACCAACATGGCCGGCCGCGGTGTCGACATCCAGCTCGGCGGCGACCCGGAGGGCCTGGCCCGCCACGAGGTGATCAAGGAGGGCTACGCAGCCGAGCTGCTGGCCGACGAGTTCGACCTTCCCGTCCCGCTGGCCGACATGCCCGAGGAGTTCCGCGCCGCCCGGACCCAGGCGCTGGCTCGCTACGACCAGCTCCTCGCCGAGTTCCGCCAGCGGTGCCGGAGCGAGGGTGGCGAGGTCCGCCAGCTCGGCGGCTTGTACGTGCTCGGCACCGAGCGTCACGAGAGCCGGCGGATCGACAACCAGCTGCGCGGCCGCAGCGGCCGCCAGGGCGACCCGGGGGAGAGCCGGTTCTACCTCAGCCTGGACGACGAGCTGATGCGCCTGTTTGCCACCGGCGCGCTGTCGTGGGTGATGGGCAAGAGCATGCCCGACGACGAGGCCATCGAGGCCAAGATGGTCACCAAGGCCATCGAGCGGGCCCAGACCACCGTCGAGCAGCGCAACGCCGAGATCCGCAAGAACGTCCTCAAGTACGACGAGGTGATGAACGAGCAGCGCAAGGTGATCTACCAGCGCCGCGATCAGATCCTGGAGGGCGAGGACCTCAAGTCGGCGGCCATGGAGTACCTGGCCGAGGCGGTGGACTCGTTGATCGAGGCCCACTGCGCCAGCGTGGCCGAGGACGAGTGGGACCTCGACGGTCTGGCCAAGGAGCTGAAGACCTTCTGGCCGAACGAGATCACCGCCACCCAGCTCGCCGACGCCGGGTCCACCGACCGGATGTACGACGTGATCATGGCCGACGCCTCGGCCTTCTACGCCCAGCGCGAGGCCGAGCTGTCGCCCGAGGTGATGCGCGACGTCGAGCGCCAGGTGATGCTGCGGATCATCGACCAGCGCTGGCGTGAGCACCTCGAGGAGATGGACTACCTGCAGGAGGGCATCAACCTGCGGGCCGTCGGGCAGAAGGACCCGCTGACCGAGTGGCAGCGTGAGGGCTTCGAGATGTTCGGCTCGATGATGAAGGGCATCGCCCAGGACTTCGTCCGCTACGTCATGCACGTCCAGGTGGTCCGCCAGGAGGAGCCGGCGCCGGTGGTGCAGAACGTGCAGCAGGTGTCCAGCGACTCGGTGCCCACCGACGGCTTCGCCGCCGCGGCCCAGTCGGCGGTCGCCGCCGGCGAGCTCGATCCGTCCGCCGTGGCCCCGGCAGAGGCGCCCCGCCGGCAGCAGACGGTGGTGAAGGACGAGTGGTCGAAGACCCCGCGCAATGCTCCGTGCCCGTGCGGCAGCGGCAAGAAGTTCAAGCAGTGCCACGGTGCGGCCGGCTGAGCCAGGCGACGTGAGCCGATGCGCGACTTCTCCGACGACCTGAAAGACCTCCGCCGCCGGCTCGGCGAGGCGGCCGGCTACCTGCAGGTCGACACCAACCGGGCACGGCTCAGCGAGCTGGAGCAGGAGATCGCCCGCCCCGACCTGTGGGACGACCAGGACCACGCCAAGCAGCTCAACGCCGAGTACGCAGCCATCCGCGGCGACATCGACCTGTACGACTCGCTCGTCGCCCAGACGGACGACGCCGACGTGCTCCACGACCTGGCCCGGGAGGAGGGCGACGAGACCCAGGAGCCGGAGATCGAGCACGGCATCGCCTCGATCAACGCCGCGCTCGACCAGCTCGACCTGCGCAGCCTGTTCACCGGCGAGCACGACGAAGCGGACTGCATCGTCCAGATCAACGCCAAGGACGGCGGGGTCGACGCCCAGGACTGGAGCGAGATGCTGCTGCGGATGTACAGCCGGTGGGCGGAGCGGCGCGGCTTCGGCTTCGAGGTCGACGGCATCAGCGAGGGCACCGAGGCCGGCATCCTGTCCGCCGAGTTCACCCTGACCGGGCGCTTCGCCTACGGGCTGATGACCAGCGAGCGCGGCACCCACCGCCTGGTGCGGATCAGCCCGTTCGACAATCAGGGCCGCCGCCAGACCAGCTTCGCCGCCGTCCAGGTGTGGCCGGTGCTGGACAACCCCGACGTCGAGGTCAGCGAGAGCGACATCCGCATGGAGGTGTTCCGGGCCAGCGGCGCCGGCGGCCAGCACGTCAACAAGACCTCCTCGGCGGTGCGGCTGATCCACGAGCCCACCGGGCTGGTGGCCAGCAGCCAGGAGGAGCGCAGCCAGCTGCAGAACCGGGAGAAGGCGATGAACCGGCTGCGGACGATGATCGCGGCGAAGATCGACGAGGAACGCCAGGCCGAGCTGGACCGCATTGCCGGGCGTCAGGCTCAGGTCGGGTGGGGCAGCCAGATCCGCAGCTACGTGCTGCAGCCCTACCAGATGGTCAAGGATCTGCGCACGGAGGTCGAGTCCAGCCAGGTCGCCGCGGTGCTCGATGGCGACCTCGACGAGTTCATGGAGGGCTACCTCGGATGGCGCCGGCGCCAGGACACGCCGTGAGCCGGGTGGCGCAGCGGCTGGCGGGGACGGTGGGGGCGATGGCCACCCTCGTCGCCCTGGCCGGCCCGACCACCCCGGCGGCAGGCTCCACGGTCCCGTCGGGTCCGTCCGACCCGGCGGCCACCACGGCTGGTCCCGCCACCGCCGACACGACACCCGTCGGTCCGTCGGTCGGGGTCGTGCTGGACGGGCCGTCCGACTTCGGCTACGGCGGGTCGTTGGTGTCGACGTTGCAGGCCATGCGGCTGTTCCACCTGGTCGGCGAGCTCACGGTGCGCCCGGGGGTCACGGCGGCCGACGCACCCGCGGCCATCGACCAACTGGTCGCCACCGCCCACGCGGTGGTCGTCGTGCGCGGTGTCGACCTCGGTTCGGCGGTGCGCGCTGCGGCCGCAGCCCATCCCGGTGTGACGCTCGTGTACTTCCCGGGCGGTCCACCGTCCGCTACCGGCGACCCGTACCCGGCCAACGTCGCCGTGGTCACCGCCGACCTGGCCACCGCCGGTGCCGTGATGGCGTCGCTGCCGGCCCTGGCCGGCGCGGCCTCGTGGTCCGGGGCGGCCACCCCGACCGGCGATGACGCCGCCTTTCTCGACGCCTTCACCCACCACGCCGGGCTGGCAGTCCCCCCGGGCAGCGGCCCGCCGGTCACGGCCGCACCCGACGCCAACTTCTCCGTGCGGGTGGTGGCCGGTGATCGCCCGCCGGACTCCGCGTCGTCGGCGCCGGTCCAGATCGAGCTGGCCGCCACGGTCGACAACGCCGTCCCGGAGGTGCAGTACGTGGTGACGATGCACGAGAGCGCCGTCCTGCTGGCGATCCTCGGGCACCTCGACGGTGTGTACGACGACGAACCGCACACGCTGACGCTGGACAACTGCGGCCTGACCCTCGGTGCCGGGACCGAGGCCCGCCAGACCGAGCTGGCCCGGGCGTACCAGGCCACCACCGGGCGGACCCTGCCCGACTGCAACGCGGCGGACGGGTCGAGCGGTTGAGCGCGGCCGGCCGCGCTGCCGGAGCGGTCCGGAGGCGGGTAGTCTGTGGCGGTTCCGGGCGGAGCAGCGGGCTGGACCGCGCCACGGCGCGTGCACCGAGAAGTGAACCGAGATGATCCGCATCGAGAACGTCACCAAGACCTACTCCACCGACGTCACCGCCCTTCGTGACGCCAGCTTCGAGGTCAACAAGGCCGAGTTCGTGTTCCTCGTCGGCCCATCCGGGTCGGGCAAGAGCACCCTGCTGCGGCTGATGAGCCGCCAGGAGCGCCCGGAGAAGGGCGGGGTCTGGGTCGCCGGGCGCAACATCGTCGAGATGCCGAACAACAAGATCCCGGAGCTGCGCCGCAAGATCGGCAACATCTTCCAGGACTACAAGCTGCTGTTGAACAAGACGGTGTTCGAGAACGTCGCCTTCGCCCTCGAGGTGATCGGCAAGCCCAAGCAGGTCATCCGCCAGCAGGTCCCCCAGGTGCTCGAGATCGTCGGCCTGGAGGACAAGGCCGACCGTTTCCCCCACCAGCTCTCCGGCGGCGAGCAGCAGCGCGTCTCCATCGCCCGGGCCTTCGTCAACCGCCCGCTGATCCTGCTGGCCGACGAGCCCACCGGCAACCTCGACCCGGGCACCGGCGAGGGCATCATGCGCCTCCTGGACCGGATCAACACCACCGGCACCACGGTGGTCATGGCCACCCACGACCAGCGCATCGTCAACCAGATGCGCAAGCGGGTCATCCAGCTCGATCGCGGCGTGATCGTGCGCGACCAGCACCGCGGGGTGTACGACTGATGTTCAGCCGGATCACCTACGTCTTCCGCGAGATGTGGGCCAGCCTCAGCCGCAACCTGACCCTGACGGTGGCTGCGGTCATCACCGCCACCGTGTCGCTGTTCCTCAGCGGGCTGACCCTGCTGATCCAGGAGGGCTTCGACAACCAGCTCTCGGCCTGGACCAAGGGAGTGCGCCTGCTGGTCTACGTCGACAACGACGCCACGCCGGAGCAGCTCAAGGTGTTCACCGACGCCCTGACCCAGGCCAAGGCCGAGGGCACCGTGGTCAAGGACTTCAACTACTGCGACGTGGCCTGCTCGGTCGACGTGGCCCACAAGCTCTATGCCGGCGACCCGACGGCCATCGAGCTGTACAACGACAAGACCACCCCGTCGTTCTTCCGGGTCATCCCCGTCAACCAGTCGAGCGCCACGCAGCTCAACCAGCTGGCCGAGCGGTTGCACGGTCTCCCGAAGGTCAATGCGGTGGTCTCGCCGGATCAGATGATCACCACCCTCAGCGTGCTGAAGGGCTTCGTCGGGGTCCGCTCGCTGATCATGTCGATCGTGCTGCTGCTGGCCGCGGTGCTGCTGATCTGGAACGCCATCCGCACGGCGATGTTCGCCCGAAGGCGGGAGATCGAGGTGATGAAGCTGGTGGGGGCCACCAACTGGTTCATCCGCCTGCCGTTCATGCTCGAGGGGTTGGTCACCGGACTGATCGGCGGCTTGATCGGTGGGGGCGCGCTGCTGGCGGTCAACCAGGACTGGACCGACGGCATCACCACCCGCTTCCCGGCGAACAGTGGCTTGGCGGCGTTCGTCGCCACCGGCTCCACGCCGTGGTCGATCGCCCTGGCGATGGTCGCCCTCGGTGCGCTGGTGGGTGCCATCGGATCGGCCACTGCCGCCGGACGCTTCCTCGACGTGTGATGTCCGGCGGCTGGCGGATGCGGACCACCGTCCGAGCCGTCGTGCCGGCCGCCGTCATCGCCCTCAGCGTCACCGCTGCGCGGGCGGCGCCGCAGACGCCGCCGCCCGGGGCTCGCGCCACCGCGGCTCCGCTGGCCACGCACACCTGCGTGGTGACCGACCGCCAGCCCGGGCCATGGCCGGGTCCGCGGGGCGAGGTGCTGTGCCTCGAACAGCGGCTGCGCGACGTCGGCTACCTCGACGCGGCCTCGGTCGATGGGTGGTGGGGCCCGGCCGACGTGGCCGCGATCCGCGCCGCCCAGCAGTACCTGACCCCGCGCGGCGTGTCATCCGGGCGCGCCGGCGTGGCCGACCGGACGTTCCTGCGGGCCATCGGTGCCGCGGTGGTGCCGGGCCCAGCGAACCCGGCGCGCCGCTGCCGGGTGCTGGGGGTGATCGGCGACTCGCTGACCTTCCAGTCGATACCGGTCCTGCTCGGCGCCCTGTACGGGTCCGGGCTCGACACCGTCGTGGTCGCCGCCCACGGCCGGCGGGCGATCATGACCCACACGCCCGACGACCTCGACAGTGGGCTGGACGCCGCGGCGTGGATGCGCCGGCTGCCGATCGACTGCTGGCTGGTCGCCATCGGGACCAACGACGTCATCGACATCGCCCGGGGCGCCGCCGACTACTCGCACCGCCAGGCGATCGAGGCGATGATGACGGCCATCGATCCGGCCGGGCGGGCTCCGGTGCTGTGGGTCAACCTGCGCACCGCGGCCGCCACCGGGCGCAACGCCAACGCCAACATGGTCACCTTCAACGGCGTGCTGCGCAACGCGACCCGGCGCTGGAAGAACCTGCACGTCGCCGACTGGGCGGCCACCCGGCCCGGCGGGTTCAAGCAGGACGGTGTCCATCTGAACCCGGCCGCCCAGCGCACCCGAGCGGCATGGATCGCCAGTGAGCTGGCCAGGCAGATCGGCTGACCCGGATCAGGCCGGCCGTGTACGGTACGGCACCGTGCGGCGGCTGGTGGCGACCCTCGGTCTGGCGACGCTGATCGGTGTCAGCCCGATACCCGGCCGAGCCCAGGCGATCAGCGCCCCGGTGGGCTGCAGCGTCGGCCGGGTCCTGAGCCCGGCGAACGCCTGGCGCCACGGTGAGGTCCGCTGCCTCGAGCAGCGTCTCGGTGATCTCGGGTACCTGGCCCGGCGGCGGGTCGACGGGTGGTGGACGTCGTCGACCACCGCGGCGATCACCGCCGCCCAGCGCTATCTCACGGCGCGTGGCTGGCCGGCCGGACGTCCGGGGATCGCCGACCGCACCTTCCTGACCGCCATCGGGCTCGACGCCTCGCTGGTCGCAACGGCACCCGATCCGGCCCGTCGCTGCGTCACCGTCGGCGTGCTCGGTGACTCGCTCACCTTCCAGGGCCTGGGCCCGCTCGTGCGAGCACTCGACTCCAGCGGCGTCGGCCGCATCGTGGTCTCGGCGCACGGCTTCCGGGCGATCATGTCCCACGTGCCAGGCGACCTCGATACCGGCCTCA
The DNA here is from genome assembly GCA_029782355.1 of Actinomycetes bacterium. Lineage (GTDB taxonomy): Bacteria > Actinomycetota > Acidimicrobiia > Acidimicrobiales > Ilumatobacteraceae > JAKOUY01. The sequence continues at coordinate 265,068 of JAKOUY010000040.1, forward strand.
CGGCCGCGCAGTGGATGCGCGGTCGGGGCATCGACTGCTGGATCGTGGCGATGGGCACCAACGACGTGGTCGACATCGCCCGTGGGGTCGCCACGTACACCGCCGGGGTGGCCATCGGGGCGATGATGCGGGCGATCGACCCGGCCGGCGCGGCCCCCGTCCTGTGGGTCAACCTGTTCACCAGTCCGGCCGCCACGGGCGCCCACGCCAACATCCACATGGCCGCCTTCGACGACGCCCTCCGCCAGGCAGCCGGCACCTGGTCGAACCTGCGCATCGCCGACTGGGCAGCCACCTCGCCGACCCAGTTCAAGGCGGACGGGGTCCACCCGACCGCACTCGGCCAGCAGGCCCGAGCGGCATGGATTGCCGCGCAGCTCGTGGCCGCGGTCGGCTGAGGCGAGCGATGGGGGAGACCGGTGGCGCCGCCGCCGAGCCGACGCTGTTCGAGACGGTCGGTGGCGAGACGTTCTTCGTCGCCTTGGTCGACGCCTTCTACGAGGGGGTCGGCCACGACCCGGTGCTGCGCCCGCTGTATCCGGAGGCCGATCTGACGGGTGCCCGCCACCGGCTGGCCACGTTCCTGATGCACTACTGGGGCGGCCCACCCACCTACCTGGAGGAACGCGGCCACCCGCGCCTGCGGCTGCGGCACATGCCGTTCCACGTCGGTCCAGCCGAACGCGACCGCTGGCTGACGCACATGGCCGCCGCCGTGGAGCGGGTGGCGCCGACGGCCGACCTCGCCGCTCGACTCATGGCCTACTTCGTCCCGGCCGCCGAGCACCTGCGCAACGACACCGGCCTGCCGATCGCCACCGCCCGTCCCGGTCAATCGACCGTCACGGCCCAGCGCAGTCAGCCCACCGCGTCGTCGACCGGCTCGTCGACCGGCTCGTCGACCGGCTCGTCGCCGGGGCCCGCCGATCCGCTCAGCTGAGCCCTCGGAACTGCCGGGCGCAGTGCCCAGCAGGCCACCGCCGAGGCCGCCGCGGCGTTCAGCGAATCGACGCCGCCGGCCATCGGGATGCGAACCCGCCACGTCGCCGCGGCCAGCACCTCGGCGGACAACCCGGCGCGCTCGGCGCCGATGACCACGGCGAGGCGCGCCGCGGGCGGCTGGGCCGCGAGGTCCGCCAGATCGACGCCATCGGCGGCCGGGGTCAACGCGGCGACGGTGAACCCGGCGGCGCGCAGCTGCTCGACGGCCTCGGCCAGATGACGCAGCCGAGCGTGCGGGAAGCCGATCGCCTGGCCCATGGAGACCCGCAGGGCCCGGCGGGCCAGCGGGTCGGCGCTCGTGCCGTCGAGGATCAACCCGTCCCATCCGAGCCCGGCGGCATTGCGGACGATGCCGCCCACGTTCACCGGGTTGTCGACCGCCTCGACCAGCACCAGCCGGTTGGCTGCGGCCACCAGGCCGGCCACCGTCGGCCGCCTCGGCCGGCGGAACACGGCGATGATCGCGTGGGGCACCCCGAGGCCGGTCACCAGGGCGCGCATCCGCTCGCCACCGGCGTAGACCGGCACGGCCTGGGTGTCCAGGCGGTGAGCGACGGCCGGCGGGCGGGCGTCGTCCACCAGTGCGGCCACCGCGGTGCAGCCGGCTCGCAGTGCTCGCTCCACCACCAGATCGCCCTCGGCCAGAAACAGCCCGGCGCCGGCGTCGTCCCGGCGATCGGGGCGATTGGCCAGGCCGCGCTCGTTGCGCCGGAACACCTCCAGGCGGGGGTCGCCCGGATCGTCGACCGGGATCACCATGGGCGGCGCCGCCGGGTCAGAAGTGCCACGGGTAGGCGCTCCAGTCCGGGTCGCGCTTCTCGAGGAACGACAGCCGGCCCTCCTGGGCCTCCTCGGTCATGTAGGCCAAGCGGGTGGCTTCGCCGGCGAAGACCTGCTGGCCCACCAACCCGTCGTCGATCAGGTTGAAGGCGAACTTCAACATCCGCTGGGCGGTCGGGCTCTTGGCGTTGATCTCCCTGGCCCACTCCAGAGCGGTCGGCTCCAACTCGGCGTGGGGCACCACGGCGTTGACCATGCCCATCCGATGAGCGTCGGCCGCCGAGTACTCGCGGCCCAGGAAGAAGATCTCCCGGGCGAACTTCTGGCCCACCTGGCGGGCCAGGTAGGCCGAGCCGAACCCGCCGTCGAAGCTGGCGACGTCGGCGTCGGTCTGCTTGAAGCGGGCGTGCTCGGCGCTGGCCAGGGTCAGGTCGCTGACCACGTGCAGGCTGTGCCCGCCGCCCGCCGCCCATCCCGGGACGACGCAGATGACCACCTTGGGCATGAACCGGATCAGCCGCTGGACCTCGAGGATGTGCAGCCGACCGGCTCGGCCGGGCTCGATCGTGTCGGCGGTGTCGCCCTCGGCGTACCGGTAGCCGTCACGGCCGCGGATCCGCTGGTCGCCGCCGCTGCAGAACGCCCAGCCGCCGTCGCGTGGCGACGGCCCGTTGCCGGTCAGCAGCACGCAGCCGACGTCGGTCGACATCCTGGCGTGGTCGAGGGCCGTGTACAGCTGGTCGACGGTCCGTGGCCGGAAGGCGTTGCGCACCTCCGGGCGATCGAAGGCGATGCGCACCGTGCCGTGGTCGACGGCCCGGTGGTAGGTGATGTCGTCGAAGTCGAAGCCGGGCACGACGCGCCAGGCGGAGGGATCGAAGATCTCGGAGACGGGGGCGCTCATGGTCCGTCCATTGTGCAGCACTGGTACGGTCGGTTCCCATGGCGGTCGAGATCTTCGGGGTGCCGGGCCTGCCCGAGATCGCCGCCGGGACGGACCTGGCCATCGCCATCGCCTCGGCCGCGGCGACGGCCGGGACCCCGCTGGCCAGCGGTGACGTGGTGGTCGTCACGTCCAAGATCGTCTCCAAGGCCGAGGGTCGAGTGGTCGAGACCGCCGACGTCCAGCCCTCGCCGTTCGCTGCCGAGTGGGCCGCCCGGTGGGACAAGGACCCGACGGTGATCGAGATCGTGCTGCGTGAGGCTCGCCGCATCGTCCGCCAGGCCGGACCGATCCTGATCACCGAGACCCACCACGGCTTCGTCTGCGCCAACAGCGGGGTCGACCAGTCGTCGAGCGGGGCCAGCGGGCGCGTCGTGCTCCTGCCGGTCGACCCCGACGCCTCGGCTCGCCGGCTGCGCGCCGCCTGGGCATCGAGGGGGCTGGACGTCGCCGTGATCGTGTCGGACACCTTCGGCCGGGCCTGGCGGGAGGGGCAGACCGACATCGCCATCGGGATCGCCGGACTCGACCCGATCCACAGCTACATCGGCCAACACGATCCCCATGGCCATGAGTTCCGTGTCCAGGCCGTGTGCGTCGCCGACGAGTTGGCCGGTGCCGCCGAGCTGGTCAAGGGCAACGTGTCGCGCATCCCGGTCGCCGTCATCCGCGGCTACCCGTGGACCCCGGACGACGCCGCCACGATCGCTCCCGTCCTGCGCGACCAGTCCCGCGACCTGTTCCGCTGACCCCCGACCCCCGCTGCCGACCGACCCCCGCTGACCCCCGACCCCCGCTGACCCCCGACCCCCGCTGACCGCCCCCTCCCCCATGGGCGCGCAAACGTGCAGTCATGCAACCTTTCGCGCCCATGGGCCCCGAGTTGCGCAGCGGCCCCCCGACTACCCCAGCCGTGGCCACACCACCCCCTGCCGCGACCATCCCCACCCGAGCCGTGACCACGCCCGAGCCCATGGGCGCGGGGAGTTGCAGCCGTGGAACACACCGCGCCCATGGGCGCGAGAGTGTGCGGCGGGCCCCCGGTCGGCACCGATGACGATCCCGGGACCCATGGGCGCGGGGAGTTGCGATCGTGCACGTTGGCGCGCCCATGGGCGCGGAGGCTTCGCGGGGGAGGCCGCGCGGGGCCGGGCGCGGGGAGTTGCGGTCGTGCAACACACCGCGCCCATGGGCGGCGGAGGCTGGCGCGGGGAGGCCCAGCGGTCCGGGCGCGAGGGAGGCGGGCGGGGTCAGGGGGTTAGGGCGCGGACGCCGTCGGCCGGAACGTTGATGTTCAGGCCGTCGATCCCCATGGCGACGTAGTGCCGGTAGCTGTCGAGGGTCTCCAGCTTGGCGTCGTTCGGCCACACCCAGATCAGGTAGCCGGCGCGGTGGGCGTCGGCCACCTGCTTCGGGGTGATCACCTCCAGGCCGTTGTAGGCCTGGGGCAGCTGCAGGATGCGCATCCCGTCGGGCAGCGGGATGCGGCCGAGGACCCACTGCACCGTCGGCCCCTTGCTGGGCGACATCGTCACGGTGGGCGCCAGGCGGTGGAACTCGGCGTTGACCTCGTCGCCGAACGACGTGACCACCACCCGATCGAGCATGTTCGTGCGCGCCAGCACGTCGGCCAGGACCTTGGCGGTGCGCAGCCCGTCGCCCTCCTCCTCGATCTCGATGTTCAGCGGGACGCCGGGGAACCGGGCGATCAGCTGGTCAAGGGTGGGGATGGCGAAGTCGTCGGGGGAGTATCCGGGGGGCGCCGGCTTGGCGCCGGTGCGCACGCCACGCCACACGTAGTCGCCCGCCGGGGCGTCCCGGCAGGCTTCGCAGTGCGCGGTGAACCAGTAGGCGTTGTCCAGCTTGGCCAACTCGGCGTACGTCATCGAGACCACCTCGCCGGTGGCGTCGGTCAAGCGGTCGACGGTGCCGTCGTGCTGCACCACGAGCTGGTCGTCCTTGCTGAGCATGACGTTCAGGTCGAGCATGTCGGCACCGGCCTTGACGCTCTCGCCGAAGCTGTACAGCGTGCTGCCGGGGTAGGCCTGCTCGCCTCCGGTGTGGGCCAGGACGATGGGCCGGCCGAGGGCCAGCAGCTCGCTGATCGTCCGCGCCGGGGTCGGGGCCGGCCCCGAGGCGGTCGGCGTCGAGCCACCGGGAGCGGGTGGCGTGGGCGAGCTCGCCGGCGGGACGGTGGCGACGGCCAGGGCAAGTGGGGCGGCCAGCACGGCCAGCGAGCGGATCATCCACCCATCCTGGCAAACGCCACGGCGAGGCGCGCTGCGGTGCGGGCGTTGTGACGGACCAGGGCCAGGTTGGCCTGCAGGCTGCGCCCGCCGGTCCGCCGGACGACCTCGGCCAGCAGGAACGGCGTCACCGCCTGGCCGGTGATCCCGGCTCGGTCGGCGTCCAGGAGGGCGGCGTCGATGACCGCGCCGACCTCGTCGGCGGGGAGCTCGTCGGCATCCGGGATCGGGTTGGCGATGCTGACGCCGGTGGTCAGCCCGAGATCGTCCCAGGTGGCGTGCAGCAGGGCGGCGACCTCGGCGACATCGTCCAGTCGCCGAGGGGCCGGGTGCCCGCTGGTCCGGCTGTAGAAGGACGGGAACTCGTCGCTGCCCAGCACGACGACCGGGACACCGACCGTCTCCAGGTGCTCCAGCGTCAGCCCGATGTCGAGAATCGACTTGACCCCGGCGGACACGACGGCCACGGGCGTGCGGGCCAGCTCGGTGAGGTCGGCGGAGATGTCGAAGCTGTGCGCCGCGCCACGATGGACCCCGCCGATGCCGCCGGTGGCGAAGATCCGCACGCCGGCGAGGTGGGCGAGGTGCATCGTGGCCGCCACGGTGGTGGCGCCGGTGAGCCGGGCCGCCATCAGGTATGGCAGGTCCCGGGTCGTGGCCTTCAGCACCCCACGGGCCGTGGCCAGCAGCTCGATGTCGGCGGGCCGGAGACCGACCCGGCAGCGACCCTCGATGACGGCCACGGTGGCCGGCACGGCCCCCTCGGCACGGACCAGCTGCTCGACCTCGACGGCCATCTCGACGTTGCTCGGGTAGGGCATGCCGTGGCTGATGATCGTGCTCTCCAAGGCCACCACCGGGTGCCCGGCGGCCACCGCCTCGGCCACCTCGGGGTCGACGTCGAGGCCGCCCGATCGCTGATCGTGGTGCGCAGGTGCTCGGTCCATGGCGGATCGGAGCGTACCGATACGCTGCCGCGGTGAGCTACGAGTGCCTGCTGTACGAGGTGGCCGACGGCGTGGCGACGATCACGCTCAACCGGCCGGAGTCGCTGAACGCCTTCAGCCCGACGCAGATCTCCGAGCTGGCCGACGTCTGGCGGCGGCTGCGCTTCGACGACGCGGTGCGCGTCGCGATCATCACCGGGGCCGGGGAGCGAGCCTTCACCACCGGCATCGACCTGACCTTCGGCTACGACCAGCCGGTGTCGCCGGTGACCCACGACGATCCGATGGTGCCGATCGGTCCGAAGAGCTGCGAGCTGTGGAAGCCAGTCATCGCCGCGGTCAACGGCATGGCCTGCGGCGGGGCGTTCTACATCCTCGGACAGGTCGAGATGATCGTCGCCGCCGAGCACGCAACGTTCTTCGACCCACACCTGACCCATGGCATGCCGGCGATCTACGAGCCGATGTACATGCTCCAGCGGATGCCGCTCGGCGAGATCATGCGCCTGACCCTGCTCGGCCGCCACGAGCGGATGTCCGCCCAGCGGGCCCACGAGATCGGGTTGGTGCAGGAGGTCGTTCCTGCCGCCGAGCTGCTCGACGCAGCGCGCTGGGCGGCACGGATCATCGCCGACTCGCCCAACCAGGCGGCCGTCGAGGCGACGGTCAAGGCGGTGTGGACTGCGCAGCACGCCGCCCTTCCCCAGGCGCTGCTGAGCGCCCCGACGTTCACCAACTCGGCCTTCGTCGGTGGGTTCCCGGCGGACGAGGTGAATGCCCGCCGCTCGACCAAGATCGAGCCGCGGATCCGCTGACTGGGCTCGTCTGACGACCCGTCAGATACAGTCCGCGCCGTGGATCTGCGCTACACCGAGGCGGAGGAGGCGTTCCGTGCCGAGCTGGTCGCCTGGCTCGACGACGTCCTCCCGCACGTCCCGCCCGAGCCCCGCCGGGACGACTGGGCCGGGCGCCGGGCGTGGGACACCGCTTGGCAGCGGATGCTCTACGACGCCGGGTACGCCGGCATCAACTGGCCGAGGGAGTACGGCGGCCGGGGCGCCACGCCCACCGAGCACCTGATCTTCCTGGAGGAGACCGAGCGACGCCACGCCCCCTACGTCGGGCACAACTTCGTCGGGCTGCTGCATGCCGGCCCGACCCTCATCGCCGAGGCGACCGAGGAGCAGAAGGCGTTCCACCTGCCGGCCATCCTGCGCGGCGAGCACGTCTGGTGTCAGGGGTTCAGTGAGCCGGGCGCCGGCAGCGACCTGGCCAGCCTGCGCACCCGGGCGGTGCGCGACGGGGACGAGTACGTCATCAACGGTTCGAAGATCTGGACCAGCTTCGGTCACAACGCCGACTACTGCGAGATGCTGGTCCGCACCGATCCGGACGCACCGAAGCACAAGGGGATCAGCTGGCTGATCTTGCCGATGGACCTCCCCGGCATCGATCCCCGGCCGCTGCCGACCATGGAGAACTCCACCGAGTTCTGCGAGGTGTACTTCGACGATGTGCGCGTGCCGGTGGCCAACCGGGTGGGCGCCGAGAACGACGGCTGGCGGGTGACGATGGTGACCCTCAGCTTCGAGCGCGGCACGGCGTTCGTGTCGGAGATGCTCATCGCCATGGAGCTCACCCGTGAGCTGGCCGGCCTGGCCAAGCGGATCACCTCCCACGGGGCCACCCGGTGGGACGACGCCGGGCTGCGCCGGGACATCGGTCGGCTCTCCGGCGAGCTCGACGCGCTGTGGGCCCTGACCAAGCGCAACGTCTCCCAGGCCCAGCGCAGCGGCCTGGTGGGCACCGGCGGCAACGTGTTCAAGCTGGCCTACACCGATCTCCTCCACCGGCTCGGCGACCTGGCCATGCACACCATCAACCGGGCGTCGCTCTCGATGGACGATCTCGGCGAGCTGGGGACCGGCAAGTTCGTGCTCCACCGGATCCACGGGTTGTCCCTGAGCATCGCCGCCGGCACCACCCAGATCAACAAGAACATCGTCGCCGAGCGGATCCTCGGCCTGCCCAAGGACCGCTAGGAGCCGCCGTGGACTTCGATCTGGACGACGACGACCTGGCCATCCAGGCCGGCATCCGCTCGTTCTGCGCCGGGCGATTCCCCATCGAGGTGGTCCGGCGCGGCGAGCTGACCGATTCGGTCGTCGACACCGACCGGTGGCGGGAGATCGCCGAGATGGGCGTGTTCGCCATCGGCGGTGACGGGTTGACCCGCCGCCAGGCGGCGCTGGCGTTCGAGGAGCTCGGCCGGGCGCTGGTGCCCGGCCCGCTGGTGGACACCGCCCTGGCGGCCCAGGTGTCCGCTGCTGCCGCCGCCGGTGACCTGATCGCCGTGCTGCTGCACGAGCCGGACCCGGTGGCCGTGGTCGAGTTCCCGGCCCAGGCCCGGGCCGTGCTGCGCCTCGCCGACGACGGGGTTCACCTGGCCGAGGGTGTCACGCTGGACGCCACCTCGGTGGAGCGCCCGCTGGACGCCCTCACCCCGGTGGGCCTGCTGCGCACGCCGCCGCCCGCCGGTGACCTCGTCGGTGGGGCGGACGTCGCCGCCCGGATGACCGTCGATGCCCTGGTGCTGACCGCCGCCCAGCAGGTCGGGCTGGCCGCCGGGGCCACCGAGTTGGCCACCGCCTACGCCAAGGAGCGCCAGCAGTTCGGCCGGGTGATCGGGGCCTTCCAGGCGGTCAAGCACCTGCTCGCCGACATGTTGGTGAAGGCCGAGGTCGCTCGGGTGGCCGTGCACGCCGCGGCGTGCGCCGCCGACGGCGCCGGGGACGGCGACCCGTTGCATCTGGCCCGGGTGGCCAAGATGCTGGCCGGCGACGCCGCCCTGTTCTGCGGCAAGACCGGGATCCAGGTCCACGGCGGCATGGGCTTCACCTGGGAGGTCGACGCCCAGCGCTACTGGAAGCGGGCCTGCGTCCTCGACACCCACCTGGCCAACGGTGACCGCCTGGCCGAACTGGTGGCAGCGGCAGGGTGAACGGCGTGCGCCGAACGGGCTCGCCGCCGCTTCGGCCGGTACGGTGAACCCGGCATGCGCATCCTGGTGACCAACGACGACGGCATCGACTCGATCGGTCTGCACATCCTCGCCCGGGCGATGCGCGCCCACGGCGAGGTGGTCATCGTCGCTCCTGACCGCGAGTACAGCGGGGCCAGCTCGGCGGTCGGCGCGCTGCACCTGATCCGTCCCGAGGTCCACCGCAGCCACGTCGACGGCATCGACGAGTCCTGGGCGGTCAGTGGCCCACCGGCCCTGTGCGTGATGTTCGCCCGCCTGGGGGCATTCGGGCGGCCCTTCGATCTGGTCGTGTCGGGCATCAACCCGGGGGCCAACGTCGGCCGGGCGGTGTACCACTCGGGTACCGTCGGCGCGGCGCTGATGGCTCGCAACGGCGGGATCTCCGGGGTCGCCGTCAGCCAGGCGGTGGCCGGCAGCGTCGAGGGCCAAGGGTGGGACGAGATGCTGATCGGGCTGCAGTGGGACACGGCCGCCGAGGTCGCCTCGGCGTACGTGCGGGCGCTCGTCGCCGACATGCCCGAGCGACCGGTGGTCGCCAACATCAACGTCCCCAATCTCGCCGTGTCCGACCTGGCCGGGTGGAAGCTGGCCACCGTCGGCCACGAACCGCCCAACCGGGTGGCCAAGGCGGTGATGGAGCCGAAGATCGGCCAGCCGAACGTCTACACCGTGCAGATGGCCTGGGGACCGTCTGGCTCGCTGAGCCCGGAGACCGACGGCGGACTGCTCAACGAGGGCTACGTGGTGCTGAGCTACCTGAGCCGCCTGGAGGCCGAGGCCCGCCCCGACCTGGCGCCGGTCGAGGCGGCCTTCGGCTGGTGAGGACGGCCTGGTGAGGGCTACTTCGCCGTGGCCATGGCGAGGTTGTCGGCAGCGAACTGCCAGTTGACCAGGTTGGCGAGGAAGCCCTTGACGTAGGCCGCACGGTCGTTGCGACGGTCGATGTAGTAGGCGTGCTCCCACACGTCGATGGTGAGCAGCGGGATCTTCTTCGACGTCTGCGGCAACCCGGCGTCAGCGGTCTCCATGACGGACAGGGCCCCACGCTTGTCGGTGACCAGCCAGGTCCAGCCCGACCCGAAGTGGTTGGTGGCGGCGGCGGTGAGCTGCTTGATGCCCTCGGCGACGGAGCCGAACGAGGCGGTCATCGACGCGGCCAGCGCTCCGGTGGGCTTGCCGCCCCCGGTCGGAGACATCGACCGCCAGTAGAAGGAGTGGTTCCAGTGCTGGGCGGCGTTGTTGAAGATCTTGCCCGTCGGCGCCTTGGTGATCAGCTCGTCGAGTGCCATGGTGGCGAACTCGGTGCCCTTGACCAGCTCGTTGAGCTTCTTGACGTAGGTGGCGTGGTGCTTGCCGTGGTGGACGGCGAGGGTCTCGGCGCTGATCGTCGGGGCCAGCGCGTCGGGAGCGTAGGGGAGCGCGGGAAGGGTGAAAGCCATGCCCGTCAACCTGCCCCGTCGGCTCCGAGGCTGAACCGTGACCGATGTCACCCGCCTCCACTCGAACGTCCCACCTCGCCGGTCGCGCGACGACGTCGGTACCGTGCTGCGGATGACCGAGACCGCCCGCCCGCGCCGCCAGGAGCAGGAGCGGGCCACCGCGGAGATCAGCGAGCTGGCGCCGAACGTGCTGCGCAGTCAGCTCCCCATCGAGATCCCCGGCCTCGGCCACGTCAACTGCTACCTCCTGGAGGATGAGCGTGGCGTCGCCGTGGTGGATCCCGGCCTGCCCACCAAGGACTCCTACGCCGCGCTGCGCCAGCGGCTGACCAGCGCCGGCATCCCGCTGCGCCGGGTGCACACCGTGGTGGTGACTCACAGTCACATCGATCACTTCGGCGGTGCCGGCTGGCTGCAGCGCGAGACCGGCGCCGAGCTGATCACCCATCAGGCCTTCCGACTGATGTGGGACCCGACCGAGCCCCCGGACGTGGACGTCGACGACGTCATCGAGGATCCGGTCGATGCCGAGCTGCCTGACGACCCGGAGCGCCACCACGTCCGCCGCTACCCGTGGCAGACCACTCCGTGGGGCGGGCCGGGGATCGACGGCATCTCCCTGCGGCGGCGGATGTGGTTCCGGGCCGGGCAGCGCTTCCCCCGGCTGCGGCGCTCGCCCCGCCCGACCATTCGCCTGGCCGACGCCCAGACCATCTCGCTGGCCGGCCGCGACTGGGTCGCCGTGCACACGCCCGGGCACACCGACGACCATCTGTGCCTGTTCGACCCCGAGCACGGGCTGATGCTGTGCGGCGACCACGTGCTGCCCACGATCACCCCGCACATCAGCGGTCTGGGCACCAGCCACGACCCGCTCGGCTTGTTCTTCCGCTCGCTGGACAAGGTCGCCGACTACGGCGATGCCGTGCGCCTGGCCCTGCCCGCCCACGGGCATCCGTTCACCGACCTCGCCGGGCGTGCCGCGGCGATCAAGGAGCACCACGTCCATCGCCTGCAGCGCCTGCGCGAGGCCTCGAGCGAGCTCGGCCGGCCGGCGTCGGTCATGCACATGTCCACGGTGCTGTTCTCGCCGCGCGCCCAGGGAGCGATGGCCGACAGCGAGACCTTCGCCCACCTCGAGCACCTCCGCCTGACCGGCGAGATGGATCGCCGCCAGCGCGACGGCGTGTTCGAGTACGTGCTGGCCGGGTGATCGCCGAACGCCCGCAGCGCTGACGATCGTCGTGGTTCGTCGGCGCCGTTCGATACCGTAGAGGCGACATGAGCGCTGACGCCGACCCGACCGCATGACTGCACTGACCACCAGCGTCACCGTCGTCGTCCCGGCCGGGCACCTGCTCTCCGCGCTCCTCGGGCCGCGCGACAGCCATCTGCGGGCGATCGAGGCGGCGTTCCCGTCCACCACGTTCGTCGCCCGCGGCAACGAGGTGACCGTCGACGGCCCGGGTGCCGAGCAGGCCGCCCACCTGCTGGAGGAGCTGATCCTGGTGCTGCAGCGCGGCGAGCACCTCGACCCCGCCAGCCTGCAACGCTCGATCGACATGGTCCGCGCCGAGGAGCGCCCCAGCGAGGTGCTCACCGACGACATCATGCGCGGCGCACGCGGCCGCCCGGTCCGCCCGAAGACCGCCGGGCAGAAGCGCTACGTCGACGCGATCCGCACCAACGTGATCACCTTCGGCCTCGGCCCGGCCGGCACCGGGAAGAGCTGGCTGGCGGTGGCCATGGCCGTGCAGGCGCTGCAGTCCCGCCAGGTGCAGCGGATCATCCTGACCCGCCCGGCCGTGGAGGCGGGGGAGCGTCTCGGCTTCCTGCCGGGCGATCTGATGGCCAAGATCGACCCGTACCTGCGCCCGCTGTACGACGCCCTCTACGACATGCTCGAACCGGAGGGCGCCCAGAAGTTGCTCGAGCGCCAGGCGGTGGAGGTGGCCCCGCTGGCCTTCATGCGCGGCCGCACCCTGAACAACAGCTTCATCATCCTCGACGAGGCCCAGAACGCCACGCCGGAGCAGATGAAGATGTTCCTGACGCGCATCGGGTTCAACTCGCGCGTCGTCGTCACCGGCGACACCACCCAGGTCGACGTCCCCGACGGCAAGAGCGGCCTGGTCGGCCTGGAGCGCACGCTGCAGGGCATCGACGGGCTGAGCTTCGTCCACCTCGGTCGCAGCGACGTGGTCCGTCATCGCATCGTCGCCGACATCGTCGAGGCCTACGAGCGAGCCGAGTCGCCGGCCGCGGCCCCGTCGCGGGAGCCTCGGCGTGCCTGAGCCGCCGCGCCCGCGGCTCGGCCGGCGCCCCAAGGTGGGCGGCGACGGCGCCGTCGAGGTGTTCTGCGCCGACGAGCAGGACGACGTGCCGGTCGACCTGGCTCGCTGGCAACGCCTGGCCCTCGACGTGCTCAGCGATCAGGGCGTGCGCGGCTTGGCGGAGATGACCCTGCTGTTCGTCGGCGCCGAGGAGATGACCGAGCTGAACACCGAGCACATGGGCGGCAGCGGCCCGACCGACGTGCTGTCGTTCCCGATCGATGCCGCCGACGCCGAGATCGTGCTCGACGGGGAGCCGCCGAGCCGCGGCCCGGACCGCCCACCCGTCGACCTCGGCGACATCCCCCTCCTGCTCGGCGACGTCGTGCTGTGCCCCAGCGTCGCCGCGGCCAACGCTCCGAGTCACGCCGGCACCCTGGACGACGAGCTGGCCCTGCTGGTGGTGCACGGTGTGCTCCACGTCCTCGGCCACGACCACGCCGAGGCCGAGGCGGCCGAGGCGATGCGGGCCACCGAGCTCCGCCTGCTGGAGACCTATTACTGGCACGGCGCGGCACCGTCGGGGTTCCGCCAGGAACAGGAGTCGTGACGGTCATGGTTGCCGGATCGTTCCAGAACGCCGACATGTGGATGATCGTCGGCATCGTGGTCCTCCTGGTCATCCTGATCTTCCTCTCGCTGTCGGAGATGGGCTTGTCGCGGATGACCAAGCCGAAGGCGGCGGCCCTGGCCGACCAGGGTCACAAGTCGGGCCGGATCCTGGTGCGCCTGGTGGCCAACCCGGAGCGGTGGGTCAACCCGCTGCTGCTGACGATCAACATCTGCCAGACCGTGCAGGCCACGCTGACCGGCATCGTCTCGGCGCGCATGTTCGGGACGGCTGGCGTCATCGTCGGCGTGGTCCTCAACGTCATCGTGTTCTTCGTCCTGGCCGAGGCGGTGCCGAAGACCTACGCCGTGCTGTACCCGCAGCGCGCCGCGTTGCTGACCGCCCGGCCCACGGCCGCCCTGGTGGCGTTCTGGCCGCTGAAGTGGGTGTCCCACGGCCTGATCTCGCTGACCAACGTGATCGTCAAGGGCAAGGGGCTGGAGCAGGGCCCGTTCGTGTCCGAGCAGGAGCTACTCGGCATCGTCGAGGCGGCCGCCGAGGAGGGCGTCGTCGAGCAGGAGGAGCAGCGCCTGATCGAGAGCATCATCGAGTTCGGCGACACGATCGCCCGCGAGGTGATGATCCCCCGGCCGGACATGGTGATCGTCGAGTGCGACCAGACCGTGACCCAGACCCTCGACGTGATGATGGAGCAGGGCAACAGCCGGGTGCCGGTGCACGGTGTCGACAAGCCCGACGACATCGTCGGGTTGGCCTTCGCCAAGGACCTGATGCGCGCCGAGCGAGCGGGCAACGGGGCCACGCCGGTGGTCGACTACGTCCGCCCGGTCCGGTTCATCCCGGAGAACAAGCCGGTGAGCCGGCTGATGCGCGAGATGCAGGCCGAGAAGTTCCACCTGGCGATCGTCGCCGATGAGTACGGGGCGGTGGCCGGGCTGGTGACCCTCGAGGACTGCCTGGAGGAGCTGGTCGGCGAGATCGTCGACGAGCACGACGACGAGGACGCAGAGGTGGTCACCCAACCCGACGGTTCGTACCTCGTCGACGGGGCGATGGCCATCTCCGACCTCAACGACCTGCTCGGCTCCGATCTCCCCGACGACGACTGGGACAGTGTCGGCGGCTTCGTCTTCGGCACGTTGGAGCACGTGCCCGAGGTGGGCGAGTCAGTCGAGCGCGAGGGTTGGAGCTTCGCCGCAGCGGAGATGGACGGCCGGCGGATCCGCAAGGTGCGGGTCACCCTGCTGCCCGATCTCGGCGCCGAGCGGGCCGCCGAGCACGACGGCTGACGGCACGCACGACACGACAGACGACTCGACCGACGACACGACACGGAGGACGGACATGGAAGTCTCACTGGCAGGAAAGGTGGCCCTGGTCACCGGCGCCTCGCGGGGCATCGGCAAGGCGATCGCGGCGACGATGGCGGCCTCCGGCGCCAAGGTCATGCTGACCAGCCGCAAGCAGGATGCCCTGGAGGCCGCCGCGGCCGAGATGGCCGGGGAGACCGCGGTGCACGCGGCCAACGCCGGGGACCCCGACGCCGGGCGAGCCTGCGTGGCCGCCACGATCGAGCGCTTCGGCGGGTTGGACATCCTGGTCAACAACGCCGCCACCAACCCGTACTACGGGCCGACCCTGGGCATCGACGAGAGCCGCTACGACAAGACCTTCCAGGTCAACCTGCGCGGCCCGCTGTTCTGGATCCAGGCCGCGTGGGAGCAGGCGATGCGCGACAAGCCCGGCGTCATCGTCAACATCGCCTCCGTGGGCGGGCTGCGCGCCGAGGGGTCCCTCGGGGTCTACAACCTGACCAAGGCGGCGCTGATCCATCTCACTCGCCAGCTCGCCGGTGAGCTCGGCCCGACGCGCGTCGTCGGCATCGCTCCCGGCCTGGTGGAGACCGACTTCGCCTCGGTGCTGGTCGACAACTTCGGCGAGTCGCTGGCCAGGAAGATGCCGACCCGGCGCATCGGCCAGCCCCAGGACATCGCCAACCTGGCCGTGTTCCTGGCCTCTGACCTGGCGGCGTGGATCACCGGCGACACCTTCGTCATCGACGGGGGGGCCGGGGTGTCCAACTCGACCGTCGGCGGATGAACCCGCTCCCGGGCACGCCGCCGCGGCATCCGTGGGTGGCGGGAGCTCGGCCGCGCACGCTGCCGGCGGCGGTGGTCCCGGTGGCGGTCGGCGCGGCCTGTGCCACCGGGCTCGCAGCGGTGTGGTGGCGGGTGCTCCCGGCGCTGGTGGTCAGCCTGGCCCTGCAGGTCGGGGTCAACTTCGCCAACGACTACAGCGACGGGGTGCGCGGCACCGACGACGTCCGCGTCGGGCCGGTTCGCCTGGTGGCCGGCGGGCTGAAGCCGGCGGGAGCCGTGAAGCGGGCCGCGCTGGCGGCGTTCGCCGTTGCCGGGCTGGCCGGTGTGGTGCTGGCCGCTCAGACGTCGTGGTGGCTGGTGGTCGTCGGTCTGGCCGCGGTGGCCGCGGCGTGGGGGTACACCGGCGGACCGAAGCCCTACGGGTACCTCGGGCTCGGCGAGGTCTTCGTCTTCGTGTTCTTTGGCCTGGTGGCCACGGTCGGGACCACCTACGTGCTGATCGAACGGATCCCGGCGGCGGCGTGGGTCGGTGGGTGCCTGGCCGGGTTCCTGGCGTGCGCCCTGCTGGTGGTCAACAACCTGCGAGACATCCCCACCGACACCGCCGCCGGGAAGCGGACTCTGGCGGTCCGGCTCGGCGACCGCCCCACCCGCTGGCTGTACGTCGGGTTGCTGGGCGGGGCACTGGCCGCCATCGTGATCCTGGCGGTGGGCGGCGAGCCGTGGGCCGCGGTCGGGGCGGTGGGACTGGTCGCCGCAGTCCCGGCGGTGCGCCAGGTGTGGGGCGGGGCGGTCGGGCGTCAGCTGATCGCCGTGCTCGGTGCCACCGGCCGGGCCCAGCTGCTGGTCGGCCTGCTCACCGCGGCAGGGATCGCAGCCAGTCGCTGAGCGCGCTGCGCACCAGCTCGGGGCGCTGCAGGTGGGCGGCATGGGCCGCCCCGTGGATGGCCACGTACCGTCCCTGCCTCACGCCACCGGCGATCTGGCGGGCGACGGCGGCGAACTTGGCGTCCTCCTCACCCGACATGGCCAGCACCGGCATGGTCAGCTCGGCCAGGCGCTGCCAGGTCGACAGCTGCGATCCGGTGCCGGCCAGGCGCAGGCTGCTGGCCAGGCCGTCGACGGTGTTGGTCAGCCGGGCGTCGCGATCGTCGTCGGTCAGCCGGTGCCCGCCGAACAGCGCCTGGGCGGTCCACTGCGGCAGGAAGGCGGCGACCCCGACGTCTTCGATGTGCCGCGCCAGGTGCTCGTCGGCAGCACGGCGCGCCGCCCGCTCGGCCTCGTCGTCGATGCCGGGGGTCGCCCCGATCACGGCCAGGGCGCGAACCTGCGTCGGGTGGGTGAAGGCCGTCTGCAGGGCGAAGCGCCCACCCAGGCTGTAGCCGATGTAGATCGCCGGACCGAAGGTGGCCAGCAGATCGGCGCCGCTGCGCAGGTCGGCCCGCACCGGCGCCGAGCGGCCGTGGCCGGGGAGATCCACCAGGACGGCCTCGTATCCCTCGGTGGCCAGCGAGCCGGCGATGTGCGTCCATGACTGGGCGGTATGGGTGAAGCCGTGGAGGAACACCAGCCGAGGCCCCTGTCCGGCGGTCCAGGCCGCCAGTGGGCCGTGCAGCCGTCGCCACCCCTCGCCGGGCTCGCCGGCGTCGTCGGCGCGGATCCGCTCGGAGCGAACGGCCGTGTCGCCCGCCGCGTCGCCTCCGGTGCCGCCTGCCGTGTCGCCTCCGGTGCCGCCTGCCGTGTCGCCTCCGGTGCCGCCTGCCGTGTCGCCCGCCGTGTCGCCTCCGGTGCCGCCTGGCGGATCGGCGTCTCCGAGCTCGGCTTCCACGGTCATCGGGTCACGATACGGCCTATCGTGCCTGCGATGGACGGCGCCGACCTGCAGGCCACGTGGTGCGCCACGCTGGTCGATCAGTGGGTGCGTTGCGGTCTGCGCCACGTCTTCGTCGCCCCCGGGTCGCGCAGCACGCCCCTGGCGGTGGCGTTCGCCGGGCGGGTCGAGCTGCGCCTCGAGGTGTTCCACGACGAGCGCTCGGCGGCGTTCGCCGCGCTCGGCGCCGGCCTGACCACGGGCGTCCCCGCCGCGGTGCTGTGCACCAGCGGGACGGCGGCCACCCACTTCCACGCTGCCGTGGTCGAGGCCGGCCTGGCCGGCGTCCCCCTCCTGGTGCTCACTGCCGACCGCCCACCAGAGCTGCACGGCGTGGGTGCCGCGCAGACCATCGACCAGCACCGGCTGTACGGCGATGCCGTGCGCTGGTTCGCCGACCTCGCCCCGGCCGAACCGTCCGATCGGCTGGCCTGGCGGGCACTGGCGGCCGAGGCCTGGCGGCGTGCCGGTGGCCCGCGGCCCGGCGCGGTGCACCTGAACGTCGGGCTGCGCGAGCCGCTGCTCGGCACACCGGGTGAGCTGCCGCCGGCGGTGGCCTGGCCGGGGCCCACGGCGGCACCGGTGCCGGACGACGCCGTGCTCGATCAGCTGGCCGACGCGCTGCGCGTCCGTCGGGGTGTCATCGTCGCCGGTCACGGGGTCGACGATCCCGACGCCGTCGCCCGCCTGGCCGCGGCGCTGGGTTGGCCGGTGCTGGCCGATGCGCGCTCGCGGTGCCGGACGCTGCCGGGCGCGGTGGCCGCATTCGACGCCGTGCTCCGCCACCCCGGCTTCGCCGCCGGGCACCGTCCCGATGCCGTGCTGCAGTTGGGCATGCCACCCGCCTCGAAGGTGCTCGGCCAGTGGTTGGCCGCGGCACCGGACTGCGTGCATCTCGCCGTGTCCCCGGCCGGGCTGGTCTCCGATCCGTGGCTCCTCGGGACTCGCCAGGTGCACAGTGCGATCGGCTCGCTGGCCGATGCGCTGGCCGGCCGGTGCGGCTCGGCCGCCGATCCCCGGTGGCTCGACGAGTGGCAGCACGCCGCGGCGGTGGCCGACCACGCCATCGATCGTGCGCTGGGCGGCGGGTGCGGCGAGCCGGCGGTGGCCCGCAGGCTGAGCCGGCTCCCGGCCGATCGGCACCTGGTCGTCTCGTCGTCCATGCCGGTGCGCGACCTGGAGTGGTTCGGGGCGCCGGGCCCCGGCCCGGTGGTCCACGCCAATCGCGGTGCCAACGGGATCGACGGCGTGGTGGCCACCGCCATCGGGGTGGCCAGCACCGGCGCGCCGACGGTGGCGCTGCTGGGCGACCTGGCGTGGTGTCACGACGCCTCGTCGCTGACCGCCCTGGCCCGGCGGGTGCTCGATCTCACGGTGGTGGTGGTCGACAACGACGGCGGGGGGATCTTCTCGTTCCTGCCCCAGCGCGCCGCCCTCGACCACGAGCGCTTCGAGCGGCTGTTCGGCACGCCCCACGGAACCGACGTCGTCGGTCTGGCACGAGCCCACGGCCTCACCGCCGACACGCTCACCGATCCGTGCCGGTTGGGCGACGCCGGTCGGCCGGGGTCGGGGGTCCGGATGTGGCGGGTGGCGTCGGACCGCGAGGCCAACGTCGCCGAGCATCGCCGGGTCCACGAGGCGGTCAACGCCGCGCTGGACGCCGCCGGTCTCGGTGGGTGATGCCGGCGACCGTTCGTCGGTCTACGGGCGGACCAGCGCGGCCAGCATCGCCTGGAACTTGGCCTGGGTCTCGGCCAGCTCGGCTGGCGGATCGCTGGCGGCGACGATGCCGCCGCCGGCGGTGAGGACCGCCGCGGTCCGGGCGTCGTTCAACTCGGCGCACCGGATGACCACGGCCCAGGTTCCCTCACCCCGCCCGTCGACCCACCCGACGGCCCCGCCGTAGCGACCGCGGTCGAATCCCTCGACCGCGGCGATCAGCGCCAGCGCCGCGTCACGCGGTGCCCCGCCCAGGGCCGGCGTGGGCGAGAGCGCTCTGGCCAGGGTGACCACGTCCGGCCGGGGCTCGCCGAGCCGACCCTCGAGGGCGGTGGCCAGGTGCTGGACGTTGGCCACCTGGATCACGCTGGGCTCCGGCTCCCAGTCCAGGTAGCTGCACCACGGCAGCAGGGTGTCGTGGATCATGTCGATGACGACGCGATGCTCGACCTGGTCCTTGGTGCTGGCGATCAGCGCCGCAGCGGCCCGGGCGTCGGTCTGCGGGTCGCCCGTTCGCGGCGCGGTGCCGGCCAGTGGATGGGAGCGCACCGTCGACCCGTCGACGGCCACCATCAGCTCCGGCGAGGCGCCGATCAGCCCATCGACGGAGTAGCGGTAGCTCGACCCGAAGGCGGCCTTGAGCCGCAGCAGCACGGCGTGGACGTCGATCGCCTCGTCGGACGCCACGGTGACCTGGCGGGCGATCACCGCCTTGGCCAGCCGCCCGTCGCGCACCGCCTGGCGCGCCGAGATGACGGCGTCGAGGTAGTGCCCGACGGGCGTCCGGGGGGCGACCGTGAACGCTTGAGCCCGACCGGCCGGGCGGCGGACGCGGTCCAGCTGGGCCTCACCTGGTGCGTCGTCGCCCTCGCCGACCACGGTCACCCAGGCCCGTCCGTCGGCGGCCTTGACCACGCACGTCTGCGGGACGACCAGCTCGGCGGGCGAGCCGGGGCGGAAGGGCAGCACACCGATGGCCCGGGGCGAGACCCCGCCGACCCGGTCGTCATGGTCGATCGCCGCCAGGAACGCCGCGGCCGCGTCGGCGGGGACCCGTGCGGCGACGCCACGACCGGCGACGCCGACGCCGTCGCGGACGAACAGGTAGCCGTCCCCGGCGGCCACGTCGTTGAGGTCGATCTCGCCGGCCAGCGGCTCCGAGCGGGCGCGCATCACCTGCGGGTGCCGGTCAGCAGCTGGGTCAGCCCGCCGGTGAGCGGGGCGTGGTGGGCATCGGGGAACCCGGCGGCCACCAGCTGCGCCACCATCTGCTCGGGCGCCGGCAGGTAGGAGACGCTGCGCGGCAGGTAGCGGTAGGCGGCCCGGTCGCTGAACAACCCGCCGATGCGCGGCACGATCGTCCCGAAGTAGATCGAGTTGCCCCAGCGGATCAACCGGTTGCGCGGCACGCCGACGTCGAGCAGGGCGATGCGCCCGCCGGGGCGAACCACCCGGGCCAGCTCGGCGAAGAACCCCGGTAGCTCCACCAGGTTGCGCAGGGCGAACCCACAGGTCGCCCCATCCACCGCGGCATCGGGTAGCGGCAGGCGGAGGATGTCGGACTGAACCCGCGGCGCTCCGCTTCGGTCGGCGCGCAGCATGCCCAGGCTGAGATCGAACGACAGCGGGCGCAGCCCGGCGCGGGCCAGGTCACGACACAGGTCGCCGGTGCCGGATGCCAGGTCGGCGACGGTCGACCCGTCCGGCAGCGCCAGTCGGCGGACCGCCGTGCGCCGCCAGTGGACGTCGAGGCGGAACGTCATGATCCGGTTGACCAGGTCGTAGCGCGGGGCGATGGCGTCGAACATCTGGCGGACCGCGCCGACCTTGGCCTGGCCCTCGAGCAGCGTGTCGGTGTCCCACGCAGCACGGCTCACCCCGGCGAGGCTACAAGCCAACCTCGGCCGGATTCGGGAATCGGACCCCCGAGTAGCCTCCGGCGATGATCGATTTCACCTTCTCGCCGGAGGTCGACGAGGTTCGCCTGCGGGTCCGCCGGTTGATGGACGAGGTCGTCCGCCCGGCGTGGGATGCCACCGACGAGCACGATCGCGCCGCCGTGCGCGACACCATCATCCGGCTTCGCCGCACCGCCCACGAGTGGGGCATCTGGCTGCCGCACATGCCGGCCGAGTGGGGTGGCATGGGTCTCGGCCCGACGGCGATGGCCGCGGTCAGCGCCGAGGCGGCCAAGGTCAGCATCGGACCGTTCGTCATCAACGCCCAGGCGCCCGACGAGGGCAATCAGCACACGCTCGAGCATTGGGGAACGCCCGAGCAGAAGGAGAAGTACCTGCGCCCGCTGTGCTACGGGACCGTGCGGAGCTGCTTCGCGATGACCGAGCCGGAGGTGGCGGGGAGCGACCCGACGCTGATCCGCACCCACGCCTACCGCGACGGCGACGAATGGGTGATCAACGGGCACAAGTGGTTCATCTCCGGGGCCGCCGGCGCCAGCTTCGCCATCCTCATCGCCCGCACCGAGGACGATCCCGACCTGCCGCAGGCCGCCAACAGCGCGTTCATCGTCGACCTGCCCAGCGAGGGCTGGAACGTGGTCCGCGACATCCACACCATGTCCGGCAGCCACAACCACTGCGAGATCGACATCGTCGACCTGCGCGTCCCCCACGCCAACATGCTGGGCGGCCAGGGGCAGGGTCACCTGCTCGGCCAGTACCGGCTCGGCCCGGCCCGCCTGGCCCACTGCATGCGCTGGATCGCCCAGTGCGAGACGGCCCTCGACATGACCGTCGCCCGGGCCCTGGAGCGCTACAGCCACGGTTCGCTGCTCGCCGAGAAGCAGGGCATCCAGTGGCTGATCGCCGACTCGGCCATGGAGCTGTACCAGTGCAAGCTGATGGTCCTCCACGCCGCCTACAAGCTGGAGACCAAGCAGGACTTCATCAGCGAGGTGTCGATGGCCAAGCACTTCGTGGCCAACAGCATGTGGCGGATCGTCGACCGAGCGATCCAGGTCCACGGGGCGCTCGGCTATTCGACCGACACCCCGCTGGCGCACATGCTCCAGCAAGCCCGCTGGAGCCGCTTCGCCGACGGCGCCGACGAGATCCACCAGATGCGCATCGCCCAGCGGACCATCGCCGCCTACAAGGATCACGGCACCACCAAGTCGGCCACCGGCGACCTGCCGCTCTAGCCCCCGGCCGCCCCCAGCTCGACCGTTAGGGTGGTCGGCGATGAGCGACGTGGTGTTCGGGGCGTTCATGCCCCAGGGGTGGAAGATGGAGCTGAGCGGCATCGACGGTGCCGCGGCGAAGTGGCAGCGGGCCGTCGACATCGCCGTCGCCGCCGAGCACCTCGGCTACGACTCGATCTGGCTGTACGACCACTTCCACAACGTCCCCCGCCCGGCCCACGAGGCGGTGTTCGAGTGCTGGACCACGATGGCCGCGATCAGCCAGCGCACCCAGCGGGTCCGCCTCGGCCAGATGGTGGGGTGCAACAGCTACCGCAACCCGGCCCTGCTCGCCAAGATCACCTCGACCCTCGATGTGGTCAGCGGCGGTCGGCTGGACTGGGGCATCGGGGCCGGCTGGTACGAGAACGAGTACCGGGCCTACGGCTACGAGTTCCCCCGACCCAAGGACCGCATCGGCATGCTGCGCGAGACCGTCGAGATCGTCACGGCGATGTGGGCCCAGGCCGAGACCACCTACGACGGGCGGTACTACCGGGTCCACCGGGCGCACTGCGACCCCAAGCCGCTGCAGCAGCCGCGACCACCGGTGTGGATCGGTGGCGGCGGCGAGCAGCTCACCCTGCGGGTCGTCGCCCGGCTGGCCGACGCCAGCAACTTCGGCGGCAACCCGGACGAGTGGACGCACAAGCGCGACGTCCTGCGGTCCCACTGCGCAGCCGTCGGCCGTGACCCGGACACGATCCGGATGACCTGGTCGCCGGAGCTGTGCGTGCGCGAGACGGAGGCCGAGTTGCGTGAGGTGGGGGCCCGCAGCATCTGGGCCGAACCGTTCGACTCGTGGCGGGCCGGCAACCTGGTGGGCACGCCCGACGAGGTGGCCGAGAAGGTGGCCACCTACGTCGGCCTCGGCTGCCGGGGGATCATCCCGTGGTGCACCGACTACCCGGACACCACCTCGCTCGAGCTGTTCGCCGAGCGGGTGATGCCCCAGTTCCGCTGACCGCAGCCCGCCGATGACCCCGTCGATCTCCCTGGCCCAGGTCAACGTGGCCGTCCTGGCGTCGCCGCTGGACAGCCCGGAGCTCGCCGACTTCGTCGCCGCCCTCGACCGGATCAACGAACTGGCCGAGCAGTCGCCCGGCTTCGTCTGGCGCCTGACCGGCGAGGGCAACGACGCCACCAGCCTGCGTCCGTTCCCCGACCCGAACACCATCGTCAACATGTCGGTGTGGCAGGACCGCGCCGCCCTGGAGCACTTCACCTATCGCAGCGGCCACGTCGAGCTGCTCCGCCGGCGGCGAGAGTGGTTCATGCCCACGGAGCACCCGCCGGTGGCGATGTGGTACGTGCCCGACGGCCACGAGCCGACGCTCGGGGAAGCGCGAGCCCGCCTCGAGTTCATCCACCAGCGCGGCCCCTCGGCGTATGCCTTCGGGTTCCGTGGCGAGCACCCCGTGCTGGTCACCGAGCGGACCGAGCTCGACTCGCCGGTCGCCGAGGCACTGATCGCCGAGCTCAACGCCGACCTGGAGCGGCGCGACGATCGGTGCAACCACTTCCGCCTCGACCCCGACGAGGTGGCTCCGGGGACCGGCGGGTTCTTCGTCCACTGGTTGGCCGGACACCCGGCCGCCTGCGGGGCGATCCGCAAGCTCGACGACCACACCGCCGAGATCAAGCGGATGTACACCCGCCCGTCCCACGGCGGCGCCGGCCTGGGCGCGGCGATGCTCAGCCACCTGCTCGGGGTAGCCCGCGACCTCGGCGTCGGCCGGGTGCTGCTGGAGACCAGCGAGCACTGCCACGAGGCGATCACCATCTACCGCCGGGCCGGCTTCGACCTGTGCGACTGCTGGGGGGCCTACCTGGACAGCGCCGAGTCCAGCGTGTGCATGGGCCTGACCCTCAGCCCCTGACCCGCCCGGTGGCCGGCGACCGGGTGCGGTCGCTCAGCTGGCGGGGGAGGGGGAGTACTCGTGCTCCGGCCCTGGGTACTGGCCGGACTCCACCTCGGCGCGGAACTCCTCGGCGGCCTGACGCAGCGTGTCGCCGATGGTGGCGAAGCGCTTGACGAACTTCGGCACCCGCCCGGTGGTGAAGCCGGCCCAGTCGGTCCACACCAGCAGCTGGCCGTCGCAGTGCGGTCCGGCACCGACGCTGATGGTTGGGATCAGCAGTTCCTTGCTGACCCGCTCGGCCACCACGGACGGCGTCATCTCGATGACCACGGCGAACGCACCGGCGTCCTCCACCGCCTTGGCATCGGCCAGCAACTCGGCCTCGCCATCCTCGCCCCGGCCCTGGATGATGTGCCCGCCCAACCCGTGCTCGGACTGCGGGGTGAAGCCGATGTGGGCCATGACCGGGATCCCGGCGCGGACCACCCGGCGAATCTGCTTG
The DNA here is from genome assembly GCA_029782355.1 of Actinomycetes bacterium. GTDB lineage: Bacteria > Actinomycetota > Acidimicrobiia > Acidimicrobiales > Ilumatobacteraceae > JAKOUY01. The sequence goes on from JAKOUY010000040.1 coordinate 289,626, forward strand.
GCCGTGCGCACCCCGCCCTCCATCTTCACGGCGTGGCACCCGGTCTGCTTCATGAACCGGATCGCCGTGTGCAGGGCCTCGTCCGGGCCGGACTCGTACGAACCGAACGGCATGTCCGCCACCACGAGGGCCCGGCGCGTCGCCCGCACCACGGCACTGGTCAGCGGCAGCAGCTCCTCCACCGTGACCGGCAGGGTCGAGTCGTAGCCGAACACGGCGTTGGCCGCGCTGTCGCCGACGAGCAGGAAGTCGATCCCGGCCTGGTCGAAGATCGTCGCCGACAGGCAGTCGTAACTGGTCAGCCCGGTGATCTTCGTCCCGGCTTCCTTGGCGCGGCGGAAGTGCCGGGTGCGGACCCGCTTGAGGGTCGGGTCGGTCGGGCCCGATCGCCCGTAGGCGGAGATCTCGTCGGTCACCCGATCAACCGTAGGTCAGGGGCTCGGCGCCGGGCAACGGCCGTGCGTCACACGTAGGAACGCAGGACCACCTCGGCCACGCACGCCGGCTTGGCCGCGCCCTCGACCTCGTAGGTCCACTCGTAGATCTCCTGCAGCCCGCCAGTGACGGGCTCGGCGCTGAGCAGCTTGACGCCCATCCGGACCCGTGACCCCACCGGCACCGGCGACATGAACCGGACCTTGTTGCAGCCGTAGTTGACGCCCATCGAGAACCCGGTGCGCTGCAGGATCGACGGCATCAGCACCGGCCCGAGCGACAGCGTCAGGTAGCCGTGGGCGATCGGCCCACCGAACGGGCTCTCCCGCGTCGCCCGCTCCACGTCGACGTGGATCCACTGGTGGTCCCCGGTGGCGTCGGCGAACTGGTTGACCCGCTCCTGGGTGATCTCCAGCCAGTCGCTGTACCCGAAGTGCTCGCCGACGGCGGCCTGGACGTCGTCGATGCCGTGGAGGATGCGCGGTGCCATGCCCTCAGCTTGGCAGGCCGTCACCCCCGCCCTCCACCCGGCCCCGCCCGCCCCCTCACACGCCCGCCCCGTCACACGCCCGCCCCGTCACACGCCCGCCCCGTCACACGCCCGCCCCGTCACACGCGCTGATCATCGAATGTCGATGCCATGCCGACAATCGCTGATCACCGGCGGGGGTCGGGCGGGGGCCGGCGGGGGCCGGCGGGGGTTGGGGCGGGGGTCGGGCGGGGGCTGGCGGGGGACCGTGGGGTGGGTGGCCCGGGTCAGGTGCCGGAACCGGTGAGCTCCGCCAGGCCGGTGACCGTGTCGATCCAGCCCTCGACCATGTCCAGCACCACCCGGCGGGCCGGGCGCACGGCATGCAGGCTGCCGATGATCTGGCCGGCGGGGTGCCCGGCGAAGTCGGCCGAGTGGACGCGGGTGAACCGGCTGGCGGCTTCGGCGTAGAGGATGCCCTGCAGCGGCATGGGCAGGGTGGGCGGCGCATCGGGCTGGGCCCAGGCTTCGGTCCAACGGGTGCGCAACTGACGAGCCGGCTTGCCGGTCATCGCTCGCGAGCGAACGGCATCGCCCGACGTCGCCGCCAGCAGGTGCTCGGTCACCTCGGGGAACACGTCGGCCTCCTCGGTCAACAGCCACACCGATCCGCACCACACCCCTTGGGCACCGAGGGCCATGGCCGCGGCCATCTGCCGACCGTCGGCGATCCCACCCGCGGCCAACACGGGCACCCGGTCGCCGACGGCGTCGACGATCTGGGGCACCAGCACCATGGTGGAGATCTCCCCACAGTGCCCGCCGGCCTCGGTGCCCTGGGCGACGACGACGTCGACCCCCATCGCCACCTGACGCTCGGCGTGCTGGGCGGCGCCGGCCAGCGCGCCGACGAGGACCCCGCTGGCGTGGGCCCGCTCGAGGACGTAGGCCGGTGGGGGCCCGAGGGCGTTGACGATCATCTGCACGTTGGGGTGCGACAGGCACAGCTCGACCTGGTCGGGACCCTCGGCATCGACGTTCAACCCGGCGGCTTTGATCACCGGAGTCCCGGCGTCGGCGGGTCGCTCGGGGATGCCGGCGGCATCGAGCAGGTCGGCAACGAACCGGCGGTGGCCGTCGGGGATCATGGCCGCCAGGTTCTCCGGGCGGGCCTCGTCGCCGCCACCCTTGCCGACGTACACCGCGGGCATGGCGAAGTCGACGCCGTAGGGCCGCTCGCCGACGTGGTCGTCCAGCCAGTCGAGCTCGATCGCCAGCCGCTCCGGCTCGTAGGCCAGCGCCCCGAGCACGCCGAACCCGCCGGCGTTGGTCACCGCCGCAACCACGTCGCGGCAGTGGCTGAAGGCGAAGATCGGGAACTCGATGCCGAGCCGGTCACAGAGGGGCGTGCGCATCGCGATGGCGTAGCACCCGCCGGGTGGAGCGGCCGAACCGAGATCGGGCGGTCCGCCCTCGATCGGTCACCGTTCGTCGGTGCGCCCCCAGGGTTTCGAACCCTGAACCTGCGGATTAAGAGTCCGTTGCTCTGCCGTTGAGCTAGAGGCGCAGCGGACGCAGAGTGTACGGGGTGCCGGACGAATCCGGAACGCCACGTACACCGTGCGACGTGGGGTGACCGACGGGGATCGAACCCGCGACATTCAGTACCACAAACTGACGCTCTACCGACTGAGCTACGGCCACCATGGGGACGCCCAGTCTGCCAGATTCGCGGCAGGCTCACACCGTCGATTCGCCGGGCAGGGGCGTCGCCGGGACACGAGTGCACAAGGTGGTGATTCGTGTCGACTAGACTGAGTGACGACGAAATCCTCAGGAGCATCGCCATGTCGACCAAGGAATCCATCGCCTCCCGGCAACTGATCGAACGAGCACGGCAGATCACCGCTCGCGAGTTGCAGACCTACATCGAGCGCACGCCCGGCTCGCAGCGGGCCACTGACCGGGCCCGCAAGGTCCTGCCGCTCGGCGTGCCGTCGAGCTTCCAGGCATACGACCCGCATCCCATCGTCGTTCGCCGCGCCCAGGACGACTGGATGGAGGATGTCGACGGGCATCGCTACATCGACTTCGACATGGGGTTCGGGGCGCTGTTCGCCGGTCACTGCCATCCGGCGGTGCGCCGGGCCATCGAGCGCCAGATGGACGACGGCACCCTGTACGTCACCCCGTGCGAGATGAACGCCGACGTCGCCGAACTGCTCGGTGAGCGCTACGGGCTGCCGATGTGGCGGTTCACCAACTCGGGGACCGAGGCGACGATGGACGCCATCCGCGTCTGTCGGGGCATCACCGGACGAGACAAGATCGTCAAGGTCGAAGGCGGGTACCACGGTCATCACGACGAGGTGATGATCTCGATGAAGCCGCCCATCTCGGCGGCCGGCCCGGCCGACCGCCCGATCCCGATCCCCGCCACCGCCGGCATCACCGCCGCCGTGCTGGCCGACACGGTGATCGTCCCGTTCAACGACGCCGAGGCCTTGGAGCGAGCGCTCGCCGGCAACGACGTGGCCTGCTTCATCGTCGAACCGACCCTGCAGAACATCGGCATCTGCCTGCCCGATCCGGGCTACCTGGAGGAAGCCCGGCGGATCACCCGCGAGCACGGCACGATGCTGATCTTCGACGAGGTCAAGACCGGCATCACCGCCGGCTGGCACGGCGCCACGGGCCTGTTCGGCGTCCAGCCGGACATGGTCTCGCTGGCCAAGAGCATCGGCGGTGGGCTTCCGCTCGGCGCCTTCGGTGGCACCGCCGAATGCATGGACGAGATCACCTCCGGGCGGGTGCTCCATCTCGGCACCTACAACGGCAACCCGTTGTGCATGGCCGCCGGGCGGGCCGTGCTGGCCGAGGTGTGCACGCCCGAGGCCACGGCCGCCACGGTGGCCCTCAACGCCAAGCTGATCGCCGCCTGCGACGACACCATCGCCCGGTACGGCCTGCCGGCGCACACCGTGCAACTGGGCGCCAAGGGCTGCGTCACCTGGTCGATCGATCCGGTGCGCAACTACCGGGACTACAAGGCCACCGACTTCGATCTGGCCTTCGCCCAGTGGATCCACGGCATCAACCGTGGCGCCCTCCTGCCGCCGGGTCTCGACGACCAGTGGCTGGTGTCGGTGCTGCACAGCGAGGCCGACGTGATGCACTACGGCGAGATCTTCGCCGAGTTCGCCGCTGAGCTGACCCGCTGAGCCGACCGGTCTCGGTTCGGCGCGGCGCAGCCGGTCGAACTCCGGTCACCCCCAGCGACGCTCGTCGCCGTACCGGTAGGTGCTGATCGGCGTCGACCAGCGACGCTGCTGGCGGACCAGGCCGGCGGACGCCACGAGGGCCGCGCCGCCGATGAGCAGCACGGCTGCCAGGCCCAGCGTCACCCAGCGCAGCTCGTCGGCCAGCACGGGTGGGACCCGGGCCCACACGTTGTCGGACAGCGCCGGCACGAGGAACTTCGGCACCACGTAGCCGGCCACGCCGACACCGGCGGCCAGCACCATCAGGCCGAAGCCGATGCTGCGCAGGAACCCGGCCCGGTCGGGGTGGGCGGCGAGGCCCAGTCCGAACAGCACGACCGCGGCGATCGCAGCCAGTGGGACGGCCCAGCGCAGGACGACCCGGGCGATGTCCAACACGGCCACCCGCGGCACGGGGATGGTCAGCGGCGGCATGTCGCCGACCCGTTCGCTGCGAACGATGCGGACCAGTTCGGTCGTGGCGATCTGCACCGGGGCGCGCTGCTGGCCGATGAGGTGGGCGTGGGCGTCATGGAGGACCTCGGCGAGGATCTTGGCGCCCTCCGGATTGGCCGCGACCGAGTTGACGAGTGCCTCCACCTCGATCGTCGAGCGCCCCAGGCTGCCGGCGGTGGCGTCGGCGATCCGGCTGGTGAGCTCCTTGCGGATGGCCGGGACGTCCAGCACCGACGGGGCCGCGTCGGCGGTCACCTGCGGGTCGAGCACGGTCCGCTGCAGGAGGAACCCGCCGGCCGCCAGGCACAGCATGGCGAAGGCCAGGGCGAACAGGAAGCCGGCCAGGGTTCGACGCATCCGTGGAGTCTTACCGCGTTCGGCGGCGGATGACACCGCGTCGGGCGAGCGAGGCGCCCGTAGCATCGGTCGGGTGACCGGCCCGGCGCACCCCGGCAGCGACGCCCGACCGCGTCTCGGCACCATGGTGGGACGCGCCGTGCGCCTGCGCTGCCCGTGGTGCGGGGCCCGGCGGACGTTCGTGCGCCGCTGGCTGTGGCGCGACGAGCGCTGCCGGACGTGCGGGATCCGCTGGAATCGCGAGGTCGGCTTCGAGCTCGGCCCGATGACCCTGAACATCATCGCCACGTTCCTGGTGCTGGTGGTGGCGATGACGGTGGTGGTGGCGGCCACGCTGCCCGACATCCCGGTGCACACCACGGTGATCGTGCTGGTCGCCGGGGCCGTGGTCCTGCCGGTGCTGCTCTACCCGTTCGGCTACACGCTGTGGCTCGCCGGCGACCTCGCCGCCCATCCGCCGTCGACCGACGAGCTCGCCGATGCCGCGGCCCACGCCGGGAATACTTGATCGAACGACTGTTCGCAGTTACAGTGGTGTCGTTCGCCGGCGCACCCGGCGGGCCACCGCACCGGCAACCCTGTGACACCCCTTCCGTACGGTGCCAGGCAGTCACCAATCGGGGCTCCGGCCCCCACAGCGAAGCGAACGAGGTAGGAGCAGGAAGATGGGTACTGACCGCGAGAAGGCGCTGGACATGGCGCTGGCGCAGATCGACAAGCAGTTCGGCAAGGGCTCGATCATGCGCATGGGGGAGAAGGGCACGATGGCCATCGAGGCCGTGCCCACCGGAGCCCTGGCCCTCGACGTGGCGCTGGGCGTGGGTGGCCTGCCGCGGGGCCGGGTGGTCGAGATCTTCGGGCCGGAATCGTCCGGCAAGTCGACGCTGGCCATGCACGTGGTGGCCGAGGCCCAGCGCAACGGCGGCATCTGCGCCTACGTCGACGCCGAGCACGCCATGGACCCGGTGTACGCCAAGGCCATTGGCGTCGACATCGACCAGCTGCTGATCAGCCAGCCGGACACCGGCGAGCAGGCCCTGGAGATCACCGACATGCTGGTGCGCTCCGGCGCCCTCGATGTGGTGGTCATCGACTCGGTGGCGGCGCTCACGCCGCGGGCCGAGATCGAGGGGGAGATGGGCGACAGCCACGTCGGGCTGCAGGCCCGACTGATGAGCCAGGCGCTGCGCAAGCTCACCGGCAGCCTGAACAAGACCCATACCATCGCCATCTTCATCAACCAGCTGCGCGAGAAGATCGGGGTCATGTTCGGCTCCCCGGAGACCACGCCGGGCGGGCGAGCGCTGAAGTTCTACTCGTCGGTTCGCCTGGACATCCGCCGGATCGAGTCGATCAAGGACGGTGCCGAGGTGGTCGGGTCACGCACCCGGGTCAAGGTGGTCAAGAACAAGGTCGCCCCGCCGTTCCGCCAGGCCGAGTTCGACATCATGTACGGCAAGGGCATCAGCCGCGAAGGCTCGCTGCTGGACATGGCCGTGGACATGAGCATCGTTCGCAAGTCGGGCGCGTGGTTCACCTACGAGGGCGAGCAGCTCGGCCAGGGCCGGGAGAACGCCAAGAACTTCCTGGCGGAGAACCCGGAGATCATGGTCGAGATCTCCGACAAGGTCCGCCGCCAGGCCGGCCTCGGCGGGGAGGGCGATCCGGCCGAGGCGTTCACCGCGGCCGACGACGCGCCGATCGACATCGGCTGATCGGCGTCGTCGTGGTCCCGGCCCACCTCAGCGTGGTCACGCTCGGCGTCGCCGATGTCGACCAGGCCGCAGCGTTCTACACCGCCCTCGGGTGGCCGGTCCTGGCGTCGTCGTCTGCCGAGATCCGGTTCCTCCAGGTCGGTCTCGTCGTGCTCGGCCTGTTCGGTCGGGCCGCCCTGGCTGCGGACGCCGACGTCGCCGACGACCCCACCGGGTTCGCCGGCGTCACCTTGTCCATCAACCTCCCCAGCGTCACCCACGTCAACGCCGCAGCGCGGGCGTGGGTCGACGCCGGTGGAACGGTGGTGAAGCCGCCACAGGCCGCCGAGTGGGGCGGGTACTCCGGGTACGTGGCGGACCTCGACGGTCACCTGTGGGAGCTGGCGTACAACCCGTACTCGCCCGAGTGGGCAGCCGTGGTCGAAGCCCGAGACGACGCCTGACCCACTCGGCACGCCGCGGCGGGCGGGCGATAGCCTCGACCGGCGTGACGCGCCGCTACGTCGTGCGCACCTACGGGTGCCAGATGAACGAGCACGATTCCGAGCGCATCGCCGGGGTCCTCGAAGCCGACGGCTTGGTCCCGGCGGTCACGGAGGCCGACGCCGACGTGGTCGTCCTGAACACCTGCTGCATCCGGGAGAACGCCGACAACAAGCTCTACGGCAACCTCGGCCACCTGAAGACCTGGAAGGACGGCCGAGACGGGCGCCAGATCGTGGTCGCCGGTTGCCTGAGCCAGAAGGATCGTGACGGGGTGTCCAGGCGAGCACCGTGGGTCGATGTGGTGCTGGGCACGCACAACGTCCATCGCACCGCCGAGCTCGTCGATCATGCCCGGCGCCACGGCCCGATCACCGAGATCCTCGACGAGTCCGTCGTCGACGATCACGCCCTGTTCCCCAGCGCGCTGCCGGCGCGCCGCGAGCACGACTACACCGCGTGGGTCACCATCCAGATCGGCTGTGACAACGCCTGCGCCTTCTGCATCGTCCCGGCGGTGCGCGGCGCCGAGGCGTCCCGCCCGCTCGCCGACGTCATCGCCGAGATCGAGGCGTTGGCCGCCGACGGGGTGACCGAGGTGACCCTGCTCGGCCAGAACGTCAACAGCTACGGACGCGACCTGGCCAGGACCGCGCGCCGGGCAGGCGACGAGGTCCAGCTGCGGCCGATGTTCGCCGAGTTGCTGGCGGCAGCGGCGGCCGTACCCGGCATCCGCCGGGTGCGCTTCACCAGCCCGCACCCCAAGGACATGCGCACCGAGACGTTCCAGGCGATGGCCACCTCGCCCGGGGTGTGCCGGCACCTGCACTCCCCGCTGCAGAGCGGCAGCGACCGGATCCTGGCGGCGATGCACCGCGGCTACACCGCCGCCCGCTACCTCGACCGGCTGGGCGAGGCCCGCCGGCTGGTCGACGACCTGGCGGTGTCGACGGACATCATCGTCGGATTCCCGGGCGAGACCGACGACGACTTCGCCGCCACCCTCGAGGTCGCCGCCGCGGCCGAGTACGACTACGCCTACACGTTCGTGTTCTCGCCCCGCCCGGGCACCGAGGCCGCCGCGCTCACCGATCGCTTCGTCGATCCGGCGGTCACCGCCGAGCGCTTCCAGCGGCTGCGCGTCGTGGTCGAGCGGTCGGCCCTGGCCAAGCACCGGGCGCGCATCGGGCGGATCGAGGAGGTGCTGGTCGAGGGCCCCAGCAAGAAGGACCCGGGCATCGTGTCGGCACGAACCGGTCAGAACAAGCTGGTCCACTTCGCCGCGGCCGAACCGCTGCGGCCCGGCACGTACGTGACCGTCGAGATCATCGGCGCCGCACCGCACCACCTCACCGGCCGCTTCGAGGCGGTCGTCGCCCTGCCGCGGCACCGCCGGCGGATCCCGGTCCTGTCCGGTTGAGCTCGTCCGCCGCGCCCGCCCCGGTCGTCATCGTCGGTCCGACGGCGTCGGGCAAGAGCGCGGTGGCGATGTCCGTCGCCACGGCGCGCCCCGACGTGGAGATCGTCGCCGTCGACTCGATGCAGGTCTACCTCGGCATGGACATCGGGACGGCCAAGCCGACGGCCGCCGACCGCGCCGCCGTGGTGCACCACGGGCTCGACCTGGCCCGGCCGTCGGAGGAGTTCACCCTCGCCCAGTACGTCGCCGCCGCCCGCCCGGCGCTGGACGACGTGATGCGCCGCGGCCACCGGGTCCTGGTGGTCGCCGGGACCGGGCTGTACCTGCGCGGCCTCACCGATCCGCTGGAGCTCCCCGGCCGGTGGCCGGAGATCCGCGCCGAGCTGGAGCGGGCGGCCGCCGCAACCGACGGCCCGGTGCGCCTCCATCGACGGTTGGCCGCACTCGACCCGCTGGGCGCGTCGCGCATCGAGCCCGGCAACACGCGCCGGACGGTGCGGGCGCTGGAGGTCACGCTCGGTGCCGGTCGGCCGTTCAGCAGCTTCGGCCCCGGATTGGGCACCTACGCCGAACTCGACTGGGAGATGTTCGGGCTGCGCTGGCCCCGCGCCGTGCTGCGCCGGCGGATCGAGGATCGGGTCACCCGGATGATGGAGGCCGGGTTGCTGGACGAGGTCCGTGCCCTGGCATCGGGTCCGCTGTCGCGCACCGCGGCTCAGGCCCTCGGGTACCGCGAGCTGCTCGACCACCTGCGCGGGGCGATGACCCTCGACGAGGCGATCGCCACGGTCGTGATCCGCACGCAGCAGTTCGCCGTCCGCCAGGAGCGCTGGTTCCGTCGCGATCCTCGCCTACGCTGGATCGACGTCGACGATGATCCCGTGGCCCAGGCGGCGGCGGTGATCGGCGAGGCGCTCGATCGCTCATGACCGCTCTGACCCTGACCAAGCATCACGCCCTCGGCAACGACTTCCTGGTCACCTTCCACCCGCACGTCGACGATCCGGCGGCCCTCGCCCGCCGTCTGTGTCATCGAACCCGCGGCATCGGCGCCGACGGGCTGCTGATCGGGGAGACCGCCGACGGATACGCGGCGCGGATGACCCTGTACAACGCCGACGGGTCGCGAGCCGAGATGAGCGGGAACGGCATCCGCTGTTTCGCCCAGGCCCTCGCCGAGCGCCGTGGCGACCATGCCACCCAGCGGATCGTCACCGATGCCGGGGTGCGCGTCGTCGAGTTCGTCACCGTCGACGGCGCGGTCATCCACGCAGCGGTCTCGATGGGCAGTGTCGGCCGGCTGGACCCCCCACCGAGCTGGGCCGAGCTGGGCGCCGATCCGCTGCGCCCGGTGGCCCACCTCAGCCTGGGCAACCCGCACAGCGTGGTCGGCGTCGACGACGTCGGCGCCGTCGACCTCGCCGCCCTGGGCTCGATCGTCCCGCAGATCAACCTGGAGATCGTCGAGCACGGCCCGGAGATCGACGGGATCACGATGCGGGTCCACGAGCGCGGCGCGGGCATCACCGAGGCCTGCGGCACGGGCGCCTGCGCCGCAGCATTCGCCGCCCGCAGTTGGGGACTGGTGCCGCTCGACGCACCGGAAATCGTCGTGCACATGGACGGTGGGGATGCCAAGGTACGGTTCGGCGCCGACGGCGAGGTCGTCCTCGTCGGCCCGGCCGAACTGGTCGGCACCATCACCGTGGAGGTCTGAAATCCCGTCGATGAACACCCCGTACAACGAGGCCCTCGGCTCGACGCTGATCGAGCGCAGCAAGCGGGAGCAGATCGTCCTCGTCGGGGTGACGCTGGCCCACCACACCGACGACGAGACCGAAGCCAGTCTCGACGAGCTGGCCCTGCTCGTCGACACCGCCGGTGCCGACGAGGCCGGCCGGCTGGTGCAGCGCCGGGACACGCCCGACCACACGTTCTACGTCGGCAAGGGCAAAGCCGAGGAGCTGCGCGACGTGTGCCTCGCCGTCGACGCCGACACCGTGGTGTTCGACAACGACCTGACCCCCGCCCAGCAGTACAACCTGGAGAAGTTGCTCGGGCGGACCGCCATCGATCGCACCGCGGTGATCCTCGACATCTTCGCCCAGAACGCCCACACCCAGGAGGGCAAGGCCCAGGTCGAGCTGGCGCTGCTGCGCTACCGCCTACCCCGACTGCGCCGTGGTGCCACGGCGCGCCTGGCCCAGCAGCGAGGTGGCGTCGGCGCCCGCTTCGGCTCTGGTGAGACCAAGCTGGAGGTCGACCGCCGGCGGATCAAGGGACGGATCGCCCGGCTGGAGCGCGAGCTGGCCGACCTGGCCGAGACCCGCCATCTCCAGCGCAAGGGACGCGCCCGCGGCGGCCTGACCAACGTCTCGATCGTCGGGTACACCAACGCCGGCAAGAGCACGCTGTTGAACCGGCTGACCAAGGCCGGGGTTCTGGTCGAGGACCGGCTGTTCGCCACGCTCGACCCGACCACCCGCCGCCTGGCGCTGCCCGGCGGCGAGACCGTGCTGCTGTCCGACACCGTCGGCTTCGTCCGCCGCCTGCCGCACGGGCTGATCGAAGCCTTCAAGAGCACGCTCGAGGTCGCCAGTGGCGCCGATCTGCTGATCCACGTCGTCGACAGCTCGGTGGCCGACCCCGACGGGCAGATCGCCGCCGTTGGCGAGGTCCTCGGGGAGATCGGCGCGGCGGGGGTGGCCGAGCTGCTGGTGTTCAACAAGGCCGACGCCGCCGGCCACGAGGCCGATCGGCTGGTGTCCGCCCATCCCGGGTCGGTGGCGATCAGCGCTCGCACCGGTCGCGGCATCGAGCTGCTCCTGCGGACGATCGCCGATCGCGTCCGGGCGATGGCCACCATCGTCGAGCTGCTGATCCCCTACGACCGCGGTGACATCGTGGCCGCGCTGCACCGCGAGGGCGATGTGGTGTCCGAATCGGCAGGTGACGACGGCGTGCGGATCCGTGCCCGGCTGGACGACGCCAGTGCCGGACGGCTCTCCGAGTTCGTCGTCCCCGGCGGATCGGGCAGGATGGTCGAGTGAGCGTCGAGCCGCCCGGATTCGTCCCGCCCCCGTACCCCTACGACCGCCTCGACAAGCTGGTCGAGCTGGCCGGGGCCCTCCCGGGCGGTGCGGTCGACCTGTCGATCGGCACCCCGTGCGACCCGCCGAGCGAGGCGGTCGTCGCCGCCCTGGCCGCGTCGGACAGCGAGCGTGGCTACCCGCCGAGCATCGGCACCGATGCCCTGCGCCAGTCGATCCGCCGGTGGATCGATCGGCGGTTCACCGTCGACGTGCCGACCGGCCAGATCGCCGCGTGCGTCGGTACCAAGGAGTTCGTCGCCTCGACCCCGCACTACCTTCGACTGCGCCGGCCGGGCCGGGACACGGTGCTGTACCCGGCGATCGCCTATCCGACCTACGAGATGGGTGCGGTGTTCGCCGGATGCCGCGCCGTCGCCGTCCCGGTGGACTCCGCCGGCGGGCTCGACGTCGAGGCCATCGAACCGGACGACGCCGCCCGGGCGGTCATGCTGTGGGTCAACAGTCCGTCCAACCCGACGGGCGCCCTGACCGACCTGGCTGCCGCGGCCCGATGGGGCCGGGAGCACGACGTCCCGGTGTTCAGCGACGAGTGCTACGTCGAGTTCACCTGGAACGACCGGCCGCGGACCATCCTCGAGCACGGCCTCGACGGCGTGGTCGCCGTGCACTCGCTGTCCAAGCGTTCCAACCTGGCCGGCGTGCGCGTCGGCTTCTACGCCGGCGATGCCGAGCTGGTCCACTACCTGCGCGAGGTTCGCAAGCACGCCGGATGCATGGTCCCCGGGCCGGCCCAGGCGGCCGGGGTGGTGGCCCTCGACGATGACGCCTCGGTGGCAGTCCAGCGCCAGCGGTATCGCCGCCGCCTGGAGCGTCTCGCCGGCGCGCTGTCGGCCTGGTCGGGCACGCCCGTCGGCATGCCGGCGGGTGGCTTCTACCTGTGGTTCGAGGCATCCGACGCCTGGGACCTCGCCGAGCGGCTGGCCCGCCAGGGCGGGGCGGTGATCTCGCCCGGGGAGTTCTACGGCGAAGCCGGAACCGGGCACGTGCGCGTCGCCGTGGTGCAGCCGGACGAGCGCCTCGCCCTCGTCGCCGAGCGGCTGGGGGTGGGGTGATGTCGATCCCCCCGCCGCCCCCACCCCCGCCGCCCCCGCCTCCACCTGGCCCGGGTTCCCGACCGGTCGGCCACGGAGCCCCCTCGCCGTCCTGGCCCGCCAGCCCACCTCCGCCCGGCGTCGTCCCGGCCGGGCCGGTGCAGCGCTCGCCGCGCCGGCGGATCTTCTGGTTCGGCCTTGCCGCCATCGTCGGCGGGCTGGCCGGCGGCGGCGCGCTCGGCCTGGCCGCCCAGCGACGGACCGATGACGCAGCCTCGCGGCTGGCCATCGCCCCGCCCGGCTGCATCACCACGTTGGACGTGTCCCACGGCGGGACCTACAGCGTCTACCTGGTCACCCGGGCGCCATCCGCCGAGCTGACCGGACCGTGCGCCCCCGCCGGCTCCATCGACCACCACGGGTCGGCCGAGACCCCGGCGATGCGGCTCACCGACGCCACGGGGAGCGAGATCTTTCTGGTCGGCGCGGGAAGCGAGCACTACTCAACGGACACACACGCCGGGCGGCGGGTGGCCACGTTCCAGGTCGACGGCGCGGGCACCCTGTCGTTGCAGGTCGCCCGCAGCGCCGACGGCATCGTCCTCGCCGTCGGCGAGCGGGCCCACGCCCCGGCGCGCGCCGCCCTGCCGATCCTGCTCGTCGGGGGCGGGCTGGCAGTCGGGGGGCCGGTGATCGGGCTGGGGATGATGATCGGAGGGCGGCGCCGCAAGGTCCGCCCGCAGGCCGGCCCGCTGATGGTCCCGGCCGCGCCACCGTCCGTTGCGCGGCCGGCGATCTCGCCCGTCGGGCCGCCGCCGAGCGCGCCACGCCCGACTCCCGTCCCACCGCCGCCCCCGCGGGCCAGTGGGTGGGGCGACCCGCCCGGCTGACCCGCCGGACCTACAGGCGGCGCAGGACCGTGACCACCCGGCCGAAGATCTGCACCTCGTTCGCCGGGAAGGTCATCGGCGACAATCGGTCGTTGGCCGGCACCAGCGTGACCGTCCCGTCGCCGCCCGGTTGGTAGTACTTGACCGTGGCTTCCTCGCCGGGGATGCCGGCGATCACCATCTCGCCGCGCTCGGCCGTGGCCTGCGAGCGGGCGACCACGAAGTCGCCGTCGAGAATGCCCGCCTCGATCATCGACTCGCCACGGACACGCAGCATGAACAGCTCACCGGCGCCGGTGAAGTCCTCCGGCAGCGGGAACAGCTCCTCGACGTTCTCCTGGGCCAGCACATCGGTGCCGGCGGCGACGTCGCCGAGCAGCGGCACGTGGCGGACCGGCCGGCGCTCGATGGCCGCGCCCGACGTGGGGTCGAAGCGGACCTCGAGGGTCCGTGGCTTGCTGGCGTCGCGCTTCAGGAAGCCCATGCGCATCAGTGAGTTGAGGTGTGAGTGGACGGTGGACGGCGAGGTCAAGCCGACCGCCTCGCCGATCTCCCGCACGCTCGGCGGGTAGCCGCGCTCGCGCATGCTGGTCTCGATGACGTCGAGGATGCCCCGCTGGCGGGGCGTCAGGTGCTGATCGGTCATCGCCCCAGCGTACGCCCGTTCGCCTCCGAGGTCAAACATCTGTTCGGGGATCCACGGTTCGACGGTTGACACGAACGAGTGTTCGTGATTGACTGCGAACGAGCGTTCGGGTACGAGCGTTCGAATCGATCCCCCGGCAACCGTGCCACACCCCCTCGGCACACTGCCCGGCATCGAGCACCTGACCGAACATCCGACCGAGCACCTGACCGAACACCTGACCGAATCGGAGCGCACCATGGCCATCGCCACCGTCACCCCCGCACCCCGCCGGGCGTCGGACCGTCCTGCGGCGCGCTGTCAGCGCCCGGCTCGTCCGGCCGCTCCGTTCGTCGTCGTCCCGCTGCGCCCGGCCGGCCGTCGCCGCCCAGGTGGGCGCCACGATCGCCCCACCCACCAGACCTACGTCCGTCGGCGGCTGGTGGTCGCGCTGGCCCTGGCCACGGCGGTCCTCGGCCTGACCGGCGCCGGGTGGCAGGTCGCGAGCCGTGGGGGCGTCCCTGCCTCCGCCCCCACGGCTCGCCAGCACGCCGCGGCCATCACCTACGTGGTCCGCCCCGGCGAGACCCTGTGGTCGATCGCCCTGCGCCACCACGGGTCGACGCCGACGATGGCGTACGTCGATCGTCTGGTGCGGCTGAACCACGGGGTCGGCATCGACGCCGGCCAGGTGATCACCCTGCCGTAGCCCGTCCGGTGAGCGGGTGGCGGGGTAACCTCGCCGGAATGCGTTGCCCGCGTTGCCGGACGGTGGACACCAAGGTGATCGACTCCCGGGATGCCGAGGAGGGGTCCACCATCCGTCGCCGGCGGGCCTGTCCGAGCTGCCAGTTCCGGTTCACCACCTACGAGCGACTCGAGGAATCGCCGCTTGCGGTGGTCAAGTCCAGCGGTCGCAAGGAGCCGTTCGACCAGAGCAAGATCGTCGCCGGGGTCGCCGCGGCCTGCAAGGGTCGGCCGGTCCCGGGCGATCAGATCGCCCGCCTCGCCGTGGAGATCGAGGACCGTGCCCGGCTGCGCGGCGGCGAGGTCAGCACCCAGCAGATCGGCCATGACGTCCTCGACCGGTTGCGCGACCTCGACGACGTCGCCTACCTGCGATTCGCCTCGGTCTACAAGGACTTCGGCGACGCCAGCGACTTCCAGCGCGAGCTGGGACTGCTGAAGAAGCAGCGCCGCTGATCGGTCATCCGCCGGCTCGCCCACCCCGACGCAGCCAGCGGGCGAACAGGAACCCGTCGTCCTCCACGAGCTGACCGAGCTCGAAGCGCCGCCCGATCCGGCCGGCGTCGGCGACGACCCGTGCACCTGGCCCACCCGCCAGCATCGGCGAGACGGTCACGTTCAGCTCGTCGAGCAGGTCGGCTTCGGCCAGCGCGGCGTTCAGCGTCGGGCCACCCTCGGCTTGGACCACGGCGGCGTCGATCTGCGCCATGGCCAGGCGGAGGTCGACCCGGTCATGACCGGCGCGGAGCACTTCGACGCCGGCCGGGGTGTCGGCCGTGTCGGGAGCCACCAGGTATCCCGCACCGCTGCGGAACAGCTCCGAGCCGGCGTCGACCCGCCCGGAGTTGGTGACCACGGCGATTCGCTGGCCGGGCTTCCTGGGCGGCCCGTAGCCCTCGGCGCGGGCCGTGCCGGCACCGACCAGGACGACGTCGGCCACCCGCCGCAAGGCACCGAGCATGGCGACGTCGGTCGGCCCGGACAGGCCGCCGGACCGGTCGTCGAGGGCCGTCGAACCGTCGATGCTGGCGATCATGCACAGCGCCACCCACGGGCGGCCGGCGGGTCGGGGGCGGCTCCAGGCGGCCGCCTCGTCGACAGTGAGCTCGGTGGCCGGGCCGGGCAGGAGCCGGCGCATCGCTCAGCCGGCGGGGCTGGTGTCGGCGGGCTTGACGACGTGCTGGACCACCTCGAAGGCCAGCAGGGTGGCGCCCTTCGACACCGGCCGGGGGGCCGCGCCGGCACCCGGGCCGGTGTGACCGTGCTGGAAGGCCTGGCTGTTCATCCAGTTCTGGAACGAGTCCTCGCTGTCCCAGCGGGTGTAGACGAAGTAGCGAGTCTCGCCGGCCACCGGGCGCAGCAGCTGGAAGTCCTCGAAGCCGGGCATCTGCTCCACGCTGCGGGCCCGGGCGGCGAAGCGCTGCTCGAGTTCGGGGCCGGCGCCGGCAGGCACGTCGATGGCATTGATCTTGACCACGCTCATCACGCCATCCTGGCCGGGCCACGGTGCGGGCGGCAAGGCGTGCGACAATGACCCATGGCACCCGACGAGCCCCGACCGAGCACCGAGCGGATCGCCTTCCGGACCTGCCCGCTGTGCGAGGCGACGTGCGGGCTGGAGATCACCGTGCGGGGCGACACTGTGGTGCGGATCCGCGGTGATCGCCACGACGTGTTCAGCGCCGGGTTCATCTGCCCGAAGGGGTCGACGCTCAAGCAGCTCCACGACGATCCCGATCGGCTGCGCGGCCCACTGGTCCGCCGCGACGGGGTGCACGTCGAGGTCAGCTGGGCCGAGGCCTGGGCGGAGGTCGAGCGCCGGCTCACCGAGGTGATCGACCGCCACGGTCGCCAGGCCATCGCCACCTACCACGGCAACCCGGTGGCCCACAGCCTCGGGGCCATGCTGTTCGGCCGCCCGTTCAGCCAGGCGCTGGCCAATCCGGTGCGGTTCACCGCCTCGACGGTGGACCAGTGGCCGCGCCAGGTGGCGGCGGGCCATGTGTTCGGTTCGCCCGTCGCCGTGCCGGTGCCCGACCTCGATCGCACCGACCTGCTCGTCGTCATCGGGGCCAACCCGATGGTCTCCAACGGCAGCCTGTGCACCACACCGGACGTCCCCGGGCGGCTGGCCGCGCTGCGCGCCCGGGGCGGGACGCTCGTGGTCCTCGACCCGGTGCGGACCCGGACGGCGCAGGAGGCCGACTGGTGGCTGCCGATCCGCCCGGGCACCGACGCCCTGGCCCTGGCCGCGGTGGTCAACTCGCTGGCCGCCGCCGGCCGGATCGACCCGGGGGAGCACCTGGCCGGCCACGTCGACGGTCTGGACGAGGCGGTGGCGGCCGTGGCCGGCCTGACCGCCGAGTCGGTGGCCGACGTCACCGGCATTCCGGCGACCGACATGCACCGCCTGGCGGGGATGCTGGCCGATGCGCCGAGCGCGGTCGTCTACGGCCGGATCGGCACCACCACCGCCGGATTCGGCACGGTGACGTCGTGGTTGATCGACCTGGTCAACACGGTGACCGGCAACCTCGATCGTCCGGGCGGGGCGATGTTCGCCGAGCCGGCGGCCAGCCCGGTCGGCGGCGGCTCGGGCGGTCGGCGAGGCTTCCACGCTGGCAGCCGGCGCAGCCGGGTCAGCGGTCATCCGGTGGTGCTCGGCGAGCACCCGGCGGCGGCGATGGCCGAGGAGATCGTCACCCCCGGGGAGGGCCAGCTGCGCGCCCTGATCACGGTCGCCGGCAACCCGGTGCTGTCCACGCCTCACGGGGCCGCGCTCGACGCCGCGCTCGACGAGCTCGAGTTGATGATCGCCGTCGACATCTACCTCAACGAGACGACCCGCCACGCCGACATCGTCCTGCCACCACCCTCGGCGCTGCAGCGCAGTCACTTCGACGCGGCCCTGGCCCCGTTCTTCGTTCGCAACGTGGCCAACTACAGCCCGGCGGTGCTCCCGCTGGAGCCCGGCCGGCCCGACGAGTGGGAGATCCTCGCCAAGCTGGCCTTGATCGCCCAGGGTGCCGGGGCCGAGGCCGATCCGGACGTCGTCACCGGGCTGGCAGTCGCCGGCCTGGTGCGTTCGGCCACGCAGGACGATGCATCGGTCGTTGCCGGCCGTGATCCCGACGAGCTGATCGCCCTGATCGGGGATCGTCGCGGACCGGAGGCGCTGCTCGACGTGATGGTCCAACTGGGGCCGTACGGAGCCGCGTTCGGAGCCCGTCCGGACGGGCTGACCCTCGACCGGCTGATCGAACATCCGCACGGCATCGACCTCGGTCCGCTGCGCCCGCGCCTGCCGGGTCTCCTGCGGACCGCCAGCGGGCGGGTGGAGCTCGCTCCACCGGCGGTCCTGGTCGACCTCGAGCGGGTGCGCGCCGAGTTGCTCGGCGGGGCTCGGCAGCGGGGGCCCGGCTCGGCGTTGCTGGTCGGCCGGCGCCACCTGCGCAGCAACAACTCGTGGATGCACAACGTGTCCGTGCTGGTGTCCGGACGGCCGCGATGCACGCTGCTGGTGCACCCGGACGACGCGGCGGCGTGGGGCGTGCTCGACGGTGGCGTCGCCCGGGTGACCAGCCGGGTGGGCAGTGTGGAGGTCCCGGTGGAGGTGACCGACGAGATCCGCCCGGGCGTGGTCAGCCTGCCGCACGGCTGGGGCCACGGGGTCGACGGGACCCGCCTGCGGGTCGCCGCCGAGCACGCCGGGGTGAACAGCAACCTGCTGACCGACGACCGGGCGATCGATCCGCTGTCGGCCACCTCGACGCTGAACGCCATCCCGGTCCAGGTCAGCCCGGTGGGTGGACGCTGACCGTCCCCGGTCCAGCTGTGGACAACCCTGTGGACCGACGTGGGCATTCACCCCGACGGTGCGGTCCGGTCACTCGTCGTTCACCCAGCCACCCACACCTCGCCCACAGGAGGGTGGGCGCCAATTCACAGGGTTGTCCTCTTTCGATGCACAAGGACATGGCCGTAACCTGGGTGGCGGTTCGTCGGCGGCACGGAGCGTGGATGGACAGCAGCGGGTGAGGGCAACGGTCCAGACGGGCCGCGCCGGCGCCTCCTGCTGGGGAGGCAAGGTCCCAGGACCTGCGACTCCGTGCCGCCGACGGAGACGCTTGACAAGCGGGTAACTACAATGCTGTAGTTACTTCCCCTTGTGGTGATCGGGCGGATCACGGTCCTCCAGCCACCACATGTTGTGTCTCACACGTTGTCTCTCAACCGCCGTGGTCGCACCGCCGCCTCCACGTCGACTCGCCCAAGGAGCATCCACCATGTCGCTGGCCCCCGACCGCCTGGCAATCGGCATCACCCGGCACTTCACCACGCCCGGGACCCACCCCTATGACCAGGTCGCCTGGGAGCGGCGCGACGCCCGGATCTCCAACTACAAGGACGGCACGGTCGCCTTCGAGCAGACCGGCGTCGAGTTCCCGGTGTCGTGGTCGCTGAACGCCACGAACATCGTCGCCCAGAAGTACTTCCGCGGCACGCTGGGCACGCCGCAGCGGGAGTCCTCGCTGCGCCAGGTGATCGATCGGGTGGCGGACACGATCACCCGGTGGGGCTCCGAGGGTGGCTACTTCGCCGATCCGGCCGAGGCCGAGGCCTTCAGCGACGAGCTGAAGTACATCCTCGTCACCCAGCGGGCGGCGTTCAACAGCCCGGTGTGGTTCAACATCGGCGTTCCGGGCGTGCCCCAGCAGGCCAGCGCCTGCTTCATCCTGGCCGTCGAGGACACGATGGACGGGATCCTCAACTGGTACAAGGAAGAGGGGATCATCTTCAAGGGCGGCTCCGGTTCGGGCATCAACCTGTCGAACATCCGCTCCAGCTACGAGTTGTTGAACGGCGGCGGCACAGCCTCGGGACCGGTGAGCTTCATGCGCGGCGCCGACGCCTCGGCCGGCACCATCAAGTCCGGGGGCAAGACCCGCCGGGCGGCGAAGATGGTCATCCTCAACGTCGATCACCCCGACGTCGAGGAGTTCATCTGGTGCAAGTCGAAGGAGGAGCGCAAGGCCCGGGTCCTGCGCGACGCCGGCTTCGACATGGATCTCGACGGCGCCGACTCGTTCTCCATCCAGTACCAGAACGCCAACAACTCCGTGCGCGTCAGCGACGACTTCATGCATGCCGTCGTCGGCGACGAGGACTGGACGTTCCGCGGCGTGCTCGACGGCAGCCCGATCCGCACCACCCGAGCACGTGACGTGTGGCGCCAGATCGCCACCGCCGCCTGGGAGTGCGCCGATCCGGGCCTGCAGTTCGACACCACGATCAACAAGTGGCACACCGCCCACACGACCGGGCGGATCAACGGATCCAACCCGTGCTCGGAGTACATGCACATCGACAACAGCGCCTGCAACCTGGCGTCGATCAACCTGCTCAAGTACCTCGACGAGTCCAAGGACTTCGATGTCGAGGCCTACATGCACACCATCGAGGTGATGTTCACCGCCCAGGAGATCCTGGTCGGTCGGGCCGACTACCCGACGGAGAAGATCGGCGAGAACAGCCGGATCTTCCGCCAGCTGGGCCTCGGCTACGCCAACCTCGGCGCGCTGCTGATGGCCCTCGGCCTGCCCTACGACTCGGTCGAGGGGCGAGCCTGGGCGGCGGCGATCACCTCGCTGATGACCGGACACGCCTACGCCACCAGTGCCCGCACCGCCAGCCGGATGGGACCGTTCGCCGGGTTCGACGACAACGAGGTGCACATGCTGCACGTGCTGCGCATGCACCGGGACGCCAGCCGGCACATCGAGGGTGCCGAGGCGGTGCCGGCCGAGCTCGTGCTCGCCGGCCAGCACGCCTGGGACAACGCCGTGCGCGACGGCGAGGAGTACGGGGTGCGCAACAGCCAGGCCAGCGTGCTGGCGCCCACGGGCACCATCGGGCTGATGATGGACTGCGACACCACGGGGATCGAGCCCGATCTCGGACTGGTCAAGTTCAAGAAGCTGGTCGGCGGCGGCACGATGGTGATCGTCAACCAGACCATCCCGCGGGCGCTGCGCAAGCTGGGCTACACCGCCCAGCAGATCGACGACGTCGTTGCCTACATCGACACCAACAAGTCGATCCTCGGTGCCCCGCACCTGGCGGCCGAGCACGTGCCCGTGTTCGCCTGCTCGATGGGCGACAACACCATCCACTACGAGGGTCACGTGCGGATGATGGGTGCCGTGCAGCCGTTCCTGTCGGGGGCGATCTCCAAGACGGTGAACATGCCGGAGGAGGCGACCATCGAGGACGTCGAGGCCCTGCACATGCTGTCCTGGGAGCTCGGCCTGAAGGCGGTGGCGATCTACCGCGACAACTGCAAGGTCGCCCAGCCGCTGTCGACGGCCAAGAAGGACGACGCCCCGGCCCCCGCCGTCGTGGCCGAGGCCAGTCCGGCGCACGTGGTCGAGCGGATCGTCGAGAAGATCGTCCACGTCCCCCATGCGGTCCGCCAGAAGCTGCCGCGGTCGCGGCGCAGCCGGACCTTCGAGTTCCGCGTCGCCGACTGCAAGGGCTTCGCCACCATCGGCGAGTACGCCGACGGCCGGGCGGGGGAGATCTTCCTCACGGTCTCCAAGCAGGGCTCCACGCTGTCGGGGATCATGGACGCCTTCGCCAAGAGCATTAGCTACGGCTTGCAGTACGGCGTGCCGCTGCGGGCCTTCGTCGAGGCGTTCGTCAACAGTCGCTTCGAGCCGGCGGGGATGACCGACGACCCGGACATCCGCTTCGCCAGCTCGATCATGGACTACCTGTTCCGCCGCCTCGGCCTGGAGTACCTGACCTACGAGGAGCGCGCCGAGTTGGGCATCTTCTCGGTCGACGAGCGCACCCAGCCGACGCTGCCCGGCGTGGAGGAGAGCGTGATCGAGACCCACACCGGCTCGGAGATGGTGGCCGACCCCAAGTCGGTGCCGTCGGCGTCCGAACTGGCCCAGCAGATGGACCTCGGCCTGGCCAGCCCGGCGCCGAACAACGACCTCACCAACCCGCAGGGCATCGCCCGCCCGGAGCCGTCGGCGACGGCGGCCCCGGCGGCGATCACGCCCAAGCCGGCGGTGCGTCACAGCGACGCCCCGATGTGCATGCAGTGCGGCGTGCAGATGGTCCGCGCCGGCTCGTGCCACGCCTGCCCGAGCTGCGGCAACACCAGCGGCTGCAGCTGATGTGAAGTGACTCCGAGATTTCAGCGGAAGTGACGCCGAGATTTCAGTGGAGTGACACCCGATTTTCAGTGCGGTGACACGCACTTTCGGGACTGCCGCGCGCGGAGGTGACATCTGATGTGTGGTGCTGGGAGGCACCGCTGAGAGGATGTTCACATGCCCAAGCCGTATCCGAAGGAGTTCCGGGAGGATGTCGTTCGTGTGGCCCGGAGTCGTGAGCCTGGTGTGCGGATCAAGGACATCGCGCACGATTTCGGGATCACCGAGTCGTGCCTGACGAACTGGATG